>JASGIX010000001.1:0-166314 GCA_049840955.1 Polyangiaceae bacterium
ATGTTATATAGTCCTGCTTCATTAATTTCCGTATTGCTAAGGTTAATAGGGAAACACGATAGAATCCGAACAGCACCTAACGCAAAAGGGATGACGGCGTAGGTGGGAACGACTAGGGGCGCTTCGTGCACGGCGGAGATGTGGCATCCCCCACGTTTGATGGATTCGGACTGTAACGAACGGACGATTTTTCGTCCGCTGGGTCCAACTCGGTGTGCCCCTCTGGGAACCGTCGAACTTGTCAATTTCGTCGACCTCGAGCACCTCCGAGGAATCCGTTGGGGACAAGGTCGCTGCCGTGAAGGGCTTCCGATCCACCCCTCGACACCGTCCTCGGCCGAAGGATCGTCGCTACTCAGACCGAAGGCCAAGGGGGTCCTAGAGCCTTGACCCGGGGATTGATGCGTCGAAGCGCCTTGAGTGTCTCTCGGCCGTTCAGTTTCGGCATCATGATGAGGAGAAGCGGAATGAAAGCCCAGGGGAATCGTTGGATGAATTTCCACAGCCCGTCGCCATCTTCTGCCAGGCAAACGTCGTATCCCAGCTTTCTCAGTAGCGCCGCTTCGGCTGGCGGAGGGTCGGTTCGTCGTCGGCCAGGAGAAGGCAGCGCGACCTACGAGCTGATGGCTTCATCGCATTCGAGGCGGATGCTGGCTCTGTTGGGGCGAGTTCATGCGATTCGTGTACCGCCAATCCGGCACGCTCTGCCACCTCGAGCGTGCGGCCGTAGGGTCCTCATGCGGTCGTCGAACAAGCATGAGAGCCGACCCGGAAATGTTCCCTCGCGCTTCGTGGTCGAGAACGTTTCCGAAGATATGAGGGAGATTCGCCGGCGAATCCCGACGCCCGTATCCGTGACCTCGATACGTAGGTAGCGTTCTGCCGGGCGAATGGGAAACATGGAGCAGCTTTGCGAACTCCGAGGTCCTTCAAGCGTCTCCGTGTGCAAGCCCACGGCTCCGCCCGCGGGCATCGATTCTCGCGCATTGGTTACCAGGTACGAGGCTATCGCGCAAGGCCTGCGCATCACCCGCACGAACGCGTCGGGCGCGTCGAGCTGCGCCGACAAGGTGACGGTGCTCATCAGGCTCCGGGCGTTAGCGGAAATTTCTTCGACTAGGTGATGCACGTCAACGAGCATTTCTCGTGGTCGCTCGCGAGCAAGGGCGAGCAGTCGTCCGAACGAGGTCTGACGCTCGGCGGGTGTTATCGACGATGCTTTCCGCGAACTGAGCAGACTGGCATGGCCTGCCGATTCCCCCTTGATTCTCGGCCGCGGCGAAGCTCATCGTGCCAGTGAAAAGGTTGTTGAGCTCATCGCCAAGGCCACCGTGACCCACCGACTGCCAAGTGCTTGCGGCTTGCGCTTGGAGGAGTTTGCAGCCTCGTGCTCTCGTCGCTCCGTGGCGTCACGAAGCGGCCCCCGTTACGAACGGCGTCTTCCACGTCGCGGATCGTCGATGCCGAGAGCTCGATGCTGTGCGGGCGCCCGGTTTCTCCCGAAGGGTAATCAGGTGGGGGTTGGCGCTGGAGTCAGCTCCAAGTAGTGGCGATGGCGACTGCACCTTCGGCCGTTGGGGTCGTTAAGACTGCCCACCCGGAACACTTCTGCCGGCGCGGTTGGCCTTTAGCTTGGCTTGGCTGAATCCCGTCGTCTTTTTTCGCAGCAACGGGGTGCGACATTCCGATGAATGCGTCGGCGCGTCGGCGTTGAGAGTGCTGACGGCGTCTGCCAATGCTGTCAGCGTTCTGAGAGTCGGCGGGCGTCGACGAGTCTATCGAGAGCGGTTGCGTACTCCTCGCGGAGAATGGGCTCTGGCTGCGTCTCGTTCGCGAGCGTGGGTGGGGCGGGCTCGTCAGAGTCGTTCCTTGAGGGTGAGCCGATCCGGTGGGCGACCTTGCACACTCTCTCGTCGCGGCCCGCGCCCTTGGCTTTTCTTTTTGCTGTGTTCACGACCTGGGGCCCCCGATCAGGCGCACGCAGTTGGGGCAGATGCCGTCGCACGCGCAGATTTACGCGTGTCGGGGTGGTGCTGTGCGTCGAGTTGGAGGGTGAGGACCGGCACGAGCGAGGCACAGTATAGGCTGACCTCCGTTGCCGGTTTCGGCATGCTTTATGTGACGCTCGGGCAAATTGCAGTCCGGCAGCAGTCAAGACGACTGGGACCGACCTTGAACAAGGGCACCACTTCCCAGTGGCTTGCGCGCAAGGAAGCCACTGGGCACCTGCTGCCATCCGTCTCAATTCATTAGCGAATCGCCGATGGCGCTGCAAGAAGGTGGGCCCTTCCCGGCTTGCGGATGACGCAAGCCACACATCGCAATACGCCCGTAAACCAAACAACCGCACGATGAGCGGTGCGTGGGTCACGAGGTGGCGGCTGCGGATAGTTCCATTCACGGCGACGCCCTCCGCCTAGCATGCTTCGTGCCACTTATTCAAGTTCACGGATTCCGGTTGGTTAGGATCGGATAGTCCAGCGCTCTCTATTTCAATTCCGAATGAATGATTCGTGCGGTTCCTACGCTCAGGAGCGAAACCCGGCCCGCTGTAGGTGGCAGGTCGTCACTTGGCGCCACGCTTCGCGGTTAGCCGGAGTTCAATTTCTGGATTCGCAGTGTGCATCCGGGGCCGGAGCAGGACCCCGATGTCGCGGGGAAGCGACCGTTGTGCTTCGATTCGGGCTCGTAGGTTCTCCACCAAGGGCTCGAGTTAATGCCACGAGTTCGGCGGGGAGAGCCGCGCGTCGAAACACCTGTAGCAACTGTTGGTAGTACGAGAGGGTGCCTTACGCGGCCCGCCCGAAGAAGCCCGAAGTGCAGGCCCCATTCGGCGCTCTTCTTCTTCAGCAGGCTCTGGAGATTGTGCAATTTGTCGGCGGCCGACACGAGCAAGACTTCTGGCGATGCCTCCGGAAGATGGGCGAGGGTAGCGCTCCTTTCGGATTTGCCACGGCGGCTTGGGAGATTCCGTCGTGTCGCTGCACCCAAGGACGATCGCCGCGACGCGCTCGCCATATCTGCTCCCGAGGAGCACGGCCGTTGCCATGCCGCCGCAGTCTTCAACGACGTCGTGTGGAGAAGCGCTGCGATCGCGACGTCTTCGTCGCCACCGTACTCGAGCACGGTCGCGGCAACGCTGAGCACGTGTGAAAGGTAAGGGACCTTACTGGCCTTTCGAGTCTGGCCGGAGTGGAGCTCGTTGGCGAGTCCGAGCGCCTCGGTGAAGCGGGGTCCGAGCATCATGAGTAGGTGCCTCGCATGCGCAGTCGCACTCACCAGTTCACGCTCATATTGGTTGGAGATCAAGCGGCAACGTTTTTGTCTTGCCGGGCGGAGAGTCGCCATTATGCTGGGGCTCAATGCGGAACGAGGTCAGCTTGAGTCGGGCGAGGGGCGTTTTTCTGGTTTGTTGCGTCGTGACCACGATAGCTTGCGGTCGACGAGCAGACTCAGTTGAAATGACGTCTTCTGCGTCGTCCGCATCGGCGGTCAATCGAATCTCTGCGGGTCGAGCACAGGCCGAGGAGAACGCGCGAGACGAAGGCTGCTTCGTCGAGCACGACCAACCCATTCGCGATGACGGTGCGAAAACCACCACCGATCCAAAGACTGGCGAGGTCGTTACTCGGGTGGGAGCGTCGATTGGGGACCAACTGGTGGGGGTCACTGTCACGGAGCTTCTGAAACGTCCTGAGGCCTTTCAAGGCGGGCTCGTCTTGGTCGAGGGCAAAGTGACGGCGATGTGTGGTCACCGTCGCGCGTGGTTTGCCGTCGTCGAGCCGGCTGGTGGCGGAGCTCCGCTTCGAGTCGTCACTGCACCGGCATTTCTCGTTCCCAAGGACGCGATCGGGAAGACTGCACGTGCGGTGGGCCAGGTCGAGATTCGTGAGATCTCGTCTGCGGCCGCGGAGCACCAGGCAAAAGATCACGGAATGCCGGCGGACCGCCGCATCGTGATGCTGAAAGCGACAGGCGCGGAGTTTCGATGAACTTCGCAGCGTGATTCGATGACATTCGATGCACGTTGACGATCCAGGTCGGTGAGCGCGCACCTTCGAGATCCGAATTTCGATGTCATGGGTCGGTGCAACGGGCTTCTCGTCGCGTCAGGTGCGTGGTCTCGCCATCGGGGTGGTCAGCGCAGGGGGCGCCCGGTTCCAGTCACCTCGCACCTATGCGACCCACTGTGGAATTCCGGGCGGCTGACAGGATTGTGGTGGAAGTTCCTGTCTGGTTTTCGAGGCTTTGCAGGTGGTATGAAGGGCGAGTCGACGCACCTTTGGATGTGCAAGACACGTTAGTCGATAAGGAGACGCCAAAAATGCGTAAATTGCCCAGTATCGCCCTAGCACTGACCTTGATTGCGGGGGCCAGTTCGGCCAGCGCTCAGGTCTACGGTGCTCCCTTTGGAAACCAGGGCCAGATGGTTTTCGCAGCGGAGCGATTGTTCGGCTTTCACTGGTCCAAGGTCACCTGGGATAACCAAGTCGGTGACGACGGTGACAAGTCGGGAACGGTTGTGGGAATTGGCTGGGCCTTCTCGCAGCCACTCCAGTTCAACCAGCCTCGAGCCGGCTTTGACTACTTCATTTCTCGCGATCTGAGTTTGGGTGGAGCCCTCGGCTTCTTTTCAGGCAGCCGAAGCGATGTGAACTACGATGGCTTCATTTTCCACCCCCGCATCGGCTTCAACATTCCCTTGAGCACCAGCATTTACTTCTGGCCGCGAGTCGGTCCGGAGTACATCTCCGTGGGCGACGACCACGCCCTTGGCATCGGTGGTGAGGGCAACTTCGTCTTCCTCGCGCGACCAGACTGGGGCTTCATGCTCAGCCCAACCCTCGACCTTGCTCCGTTCGGTGGACATGATCAGCCCGGGGAGAATTCGGACGTGGGCGCCTATTCCTTTGGGGTCTCCCTCGGTTTGCTGGGCGTGCTCTGAGTCTGGCGTGAGCGGCCAAGTGGGATAGGGCAATCCAGCGGGAGGCTGCAGTGGCTTGTGTCAATGCAGCCTCGACGCTGAGGTTCGAGCGTGTGGGTGCTCGACGGTTTACAACCAGAGCCACGTCAAGTTCGGGTGCGTGTGGGGCCGCTCGATGGGTTCACCAGAGCCGCATCGCGTTTGGGTGGCGTGGGGGCCGCTCGATGGGTTCAGCTGAACTGCCCCGACGTTCACGCCCGAGGCCGTGATCGCGTGCGGCAGGACAAATGCTCGAGGAGTCGGCATTCGCTGGCGGGCGGTTGCTATCAGCCGCCGAACAGGCAGACCTTCTGCCTCGTGCTGCCGTCGGGATCGATCCCGCAGTAGAAGTTCTTGCAACAATCGGTGTCCGACAGACACTCCTGAACGTCACCCTGCTGATTGAGGCAGGACGGGCCAGGTGGGAGCTTTTGCTCGTCTCCGTCGCTCGCGCCCTCGGAGGCGCTTGCGCCGTTTTCGCCCTCCGTGCCAGCGGAGGCGGAAGGAGAAGATTGGTCCGCGTCCGACGCAGAGGCGGCCTTGTTCCCGGAGTTCGCTGCGCTGCAGCTCAGACAGACACACGCCAGCAACATGAATGACGATCGCGACACGGTGACCCTCCCGCCGCGACGAGAGGTCGTGAGCTCTTCGCGGCATTGCTAAGGTACCACATCTCGATTCGCCCGGGGAACGTAGGCGCGAAATCTCGAACGGGGTACGGCATCCTCGAGCGGATCGATTGGAGTGACTCTTCGCGTCGTGCGAAGACGACCACGCGAGCGTTTTGTCGCGTCTCATCCGGTATTCGTCGAGCTATTGCGTGTCTCTTGCTCGTCGCCGCTCGGCAGAAAGTATGTGGCTTCAGCTCGCCGCCTCGCTGTCTTTCGGAATTGAGGGGTTCCAATTTCAGACTCGAGCTTCGCGCTCTACGGACAGGTCACTCCGAGCGGCTCGTCGTGACAGCGACGCAGGTGCGTCGAGCCAGGCCGCGTTCTGCCCACTCGCGAAGTGCGTGCTTGTAAATTGGAAAGTGAAAGTCATCTGCATTAGCAGACGCGTCGAGTTTGGTTGATTCACTCGAACTTTCGCGAGCATTACTGACACCGCTATCAGGGATCGCGAATTGCTGGAATTGGCGTATAGCGACGCAAAATTGACGCGGTGACTGACGCCCGTGTCATGCGCTAGTAAGGGGCCATGAATACGGTCGGCTTGGGAATCGACATTGGTGCTGAATCGATCAAGCTCGCGGTGGTCGAGTCCGGCCCCGGGCAATTGTCGGTGCGTTCGATTCTTTCTCGCGCACATCAGAAGGAACCCGAACGGGTTCTGAAAGAGATGCTTTGCGACGGAGGGTTCGGCGACATCGATCGGGTTGCCGTGACTGGTCGACTCCACTCGCTCGTGCGGGCCTATCGGGTGCCGTCGAAGGCTGCGCTACGTCGTGGCGCTCGAGAACTTCGCCCAGAGCTGGCGCGCATGACGGTGCTCTCGATCGGCGCACACGGATTCGCGGTCCTCGAGCTGTCGGGCAAAGGTCAAGACCATTTTCCAGCAGAACTCCCGCTGCTCTCAGGGGACTGGCAACTTCCTCACGCAGTTGGTCGAGCGCTTCGGATTGAGCATCGAGGAGGCGAGTCTGCTGTGCGAGGACGTCACCGACCCATGTGCCCTTTCGGGTCGATGTCCCGTCATTTTGAAGACCGACATGACTCACCTGGCGAACAAAGGTGAGGACAAACGGCGAATTTTGGCCGGGCTCTACGATGCGGTCTGCGAAAACGTTTTCGTCTCTCGTTCGACCGCGACAGGCGCCTCCAGAGGTGCTGCTATTGGGCGGTGTGACCCGCTCTCGGCGCATTCGTCGCAAGGTTGGGGAATGGCTGGCGGCGAGGGACATGTCACTCCTTCCCGCACGCCCCGAAGACGAATGCCTCGAGGCTATCGGTGCTGCGCTCGTGGCTCTCGAAGAGCCTCTCGCGCTGCGCTCCGAGCGCGGTGTGGAGGCATTGATCAATCGGGCAAGCCATGCGGGGCTCGAGCACGTGCCAGGGCTTCGCGCGACGCTCTCGCTCGTCAAGCGGATGCCGAAGGTACAAAGCTTGGGGCTTTCTGCGGAACGAGACTGTTTCCTTGGCTTGGATATCGGCTCGACGGGATCCAAGGTGGTGGCGATCGACGTTCGCGACGGATCTGCATTCTGGGAGACCTATCTCAACACGGAAGGTGCGCCGGTGCAGGCGGCGCAGCGGCTCTTTCGGCGATTCCTCGAGCAGCAAGGGGATCGCTGCCGTCTGTTCGGCGTTGGCGTTACCGGTTCGGGTCGGGAGATTGTCGGAACGCTCTTACGGACTTGTTACGGTGACGAACGCGTGTTCGTTCTCAACGAAATTGCAGCTCACGCGAGAGGAGCGACGGCAATCGATCCAGATGTCGACACCATCTTCGAGATTGGTGGCCAGGATGCCAAGTACATCCGCTTGGATCATGGGCGCGTCGTCGATGCCGCGATGAACGAAGCCTGCAGCGCCGGCACGGGTTCGTTCATTGCAGAGCAGGGGAGCGAAATTCGGAGACGATGGTCTCACCGTGGTCGAACTCGCGAACGAGGCGATCGAGGCAGAACACGGCATTTCCTTGGGTCAGCATTGTTCCGTGTTCATGGCCGAAGTCATTGACGAAGCCATCGCCGCAGGAGAGGCCCGACAGGCGATCATTGCCGGACTCTATGATTCGGTGATTCAGAATTACCTGAATCGTGTCAAAGGCCCGCGAACGGTCGGGCAGCGCATTTTCTGTCAGGGAATGCCTTTTAGCTCCGACGCCCTTGCCGCAGCGGTGGCTCGTCAAACGGGGCGTCAGGTCATCGTGCCACCGAATCCCGGTACCATCGGCGCGCTCGGCATTGCGCTGCTCACGCGGGATGAAAAAGGCGAGAATCTCCGAACATTGCCGGCCCTCGCCGTCGAACGGTTCCTCGGTGCTGCGGTTTGCGCCAAAGAGACCATCGTCTGCAAGTCGACGAAGGGATGCGGTGGCTCTGGGAACAAATGTCGAATCGAATCGTCTGACGACGGCGGTCGACGGCAAAGAGCAGAAGTTCCTCTGGGGTGGCAATTGCAGCCTCTACGACAAGGGTTCGGCCCGCCGTAAGCTGCCTGACGGCGCGCCCGACCCGTTTCGCGCGAGAGAAGGTCTCTTCGAGGATTTGATTGGAACCTTGCCGACGACCGAGACGGCAAAGGTCGTCGCCTTTCCGGACGAGCTTGGGTTCAAGGGATTTGCCCCCTTGTTTGCCACGTTGCTCGCCGAGTTGGGCTTCAAGCTGCGATCCTTCGCGGCTCTGGTGGTCACACCCTCCATCGCGGCATCGAAGGCGCGACGATTCCGTATTGCGCGCCGATGCAATTGATTCATGGCGCCTATTTCGAGCTTGCCGACGAAAACCCAGACTTCCTTCTCCTACCGATATTCCGTGGGCTACCTCGAGTTGCGGGGGAGGAGCACGGAACGCTGTGTCCGATGGTCATCGGCAGTGCCGACGTCGTTTCCGCCCTACTCGACTCGTCGAAGAGTACGGTGCTCAAACCCGTCATCGATTTCGATGCCGACGGTTATCGTGGTGCGCGGCTCCGACAATCCTTCGAGATCCTCGCGCAAAGCTTGGGTCAAGTCGAGCGCTTCCCCTCGGCCTGGACGAAAGCGATCGCGGCTCAGGAGCAGTTCGAAGCCGACTGCCTGCGCTTAGGCGAATCCGCGCTCGATTATTGTCGTCAGCACGACATCGTTCCCGTTGCGGTGCTTGGCCGGCCATACACGATTTATAACGACGTGCTGAACTCGAACGTCCCGAATCTACTTCGTAGTCTCGGCGCATTGGCGATCCCGGTCGACTGCCTTCCAGTCGATCCGCAGACCCCAGTCTATTCGCGCCAATACTGGAGTCACACACAGCGCAATCTTCGTGCGGCTGAGTACGTTCGGCGTTCGGAAGACCTCTACAGCGTCTTTTGTAGCAACTACGCTTGCGGTCCCGATAGCTTCACGCTCCACTTCTACGCGTACACCATGGAGAACAAGCCCTTTGCCGTCATCGAGACGGACGGGCATTCCGGTGATGCGGGCACCAAAACGCGCTTGGAGGCGTTTCTCTATTGTGTGGACACGGACCGGAAGAGTCGTGCTTCCATCGCGACGCGCCGAAACGACTTCGCTCAGATCGAGAGCCGTTCGTGGTCGTGGAAGGAAGCAAAGGAGCGCGGAGACATCGTTCTCCTGCCCAGAATGGGACCGCAGGCGGAAATCGCAGCGGCGGCGTTGCGGAGTGAGGGAATTCGCGCCGAGGCCATGCCGTTTTCCGATCGCGAGGACGTGCGGACCGGCCGCCGATACACCTCGGGCAAGGAATGTGTCCCGATGATGCTCACCTTGGGCACATTGCTGAACCGCGTCGAACGAGAGGCGAATCGAGAACAGCCCTTTGCTTTCTTCATGCCTACGGCGAAGGGACCGTGTCGCTTCGGGGTTTACAATTCGCTGCATAAGATCACTCTCGAGCGCTTGGGCCTTGCTGAGCGCGTACGCATCATCTCGCCCGAGGACACGGACTACTTCGCGGGAACGACTCCAGACTTCACGGCGCGGTTGTCGGATCGGTTTTCTCGTTCACGACTTGCTGCAGGCGATGCGTCTTCACGTCAAGCCCGTCGAGCGGACCGAAGGTCTCGCCGAGGCGCTGTATCGCAAGTACTTCGACGAGACCGTGGCCCTTCAAGCTGCCGCGTCCCCCTGTTCGGCTTTCAAGATCGTCGGCGAGCTGACGGGCAAGATGTGGGGCATGCGTGAAATGCTTGCTCGTGCCGCGCGCGAGTTCCGTAGCGCAATGCGCAAGGATACGTCGGCGGGCTCGTCGCGAGTGCCCACGGTTGCGATCGTCGGTGAGATTTACGTTCGACTCAATCCATTCGCGAACGACCACCTCGTCGAGCGGCTCGAAGAGCGCGGCTTACTTGTGCACATGGCACCCTTCGTGGAGTGGCTCGAGTATTCGAATCTGACGAGTGAGCGTCGACTCATGTCCCGACAGGCAACGAGCTTGGACAATCCGATGACCACCGGACTCACCGGGCTGGTGCAGCGGGTGACATCGAGAGTTCTGCACGAGATCTGCCGACGTGAGCTCGACTGGCCACAACGAACGAAGGTCGAGGACGTCCTCGTTGCCGGCGAACGGTATGTCAGCCCCGCTCTCACGGGCGAAGCCGTCTTGACCGTCGGGGGACCGGTTCACGAGTACGAAGCGGGTGAAATCGACGGAGTGGTCGTCGTTGGGCCTCACGAGTGCATGCCGTGCAAAATCTCCGAGGCGCAGTTCGGAAAAGTCGCCGAGCACATCGGTTTGCCCTCGCTCACCGTGTACGTCGGAGGCGATGGCCTGGACCTCGAGGCTATCGACCGATTTGCGTTCGAATCTCAAGGAGCGTTTGCGCGCAGCAGAGAGTTCTACTGTTGGCGAGCCCGGCGGGACCCGAAAGAGCCTCATCTTCGGCCTCGACGTGGCGGACGACGGTGTGGAGTCCTCACTGTCATCGACAGGGGAGTGATCCCGCGCCAAGGGACAACGCGAGCAAGATGCAGATGGCGGAGCGCAATTCGAGGTGATGAAATCGCACCTTGCGCTCCGCCGCTTTTCCACGCGCCGGGCCGCTCGATTCGAGGTAGGACTAAGACTCGGGGCGCTCGTCGAGACTGGTCCGACTTGCTGGCGTGTCGTGAGGTGACGTCGTGCCGTGAGGTGACGTCGTGCCGTGAGGTGACGTCGTGCCGTGAGGTGACGTCGTGCCGTGAGGTGACGTCGTGTCGTAAGGTGACGTCGTGTCGTAAGGTGACGTCGTGCCGTGAGGTGACGTCGTGTCGTAAGGTGACGTCGTGCCGTGAGGTGACGTCGTCGTGTCAGATTGAGAGGGGCGAGGGCGACGCGGTCGGCTTCGGTGTTTCGCGCGTGCGGATGGCAGTGCGAAGCGCCCTTTGGGACGACGCGTGAAGCCCAAGCTCACGAGGAGATCCGGAAGGACGCTTTCATCGCATTCGAGGCGAGCCGAGAGATCTCTCGGAGGCAAGAACTCGCCTGCTCGGGCATGCCCCAGCAATTCGGCGCTCAGCCTGTCGTGTACGTCCACACGGATCCAAAGAGGGCCCTGAAGCACGAACCCGATCGCGCTCGAAAATGCGAGATTAGCCATCGATCCGGTATGCGCGATGCTCTTGCACTCGAGCAGTCGTTCGAGGGACAGACCGTGATGCGGGAAATACGCGTTTGCGAGGGCAAGCCGGTGGCGGAGCTGATCGGGGGCAAGGAGCTTTCGGAAGTACAGATGGCTCGAACCAATGCGTAGACCGAGGCTTGCGAACAATTGTCGATCTCTTGCACTTAGCTCGCTCAATTGCTCGCGACAGGTTTCCTTCGCCACGGTCCCGAGGCCCTGTTCCAGCTGATAGACGAGTCCGCGGGCGGCACCTGTGAACTGCTCGGTCGCTCGGGCTCGCAATGGTTGTAAGAGTTGGGAAATGCCGTCACGCGTGTAGGCGGTCAGCCGTCGCTGCACGCGTGCATGCGCACCCTTACCTGGATCGGGTTCGAGCCGTACCTTGACCTCGGGGTGAAGTAGATCCACGCCACTTGAGAGTGTACCGACGGTGCGATCACGGTAGAGAATCCTGCCAAGAACATCCATCGAGAATTCCTCGTGGGACGCCTCCACGAGCGCTTCGATGGATGATTCGTCGTCGATGGTCGCACCCGGGACGCGATTCTCGGATTGCAGCAAGAGCAATTGAGCGAAGGGATGTGCCTTGTTCCCCACCTTCGGAAGTGGCGCGAGATGGGTGTGGGTTCGGCGCCGTTCGACGAACCGCACGAGGAGCGCTTGATGAAGGGCGTCGCTCAGCCGATCTTCGATTTCCCGCGCGCGACGGCCCAACTCCGGCCCCCTATCGAGCCAGGCCTTTCGCTGGGCGACGTAATTCCACGTTCGAATGGAAGCGATGCGCCCCATGAGTGTCTCGATGTCCCCTTCGACGTGGTCGATTCTCCGCACGTGCTCGTCGATCCAAGCTGGATCCAGTCGCCCGGAAGGACCGGTGAGTTGCAAATACGTTTCTTCGAGTAGCCGGAGGTGGAGTTCGAACAGCAGCTGGCGATAATCCGGTATTTGACAGACCTCCCACAAAAGGGCGATACGGTCAGGGGTCGTTGCGATGCGGCGGATCTCCGATTGATTCGCCAGCGCAAGCAGCGCTCGATGGTCTTCGGCCGGCGCAATCGGACGGAGCTCGCGACGACGGGGAGGGGAAGCAAGCGAAGCGACCAGAGCGTCGAGGCTCGTCATATCGAGGTCGCTATTCCGAAAATAGAGGCGTTGTTCGGGGGGAAACCGGTGGAGTTCGAGAGCCGCGAGTACCTTCTGGGGGAATGGGGGCTGCGGCGCGAGCACGCCGAATTTGCCGTCGTTGAGATAGCGCCCAGCGCGACCGGCAATTTGCGCGAGCTCGGGCAATTCCAACGGGCGGTGCTCTCTGCCGTCGAACTTCGTCACGTCTGCGAAGATCACGTTGGTAATGTCGAGATTCAACCCCATGCCAATGGCATCGGTGGCAACGAGGTAGTCCACCTCACCGGATTGATAGAGTGCGACTTGCGCGTTGCGTGTGCGCGGCGAGAGAGCGCCGAGAACGAGCGCAGCGCCACCGTGCCTACGACGGATCCGCTCCCCCAGCTCGTAGACACGTTGCGCGGAGAACGCGACCACGGCAGAACGCTTTGGGAGCGCATTGAGACTGACCGGCGAGATCCCACGAAGCTGTGACAGCCGAGGGTGCCTCTTGATTCGTGCCGTCGGGACGAGGCACTCGATGAGGCGTCGAACGGTCTCCGAGCCGAGGAACCATGTCTCTCGTCGTCCCCTGGCGTTGAGTAGCCGATCGGTGAAGACGTGTCCTCGTTCGGGATGAGCACTCAGCTGAATCTCGTCGATGGCAACGAAGTCGACCTCGATGTCCATCGGCATCGCTTCCACCGTGCACACCCAGTACGAAGGATTCGTCGGGACCCGCTTCTCCTCCCCCGTGATGAGCGCAACGGCACGTTCTCCAACCTTGGTCGTGAGTCAATCGTAGACCTCACGGGCCAGTAGTCGCAGCGGGAGCCCAATCATGCCTGACGCATGTTCCAGCATGCGTTCGAGGGCCCGATGGGTTTTGCCCGTATTGGTGGGACCGAGCAAGGCGGTGATGCCACACGCATCCTCGAGGTGGTCGGTCATGACGACAATCCTAGCGAGTGCCGGACGCTGGTCGAGGGTTCACGCTCGGAAACCTCACAGTGTCCGCAAAGCGGGCCTGCTGTCCCACCTTTGTTGGCGATCGATGCGACGTTGCTTTACCTGTGGCTCGGACGAGGCATAACGATCAAGCGATGAAAGGGTTTCTGCTCGGCCTCAGTATTTCGCTCGCGTTCATCGTCGGCTGCGTCGCGGGGGCGACGCGCTTCGTGTTGCCCGAGGCCAACGCATCCTACGTCGTGGAGCAGCGTTGGGCTTATTTCTGCTTTCGGGAGGGCGACAGTGAGGGGATTAATCGCAAGGCCAATGCTGCGGGGGCTCGAGGGTGGGAGCTCGTGGCCGCGTCGAGTGACGCCAGCGGCGGTGACCCCATCTGGTGTTTTCGTCAGCCTCGCCCGTGAAGCTCGCGTCGGGCATCATGGTGCTTCACATCGAAAGTTACTTCTTTGCGGTGCCTCTGACGCTGGCAGAGGCCGTGGATTTCGTCGATGCGTCTCGGTCATGGCCCGTCACGGGGATCCGATAGGTGCGTCCCGCGACCAGTGCCGTGCTCGACATTTGGTTTTGAACACGAATCGCATGCATGGTCGTGTGAAAGCGCGCTGCCAGTTTGGCGAGGGTGTCTCCCGAGCGTGCCACGTGCACCAGCATTTTCGGTGGCACCGCGACGAGACGCTTTGACGCGAGCAAGGACGCCAAGCGAGCGCCCGAGCGTTGGGCCACGGGGTTACGGAATCGGAGGTGCAGATGCGTAGCGTGCCCCGGTGCGTGCCTTACGATGGGGGGCAGGCCGCCATGGGGACGGAAAAGGGCGTTGACTTGGGCCTGGTCGACACCGTGAGTCTCGGCATAGTTGCGGAGGGGCTCGTGCAGACTCTGATCGATGAGCACCATCTCGATGTCGGTTTCGTCGAGAAGGATGCGAAGAAGGAACACGGTTCGCTCGAGATCGAGCGTTTCGGGCGTCGCGCGTGCGTACCAGCTTTTGGCGCCTTCGCGGAAATAGAACCCCAGATCGACGTCCCTTCCGGATTGGTGACTCCGATGCGGACGGAGGTATCCCCCGTCTTTGGCGCTCAAATGCCCGATGGGAACCGGAGCGGTCCCTGGAAATCGCTGGAAAACCGCTCTCAAGGCGAAACTGAGTGCGCCTACCGTTTCCTCGGTTCCGAAGGCATGTCGCGGATCGACGAGTGTCCAAGCCGAGTCTTCTGGCATGGGCACGGCGTTGAATAGCGCGCCGCCGTTCGGGCGACCCAAGGAAACTGACCCGAGAGAACGGGGGGCTTCCTCCAGTTTCCGTTTGAGGTCCGCTTCGGTGAATGCGTCGAGGGGGTGCGATGTGGATGTGCCGGAGACACTGGCCCGGTGGGCGCGACCGTGCTCGAGGGAGGCTTCGCCTTGCCCGTGAGCGGCGTCACTCGGATCGTTTTCCCCGTCGCCTTCATCGAGTTCTTCGCCGTCGGCGTCGTAAATCGTGGCCCCGTCGGAAGCGGCGGCGGCGAGTTCGGGATCTCCGGTCTCGTTTCGGGCTGCGCCGAAGTCGACGTCTGCTCCAACGTCCGAGCGCGCGGGGAGGTGGTCCGATGCCGACGCGACGTGCGTTCCTCCCGTCGACCGCGACTGGCAGGCCAACAAAAGCAAAATCATGGCCGTGCCGCTACCGAAACGGAGAGATTGGCTCACGCGCGGAGAAGCTCCCCGATGCGTCGGGCCAACTGTTGCCCGGCTTCGGCTTCGAGCTTTCCTGCGGGCCACCGCACACCGAGCCCCTTCAATTCGGATGGGCGGGGGATGACGTGAAAATGAACGTGCGGCACTGCCTGGTGGGCAATTGTGCCGTTGTTTTGGAGCACGTTATAAGCAGCCGTTCCCGTCGCTTGCATGACTGCCCGACAGATTCGCGGCAGCACGCGACCGATCGCAGCAGCCGACTCGTCACTCAGTTGGTCCAGCGTCGCCGCCGGTTCCTTGGGAATGACCAGGGTGTGTCCCGGAGCGAGCGGCGCAATATCGAGGAACGCGAGCACCAAAGTATCTTCGTACACTCGATGGCAAGGGATCTCGCCGCGGATGATCTTTGAAAAGATCGTGTCACTCATGATTGTCACAGCCTAGCGAAGCTTCCGGCGTTCGTCATCCTGGATTGGACGAAGGTTCCGGCCGTCCGGGGTGTCCCGATGGGGGCAGTTTGACTGCGCGGCATCGGACAATTGGTCCTCGCGTTTGCTCGAGCTGGGGACTCGACCTGCATGGGTGCGACACCCACCGAGAGCGTTCGTCGACGGCGGAGCGCGCGGTCGAAGTCAGTTGGGCGAATGTGCGCGGTCGAGGTCAGTTGGGCGAGTGTATGCGGTCGAAGTCAGTTGGGCGAATGTGCGCGGTCGAGGTCAGAACGTAGGAGCCGGTCGCGATTTTGCAGCTTCCAGCGCATCCGCCAGGGCTCGACTGGAGCGCAAGCATCCGTAACAGTCTCCGAGTCCGAGCAGCCCGCAGCCGCGCGCATAGGTCAGCTTTCGCAGCTGTTTGAGCGCTCGAGTGTCTCCGTGGGTTTTGATTTGCGGCAGTAGCGCTCGATACTCTTGACAGGACTTTGCACTATCGAGAGAAAGCTGCGCTTTCAACGCATCGGATGCCTGCTGCTCGAGCTCTTTGGACTCCAGCATCGCGCGGAGCTTCTTCCGGTCCAGTTTGGGGAGCTTTGCCGCGAGCACGCCGTCATAAATGGCATAAACGAGGTCTGCTCCACGGCTGCCGAGATATTTGAGTGCAATTGCGAGGGCGGCTTCGCTCGATTCGGGTTGCTGGGCGGCATCGTAAAGGTCAGAAACCGTCTGCGGCGTCGCCGTGGTTCGCGCGTCGAGGGTGAGCGCTCGTTCGTAGGCCGTGGTGGCATCGACGTATCGTTTGGCGTGCATCCGGCCGGCACCGATGGCGGCCCATTCCGACGCCGCGCGGGCGGGTTCGGGTCGTGCTTCGAGAGCTTTGAGCGCTTCCACGTCGCCCAACGCCGCGAGTCTCGACCACTCGGCAATGCGTCGTTCTTGTTCGCTCCGAATCGCCGCGCGATCGGCTTGCGCGGAGTTGGTCGTCGTAGCGGTGTCGTCGGACTCAGAGAACACCGAGCCCAATGCCAAGGTGAGCGCCACCGTCGCGAGGACCAGACCGGAGGCAAATGCGATGAGCACCCAGGGCAGCGGCTTTCCTGCCACCGTCACTTGCTGCTTGAGCCACGGCGGCAAGGAGAATGGTTGGGCTCCCAGTGCACCTTGGGAGCGCATGAGTTCCCGGCCGAGGATGGACGAACCGATTGTCGTGCCGTCGACGGCGAGGATCGTGTCCGTTGTCTCGAGCGCCGAAAAGGACCCGCTGGCGAGGCTGCCTCGACTGCCACGGCCGAGCGCTACTCCAAGCAACGTGAGCGGAAGGGCATCGATCGCCTGAATCACGTCTTCGGCACTGTTTGGTCGCCCCTCGGGACGCTTCGCGAGCAGCCGCTCGATGATGGCCCAGAGTTCGGGAGCGATTCGATCGAGTGCCGCAGGCGTTTCCGTCATGTGCCGTGACAAGACCGTCACGAGTTGCTCATCGGCGAACGGCGTCACGCCTGCGAGCATTTCGTACATCATGATGCCGAGAGAGTAGAGATTGCTGCGCGCATCCACCGTCTGCCCCAAGGCTTGCTCTGGAGACATGTATTCGGGCGTGCCGAAGACGGTGCCGAAACGGGTGATTGCAGGTTCGTCCGATAGCTCGTCCGAGCGGATCTTCGCAATTCCGAAGTCGAGCACCTTTACGAAGTCGGGCTCGTTCGACCCATCGACGAGCATTACGTTGTCCGGCTTGAGATCGCGATGCACGATGTTCGCGCCGTGCGCCGCGGCGAGTGCAGACGCGATTTGTCGCGCGATGCGCACCGTACGCGCCTCGGAGAGGGCGTGTTCGCGGTCCAAGAGTTCGCGAAGACTGTGACCTTGGACGTAGTTGAGGACGAGATAAAACTCCCCTGTGGGCAGATTTCCGAAGTCGATTGCCGTGGCAACGTTGGGGTGGTCGATGCGGGCAGCGGCAATGGCCTCCCTCTCGAAGCGTTTCACGGCTTCGGAGTGATGAGTGAGTTCCGGATGAAGCACCTTGAAGGCAAAGGACTTCTTGATGTGAATGTGGTCGGCGCGATAGACCGCCCCCATTCCGCCCCGTCCGAGGAGTTCAACGACGCGATAACGGTCTCCGATGGTATGTCCGATGAGAGCGCACTCATTCTGGGGCACGGCAGGTGCAGCGATCGTCGTCGCATTGGAGTGCGAGTCAGAGGCGGCGCCCCGTAACGAGTCCGGGGGATCTGCGGCTGCGGACGCCTCCCGTCGGTCGCTGCTGTCGCCAACGTTGCCATCGGCATCCGTCTGGGACGCAGATTGCTGCACGTTCTCGCCGCTACCCGGAACGGCGACGTCGGACTTCGAGGGATCGGATTCCAAGACTTCGTTCGTTCTGCGCGGATCGGGAAGCACCGGAAGACCAAGATACTCCCCTCGAGCCTGGGGTCGAGAATTGGATTTACGGCCGGCCACGGCAACGGGCACTGTCGACAATTCGGTCCGGTGACCATTTGGCGATTTCCGTCGACTCGCCGGTGTTGCAACGACGCACCCTAAGCTATCGTCTGCGCCGTGAGCATTCCGCAAGGCACGGTGGCCGAGACGTTATTTCAGGGACTGACGGCGTTCCGCAAGAGCTGGCCCGGGGGTGGATTCAGTTGGGATTCTCGCCTAAATTGCGTGGCCTCGAGCTTCTCCGCCGACCTCGAAGCGGACGCACGCGCCGCGGTTGCAAAGACATTCAAGTTTCAATGGACCGCACGGAGCCTTCGCACGGCAACGGAGACCATTCAGGACATTGCCGATCAGGTGGGAGGTCTCCGCCAAGATCAGAATCCTCGTTGCGACGGAGCCGAGCGAAAGTCTCATGGCCTATGGACTTTGGTGGCCTTGGGGTGACGACGTCACGATTTCCTTCCGAATTGGCCTGGCCGGGATGAGCATGACCCGTTACGAGGACGACTTCCGGGAACTGTTCGGCGCCATGCTCTAGGCGCACGGACGTTAGCGCCGATCGATACGAGGCCGACAATAGGGATTTCCCTCGAGAAACGACGGCAGGCGCGTTCTTGGTCACGCGTGCATCGGTAACTCGATCGTTCGAGTCCCCTCGCTCATGTGTGGGAATTGGTCATGCACGTCGTGGCCACGGCTACTCGGGGACGCCGTTGCGGGGCGCGTCACGCGGGGACGCTGTCGCAGAGACGTTTGACGCGGGGCGCGTCAAGGGGACGCCGTCGCGGGGACGCCGTCGCGGGGATGCCGTCGCGGGGCGCGTCACGCGGGGACGCTGTCGCAGAGACGTTTGACGCGGGGCGCGTCAAGGGGACGCCGTCGCGGTGACGTTTGACGCGGGGCGCGTCAAGGGGACGCCATCGCGGTGACCAGCCTCGGCATCGCGTAAGCGCGCCGCTTGACGTTCCTCGAGCTCTGCATCGACACTCGACTGAAGTCGTTTTCGCATTCGCCTCGATGTGTGGACATGTGGCAGCTCCGCTGAGCGAATGCGACGGACGTCACTGTCGCGCGCGGGATTTCGTCGCATTTCCGCGGGCGCGTGGTGGGATCTTCTATGTCGAGGAATTCCGACCGGCGCGCGTTCGACTCTGGTAGTCTGCCTAGACTGTATAGCCGGGTAGCGACATGCCGACGATTCCGCCCAAACATTCGAGCCGCCGTCCAACCGTCACTCTACGTCCCGAGGAGCTCATGGTCGAAATCGAGCAATTCCTCGAACATCCGGATGGAGCGCTGGAGTCACTCGTCGGTGGGCTCGCGAAGGGGCAATACCAGCTGGAACTCTGGGATGGGCTGCACAATGCTGCACAACGAGATCACCGGGAAGCCGAACTCGCGTTTGCCTACGAGCAGGTGACCGCAGATCGGCGGGTTCGGGCGCTACCACCGGAAGCTCAGGTCGTCGTGTTGGATCGTGCAGCTGGTTTCTTTGCCGAATTGTTTGGGGATCTCGATTCGGCTGCCGCACTATCGGAACGGCTATTTGCCGTTGCGCCAGGAAACCGAGCCAACCTCGAGCGCTTGAGCCGGATTTGGTCGTCTCAAGCCCGTCATGGTCGCCTCGCGAGAATCCACGTCGGGCTAGCCAAGGTTGCATCCGATGGCGCGGCTCGCCACGCGGAGCTCGAGTGCGCCCTCGCGCTCGTGCGGCAAGAGGAGCACGACGCGGCGTTGTCCCTCGAAGTCCTCGAGCAAATCGTCCAACTCGAGCCCGACTTCGCGCAAGCAGCAGAGACACTCGAGGAGCATTTGCTCCGCTCGAATCGGATCCGGGACGCCGCGCGACGGATGGAAGCCCGTCTGGCACCGACAGCGGCGGGGAATCCTCGACAGCTCCAGTTAAGGGAGCGTTTGCTTGGGCTCTACACGAAGGAGTTGCCCGAACCCCCAAAGGCGATGGCTCAGGTAGAGGCGATTTTGCCCATCGAGCCTACCAACCCTCGAGCTTTACAAGCCGCAGAGGCGCTCTGTTCCGTGTCACTGATGGCACCGCGCGCACTCGCGATTCTATCCGACGCACACGAACGGCAAGGCAATCTGGAACGTGCCGCTGCACTCCTCAGTCAAGAATTGAAGCTGGCGCGAGGGGCTCGACGGAATGACGTTGCGCGACGCCTCGCCATTTTGCGGGAAGAAGTGCTGGGTGATCCGGCAGGCGCCCTCGAGCTGCTGGCCAACGTCGTCATCAGTGACCCGTCCGATGACGATGCGCGAGAACGGTTCGTACGGGTCAGTCTCGCTCTCGATCGCGCCGTCGAAGCAGCTCGCCAACTCGGGCGTGCGGTACAAGCCGTGAAGGATCCGCAGGCGCGCGTGAAATTGAGCGTCGATCTAGGAATTTTGCAGCGGAGGACCGGAGAGCTGCGTCGGGCGCGCGCCGCGTTCGAAGAGGCAGTGCGCGTCGCCGCCGACGAACGTTCGTCATTGCGGGCCGCCCGGGAACTCGTCGAGATCTACTCGCAATCGGGTGAATGGCGGCCTCTCGTGTCGGTGCTGGAAATCCAATGTCGTTTGGAGCCCGCCGCGGAAGCGCGGCATGCAGCGGCGCGTCGGCTGATCGAGCTGTGTGAGCGCGAGATGGGTGAACCGGAACTCTGTGTGCCGGCGTGGCATGCCCTAGAGGACGCATCGGACGCGGACACGGCACTCCGAAAGCTCCAGGCGCACTACGAGTCGAGCGGCGATTCTCGTGAGTTGGGGCGGATTCTGGCACTGCGCGCCCAGCGCGCGAGCGAGCCCGAGGAACGACGTCGGCTGGATGTCTTGGCTACCGAACTATTGCTTCGAACCGCCACGAACCACGCCGATGCGATTGCTGCTTGGCAGGGAGTCGTCGAGAGACATGGGCCGGTCACGGAGGCCCTGGACCATCTGATCACCTTGCTCGACGCGGAGGGGCAAGCCGTCGAATTGGCTCGGGTATTGGAGCTGCGTCTCACGGCGACGAATGGGCCAGCCAAGTCTCCCTTGTTGGTACGTTTGGGACGACTGCAATCGCAGGTACTTGGCAACGAAGCCGTGGCCGTTCAGTGCTACGGTGAGGCCCTGCAGCTCGATCCATCCGATCGTGCGATTCGGGGTGAACTCGCCAAGTGGCTCGATGTGCCGATGCTCCGTGGTGCCGTGGTTCGGGTGCTCGAGCCGGTTCTTCGAAGCGAGCCACCTTCGGCGCTGCTCGTAGACGTCCTCAAAGCCAAAATAGAAGACGCCGAGGCCAACGAGACGAAACTCGAATGGGTCGCCGAAGCTCTGGCCATCGCGGGTGAACACCTAGGCCGGCACGACGACGCATTCGCCATGGCAGTTACGGGTCTCGGCATCGCCATGGCCGTTGCTCCGAGTCGAGCTCGGGAGTTTCTGGCTGCGGCAACCAACAGCTCTCCGTTCGTGGACGCGAAGAGTCGCGTGACGATGTTGAGTTTCGCACTCGGACAAAACCCACTTACGACCCCAGAAAGCCGAGGCATCGCGGCGCTGCTTTCCGACGCGTTAGCAGAATCCGGAGAACCTGCCGCGGCAATCGAGCTACTGCGCCGCGCGCTCGCCGAAGAACCAGCGTCTCCAGAACTGCTCGCGCGAATGGACGATCTGCTTGCCGCCCAGGCCAGCCCCGAGGAGCGTATTCAGCTTTATACCGAAGCGCTTGCAAGGGAAACGCGGCTCGAGCGGCGGCGCGACATCTTTGCTCGAATGGCGGCTCTGACGCAGCAACACTTTCAGACACCCGAGCAAGCCATCGAGCTGTGGAACGAGGTGCTCGCCCTTGACGAAACGCACTTCGGCGCGCATCAATCCCTCGTTCAGCTGTACACCCAGCTTGGTGACGACGATGCCCTGAAGTCTGAGTTGAAGCGTGTTCTCGTCCTCACCGCGGGCGAACGCAAGCTGCGGACGCTCGACGCGATCGTGGAGGTCGAGCTGCGGACGGGCGAACACGAACAGGCTTTGGTTCACGCTCTTGCAGCAATCGAACACGGCGGAGCGGAAGACGACGCTCGAACGACGCGCGCCGAGCAACTGGCTCGCGAACTCGGTCAGTTCGACGTAGTCGAGCGGCTCATCGAAATGCGGGTCAAGCGTACGAGCGATCCCGCCGCCAAAATGAAGCTGCTCGCGTCGCTCGGAAAGGTCCGTGCGACGCTGCAGAAATCGAAGGCGGCTTCGGACGCGTTCTACCAGGCTGCCGAGCTCGCCGAGGAGCACAAGTCCATGGTCAGGGCAGCGGACCTCCTCGAGTCCGCGTTGACTGCTGACGCCAGCCAAGATGCTTTGGTGCATCGCCTATGGGACGTGTGTTTGCGCAGCGGAGATCTCGCACGGCTCGATCGTCCACTTCGCGCGATGTTGAAAGTCGGGTTGGACGAGAAGGATGTCGTTCGGCGTTTGACGGAGGTTGCTGGTCGCGTAGCCACCGCAGGTGATGGCACGACGTTGGCTGCTCTCGTAGACGTAGCTCTGCTGCAGATTTCCGACGTGGCGCGCCGTCGACAGCTTCTCCTCCTGCGCGCACGGGCGTTGCGCACCAATCCGAACACGTATCTCGAGGCTGCAAAGACCTATCGAAAGTTGCTCGAAGGTGCATCGGCCGTCGACGACGAAGTTTGGGCTGCATACCAGCAATTCTTCGAAGTCGTGCCACCTACGGACGTATTTCGAGGTGAGCTACGATGGTTCTATGAACGGCGGATAGCCCTCGCGGCCGATCCGATTCGCGAGATTCTGGATTTTGCTCGACTCGAGGAGATGCGTCACGAGGACGTCGATGCTGCACTCGGGCTCTACGCGCGAGTGCTCGAGATGGACAGCGACCGTCTCGACGTTTGGCTGGAAATGGCCAGACTACGAAGGCGAATGGGGGATTCTGTCTGGGCTGGTCGAGGCGCTCCAACGCGTTGCTGCCTTGGCGGATGGTGCTCCACACTTCGAAGCGTTGGTGGAGTGTGCTGACGTTCTCGGTGGCCAGCTTGGGCGAAGTGCTGAGGCGCTCGACGTGGTCGAGTCGCTATTGCCATCCCATCCCGGGGACCCGGCTTTGCTTACGATTGTCCGCCGTGCTCTCGACGATTCCGCGGTGCGCACTCGTGCCGCAGGACTTCTCGAGCAGGTTGCCGTCGCCGTGACCGACACAGCGGCTCGGGCCGAAGTGCTCGAAACGTTGCTTCGTGTCACCGCCGGCGCGGGCGATTTCGAGGAGGCACGTACTCGCTGGACATTGCTGCTCATCGATACTTATGGCGACAACTTCGAGACGAGTCTGGGGGTCGCGCTGCGAATGGCGACCGAACTCGTCAGCCAATCTGCCTTGTGGGATCGGGCGGAGCGGCTCGCCCGACGACTCTCGCGCCCGGAGCCGGTCATTGCTGCATACGAGCAGGTGCTTCAGGGGACCCGCGATCCTGGGCTTGCCGAGGAAATCGGGCGAAGACTGGTGGAGTTTTACGAGGAATGGTCCGAAGACTCCGAGCAGGTCGTTTCGCTGCTCGAGCGCGTTTACGCGGTAAGCCAAGCCGATTGGGCATTCGATCGCTTGAAACTGGCGTTCAATGCTGCGGGGCGCTGGTCGGAGCTTTTCTCGCTCTATGATCGGGCTTTGGAGCACCTCGAGCCCGGGCCGCTACGTCTGGAAGTGTTGCGCGAAGCTGCCATGGCAGCCAAGGACTTCGCGAGCGATTCCGACCGCGCCATCCATTACTTCGTGCAATTGGACGAGCTCGAACCCGGTGATCCTCGAGTCGAGGCGGCGATCGAACGACTATACGAGCGCCAAGGGCTGACGCGTCCGTTGATCGACTTGTTGACGCGTCAGATGGCGTCCGCTGAGGGGGACGCGCTTTACTCCCTCCGCGCTCGGGTTGCGGGTCTTTGGCTCGATATCGATGAGCCCGTAGAGAGCTTCGGTGTCGTCGAACGCATGCTCTCCGAACGTGAGTACTCTCGCGAGGTCGTCGGATTGCTCGAGCGCATCGTCGCGCTACCAAGCTCGAAGAACGCGAGCGTGCCCGAGCAGAAAGCAGCGTCACCGAGTGGAAAGAAAGACAAGGGCAAGTCTCGCCCCACCATCGTGCGCCACAAAGCTGCCGTCACGTTGCGTCAGCACTACGAGGTGACCCAAAGCGTTGCGGATGTCGTTCGGATGCTGGAAATCGAGGTCGAGCACGCATTGGACGACCGCGAGCGAGTGGATCGCCTCGACCGAGTCATTCGAATTCGCCTGGACGAGTTGAAAGATGCCGCAGGCGCATTCGAGGATCTTACCGCCTTGTTGGCCTTACAACCCGAGGTCGGCGAGCATCGACTTCTCCTCGACGAGTTGGCGTCGCGCACGAACAACCGGGTGCGCCAGGCCCGGCTGCTCGCGTCCGTGTCCGAGCGTCAAGGCGGAGGCTCCCTCGCGTACGCGTTGCGATTGGAGGCTGCCGACGTGTTTCGCGAACACGTTCAAGACTTCGAATCAAGCCATCGAGCTGTACGCGCGCGTGCTCGAAGACGCTGGCGCCGAAGCCACGCGTCTCGGGAAGAAAGAGGCGAAGAAGGAGAGGGCATTTGCGCTCACGGCAGCTAGGCACCTCGACCCCCTCCTCGAGCAGACTGGACGTGCCGAGGAGCGAGCGAGTGTGCTCGAGCGGCTCGCTGCTCTCGAGTCGTCAGAGGTGGCGAGGCGGCGCGCGTTACTCGCAGCAGCCGAAGTATGTGCCACAAAGCTAGGAGCCGAAGACCGCGCCGTCCGTCTGTATCGGGAGCAGCTGGGATTCGATCCGGAGGATACCGAGGCCAGAGACGGCCTGATCGTCGCGCTCGAACGGGCGCAAGCGTATTCGGAGCTCGTGGTCGAACTCGAAGCTCGGGCGTCGCGATCCTCCGATCCCGCTGCCTCGCGGGTCGATCGGGGCCGGATTGCACAGTTGAGCGAATCGGTCCTGGGGGATCCCAATGCTGCCATTGATGCTTGGCGCCGAGTGCGTGAGCTACATGGACGTGACCTCGAGAGTTTCGATGCCCTCGTTCGATTGCTGTCCGCCGGCGCTCGATGGTCGGAACTGGCCGAACTTCTACGAGCCGAAGCCGAAGTCGAGGGCGACCCCGCTCGCTCTGCCGAGCTTCGCCGGCGCTTGGGGCGCCTGTACCGTTCGGAGCTCGGGGATGCAGTCGAAGCAGTGCGTGCATTCGTCGCCGCCGAGGATTCGGAGCTTGCCATCACCGTCGTGCGGGAGACCAGGCAGGAGCGAGAGCTCGTGCGACGCGTTTGCCGAGAGGTGTTCGATTTGGGGGTGTCTCGTTGGCTCGCTCATGGCGGTGACGCGTCGACGCCCCCGGCGTTGGCGGCGGCTTGGGCCCTGGCAGAACTGGGGCTTCGACTCCGTGAAGTTGGGGCGTACGGCGAAGTCGTGTCACTACTGCTGGAAGGCGCAGCGTTACCGTTCCATCGCTCGGAAAAACGCGCTCTCGAGCGTGATGCTGCCTATCTCTGTTCGGACCAGCTCAAGGACAATCATCGAGCCATCGAGATTTTCGAACGGATCTTCCGGGAGGACTCTTCCGACGAGATTGCCGTCTCATCGGTATCTCGATTTGCCCGACTCCTCGAAGAAGTCTCGCGGTTTGCGGATGTCGTTGGACTTTGGGAGGATCAGGCTCAGGTGCGTTTTCGCCAGGGAGACAAGCCGACCGCTGCCGCCCTTTGGCAACGGGCTGCGAACCTTTCCGAAGAGTGGCTCAAGGACGTCGAGCGAGCCGTCACTGACTTCAAACACGCGGCCGAGCTGGGATTGGATAGTGCGCTCGAGGCATTGGCGCGCATCTACACGGGGCAAGGAGAACATCTCCTCGCGGCCAATTTTCTCGAGCGTTTGTGCGCGCAATCCAGTCGTGAAGCACTTGGCGATCGCGCGCTCCAACTGGCCACCGCCTACGTCTCCGCGATGCGCGAGGACAAGGCTCGTGCCTGTCTCGAAGCTGCATCTGCACACGCCTTGAACGTTGGCCCCGTAAGACGTCGGTTGGCCGAGTTGTATCAGTCTGCCGAGAGCTGGGAGCCACTTGCGGCACTTTATGCGACCGAAGCCGAGAGGACCGCTGACCAGCGGGAGCGCTTCCGGCTGCTCGACGCTGCAGCTCGGGTGCACGTCGAGCGTCGCTTCGATCATTCCGCCGCGGTGCCCTTCCTCGAACAGTCGGTGGCGCTCGAGCCAGAAGATTCGTCTCTGCGGCTTCGGCTCGCCGAGGCTCTCATGAACTCCGCACGACATGTCGATGCGGCGCTCGTGTTGCGCGCCCAACTCGAGCGTTATGGCGCGCGACGGCCGAAGGAGCGCGCGATCGTCCATTTTGCGCTCGCCCGTGCGTTGTTGGGCCAAGGTGACCGAGCGGCGGCATTGGACGAACTCGTTTTGGCGAGTCGCATCGACCCCGCGCATCCCCGCATTCTCCATTTGCAAGCGAGGTTGTCCTTGGAGGTGGGTGAGCTGGCTCGCGCCGAAAAGACCTATCGAGCGCTCCTTCTTGTGTTGGGGCGGCGTGACGATCCTGAAGCGCCGAGTCGAGCTGAGGCACTGATCGATCTCTCGTTGATCGCGAGCCAAAACCAGGACCATCAACGCGCTACCGAGTCCATCGAATCGGCATTCGAGGCCGCCGCCGAGTCGACGCAGGAGTCGTTGGCGCTCGAGCGTGGACTTCGTGGTCTCGGTCGCCTGGATCTTCTGGGCCGAGCGCTTCGCGATCGTCTCGAACGCTCGAACGACGCCGGACCGTCCGCCCTGGCACTGGCTGAGCTTACGGCACTTCACGCGGGATCCCTGGGCGATTTGAATGAGGTTTCCGGCGACCTGAGGCGTCGCGCAGAAGCCATCGAATCGCAACTCGAGAAGACTGCGCTCGGCGACGAACAGGCCTGGTGTGCTCTCGCGAAGGTGTACGAGCAGCTCGGTGACGCGGCTGCGGAGTCGCGTATCACCGAGCGACGTGTCCGCGGCTGGCTCACGGGCGCAGCCGAGATCCAGGACCCCGAACCACTCTACCGGTTGGCGACACTTCGTCTCGCGGAGCCGTCGGCAGAAGAAGAAGCTCTGCAGCTTTTGTCTCGTGCCGAGGAAGTCAAGCCAGACTACGAACGCCTCGATGGCCTACTCGGTCCCATTCTCGATACTCGGTCCGATTGGGAGCCTGGGCTGTCGTTGCTCGAGCGGGTGGCACGGAAGATTGGACGGTCGGACCTCATTGCACGCGCTTTGGCGCGGCGTCTCCAATCAGAGTCGGCGACGGTGGAGCAGTACGAAGAGGCGCTTGCCCTAGCGCGAAAGTCGTCGGACGATCGCGCCCTCGAGCCTTTGTTGCATGCCGCGTCGGACGGTCCATTGGCGTCACGATTGCCCAGTGAAGTTCGGGCGGCGGCGGAGCTCGAGCTTGCCGAGCTCCTCAGTGTTCGCGGAGAGATTGACCGAGCTCTGATTCTGAGGGAAAGCGCGGCGGCGTTCGTCGAACCCGAGCGTCGTCGTTCGTTGCTGCTCGATGTGGCTCGGGTCGCTTCTGAGCGCATGCAGGATCTCGAGCGTGCCATCGCCATTTACTTGCGTCTCTGGGACGAGTGTCCAAATGACGTCGTCTTCTTCAGGCCATTGCTCGATTTACTGCGGAAGACCGATGACGTGGAGCGCCAGTCGGCGATTATTGCTCGGGCACTTCCGCTCGTTGAAGCGGTCGAAGACCGAGTGGCTCTTCAGCTCGAGCAAGCTCGACTCGCAATCGGTAAGGGGGATGTCGGCGCTGCGGCGGATCTGCTCAGGGACGTTTTGCGCGACGACCCAAACCAATCCGAAGCTGCATTGCTTCTGGCGGGGATCTCGAGCGCAGCGGACGGTATGCGGAGCTCGTCAATTTGCTCACGAAGCAATTGGCCAACGCCGAACAAGCAAGGGACGAGGCTTCGGTGTTGCAGCTTGGCATGCGCGTCGCCGAACTCTACGAGAAGCAATCCCGCTTCGAGGAGTCCTTGTCTGCGTGCGAATTGGTGCTCGGTTGGAAGCCGGGACACCCGCAGGCGCTACGATCCGTCGTTCGCATCGCCGAAGCGCTTGGCGATCTCGAGCGCGCGGCGACGGCTCTCGAAGAACTGCTCGGCCTTCCCGGCGTCGAAGAAACGACGCAGCTGCTCGAGCGGTTGATTTCGGCTTCGTGAGCGACTTGGCGACGACGTGGGGGTGGAGCGGGCCATGCTTCGGGCCTTCGATGCCAACCCTCATGACCGCATTTTGTGTGATGCCCTCGTGGCCAGATACCGCGCCCGCGGCGATATTGGGACGGTCGCCAACGTGCTCGATCGCGCCGTGCGGGCCTATCCCGACGACCTCGAACTCGCGATGCGTTTGGCTTCGGCTTATCGTGAGGCGAGCCAATTCGAGGACGCTCTTGCCGTAATCGAGGGGCTCTACGCGTCAGGCGTGGAGACGATCGAACTGCAGCGCGAACGTGGCAGAACCCTCTCTGCATTGGGGCGACACGAGGAGGCCTTGAGTTGCCTCGAGGCTGGGGATCCGACTTCGGTCGAGGGCGCCACGGCACTCCTCGAGGGCATTCGTGCGGCTACGCCAGCGGCGTCGACCGAGTGGCGCATGGCGCTCGGGTTGAGAGAAGCTGGGTTGCTCGAGCAGCTGGGACAGCTCGACGAGGCACGCGACGTACTCGACGGGCTCGATGCCGAGTTTCCCCGACAGTTGTCCGTGCTTGGAGCAAAGGCTCGGCTGGCGGCCTCGGGCGGGGACGTCGAAGCCGCGGTGGATGCGTACGTCGGCCTGTCCGAAGTCGTCGAGGGCGACGAGCTGATTTCGCTCGCTCTCGAGCTCTCTGCGGCATGTGAGCAGCTCGGAACACCAGAGCGCGCGCGCGGCGCGCTCGAACGCGCTGTTTCCATGGCGCCTTTCCACGTCGAACTGCGAAGCAAGCTCTGCAACGTTTACCGCCTTCTCGGAGCAAACCGCGAGCTCGCAAGCCTGTTACTCGACGAAGCCCGACAGATCGAAGACTTGGGCCAACGTCAGCTTCGCCTGCTCGAAATTGCGGAATTGCTCGGCGGTTCCGATGGCGATCCATCTCAGGCAGAAAGCGTGCTTGCGGAGGCGCGCGAGCTTGGTCCGGACAACTTGGACGTCGTTATTCTACTAGCTCGCGCAAAGGCGCGTTCCGGTCGTACCGATGAAGCGATTGAACTGTTGAACGAAGTCATCCAATCCCAACGGGGACGGCGCACTCGGGCCCTCGTTCGCGTTTATCACGAATCAGTCAAATCCAGCTCCACGAGGGGTTTTTGACCGACGCATTCGAATCGCTCCAGCGCGCCACAGAAATCGACATACGAAACGGTGGGCTCGCCATGGAGCTCGGTCGCCTTGCTCTCGAAATCGACGAGCGTGAGGTGGCCCAGAAGACCTTTGGGCGCGTGGCGTTGATGCGTCTCGTCGAGGCCGACTCCGGAGACGGAGCGCAAGAAGGTGTATCACGTGGTGATCGCGCCGACGCAAACTTCTATCTTGGCGCGTTCGCTCGGGAGCTCGGGGACGTCCGCAAGGCTCGTATGCTCTTTCAAAAGGCGTTGTCGGACAATCCAGCCCACGAAGGAGCCAGGGCGGCGATGGCTGAGCTCGGTTGAGCCGGTTGGGCGCAAGGGTACCCATCCTCGAGACGGAGCGTTCCGGTCGCGAGAATGAGCTTCATTCGTCTCGAGCGTTTTCCCCACTGAACGGTCTCGAGTGAGGGAATTCGAGCAGCTCAGGGGCGCTTGGCCTTCGTCGCCGTCTTCGAGGACGGCCCGCCCTTGTCGAGCCAGTTCAGCGCCGAAACATAGAGCTCCGGCTTGCGTTCGATGGCTACCTCGTGCGCCAGATCTCCCGGCGTCTGGATTCGGAGTGGAACGCCTTCGTCGTCGAGCCATCCGGCAACGGTGCGCGTGTCATCGACGACCTGATCTCGTCCACCGGTGAGCAGGACGACTCGCCGCACTTTCGACTTGGCATCTTTGAGCGCTTCTAGGCCTGCACCGCCCCAGTAAGAGACGTCTGCGCCAAGGATGAACCATCGATTGAACGTCCGCGGCTGTCGGACGCCGACGTTCATCGCGACGTACGCTCCTTCGCTGAATCCAACGAGGGTATTGCCGTAGAGCTGCACCCGCCGCCCGTAGAGATTTCGCAACGCTTGCACAGCACCCATCACGGCGTGTTGCCCCGAAACCCAGTTGTTGTTCCAGGTGCGTCCGCTGTTGTGCGGAGAGGGGCCGCTCGGACAGAGCAGCCATCCGAACCTCCGAGCAACGCGTGCCCAACGTCGGCAATCCGCTTCCGCGTCCCCGCCACGTCCGTGCAGGTACACCACGATGGGTCGCATCGAATTACGACCGCTGCCCGTGGGCTCGTAATAATACACCGGCCCCGCGCCGGAGACGCTCAGTTGCTTGATGCCATTCGGGTCACTGTCTCGCTGCCGTGGCTCATCGCTCGCTGAATCGCTCGGCGAAGGTCCCAACGTGACGATCGGATCGTCGTCGCCATAGGGCACGATCAGGCGTTGGCCCACTTTGAGGCTCGTGTGCCGGGTGAGGCCATTCGCGCCACAAAGGCTCTCGATCTTCAGGTGATAGCGTTTCGCGATTTTGCCGGAGTGTGGCCCGGGCCAACGACGTGATATCGAGGCTCTGCTGCGGGTCGTTTCGTCGTTCCGTTATTGCTCACCCGTTGCTGCGTGGCCCGTCGTGGAGCCTGCGCTGGCTCATTTCGCACGGGAGCCGACGCGGCATCGTCTTTGGGTGCGACTTCCGCGTCCTCACTGGCGGAGGGGTCCGGCGCGGTCACATCGGCTTGATTGGTGAGAGGTGCCGGGGCTTCGACAGGTGTCGATTCGCCGTCCGAAGCCGGCGCGACTATGGGGTCGGTCGTCGCTACCTCATCCTTGGGGAGCTCGTCAACACCGTCGGCACCGGCGCCCGATGCCGCGTTCTTCGGCGCATGGCGATGCAGCCGTTCCATTTCGCCCGGACTCGGTACGAGAAACGTTGTCCTTGCTTCAGGACGACACCCTTTGGGAGCTGGTTTGCTTCGCGCAGCTCCGCGACCGAGATGCCATAGCGTTTCGCAATGGCGCCCAGAGTCTGGCCATTGACGACGGTGTGAATGCGCTGCGCGCTTGCTCCCGGCACCGCCGTCGACAGAATCAACGCGACGACGCTAGCAAGACGACCAACTGCGTGCATGGGGCGGTGGCTAGCACAACCTGGCACAATTGGGCAATTTGCCTGGGATTTTACGGACAGTCAATCGGGCCGAACGGTTGTATTGCGCTGTGAGCAAAGCGCCATTCGCCGGATGGACGTCAAATCGCGAGTTTGTCATCTGGGGGCGAGCGCAGGGAATCGCCCTCGTCGTCTCGTGGTCACCAAGAAATTGGCTCTGGGTTGCTGGGTCGCCCGCGCCTGTCGATTCCGACGCTGCTCCATTCGCGCAGTGAGGGTGCCATGTTCCTCGGCGCTTCGGGGCGTCGGCGTGAGCGGTGGTTCATGGGAATGCCTTCAAAGTCAACTTCGTCGCGAGGCAGATGCGAATTCGATGAGCCGTTGCGCAGCGCTTACACCACTGCACGGAGACGCTGAGGTCATCAAGAGATTCGAGCGCAGGGGACCGTGCTTCACTCGACGGTTCTTCAGTGAGCCCAATCGGCTGTTTCGGTCTCGACGTTCGTCGATGACGAAGTTCGTTCCCCCCGAGTCCACACGAGAGGAGGGGGAGTTCGCGACCTACCGCAACGGCTTGGGGCTCGCGTGCGCTTTTGGGTGAATCTTGGTGCTTGCGGAACTCACTGGAGGAGAAAGATGATGAAGGGTCTTGAGCGTGCTTGTTTCACGGCTTTGTTGACTTCAATCCTGGGCGGTTCATTCGTCGTTGCTTGCGGTAGCGATGGTGGAGGGGACTCCGAGGGTGCGGCTGGGAACGCTGGCACCGCTGGAAATACGGCGGTGGGAGGAGGCGCCGGTAGCGGTCAGGGCACCGGAGGAAGCTCTTCGAGCACGGCCGCTCAAGGCATGGGCGGACGACAGTGGGGAACCACTTCGACTGCACCAGCATGTGAAAACGGTGTGCGGACGGGACAAGAGTGCAATTCGGCGACCGATACCGCGTGTTCGGCGACCGTTGGGAACAACGGTGGAATGACGGTGACCTGCACGTGCACGAATGACGCCTGGGCGTGCACTCCGACTTCGACTGGAGCTGGTGGATCGTCCTCGACTGGCACCGGAGGCTCGTCTTCGACCGGCACATCGACCGCTGCGACGGAGTGCGTCCAAGGGACGAATACGGGGAGCGAGTGCAATCCCGATTCGGACACGACCTGCTCTCGTCTCGGCGGCATGAACCCGCGGACTTGCTCGTGCAACACCGATTCCTCGCAGTGGCAATGCACTGCAGTGAGCACCGGCACTGGCGGTACGACGGGCGCGGGAGGAGCGAGCTCCACTCGTACGCGTCCGACGACGGGCGGATCCACCGGAGTGACGACCTTCACCATTCCTAGCTTCGGCGGAATGACGGTCTCCTTCACGCTGCCGAGTATTGGCGGCGCTGCCAACTGACCGCATGCGTGAAAAGGGCAACGTCCGTCATTCGACACCCGACGTTGCCCTTTCTCTTTTCGAACTCGGGGCATCACCTCGAGCGGCCGTTCTCGTGTTGCGTCGGCCGGCGGTGCTCAGTGGTGTTCGGGGAGCACGAACGCGAGCAGTGCTAGGAGGCCCAGTCCGGCGGCGAAACACGCTGCGTGGAACAAGACCTCGGAGCGCTTGCTCTGTCGATTGACCTCCGGAAGGAGATCGACGGCGCCCAGATAGATGAAATTGCCGGCCGCGAATGCCACGAGGAAGCTCAGATCGACCGAGACCCGCTGCGCCACGGCGAATGAGATGAGGCCACCGACGATGAACGGTAGCGCGGACAGGAGATTGAGTAACAGCGCTCGCTTCGGCGTGAGGCCGCCGTGGACCAACGCGCCGAAATCCCCGAGTTCGTGCGGGATCTCGTGGGCCGCCGCGGCAAGCCAGGTCATCAAGCCCACCTGCGTATTTACCGTGAACGCCGCGCCGACAGCGAGCCCACCGACGAACTTGTGAAGGCCGTCTCCGACGAGCACGAGGACGGTGAGGGGATGGTGGTGGTGCCCGTGGCTATCTTCTTTTCCGTGATGCCAGTGAAGCACCTGCTCCAAAACGAAGAAGCTGGCGAACCCCAGTGCGGCCCAGGCATGGGCCAACTCTGGGCGCGACATGCGCTCACTTGCCGTCGGCAGCATGTGAAGCAGCGCACTGCCGACGAGTGACCCAGCGGACAATGCGACGAGGGGGAGCAGCAACTTGGCGATTCGCTCCTTGGGAAGGAGTAAGGTCACTGCACCGCTCAGGGCGAACAGCGCCATTACCAAGCCACTCAGGCCAATCCATGCAAGGGTAGTCACCGGGGAGGGCCTTGTTACCACGAGATGAGTCAAGCGGGGCTCCCCTGCGTCGAATGGGCGCCACAAAGTGAGAATTGCCGCGGTCTCGAGGCGAATTCCCTCTATCGTCTGGTCAACGCGTCCAGTTCGAGGCACCCTTGCGACCCGTGACTGAGCCCCGGACCGACTCTTTGGTGCCTCCGCAACCCGCGAAGCGCCGACGCAAACACTTCACGATGATTCGCGACTTCGCCTTGGCGGACGTGGTGACGCTCGCCAACGGCTGCGCGGGAGTAGGGTCCGTCCTCGCTGCTCAGCAGTATCTCGTCACGCACTCCACGTGCTACCTCTGGGGCGCAATCATCCTGCTTCCGGCGGCAGGCGTGTTCGATTTCCTCGATGGCCGTGTGGCTCGATGGCGACGCAAGCACAGTGCACTCGGCGCACAGCTGGATTCATTGGCCGATCTGATCAGCTTCGGCGTTGCTCCAGCAGTACTTGGTTTCGCACTCGGTCTGCGCGGGGGTTGGGATTCGCTGATTTTGGTCTATTTCGTTTGTTGCGGGCTCAGTCGGCTGGCGCGCTACAACGTCACCGCGGCGGCCCTGGCAGACGCTCAGGGCAAAGTGAAGTACTTCGAGGGGACCCCCATCCCGACGAGCATCGGTATCGTGCTGCTTTGGGCTTATCTGTTGCGAAGCGGAAGCGTCGGAGAGGCGATCCCGGGCGGTGCCTTCGAGTTCGCCTCCCTCGGACTCCATCCACTCTCGCTCGTGTACTTCGTGAGTGGCAGCGCGATGATCTCGAAGACCCTCAGGATCCCGAAGATCTGACACTCACTTGCTCACGCATGCCCCGTCGCGTTCCATGCACCGTTTGGCTTTCTGACATACGGTCGACTGCGCGCAATCGGCACTTCCGCCGACGACACATTCGCCATCCTTGAACGTGCATGCGCCGTCGAGCTTGCACCGAGCGGACTTTTTGCAATCCGCAGCGGACTTGGCGGCGCACTTTCCGTCTTTGACGCTGCAGCGTCCACCGGTTCGGCAGGCCGTGGTTTCCTTGCAGCCCGCCTCGGTTGCGACGCACTGTCCACTCTCGGCGTTGCAACGCGCTTCGTCCTTACAAATGACGGACTTGGCGCAGTCCTCGTTGCTCGCCGCGACGCAATGCCCGTCTTGGGCAGTGCAAATGCCCAGCTTCTTGCAGGCGCTGTCGGCGTCTGGCTTGGCCTCCGTGGAGCGTGTGCAGTGGTAATTCGACAGCGCTTTGCATTCGCCGCCCTTCATCACGCAGCGGCCATCCACGGGACAGGAGGCGGCGCAGGCGGGGTCCACGACCTTGCCCAACTCGACACATTGGCCACCGAATGCATCGCATAGGGAATTCTTGATGCAGCCATCGGAGGCTCGGCAGCCGTCGTCATTGGCTGCGATGCACGCGCCCTCTTTGGCGTTGCACTTGCCTTCGAGCTTACAGGCCTTCGAAATCTGACAATCCGCGTCGCTCCCGACCTTGCAGGCACCTTCTGGCGTCGCGGTGCATTTACCGAGCTTCGTGCAGTCCGTTGTTTCCTTGCATGGATCCTTCTGTTCACATCCGGCAGACACCCCGAAAAAGGCGGTTATGACGAGCAAGCGGGCAGCGAATTGATGCAGACGATTCATGAGAGATCCTCCACCTTCGAGGGCTCCTTCGATATGGGACGGAGCGACCTCGGCATCCTACTCGGAGCATCCGGATTTCCCAAACGCCTTACCGAAAAAGGTGTCGTCCGTGGCGGCTCCAGCGAACGAGGCCTCGTACGGTGCGGCTCGCGCGCTCCCCACTACTCCACTTTCGCGTTTTGCTCGAAAGTTGTGGCCACCGCCAAACGGTCGACCTTACCCGACGGAAGTCGGGGAAGGGCATCGAACCTTTTCCACCGCTTCGGGCATTTGAACGCGGCAAGTTTTTCACGCAATTCGACGCCGAGTCGGTCGAACCAGGCCGAGTCCTCTGAAGACGATTGTCCTTCGCGCTCGACCGCCGCCACGACGATCTGTCCCCATTCTGGATCGCCGATCCCGACGACCACGGCCTGCGCAACCTCGGGAAGCTCGAGCAGCGTGGCTTCCACTTCTGCGGGGGAGACGTTCTCACCGCCCGTGACGATCCGGTCCTGTCGTCGACCGCTTGGAACGAAGCGTCCCTCGGAGGTGAGGTGGCCAAGGTCATGTGTCGAGAACCACCCCGCGTCGTTCATGGGACGGACGCATTTCGCAGGGAAAGGTTGGTAACGATAGCCGTCGAACAACGTCGGTCCTCGAATTTCGAGTCCACCGTCGATGATCCTCAACTCGGTCGGTCCCACCGGGATCCCGCAGTCCGTGCGCACCATCGGTTCGGTGAGGTCCGAAAGCGGTTGGGTCGTGATCTGGGCGCAGGCTTCACTCATCCCGTAGGTCGCGAGCACGGGAAGACCCAATCCTCTTGCCCGAGCGAGGAGCGTCGCGGGACATGCAGCGCCGCCAACGAGCACCGTCCTCAAGGTGGTTGGGACGTCGGACTCCAACGCTGCGAGCCATCGATGCAGCTGGGTCGGAACGAGGGACAAGTGCGTCACTCCGTGGCGTCGGATCACCTCGTGTAGCGCACGAGGATCCCACGCCTCGTCGTCCAACACGACTGCGGCTCCGACGTGTAGACAGCGAACCAAAATGGCGTAACCACCGATGTGAGCCGGGTTGAGCGAGAGCAACCATCGATCGGTCGCTCGCATTTCCAAGTGAGCGGCGTTGGCTCGTGCGGCCGCCTCGAGCGCGGTGCTCGACAACTGGACCAACTTCGACGGCCCCGTGCTCCCGCTCGTGGCAATGAGGACTTGTGGTCGGTTCGGCGTGGCCGACGTCGACTGACGGTCGTCGCGGGGCCCGACGGAGACTGCGAGCGCCGCGTGTGGCTCCAGACACGAGCGCGAGTCGACCCAGGCGGGATTGGAGGGCGACGCGTCCACTCCAACACGGACGTCGTTGTCGATGTTGGCCGAAGCAACGGCGCGCTGCCGCGCCCCCGATGGCGAAAAATCCAGCCCGGCCGGGCTCGTGAGTTTGAACGCGCCCGTCGATGAATCAGCTTCCCGCGAGGCTTCGCGGGGAGACGTTTGCGCGACGGACCAACCCTCTGGGCAGCGCTGCAGGCAGGTTGCGCCGGAGAGCGCGACGAGGTGCAAACGTTCTCGTTCCGTCAGCCTCGGATGGAGTGGAAGAGCGATTGCGCCAACGTCGCAGAGCGCGTGGAGCAACACGAAGGTTTCGACGTCCAGGTTCGATTCGAAGGCAAAGACTCGCCCCTCCAAAGCTCCTGCGGCCGTAGATGCCGTCGCGGAATCATCCGGATCACGAAGGCGGGCAAGCGTGTGTGTGACTTGCTCCAGTAAGCCTTTGAATGTTAGGTTATAAGTATTTGATATTAAAGATAAATGTTCTTTGGTTCGGCTTGCCAGCTCTCGAAGCCTCGACATCAGCCGAACTCCAACAACGGTAACCCCGGCGCGGTGACCTGAGTGAGTCGTCCATGGACGAGCCCCAGGATCTTCTTGGACGGAATCGAGCAGCAAACCAGGATGTGGCGCAAGTCCGTGTGCCCATTCGTCGCTGCCCAGCGCGAGTGCGAGACTCGCTGCGGTAGCATGTCCGACGGGGCCATCGAAGAGGTGAGTTACGATGACGCCAAGGCCTGCGCCCTTCGCTCGCTTCGCAATCTCCACCGTTGCGAGTAGTCCGCGAAGCGCGGGCTTGAGGACGACGGCACGGAGTCCGATGTGATCGCGATGCGCAAGCGCCCGATCGAGGTCTTGGGGCGCGGTCAGAGATTCGTCGAGTGCCACGGGGACGTCGAGCTGGTCCAGGCGCAGAAGCTCGTCGAGGGGCAGCGGCTCTTCGATGAGTTCGGGAGCGACGGCTCGTAGAGCTTCGAGAATCGAAGGTACCCGTTCTCGGAACCAGCTTCCGTTCGGATCGAGACGAAGGCGGAGCGCAACGCCGTATTTGTCACGGAGCGCCCGTAGTCGAGCAAGACTGCCGTCGCTCAAGGGATCGGCCCCGAGTTTCAGCTTGAATACGCGGTATCCTCGCATCCAAGCACGGCGGGCGGCGTCGAGACACGATGCATCATCGGACATGGGCAGGAGTGCCAACACCGTCAATTCCCGTTTGCCGTCGAAGTCCGCGCCGGACATGGCGCTGAGAATTGCCGACGCGGGGCGATTCAAATGCTTGGCGAACAGATCGAGGAGGGCACCTTCGAGGGCGAATCTGGCCGCGGCCAAATCGGCAGGAATCGAGCGACGACGCGCATCGATGAGCTCCGCACAATCGGCCATCGTGTCGGGGAAGGATTGTTCGAACGCCGCAAGCGTTGCGAGAGCAGCTCGGCAGTCGTCTAGCGCTTCCTTGGAGAAGTCTGGAAGCGGACTTGCTTCGCCTCTGCCCACGAGGCCATTCGAGGATTCGAGTTTGAGCTCGATTCCGCGACGGCTTCGGGTTCTGTGTCCCTGTCCACCCACGAACTCACCGAATTCTGCCGCGCGTTCGATGAGCACCGGGTTGATGGAGACATTCATGGCGACAAAACCAAGCCGAGCGAAAAGAGCGCGGAATGGGCTAAAAGTAGCTTGGCTGCTCGCGCGAGATGCTCGTTCATGGGGCGGCCTTCAGTGGCTTCGATGGCGCGCAACCAACCGAGACTTGCCGGCAATATGAAAAGAGGAAGGACGACCGGCCATGGACGGTGGAGAACCCAAGCGAAACCGAGCGGGATCAGGAACGCGACGAGGAGGCTCAGCTGCGCTTGGCGCATAGCGAACTGCTTACCGAAGCGTACAACCAATGTCCTCTTGCCCGTCTTTTGGTCTTCGTTGCGATCGCGCAGGTTGTTGACGACGAGGATATTGGCCGTGAGCGCGCCGACGGGAATGCTTGCCCATACCGCTTCTGGTGCCACCCACTCGGTCTGAACGAAGGCCGTGCCGATGACCGCCACCGGTCCGAAGAAGATGAACACGAACAAGTCGCCGAGACCATTATAGCCGAGCGGGAAGGGACCTGCGGTGTAAGCCACGGCCGCGAGCATCGACGCGAGTCCGACGATCACGATGGGCCAGCCCGCTTTGCCGACCAGATAACATCCCACTAAAAGGGAAAGCACCAAGACGCCGAGCAGACCTCGGCGCACGGCGAATGGCGAAAGCAGCCCAGATTGCACGACACGGACGGGCCCCAACCGCTCGTGTGTGTCCTTTCCCTGTTCGAAATCGAATACGTCGTTCGCAAGATTGGACGCGATCTGAAGAAGAAGGGCTCCAACCAAGGACGCCAGGGCTGCTCCCCAATGGAACCCTCCCAATCGCCACGCGACGGCGCTGCCGACGAAGATCGGAGAGGCTGCTGCCGGCAAGGTGCGGGGGCGAATCGCCAGTAGCCAAGCCCGCAGCCCTCCCGGGGAAACGGTGAGTGTCGTGTTCACGGAAACCGTGGGAACTTCTTGAAGTTCGGTGCGCGCTTTTCGAGGTAGGCCTGCTTTCCCTCTTTGCCCTCTTCACTGAGGTAGTAAAGCAGGGTCGCATTGCCTGCCAGCTCTTGCAGACCCGCCTGGCCGTCGCAGTCGGCGTTGAGTGCCGCCTTGAGGCAACGAAGGGCCATGGGGCTGTTGGCGAGGATTTCCCGGCACCACTGAACGGTTTCGGCTTCCAGTCGTTCGAGGGGAACGACACAATTGACCAACCCCATGTCGAGGGCCTGTTGAGCGTCGTACTGCCGACACAAAAACCAAATCTCTCGAGCCTTCTTCTGGCCAACGATGCGCGCCATGTAGGAGGCTCCGTAACCTCCGTCGAAGCTGCCCACCTTTGGACCGGTCTGACCAAAACGGGCGTTGTCGGCAGCGATCGTCAGGTCGCACATCATATGGAGGACGTGTCCACCGCCAATCGCGTAGCCTGCAACCATGGCCACCACGGGCTTGGGGAGCGTGCGGATGAGCCGTTGCAGATCGAGCACGTTGAGGCGCGGGATACCGCGGTCGTCCACGTATCCGCCGTTACCGCGGAATCTCTAATCGCCTCCGGAGCAGAACGCCTTGTCACCGGCGCCCGTGAGAATGACGACGCCGACATCGGAGTCGTCCCGGGCGTCGGTGAATGCCTGCATCATTTCCGTCACCGTCTTGGGACGGAACGCATTGCGAACCTGCGGGCGATTGATGGTAATTTTGGCGATCCCGTCGGGACTCTTTTCGTAAAGGATGTCCTCGAACGTTTGCGCACTTTTCCAGGTGACTGGGTTCATCCCTAATCTTCCTCGGCGATGGCCCGGCCTACGGCTTCGGGCGCTTCCAATGGCAATGAGTGGCCTCGGTCCTTTACCACGAGCAAGCGGGCTCTTGGCAATTGCCTGGCAAGCTCCGTGTTGAGTGCGTGAAACTTGGTGTCGCGCTCACCCACGATGAGCGTCGTTGGCACCTGAAAACCGGAAATCTCCCTCGCGTAGCTTGGTTGGCAGCCAAGACCCAGGTGACGAAGCGCCCACGCGACCCCAGCCGCTGAGAGCGACATGCGCCTGAACCGTTCCGCGTCGAGTCTCTCCTTCGGCACCTGCCCCAACGAGGAGAAAAGGGGGGCTTCCCACCACCTTTTTAGAAAATGGTCCATCCCGTTGGTTTCCACGAGCTGGGCCCATCGTTCGTCACTGTCGCGACGGGCGGCTCGTTCGTGCTCGTCGTCGAGCCCACGACGGGCGGAGACGAGGACGAGCCGACGGGTGAGCTCGGGATGCCGGAGGGCGAGACCGAGCGCCAACCGCCCGCCCATCGAATAGCCACCGAGCGTTACGGGCCCATTCTGTTCGTCACGGATGATCCCAGCAAGCCGCTCGAATCTCCTCGAGGAAGTCAGCGGCAAAACGCGAATGCCCGTCCGTGAGGGGCGCCGACGTCGATGACGCCGATGCATCTCTTGGCGAGCGGTCGTTCCCGGGGGCCTCCTGGTGGTGGCCCGAGATAGTTGGGCAGCGCACCGAGCGGGAGTCGTCGAGGCAATGGATGCTGGCGGCTACGTCGTCGAACGAGTGTGGACCTCCGAGGAAGCCATGCAGGAGGACGATCGGGGGGCTCATGATGAACCGTTCATCGATGGCTCATCGAATCGTCCTTGGGCGTGCAGTGCCTCGCGAACTCGTGCCGTCAGTTCACGGGTTTGGCGGGCGGCGCTATCGGGAGCGACGACGAGCTCGATGATGGTCGTGCCGTTTCGCGCCAATGCCGCCCTCAAGGCATCGGTCACGCGTGTGCGCTCGGTCACGCGCACATGGGGTACGCCGTAAAGGGCTGCCGCATGACTCGAAATCGAGTCGGTGGGGCGTCGTCCAATGGGTGATGTCGTCGGAGTCGACGGCCCGTTGCACGGGCAGTTGCTCGAAGATCCTTCCTCCGCCGTTGTTCACGACCACGATTGCAAGCGGAGACTCGAGCCGGCGCGCCGCCCAAAGCCCTCCCACGTCATGCAGAAAGCTGATGTCCCCGACGAGCAACGTCGTGGGGCGCTGATCGGAACGCGCAAATCCGATTGCGGCGGACGTGATGCCATCGATGCCGCTGGCCCCACGCATCGCTTCGGCGACGATGCCCGGTTCGTTCGCGCTGGCCACGGTCGCCGGCATCAGAAAGTCGGCGTGACGAACCGGCAGGCTATTGCCGAGCACGAGCCGCGTTCCTCGCGGGATTGCTTTGAGGAGGGTTCGGATCGCCGATACTTCGGCCATTCCGTTCGTGTCTTCAGTGGTGGAATTGACGGCACGCTCGATCGCTTCACGACCGATGGTGGCCGCGTGTTGCCAACGTCGCTGCCATTCCGGATCTCGGTGGGTTGCCGCATTCGTCTTCAAAGCCCACGTCTCGAGGACACTGGTGACGACTGCTGTCGGATCCGCCGCTGCGACGAGCGTGCCGCGCCCGCTCGGGTCGGGCCAACCGCGACGTGACAACACGAGAAGTTGCCTCACGCGAGGATCCTCGAGCCACTCGGCCCACTTCGCGCAGGTGAGCGCACGACCGATCTGGAGGATCAGTCTCGGCGTGCGATCCCGTTTCCACTCGTCGAGGCGGAGAAGCGGCTCGAACGGGGCGATTACGTATCTTGCCAACTCGGGCGGGCAGGAGAACCGAAGGGGGTGCGACGCGTCGAGGAGGACTGGGTAACCCGTAAACTCGGCGAGGCGCGCGAGTTGAGCCGGGTCCAATGCAGGCCATTCCGGATCGAACCCACAGGCAATGATCCCTCGAGGCTCTTCGCGGAGCATGCTTTCGAGAGCCAAGATGGTGGACGAACTTGCAACGGAGGTTGTTCGGTCCGGAATTCCCGGGCAGTCCGCCACCGTTTCGTCGGCGATGCGAGCCAGGTGGCGATCGTCGTCGTCCAGCGGTTCGAGTACCTCGAGGGGCTTGTCACAGTGCAAGTTGAAGTGCACGGGACCTGGCACCGGTCCTCCCGTTGCAGCCGCCATTCCCGAAAGAAGGAGACGTCGCAATTGATTGCATTCTGCTCGGCTTCCGACGAGTGGCGTCAAAGCCCAAGAGCCAACGACGTGCTGCCCGAAAAGTCGAACCTGGTCGATCGTTTGAGGCGCCGAGCAGTCTTGGTGCGAGACGGGCCGATCCGCAGTGAGCGCGATGAGGGGGGTAGCGGTGAGCCTCGCCTCGACGAGCGCGGGTAGGTAATTGGCCGCAGCAGTTCCAGAGGTACAGAGGAGGGCGACCGGTCGTCGTGATCCTCGACTCAGCCCGAGCGCCAAGAATGCAGCGGAACGCTCATCGATGACGTCGGTGAGCTTCAGTTTGCTGTGCATTCGGGCGGCGAGCACGAAGGGCGTCGAACGGGAACCTGGACTGACGACGAGGTGCTCCACACCGCATCGCTCGAGGATTCCGACGAGGATCCGCGCGAAAAGTGCCAGAGAAAAGCCTGAAGTGGTCATGTCGTGGACGTTTGGGGCGCTGACTTTGCTCCAATGGCTTCGAGGAGGCTTTCGAGCTTGGCCTGTGTCTCGTCGAATTCGGACTCCGGATCTGAGGAGGGCACGATCCCTGCGCCCGCAAAGAGTCTGAGCGTGTCACCTTCGAGGAGCCCCGAACGTAAAGCCACGAGGAATTCACCGTCTCCGGCCGCGTCGAACCAGCCGATTCCACCAGCGTACAGACCACGTTCGAAGCCTTCACCGCGCCGGATGTGCTCGACGGCCAAGGGCTCTGGTACGCCACCGACCGCTGGTGTCGGGTGGAGCCTGGTCGCCAAGCTGAGCACGTGAGGAGGACCAAAGAGTCTTGCCGTGATGGGGGTGGAAAGGTGCAGTACGTGTCGGAGCTGTCTGATTCGAGGGCGCGCTGGATGCTCGGTCTTGGCACCGAGCGCGTGGAGCTTCCGCAAGATCTCGGCGACCACTAACTGGTGCTCGTGCCGATCCTTGTCACTCGACTCCAGTTGCTCTTCGGCGTGGACATCCGTTACGCGAATGGAGCCGGCCAACGCTTCGGTTCGGATTTCGGAACCCAAACGCAGCACGAGTCTTTCCGGGGTGGCACCGAGGAAGGTAGCCGCACCTCGGCGCAATGCGAATCGAGTCGTCTCCGGTGCGAGCTCACCCAGTTTCGTCAAAATGGACACCGCGTTGGGCGGTGAATCGAACCGCAAGCATACCTCTCGGGCCAAGACGACCTTCTCAAGTGGCCCCGTCCGCATTGCTTCGCACGCGTCCCGCACCAGTCCGAGCCAATCTGCAGGTGACGGCGTCTCGCGACGCTCGACCACCAATCGTGTCGGGGATGGCGGCGCGATTGCCGACGCAATCGACAGACGGACGTCTCGTGTCTGCGCGAACCAATTGCGACGGGCCTCTCGCGTGCGGATCTCCGTCCCAAGGAGTGCAATCGAAAGCGACGCGCGCTCTCCGTCAGTAATGTAGCGAAACCGCGGTAGGTGAAACCATACTCGCGGAAATTCTCGCCACGGTCCGTCGAGCGTGGGCGCTTGACCGAAGGTAAAGCCCCCAAAAAAGCGCGGCGAGCGAACGGAGACGTCGAGTCCGGCGGTGAAGCAGTGCTCGAGCAAGTGTTCAGCGGTGGCCTCGAGCCGAGACAGGTCAGCCAAGTCGGAAGCCGACAGCGCCATGACTTCGCCAAGCCCGACGTCGCCCTGAAAGTCTCCAGTGGCAAAGTGATATGCAGCGTCCATGGGATGGCAGCCGAACACGAGCTCGGGCGGAACGACGGCTGCGGGGAGCGTCAGGACGACGAGTCGCGGGTCTGCTCGCAATGCGGCCTCCAAGGTTGCGAGAAACCGCGCCTCGAGTCGCTCCTCGGGGCCGTTCGTGGCGGTGGCGAGGGTGCGGACGGAAAGGGACACGCTCAACGTTCCTGTGGGCTTGCTACGTAGAGATGACAGGCGCCAAATCCCAGAGGTACGACCCTTTGGACCCCAAGGTTTGCCGCTTCCATGAGTGCCGCGAAGTCCGTCGCTTTGGGAAAGGACGCGATCGAGCGTTGGAGGTAACGGTATTCGCGCGCTCCCGACAGCCAGGATCCCAAGAGCGGGATGACGACGTGAACGTAGAACTGTGCCATTCGTCCAAAAAGCCCACCACCTGGCTCACTGAGTTCGAGAATGCAAATTCGCCCCCCAGGGCGAACCACGCGAGCCATTTCGCGTAGAGCTTTCGTGCGGTCGGGCACGTTTCGAATCCCGAACGCCATGGTCAGGCCATTGAAGCTGTCGTCAGCAAAGGGCAATGCTTGAGCGTCACCTTCGACGAGCTCGATGCGGTCTGCGTACGGGCTGCGTTGGAGTTTCGTGCGGCCAACGGCGAGCATTCGTGTCGATGGATTCGAGTCCGACCACGCGCACCGTCGGCTCCTGTCGAGCAATCTCGATGGCCAAATCGGCCGTTCCAGTAGCGAGGTCCAACACTCTGTCACCGGACTTCAACTCGAGGGCGCGTGTGGCGACGTTCCGCCAATGGCGGTCCATTCCCAAGGACATGACGCGATTGAGGAGGTCGTAACGCGCCGCAATTCCGTCGAACATTTCTCCGGAACCGTCGCGTGTTTGGATCGAATTACCTGAATTCATTGAGAGGCCTGGGTACTGCGCTCTTGGGGGCAGGGGCGCACCCTTTCTAGCGCCGGATGCGATGGCGTCACGTGCCCATCTCTGGTCAACGAGCCTATATGGGCAACTTCCGGTAGAATGAGGGCAAAGCCCCACCTGGTGGGAGCTCTTGCTGGCGCGAAGTCTCCGTGGCTCGTCTGCTTCGCGGGGCCCCCGTTCCTGCGGACCCCATTGGACGAAGGTTTGCTGTGGGAAGGGCACACGCGGATGGACGGTGTGAAAATCCGACGTGCGTGGCACAGTCATTTTCGCGATGTGCCAGCAACCCCATTCGCGAATCAAAAGTCTCGTTCTGTCGTACTCGGCAGCCCTCGCCGTCGTCTTCTGCTGCGCCACGACGTGGGCAGTGGAAGAGCATCGTGCATCATCCGAAGACACGTCGGGGATTTTGGGCGAGAAAGTCCCAGGTGCCGAGCGTCTCGAGGGGAGGCTTTTGGCTCCGTGCTGCTGGAACCAAACTCTGGACGTCCACGGCTCCGAGATCGCGTACGCTCTGCGAAGAGAGATACGCACGCGCTTGAAGGCTGGTGAGAGCCCAGACGCGATCGAGTCGAGTCTGATCGAGCGTTATGGCTCCCGCTTACGTGCCGTTCCGGACCGTGTTCCACTCGAAGGCGCCGCCGTGGTTGGTCTTTCGGGCCTTTTCGTTGCTGCTGGCGGGCTCGTCGTATTGCTCGTGCGTTGGCGTCGGCGTCGCACGGCGTCCGATTTGCCCTCTGTCGATCCCGCCGAGGCAGAACGCTTGGGCAAGGCTTCCGATGGACTGGACGCGCGACTCGACGCCGAGCTTCGGCGACTCGACTGACTCTCCTCATCCGTTCCGGCCTCGGTGTCGCTCTGTCGATCGTTTGCGTGGTCTCCCGCACCTCGAGCACCCTTGCTGGGTCCTTGGCTAAGCATTGCCACTGACATTTCAGCAACCTTGCGGGCTCGCTCGTCGTCACCGCGCATTTCCAGTAGGAAACGGCTGGGTATGCTGGGGCGGAGCTTTCCCCACTTCATTCTCGCTTTCGCGTAGGTGAGGGTGAGGGTCTCGCGGGCCCGAGTGACCCCAACGTAGCAGAGCCGGCGTTCCTCCTCGAATCCCTGCTCCACCACTGTCGAGCACCGACCGCTGGTGCGGAAGGAGGCCCTCCTCCATGCCGACCAAGAACACGTGGGGAAACTCCAGGCCCTTCGCACTGTGCAGCGTCATCAACGTCACGCCCTTCTTCCGCTGCTCTTCGTCGTCGTTCGGAGATCATCTCTGCCGACGAGCGCACAATCGTCCAAGAAGCCGAGCAGAGTGGGCTCGTCGTGATGTGCGGCGTGATTGGCCGCGGCGTTAACGAATCTCTTCGATGGCCTGGTTGCGAGACTCGATTTCCTTCGGCGTCTTGTAGAGACGTTGAATCTCGGCGCGATAGCCAATCTCGACGATGAGGGCTTTGATGACCTCGGCCAGCGGCTCGACGGTGAACCGTTGCCGATAGCGTTCGATGAGGTTCATGAACACCTTGATGCGGTCCGCCGCAGACGGTGCGACCTCTGCGAGCGTCCGGTAGGACCGTCCAAAGAGGCACGCCTTTCGTTACCGCCAGTTTCATCAGGTTGCTCGATGCTCGAGGGTCCGATGCCACGAGGTGGGCAGTTGATGATGCGGAGCAGACTCACCTCATCGAGCGGATTCGCGATGACGCGCAAGTAGGAGAGCATGTCCTTGACCTCGCGGCGGTCATAGAAGCTCGTGCCTCCCACGATGACATAGGGCACGCGATTTTTCCGGAGCTCGAGTTCGAAGGCACGTGTCTGTTCGTTGGTCCGGAACAGGATTGCGATGTCGCTCGGTCGAATTCGTGGTTGCTGCAGCTCGTCGTCGAGGAGTCGCTTGACCTCCGAGGCGACGCTTTGTGCTTCGGCGAGTTCTTCTTCGCAGCGCACGAAGCGCGGGGCTTCTCCCCCTTCACGAGCTGGTCTTAGGGTCTTCTGATGGCGCGTGCGGTTTCGCGAGATGATGGTGTTGGCCAGTTCGAGGATGGGTGCGCGACACCGATAGTTGTCCTCGAGCTTGACGATTTTCGCTTCTGGCCAGTCGTTCGCGGAAATGCAGAATATGCGTCACTTCGGCGCCGCGCCAGCCGTAGATGAACTGATCGTCGTCGCCGACGACACAGAGGTTGCGATGACCGACGGCGAGGTGCCGGGTGATCCGGTACTGAAGTGCGTTGGTGTCCTGGTACTCGTCGATGAGAATGTGATCGAATCGCTCTGCTTCGGCTCGGCGAACGTCGGGGTGCTCCTCCAAGAGTTGTTCGGTCAACAAAAGCAGGTCGTCGAAATCAACAGGCGCCCGTTGCGCGAAGCTGTTCCTGATATTTCTTGTACGCCATTGCGGCGAGCAGTTCCTTGTCAGGAACGCCAGGTTGATTGACGACGGACTCGGCTTGCTTCGGCGCAATGCCTGCGCTCTTCCACGTTCCAACGAAATGGAGTAGCTCACCCGGCCGAAGGGTCTCATGCCCGACTCGTATGTCTCGCAGCGCCTGGCGAGCGAGGGTCTCCTGATCGCCGCAATCGAAGATCGAGAATCGATTCGGGTAACCCAGGACTTCGGCGTTGCGGCGGAGGATGCGCACGCATAGTGAGTGGAAGGTCGAGAATCTCGGGAACGGGACCCGACTTCCGTTTCGCTCCGGGGCGGATGAGCGCCATGGCCCGCTCCTTCATTTCCCGCGCGGCCTTATTCGTGAACGTGACAGCCAGGATGCGGTCCGGAGCAATTCCAGACTCGATCAGCTTGGCAATGCGGAAGGTGATGACTCGGGTCTTGCCGGTACCCGCACCAGCAAGCACCAGAAGAGGTCCGCTAAGGGTGGTTACGGCAGCTCGCTGCGGTGGATTCAGCTCGTCGAGACGCATCGTGCGGTCCGGGCTCTATGGGATGATCGCGCTTCGGTCAAGCGGAGCGAAGGGTCGGTGGGTGTGGGCAGCGGGTTGCCGTGGGGCAACGCGCTGCTATCGGAGTCATCGATGAATGCGCGCGATGGCTCTCACGTAGGCCCGCTCTCCGTCAAGCTGCACGTCGAAGTCTACTCGCCCGAATCGGGTCCGTTACATTCCAACGCGCCGGCACCTCAAACGCTCGTCTTCTGCCATGGTTTCGGCGGAAGCGCGCGAAATTTCCGTCCGCAGGCGCGAGCGTTTCGCGAGTCGGTACGAAATGTGCTGTACGACGCCCGAGGCCATGCGCGAAGTCGTGGCGTAGACGATGGCGAGGGAGCCATCGCCTACGATCTCGATGCGTTGACGAACGATCTGGGGTGGGTCATCGGTGAATACGCCGCGCCCGGTCCGGTCTTTCTCTGTGGATTGAGCATGGGGGCGGCAACGGCGCTTTCGTACACTCTCCGCCACCCCGAGAACGTCGCCGGTTTGCTCGTCGCTGCTTATCCCAATCCGAGCGAAGCCTTCCGCACTTGGGCGATGAGCTTTGCCGAGAGTATCGAGGTCGACGGGATACGCGCGGCTGGGGCGCAATTCGTTTGGGGGGCGACCTCCAGGTTCGACCCCCAGGCAAGAGCACTGATTCAGCAGGGTTTTCTCGAGCATTCCGAGACTGCGCTCGTTGCGCTGCTGCGGGAGTGCTTGGCTCGACTGGCACCCATTGCAAGCCTCGCGACGCAGCTTTCGACCCTTCGGGTGCCGACGCCGATCGTAGTCGGAATAGAGTGACGCGGGGTCGATGCAGTCCTCAGCGGAGCTTGCGAGGCTTATCCCTCACTCAACTTTGTCCGTACTCGCCGGAGCAGGTCACGTGGTGAACTTGGAACGCGCTGCCGAGTTCAACGACGAGCTAAAGATGCTCGTTTCTCGGGCGTTCGTGTGATTGGATCGGATCGGTGGCGCTGACTGTCGGAGTCAGTCGCGTCATGTTCGCGCTCTCGATGCGGACGCATTCTTTCGAGCGGATGCAAAAATGAATTTTCATTTCGCGCGCGGTGTGGTTTATGCTCTCTTGCACATGCACGAGAGCTGCATCGTCGTGGGGCCCATCTCGGAGTAAGATGCTCAGCCCCAAACCTCGAAAGTACGGTTATGTGGTTTGCCCGCGCGACGTGGAGCGCGGAGACTCGCTCTTGCCGTCGTCGAGATGATTGCGAAGTGCAGCCAGGTTTCTTTCGGATGCGAGAATTGACGATCAGGAATTCGTTGCAGAGGACAAGGCGAGGCGCCCCGTGTGGGAGCGTCGCTGTCAAGGAGCATTTCCTGGTTGGTTGCCCGGTAGACTTATCTCCATCTGGCCAGCGTTTTTCGAAAGCGCAAGGGCTGAAATTTCGTTCACCGGGCACTCAAGATGAATCCGGCCTTTTGGCTGGTTCAGCGTCTTTCTGCGGATTTCCTGCATGGGGCAGGAGAGTCGCACGGACGGACGTACAATGCGTGTTGACACGTCGCACTAGGTTGCAATATATGCATTGCAACGGGGTCGGCGGTTCGACCTGCTGACCCTCGACTAGTAGGAGGATTTCCATGGCCGCACGTAAGAAGAAGGCAGTCGTCGTCGCAGACGCGCCTGCGAAGGTTTCGCGAAAAGCTGGTAAGAAGCGTGGCAAGAAGGCAGCCAAAAAGGCTGGCAAGAAGCGTGGCAAGAAGGCTGCAGTAGAGGCTCCCGAAGCCGTTGAAGCAGCGCCCGCCAAGAAGACCCGTGGCAGCAAGAAGCGCGGCAAGAAAGCTGCGAAGAAGGTTGCCAAGCGCGGTGCAAAGAAAGCTGGCAAGAAGGCTGCTGCAGCTGCTGCGCCTCGCGCCACCAAGAAGGTTGCCAAGCGTGGTGCCAAGAAGGTTGCCAAGCGTGGTGCCAAGAAGCGTGGCAAGAAGGCTGCTTCCGACGCAGCCGTTGCCGAGAGCTCGAATCAACAATCGCCTCGGGGTGTTGACCCCAACGCCACGAGTTGCGCGGGACGGCCATCAGTCGTCCCGCGTTCGTGTATTTGTCGAATGTGTCATTTCGTTGGGTACCCTCTGGGTTCGGGCTGTCGATCACCATGACCCAACGTCACCAACAGTACCGTCGCGTCTCATCCACCTGCCTTCAATGGGCGGGTAGCGCTCTACTCCTCGGCTTGTTCGTGGCTTGCTCGAAGAAGGCTGGCCCCGTTTCGACGAAGGAGGATCCGCTTCGCCGCGGAGATATCATCGTTGCCGAGCCGACAGCCGCAGAGTTCTTCGAGGGGCGTGTTCTCGATGTCATGTCGACGAGCCTGAAGGTTCAGCGCATCGACTCAGGCGAAGTGATCACCGTCGGGCGCGCGGATGTCTATCGACTAGGTAGCGAGATGCGCATCACGGAATCGAGCGCATACGCGATATGTGCCTTCAACGAGCATCATTGGGAAGGATGTCGCGTCCTTCGTCGCGAGGGCCCGGAGGTTTGGGTCCTCGATACTGGGAGCACCCAACATCGCCTGGCCTTGAGCCGCGTAATGGTCCCGACGGGCCTTTCGGCGATGAACATACAACGAAGATTCGAAGAGGCGGGCAGGCGTCAGGCATTCGAACGTGCGATATCGGCTGCGGGAATGCCGAGAGCCGTATCCGGCTGGTCTCCAGCGGTTCATCGCTTGGTACTCGCAGAGCGAAATGGGCGCTGGTATGGAGCTTCGAATCGTCGAGGTCGACGATGAACTCGTCGTCCTTCGTTGGGACGGTCAAAAGGATCTCGGTGACGTGCCTCGAAACACGGTGGGCCCCCAGCCACCTTCGTGTGGGCTACCGAGTCGTGGCGATCGAGCACTTCGGCGTCCTCCTGGGCATGGTGCACCCTGGGGGCCCGTGCAGGTCGTCGCCGTAGAAGGCTCCGAAGTGACGGTTGAAGACATCGAGCGCGTCCGCACCGTCGTGGACTCGCGAGATGTGTGTCCATTGGGAGAGCCAAAGGCTCTGCCCGAGGGCGGCGGGGAAACCGGCGGCAACGGCGGAACGAACAGTGGCAAGCATTCGCGACGCGAGAACCGTGGTTTTTTGCAATGAGGCGAGAGCCGCTCACGCGCCGGACGATTTCAGCACGGCCGTGCACGGGCGACGCGCCAGCGGGCCCCCGCTTGCACACCACGTGTTTGCGTCGCACGAGCAATCGAACCCCCGAATTCACTCGAACGTCGTCGACTCGTCGTTCGTCTCGACCTGACGTCCGACGACGCATACGCAATGCTGGGCGCAGCATCGATTGGTGCACGTCCGCGCTCGTTCTGGGGGAGCCCGGTGCTCAGTCGACTAGGCGCCACTCACATTCGACGAAGGTGCGTTGGTCGTCGAGCCACTCGAAGAGGCGGTGAGCCGACACGCGACCCGCGTCGACGGCCGTCACCCAGTAACGTAGCGGGTATAGCGGGGCGGAGTGATCCCCGAGAGTCATACTGCGAGCGTCCTCGTCACTGAAGTACGCCCCGCAATCGAGATGGGAGTGGAAAAAGACCTTGACTGGGCGTCCCTGGACCGCGCGCTCGTCGATCGATCGCTGGAATCGAAGGCTATTTGATCTTGAAGTACGTATCCCCACGCCGCGGGTGCCCTTCGGGATCAACGGCGTGGTAACGGTTCGCGAGATTCTCGAGCTCGACGGCTTCGTCGACCCACCGGGGGCGTGCTGTCGGCCCTGCAAGGAATCCACAACTCTCTTCGTTGCGTGAGTACGCCGCGACGGCCATTCTTTCCACGTCACTCAAAGTTTTCGCGGCGATTTCAAGAACCCCGCTCAGCCACGGTGCCGTCATGTACGCACTTCGAGGATGTCTTTCAAGAGTCGAAGCGCCCGATGAGCACCGACCGCAAGCGCCCTCGCTTCGGGGCGAGTGAACTCGTGTTCATGGACGAAAATTCCTTCTGGTGGGGAACGCGCCCATCAACTCGGTCGTGCTCCGGTTTTCGTCGCACGACACGTGCTCCCGCACGTTCGAGGTATTCCCGACTGAGCCAGGCCATTTCTGTCCAGCTCGGATCCATCCAGTCGTCGTCAGTGCCGACATCGGCAGGGATGCTGCAGGCTGATCTCCGCGGCCTCGATGCGCGCTTGTCCTTCGGGGCCGACTTCTTTCAATCGACTTTGACGGTCGAATCGGGGATTCATCGGCCTCCCGCAATTGCGGGCACGATCGTCAATTCGTCCCCAGCTTTCAGCTCGGTGTCGAGTCCTTGGAGGAACCGAATGTCTTCCTCGCCGAGATAGACGTTCACGAATCGACGTACTCCCTTGTCGTCCAGGAGACGTGCCTTGATTCCTGGGTATTGGGTCTCCAATTCGTCGAGTGCGGCTCGGACCGTTCCGGGCTGAGCGGTGACCAGAATCCTTGCCTTGGGTGAGCTGACGAAGGGGCGTCGGGATTCGAATTTGTACCATGGTATCGATGGCTCCTGTGCGTTGGTGGCGGGTTTCGTGGGGGGCGCTTCAATCACACGGTGCAGGACTCTGCATCGTAACGATCGTAAGCGGTGTCGAAGATCGGACGGACCTGTTCCGCACAATGGGCAGGCAGTTCGCGGCGCGACCTTGCGCCAGCGCAGGCGATCCGACCGACCGTCGTACGTGCCGATCGTCCCCTCGAGTTTCCGGTCATGGAGGAAACCGAGCGCAAGTTCTACGAGGAGAGCGGCTCCCATTCCGACGACGGGGCCCATCACACCGGCCTCCGCGCAGTTCGGTGCGTGCACACCCCGTGGGACGTCCTCGAAAAGGCAGCGATAGCAAGGCTTGCTCTCGGCACCGACGCAAAATGCGGTGGTGACCCAACGGACTGCGGCGCCTTGTACGTGCGGACGCCGCTCGAGATGGCAGGCATCGTTGACGAGGAATTTGGTCGCGAAGTTGTCCGAGCCCTCGACGACGAGATCGACCGATTGGACGAGTTCGCGAGCGTTGTCAGGGAGAATCCGTGTTCGAAGTGGCACGAGGCGGGTCGGCGAGTCCGGGCAGAGTCGTCGAAGGGCTGCGATTCCAGCGTCGAGTTTGTCCCGTCCGACGTCAGCCTCACGATAGAGGATTTGCCGATGCAGGTTCGTTTCTTCAACCGCGTCGTCTTCTGCAATGAAAAGCGAACCCACGCCGGCGGAGGTGAGTCCGAGTGCAGTCGGGCAACCGAGGCCCCCGAGACCGACCAACAACACTTTTACGTTCGTGAGATCCGAGGAGAGAGACATTGGTTCGATGCGCGGCTCGAGAAACGGGAATTCGGGCTAGATCGAGTAAACGATGCGATGTGCCGAGGGACGGTTGACCCCCAGCTCGGTCGCGCGAGTGCAGAGATCGGCAACGGTCACCGCGTCGAAGCAGGCCTCCACGCGAACGGACGAGATCGCCCAACACGGATTCGGTGACGCGTCGCGTGTCTGACCCGGGTTTCTTACGTGCACCGGCGTCTGGTTTGGCATCCCCGAGGGCGATGGGGCCCTCGAGCGCTCTCACCACATCCCCCAAGCGGATTTCATCGGCCGGGCGAGACAAGGTGTAACCGCCCTGGGGGCCGCGCTTGGAGGCCACGATTCCGACTCGCTTGAGCTCCTGGAAGATTTGCTCCAGGAAATCGGGGGGGGGATCCCCTGACGTTCGGCGATGTCTTTGACCTGTGTCGCCTTGCCAGCGTTGTAGAACGCGATGTCGAAGAGGGCTCCGATGGCGTAGCGTCCTTTATTGGAGAGCTTCACACTGCGAGGGTATATGATTGTCGCATCGGAATTGTCAAGAACCCCCAACGCACACACCTTGAGCTTTGATTCCTGATTGGTCGGCCGTGATGTTGGGGCGGCGCGACCAGCAGGGGATGCGGCTCATCGCCATGCCATTTTCCCACGCTGGACTTGCGTGACAGGGCAGGCAAAGGACCCAATTTCTGGAACTACCGATGAAGATCCTTTTGATTGAAGACGACCGCGCAGGTCGTGAACTTGGTGAGTTCAACTTGACGCGTGCCGGCTACGAGGTGGACGTCGCATCGAGTGGCGAGGAAGGTGTCGCGAAATTCGACCCGTCGATTCATCGACTCGTGCTCACCGATCTTCGAATGGCGACGGTCTCTGGTCTCGACGTGCTACGGGCCGTGAAGGCGCGATCGCCCGAAACTCCTGTCATCGTGATGACGGCATACGGAAGCGTCGATGTTGCCGTCGAGGCGATGAAGGTTGGCGCGTTCGACTTCATCGGGAAGCCATTTCATCGAGAACACCTGCTTCTCACGGTGGCTCGGGCGCTCGAGGCACAACGACTCGAGCAGGAGGTACGCGAGCTTCGCGCCGCGGCGTCTGGAGTCGAGCGGCCCATGGTGACGGCGGGCGAGAAAACGCGCCAACTTCTGGCGATGGTCGACCGCGTTGCTCGGGCAGACGCGTCGGTCCTGATTTTGGGCGAAAGCGGGACGGGTAAGGAGTTGGTCGCGAGGCGCATTCATGGGCGGAGCAAGCGAGCTTCTGGGCCCTTCGTTGCAATCAACTGCGCCAGCGTCCCAGAGACGCTCCTCGAGAGTGAGCTATTCGGGCACGAGAAAGGGGCCTTCACTGGCGCCGCAAAGGCGCGTCTCGGGCGATTCCGTCAGGCGGAAAGCGGAACGCTCTTTCTCGACGAGATAGGGGAATTGCCGCTGGTTTTGCAGGGAAAGTTGCTTCGGGTGCTCGAGGAACGGCTCGTCGACGTGCTTGGCAGAGACGAGCCCGTGCCCGTCGACGTTCGCATCGTTGCCGCCACGAACCGCGATCTGGCCAAGCGAGTCGCCGAGGGAACGTTTCGAGCCGATCTGCTCTATCGATTGGACGTCGTAAGTTGCGTGGTTCCTCCATTGCGCGAACGGCGCGAGGAGATCCCCGCGCTGGTTCGACATTTCGTCGAGCGTTTCGCCGACGGTCGAGAAATCGTGATTCCAGATGGCGTCCTCGAGGAACTCTGCCGGCGGGAGTGGCCCGGAAATGTTCGTCAGCTCGAGAACGCGTGCGAACGGTTGGTGATTCTCTGTGGCGGTGACTCCCTGCGCGTCGAGGATTTGCCGCCTCGCGAGCCGAACCTCGAGTCGAGCCTGACACTCGCGATCCCCGGAAATGAGCCCGGCGGACTCGACTCCTGGCCACCGCTGCCGGAAGAAGGACTCGGGCTCGTGGATCTCGAGAAACAGGTCATCGTTCGAGTTCTGGCCAAAAAGAAGGGAAACGTGTCCCAGGCGGCGCAGTACCTCCGCGTGCCTCGCCATATCCTCGTTTATAGGATGGAGAAGTATGGGATCAGCCGAGCGTGATGTGCGTCCGATGCTCGAATTGCGTCGTTGCATGACTTTGGCCCTGACTGGATACGAACCATGAGCGAGCCGTCGAACGGGCCCCGATTCGTCACGCTGCGACAGTCGCTGACCGTCGTGTTGCCGATTTTGGCGATTGGCACCTTGCACTACGTGTCGCCTCCCGATCCAGCGTGGGTGCATGACGTACTTCGGCGGCTCTACTACTTGCCCATTGTCGTTGCGGCCTTCCAATCCGGCAAACGATCTGCACTCACAGCTGCACTTCTCGTCACGTTGACGTATCTGCCTCATGCGTTTTTGCACGGCACTGAACACGTCGGTCACCAGCTGGTACATGGGTTCAATCGCGATCCCGGCGACACCGTCCACAAGGCGCTGGAAATCGTGCTCTACCACGTCGTTGCTTTCGTTGCTGGAGAGCTGGCCGATCGAGAACGTCGTCGGCGCAGCGAGCTCGAGGCTGCCCTAGACGAACGCCGTAGGCTCGAGCGTCAGCTCATTCGAGCTGGGCGTCTAGGTGCTTTGGGTGAGCTGGTCGCTGGAATCGCGCACGAGATTCGAAACCCACTTCACGCCCTACGTGGAACAGCCGAGGTGGTCGATCCGCTCATTCCCAAGGACGTTGCCGAGCGTCGTATGTGGGAGATCCACGTATCCGAGCTCGAGCGGCTCGGACGCGTTGCCGAGCGGTTCCTGTCTTTTGCGACTCCGACGCCGGTTCAGATGGAGGTGATCGAGCTCCGCGAAGTCGCCGAACGTCTGGTGTCGCTCATCTCTGCGGACGCGCGGAAGCGCAACATCGAAGTCGCTTCCATCGTACCGACCGACCCCGTGTGGATTCGCGGGGATCGCGATCAGTTGGCTCAGGTCGGTTTGAACATTGCGGTGAACGCGATGCGCGCGCTCGGGGACTCGCAGGGACATATCGTCGTCATCGTCCGCTGCGAACCTGCCCCGCCGGATTCAGCTATCGTCGGAACGGCGGCAGTGCTTCGCGTCGAAAACGACGGCCCCCGGATCGCAGAGCCGGAACGCGAACACCTTTTCGACCCCTTTCATTCCGGAGGAGGAGGGACGGGACTCGGCCTGTCCATCGCGGCTCGCATCGTCGAGCAGCACGGTGGAAGCATCGAGGTCGACGGTCTCGGGCTCGGGGTTGGCTTTTCTGTCCTGCTGCCCGCGGTGACGACACCCGACGAACGCGGCGCTGCAAGTTCGGATTCGACGCAATGAGTTCGCATTGGTCGGATGCTCCAAGGTCACCGACCGGGCCCAATTGCGTACTACGAACGCCGATCTTCTCGAAGCGCCGAGCGGCCTCGTCGCTGTGAGCTTCTGATTGCCGCGAATCGTCTTCAGGTGGTCGCGCCACTGGTGCGCCACTGGCGCTCGGCTTCGGCGTCTTCGTGAGCGAGTGGTCAACCCGTTCACTGAGCCTGCCTTGGGGGGGCGCGGTCGTCGCGCCCGAGGGGATCTCGTGGAGCTCGTCGAATCTTTGCTTCGAGTTGCCAAGGAGTCGGCCCCTTCGGCGTCGGAATTGTGTGACGTGACGGCAACGTCCCGTTCACGAATCCAGGAGGTCAGCGGGTCCATGTCGCGTACCGAGAGTTCTGTGTCCCTATCCGTTCAGTCACTCATCGAGGCAGAGGAACGGCGGCGAGCCGAACAGGTCCTTTTGGCCCGTCATCTACAAAAGGAGCAGGAGCGATTGGCGGTAGAGGAGTCCGCTCGTCGCGCCAATGAGGCTCAAATGCGGGCCGAGGCCGCCCTCGCCGAGGTGCAACGCAGAGCTCAGGCAGAGCGAGCAGAGTCGGAGCGCATCGAACTCGAACGCGCAGCGCAGCTCGAGCGCACACGTGCGGAACTCGAACTTGGCGCCAAAACGGCGCTCCTGCAATTGGAGCAACGACAAGAGCTGGCGCGGCTGACCTTGCAGCGGGATTCGCGGGTGCGCCGACTCGAAGGGCAGCGACTCCTCCTAATCTCGTTGCTGGCGACGACGCTTCTCGGCGCCGTTACGATCTACGGACTCGTCATCAGACCCGGCCGTGCGAGTCTCGAGGCCGATTTGACTCGGACGTTGCAATTGGGGGAGGAGCGTCGCATGGACGCGGGCAGGGAGCGTGACCGACTTCAGTCGAAGGTGAACGAACAATCGCGGATCGAGCAGGACCTCCGCACGAAGATAGCGGAACTCGAACGGGCGCAACGCGCAACCAGTAGGTCAGACCGGCCGCAAGAGCGTCCTCGTGGGCCCGCATTGCGCGATCGCCACGTCGTTCCTCCGCCGTGCACCTGTCCCAAGGCCGACCCGCTCTGTGATTGTTGGTGACGGGCTCGTTGGTGGCGAGGGGCGCACACTTCTCGTTCATGGGCTCCCTCGTCACCACGACGTATCGACCCCCAAATGCTTCGGAATTTTCCAGCCAAAAGTCAATGGAGACGCATAAAGACCGTTGACCCTATATTTCCTCGAGAACGCGGCCTATTCTTTGGCAATGCCGAAGCGATTCCGAGGACACTCAGGTGCATGGGTCAGAGTTGCAGCGGTGTCGGCCGTGATGCTCGCCGCGCTTTCCGGATGTAACGAAGCGGAACACAAGAAGCAATTGGCCGACGCACAGAGCCAGGCGGACAAGAAGATTGCCCAGGTCGAGGCTCAGGCAAAAGAGCGGATTTCGGTGCTTGAAAAACAAGTCGAGTCGCTCAAGGCGGACGCCGAAGCCGCTGCGACGAAGGCCAAAGCGGACGCGGAGGAAGCAGTAGCGAAGGCGCAGGCGAGTGTCGATGACGCCGAGAAGGAGACGGCCAAAGCGCTCGCGAAGGCGCGGGAAGCGTACAAGAGTGAAGCCAAAGCACGTTACGCGAGTTTGAACAAGGAACTCGCCGACGTAACGGCAAAAGCCCAAAAAGTACCGGCGAAGTCGAAAGCGGCGTTCGATAAGGCGCTCAAGGATCTCGTGGCTCTGCAAAAGGAAGTGACCAAGGACATTGCCGCCTACGATCAGGCGACCTTGGATAGCTTCGCGAAGACGAAGGCCAAACTCGACGTCGACCTGGCGAAGTACAAAGGGCTCGTCAAAGCCGCAAAGTCCAAGGTGCCGGCATAGCCGACCGTCGATCTGGCGAAGCATCACGGACTCGCCAAAAGCGGTCGAGTCCGAAGGATCCGAGCTCTTCTCCGGCCTGCTCGGGCGCGCTCGAGTGGCTCGTCATTCGTCCACGAGCGCCAAGATCAAGGCAAGGAATTGTGCGCCGTAGCTTTCGAGCTTCTTGGCTCCAACTCCTGGAATTTGCGCCAGCTCCTCGAGCGTGCCCGGATTGGCTTGTGCCATGGCGAGGAGCGTCGAATCATTGAAGATGACGTAGGCCGGTACGCTTCGCTGCTTTGCGAGCGCGGAACGCAGCGCCTTGAGTCGTTCGAACCGGTAGGAGAGCTCCTCGCTCTCCACCGACTCGAGCGGTGCGACCTCTGGCGGTACGGGGCTGTCCGATGCCTTCTTGCGTGGAACGTGGCGGGCGCCCTTTCGCAAATGAGGTTTGCGACTTGCTTCCGAAAGTAGATCGAGGCTATCGCAATCGTCGCATGCCGTGCCACAGCTGCCGATCGATTCGTCGAAGTGTTCGACTAGTCGCTGATGTCGGCAACCCGAGTCCGACGCGTAACGGAACATCTCCCTCGACTGGGTTCGGAGTCGCTCTTTGGCGTATTCGTCCTCCATGTCCTCGGAGATTCGCTCGTACGCGAGGACGTCCGACCACGAATAGAACAGAATGCAATCGCTATCGAGGCCGTCTCGGCCGGCGCGACCGATCTCTTGCATGTACCCTTCGAGGGAGCGCGGCATGTCTTGGTGAATGACGTACCGGACGTTGGATTTGTCGATGCCCATGCCGAACGCAATCGTTGCGACTACGACGTCGAGATCGTCGTCCCGGTAGCCATTTTGGACGCGCTCGCGTTCCTCGGGAGCAAGGCCCGCGTGGTAGGCGGCCGCGTGGACTCCGCGATCCCTCAGGTATTCTGCGGTGGTTTCGGTGTTCTTCCGCGAAAGGCAATACACGATGCCGCTCTGTCCGGGGCGTGCCATGACGAGCTTGCCAACGGCTTCTTTTGTGGACATCCCGAGGCTTTGCCCCTTTTGGTAAGCCGAGAGCCGAAGGTTTTTCCGAAAGAAGCTGCCCCGGTGAACCAAGGGCGAAGCCATGGAGAGTTCCGTGACGATGTCCTCGGCGACCTGCGGCGTGGCCGTGGCCGTCAGCGCGAGGATTGGCGCCTTTCGAAAGCGGGCCTTGAGTCCCTTCAATTGCCGATAGGAGGGTCGGAAATCATGTCCCCAGTGACTGATGCAGTGCGCTTCGTCGACCGCGACGAGTGAGATCGGGAGCCGCCCAAGCAGTGCTCCCACGGAAGCCTCGAGTCCCTCTGGGGCCGCGTAAAGGAGCTCGTACTTCCCCGCGAGCAGCTCGGACACACGCGTCTGCCGCGCTTCCGGTGACAACGAGGAATTCAGAAACGTCGCCGCAATCCCGCTCTCGTTCAGGGAATCCACCTGGTCCTTCATCAGGGCGATCAATGGCGAAATGACCAAGGTCAATCCGCCGAGGACTCTGGCAGGCAATTGATAACAGAGTGACTTGCCGGCGCCCGTCGGCAAGACCGCAAGGCAGTCGCGCCCGTTCAAGACGGCCTCGATGACCGGTTGTTGCCCAGGCCGAAAGCTCGTGTACCCGAAGTCGCGCTTCAGCACTTCGAGCGCACTCGGTCGCGGCAAGGATTCGGCTGCTTCGAGGCGCTTGGCGAGCAGACGGAGTGCTTCGATGAGATCGCGCGAGAACGCCTCGGGCGCGACTCGATAGTGTTGGCGAAGCGCCAGGAGCTCGTGACGTGCGCGGCGCAGTCGTTCCGGCGAGACGTCATCCCCGAACCAGCGCGTCGTCAGTTTACCGACGAGTTCCGACAGCTGAGCCGGATCGCGCGGTAGGGCGCGACTCGAAGGGGCTGATTGGGGGGGCTCCTGCGTCGGCATGGTGGGGCTCGTGAGACGCGAGGGGCCGACTAGCGCCCTGGGCGAGCGCTGTCACGTACGGATCCACGAAGCCCGACAAAAAAACGCAGGGTCAGGACCCCTGACTGAGGGGGATCTTGCTCGATTCGGCGCGACATTCCACGGTCGGCTTTCGACCAAATCGCGAGATATGGCTGAAAATAGAATGTTTGCTAGGGTCAGCCCCGCAGCATCCATGAGCCGCTTCTCCATCGTCACCTTCGGCTGCCAAATGAACGAGCATGATTCCGCTCGAATGGGCGAGATCTTGCGCGCCTCTGGACACACCGAGGTAGCTTCTCCAGTCGACGCCGACATCGTCGTGCTCAACACGTGCAGCGTCCGCGACAAAGCCGAGCAAAAGTTGCGCAGTGAAGTCGGACGGCTTGCCCTTCGAAAGCGCGAGCAACGTGACTTCGTCATCGTCGTGTCGGGTTGCGTGGGGCAGCAGGAGGGCGAAAAGCTCCTCAAGGCCGCACCAGAGGTCGATCTCGTCATCGGGCCCGACAACATTCCACTGCTTCCGGCCCTGCTAGCGGATATCGAACACGGTGGGCCAAAGCGAGCCATCACGGAATTCGACCTGGACGCTCCGCGGTTCCTTTCCGCGACCGTCGAAGGTGGCCATGCGCCTCCGAGCACCTACGTGACCGTGATGAAGGGATGTAACGAGCGCTGCTCCTTCTGCATCGTTCCATACACGAGAGGTGCCGAGCGTTATCGCGGCTCCCATGAGATCCTCGACGAGGTTGAGCGTCTCGTCGAGGGTGGCGTGCGAGAGATCACGCTGCTCGGCCAGACCGTCAACAGCTACCGCGATCCCGATCGGGCTCTTCCGAAAGCGGAGGACGCCGGGCGATGCGATTGGGCACACACGTCGCGCCAGGTCGCAGAGACGGATGAAAGCGAGTTTCCCTCACTGCTCGATGCTATCGCGGCGCGAGCACCGAAGCTTCGGCGATTGCGTTACACGAGCCCGCATCCGCGGCACCTCACCCGGGCGCTCATTTCGGCACATCGTCGTCTGGACGTGCTCGCCAAGCATCTTCATCTGCCGGTACAATCGGGCAGCAATGCCATGCTCAAGCGGATGATTCGCCGATATACTCGCGAGGAGTACATCGAGCGGATCACGGCGCTTCGTGACGCAGTGAGCGGAATCGGGCTATCGACGGATGTCATCGTCGGATTTCCTGGGGAAACGCGAGCGCAATTCGACGAGACCGTTTCCCTTGTCGAAGAGGTCGGGTTCCTCGGGCTCTTCGGCTTCAAGTATTCCCCCCGCCCCGGAACACCGTCGCTGAAGCTCGGGGATGACGTGACCGAAGAAGAGAAGGCCGAGCGCCTCGAGATCCTCTTCGAGCGACACGATAGGATGCGTCGTGCCCATCTCGCGTCGTTGGTAGGCACGGAACAGGTCGTGTTGGTCGAGGGGCGGAAAAAGGATGGCGCGTACACGGGGCGAACGGAGCGCAACGAGATCGTTCACTTCGGGGCGCGGACCGATCTCACGGGCGAGCTGGTGAAGGTTCGCATCGCTCTGGCGTTCAAGAATTCTCTGGGCGCCGAGATCGAGGATGAGTCGATTCGGATCGCCGTCACTGATCTGCCCAAGGTTGCAGCCCACGCCGAGGATGGCATGCTCCAGGCGGCTGAGCCCAGCGATTCGATAGGACGTTCGAGTCGGGCGGATGCCGCGCCCAAGCGCGCACTTCCGGTGATCTAATGGCCCTCATTCGCTCCTTCAACGGCAAGACTCCCAGCATCGATCCGTCGGCATTCATCGCGGAAAACGCGACGATTATTGGCGATGTCACTATCGGACCGCACGCAAGTATCTGGTACGGAGCCGTCCTACGCGGTGACGTCGGTGCAATTCGCGTCGGCGCTCGCTCGAACGTGCAGGATTTGTCGTCGTTGCACATGACAGGGGGAGCATCGGACATGGTGATTGGGGATGATGTCGTGATAGGTCACGCGGTCATCCTCCACAGCGCCGTCATTGGCGACGGCGCCCTCATCGGGATGGGGTCCATCTTGCTCGACGATTGCAAGATCGGCGAAGGTGCCGTGGTGGCGGCGGGGGCCGTTGTGCCGCCGCGAATGGAAGTCGCCCCCTATACGATGGTCCGCGGCGCACCTGCCAAATTCGCCCGGGAGCTATCGGCCGAAGAACGCGAGATGGGGCGACGTGGCGCGCGCGGCTACGTGGAGCTGATGCAGCAGTACTTGGTCAAGTAGCTCGAGCGCCAACGTGTCGATCGGCGCTCACCGATCGGGTGACGGCTGGCGCGATCAGCCCCCGCCGACGAAGTGAACCAGTTCGAGCACGTCGCCGTCCTTCACGTTGGTCGCGGCATGCTCGGCGCGAGGAACGACCTCCCGATTCAATTCGACCGCGACGGGACCTTCGGTTAGCTGCAGGTGCACGAGTAACGTGGTGACGGTCAGCCCCTCGGGGACGGTGATGGATTCGCCGTTGACGGTCAGTTGCATGCGCCCAAGAGTGAGGCGAATCGAGCCCGAGAGCAACCCGCTCCAAATCGTCATCGACCCGGGCCGCATGACTCTTGCGCGGGATCCATTCTCATGCGACCCGTTAGGCCATGTCGGATCCTCGTCCTTCCGCCTTCATGACCCGGCTCGTCCACGCTGGGGAACACGCCGCCGCCCCCGCGGGTCGACCGACCGTGACCCCCATTTATACGAGCACGACGTTCATTCATCCGTCCGTGAACGCGCTCGACGAGGCCTTCGCCGGTGGCACCGAAGCCGTTTACTCGCGCTACGGCAATCCCACCGTTTCTCAAGTGGAGACGGTGATGTCCGTCGTCGAATCGGGGGTTGCTTCCGTGATGTTCGCGTCCGGAATGGCAGCGCTTCACGCCGCGATTTTGGCCGCCGGAACGCCGCGTGGAGAGAACAATCCGAAGCTGACGGGGATCCTCTATTCACGGGACCTTTACGGCGCGACGATCGCGCTCATCGAGCAGTTTTTTTCGAGTTTGGGTGTGCCCGTCGTGGCCACGGACTTTTGCGATTTGGCGGCGGTGGACCGTGCGCTCGCCGAGTTCCGTCCAAACGTCATTTTCGCTGAGCAACTATCGAATCCGCTGCTGCGCGTCATCGACGTGGCGGAGCTCTCCAAACGAGCGCGCGCCATCGGAGCGCGGCTCGTCGTCGACAATACGCTGGCCTCGCCGCTTCTCGAGCAACCGCTCACGTTGGGTGCCGATTTCGCCGTGCACAGCACGACGAAATTCCTCGGCGGCCATGGCGACGTGACGGGCGGTGCAGTCGTGGCACGTACGACCATGGGTGGCGATGTGCTGCGGCGATACTCGAGGTTGCTCGGTGCAGTTTTGGGGCCGTTCGAGGCCAATCAGGTTTCGCGGGGCATGAAGACGTTCGGTCTGCGCGTCGAGCGCCAATGTGAGAATGCGATGGCGCTCGCCAGGATCCTGAACGACCATCCGCGCGTGGCGCAGGTGTATTATCCAGGGTTGCCGTCCCACCCGCAGCACGAGCTGGCGAAGATGCGGTTTCGCGGCCGCTTCGGCGCGATGTTGTCCTTCGAACTCCGCGACGGAACTCGGGAGCGCGTTTTTCGGCTGATGGACAGTTTGAAGCTCGTGCTGCCCGGGACCAGCCTCGGCGACATCTACACCCTCATCACGTCTCCCATCGTCTCATCCCACCGAGATTTGACGCCCGAGGCTCGTCTCGAACGCGGCATCCCCGAAGGTCTGCTGCGGTTGTCGGTCGGGATCGAGGACGTGGGCGACATTCAAGCCGATCTCGTTGCTGCACTGTCAGCCGTTGGTTGAGTGGAGGGGCCGTGGCTCGTTTCGCGCTTGGTGTTTTCTCGCTCTGCGCCGTGGTCGTTGCGGCGCTTCTCGGGTGGTTCTACGTCGAGCAGCGAGGTCAGGCGCCATTTCACGGTTCCTTCATCGGTGGATACGTTCCCGATCCAAAGATCGAGTATTCGCAGTGGTTGACCGGACAACGGGAGCGCTGGGCGCGAGCCTCCGTGGAGGTTTTCGGTGCTGGGCAACGTTTCGAGCTCGAACAACGTGAACTCGGGATCGAAGTCGATCTCGCGGCGATGCTCCATCAAGCGGATCGTCAACGCGAGAGTGGTGGGCTCTTCGTTCGGTTCGGGCGGTTCCTGAGTGCGAAGACCGGCGGTCAGGAACTTTCGTGGATCACCCGGTTCGATCGGGAGCGAGCGACTGATTCGTTGTCGGTGCTTGCGAAGCGCATCGATACGCCCCCCGTCGATGCCGTCGTCGATCTTCGTCGCCGCCGACGCATCGACGCGCGTTCCGGTGTCGAACTCGACGTCCAGGCGACGCTCGATTGGCTCGAGTCGCATCGCGGCGTAGAAATCGCCGAAGTTCCGCTCAAGATCCGTGAGCTGGTTCCGCGAGTGAACGCAGCGGACCTCACGCCGATCGATCTCAATCGCGTCCTTTCCTCCTTCGAGACAGATTTTCGCACTAGGGCAGGAACTCGAGCAATCAACATTCGGACCGCAGCAAATGCACTCAACGGCGCCATCATCGAGCCCGGTGCCGTATTCAGCTTCAATCAGGTCGTTGGGCCTCGCGTGGAGAGTCGCGGCTATCGGGAGGCTCCGGTCATCGTCGACGACGAACTCGAGCCCGGTGTCGGTGGCGGCGTCTGTCAGGTTGCAACGACGGTTCATGCTGCGGCGGTTCTTGCCGGTCTCGATATCGTCGAACGGCGCAGCCATAGCCGACCCAGCGGTTACGCACCTATGGGCCTCGACGCGACGGTCATCGACGGTCAGGTCGATTTGCGGTTTCGTAATCCGTTCTCGGTGCCGCTCCTCGTGTCGGCGTCCTTTCCAGACCGATTTCGGCTTCGGATCGAGATCGTCGGCATGTCTCCCCGCTTCCACTACGAGCACAAGTACTCCGTTGCCAAGCGGTACGACTTTTATCGGCGCGTGCTCACCAAGTCGGTAGGTGTCGATGGCGGTTTCAAGAGGACCCAAAAGGGGATCCCGGGCTACGACGTCGTGAGCACGATTACGGGAAAGAACGATGCCGGTGAGGAGCGAACCTTCAGATATCGGAGCAAATACTGGCCGGTGCCAGAGGTTTACTGGGTCGCACCCGGGACGGACCTTGCAGCGTTGCCCCCGCTACCCGAGGGAGCCAGTGGAATCCAACGAGACGGCGCTACCGTAATGGGATTCATTCCCAAAGACGTCGAGGAGCGTGCGGCAGAACCCGAGGTGACCATCGACGGTTCTTGAGCCAGCGGTTTTGGTCCGACCATTGGGTGGCTGGTGCATTCTCCGCGATAACGATGAAGATGGGGAGTGAAGACCGACTGCTGTCCGGTCTTGCAATTGAGGTAAGGGGCGGGGCGCAATCGAACGCATCAAATCGCCGCAAAAGGTGCAGCATTACGTCTGGACTGCCCCTGGATTGCTGGTAAAGCCAGGGCCGCCGTGCAACGAAAGCTCGAAAGTGTCGCACTGATTCTGGGCATTACTGCCTTGGTTGGTGGTTGCCATCGAGGAGGAGCCACAACGAGCGAAGACGCGGGCGGTGTGGCTTCTACGTCTGCTGGGGAGACCATCGCACCGGCATCTTCGGTGCAGGTCGGTCATGGGGAACTCGACACCAAGGCACCCATCGACGCGCCAAAACTCGCTGCGACGGTCATTGCGGCGACGATCTACAAGTCTGCAAACACGCAATCGCGCAAGTTGGGCTACGTCCGGTTGGGTGGGGCCGTTAGACGCGACCCAGATCCGGTGAGCGGCGCGGGGTGCAAGGGCGATTTTTATCGAGTTTATCCTACTGGTTTTGCCTGTACGGATGAATTCACGACCGATCTCGAACTTCCTCTGGTTCGCGCGGCGTCGCGTAGACCCGATCTCCGGAGACCGTTGCCTTATCGTTATGGTTTCGTCCGGGCGACTGCGCCTCAGTACCTTCGGATCCCAACTCGGGCCGAGCAGGAAAAGAGCGAATTTCAGCTTACCGAACACCTGAGTTGGTACGCGGAGCACGAAAAGGAAGTCCAGTCGGTCCTGCCGGGGGCGAATGACATTCCTCTCGACTCGCGCGGGATTGCTCGGCCCAATGCCACGCCGGATCCAAAGCTTCGGCTTTCGACGGCCATGAGTCTCGACGAGCTCTTTGGTGCAGACGAACCCAATGCCAAAATTCCGTTTTGGCTCGAGGGCGGAAAGCGCAGCATTCCCAACGTGTCTGCCTTTGCGGTGCCCGAGTTCGCCATCTTTGCCGACCGAGTGCGTCGCAAGACGGGGCTTTCGCTCGTCACGGCCTTCGAGGCCGTGGAGGGGGATTTTCGCCGCCGATTCGCCGTTGCCGTAGATCTTCGCCTGATCCCAGCGACGAAAATCAAGCCCGACACGGGATCTCCGTACCACGGCGTCGAGGTTACGGAGTCCACGACACTTCCTCTCGCGTGGGTGCTTGCGGACGGGACGAAAGCTTTCAAGCTCATCAAGGGCAAGGACGAGGCCCGAGAAGCGGAGTCTCTGCCACGTCGAGTCGTCATTCCACTCACCGGGACCGCGCGGATCAAAGGCGGGCAGCGCTTCTACCAGACGAGGAAGGATCGAACTCGGTGGCTCCGCGCGGAGGACATCGCCATTGCCGCGCCACCCGTCCAGATGCCCGACGTTGCGGCGAAAGGCGAGAAGTGGATTGACGTGTCCCTGCGTCAGCAGGTTTTGACGCTCTACGAAGGGACCAAGCCCGTTTACTCGACCATGGTGTCGACAGGGCGGGACGGCATGGGCGATCCGAAGACGACGCTCTCCACGCCCCAGGGCACCTTTCGGTTGAGAAGCAAGCACATCGCTGCTGCCATGGATTCCGAGGAAAATTCGGCAGTCTCCGGGGGAGCGCGTGCTTCGAGTGGCAGTTCCGGTGGAGGCGACGACGCGTCGGCAACCGTCGCACGTCTGCTTGCGGCTGAAAAAACCGGCAAGAAACTCAGCACTGAGGATCAGCGTCGGCTCGCCAACGTGAAGAAGGGAAGGGACCCGGAATACGGCGTGACTCGCCGAAGGGGCTCCCTCGGTTTCGAGCTGCGGGATGTGCCGTGGATCCAGTACTTTGCGTCGGGGTATGCGCTTCACGGTGCCTATTGGCACGACGTCTTTGGAACCCCACGCAGCCACGGTTGCATCAATCTCGCCCCCATCGATGCCCGATTCGTATTCATGTGGACGGACCCCCCCGTTCCGGAGGGCTGGCATGGTATCAACGTCGGTTCGGAAATGGGCGAAGGCACCACCGTAAGCATTCGAGAGTAGGGGCGTGGCAAATCCGACGTCCTCACGAAGCCTGCGGAGTTGTGTCAGCCGCGCGATGCGCTAGTAGACGGGCGCCCATGGGCCTTCTGCGATTTCGGCTGTTCGGGGCCAACGTTCATATCCGCCCGGGCTTTTGGCTCGTCGTGCTGGCGCTCGTCACGTCGACGCAGCGGCCGTGGTTCGGGCAGGTGCTTCTCGCGTCGACCCTCTTGTTGACGCTCCTGGTGCACGAGTTGGGACACGCGCTCATGGCTCGTCGTCTCGGTCTCGAACCAATCATTCTGATCCACGCCTTCGGTGGGGCTACGAGCTTTCTGCCCACTGGGGTGCCAGGTCGCCCTGCGGCGATTCGCATCGCTTTGGCGGGGCCGAGCGCTGGCTTGCTCGTCGCCTTGATGGGATTGCTGGCGTTGAAGATTCGGACCGTACCTTTCCGGTCACGCGTTGTCCCCGGGGGTGAGGCAACCGCTCACCGAGTTCATTCAAATCAACGGCTTTTGGAGCCTGATCAATCTGCTTCCCGTCATGCCCTTCGACGGTGGCCAGGTGCTCGTTTATTTGCTTGGCCCGAATCGAATCATGCTGTCCGGGCGAATCTCCTTGGGGTTCGGGCTCGTCGCTGCAGTCGTTCTCCATCGTCTTGGTCTCGACGTCGCGGCAATCGTTTTCGCCATCGCGTCGGTGATTCAGTATCTGCTCCTCCGAAAGACGCATTCCAAGATCAGCACGACCGTTGCGCCACAGCAGGTCGAGTTTCTTCTCGAACAGGCGCGGAAGGCGCTGGCCGAAGGCGATCAAGACTCGGCAATGAGAATGGCCAAAGTGGTCGTCGAAATTGCGCAAGCCCCCAAACTCAGAAGACAAGGTGCAGAGGTCTTCGCGTGGGCAGCGCTCGGAAAAGGTGACCTCGACGGTGCTCGTCTTGCCCTTGAGTGGATGAATGACGGCGGCATCGATCCTCTGCTGCAGGCGGCGATTCTCGAGGCGGATGGAGACTGTGAGCGCGCCGTTCATTGTCTTCGTCAGGCCCGCGTCGTTGGGGATGACCGTCCGCAGGTAGCCGCTTCGCTCGTTCGCTTGCTGCTCGGCATCGATCGCTACGGCGAGGCCGCCCTAACGACGATTCAAATCCTCGATAACGTGTCCGTCGAAGAGGCGCGATTGGTGGCCCGCGCTTGTCGTGAGGGCAGTCGTCCCATTCCCGCCGCGGAACTCTCCGAGGCGCTTTTCTCACGAACCAACGACGTCGAGGACTTGCTGTCTTCAGTGGCAAGTTACGTGGCAGCGGGCAACCGCGAAGCGGCGCGTTCGACTTTGGCTTTGGCCCTCGGGGGAAAGGTCACGGCCGAGGCAATCCAAGCACATCCAGGATGGTCGACGCTCGCCCGAGAATCGGACCTAGCGAGCGTAATTGGTGCGCCTCGTCGGGCGGCGGAGCAGCACACCGAACCCGCTGGGTGAAGCTCCTTCAGTCGAGGCGAGCCGTTTGGAGGCGAGCCGATTGGATACGACCCGCGACCGAAAGGGTTGCCTCGACGGTCCTCGTGCCCCCTCGGGCGGCTCCATGAAAAGAGCTCGTACCGATCATCGGCTTGGTTGCGCTGGATGCAAAAGCAGAGACTGTCCAATTGCCGAACAGTCCCGTCGCCTCGCCGTCGCGGGACGACCGTCAGTGGTGTATCCCGCTGTCCGTCGCCGTCGCGGGACGACCGTCAGTGGTGTATCCCGCTGTCCGTCGCCGTCGCGGGGCGACCGTCAGTGGTGTACCCGCTGTCCGCCGCCGTCGCGGGGCGACCGTGAGTGGTGTACCCGCTGTCCGCCGCCCTGCGCGTTTCGTCGCGTCAGCTCTTTTGCCGGCGCATTGGGGCGGCGTGACAAGCGAATGATGACACTAGAACCCGCGCGATGGCTCGAGGGCTGGCGCGCTGGCACGGGTGAGTGGGATCGGGATCCACAACGTGCGCATCGTCGTGTCCTGGCCCTCCCGCGTGTAGCCCGCTAGTCCGTAAAGCACGTTCCAGAAATGGCCACGCGGGGTCTCACCGTAGGAAAACAGCGGGAAGACATGGATGGTCCAATCGAGCCCGGTCGAGCGCTTTCGCTCCGTGTAGTAGACGTTGCCAACCAGTTGCGTCGTGCTCGACAGATCGCTGAAGCGCCAGAACAGCGGGAACGCCACCGTTGCGCGGCTTTCCGTCCCCGCGAAGTCGAAGAAGAACGGCGCGATCACCGTATGCGATTGCTTGCCACTTCGACCAAGGTAGAGGATCGGATGAATGTTCGTCGACCATCCCGTGAGGTCAGTCGAGTGTTCGAAGAACGGGGTGACGAACGTCGTTCGACTGATTCCGTAGCGTTCCTTGCGCGCCCAGAAGGGAAACAAGGCCGTGGTCGACTCTCGAGGGCTCTCTTTCGAATAGTAGAACGGGAAGAGGAGCTTTTCGTCGATTTTGGCGTCCGGATCGCGGAAGTGCCAAAAGAGCGGCGTAATCATGTCGAGCTCGGTGCGACCGCGGTGTCGAGCGTATCCCCAGGTAACGAAGGTTTTGGCTCCGTCCTTGCTCGTACTCGTGAGGTAGAGCGGGTTCACGAACAAGGAAGCACCCTGCTCGTGTCCGTAGTGAAATAGCGGGAACACCGTCGTGTGACGACCGCCGTTCGGTCGCTTCAGTGACCAGTAGAACGGCAGAAGGTGGAATACGTCTCGCTTTTGCGTATGCGAGCGGTAGTAGGGCCCCCAGACGTTCGTCCACGACAGGTCCCGATCGTTGTACTCGTAGTAGTGCAAGAGAGGCGGGATGAGCTCGTATGCCGACTCGCGACTTTGTCCGTAAAAGTAGAAAGGCGCGATGCCGAGATCGAGTTCGGTTGCCGTTCGCGTGTCACACCGAGTGCCACCCTTGAACTTGCAATAGCCCGGTCCCACGATGGTCAGTCCACCCTTGGAGTCAACCTGATCGTAGTAGAGCAGGGGGGGGATCAACCGGTAGTTCCCGTCCTTGCGCGTGCCATTGAACCAGAGCGGTGCGATCCAGTCGTCCGTTTCGGTCGGTGTGCGTCGATTTAGAATCGGCCCGACGATGGTCGTTCGCGACTTCTCTTGACGATCGCGGAGGTTGAAGAAAAGCGGAAATAGGATGTCGTCGGCTCGTTCCGCGCTGCGTCGATTGAAATAGAGCAGGCCGTAGAGATTGCCCTTGTCGGGGATCGCTGGGTTCGTGCGCGACGGCTGCGTACGCTGCATCCAAAGCGGTGGCAACGTGGTCCGGAAGCCGTATTTCCCGCTCTCCTCGGCATAATAGAGGCCGTAGAACTTACGACGGGTCTCTTCTTCCGTTCCACGCCCCTGCTCTTGCTCGTCGAGCGGCGTGTCGGTCCCGATTTGGCGGTGAATGTGCTCGGGTACGGTCAAAGGCGACGCAGGAAGTGTCGGTTCGCTCCCGCTACCCACGTCCTCTTCGCTGGCGCCGCCAGCAGCATGGAGTTCCGGTTCGTCTTCGTTCCGCTTTTTCTCGGGGGCCTTCTTCTTTTGAGACGGTGGTGGCCCTCCTCCCATCATGCCCGGACTCATGCCCATGGGCGTCATTCCGCCACCCATGCCCATTTGTGCATGTCCATCACGTGCAGCGGTCCAAGCGACGAGCCCGATCCCGATCGCCAGCGAAGTGAAGCGACTCACTCGTTCCTCCCTGATTGCTCCGAAAGCTGCCGAATGAGCGTATCGACGAGCGCAGAAAAGGGCACCTCGGTCTGGCTGTGGGCCGCGAGGTCCTTTACCGCTGCGACACTTCGTTCTAGCTCTGTTTCTCCCAGGACGACGACGAGTGGCGCTTTCATCGAATCTGCACGCCGCAACATCGGCTTGAGTCGCTGTCCGCGACTGTCGACCTCGACGCGCACTCCACGTTTGCGAAGCTCTTGCGCGAAGCGCAGCGAAGACGTGATTGCCGCCTCGCCCATGGGCGCAAAATAGCAGAATGGTACCGCCGGCTCTGGAGTCGACGGCATGGCGAGCAGCACCCGTTCGAGTCCCATGGCAAAACCGACCGACGGCGTGCTTGGCCCACCGAGACCCTCGATCATTTTGTCGTACCGTCCACCGCCACAGAGAGCATTTTGGGTACCGAGATCGCCGGACGCGGCTGAGATTTCGAAGAGTGTACGAGTGTAATAGTCGAGTCCGCGAACCAACCCGGAATTGATTCGATAGGGCACCGCCATTGCGTCCAAAGCACGACGCAAATCGTCCCAGTGCTTTCGGTCATCGGGAGCGAGATGCTCCAGGATGGACGGCGCGCCCTCGCAAGCGGCGCGATCCCGCGGGTCCTTCGAGTCGAGCACTCGAAGCGGATTGATCTCGAGCCGCTCGCGGGCGTGCTCGCTGAGTTCGCCGGCCTTTGGGCGCAGGAACGCAAGCAACGCGTCGCGATGGCTCGTTCGGCTCTCCGCGCCACCAATGCTGTTGATGTCGACGTTGAGATTGGCGATCCCCAGACTGCCGAAGAGATCTGCCAGCATGGCAATCATCTCTGCGTCGCAATAGGGACCTGCATCACCATAGAGCTCGCAACCCGCTTGGTGAAACTGACGATAGCGACCACGCTGCGGTCGCTCGGCACGAAACATCGCGCCAATGTAGTACCAACGCGTGATGGGCTCGCGCGCGTGCTGGGAATGCTCGACGAAGGCTCGAGCTGCCCCAGCCGTGCCCTCTGGTCTCAACGTCAGCGACTCGTGATGGCGCTCGAAGGTGTACATCTCCTTGTCGACAACGTCCGTGGCTTCGCCAATCGAGCGAACGAACAATGCGGTTGGTTCGACGAGGGGGGTGCGAAGTTCCTCGTAACCATATCGAGCAACGGTGTCGCGGAAGGTTTTCTCGAGACGCTGCCAGCGTCCAACTTAATCGGGGAGAATGTCATTCATCCCCTTGACGGCGCGAAAGGACATTGGTCGTTCTTAGAGAGGGTAAAAAGTCGTTGGACCGACCGCGCTTATGCTCGCCGGTCGGCTTCTGGTCAAGGTATTCATCAGGCTTCCCGCCACACGCTCGTCTCATCCCATTCGAATTTCCCGGTTCAGGCGGGTCATGCTAGGGGGGGATTTGCATGCGCGCTGCTGCGATCGACCTCGGATCGACTCGAATCGGTCTTGCCGTTTCCGATGAACTAGGCCTACTGGCCCACCCGCGGCCTTATCTTCCCGCGTGCAGTTCCGGCCAGTTGGTGGAGCGATTGTCGAAATTGGCAAGCAACGAGGGAGTGCAGGTTTTCGTCATCGGGCTCCCAAAAACGTTGGATGGTCGAGAGGGGCCCTTGGCGAGGCGGGCTCGGGCGATAGCCGCCCAGCTGAAGCAAGGGACTGCTTGCAGAGTCGTCCTCGTCGACGAACGTCTCTCGACCCATCAGGCTCATGCCCAACTTCAGACGCTGGGTTTCGATGCTCGGGAGCGCAAGTCGCGAGTGGACAGCGTTGCCGCTGCGATCCTCCTGCAGACGTTCCTCGATGCCGAACGAGGACGCTCAGGGTAATATGGCCAAGATTCGCAGTGCGTCCGTTCGGCGGCGATCATCTCATCCCCGAACCACTCCGCCGAGGCCCTCGTCGCGCAGATGGGCTCAGTTGCTCGTCCGCATCGCGTTGTCGAGCGGCATCGGACTTGGGCTCGCCTTCGGGTCCCTATCTGCGTGGTCTTACTTGTCGCGCGCTCGGTCGAGTACGCCGGTCGTATTTCGTGTCGATGCGGGGGAGCCATCATCGCGGCTCGCTGAGCGTTTGGAAGCCGCTGGCGCAGTCGATTCGGCGTGGTTGATGGGCGCATATCTGGCGACGCTGGGCAATCGCGGCAAAGTCATGCAAGGCCCACATCTATTGCCTCCTCGAGCCGCGCCGAGAACCATTGCTGCGTGTCTTGCGCGAGAACCGAAGCGCCCCACGGTCGAGGTCGTCTTTCCCGAAGGATTCGATCACCTCCGCGTCGCCGAACGTCTCGAGCAGCGAGGCGTTTGCGCGCGCGAGGCTTTCGTCGCCGCGGTACGTGATCGCAAGCTGCTCGATTCTCTCGCGATTACGGGGCCTGATGCCGAGGGGTATCTGTTTCCGGCGACATATCGGCTACACGTCGATGCTGCGCCTTCGGAATTGTTGTCCCGTCTTGTGGACGAGACGCGGACGCGCTTGCGCCGTATCGACACCCGGCTTGGAGGCAAAGCCCTAGCGAATTTGGCGCTTTCGCGAGGATACGGCGAGCGGGAGGTGCTGACGTTGGCTTCGATGGTCGAGAAGGAGGCGCGCGCCGACGAGGAACGACCGCTCATTGCCAGCGTGTTCTACAACCGACTCGATAGCGCGAGCTTTCGTCCGCGTCGAATGCTTCAATCGGACCCGACCGCCGCTTACGGCTGCATGGTCTACCGCGAATCCATCCCGAGCTGTCGCGAGTTTCAGCACAAAGTCCTTCCCGCGATGCTGCGAGACGTGAAAAACCCTTACAACACCTATCGTCACCCGGGGTTGCCTCCGGGGCCAATCGCGAACCCGGGCGAAGCGAGCATCGAGAGTGTCTTGCAGCCCGCGACCACGGACTATCTGTTTTTCGTCGCGGACGGTGCTGGGCGTCATCGCTTCAGTCGAACCCTCGACGCGCACGAAGCAAACGTTCGAGGAAGCGATGCCGCGCCTCCGTGACTGATGGTCGGTCTTCGTCCATGCATGATTGATGCATCGAGCGGATCGATGTGTCGTCACCCAAGCTCCGAGCGAGACGGGTCCTTCGCTCAGTCGACGTGTATCGTGTCACCGCCCCTCGCGCATGGGTGTCTGATTGCCCAATGCCGTGGACCAGCGTGCTCAACGATGGCGAGACCATCTGACGTCGCGAGTAGTGAGTTCATGCGCGGCGCGGCTCGTCGTGGCACAGGCTCCCCGGCGTCCGATGAAGTCCGAGAGCGCGGCGGGTGCGCGCTGGCAACGGCAAGACAGATCGGTGTGTTGGCCGGTTGGGCGGTGCGCCAAGGGGCCGGAAGGCGCTTCCGAGGCGGTGCAAATCCTTTCGGGCCGCCGAAACATTTCCGCAGCGGCACCACGGGCGAGTTGGCCACCGAATTCGAGGAAGGTACGGGGCGCCGTCGAATTGTTCTTTGCACAAGGTGCCCGTGGAGCTACGTACGGCCCCCATGACGGATCCCATCGAACAAGCCGTGCGCGCGGTTCGCTTTCTCGCAGTGGACGCCGTGGAAGCGGCAAACAGTGGCCATCCCGGCACGCCCATGGGGCTGGCTCAAATTGGTGTGGAGCTCTACACCAGCTACCTCCGATACGATCCGAAGCATCCGGCGTGGCCGAATCGCGATCGATTCGTCCTGTCGTGTGGGCATGCGTCAATGCTGATTTACAGCCTGCTTCATCTTGCAGGTTACGATCTCAGTCTCGACGATCTGAAAGCATTTCGTCAGTGGGGATCGAAGACGCCCGGTCATCCGGAAGTGGGGGTAACGCCCGGCGTCGAAACCACGACGGGCCCCTTGGGACAGGGGATTGGAAACGCGGTGGGTATGGCGCTCGCCGGCAAAATGATGGCCGCGCGCGTCAACACGAAGGACGCGACCCTGATCGATTACGACGTTTATACGATCGTGAGCGACGGCGATCTCATGGAAGGGGTTTCGCGCGAAGCGATCAGCGTCGCCGGGCATCTCGGTCTGAGCAACCTGATCGCAATTTGGGACGACAATCGCATCACCATCGATGGCACGACCGACATCACCTTCAGCGAGGACCTTCGTTTGGTCTTCCAAGGGGCTGGATGGAGAGTGGAATCAGCGGACGGCCATGACCGTGCGAGCATTCGCGCCGCGCTCGATGCCGCCAAGGCCGAGACGGAGAGACCGACGCTGATCATCGCCAGGACTCACATCGGCTATGGCTGCCCGAACAAGCAGGACAAGAGCGCGGCCCACGGGGCGCCATTGGGGAAGGCGGAAATCGAGGCGACGAAACAGGCCGCGGGTTGGCCTCTTTCGCCGACGTTTTACGTTCCGGATGCGGCGTACGAACCGTTCCGTTCGCGCGCCGAGGAAAACAAAAAGCGCTACGACCAATGGGTTGCGTTGCTCGATCGGCTCGGGCCAGAAGAGAAGTCGATCTGGAATGCATTCGTCGCGCCGGAAGTGCCGGCGGACCTCTTGCAACAGTTGATTGCTGCTGCTGGTGAAAAGGCGGATTCGACTCGCAAGTTGGCGAGCGTCGTCGAACAGAAACTTGCAGCTCTGATGCCGCGCCTGATTGGTGGCTCTGCGGATCTCAACGGATCGGTTTTGACTTACATCGCCGGAGCGAAGGACGTAAAGCGTGGCGACTTTGCCGGCCGCAACATCAACTTCGGTATTCGCGAACATGGCATGGGATCGATCCTCAACGGTCTTTCGCTGAGCGGGTTTTTCGTACCATTCGGTTCGACGTTCTTGATGTTCAGCGACTACTGTCGACCGGCGATTCGCTTGGCGGGTCTCATGGAGAAACAGGTCGTGTTCGTGTTTTCGCACGATACGGTGTATCTCGGAGAGGATGGTCCCACCCATCAACCCGTCGAGCAGATCGCGTCTCTTCGCCTCATCCCGAACGTTCGTGTCGTACGTCCTGCCGACGCCGTCGAATGCGGTGCCGCATGGGCGATGGCAGCGACGCGCACGCACGGTCCAACGGTGCTCGTGCTGTCACGTCAGGGATTGCCGAAGCTCGCGCGTCCCGCTGGATTCGAGCCGAATCAGGTCTTGAAGGGGGCGTACGTGCTCGTCGACGTTCCCAATCCGGAGCTCGTTCTCATCTCGTCGGGTAGCGAGGTTGGCGTTTCGGTTGCCGCGGCGGAACGTTTGGCTGCCAAAGGACGACGCGTTCGAGTCGTTTCTGCCCCGTGCTGGCAGGAGTTCGAGCGTCTCCCTGCCGCAGAGCAGCAGCAAATTCTCCCCCCCGGTGTGCGCCGCGCAGCGTTCGAGATCGGCTCCACGGTTGGGTGGCGAGGCGTGGTGGGGCTCGACGGTTTGGTTATCGGTCGAGACGAGTTCGGTGTTTCGGCACCATGGGAACGCATTCAGAAGGAATTCGGCTTCGATGCCGAACAGGTCGCAGCGCGGATCGACGCCCATTTCTTCGGGTAACACCTGGTTCAACGAGGTTGGGCGGCAATTCGATTGTCGCCAGCTCGTGGGATTGAGTTTCGTACGACAGGCACGAGGTCGGATGATTTCCACGTGCCTGCCTGCGCTTCATCGTCAACCGAGACGTATGGCTGGACGTCGCGGTCCGCCTCATTGGTAAGCCAAGGGCTCGTCGTGCCCGCATGGACTCCTTCGATGCGAGCTCGGCGCGCGGACTTGGAGCTTCGAGTGCGCTGTGGCGCCCGCACCGGTTTCACCAAGTGCGCCATTTCTCCAAATCGGAGACCGAGCCGCGGACGATTTGCGCAGAAAAATTGTCGTCCGGCCCAGCAGTGACTAAAAGTCTCCGCGGGAGGTCTTGTCCTGCCACTTCCAGTCGTTCTAGTTCCTCATCCTCATGTTCGCGTCGAGCCCACCGTCCTTGGCGGTAGCCCTTACGTGGCCGGCTCCCGCGTGCCGGTGCGTCGAGTTTATGCCTTCTTTCGCGACGGCATAAAGGTGGAGACCATTCTCAAGCGCTATCCGCAGCTCGGACCGGCAAAGATTCTCGACGCGCTTGCCTTCGCTTTGGACAATCCCGAGGTGATCGAAGCCGATGTCCAACAGGAGCGGGCAATGTTGGCGCAAGCGGGACACAAGCCCGTCAGGAGTCGCGTATCCGATCGTCAGATGCCGCTTCCGTTCGACTCCGATGACGAGGGCGGGGAAGAACAGTAAGCGCGCGGTCCACGGACTGCCGTCTCTTCCACGCTCGCACCGTCGGCTCGGCGGTGCTTTGGATTGGCTGTTGGGCCAATCTCCCTCTCTTGGCGTCCGCATTCCATTCCTGCTGCCATCCGAACACGAAAAGCGCCGCGAGAGTGGTGGGAATCAGGCTGTTCGGCCTAGATGAGGTGATTTCCACTTGCACTTCGGTGCGCATTTGCGGGATACGCGAAAGCTACGTCGTCTTGGTGTCACGAGCCACTGGGGCCATCACGGGCTTTGGGCGGCGCGGACCCGGAGAGCCCAGGGTGCCCGCGGGGGGCAGGCAGTGCGGTCGCGAACCGAGACCGAGGAGGAGCATCAGTATGAATTCAAAGAATGGGCGCAAAGCGAGCGCGGTCGTTGCTTCGACGCTGCTCTTGTTGGGGTTGTCAGCCATTGTCGACTGCGGAGGCAAGTTGCCGGGGGCGGGCGCGCCTCTGAAGGGGGTGCCGGGTGGAGGTTCGCTACCTGGCGCATGTCCGACCGACATCAACGACGCTTCGGCAATCATGAGCGCCAACTTCGGTCTCAAGGGCGACGTCGAAGGGAAGGTGAAGGCTGCACTTGCCGCTGGCGCTAACCTTCAGGCTCTCGCTGCCGACGTGGAGACGGAGGTCGCAACAGCCTGTGGCAATCTAGCGACGGACCTCGGGGCAACGGACATCGAACCCAAAGAGAAGGGGCCCGGCAAGCGTGCCGAGGCGGCCTGTAGTGCAGCAGCAAAGGCGATTTCCGAACTGAAGGCGAAAGTGAAAGGCTCGATTCGCGTCGAAGTCGTTCCGCCGCGGTGTTCAGCGTCCCTCGATGCAATGGCCGACTGTGCCGCGTCTTGCGACGCTTCAGTGAAACCCGGCAGCGTCGAAGCCAAATGCGAAGGTGGCGAGATCAGTGGCACTTGCGACGGCGAGTGCAAAGGCACTTGCACCATGGACGCAGGGGCGAAATGCGAAGGCTCTTGCACGGGCACCTGCAACGGGACTTGTGAAGGCAAGATCAACGGCAAGTGCGACGGCAAGTGCGACGGCAAGTGCGACGGCAAGGACAGCAAAGGCAAGTGCGCTGGCACTTGCGACGGCAAGTGCGATGGCAAGGCCAGTGCTGGCTGTTCGGGGACGTGTAAAGGCACGTGCAGCGCCAGTTGCAAGGTCGAGGCAAAGGGAAAGTGCTCTGGCTCTTGTTCTGGCAGCTGCAGCGTCAAGATGAAGGAGCCGAAGTGCAGCGGTGAGGTCAAGCCGCCAGAGATGAGCGCCGAATGCAAAGCCAATTGCGACGCCAAGGTGAGCGGAAAGCTCGATTGCACACCAGCCGGAGTCATGGTGAAAATCGAAGGTGCGGCTGACGCTCAGGCTGCAACGAAGCTCAAGGCAGCGCTCGAGAAGAACCTGCCTGCGCTGTTGAAGGTGAATCTTGGCATGAAGGCCAAACTCGAGAAGGTGACCGCCAACGTCGAATCGACGGTCCAGGGCGCTCAAGCGGCAGTCCAAGCTGGCGGAGCGGGGGCCATGAAAGCGGCGGCATGCTTCGCCGGGGCACTGCAAGCTCAAGCCAAAGCCTCTGTCCAGATCAACGTTTCCGTGAAGGCAAGTGCTTCGGCGAGTGCCGAAGCCGGTGCGAAGACCTGATGGAGCGACTGCGACGACGTAAGTCGCTGCGCTGACGCGAGGGCCTCGGCGTTGCCGGGGCCCAGTGCGTTCGAGTTTCCGAGGTTTTGGACGTGTCGCTCGACATCGTTCTGAGCCGCGCTACATCGTTTCGACGATGGCGAAGCATCCCGCAAAGGCTGGGGTGTTGGCTCCGCGAGCACTCCCTTGTCTCTCGTCGCCATCGAATCGGGGGCAACTGCTGACACTGTATCTTCGATCGATTCGCGTGCGTCGCGATTCTGGCAGATGACGTCGGCAGGCGTACGAATTTGTCATTGCGTCGTCAGACTACCCGTCTAGGATCGATAGTCTCCCAAGGAGAGTTCGGGATTGACCGCGCCTGGACCGCTAACGGAACGCACTTCTGGTGTCGCAGCACTTCAACGTGTGGTCGATGTCGCGCTCATTGTCGGTGGTATTTACGTAGCGGCATGGCTCTATCGTCAGCCATTCAGTACGCCGTATACGATGACTGCAGCGATCGCTGCTTCGGCATTTCTGCTATTTGCCGAGTTCAACGGGCTTTATCGTACCGAGAGTACCGTACGGTTTTCCACCGAGATTTTTGGTTTCGTAGTGACATGGGGAGGGGTGTTTTGTGGGCTCTTGGGGCTCGCTTTCGCCACGAAGACTTCGGCTTTCTTCTCTCGTGCCATCATCCTCGGGTGGGCCGTCGGAGTTCCCGTAACGGCATGCGTGCTTCGCGTGGGACTCCGTGCGTTGCTACGCCATTTGCGTCGGCGCGGCGTCAACACACAAGCCGTCGCGATTGCTGGCTGTACTCCAGTCGCAGTTCGGTTGCTCGAATGTTTCCGTGACGATCCTACGCTCGGATTCGTGGTGAGTGGGGTTTACGACGATCGTTCCGCACCGCGACGCTGCGCCGAGGTCGAAACCTTGGCTCCAGTAATCGGGGCGCTTTCCGACGTGGTCGAGGCTGCACGTAATCGCAAGATCGACGTCGTATACGTCACATTGCCGATGCGCGCGGAAGCGCGAACGATCGAGCTCATCCGTCGACTGGCGGACACGACTGCAACGGTCTATTTCGTTCGCATTTCTTCGTGTTCGACTTATTGCATGCGCGCTGGGGTTCGGTCGGTGATGTCTCCGTGCTCAGCATTCTCGATACGCCGTTTCAGGGGGCCGGCGGCTGGCTGAAGCGTCTCGAGGACGTTTTGCTGGGCTTCTTGGCACTCCTCATGGTCGCGCCCGTCATGGTTGCCGTGGCGATTGGCGTGAAAATGACGTCCAAGGGGCCGATTCTGTTCCGACAGCGTCGTTACGGATTGAGTGGCAAAGAGATCTACGTTTGGAAGTTTCGCACGATGACCGTATGCGAAGACGGCGCGCTCGTGGCGCAAGCCAGGCAGAATGACTCGCGGATTACGCCATTCGGAGCATTCCTGCGTCGCACGTCTCTCGACGAGCTACCGCAGCTGTTCAACGTCGTAGCCGGCAGCATGTCCCTCGTCGGGCCTCGTCCGCATGCGGTTGCTCACAACGAGCTCTATCGCCGGAAAATCCAAGGATACATGTTGCGTCACAAGGTGAAGCCGGGGATCACGGGGTGGGCGCAGGTCAACGGTTGGCGCGGCGAAACCGATACGATCGACAAATGGAGCGGCGAATCGAGCACAGATCTTTATTACATCCAGAATTGGCGAATCACACTCGACATACGGATCCTGTTTTTGACCGTCTTCGGACGTCGGGTTCGTCAGAACGCTCGCTGATGATGTTGCTTCGAGCGATCGCGAAACGTGCCGTTCCTGTCGGTTCTCGTCGCGAACCAGCAGAGATTGGGTTGGAGCGCCGGAGCGACGGGTGCGCCGGAGCGACGCGTGCGCCGGAGCGACGCGTGCGCCGGAGCGACGCGTGCGCCGGAGCGACGCGTGCGCCGGAGCGACGCGTGCGCCGGAGCGACGGACATACGCGACTCTACGGTCTCCGTCGGTTCAGCTTTTGTACTCGATGAGCTTCTGCTGCTTGCCGGCGAAGCGACGATACCAGTACGTCGCCTGTCCCGCGCACTCTGCGAATTTACTCAAGGTGCAGAATGTCGCATAAAGGGATGCGTCCGCCGACGAGAACCCCCGCTTTAGCAGGTGTCTTCGTGTGCGAAGGAATGACACTCCATAGCCCGCCAGAAGCGCGGACGACGCGCCCCGCGTCATCGGAGCCGTGAACACGACAAACGTTGGCAACGCGACGCCCCAGAACAGCCCGTTGCGTTGCTCACGTACCCAGTGTCGTTCTGGAGCGGAGCCATATCGAGCCGCTCCTTCGGCATAGGCGTAGCCGGTCCGTTGGGCACGCTTCAGGAATTGCCGAAAGGTCGTCATCGCGGCGTCGTGCAAGGTCATTTCTGCGTCGATCCGCAGAATCTTGAAACCCAGCCGGCGGATTCGCAGGCATAGTTCGGGCTCTTCGCCCGCGATCAGTGAGGGATCATAGCCCCCCACGGAGCGAAGTACCGAGACGCGAAACATCGCGTCTCCTCCGCAGGCAAGCGCCTCTCCGACCGGAGTGTTCCATTCGATATCGCAAAGCCGGTTGTATATGGACGCGTCCGGAAAGCGTTCCCTTCGTCGCCCGCAAACGACAGCCACGTGCGGCGCTGCGTCGAGCGTTGACTCTGCAAGTGCGAGCCATTCCTTCTGGACCTCGCAGTCGCCATCCACGAACTGAACGAGCTCGAGTTCGGGATGCATTGCGAGGAGTTCTTCGAATCCCCGATTTCTGGCGCGAGCCGCGGTAAACGGCACGGAGCAATCCAAATCCACGACGCGAGCGCCGAGACCCTCGGCAACCGTGCGGCTGCCATCGGTCGACCCCGAGTCGACATAGACGACGACTCGATTCTCGCCTGCGACGGATTTCAAGCACGCACGGAGTCGTTCACCTTCGTTGCGGCCAATGATGACGATACCCGTTCTTGACACCAGCACTCCCATTAGCGGAGCTGTTCGGAGCGACTCCGCTTCAGCGTGGCGCGACCATAGCATTCGAGATGAAGAAAAATGAAGGCCTACCGATCGCGAAGACGCGAGGGATAGTCTGCGTTGCGGTGTTCGTCACGGCGTTGTTTCCACGCTCGAATGTGTGGGGGGAGCCGCGGAAGGCGTGGTGTCCGTGTCGTCAGGACACTGCTGCGCCATTGGGGAAAAAGAACAGTAATTCACCGGATTTGCGGGTGGGTCGACCGGTCGTTTTTTTGCCGTTTTCAGTAAGAGCTGTCGAGCCTTGTCGGTGTGCCGAATTGACTCGTCGCGGCGGATTGGCGTGAGGCGTTCGATCGCCGCGCGAGCGGTGATGCCGTGCGCGCGACTGCTCGGCCGAGAACTGGCTGTAGTTCAGGGTATTGCAATCGGCTGCTTTTCGGGAGATTGCTTGCGACATTTAGGCTTTGGCGTAATCTAGCGCTACTGTTCAATTCCTCGGGCGACCAGGCATGAACGGTTGAGCGCAGGACTCGCATCGTCGCTTTTCCGGCACGCATCATCTGAGGTGAATTGGTCGAACAGGAGACATTGGTGAACGCTGTTGACATGCGACGAATCGAACAGACAGGGAGCATCGGTGAGGCGGGAACCGGTGATATTCTTCGCTCGATCGAGTCTTCGCGACTCACTGCACGCATTTGGTTCGAGACCGAGATCGGCGTCGGTCAAATCGCGTTTCACGAAGGCAGCGTCGTCGTTGCTGAGGTTGGGCCGTTGCGTCGACGTGCCGCGTTGCTGCGTATTCTCGGTATGACTGATGGTCAGTACTCGATCGAACATGCGGCAGTTCCAGCGGGTCCTCCCATCGTGCCGAGCATCGAGAGCGCACTGGCGACGCTCGCGGAGCGGCAAAACGAGTGGCGACAGCTTTGCGAGTCGACCCCCCCGATGAGCGCCGTCTTGCGGCTGACGGCCTTGGGCCGTGAGACGAAGCGGAAGGCAAAAGGGGCAGAGCGACTGGTGTATCTATTGGTCGACGGTCGACGCTCCCTCATGGAGATATTGAGTGAAGCGACGGTCGATCCGATTGAAGCCTTGAGGATCGTCGTTCGAGGGGAGTCCGATGGCCACTTCGAAGAAGCCTCGATCCCGTCGACGTTATATCCGCTTCCCCCAGACGAGCTTTCGGGCGAGGTTCCGAAACTACCTCAGCCCCCGAGTATTCCTCAGTTTGGTGGGGTCACGACGGCACCGAGTGTCGCCGCACCGATGTCTTCGAACGAGCTCGCTCTTCGAAAGAGCACGCTCGTCGGCTTGGGTACGGACTTTTCGAGTTCGGCGCCGCCACCAGCTCGCGCGGTTTCCGATTCGATTCAGATGAGTCCCATCATCGAACTTGCAGGTGATGGAGCGTCGTCCGCGAGCGCCTCGGATGGCAGTATGGCCGTGCGACCACCCGTTGAGCCCGTTCCAGCTCAGCGACGGGTTCTCGGCACTTCCTCTGCTCCACCTCGCGACAGTGATTCGGCACCGGTATCGGAACCAGCCGATTCACTCATCGGGTCGGAAGTGCCCATGCGGGAGCCCGAGGCTGTCGATGCGAAGAGCCGCGTGCGTTACGTCGGTCGATACGAGGTCATTCATCGTATCGGACGAGGTGGCATGGGGTCCGTATATCTTTCGCGTCTAACGACCGAAGGTGGATTTCGTCGGCTTTTCGCACTCAAGCTTCTTCGGAGTTATCTCTCGCGAGACAGCGATGCCGCAGAGGCGTTTCTCGCGGAGGCGCGCCTCGCCGGACAGTTGCATCACACGAACGTGGTGGGCGTCGTCGATGCTGGTGTACATCGGGGGCAGCCGTTTCTGGTCATGGACTACGTCGAGGGTTGCAGCTTGAAGCAGCTCCTGACCGCCACTACCGAGGATCGGTCATCGCGGCTCATCGTGCCGATCATTCTCGATGCATTGGCAGGACTTCACGCACTGCACAGCCTTCCCGGGGACGATGGGTCACCTCTCGAGGTCGTGCATTGCGACGTTTCACCCGAGAACCTGTTGGTTGGAACGGACGGAGTTTGTCGACTGACGGATTTCGGTGTGGCTCGGCGATCGAAAGTCGACGGCGGTCACAGCACGCACGGAAAACCGGGATACCTGGCACCGGAGCAAGTTACAGGAGCGCCGATCGATCGTCGCGTCGACATTTTCCGCAATGGGCGTAGTTCTTTGGTCGGCATTGACTGGGGAACGTCTCTTTCACGGGGCCACCGTCGATGAGACGCTTCAACGTGTGTGCGCGCAGCCGATCCCACCACCGAGCTCCGTGGGCTTGAAGCCCCCGAAAGTGTTCGACAGTGTGGTCTTGAAGGCTCTCGAGCGCGATCCTGCATTGCGCTTCGAGTCCGCAGAGGCGATGCAGATCGCGCTGCGCGACGCGGCGCTTAAGGAAGGCTACGTCGCGCTCCCGTCGGAGACCGCTGCGTGGGTGCGCAAAGTCGTGGGTCGAGAGTTGAGCCACCGCCGGTTACTCATTCTGGAGGCGACTCGGCCAGCTGGTTCCACGATTCCTCCCGGGCAGCTCGACTCGAGCCAGCTGCCCCATGCAGAGGACGAAATGGCGCCGTTCAGCCGCGGCGTTTCCAGCAGACCTTACAAGTCCTATCGCGAAGACGGCGATTCGCGAACCATACCCCTTTCGGAGATTCAGGACGGCGGTTCGCGCGTCGCGTTGCTCGTCGTCGGTGTGTTGGCGTCGGCTGCCGTCATCATTGCCATTCTTTGGCCTGCAGCACTCTCGAAGCTGTTCAGGATCAACGTCAACTCGGGCCAGATGTCATCCCAAAGCATCCAGGTCACCGTGCCCGCTGCCGGCGAGGAACGACCCACGATTGCGCCCTCGACGAGCAGTAGTGATGAGACTATGGTCCTGCCCGTGCCGAGTGCAGCGGAACCGCAGCGAACGTCGGGGGGAGTGCCAATGGGGAGGGCGGCTCCCGCTGTGTCGAGTTCGAGCGCATCTCCGTTGTCTCGGGAAAGGTGAGCATGTCCGAGAACCACAACGGAGGCTCTGGCGAGCGGGGCGCGGGAGAGCAACGGTTGGCAGTGACGCGCGAGGCGACTGCCAAGATCATGGATTTGACTGCTCCCCACGAACTTTCTCCGTCGGGCTACAGCGCTCAGGTCGTGCCATTGGCGACGCTCGTCGTCGTGCGCGGCAGCGCCAGTGGTAAGGTTTTTCCGCTCAATCAGAGCGAGACCATCATCGGTCGGAGTCGCGAAGCCGAGATTTCGATCGTCGAGCGCGCCATCTCGTCGCAACATGCGCTCGTTCGCCGTGCAAACGACGGCCACGAAATCGTCGATTTCGGGATCCACGAATGGCACTTTGCTGAACGGGCGACGACTCGCGCCGAACAGTCCCGTGGAGCTGCACCCAGGTGACGTGTTGCAGCTTGGCGAATGTGCCCTTGTCTATCTTGCCGAAGGCATGAAGGACGTGGGGGACGTCACCCAGGCGCTGTCCGTTGCTGCGCCCAACCTGGCACTTGCCGGGGCTTCCATGGGTGGGCCGGACGAGATACTCGCCCAGATCCTCAAACTGTCGGCGCCTCCGGAGCCGCCTCCAAAGGTGTCGATCGATGAGCGAGTCGAGCAACTGACGAGGCTATTGCAGAAGGCGAAACGACACGTCCCGCTCATCTCGACGGTTGCTGCCATCTGTGCGCTTCTGGCAATCGCGTCGGTCGCCGTCGTGCCTCCGATGGCGGAGGCGATGTTCACGATAGCGCTCCGCCCTCAGGCGTCCGATAACCCACTCGAACGTAACGGCCAGAACAACGAGGATAGCTACTCGTTCTTCTTGTCTGCAGAAAGCAACTTCGGAGCGAAGAAAATCGTCGCCGAGAGCCTACGCAAACAAGGCGTTGCGAAGCCGAGCGATGGGCTGATCGAAGCAGTGCAGCACCGACTGAGTTTCAAGAGCATCGCGCTTTCCACCTACGCCGGCAGCTACAAGCATCAATCTCCTGAGGAGGCAGTAAAATTCCTCCGGACCCACGTCGAGACCTATCTCGAGACCGAGATTGCCAAGACGCTCAAGGTAGTCCAGAAGCAAGTCGACTTCCTGACTTCTCAGTCGAAAGAGCAGGAAATTCAGCTACGAGAGACCGAGGCCAAGCTCAAGGAATTCCGCACGAAGTACGGCGAAATGCTTCCGGAGAACTCCGAAGGACACATGGAGTCTCTCGAGACATTGCGGCAACGCCAGTCGGATTTGTCCGCAAGAGTGGAAGCCGCGAACGCGGCATACCAGGCTGCAATCAGTGCACTTCGCCAGATGGCGCCGGTGGCGACGATCCGGACGACCTCTGCGGCTCCATATCGAACTGCACTGAACGAAGCCAAGGTCCAGCTTGCCGCGGCCAAATCTCGCGGGCTGGGCGACAGTCATCCCGATGTCATTCGGTATACGAAGCAAGTTGCGGAGTATACGGCGCTCGTTAACAAGGCCCTGGCGGAGGATGCATCCGCCACCGAAACGGCTGGGAATCCCGAGATTATTGCGCTGCAACGGGCGGTTGCGGAACGCCACGTCGAGGTTCTTGCCGCCAAGGCAGAGGCAGGTGCCGTCGGTTCGCAGATTGCGCGGCTCGAGCAGATTGTGACGAAGCTTCCAGCCGTCGCTGCCGAATACGCACAATTGACTCGGTCTTATGGTGTGAACACGGAAACGCACCGTCGGCTGCTCGAGCAGCTCGACAATGCCACCGTACGGTTGAACTTGGAGCGCGCATCCGCGGAGAAGCGCTACGAGGTTCTCACCGAGCCCGTGGCACACGCGCCGAACGTGCGACGCACCTTGTTGCTGCGCGCCGTGGTCGGAGCCGTTGCTGGTGCCGTGCTGGGCGCGTTGATTGCGACCTTCCTTTGGATTCGTCGGTGGCTCAGGGAGCTGCCGCAACGTCGTGCGCAAGCGATCGCGGGGCAAGCTCCAGGCAACCATATCGTACCGGTGGGTTCGAATCTGCCTCCGATCCGACGCGCGTGAGCTGGGCAAGCGCGAAGCAATCTCGGCTCGCCATTGGTCAACGTGCGTTCGCGCCCTGCACCGATCCGATGTGTTCGAGCGTTGAACTCGTCGAGTCGACTCACGACGCGGAGCACTCGAGCAAGATCGACGAGCCGATCGAGGCATTCGGCGGCTATTTCGAGGTGACGACGCGCTGGCGCGCAGTGCTCTCGGCTACTCGGCGACGACGATGTCTCCGTCGCGTAGTTCGAAGCTCAGTGTCGTGGCGTCGGCGGCCGTCAAATCGTCGTAGTCGAAGCGGATCCGGGCAATCTTCGGTTCTCGGCGTAGGACGAAGACACTATCCGTCTCAGCGAACGGTGTCAGGCCGCCGGCTCGCGCGATCGCGCTGAGGATTCCTTCACGATGCTCCAACTCGTAGCGTCCCGGAGTTCTTACTTCACCCAGGACCGTGACCAAAGTTCTATGCCGTTCGACCACGACGGTAACGACGGGCGCGGCGACCATTCCGGTGATGCGTTTGGCTATGACGTCGGCCAATGCCGTTGGGGTTAGGTTTGCCGCGACGATGCTGCCAGCAACTGGCAGGACGATTTCCCCGCTTGGTCGAACGTCGACTTCGGCGCTCAGGCTTTCCTGTCCTTGGACGACGACCTGAATGCGATCGCCAGCGCGGATGATCGAAGGTGCCTGGTCGTGTCCCTCTCTCACGTAGTCAGCGCCCCACACGTATTGCCGAGGCTGGCCACATGCAGGAAACGCAAGCGCGGCAAGAAGCACGGCCCTGAGAACGCGACTCGAGCCAAGTCGCAAGCAACCTGACAGGGCTACAGTTTTGGTGTGAGCTGGCCGCGGAGAGCTGGCATTGGTGGACGTACACATTTCCGTGTCAGTCTATAACCGAGAACGCGTGTGTTCGATAGGGCTCGGTCGCAGATGCCAGGTAAGTCATGGGAAATCCCCCCGCTGCGGATACGCGAAATTGGTTTTATGTTCAGTCTCTCTTTCCAGTGACAATTCGCAAATCACCTGTTAGGGTTCAAGCTGCTCGGGCCTATGGCCGGGGCAGGGAAGACGTTATTTCGATTTCTGCGGCTGCAGGTGCTTGCGACTTCTTGGTGGTCGCGCTGCGACTTGCGGAGTTCCGCTCGACGGCGAAGGCCTAGGTCTCCGTGTTGGTGTCGGACTCTCGTGCTCGTGGTCCTCGAATGAACTGCGAAATCACTTCTTTTTTGGAGATGGTCAGGACATGAAGGGAATCATTCTTGCGGGGGGAGCCGGAACGAGACTCGATCCGTTGACTCGAGCGATGTCGAAGCAATTGCTTCCCGTGTACGACAAGCCGATGGTGTACTACCCAATCTCCGTCCTCATGCTGGCGGGGATCCGGGAGATTCTCGTCATCTCGACGCCCCAGGACCTCCCGCTCTTTCGGCGACTCCTCGGATCGGGAGAGGGGCTTGGTCTTCATTTCGAATACGCCGAACAGGCAGCGCCGAATGGGCTCGCCGAAGCATTCATCATCGGACGTGACTTCATCGGTCAAGATAGCGTCTGCTTGGTGTTGGGCGATAACATCTTCTATGGAGCGGGGCTCAGCGGACTGCTCGTCGAAGCGCGGGAAACGCTAAACGGGGCGACCTTATTCGGATATCGCGTCAACGATCCACAGCGGTACGGTGTGGCGGAGATCGACGACGCCGGAAATGTAATTGGGATCGTAGAAAAGCCGACGGAACCGAAATCGGATCTTGCCGTGACTGGCCTCTATTTCTACGACAACCAGGTTGTCGACATCTCCAGAAACCTAAAGCCCTCTCCGCGCGGCGAGCTCGAGATTACCGACGTGAATAACGTATACGTGCGCCAGAATCGGGCTCAGTTGCGCGTGCTCCCTCGTGGAATGGCGTGGCTCGACACTGGAACGCACGATAGTTTGCTCGAGGCAGGCCAGTTCGTGGCGACTCTCGAGCGACGGCAAGGGACCTACATCGCGTGTCTCGAGGAGATAGCGTTTCGCCAAGGTTTCATCGACCGGTCGCAGTTGCTCCGACTTGCGGACACTTGCGGCAAAAGCGAATACGGACGATACCTCAGGGGGATCAGCGCCGAGTGATTGCGTTCGTGCCGACAGATACGGCTTGCTTGCCGGGCGTGCGGAACGTGGCTCGTTGCGACGGAATTCCGACACGTGCGCAGTCGGAATCTCGGGTGCTGAACGTTGTTCGTCGACCGACATCGACCTTTTTGGGTTCGGCGACCCGGTGGGGGTATGAACGCCGTCCCTTTTCCGGAGATCTATCGTGGAAGTAAAGAGACTCAAGCTCGATGGACTGTGGCTCATCCAACCGAAAGTATTTCGCGACGAGCGCGGTTTCTTCTTGGAGCCATATAGTCAGGCTAAGTATGAAGCGGTGGGGATACGGGAACGGTTCGTCCAGGACAACCATTCGCGCTCCGTTGCTCGCACGCTTCGAGGCCTGCACTATCAAGGCCAACCGGGGCAGGCGAAGCTGGTTCGAGTTGCCGTGGGATCCATCTTCGACGTAGCCGTCGACATTCGGCCGGAATCACCCACCTTCGGGCAATGGGAGGCTGTGGAGTTGACGGCAGAGCGCCACGAGCAGCTTTACGTGCCAGTGGGATTCGCGCACGGCTTCTGCGTTACCAGCGACGTTGCCGAGGTGTTGTACAAGGTGTCGTCTCCTTACGATCCAAAGGAAGAGCTCACGCTGAGCTGGAATGATCCAGAAATCGGCGTGGCATGGCCAGTCCAGGATCCCGTCCTTTCCGCTCGAGACAAAGCCGGAGAGTCCTTCGCTGACTTCAAGCGGAGGCGAGGGCTGTGAGCGTCTGGGTCGTCGGTGCCAGCGGAATGCTGGGCAAGGCCGTATGTCGCCGTTTGTCCGCAAGTGAGACGCAGTTCACTGGTACCGATCTCGAAGTCGATATCACGAATCTCGATGCCGTTCGTGCTCATGTAGTCAAGCAACGACCTCGCATCATCGTCAATTGCGCGGCGTACACCGCCGTGGACGCAGCCGAAAAGGACGAGCCCACGGCTCTTCGAGTCAATGGTGATGGTCCCAGATGTCTGGCGCTCGCGGCGCGGGACACGGGGGCCATATTGGTTCATGTCTCCACGGACTACGTCTTCGCTGGTGAAGGAAGTCGACCTTACGTAGAGAACGATGCTGTCTGTCCGAAGAACGCGTACGGTCGGACCAAACTAGCCGGCGAGCGCGCAATCGAGGAAGTGCTTGGTGTTGCGCAGCCGCGGCCCGATACCGGGTGGCTGATCTTTCGTACGTCATGGTTGTTCGGCGACGGACCTTCGAGCTTCGTCGAGACGATGTGGCGGCTGATGCAGGAGAAAGACGAGCTTCGCGTCGTCAGCGATCAGGTGGGCCGCCCGACGTTCGTTGAGGACCTGGCTCAAATCATTCTCTGGGCGGCAGGGATCGACGCCTCCGAAGTATTGCCCAGTGGGATTTGGCATTTTGCGAACCGGAGCCCAACGTCGTGGCACGGCTTCGCGAGCGCCATTCGGGAATCGATGATGCGCGTCGGGGCTCCCGTGAGAACCGAGCGGATCGTTCCCGTGACCAGCGAGGAGTTTCCTCGCCCCGCGTCGCGCCCCCATTTTTCCGTTCTGGACACGTCCAAGTTGGAATCACGAGGTCGAGTTCCGCGTCACTGGTCGCAAGCGCTCGACGAATACATCGCGTCCCGGTGGGCGAGGACGAATGGCGGCGGATAGTAGACAGATCCCGGATCTCGAGTTTCACGGGACTGACAGTGGCTGCATATTGGAGTTGAGGTAGAACGTGACAGTACGCAAAGCTTCGAACCTGCTCATTACTGGCGGATGCGGATTCATTGGATCGGCGATGATCCGTTGGCTCTTTCGGAATCCCGAGTTCAAAGGCCACGTCGTCAACGTCGACTTGCTCACCTATGCGGGTAACGTCGAGAACGTGTCGGGACACGTGGATGAGTCGCGGTATCACTTCTTGCGCGCGGACATTCGCGATGCCGAGGCCATTTCACGGGCGTGTCGTGAACACGACATCGACACGATCGTGCACTTTGCAGCGGAAAGTCACGTGGACCGGAGCATCGACGGTCCGCTCGTGTTCATCGAGACGAACGTGGTCGGTACCGCAAAGTTGCTCGAGGTAGTTCGAAGTCAGCCGCATATCCATTTCCACCACGTTTCCACCGACGAGGTTTACGGATCGCTGGGTCCGACTGGCGCATTTCTCGAGACCACCCCATATGATCCGAGGTCGCCCTATTCGGCCTCCAAGGCCGGGTCGGACCACCTGGTCTCGGCTTACGCTCATACGTTTGGGCTCTCGACAACGATGTCAAACTGCTCGAACAATTACGGAGCATTCCAGTTTCCAGAGAAGCTCATCCCGCTCATGATCCTCAATATGGTCGAGGGTAAGCCGCTTCCCATCTATGGTGATGGTGGCAACGTTCGCGATTGGCTTCACGTGGACGACCACGTGGAAGCCATCTGGACCATCCTGACTCGCGGCAAAACGGGCGAGACCTACAACGTCGGTGGAAGAGCCGAGCGGACCAATCTTCAACTGATCGATATGCTCGTGCGCATCGTCAGTCGCGAGGCGGGTCGATCCATCGAGAGTCTCGAGGCGCTCAAGACCTTCGTCAAGGATCGTCCAGGCCACGACCGTCGGTATGCCATCGACTTTACCAAGCTCGAGAATGCGCTCGGTTGGCAGCCGCGCCACGATTTGGAAGCAGGACTTACCGATACGGTGCGTTGGTACCTGTCCAACCCCACTTGGATCGAAAATGTTCGCAGTGGCGCCTACCGGGCGTGGATCGAGAAGAACTACGGTCAACGAACCGTCCAAGCGTGAACCCTGGCGACGCCGGAGTACCTCGTGATCATCGCTTATCTCGTCAATCAGTACCCGAGCACGAGCCATAGCTTCATCCGCCGCGAGATTCGCGCACTGGAAGAGCTCGGCCATACCGTCAAGCGCTACTCGATCCGTCGGTCGAAAGATGGATACGTCGACCGGCGCGACGCCGAAGAAGCCGAGAAGACGACCGTCCTGCTCTCGTCGAAGCCAGCATTAGTTGGGAGTCTACTGCGGACGGTCGCGACACGGCCCATCAGGACAATGAAAGCGATCGAGCAGGCTCTCTGGCACGGTCTGCGCTCGGACCGTGGTGTTATGCGCCACGCGGCGTACTTGGCAGAGGCTTGTGTTCTGCTTCACGAGTTGGAGCGTGAAGGCGTGTCGCAGGTTCATGCGCATTTCGGTACGAATTCGACGATCGTGGCCCGATTGTGTCGTACCTTGGGCGGCCCCGAGTACAGCTTCACCGTCCACGGTCCAGAGGAATTCGATCGCGCAATCGTCGTCGGATTGAGGCGCCTGATCGAGGACTCGAAATTCGTTGCAGCAATCAGCCACTTTGGACGAAGCCAGCTACTCCGACTCATCGAGCGGACTCACTGGGACAAGATAGCCATTGTACGTTGCGGAGTAGAGCCGACGCTCTTCGCAGAAGAGGTTGCCCCCATTCCCGAAGCGCGAAGACTCGTCTGCGTCGGGCGTCTGCACGAGCAGAAGGGACAGTTCGTCTTGCTGGACGCGGCAAAGATCCTCCGGGATCGTGGCGTTGGTTTCGAAATCGTTCTTGCCGGTGACGGTCCGCTCCGCCCCGCAATCGAGGCGAAAATCTCAGAGCTCGGCTTGAGCGCGCAAGTCAAGATCACCGGATGGATTGACGAGAGTCGGGTCAAAAGCGAGCTCAAGGCGGCTCGCGCCATGGTTTTGCCAAGTTTCGCGGAGGGGCTTCCCGTCGTCATCATGGAGGCGTTTGCATTGGGGCGCCCAGTCTTGAGTACTTATGTCGCGGGGATTCCGGAACTCGTGCGACCCGGAGAGAATGGTTGGCTCGTACCCGCTGGCGATGCCGAAGCTCTCGCAGGTGCACTGCAGGAGGTGTTGCATGCGCCTACTGATGTCCTTGCGGCCATGGGACTTTCGGGCCGTCGCGCCGCCGCGGCGCGACACGACGTTTCGAAGAATGCGGCAACGCTGTCACGGCTATTTCTTTCGCCGAGCGTGACCTCGGAGACGCTCACGCTCGACGCGCTGGAGGCCGCCGGAGCACGAGAAGCAACGCTGGAGCAAGTTCACGAGGAGGTCGTATGTTGACGGGAGTCGCGTCGTTCGTTCTTCTCGGTGCGGGAGCAATCCTCGCAATACCCGTGGCAACCTTCGGGGCAGAATGCCTGATTGGCGCATTGGCGCAGCGGCGGACTGAGCGTCGCATGAGGCCCGTAGGGACGAGGGCCGTCATTTTGATGCCTGCCCACAACGAGGAACGAGGGATTTTCGGCACCGTCTCTGCATTGCGTGGAGAGCTGGGTCCCCTCGACGGACAATCTTGGTCATCGCAGACAATTGTCAGGACAGCACCGCGGAGATTGCCCGTTCTGCTGGGGCGACCGTACTCGAGCGGCAGCATCCGACCGAAAGAGGGAAGGGATACGCGTTGCGTTTCGCCGTCGAGCAACTCGAGCTGCGGACGCAAAAACCGGACGTGGTCATCGTTCTCGATGCAGATTGTCGGTTTACCACAGGCAGTGTCGATGCTTTGGTCAGCGCGGCTCTCGAACGGAACTGTCCAATCCAGTCGGAGAACGAGCTTACGATTCTCGGAGGACGCGGACACCAAGACGCGGATTGGCGCGTTCGCCTTTCGCGTCAAGAATTCACTTCGCCCTCGCGGGCTCGCTCGTCTGGGGCTCCCGAGGCAGCTTGCGGGAACCGGGATGGCGTTTCCGTGGCCCGTTCTCCGCGACGCACCCAACATGCGTGGACACATCACTGAGGATCTCGTTCTCGGTTTGGAGCTCGCGTTTCTCGGCTATCCACCGTACGAATGCCCTGAAGCGGGCGTCTACAGCGAGATTGCGCCGAGCACCCAGGGACAGTACGCCCAACGACAGCGATGGGAGTACGGTCATCTCATGGCGATCCGAGACTGACGTTCCGCGGCTCCTACTCCGAGGGCTTCTCAAGCTCGATTCGAAGACTTCTCGGTCTCGGATGTGATCTCTCCGTGCCGCCACTTGCTCTCCTCGTTCTAACCGTGAACGGTTTGACCGTGGTTTCGCTCGGTTCACTGGCTTTCGGTGTAAGTTGGGGCGCTGCTGCTCTGCTTGCTTCCGAGATCAGTGATACTTGGGGTTGCGGTTGCCACTGGCTGGAAGGTCGTGGGGTAGGTATATCCCGCCCAGCGAGATCTTGGGTATCCCCTAAATACGTTCTGTGGAAGCTCCCGTCCTATCTTGGCTTCCTCGGCAAAGCACGGTCACTCGGTTGGGTGCGCGCCGAACGTCGCTAGGCCTCGACTGCCGCGCGTCGAGGGACGTTACTCACGCCGCGCGTCGCTCGTCGACCGGCAAGGCGATGCGCGCGGATTGCGTCGGAAGACCGCGCCCTACAGTGCCCAGCGACCGCGTGTCGTCCGATTGGTGCCCATCCAGAGGGAGAGCGCCACGAATGCGAGGGACTGCCGGTAGAGTATGCGATAGTCAGGATTCGTTCGGATGAGTCATTTGCACTACGTAGCGCCCTCCCAAATCGAGCTGACCATAGTCATCGAGCCGTCTCGTCAACGTCAGATTGGCGGTGACGCCGCTTTCCGCTCTTCCGGGGAGTACGGGCTTCGAGGAAACTGGAAGCATCACCGTCGCGGTACCTTGTAGGGTCCAGTAGCCGTCGAGTTGTCGCGTGACGCCAATGCCTACGTTTGCCGTCGTTCTGAGTCGAGCCGTCATCGTATCGACGAACGACGAGACTGCGGAGTTGACATTGATGCTCAACCTCCGGCCTTCGCGACCGCTGAGGTGCGTCAGCGAACCTGCGACCGTGGGGTACCAAGCTGGGTTTGAGCCACGGCGGTCGAAATTGATTCACGCCACCCCCCAAGGTGCCACTCGTGCGCGAGTGAATTGGTGGGCGAAGTCAGTTTGCAGCAGATAGCTCGAGTAGACGAATTCTCTCTGGCTCCTACCGAGCCATCGGGAGTGACGATGGCTGTTGCTGGACGGGACGAGTATCCGGTGTCGTCGTGAGCGTCGTCGTTTGCGTCGTGCGGGGGGACCACTGGTAACCGTGCCGTGCCCGACCGGAAATGGACGTGTAAGTCTAAGGAGACGTTCTCACCGATGGGTGACTGTCGTGTTGCCGTGGCACCGGCAGCCATCGTCGTGCGCGGCGTGAGTTGATAGGTGAAGTGTCCGATCCGCGGAGGTCGTAAGTAGATTCAGCGCTTGGATTTGCCGCGTGGTTGGCACGGTGTTCGTGTTGGACGAGAGGACCCCCATCACCCTGGTGAAAGTCCTCATCGTTCCGGCACCGAGCGTTACCGTCGATTGTAGCGTCAGACGTGGTGTGAGTTGCTGGACGATCCCGGTTGTCCAAAGATGGAACAGGGATGGTCTGAGCGTGTCGGCAACATTCGGAACGCGCAGAAACCAGCGTTGTTGGTAAGTCGTCGTCCAGGTGTAGTTGTGGTCCTGAACGCGGAAGCCCGACGCGGGGCGTAGTTCGATGGACGCGACGGGTTCGGTACGATCCAGTCTCGTGACGGGTTGATAGCCTGCGCCGAGCTCCGTGCGGCCTGCTGTTGCGACATCGAGTCGAGGAGATGCGTGCGCCGTGAGCGGTGCCATGCCGAAGAGTGCCGAGATGGCGAGCACCACGTCGCGAAGGTTCATTTCGTTGGCTCCCCACGCGGTCGAACTGGCAGACGACCTTGGGACGGGCTCCGCGTCGTGAATCTGGAGCGGGAGCGCTCCTCGTCTTGATTCAGTCGAGTTTCACTGTCCGTGTCGCAAAGCCGTTCGACTTCCTTCCAACGCTCCTCGATTTCGCAATGAGCGCGCCTGCCGCGGGGCTCGGAATGCAGTAGCGCAGGCTCTCCAAGGTGCGCTCGGCCCGTGGCGGGAAACGTCTTCTCAGGCGTTGAAATCGCAAATTGGACCGAAATATCGCGGTCGAAAGCGAGGGCTCGAGCTCGGAGCAAGTCACCAGCAAAGAGAGCGCCTCTTCGGCGCGTTTTTCGTCGTGGCAGACGAGCAGGGCGTCACAACCGGCGCGCACCGCCGCGCACGCCGCTTCCGACACGGTGGATTCCTTGAGAATCCCCTTCATTTCGAGATTGTCCGAGAAGACAACGTGTTCGAAGCCGAGTCGACTGCGCAAGATGTCCGTCAGAATCGGCGTGCTCAGCGTTGCGGGCGTGTTCGAAGGATTCGAGTGCTGGGTAAGTGACGTGGGCCGTCATCACGGCGAGCAGACCAGCTCGGATTGCTTCTCGAAAAGGGAGCAACTCGGTGTTCTCGAGGCGCTCCTGCGAATGGGCAACCGTGGGAAGGTCGAGGTGGCTATCGAGTTCCGTGTCGCCATGACCAGGGAAGTGCTTACCGCATGCAAGAATTCCCTGATCCTGTAGACCGTGCGCGAAGGCCATCCCGTGGAGGGCGACCATCCTGGGATCGCGCGAAAAGCTGCGATCTCCGATCACCGGATTGTCGGGGTTCGTATCCGCGTCGAGAACGGGGGCGAAATTGCAAGTGATGCCCACAGCAGCCAACTGGCGTCCGACCTCGGCACCGGCGCGATAGGTAAGGTCGAGGTCCTTGATGGCGCCGAGCTGCCGCATTGGCGGGAGCGTGAGGAACGGTGGCGGCATTCGCACCACGCGCCCGCCTTCCTGATCGATAGCAATGAATGGGGTAGTTTCGGGCGGAAAGGCTTCGGCGATCTCACGACATAGGTTCCATGCCGTTTCCAGGTCTGGGAGGTTCCGTTTGAAGAGGATGACCCCGCCACGAAGTCCTGCGCGGATCGACTCCGCCAAGGACTCGGGCAAATGGGTTCCATCGAACCCGACGACGAGGAGTTGTCCGCAAAGCTGGGGCAGGCTAAGTCGGGAGACGAATTCGAGGTCGTCGGGCAGAGGAAACTCTGTCGTCATTGCGTCACGTCGCCCACGTCCGCTCTAGCCTCGTGCAGCATCCGATTGACGTAAGCTCGAAGCTGAGCATCGTCAGGTCCTTCCACCATGATTCGAAGCTTCGCTTCGGTTCCACTCCAGCGCACGAGCACGCGGCCGTCGCGACCCAACTTGCTCTCGATGTCCGAAATTGCGGCCGACAGCTTCGGCATTTCTTGCAGCGGCTTGCGCTTGGGGAGCTTCACGCTCTCGAGCACCTGCGGACTGCGTTGAAAGAATCGAACGAGTTCCGAAAGAGGCTTCTGCTCTCGAACCATGATGGCGAGCACCTGAAGCGCGGCGACGATGCCATCGCCTGTGGTCGCGTGGTCCAAGAAGATCAAGTGCCCAGACTGCTCGCCGCCGAAATAGTAACCAGAATTGCGCATTTCTTCGACGACGTACCGATCGCCTACCGCCGTTCGCTTCAGCTTGCCTCCAACGGATTCGAGCGCGCGCTCCAGCCCGAGGTTGCTCATCACCGTGGCGACGACCGTATTTCGGACGAGTCTTTTTTCGGCGATAAGGTAGCGACCACAAAGGGCCATGATGGCATCGCCGTCCACGACCTGACCCGTCTCATCAACGATGATCACTCGGTCTGCGTCGCCATCCAAGGCAATCCCGATCTGCGCTTTCGCGCGAAGAACCTCGCGCGCGACGTGTTCGGGGTGAAGGGCTCCACAGTTGCGGTTGATGTTGGTGCCGTTTGGCTTGACCCCTTCGCTGAACACGCTCGCGCCGAGCTCCGCGAAGACGCAAGGCGCCACCTTGTACGCCGCACCATTCGCAGCATCGACGACGATGCGTACGCCGTCGAGGGTCAGTTGACGTGGAAACGTGCTTTTGGCCGAAACGACGTACCGCCCAGCGGCGTCGTCGATGCGCGATGCGCGCCCAACACGAGTGCCCGTCGCGCCTTCGTCGAGAATGGGATCACCAAGCAATCTCTCGATCTCGCTTCTTTCTCGTCGGGGAGTTTGAAGCCGTCTGGACCGAAGATTTTGATTCCATTGTCGTCGAACGGATTGTGGCTCGCACTGATGACGAGTCCGGCGTCCGCTCGCATCGTCACGGTCAAATTGGCAACGGCCGGCGTCGGCATGGGACCGCAGAGGAGGACCTTTCCGCCGATCGCGCAAATCCCCGACGCCAAAGCCGTTTCGAGCATGTAGCCGGACAGTCGCGTGTCCTTGCCAATGACTAGTCTTGGTGGACGACTCTTGTCGCGGCCCGCAACGACGGCGATGGCTCGTCCGAGCCGTAATGCCAACTCCGGAGTCATTGGGGCGACGTTGGCGTGCCCGCGAATTCCGTCGGTTCCGAAAAGCTTTCGAGAGTTACTAGCCATATAGGTAAACGCTCAACAGGCTGTCACCACGGTCGCCCTCCGACCGCATCGCTTTCAAGCTACGATGCCGAACCCGACGACACTTCGGTCGTCGTTATCGCGTCGGGCCTACAAATCGATCGCTGGATCTGCCTGCAAACCCAGCAATATGGCACGAGCTGCCCCGACGAGATAGGTGGAACCCGCAACGACGACGACGCCGTACTGACCGACGAGGTTTCTCGCTCGTGCCAGTGCTTCTGCAACGTCGCCAGCAATTTCACCAGAGAGAACGGCGCGCATCGCGTCCGGGGGAACCGCTCGTTCGGGGATCGGTGGCGCGACGTAGACTCGATGTCCTGCAACCTGTTCGAGCCGACGCAACATCGCACGCCAGTTCTTCGTCTTGAGTGCCCCGAAAACGAGGGCGATCTCGCGCCGCGACTCGATTTCTCCCAGAAGCCCGGGATCGAGCATGTGCGAGAGCGTGACGGCGCCGTCGGGGTTGTGCGCACAATCGAGCAACGTGAGCTCTCGTCCGTTGCGGTGCAGCAGCTCATTTCGGCCCGGCCACGTCGTTGCTTCGATGCCCCGACACATCGCTTCAGGGGTGAACTTGAGCTCTCTTGCGATGGTCGTCGCAACAGCAAGATTCGAACCGAGCATGGCGGCTCGGGGGTAGGCGAGTGGTTTGCCAGCGATGGGCTCCGGACTGCCGAGCGGGATGAGTCGAGCGCCCACATCGCTGACTCGTTTCTCGATGGTGGCGACCGCATCGGGGTGGGTTCGACCAACGACGACGGCGCAACCTGGCTTGATGATGCCGGCCTTTTCTGCGGCGATTTCCGCCAAGGAACCGCCAAGTTCTGCCATGTGATCGAACGCAATCCGCGTGATCGCAACGGCTCGAGGCGGCGGCACGACGTTCGTTGCGTCCAGCCTGCCACCGAGCCCAACTTCGAGGACTGCGAAGTCGACCTTCGCTTGACGGAATGCCAGGAACGCCGCGACGGTCGTCACCTCGAAAAAGGTGAGGTCAGGGGCGGCGTTCATCACATCGATGAGGAGTTCCCCGAGCTCTTCCTGCCCGATGGGGTTCCCATCGATTCGAATCCGTTCGTTGTAATTGACGAGATGCGGAGACGTATAGAGCCCGACTCGCTTGCCCTGGGCCATCGCCATACTGGCGACGAAGGCCGAAACGGTGCCTTTCCCGTTGGTTCCAGCGACATGAACGGTTTCGAATTCCCGTTCGGGATTGCCGAAGTGTGCGCAAGCGGCCTCGACTCGAGAGAGTCCGAGCTGCCGACCGCGCACACCCAGAGCGTATAGGCGCTTCAGCGCTTCAGCGTATCGACTCACTGCTTCACCGTCCCTCCCAAATGAGTCAAGAGCCGCACGAGCGTGGCTCTCAGCTCCGTGCGCTTTACCACCATGTCGATCATGCCATGCTCGAGCAGGAACTCCGAGCGTTGAAAGCCCTCGGGGAGCTTCTGCCGAATCGTGTTTTCGATCACGCGCTGTCCGGCGAAACCGATGAGCGCGCCTGGCTCTGCCAGGTTGACGTCACCGAGTAGCGCGGTTGACGCGGCGACCCCCCCCGTCGTTGGATTGAGGCAGACACTCATGTAGGGCAGCTTCGCTTCGCGGAGGCGAGAGAGACTGGCGACGGCTTTCGCCATCTGCATCAGACTCAGGATCCCCTCTTGCATGCGTGCGCCGCCAGAAGTGTGCAGCAGAACGACGGCGCGACGTTCCTCCGTGGCGCGTTCGAAGAGCTGACTGAGACGCTCACCGACGACGCTGCCCATGCTTCCTCCCATGAAGGAAAACACGAACGAGCCGTAGGCAACCGCGTGTCCGTCGACGGCGGCCCGACCAATCTCGAGTGCTTCCGTCGTGCCGGAATTGCGCGTCGCGTTGGCGACGCGGTCCCGATAGGATTTGCCGTCGAAGAACTCCAAGGGGTCGGATGGAACCGAATCCGTGGCCCAAGGCTCGAACGAATCGGGGTCGAGCAAAGATCACGCCAGCGTCCCTGTGGGAGCGGGTGGTGATGTCCGCAACCCGGACATACCTCCCAATTTTGCTGGAGTTGATCACTGGCGAAGATGCCGGCGCACTCGCGACATTTTCGGAATACGCCTTCGCCCAAGGGCTTATTGGGCTCTTCGCGGGACTGAACCGGGGTTTTTTCGGGAAGGCTCACCGTGATGACCGAATTCTTTCGTGGCTCGGGGGGACTTTTGGTCCACCGAGCCACCGGAACATAGCCGAACTGTGCCGTCTCGGCGCCAGGTTTCAGCTCGTCCGTCGTGGGAATCTTTCGGTCTGAAAGGCGATTGTTTCGAAATCGGCCAGCCGGCTACGCGCGCCTCTTGTAGTGACGGCCGAGGCAGGCCATGCTCGCCGCCGACATGGTTGTTCAGGGACCGAGTTCTGTTCCGGGGGTACGAATCAGTGCTCCCCACGTTGGCCGCGCCGGTTTGCTATCGGAGCTGGGCGGAATTTTCGACAAATCACGACGAGGGCAGACGATGCTCGTCACGCTCGTCGGGGCTGCCGGGATCGGCAAGTCCAGGCTCGTCTCGCACGTGGTTGCTGGGCAGGCGGGCGCGAAAACGGAGCCATTTCGAATCTATCAGGCGCCACCGCGGTCCTCCGACATGGGCTATGGCGCAATTGGTCGAATCTTGCGCGGAAGGTTAGGATTGCAAGAAGGCGCTGACGCCGATCGCGGACTTGGCCGGCTTCGCCGAGAGGTCATGACCGTTCTCGGCGAACAGGATGTCGACGACGTGTGCTTTTTCATTGGGCAGCTCGTTGGCGTCGATTGCCCGGCAACGCCGATGACGCGTGCCGTCGCCGACGATCCCGTGGAAGCGAGTCTCGTTCGTCGCGCGATCCTACGCCGATTTCTCGAAGCAGATGCTGCCAATTGTCCAATTTGTCTCGTGGTCGAAGATCTGCACCGCGTGGACGCTGACTCCCTCGAGTTGCTCGACTATCTCGCGAAGTCCCTTCGGGGACGAATCGTCATTCTCTGTACTGCGCGTCCAGAGGTCGTGAGTCGCGCGCAGAATTGGTTCGAACAGGGGGGGAAGGACCATCTCCGGATCGACGTTCCGCCACTGACCGACGAGGAATCCTCGAGCCTCATGGCGCTGTTGCTTCATCCATGTTCTGGCAGCTCGAAGGAGTTGCTCGTCGAGGCAGCCGTGGCCATGGCGCAGGGGAACCCGGGCTTGCTCGAACGGATGGTCCGCATCTTTCATGACTGTGGAGTGCTCGAGGACTCCACGGCACCCAGCGGCAAGATTGCGTGGAAGGTCAATCTCGAGAAGCTTACCAGCGTTCGGCTGCCGATGACCGCGGAAGACGCGGTGACTGTAAGGGTATCTACGCTCTCGGCTTCGGATCGGAGGATCCTCGAATACGCCGCTGCAATGGGAAGCGTGTTTTGGTTCCAAGGACTGCTTGCCCTCACGCGAGCGGAACGCGAAACGCCGGAGTTCTGGAATCCTCACGACGTGCAAGACGCGGCGGCCCTGCGCAGCGCTCTCGACGATCTCATTCGGCGCGACTACGTGCTCGAATTGCCGGAAAGCGTCATGCCTGGGGACAGAGAATACGTCTTTCAGCACACGCTCGAGCGCGAGCAGATCGCGTCCTTGACGAGTGCAGCTGCTGCGCGGAGGTATCACCAGACCATCGCGGACTTTCTGTCCCATCGAGATGGTGTTCGCGAACACGAAGAGACGTGCTCGATGTTGGCGCAACACTTGGAACGCGCGGGTTCGCGCACCCGCGCTGGGATGGCCTACCTCGATGCTGGTGACAAGGCCCGCGCAGGTTACGCCGCTCGCAAGGCCTGCGAACACTATCAGAAGGGGCTAGCGCTCATTGGCGAATCCGACGCGGCAAGACGGATGGATGCGCTGCACAACCTCGGAGACAGCCTGCTTCTCTTGGGAAAGAGTGACGAGGCACTCGCTGCTTTTCGCGGAAATGCTTGCCCTTGCGTTCCGCTTGGATTCGTTTTGCGAAGGGCGGAGCTGCGCACAATCGTATTGGCCGACTCTTCCGCGACAGTGGAACGTTCGACGCGGCTCGGCGACATCTCGACGCAGGGCTTTCGCTCTTCGAAGCGACGGTAGACGATCGCGGTATTGCTGCCAGCCACGACGATATCGGCAAATTGCTATGGATGACGGGGGAATACACGAGCGCGTTGTTTCACATGCGCAAGGCCCTCCACATGCGCAAGGCGATCGGGGAGCGACGCTCGATCGCGCTCAGCTTGAACAACATCGGTCTCGTTTGGATGGACCACGGAAGCAGTAAAAAGGCTCGCGAGGCATTCGAGGCGTCGCTCAAGATCCGTCGCGAGATTGGCGATCCCATCGGGATGAGTGAAAGTCTCGCCAATCTCGGCGGGCTAGCTCAGGACAACAACGATTGGGCAGCAGCCCTACGGCTCTATCAAGAGGCATACGCGCTCGCCAAAGGCGTCGGTGAACGCAATCGGCTTTCGGGGATCCTTACGGCAATCGGTGCAACACAGTACCATCTGGGCAACACGGCCGAAGCAATACGCGTCCTCGAAGAGGCGGAGGAGATTTGCGACGAACTCGGGGACAAACTCCACCTGGCCGAATCTCTGCGCGGCCTCGCGAAGGCCTATTTGCTTCATGGAGAACTCGCAAAAGCTCGAGAAAAGATCAAACGAAGCGTGGAACTCTTCGGTCAGCTTCGGAGCAAACCGCATTTGGCTATCGCACTCCGAACTCTGGCTGAGGTGACTGCAGCTGGGGCTTGGGGCGAAGGGCACGAGGCAAAGGTCGTCGATTACTTCATGCGATCGATCGTCATTTGCAAGGAAATCGGCAACGATCTCGAGGTTGCTAGGAGTTACCGCGCCTTTTCCGCCTACGTGCTCGGCGGTGGTCACTACGACAAAAATCCGGACATCGTGCGCGAAGCGGAGACTCTCGGCAGAATGGCGGACGAGATCTTTGCGCGGCATCAGGTCGAACTCGACAGTGAATTGACGGACGATCTCGGGCTTGGGCCTCAGCGCAGCACCGATCCGGGAATAGGCCCAGCATCGGGCGTGTGACGCGCGGAGCGGACCTTCGCCAGCGCGCGACTTCGCCTGTACTTGTGGCCCTCGCCGCGCGCTCGTCGTGAAGGGCCGCGCGCTCGTCGTGAAGGGCCGCGCGCAATGCTTTCCGCGGTTGGCACGCTCGGCATGCGCGGCAGTCCGAGCCTGCCGCCTTGGGGAAAAGGAGGTTTCTCAGCCGTCGCGGCGAATGTCGTAGGCGCGGATCTTCTTGTGAAGATTCGTTCGCTCCACCCCCAAGACGGTAGCAGCCTTGGAGATGTTCCAATCGGATTCGATCAACGTTTCGACGATATAGGAGCGTTCGGCTTGATCGCGGTACTCCCGCAAGGTCAAACGTCGCTCGCCGTCGAGCCCTGGCTGAGACGACCGTCCTGCGACTTCGACCGCCGGTGTCAACGCCGGCGGTGAAACGACAGTGTCATCGTCGAAAGGTGACGCGTGAGGATCCTCAGGGAGATCGGCGATCGTGATCACGTCACTCGACAAGACTCGTGGCTCGCTCCACGACGTTCTTGAGTTCTCGAACGTTGCCAGGCCACTTGCGACCTTCGAGAGCGCTAAAAACGTTCGGATCGATCTTCTTGGGACGGAGCCCATTTTCGCGACAAAAAGCGTATACCAAGGACTCCGCCAAGAGACGGATGTCTCCGGCGCGTTCGCGGAGTGCCGGGACGCGGATCGGAAAGACGTCCAGTCTGAAGAACAAATCTTCACGGAAGTTTCCGGCGTGAACCTCCTTGGCGAGATTTTTGTTCGTGGCTGCGAGCACCCGCACGTCGACGTGGAGCACGTGTTCCGATCCGACGCGTACGACTTCACCATTTTGCAGCGCGCGAAGGACTTTGGCCTGTGCCGTGAGGTCCATGTCGCCGATCTCATCGAGAAAGAGCGTCCCTCCGTGGGCCTGCTCGAAGAAACCTCGCTTGCGTCCTTGGGCGCCAGTGAAGCTGCCTCGCTCGTGGCCAAAGAGTTCACTCTCGATGAGTTCCCGCGGGATTGCGGCGCAATTTACCTTTACGAAGGGGGCGTCCTTGCGCTGACTCAGACGATGGATCGCGCGGCTGACGAGTTCCTTCCCCGTACCGCTTTCACCGGTGATGAGAACGCTAGCTTTCGTCGGCGCAACTTTGTCGATCTCTTGATAGAGACGCTGCATCACGGTGCTCGTTCCGATCATCTCGTAACGAGCCTCGAGTTCGACGCGCATTTGCTCGACGGTGCGACTGAGACGCGCAGTTCGGATGCAGTTGCCGACGCTCACGAGTATGCGTTCGCGATTGAGCGGCTTTTCGAAGAAGTCCGATGCGCCCAATTTGATCGCGTTCACCGCGTCATGAACGGTGGCGTGGCCGCTAATGACGATGACCGGTAGGTCTCGGGTTGCCTCCTCGGAACGAAGACGCTCGAGGGCTTCGAGTCCACTCATCTTCGGCAACTTCAGGTCGAAGATGGCCAGAATCCACCGGCTGCTCCGGACGGTGCAGGATTTCGAGGGCCGCTTCGGCGCTGTCAGCCTCGAGCACCTGGTAGCCCTCTCCGGAGAGCACCATCTGGAGCGTGCGCCGTATGTTACGTTCGTCGTCGACGACCAACAGGACCGGTTGCGCTTCGCTGCGCGTGGCAGCTTCGGAGGAGGTGGTCATGGTTTCTGGTCGAGGTGTGCAAGGAAGTTTTTGGCAGGAACGGTGAACGCACTCTCCGGGTACCGATCGAGCACGGTGACGAAGGCCATTCGCGCGTCGTCCCGACGTTTCATCTTTAGGTACGTCTCTCCGAGCAATACGAGCGCCTCGGGCTCCAATCCCGAGTCGTTGTAGTGTTCGAGCGCGTACTTACAACGTCCGACGGCGGCTTCGAAGCTGTCTCGCCGTAAGTAGAAGCGAGCGACGAAGAGCTCATGCCGGACGAGTAAGCCGGTCATGATGCTCAGCATGTATTCGACCTCGGGGACGCGTTCGTACCGTGGAAAATCCGCAATGAACGACTTCATCGCCGAATGTGCGTCCGCTGCGCTGGATAGCTCTCGTTCCTCTTGGGGCGGCAACAAAACGGTGTCGCCGACCTGCTCGAAGAGGGCTTTGCAGACCTGGAAACGTGCGTACGCAATTGCACCGTCGTTTGGATGATCGTGAATGAACCCACGGTAGGCCGTCACTGCCTCGGGGAACTTTTCTTGCCGAAATGCAATGTCCGCGAGCCTGAGTTCCGCCAGGCGCGCGTAGCGACTGTACGCGTACTCGCGTTTCACTTGTTCGAAGGCAGCAATTGCTGGCTCCCAGCTCTTGTCTTCGTATTCGGCCATTGCTGCTTGGTATGCAACTCGCGCGTTCTCCTCGTAACGCTGCGCCGTGGCTGGTGCGGGCGTCGTGGTCGAACAAGCTAGGAACTCTGTGCACAAGGCTGCTAGGAGAACGAATCGCGGGAATGGCACGGCAGGGGTGCTAGCGGTTGTTCGGCCGCGGTGCAAGCCCCCGGGTGCCAAGAAGAACGGCTTCCGCTGCATGGGGTCCACTTTGGTGTCTTGCCAATCCCGTGAGCTCCTCGGTCCTGCCGTTTGGGCGTGGCTCGCGACCGGGCTCCGCTCGGACGGGGGTGGCCGGTCGAACGGGGGCGTTCTCGGACCCCTGGCAAAGAGCGGTGCGGTCGCGCTTGTTGCGAGGGACTCGGGATGCGGGTAGAACGCTGAACCCCATGTCCGAGCCACAGAAAGTACCGATGACGCCAGAGGGGGCCAGAAAGCTTCGCGAGGAGCTGACCCGCCTCAAAGAGGAACGTCCGAAGATCTCGCGCGATATCGAGGTTGCTCGAGAGCATGGTGACCTGAAGGAGAACGCCGAGTACCACGCCGCAAAGGAGCGGCAGGGGATGGTCGAGGCCAAGATCAAGGACTGCGAGGACAAGCTGGCTCGCGCCGAGATCATCGAATCCGTCGAAGCTCTCGGGTTCCAAGGTCCAGTTCGGGGCCACGGTCGGGTTGCTCAATTTGGACACCGACGAAGAAGTCTCTTATCGCATCGTTGGCGCGGAGGAGGCCGATCTCGCCCAAGGAAGCATCTCGGTTTCCGCGCCGCTGGCGCGAGCGCTCATCGGCAAAGAAGTGGGCGACGAAGTGTCGATTCGATTGCCCGTAGGTTTGCGGAAATACGAGATTACGCGGGTCGAGTACGTCTAGTTCATGACCTTGAAGGAGTCTGTCACGCGGGGGCTGCTTTCGGCCGTCGCGCTGATTTTGGCTGAGTCCGCCGTCGTTCTCTTCCTCGGTCGAGGCGCGCTGACGAGCGTCTGGGAGGTGCAGAACGGTCTTGCCGGCGTTCTTCCGGTCGCTCTTCCCATTGCGGCGCTTTTGGGTGCCCTGGGCGGCGTCGCTTTGTACGCAGCCCGATGGGCACACCGACCCATTCCGCGCGCGGGGCTCGTGTTGCTGTCGGCCATTTACGTTGGCCTGTCCGTTTGGAGCGTCGGCGGCGGTCGTCATCTCGCGGGCCCGGGGATCCGCGGCGGCTTCGCCGTCGGAATGGGCGTCATCGCGGCAGGGGCCGCTCACCTGCTCGGCAGTCGTCTGTCTCTCGTGTTGGCGCGGACGCCGCACCGCGTTGGGTGGGTTGCGCTCGGGCTTGTCATCAATTTCGAGCTCGTCAACCAACGCGTCCTCGTTCGGCTCTATCCTGGATTTCACGTATCGCTAGCCGTCCTGACCTGCATCCTTGCGCCTTTTGCATCTTTGGTCCTGTTCGGCGTAACGACGACGATCACAAGCGGTGGGCGCGCGTCCACTCGGGCGAGCGGCGGAGCCGATAATTCGCGAGGACTGAGCGCGCTTTCCTGGGGCTCATGGCTGTTCGTCATCGGCATGGCGGCCTGCGCATCGTTTGCGGCTAGGGCGCTCTCGAGCTTCGATAACTTTCGCCTTTTATTGGTCGATTCAGCGCCCTTGCTCGGTCAAGCGGTCCGAGCGGCGGCGGTTCTCGCTCCGCCGCCGCCGATTCGATCGAGTTGTCTCGATGCATCTGCGTCCGTCGATTGCGCCGGACCAGCCCCCAATGCAGCGAGGAGCTTTTCTCTGGTTGGGCGAGATTTGTTGCTCGTGACCGTGGACGCACTCCGGGCGGATCACGTTGGAGCCTACGGCTATTCGCGCAAAACGACCCCGAACCTGGACCGGTTGGCGGCCAATGGGGTGCGGTTCGATAGAGCTTACGCGCCAACGGCCCACACGTCCTATTCCGTTACGTCGTTGATGACGGGAAAATACATGCGACCGCTTCTGCTGCAGGGAGCGGGCCAGGATTCCGACACGTGGGCAACCTACCTGCAGCGCTACGGAGTCCGCACTGCGGCGTTCTATCCACCTGCTGTCTTTTTCATCGATCCCGCCAGATTCGAGAGCTTTTCGAAGAGCGGACTCGGATTCGAATACCGGAAGGTCGAGTTCCTCGAGGGGCAAGCGCGAGCGGATCAAGTGGGAGCCTATTTGCGAGCTCAATCCGCCGAGCAGCGATTGTTCGTTTGGGTGCACCTGTTCGCGCCTCACGAGCCGTACGAAAAGCGCGTCGGATTCGACTTCGGGGATCGCGACGTCGATCGCTACGACTCCGAGATCGCATTCGCCGACGATGCACTCGGCAAGATCATCGGCGAGTTTCGGCGATTGCGCCCGAATTCGGTGGTCGTAGTCGGCGCGGACCACGGCGAAGAGTTCGGGGAGCACGGCGGTCGCTATCACGGGACCACGGTTTACGAGGAACAAGTACGCATTCCACTCGTCGTACACGCGCCAGATCTGTTCGCGCCCCGGGTCGTCGCGGAGCCAGTCCAGTCCATCGATTTACTTCCGACCGTCTTGGCAGCCCTCTACGTTCCTCGGCCGCCGCGGATTCGGGGCAGGGATCTCGGCGGCCTCCTCACGGGCAAGCAGGTCCCTGGACCCGGCCTCGCTCTCGCTGAAACCGAAGAACAGCTGCTGCTAGCAGAAGGAACTTTGCGCCTGGTATGTGCAAGGCAGCTCGGCGCTTGCAAACTCTTCGATCTCGCGACCGACCCCGGACAGACCAAGGACGTTTCTGCAGATTTCGGAGAAAGACTCGAGGCCATGCGTCGTCGGGAGCGCGAGCTCTCTGCGTCCCACGGGCAATTCGAGGCGCAGGGGTTGCGGGCCGAGGGCAGGGGGTGGCCTTCGGCGATTCTGCGTGGCGTCGCCGGGGACGCCGACGCTGCCGACGAGATTGCCGGCTTACTCGACGACGCGGATGTCGTGATTCGGCGAAAAGCGGCTGAGCTGCTCTTCGCTCTCCGTCGGCAGTCGACGCGCGACGCCCTCGCACTCGCTCTCGGTCGCGACGAGGACCACGAAGTGAAGGCCTGGTCGGCATTGGCCTTGACGCGACTGGGTAACGGCGCGCCGCTCGTCTACGATCTGCTCGGCAGTGACGCGCGGAATTGGCAGCGCCTGGCTGCGCTCGCATTGGCGGAGACAGGTGACAAACGTGGTGCGGCTCGCTTGATAGAGTGGTGGCGCGACGAGCCGGCCCGCACTTACACGCAGTCTCGCGAGCTGCTCGCGGCACTCGGGAGAATCCAATGCCGTGATGCCGTGGTTCCGTTGACGCGCAGCCTCGGAGACGTTCGTTTGCGTCCGGCCATTGCCGCGGCACTGGCCGACATCGGTGACGACGTAGCTCGTGGGCCCTTGGTGCAAGCCTTTGCTGGCGAGCGATATCAAAGTGCACGAGCGGCGCTCGCCGAAGCATTGGTGCGATTGAAGGCCAGGGAGGAGCTTGCTCGCCCCCTCGCGAGATTCCTCGGTGTTCCAGATCCGCTGCCGGGTGGCTTGGGAGTGGCTGCGCGGTCGGGTATTCTTGAGCATGTCGGTGGGCCGGACAGTCGCGGGGTCGCCCGGGTCCAGAAGCAGTCGAGCTTGGGGGTCAACGTTAGGGTGATTATTCCGAGATCTGGCAATGATTCGGGATTTAGGGCGTTGGTGCGCGTCTCGAATCCCGGCGACATGGATGGGGAGTTGCGGCTGGGCCTACCGGCCATTGTTGCGGGTAATCCATCAAGCAATCGCTCGCAAAGTGGCTCAATCAATCAGGAATTTTCAGACGGACGCTTCCTTTCTTTCGCCGTGCCTCATGGGACGAAAGACGCGGAACTGTACGCGGCCATTCCGCGGCAGTGGCCGCTTCGAAAGGGGCTGTCTTTGGATGTGCGAGTTCTTTCGACGAGTTCAGTTCGCGTGGAAGCACTCGCGCTCGTGCCGCTGGCGGACAATCCCACCTCCGCCACCCCAGCCGTGGCGCCCAGAGGGGGGCGCGTCTGGTTCGGAAGAGGTGCCGAATCGAGCGCCCGCGACAGAGTAATTGAGACCAAAGTTGCTCGATCCTTTCATTGTCCCCCCGAAGCCGTGGTATAGCCGCGCGCGGTGACGGAACTCGAAGACAAGGCCAGTCGACGCGCACAGCGTCGCGAACAACAGCAGAACGACTCCAGCGAGGCTCAGGCTCCAGATGGGCCGGAGGCAGAGCAGGAGGCCGTCGACGAATCTTCGGGTTCGGGCAATGCGGTGCAACAAATCCGCGACCGAAATGCTCGGATCAGAGCACAGGCAGCCGAAGAACGCCGAGCGAAGCGTGAGCGCGATCGCGTTGCGGTCTCCGCCCCGACGGGGCTCGACGCTGCGGAGCGAATGGACGATCTATTCGTTCGATCGACTCACGCTGCAGCCGGTTGGGTTCGGAAGAACTTCAAGTGGTTGCAATGGGTGGTGATCTTGTCGGTGGCCGGCGGATTCGGTTACCAGATCCATCGATACGTCTCTCGTTCGAAGGCCGCGAAGTCCACGGACGCGCTCTTCATTGGCGTGCTCGCAGAGAGCGGAACCATACGTCCCGCAGCGGACGACGAATCCGCCAATGCGGAGCTCGCGAAGTACGATCCTCGTCCCGTGTATTCGACTGCGGAAGCCCGCACCTCGGCTGCCGAGGAGGGCTACCGCAAGGTGGTCGCCGCTCATGGAAATACGGGTCCCGGTTGGGTTGCTCGCCTTGGGCTCGCTGGCATTCTGTACGACCAGAGGAAATGGGACGAAGCCCTTGCTCAATATCGCGCCGTGCGGGGCAGCGAATTGGCGAAAACCGACGGTGATCTGCTTGGTCGCGCTCTCGAAGGGAGCGGGTTGTGTCTCGAGGCCAAGGGTGATCGGCAGGGAGCGCTCACGGCGTTTCGTGAGTTGACCAATCAGGAGTCCGCACCTTGGCTCGCAACCTTGGGATTGTTTCACCAGTCGCGACTTTTGCTCGCGGAGGGGAACAAGGAGAAGGCCAAGGAGCTCGCTACCAAAGCCAAGGAGCGTCTCGACAAGGAAGAGAAGGAACGCGAGGGGCAGGACCGAGCCAATATGGGCATGCCGCGTTCGAGTTACCTCTCCGAGAGCGTGAAGATGTTGTTGGCTCGGATCGATCCGAATGCCGTCTCCGCTTCGGCACCGAACATTCAGGAGATCCTCCAAAAGGATCCGGACAAACTCCAGAAGCTCCTCCAGGGTCTGCAGAAGAAGCAACCTCCAGCAGCCCCAAGTGCTCCCGGCGGTGCTCCGTGAGAATCGGTTTTGCGTCGAAATCCGCGCTCATTGTGAGCCTCCTCGGAGTCTGTTCGGCGTGTGAATCACTCCGCACGGGGGCTCAGCCTCAGCAGCCAAGCTGGATCGAGCGACCGAGCTACAGCATGCACGTGTTGTATCGATCGCCATTGGTCGCGACGGATCGACGCCACGGCGAAGCCTACGAGCGTGGCCAAATCGAAATCGACGCAAAGCATCGCCGACTGTTCGTCGGCAGCAGCGATCGCGGTCTCTATTGTCTCGATGCCCGCGACGGAACGCCACTTTGGCGCTTCGAGACGGTGGGAGACGTCCAATCCGCGCCGCTGTACGACGCGGAAACCGAGTCGCTCTATTTTGGCTCGAGTGACGGTGCTTTGTACAAGCTCGACGCAAGAAATGGCGAGCTCCGCTATCGATTTGCGACCAACTCCGAAGTTGCAGAGCGGCCCGTTCTCGTGAAGGACCGCCTTTACTTCGTCAACGCCAACGATACCGTCATCGCACTCGACGCAGCCACCGGTAAAATGCTGTGGAATCAGCACCGAACCCCAGTGAACGGCATGCAGATTGCGGGGCATTCGGGCCTGCTCGTTTGGGGGTCTCGGGTTTACGTCGGCTTCAGCGATGGCATGGTGGTCGCATTCGACGCCACCTCGGGAGCCGAACGCTGGCAGCCGGTCGATCTCGGTGCAGAGGCAGAGTCTAATCTGGGCGCAATTCCACAACACTTCGACGTCGACACGACACCCGTTCCGGGGTTCATCGACGGAAGCCCAGTGGTTTACGTCGCCAGTTCCGAGGGCGGGCTCTTCGCTCTGGATGCGGACACGGGAACTCAGGTTTGGCAAAATCCGGAAGTTTTGGGGACCTCTCAGCTCCTGCTTTGGGACGAGAGCGCTCGGCTGCGTTCCGCCGCTACGGGTGACTCTTCGAAGAGCCATCAGCCTGCGGGCGAGACGTTGGTTGCGGGGGTGAGCTCTAACAGCGCGTCGGCGTTTCGCAGTCGCCTGCTGATTGCTGCAACGGGCTCGTCGGGCCTCTGGGGAATCGATCCTTCCGACGGCTCCGTCGTGTGGCGTTCACGGCTTCCCGATGGCGGCGTTGCAGGTCCGGTGCCCGTGGCTGGGGCTTTGATGGTGTCTGCCTCGCAGCTCGGAATCTACCTCGTGTCGCCGCTCAACGGCAAAGTCATCGACGGCTTGCACCTCGCAGAGGGAGTCTCCGCTTTGCCGGCGGCGTTGGGTAGTCATGCCTTCGTGTTGACGAATCAGGGACAGCTCACGGCGATCCACGTTGCTACGCCGAAAGGCGACGACGCTCCGATCGAAGGCGTGAAGTCTCGGCATTGGTAGTTTGCGACACAGGCCGCCACGACTGGTGCTTTCACGAATCGGGTACACTAACGTATTGAGCGGTCAACCGACCTGTTTTTTCGAGTGTGACTGATGCGGCGCCGAGGCCGGCGGGAGCAGTGCGACCTCGGTTCCGCGGAGTCCTGAGGATGGTCGGAAGCTTCGCCGCAAGAATGCAGCGAGCTTCGCGTTCCGCGCGGCGGACGACCACCGTCGCTGGTCGAGCGAAGGCGCGGTTGGTGAACGAAATCGCCGAGTCTCCGTGACTCGGCGCGACGTTGATCGCTATGGTCGTTTCGGCCGTTGAGATCGGCAGCTCCAGCCATTCCGACGCGGGTCTCGTGGTTGGTGCTCCGATCCTGGTGGTTCGTCGTGGTCACTGCCGGTCGCGATAGCAGGCCCGTGGTGGCAGCCCGGAGCGTCCGAACCGGCGCGAACTCGAGCGACGCGATGGTGAGCACACTTGGGGTCGCGCCATTGCGTGGAGCTCCGGCTGCCGCCTAGTGGTTAGTTCGCATAATATACATTATGTCAACTCAGCCCTTTGCGCGGCAAACGGGTGCGAAGCCTTCCAGACCTTGAGAAAACTCGGCGTTTCGGCTAGGTCGGGTTCCGATGGCCTCGAGAATTGTACTGAGCTCACTCCTGCTCTGTCTTCTTTCCAGCTATGGCTGCGGCGGTGCTTCGAGAGCCTCTCCAGCAACGGGACGCTCGTCCGGCACGTCGACGAACAATGGTGCGGCGGATGGATCAACCCCCGTGACCGGTGCGTTGCCGTCCGAATCCCCACGACCTGTCGACTCCGCATCGGAGGCGCCCTCCAGCGGTTCCAGTGCCGCACCAGCGTCCACTACGACGGACCAAACCAAACCACCTCCGGTCGCAGTGTTTGCGCCCATCTCGTCGGTGGAAGAGACATTCCCATCGGGATTGGTGGTCGATCAGCGGGAGCTCGGCGGACCTGCACCGGGGCCCGACCTCCCCAAAGGCACCAAAGTTCTCCACATCGGCGACTCCTTCGGCGGCGCGCTCGGGATTGAACTTAATAAAGTGCTTACGCAAGCAGGCGTGAAGAGCCGGCTCGAGTACGAAACGTCGACGTACATTCCGACCTGGGCCTACAGCAAAAAGCTGCCAGGGCTCCTCCAGAGTTTCGATCCCGATTTGGTGCTCATCAGCTTGGGAGCCAACGAACTCGAAAACCCGGAACCTGAAAAGCGCGCCCCGCTCATCAAGAAGCTCGTGGGCGCCCTCGGAGGACGTTCCTGCGTCTGGATTGCGCCGGTGCTCTGGGAAGGCGCGAAATCCCGGCTCCTCGACGTCATCTCAGCGAACGTGTCGCCCTGTGTGTACCTGGACAGCAACCGCCTCGTGAAGAAGATGCCTCGCGCTGGCGACAAGATTCATCCAAGCATGCCGGCGCGGCCAGACTGGGCGCTTGCCACTGCTCGATGGCTTGCGTACCACCGAAAGCAGGCGGCTGATCGGCCGTGGCTCCTCGTCGTCCCGCGAACCTGATTGGCGGAAAAGATGGACCGGCTTACCTTTTCCCTTGCGCGAGGGGGGCTCAGGCGATATCAAACCGCCCCCTCGACAGGGCCCACCTAACCAGGGCACTGCGGGGATTCGGTCTCCTTTTTGGGGAATCGTCTAACGGTAGGACATCAGATTCTGGTTCTGGTTATTGGGGTTCGAATCCCTATTCCCCAGCTAGAATGGCTTTTCTACACCAAATCGAAAGGCCTCTTGGCCCCATCGTCTAGTGGTTAGGACATCGGCCTCTCACGCCGGTAACAGGGGTTCGAAATCCCCTTGGGGTCGCCAAGAAAGTAGTGAAAGTAGCGAGTTTAGAGCGGATTGGATCGGTTGATCCAATCCGCTTTGAGCTTTTGTGCGCTAGGAGTTCCGGGAAGACGTCGCCGAACCCGTCGGCAATCGCTTGTCCGGTTCGGATGTAGAGCATGGTCGTCTGATAGGTCTCGTGACCGAGGACTTGGGCGATCGCGGACGCCGAGTCGCCCCGAACGGCCATCCACGTAGCGCAGGTGGCCCGCAAGTCGTGCCAACCGACCGGTTTGGTGGAGACGTCCCGAGTGTGAAGCTCCTCCCGTGTCACTCCGGCTCGAACGAGGAACTCTCGTAGCCGTGGGGCGTACTCGGTTGGGTTCATGGTCTCGAAGAGTCGTCCGGTTGCGCCTGCGCCCCTTGCCTCGTCGCGCATGGCCTCGAGCAACGGAAGAAGGGTCGGCTCGATGCGGAAGCGCCGTGGATCCCCGGTCTTGGTGGTCTTGACCTCGACGCTCTTGGTCGAGCGGTCTACGGCACGTCGAACGTGCACGAGGCCCCGCTCCAGATCGACGTCACGCCACTCGAGGGCGTCAAGCTCTCCTGCTCGGACGCCGAGGTAGACCGAAAGCGCTACCCGTCGTCGCCAGTGGAGCGGGACCTTCTCGCATTGAAAGAGTGCCAAGAATTCGGAGGGGTAGAGGTACGTTTTTGCTTTGCGTGCGCCCCAATCGGGTGGCTCGACACCCACAGACGGGTTGTCATTGCGGCAGCGCACTCCGGGAAACTTCGACCCGAATGCGTCCTTCGCCATTCTCCGTGCCGTTCCCCAAACGTAGCTCGCAGACTTCCACGAGAGCGCGCCGGTGCGGACTTTCTCGTCGAGATCGGTCGAGAGCCGCCGGAAATCGTTCGCCGTCCAGTCGCGGGGATGCATGGCGCCGAGGATCGGCGCGATGTGGTGGTTCCAATGCGAGAGGCCCTTGTCGGCGCTTCGGCGGCGCCCAACGCGCGTTTCTTGCCAAGCCTTCACCCATGCTGCGCAATCGAGCGACGCTTGCGCGTTTCTCGCCACGGCCTCAAGGGCCTTGTGTGCGGCCGCGGTGGGCTCGGTGCGAACGTAGCTCTTGAGCTCCGCTTGCGCGGCTCTGGCCCGTTCCCTCGCCTCCCCCTCGGAGACGCCAAGGGCGAAAGGTTCGAGACGCATTCGAGAGCCGTCTGCGAGCCGAACGATTGCCTGCCACCGACCGTCTCCGGTGGCCACGATGCACCCGGTGGATTTACGCGGCATTCTTCGCCTCCGCGTTCTCGGAGGCCTTTTGGGCGGCGCTTTCAATGGCGTCTTCCACGACCCCGTCGTGTTCTTCGAGGTCGTTGCGAACCACGGTAATCGCCTCGGGGATTTTCTCCACGACAGTGGCCCGCAGCTTTCCGAGCTCGACGAGGATCTTCCGAAGGGCTGCGCTTCGGAGAACGTCTTGCACCTCGGTCAACCGCTCTTCTATCTCCCCGAACCATCCATCAATGGTCCCTTCGAAGTCGGTTTCGATCGCTTCGAGAGCGTTGCGTATCTCGACAGTAGTCGGGATGCCTGCCGCATCGTTCGTGCTATCTGTGGTCATGTCAATCTGCTTTCTCAGATTGGCCATGGCCTCGGGTGTTGGCGCACCGCGGGGTCACTTACTTTCAGGCCTTTTCTGCTTTGCTGTCCGTGGACGCACCGTTCTCACTCGAGATCGTGACGCCCTGTTCTCGCGCGATGGAGCGCAGCCCCATGCGCACAACTTCCGAAACCGAGCGGCAACCGAGCTTCCGCTTTATGGCTTCGAGCAGCCTCACGTCTTCGGACGAGAGCCGCACGCCCTTCGTCGTTGCCGTCATGCACATTGTTTGACAGCGTCGAACAACGTCGTCCAGAGTTTTCGCAATGTGCTGACAAGGTCGGCTGACCGAGTCATGGACGTTGTCGTCCGGCTGTAATTATGGGCTCCGGCGACTCATTCGAGCTCGGATCGGATGGCGTTCACGGGCTCGGTAAGGATGGCGTTCTCGCGTTTGCTACCGGCGGACTTGCGACAGCGTTGGTGCTTGTGTGGCTTGCACAGCAAGCAGCCCGCGCGGGACGACTTGGGACGCTTCCGCTTGTGGTGCATGGCTCTAGTTTTCTGCTCTCGAGGTTAGATTGTCAACTGGACGACGTTGGGAACCAGTCGCTGGATTGGGCAAGAGCGCGTGGACCAGATGTTGACGGTTCGCTCTTGGTCACGCGATTCTGTCGAGCGTTTCAGTTGATGTGGACCGTCTCTGAGTTGTCTTATGTCGACCATGTACCGGATCCACCGAGCCCACTCGACGTCAGACAGTTGGACGCGTCGCCAGAATTTGGGCAGTCGGCAGGCAAGAGTTCCGAGCCGTGGATACCACACTACAATCCGTATTCTCGTGAGTGCGCGCAATCCCTTCATCGGATGCCCATCCACGCGTATCACTCGTGGGCTGGAAGGCAGCAACGAGGACGCACCGAGTTAGGAACGTAGTCCGCACCGCGTTCTGATGTCACGATTTCGATTCCACCTTAGCGAGACGCTACGGTCGTGCGAACTCGGGTAATTGCCTGAAACTCCGTCGATTTCTCAGAAATGCGTGCTTCTCACGCATCGTTGGGTCTCGTGACTTGGGGAGTAAGAAACCGATTGGCAGTTGCGGGGGATGGAGCGAGATTCCCAGCGTGGCAAAGAAGCAATCCTCGGAACGTATTTCGTCACTGGCAGGCCAAGTTCTCCGTGGAAGCAAGAAGCCAACGCCGACGGACGTGAAGAAACTCGCCGCATCGGTTTTGAGTCAGGACGAGAAACCCACACCAAAAAAGAAGAGCCGCTGAGAAATCTTGCCCCATTTCCGCTGGGTTATCCTGGCACCTGCACTGATAGGCCACGCAGCATGCGTTCTTGGTTGATCCACGCACGATTCCCGCTTCGAATTCTGGGTTATTTCTCCACGCTCTGAGCTCATGACTGTCGATGAGCAGAATACCTTTCCATTCTCCGGAGAGGGGCTTGAGCGGCTGTCTGTAGCAAAGCTCCAGAAGCTCCGAAAATCGAGCAGCCACCCAATCAATCGGGGGCATTCTTCGCTCGCGAAGTCGATACGGGCAAACAGTATGTCGTCAAGTTAGGCATTGCGGCCTCCGACGTCATTGCTGAGGCCGCGGGGTGGCTGCTATCGCGCGTGCTCGAAGTACAAACGCCACCTGGCGCGGTGGTGGTGCACGACGAAAACGCGGTCGGCTGGGCAAGCCTTGCGATGGAGAACGTAATGGGGTGGACTCCAGAAGAGGCCGACCTTTGCAACCAAAGCGACATAGCCGGAATCTTCGTCTTGGATTCCGTTATTGGAAATTCCGACCGTCATTCCGACAACGTGCTCGTCGCCGATCCGGATGACAATCCGAAGCGGGTGTACTCCATTGACGTTGCAAATGCGTGGTTAGGCGACCCCGAAGGGTTCTTAGGTCACGGACTGGACCTCCAGGAAGTGATACCTGGGAACTTTTTGCGTGGCGCTTCTCGGGGACTTGTCGAAAGCCACGCTCGCCCCTTCCTCGAGCGGTGTCGGGTGTTGTCGACTGAAGGTGGTCGCCTCGAGCGGCTGGTCTCCGAGACGCACAGTTGGACCGGTCTCGTGGACGAAGAGGAACGGTCTATGCTCGCCCAAGCTCTTCGCGCTAGGCTAGCCGAGTGTGACGCCCTGCTGTTCGGACTTCTCGACAGGACCTTGGGACGATCGTCGTGAACGCCAAGCTATTCAGAATATTGCACTACGCACCCGATCCAAGCTCCGGGGCTCGCCATCCTGTAGCCGCGTTGAGTCTTTCGGATGACGGTGTGCACGTGTTTCTCGCCCCACATGTACCCGGGGATGCTTGTCTGGGCGGGCCCGGTCGATCGCGGTTCATTCATTGCCTCCAGCAGAGGCTATTGGCAGTGCGTGATTTCGATCGCATCCCAGGACTCGGACCGTACTGCGAACTATCCGAACCAGTCGCACTGCAAGAGGGGGTGGGTGATGAATTCTTCAAGCAGTTGGTGGCGAGTTGGCATTCGAAGCTTTCGGTGTCCTCCAGGTTGGCTGGCGTCCACAGAGCGACAGAAGGTTTACGCTGGCTTACAGCGAACCAGGTGAACCGGTGCGTCAAGAGCAAGTTCAGCCCGGTCACTTCTGCCGGGGCGTTTTTGTCCCATGCGCCAACCTTAAGGCCGGTGTCCCAATACGTGATCGGCACCAGGTCACTGATGCTGTTGGAGCCCCTCGCTCTGCGGCCGCGAATTGAGGAGGATATTAGCACCATCTCGGAACGATTAGGGGCGTATGCGGCTGCAATTCAAGCTGCTTCGCCTGATAATGGGCCTCGAGTCGAAATGTTTGTGTACGCGTTGCCCGGCGTGGCTGAAAAATACGTCAGCATGGCCGGCGATAGCATCGGGTTCACTTCTGCCAAAGTCCTTGCGGTCGAGGATTGTGGCGTTAAGGAGTGGTTCATAGACAAAATCAAGAAGACCGCAGCTGAGACCCGTCTCTTCCACTGAATGTTGAGGGAGTTTTCGCGGCTCTCAGTATGATGGAGCTTCGGCCTGCACCATCTCGGAATTTCATCTGTCGGTGCGGAGCGTCATACACGGCTCGCGCTTAGAGGTTCCATCCCGCGCCTACCAGCGTGGCGACGTGAACGCTCTGACCGTCCACTGATGGTGACGCCGACTCAACCGCGCTTCTCCACGCCGCGTCGAGTGCCGGCAACCCTACCGAATTCACGCTGGACGCGCTTTGTCCGACCATGCTCAGGAGCGCGGATTTGACAGTTGGTGCCGAAGCCGCGAAGGCGCCGCGTGTGCTCGAGAACCCACTCAGACGAGGAAACTTCCCACTCGAGTCCGTTGCCGAAACAACCTGCCCGTTCTGCACAAGAATCACGACCGTCGCTCGTTCGAGAAGTCCAATTCCGTGCGAGAGCTTCGTTGCCACTTCCACTGTCTCGCTGCTCGTGGTGCCGTTCGGCATCGTCAACTCGAGCTGGTAAAGACCGCTTGTGTCAGGCACGAAGACGAAGGTTCGCCTCTCGAGTGTTAGGAGGGCTCTTGGGTTGAGAGGAGAGATGATTCTGTCGTGAACTCGACCGAATTTCAAGTTGGTGTCCGGTAAGTTCGCTCCCGCCCGGACAGCTCAGGATTTTGATGCTGACTGGCATGACGGGGTCCTCGGCCTCGTCATACGTGAGTTCTAGCGGTTTTTGGGGTAGGTTCGTTGCCAATACTGTTCTCCTTCACTCACGCAATACTGGTTGTATAGGCGGAATGCAGGCGGCGGCGCGCTTGCGTCGGTAGAGTTATTCAGCGCTCTCGTCCCAGCTTCTAGCCGGTATTCCTCGCCGTTCTTCGAACGCAACTCTCAGCGCCCAGCGCTGTGGCGTTTTGAGCCCTCCCGCGCATTTTGAGATGAATTCGCCAGTGCACCCGACGTCTTTCCCGATCGCCGCGCAGGTTGAGCTTTGGAGCTGGTTCAATAGAATCGCCTGGCCCAACGATCGCTTTCGAATTGCGCCTCTTGAATCGATTTTCAGTTCTCCACCAGTGGTGTAGAGCTTTCCCATCGGCGTTGATTCGGTCCAGCATTGGACGGTTTGAGAGAAGTTCTCGAATGAGGTAACTTTACGTGAATCGGTACCTAACGCAGGGGCTTCGGGGATAGTAGGAACTCGCGCGCGGCGGCACGTGTGCGTTCCTTATCGGCCATGTGAAAGATCAGCTTCGAGCCCGACCGTTCGACAACTGGGGCGCAAGCGGCCGTGGGATCCATCAACTCGTTGAGTTGCCGAATCGCTGCCGATTCGGCAGCCGTTTCGTTTGCTGGACAAGGTGGAAGGCTAGCAAGCACCTCTCGGACAAAGGTAGGCGAATGCGTCGCCAGTACCTTTCGCAGGGCGGGAGGAAGATCGGGGCGTGTGTCCAGGAGCTCTGGTGTGTTCTTCATTCGACTCTTTTCCGAAGGTAGAAAGGGCGCCGTTATTGGGGAATGGGGTTTGCGTCGAACAATGTGGTGCCGCTATTCGCGAACGCCGTTCTCTGCGAACTTGTCGAAAATTCGGACTTCGGGGGCGACGTGGTTGTGGTTGGTGACGTGATTGACGACGGATTGGGCGAGTGACTCCGACCCGAGGCGTCCGGACGAATCGCGCTCCATGTCGGCTTCTCTGTGCTTTCTGCCACATTGCGCAAATTGCGCGGCGGTAGTCTGGCTGAGCAGCTCCCTCAGTCTGGGCAGCGCTTCCGGATGGCCTGGCTCTCGCCGGGCATTGAAGAACGCGTCGAGGGGTTCAATTCGGAGGATCTCCAGAAGTCGCCCTCGATAGCAGCAGTTCAGGATTTGATCGCGCTCCGGATTAATATGGTGTGCCTTGTCTGGGTCGTTTTCGGCAACGTGCAAAGCGATCGGACCGACAAGATGATAGTGACAAATCGGTCCTGGCGACTCTTCGCCCATCTGAACGAGTTCATTCGACGCTGCGATGGATTCAGCAAATGCTTTGTCGATTCTCGCGCAGGCCTCGCGCATCGCGTGGTAGCTCTCTACGAGAACCTGAAAATCGAGCTCGGTTGCCTCACGGAATCCCTCTGCGGTCGCTTGTCGCATGAGGCGAGCAACCACTTCGTCCCGCGTCAATCGCTCCAGTTCCGCTCTGCTGCTGGCCAGCGACTGTTCAGCGGATGCAACAGCGAGATTGGCTTCGTTGAGCCGTTGCTCGTCCGACTCCGCCTCCAATTCGATTAGCTCAAGTGCTTCGCGAGCGTTCTTGATCGCTTTGGCATTGCTTGATGAATGGTCGGTCTTGTAGTTGTCTCGTGCGCGAGCGAGCGCCGTCTTGGCCTCGGTGACACGTTCTTGCGCTGCGTTGTACGCTTCTAGCACTCGAGCTCGAACCTGCATGGCATCCTCGGCCACCGCTTGGCACGCCGCGATGCGTTTCTCGAGCTCTGTGCGCTCGCCGCGCGCCGTTGTGACGCGCCTGATAAAGTCTACGATTCCCATTCTGCCTCTTGACGTTTGTTGTGCGTAAGTTCGAGTCGAGGTCTATTGATGTTCACTGCACGGGCATCGGCGATCACTTCGAGTTGTCATTCATGAAGTCCGACGGCTTGAGATTCGAGTTGTCCGCGAGATTGTCGGGATTATTCCGCCAAGTTGGTGGCTGGTATTTGCCTCCCATTCTTTCGATATCGCGTTCCCAATTGGGGCGATTGGCGGCTTCGAGTTCTTTCACCGTCATGATCGGAATCTCTTTGGTCGTCATTTCGGGTTCCTTCGTGAGCTGACTGGTTCATTCGAAGCACAGCGCTCGAACGGGCGCCCCCACCGAGCTATTTCGGCGAGGGTCGCTGGAGGTCAACGCAGCTAACGATAGTATTGTCCTCGATTCCATGCGGAATATTCGGTTCAAGGACACGCCAAGCACGTGGAGGGATGCCGTAGTGTCTATCGAATGCGAGTGCGATATCGAGATCGGTCAGGGCAATCGCTCCGCTCGCAAGTTTCGAAATCGTGCCTTGGGAACAGCCTATTCTGTTCGCGATTGCACTTTGTGAGCATTCGCGAAGCACAATGAGGAGTAACCTGCGCCCGTAGCTCAGAGCCCTTCCGGATCCATCGAATGGGAGGAAGTGCGACATTACTGCTGCCGATCCCGCCTGATCAATAATGGGGACCACTCGTCGAGTGCGGTTTCGAACGACGATTTAGGCATTGCCCGCCCTCTTGCTGTTCTTCCTCTGTTCCTCTTCCTCGAGGATTGCGTCGAGCTCCTCGACGGTAAGCCTTCGCCCCGTGACGCTTGGTCGCGCGCCAGCGCTCACGACAGGCGCAGGCTTGGGAGCGCCTCCGTTGGCGAGATTGGCGATCATCGCCCTGAGATCGACCGGAGGAGGCTTGGGTCGGTTCCTTAACTCTTCGAATTCGCGACGCGCCTCGCGTTCTCGAGCAAGTTCATCTTCGCGCCGTTTGCGCTTGCGCTCGTCGTCCTGTGCCTTTGCATCGGCGATAGCGAGGAGCGCGCCGGCCTTGACGGGCGTGAGGGCTGACACGTCCAGTGGGCGGCCATTCTGGCCGCGTTCCTTGCCCATCAGCCACCCGTCCCTGGCTGCCATGGCCGCGAGGCGCACCAGCGTGGGCTGGTCGTAGCCGAGGGCGTAGAGCGCGCAGATCGCCCGGACGCCACTGTCCCGCTTGAACACGCCGAGGCGCCTTGGTGCCACACCCACCGCGGTGCAATAGGCCGTGTGCACCGCGACCACCGCCGGGTGGGTTTGCACCGGCAGCATGCTCGCGTCCTCCGGGTTTGCCTCGAACACCTGGCAGAGTTCCCTGAAGTCACCCTCGAGAGTCTCGAGGCGAGCCGGTATGCGCCGGGTACGCGAGAGAAGCGCAACATGGTTGACCCGGACCGAACTCGTTGGAGCGTCCGCACAGGCGTCGCCAGAAGGCCTAGGTTGGGCGAGGTCGCCCAATTGGGACGGGGCTTCTACGCTGCCGTGGGCGGTTGGCTCGCTCTCGTCACCCCGATGCAGATCAGATTGCAGATCAGATCGCAGATCAGATTGCAGATCCCTGGACGCTGGCGTCCGGTTGGTCGAGTCGTCTACGTCCGGTTGGTCGTGCTCTGGTGTCCGGTTAGTCGTGCTCTGATGTCCGGTTGGTCGAGGCTTCCAGCGGACGCTGATGTCCGGTTGGTCGAAGCTTCCAGCGGACGCTGATGTCCGGTTGGTCGAGGCTTCCAGCGGACGCTGATGTCCGGTTGGTTCGATTACCTCGATTTGATAAATGTCAGTCGAGCGGCCACGGCCATCCTCTCGCGGCGTTCGCTTGCGAATCACGCGGATCGGGCTCGAGTTGCCGAGTCGCTCTAGGTCCTCAAAATACCGTCGCACCTGGCGATCTGTACATCCGATGCACTGCGCTATGCGAAGTTGCGACGAGGAGCCTATCCCCGTTTTGTTGTCGGCAAGGTGGGCCAGAACGAGGGCGAAGTGTCGGAGCTCGCGAGGGAGTTCGGACTGGGCAACTACATCAGCCACTCGCAGCCAGATTCCTTTGGATGGCGGGGCGCCGAGGGCATTCACCGTGGAAGCCTCTTGAGAACGCCGGACGAGATTGCGCGATGGATTGGGTCTACGTCTGTGCTTGAGCTCTCTACCTGCGTTCGCCTCCTTGGGGTCGCAGGCGCTGCATTTTCTCGAAGAAATGCTTCGATTGAGGAGACAGACCAAACCCAAGCGCGGCCGCGTTTCACGCGGTTGATACGTCGGGCGTCCAGTGCTCCCCGCCCCATTCGAAAGCGCCGCCATGCTTCCTCGGTTGTGATCCACTCCTCTGGGGCGCTGTACGCACTGGCGGAGAGTTCGGCTGCATTCGCTAACGCTTCGAGAGTGCTGGCTTGCTCGCGGAGCGCGTCGGCTTGGCGAAGAAGGGCCTTCCGAACGAAGTTGCTCGTCGGCTCAGTTGGTGTAATGTTCATGAGCGTTTCGCACGCCAATTGGCCGCTGCTTTTCGAAGGGTTTGGCGGCCTTTGGCGTTATTGGGAGTTGTTAGGGATTCGCAGGAACGAGACGAAGAACCACCGGGGAAAGTCGCACAACCCGTCCGGGGGGCGGCAAGATCCCGAGTCGTTTTGCCGCGCGGGTGACGCGCTCATGCGAGGAGATTCCGAACTGAATTTGGATTGCGGTAGACGGCGCGAATCGTCCTGATTGCACAGAGGGATTCAGCGCAAAGAGCGTGAAGCTGGTTTTCTGTCGGGGGCACTCAGGAGACTTTCCCCGAAATTGCCCGGGGTTCAATGGGGGGGAGCTTTACCCCCACTGCGAATTTGGGGTGCGCGCACGAGCTTTTAGAAGTTTGTTCCATTTCCGTCTTCAACGGATGCTTGCCGGTGATCCCTGGCTTGCTTGTGCGCTTGTTGCTACCTGCAAAGCCTAGCAACCCGAAGAGCTTGTGAAGCGCCTCCCACTTCCCCTTCCCGCCCTTTGCGCTCCACTTGGTGATGACCTCTTGCGCTGCCGAGAACAAATCCTCGCTAAACACCCACTTCTCACGAGCAGCTCTTGACAGATGCGGGTCGATTTCGATTCGAATGGCGTCGAGGAGTTGGCGTGGATCCATGTTTCCGTAGCCGTCCGGCGGGTGACTGAGGTTCACGTGAACGGCCCAAAGTGCAGCTTTGCGCCGCATAGCTGCGCCTTCTTGCGGCGCTCCTATGAGCGTTCGTTTTGCCCTCTCGAGGACTCCTTTCGCCCACCGACGCGTGGCATCCTGCTCCTCAACCGACGCTCCGCAAAAATGCTCCGATATCGGCCCGCATATGGCTTGAGAGAGGCCAATCGCCTGTGCGGCCAACTTCATCGCCTGGCCTTCAATCTCGTCCGTCGCCGACTCAGCAAGCAGTCCGCACACAACACCCAGCTTTTCGACCAGTGATGACCGACTCGACGCCATCAGGCATTCATGCAATTGCGACTGCACCAACCTTCGCTGGTCTTCCGATTCGTGGCCTGGATTGCCCTTTGAGACCGTTCGTGTTGCCTTCGCCTTTGCTGTTGCCATGACGTGTCCAGCGTCGCTTGCGCCCATCCGGTTGGTGCCGTTGCTGGCCTTCCCATTTGCTACCTGAGGTACTCGGGAGACGCGAGCCCGTGACGCGATCGGGATCACCCGGCCAGTCATGGTCTCTTCTCGCTGTGGCACTCGCATCGCATCCCGACCGTCGCACTTGCGATGCTCCCGCTGGCGCACCCGATCCCCTTCATACAGCCGCGGAGGATTTCGTCGGCCTGGCTCCACCTCGGACCGTTCTTCGCGGCGCAAGCTGCAGGGCAGCAAATCGCCTTTACGTCCGATTGAAAGCAAAGGGGCTCGGCCGGTTCCGGCTCGAGTGAGAACCATGCTGCGAAGAGCACCGAAATCATGGTCGATCCTTTCGTGGTAACTGGGTCATCGGGCAAGTTGCCACTGCTTGCGCACGTTGGTTGCAGTTATGGAGTACCGAGCTCGCGAGTCTGTCCCGCCTTTTTCGGGTGACGGGCTGGCGTGAGGAGCAAACGCCGCGCCGGCTGCTGGGGGATCACCGTGTAGGCTCCCCCGACGGGCAAGCGCTCGACGTCGTAGCTCTTCCGTAGACACTGAACTTTTTCCAAAGTAGACGGCCGGAAATTCGGACGATTCATCTTTCGTCGATTCCGGAACGTCTACTCGACGAAATTCTCTGTTGTTATGGCGCTTTACATGCGTATTGTGGGATTTGGCGTGTGAGTGGTGTCTACGGTTCGCGAAATCGAAAAGTGCCGGGTTCACGCACGAGGGCCCACACGGCCCGGACACTCCCAATACTGTTGACCCGGGGGCCTGGTGCTCCGGCTTGCGTTCTGGTCTGCGGCTCGACAATCCAGCCTGCCCGTTGGCGGTCGGGAAATCCCTCGCTCGAAGGGCGCGACTCAGGGCGCCAGTCGAAGCGCTCAGTGGCCCACGACGTTCCATGCTGGGTTCAAGCGAGTCACTGAGCGGAGGCCTCGCGGGCTTGAGTTGGAAGTCCGCGGCCCCAATGAGTCGTCCACCGCGCAACGTCTCCGTCGTCGCGGTCCCCTCGAGTCGACAGCGACGGGAGGAGGCGTCGTTGCCCCCGTGTCGACGGGACGGGAGTCGTCGTCGCCCGGTGTCGACGGGAGGCAAAACTCGGCACCCCAACTCGAATCGCACGGCGCGCGGGGGTCCGGCGAGACGACGCGGCCCCGGCGTGGCCCGCCGCGCAACGTCTCCGTCGTCGCGGTCCCCTCGAGTCGACAGCGACGGGAGGAGGCGTCGTCGCCCGGTGTCGACGGGAGGCAAAACTCGGCACCCCAGCTCGAATCGCACGGCGCGCGGGCGCCCGTCGAAGCGCTCAAGTAGGTCATCGAGGGATCCCTCGCAGGCTCGCGCTTGGGAGTCCGGCGAGACGACGCGGCCTCGGCGTGGCCCACCGCGTAACATCTCCGTCGTCGCGGTCCCCTCGAGTCGACAGCGACGGGAGGAGGCGTCGTTGCCCCCGTGTCGACGGGACGGGAGTCGTCGTCGCCCGGTGTCGACGGAAGGCAAAACTCGGCACCCCAGCTCGAATCGCACGGCGCACGGGGGCCCGTCGAAGCGCTCAAGCAGGTCATCGAGGGATCCCTCGCAGGCTCGCGCTTGGGAGTCCGGCGAGACGACGCGGCCTCGGCGTGGCCCACCGCGTAACGTATCCGTCGTCGCGGTCCCCTCGAGTCGACAGCGACGGGAGGAGGCGTCGTTGCCCCCGTGTCGACGGGACGGGAGTCGTCGTCGCCCGGTGTCGACGGAAGGCAAAACTCGGCACCCCAGCTCGAATCGTACGGCGTGCGGGGGCCCGTCGAAGCGCTCAGGCTGGTCATCGAGGGATCCCTCGCAGGCTCGCGCTTGGGAGTCCGGCGAGACGACGCGGCCTCGGCGTGGCCCACCGCGTAACGTCTCCGTCGTCGCGGTCCCCTCGAGTCGACAGCGACGGGAGGAGGCGTCGTTGCCCGGAGTCGACGGGAGCCTAAGCTCGCCACCCCCGTCCGATTTGCACGGCAAGCGGGCACCCGTCGAAGCGCATGGCGCCAGCCACGCTCCGCTCGCGATCGACGAGCGGAGCGTCCCGGGTTTGGGGGTGGAAGTGCGGCGGGTGCCGCCAACGCGCGGCCTACCACCTTTGGCGACGCCGTCGCGTTGCTCCGATAGCGACCCGTCGACGGCCGCAGCTGGTGAGGCCGAAACTCTGGGCCCAGGTTGTTCCACTGTTTCATCGGGCGTTTCCTTCCAACATCCCGGAACACGCCCGCGGTCGGCGCTTCGAAGCGTCGACGCGAGACGGCGGACATACACGCTTCGCCCGAGCCCTTGCGGCATCGGCGGGCGCGAGTTGAAGTCGGCTGTCGTCGTCGAACCAAGTCCTCATCGCGCGGCTAGCGCTGACTTGCTCGAGGGACGCTTGCCGACGACTGCCGTTCCGCAACCACGCCCCAACTCGCCATCGTCCCCCGTAGACCCTCGACAGTTCGTCGAGCAATGCCGAGCGTTCGACCGCGGAATCGACGACAACGGCGACAGGCCGCCCGAATTCGATCAGGTATGCCCGTGTCATCCCTTTTGAGCCTTGCGGCTTTGCGGTGCCTCATCGATGGACGAATCCCGCCGGCGGCGAACGCTCGAAACTGGGGCTCCGCACTCTCGTCGACGTTGGTCAATTTCGAGACTTATGAGCAACCGATCGGACATGCGGCGCAGCGCGCGGGAGACGTCCTCTGCGGATGAGCTCGACACGTCGAGTGCATCCGACATGAAGCTGATGTCTTCTGCGGTCGTTCGAATAACCGCTTCGAGGAAGGCCTCTTCGGCGTCCAGCCCGAACGATGCAACGAAGAGGCGGAGTGAGTCCACCGCTACGTTGATTCGGCCATCGGCAAATAGGGGCTGAAATTCGTCTCCGTTGCTCAAGGACTCCGACAGGGATTTGGTCATGTTGACACCTCGTGTGATCGGTCTACGACGTTGTGGGTCAGATTCACTTCCGCAGCGCGGTTGCATCTGGAAACGGAAGGAACGCCGGAATTAGCGGCCGCGCGACCAGTTGCGATTGAGCCATATTCGGCTGAACCGAGCTCATGCGCATCGCGACCATAGGCCTTCGAGTCCGATGGTCATCGGGGCACATTTGCGGGCTTTTGGTAAGAATTCAGGGCGGCGAGGGCTGCAGCCGTTTTCGATGCTTCTTAGCCGTCGTCAAGCGGGTACCAGCGTCCCAAGAATTGCCTTGGATTACACATTGTGGAGCTTCCCTTTTGCTGTGCTCCATCGTTGCCGCTTTGCGTGATTTCAGCTTTGAGTTCAAGCCGAGACAAGGCGGGACGGATGGCGGATCCAACTATCGGCTCGTTCATGAAGCGCATCACGGCTGCTTCGAGGTCGTGAGAGCCACTCGATCGTGGTTCCCGCGTCTGAGGGTCTCGCGTATACCAGATCGATCCGCGGCGAAATAGGCCTAGTTTTTTCGCTATCTCGGCCTCGAATATTGCTCGTTCCCGAGTCCAACGATTGGCGATCGTCTTGCATCGCGTTCGGTACTTCGGAAAGTCAGAGAGATTGCAGCCGTGGTGACAGAAGGGGCACGGATAGTCTGCGTCGTCATCAGTGGACGTGACATTGGGATGCTCGCCGGCCGTCATGTCTTGGGTTCCTTTACGTAAGAAGGACACCGCGATCCGCGATGCTTGATGGCGTCGAGGGGACTTGGGTGGCCAATTCCTGCAATTTGTCAGGGAACTCGATCGGACTGGACTGCGAGAGAATTCCCTCGAGCACCGGCGCTAGTCGAATGGCCTTTGCTCGATTATAGACGCGTTGGGACATCGAGGGCCCTCGGTGCCCCAAGAGCGCTCCGATCTGTTCATTGGTAACCCCTTTCTCGCCAACGAGCGTTGCGTGAGTGCGACGGAGGTCGTTGGGGGAACATCGTTCGATTCCAGCCCTCTTGCATGCGAGCTTGAAGGTTCGATTGAGATTGGTCATTTCGCCCAGCGGCAACTCGCTTTGAGCCAACTTGAGCAATGGAATGAATGGAGTAAGGACGGGAACGACGCGATTCGCTCCGGTCGTCTTGCGCCCATCGATCCAGACCAAGGTCTGCTCGCGCTTTTTTCGATGCTTTCCAATGACGACTTGGTGTTCGATGTCTTCTGGTCGCAACCTGAACGCCTCTGAGAGTCGGCAGCCCAGCGCCACGCAAATTGCAACCAGAGCACGAAATGCATTGGTTGGCATGGCCTGCAGTAGCGCGGCTACTTCATCGGCCGAGAGAGCTCGCTGCCTCGGCCGATACCGAGAATCGAGCAAGGTTGGCATGAGCGCTTGCAGGTCGCCCGCGTAGCAATCGGCACGTTTCGCAAGGCGAAGAACGGCAATCAGCTCGCGGATCTCCCTAATGGTGGTTCGATCGGAAACCCCCTCGGAACGCCGATGCTCGACGTAGGAATCGACGAATCCCGGTGTGATAGTTTCGAGCCTCCTGTCGTCCCCGAGCACTCGTCTCAACGTGCCTAGCTTTCCTTCGCGGTAGGCAAGCGTCCTTTCTGCGATACCAAGGCCGTGTTGTGCCTTCCAATACCGACCTATCCACTCCCCAATCGTTGCTTTCGTCGAGGGTGGCTCAGGCGGGGCATTGGCAAGTCTTTCTCGTTCTCGTCGATAGTTGAGTGCGCCTTCTTCGTCGCGGCACTTTGTTGAACGGGCCTTCCCCGTGATCGGGTCCGTGATGATGTGCCAGATGTCTCCGCGCTTTCTGAATCCCTGCATGGGGTTGGATTTAGCCATTGCAAAAACCTCTCTCTTTCAATCACAAGCAGCTTGCGGTTGATTTGCCGTGCGCCCGCGGCGCGAAGCATCGAGTTTGCTTGCACCGGTCCACAACCGAGCGCCTTCACAAGCACCTCAGACGTTATGAGTTGCGGTAGGTCGTGCACCTTGCCGCAGTCGCGATCTACTTCGGCTCCATTGTCGAGATTCGACATAGGACTCGCCCCTTTCGGCGAGGACGACGCCAACGTCGTCCTCGCCTCGCTATCGTGTCATGCGCGGTCGTCGTCGCTCGTCGGCACCACGAGCAGCAAACACGACGTCGGCTCCGCGCCTTGCCCGACAAGACGGACGGAATACACCCGTTTCGAGTCCCGGATGCGTGAGCCGCTTGGCAATGGTCCTACGCCCACGACCTCGAGACCGGAGCGACGTTGGAGCTCTCGAAGGGCCGCCGTCAAGGGAACGACGTCTCGTTCGCTCGTTTCGACCGTTCCATTGAGGCCATCGACAGGGGCAACGCCTTGGATTCGCCATCGAACGAGGCTCTTCATGCGTCGCTCCCCTCGATGAACCCTAAGGCAGCCGCTTCCCTACGGGAAAGCCACACACTTTGGAACGAGACGACGAGTCCCAAGCTCATGTGTCGACGTCTCCACTCAAGGTATTGAGCGATCGCCGACGGCCCACTGGCGTCCACCTTGGGTTCACGGATCGAGGTCTCCGCCACAACTTGACCGGCGAGCCTTGCGCGGCATTCGTAGCCGACGAGGACCGCGTCACCTGAGGTCGGCGGCTTCACGGGTGTCCCCCACTCTTGCGCGCTCGAACATCCGCGAGTTCGACGACGCCCGACCGAGCTTTGCGTCGGGCCTCCAATTCGCGGGCGAGCTGCGCCACGGTGGTCCACTCGCCAGCCGCCGTTGCCTCCTTCAGGGCAACCGCGAGAGCGAGCTCGACCGGGTTGCGATCCGTTGGCTCTGATTGGATCGGTTGATTGGATCGGTCACCAAGGTTCGCGGGGTTAGCTTCGGTCGTCGGGTGGTCTGACGCGTCTGCCGGGACCTCGGTGTTGTCAGAAACTCGCGCGGACTCGGTGGGCCGGTTCTGGACCACCGGTTCAAATCCCCTTGGGGTCGCCAAGAAAAAGAAGAGAAGAACGGGTGCCTGGACGAAAGCTCCAAGCACCCGTTCGAGTTTTGTCCCTGTTCACGGCTCGGAATTTCGCAAACGCAATGCGCTTGCCCCCGAGTGACTGGGGCCCATTCATGCCGATCATCCAACGGAACCCGGTTTCGTCGCAAGTGTTGCGGCGCTCGGTTCGAGCTACGCCGCGCTCGGTTCGAGCTAGAGCCGGATCCCCGCTTTGAGCAAGTCGGCTTCTGCTTCCTTCGCCCAGCCACGATTTGCCCTCGGGCTTGCTGGACTCGGGTGCAGCACCGTTGCCACTCGCACGTTCATGTCGCCGAGTGCGGCCGCAGCGCGGTTCTGGGCAAATGCCCCAACACCTACGACCCATTCTGGTTCGAGCGTCGCAACGATCGCGCTCAGTGCCTCGTCGCAAACGGCGAACAATGGATCGCGTTCCGCGGAAGGAAGTTGGTCTGGTGTTCGGTTCTTCGCCGAAGCCTCCATGAACACCAGGGGGCAATAATTGACGACGAAAGCGCGTTTGAAGAGCGCGTCGGCCGTCTTGAAGCGATCTCTGAAGAACCCCCAGAGTCTCGTGCCGCTCACCTCGGAGCGCGGGCACGCGAAGCCCTGAACCGGGCGTTTCGGATGTACCTCTGCCGGCTGCCCAACTGGACACTCGATGCCCAAAAAGTCCCGCACCTGACTCACGTCACCGAAGGGCACACCAGTCTGCGCCATCCCGAAAGGACCGGGATTCATCCCCAAGAAGACGACATGCTTCTTCCCACTTCCGTAACGTTCGAGATACGTCTCGTGCGCCTTCCTCGCGTAATCGAGGGGGTTGTAGACGTACGCAACCGGAGGACCGAACCTGAGCTGCTCGACACGACGGCTCAACTTCCGGCTGATGGCGACGAGAGGGTGCAAGGGGCGGACTTTATACCAGTCCGGATGCTCCAGGTCGATTCCCTTCGCTGACACTGGGACTTCGCTCGATCTCACGAGCTCGAGCATCCAGTCGCCGATTTTCGAGCGCTGGTGTTGGGACGTCATTTCGGCAACGCTCCAACCCGTTTCTGTTTGCCTGGGTTGGGTCAGGAGGTCGAAGGTTCGGCACGCGTCGGAAAGCGAAGATTATCTCGATGATCCAGCCACAACGCGACACCGAGGGCGGCCATCAGCGACAAATTCCGAAGAATGGGCCAGGGGCCAATCTCCGTGCTTCCGGTTCCGAAGCAACCGCATTCGAGATTGATGCCGAGCGCCCAAGCGCGGGCGAGGGCTGACGTAAACGCGAGTAAAAGCCCGATCAACACCGCGGCCGCGGCCCACCGCATTTTGCCCTTGAGCAGGATCAGTACGAGCCCAGAGAGGATCTCGAGCGGCGGAAGCAACGTGGCGAGGTAGTTCGCGAATTCAGGTGCGAACTGGTAGTTGGCAATCTGTTCGGCAAACGCGGCGGGGTCGCGCAGTTTGAGCAATCCCGCGACGAGAAAGGCGCCACCACATGCGAACCGCAACGCAAAGCCGAGCGCCTTAATGGGATTGATGTCGAGCATCACTCACCTCCCCTCCGCAATCGTCACAAGGTCCCGAAGAGCACGCTAGGCCCGCGTCGAACCAGGCAGACCAGCCGCCGAGGATCACTGCTACGTTCAGCTCCGGCCGCTGCATGCGACGTGACAAGTCCGCAGCAACCTGCCTGCTTTGGTCGTCGGAACCACCATAGACGACCAAGCGATTCTTCCCCAAAAGTCGACCACGGACACGTTCGACGTCTGCCTTCGATCCGCTGCAGGGAATATGAACCGCACCCGCGATGTGACCTTTCGCGTATTCCTCTGCGGTGCGGACATCCGCGACCAGAGTGTTGGCGGCTCCGCACAACTTTGCCGCTTCTGCGGGCGCGAGTTCGGAGATGGCCGACGAGGCGTCTTGGGTCGCGGAACACATCGTCGGCGGAACGTACCGAGCAAAGGGCACACCCCGCGGATGGATACGGTTCACCGCGAACCCCGCAGTGGCGCCAACCGCAACGAGCAATGTCACGCGCATGCCTACGGCCAGGACGGTCATGGATGGGAGGCGACGGGGTTGCATTGACCTTGCGGGGCGTACCAGCCTCGGTGAGAAGCGCAACCCACGGTAGCTCAGTCCTATTCCCCGTGGGAAGCCGGTCGTACCGACCCCCTCTTGGACATCCAGAGTTGTGATGGCGCGTCTCGGCGTCTCTAGGGACAGCAGGTCGAGTTCCAACCCGCTCCGACGTCTCGGTTTTTGCAACCGGCCCTTCGAGAGACGATGTTGCGCGCTTCGTGTTCGCCGCCGAAGTAGCGATAGGCTTGCGGTCGCTTCGGCTGGTTCTTCTGACAATCGGCGTCGAATTCCGGCGTGCGCTTGCGTTTGACCTCGGCCGTGTCCGGTGAATGGTCATGAATGACTAGCGGAATGTCCCGCACGCAACCGTGCCCATGCTCCACGTGTTCACCCATGTCGCATTCCGTCGCGTTGGGTGGTGCACAGCGAAACCCATTCCAGGTTTGGCCTCGTTGGCATTCGGCGGCAAGGACCGACACCAGACAGGTCCCATCGTCGTTGGATTCTCCCGGGCAGCTCTGGCTCGAGGGAGAGCGCGCGCAACGGAAACCAAGGTGAGCACCGTGTTCTTTCGGATTCCAACGGTTGCGTAAGCCGACGTGCATCCACTTTTCGAAGCGCCGACTCCAAGAGCCACCTCGATAGACCTTTTGGTGCACTTCGCCAGGACGCGGTGGGAACGGATAAGGGGCGTAATCGCTCGACGTCCACTCCCAAACGTTGCCACTCATGTCGAAAAGACCGAAAGCTCCGACGGGATAACTCTTTACGGGACAACTCATTCGGTTCTTCCAGCAGGCTTTGCCATCCGGAGAACCCTCGCCCCACGGATACTTCAACTGTGCGGAGCCACCGCGAGCGGCGTATTCCCACTCGATTTCGCTGGGCAGCCGTGCATCTCGAGCGGCGCAATAGGCGGCCGCCTGCTCCGCACTGACGCAATTGATCGGATGGTTTTGGCGATCGGCGTGCGGACCATTGCAGGTCATCGTCGCGCCGCCGGCCGGTGTGCACTGGCCAGATTGGATGCATTGGGAGTAAGCTTCGACCGTCACCTCGGTGACATCGATGCAGAAGCTCGAGACTTTGGTCTGAAACCGAGGGCTCTCGTCCGGGCTATTCAAGCCAGGTTTGGAGCCCATCCAGAAGATGCCTCCAGGGATCTTCGCCATGGGCTTGGGGCACTCGAAGGCCGTCGAGTCCCAGGCCAGGGTCTTCGTGCCAGCAGCCGGAAGGCGAGCGCCAACGCCTTCGTCCGAGTCGGGTTGTTTTGTTGGTGTCGGCGTGGCAACGCCATTCGTGCGAGCACGCGCTTGTTCGAGGGTTTCAGGCCAAGCCTCTGGCAGGGCGCGACCCGCGCACCGCTCGACGAGTCGCAGGATCCCACGTCGCCTTGGCTCGGGTAGCCCTGGGACGTGCTCGAGTCGATCGGCTAGCTCCTTCGCTTTGGCGTGGTCTCCCGTTGCACATGCCATCGACGCCCTCAGTCGCAACGCTTCGGCTCCAACCGAGGGAAGTTCGATGGTGCGGGATAGTGCCCGGTCCAAATGCTCGATCGCGGCCCCTTCCCTGCCCTGGTGCCAGAAATTGCGAGCGAGCAGGTAGTCGGGGATGCCGGTGCTCGGATCCTTCATCGACCAATTGACCAGATCGCGCACGGCGACGTCCCAAGTCGGTTCACCGCCGATGCCAATCAATAAGCTGCTCAGCGCGCGAATGCTCTCCGGGCTTCGCGCACTTGCTTTGAGTTCGAGACTCCTGCGTCGGTCGGAGTCGAACGTGATATTTGATAGGCGTTCGTAGATCGGGCGAGCTCTTTTCAATCTCTCCACGCTCGAGCCAGAGGTCTGCGAGGAGTTCTTCGGCTCTCTGGCGAACTGGCAAAGGAAGGCTCGTGTCCTTTACGATGCTTTCGTACGTGCGAGTCGCTCGGTCTGCTTGAGCCATTCGCTTCGAACACTCTGCAATACCGAATCGGCTTTGAAATTCGGTCGGATCGAGAGCGTGAGCTCGTTCGAACGATTGACAGGCACCCGGGCCGTCGCCTTGATCGAGTCTCGTTTCGCCTTGCTCCAGTGCCCGATCGACGGCGTGGGGACATGTCCGTGCGAGTACCGACGCGCGGGCAAAGCGAGCTCGTGCCGCATCGAGGGCGCCCGTTGGAAGCCGCACGGTGTCGAGCGATTTGCGGAAGTTGGCCTCGAGAGTCGACCAAGACGAATGGGTCACCGTCTCGAGCGATTGACCTCGGTACCAAGCGCGGACCACGGGCTTGCCGTAGCGATCCCCGATGAAATCGACGAAAGCTCCGGCTACGGTGTACGCCATGGCCCCAGAGTGGCCAAAGAAACCAAGGGAGAAGACATCCTCGATCGCGGGGAGCCGGTTCAAGTCACGAAGGGTTCGAGCCCACTCCATTGCGGTGAGATTGGCGTCCTCGTCGGGCGCCAGCGCCACCGCCAGGCCTTCGATCAGCCCCGGATTCGGTAAGAGCCCAAAGAGGCTTCCGGCGATGTGAAAGGGGCCGCTAGCGACTTGACCGCCGATCACGTGCGCCAACTCGTGGCCCACCACGTCATTCGGGTAAACCGCCCCGTTGACGTAGATCTCCTTGCGCCAGGGTTTGGCGATTTGGGTGTGCGCGGCGCCCATGAGGAGCTCCTTTTGCGCCGCATTGTCGAACACGAAGACCGTGACTCGGTCGAGCCGTTGGGCACCGAGTCCCCTCTCCAGACGGCCGAGCCACGCGTTGCAGTCTTTCGACAGACGCTGGATGGCAACTGCCTTTTGGTGGCCGTAGACGATCTCGCAGCGGTCCAAACGCGAGGATTGGCCAAGGGCTTCTCGAATGCTGGCCTCCGTCGAACGGTGTCCAAGGGCGACGCCTCGGGACGTAACCACGATGGAGCAAATCAATCCCAATCCACCCAACGCGATGAGCGCTCCGTCCCACGGCGGCGAGAGTCGGGGCTTTCTCGCGGGATCGGGTCTCAGGTGACGAGAAATCGCCAAGAGCGCTAGCAGCGTTCCGACGCTTCCCAATCGGTAGGTTAGGAGGCGAAGGGTGGGATCGAATCCCGTGTCGTAAATGGAACCCGCGAAAAATCCTACGAAGGGGTCGAAAGCGAACACCGTAGGCGAACGGTAGAAATCGACGACGCCGAGGATTGCGCTCCCGAGCGGACCGAACCAACCGAGCCAAAAGCGAGCTCGGCGCGATCGCCTGAGCCATCGAGCTGTCGCCAGCGCAACGACGTGACCCCAAGCTGCGGCCATGACGAGCCCCATCAGCGGGCCAAGGAACAAGACCGATAGATCGTGGCCAGGTGCGCACCATTCGGTGCGGAGCGCGTGTAATACGAGTGGGAGGGTGAATGCCAGGCCATGAGCCATGGCGCGTTTGAGTCGCAACCCCAGCATCTGTTCGGGATTGCAGTCCAAACGGTCCAAACGGGCCGTTACGATGGCCGTGAATTGCGGCACGAGGAGACCGAAGACGAGGGCTGCCGGATAGGATGGTCCGGATAGGCTCGGAAGAAACCCGAGCACGCTTGCGACCAAAGCGATAAGCCACGTATCTCCCGTGAAAGGGATTCGGTCGAGCACCGTGCGCAGCCAGGTCGGCGGTTGCAGTCTCGCCCTCAAACGCGCAATTGCCCCAACTGCGCGCCGAGCCATCGACGAGCGAGCCACGATTGCGACGAGCCCGCGCTGCAGGAAATGCAACTTCGAAAGAAACGCTCTTCCTCGAGCTTTGACCTTATTGAGCTCGAGTGGCATCCGCCAGAGCGTTCCTTCTCCGTTCGATCATCGTTCGAGCGTTCGCTTACGGGTGGGCCGAACCTGCTTCGGGGACGTTCTCTTCGTCCTCCTCGGAATTTCCGGATCCCGTTTCGACGCCGTTGGGATCAGCACGAGTGGCAACACTTCGGCGACGTTGTGGACTCCTCGGACCTCGACTTCACGCAAGATTTCCTGGGGGACCTCGTTGAGATCCCGCATGTTGGCTTGCGGTATGAGCAGCAGCCGCAGCCCGCCCCGATGCGCCGCCAAGAGGATATCCTTGATTTGCCCGACGGGGAGGACGGCTCCACGCAAAGAGAGCTCACCCACCAGGCCCACCTTCGGCTTCAAGCGACACCGGAGCAGCAGCGACGCCACGGCGGCGTAAACGGCCAGACCCGCTGAAGCCGAGTCGATTCCGTAGCTTGCTCGCGGGATGTGAACGTGGAGGTCTTTCTTCTCGAGCCATTTCGCATCGAGCTCGAGTCGTTCCGCCTTCGAGCGGACGTACGTCACGGCAGTCTCGGCAGCCTCACGCATGATGTTTCCAAGACTGCCTGTGAGCTTCACCTCGCCACGGCCGGTCATGAGCGTGGCTTCTACGAGCAGAAGGTCGCCGCCCACCGACGAGACCGAGATCCCCGTCGCCAGACCGGGAAAGAGCCGTCGTTCCGCCAGCTCCGGGTGCACCTTCGCAGGCCCGAGCACTTCTTCGACGAGCGCTCGATCCGCGGCGGTGTTCGTGACGTCCACGCCGTCGGCCAACTTGACCGTGATCGCTCGGCAGACCGAGGCGATTTCGCGCTCTAGATTGCGTACGCCTGCTTCGCGGGTGTGAAAATCGATGATGTGCTCGAGACCCTCGTCGGCGAAGCGGAGCCGTTCTTCGGTCAAACCGTGTTCGCGGAGCTGCTTCGGCACGAGGAACTGTCGTGCGATGCCGAGCTTCTCGTTTCGCGTGTACCCAGGAACCTCGATTACTTCCAAGCGATCCCGAAGTGCTTCGGGAATTCCCCCCCAGTAGTTTGCTGTTGCCAGGAAGAGAACTTGCGAGAGATCGAAGGGGACGTCGATGTAGTGGTCGGTGAAGGTGGTGTTCTGCTCTGGATCGAGCACCTCGAGCAATGCCGCTGCAGGATCGCCTCGCATGTCGGCGCCCATCTTGTCGACCTCGTCGAGTACGAGCACGGGATTGCGCGTGCCCACCTTCTTGAGTGCCTGAATGATGCGACCAGGGAGCGCTCCGACATAGGTTCGCCGATGACCGCGGATCTCTGCCTCGTCGCGAACTCCACCGAGTGCGATCCGACCGTATTTGCGTCCCATGGCCCGTGCAATGCTGCGTCCGAGCGACGTCTTGCCGACTCCCGGGGGCCCGATGAAGAGGAGGATGGGACCCTTCTTGTCCTTGCGGAGCTGGCGAATGGCCGAAAATTCGACGATCCGTTTCTTGACCCGCTCGAGGCCAAATGGTCTTCCTCGAGACATCGCCGCACCTCGGCAACGTCGACGCGTTCGGGCGTGGTTCGCGACCACGGCAAGTCCACGAGCCACTCGACGTAGCTACGGGCAACCTGATATTCGGCGGATTGTGCTGGGATCCCCGAGAGCCGACGGAGTTGTTTGCGTGCAGCTCGTTCGGCTTCCTCCGGCATTTCGGCCCGCTCGATGCGCTCGCGGAGTTCGTCGAGCTCCTGATCCTCCGACGATTCCCCGAGTTCGTCGCGAACACTTCGTAGTTGCTGGCGTAGGACCAAATCCCTCTGGCTCTTGCCCAGTTCGTCGAGTGAGATGGCCTTCTTTGCCTTGAGGATCCTGCGCTGTCGCTCCACGAGGCCGATGACGTATTCGATGCGCTCGGAGAGCAGCGTGGTCTCGAGCACGTGTTGCCGCGTGGCAATGGTCGCGTGTTCTTCGGGAAGATTGGATGCGATGAGATTGGCGAGTGCGCCGGGATCGCGTACGTTGTCGAGGATGCTCGCGGCTTCGCGTGGAAGGTCCGGCATCAAACCGAGCACCTCACGCGCCATGGTTCGTAGCCGTTCGCCCTGCTCTGCCAGGGCCGGTGCATTCGACTTTCCAACGTCCGATAGGCGTTCACCCTCGGCTCTCATGTACGGCTCGAGCCCAAGGGGTGACACGATGCGAAATCGTGAGATGCCGTTGAGGACCACGCTGTAGTTCGCCGAGCCCAGTCGAATGACTTTGACGATGCGGGCCAGGGTTCCGACCTCGTAAAGATCTTCGAACGTCGGTTCTACGGTGTCCGCATTGCGCTGCGTTACGATTCCGACCACCGCGTCGCCTTGGTCCATCAAGTCTTCGACGAGACGTACACTCCTTGGTCGCCCCACGTTGACGGGCACGACGCTCATCGGAAAAAGTACGGAGTTTCGCAGAGCCATGATCGGCACGGTCTGCAGTCGAGCCATTGGTCCTTCCGATGTCATCGATCCCTTCTCTCGGTTTTACGACGTGCCATCCAGAACAGCAACGGTGGAGGGCGTCGTCCCCTCCTCTTCTTCGCTTCGGGAACGACCCCATAGTAGAAATTGCCGCCCGTTTCATGGGATTATCGTGCCGGCTCGTCGGCTACGCGTCCGTCGCTGCGATACCGACAGGGCTGCGAGCTTCGGCTAGGCCGGCGGGCGATGGTGGCAAGCGCGCCGAAGGAGTGCCTTCTGAGGCAACCGCGCGGCGGCAAATCACAATCTGGCTCGTCTCGAGCGCTTCGGCGTCAGACGCCACTTCGCCGCGAGCTCGCCGCGATTCTCGTCTGAGACCCTCACCGTAGCCGGCAATCGAAGGCGGCCCCGAGGCCCAGTCGCTCCGGCCGGATCGAATCCCCGATGGTCCAGCGCTGTGCTCGTGCTCGCGATTTTGCGCCTTGATTGCGGGGGCCTGGACCGTCGAGGATTTTCGCCCATAAATTGCCTGGCCAGGCAAGGCGCCTGAGAATCGTCTTCACGGATGACAACGCCCCAAGGGAATGACCGGATCATGAGCAGAACCGCGACAGTCGAACGGCAAACGAAGGAGACTCGCATCAGGGTCGAGCTCGATTTGGACGGCACGGGTAAGGGCGACGTCAAAACGCCCATTGGCTTCTTGTCGCACATGGTCGAGCAAATCAGCCGTCACGGGCTCTTCGATTTGACCGTCGACGCGGAAGGTGACGTCGAAATCGATGGTCATCATACGACCGAGGATCTCGGCATCGTCTTTGGCACCGCATTGCGACAAGCGATCGGCGACGGAAGTGGAATTCACCGGTACGGCTATTGGCTGCTTCCGATGGATGAAACGCGCGTCAAAGTGGCGCTCGATCTCTCCGGACGCTCCTATTTCGTTTGGGACGTCCCGATGCCGAAAGCGAAGATTGGCGACTTCGACACCGAGTTGGCCGAGGTATTCTTCGAGGCCGTTGCTCGTTCGGCGAGAATCAATCTTCACGTTGCACTCGAGACTGGCCAGAACCTCCACCACATCGTAGAGGCTTGTTTCAAGGCATTCGCTCGAGCGTTGCGTGTTGCGACTGCCATCGATCCTCGGGTCGTTGGGGTTGCCTCGACGAAAGGCACACTGGCCTAGTCGCTTGCCAGCCGACGTTCCTCGGTCCCGCGCGTTCCGGTGTAGGTAGGGCGTCTCCGCGCGGACCTTCGGGATCGGTGGACCCGGACTCGTTGCATCGAGGGTGGCCAAAATTGGCTCGGTTCGCACGACCAAGCATGCATCTCGATCGACGCCGTCGACGTCCCCGGAAAAGCGAGCGACAATCATGGCCTGACCTGGGGTCGAAGCCTACCCGACGGAAGGGGGCCGCGTCGATACTCCGGGCATGGGCGCCATGGCAAATCAGGACGTCGGTCGTATCTCCCTTCGCCCCTTGGGCTCCTACGTGAACCCATCGGTCCAGCCCGAAACGCTCCCCTTCGAATCGGATCCACCTAGCGTCGGGATCGCTGGCGAGGACTTTCTTTATCATCTTTCCCGGGGGAGCGAGCTGCTCAAGGAAAACCAGGTCGGACCTGCCAAGGAGGCTCTCGAGCTCGCTCTCAGCCTTCAGCCTCAAGACGTGCGCGGGCAAGGATTGCTCGGGGTAACCTATTTTCGGCTGGGACTCTACCCTCGCGCGATCGACATCTATCAGAAGCTGGTTTTTGCCTGTCCTGATGCGATCCCGCCGAAGATCAATTTGGCGCTTTGCTACGTAAAGACCGGCCAGCACCACGCCGCTCGTGAGCTGCTCGAACAAGTCGTGCAGCTCGAACCGACGCATCAGCGGGCTTGGGGATATTTGGGGCTGACCTTCCAGTTTCTTCACGACTTTGCCAAGGCGCATGTCGCCTTCGAACGTGCGGGACAGACGGGAATGGCCGAGCGAATGCTGCGTTTCGCAGAGCAGTCCGAGCCGGTCGCAAACGAGAGCATCCCCGTGGAACGGTGGGAGCTCAGGGCTGCCGCAGAGGACGCATTCAGCGCGATTGACGACGGCACGAGGAGCTTCGTAGCCGCACCTTCGTCGAGTGGTTCTGACACGGACGCTCGAAGCGGTCGCTGGCGTGCACTCGAACCTGGCGAAGAAGCAATTCCAGAGCCCGAACGCGTTCCCCGGCGGATATCGACGCCGCCACCATCGGTTCGCCCTCCACCGTTGTCGAGTTGGGGCGGTGTGGATGGCTATCCCGAGCTGCCGGATGCCGTTGCGGAACCGAAGCGTGTCCATTTGCGAGAGTGGCTTCACGCGCGGGCGCCGTCTCTGCTCGGGGGAACAGCGGCGCGAGTGGACCACCGGACTCTTCTCGTCGAACTCGACGAGCCGTTTGCCGTCCGTGCAGATGCCGTGATTCTGGCTGCGCCGGCTGCCGTGCCACGTCGGGAGATTCGCGTCCTCGTGCGTTCTCGAGGTGCCGAAACGGAGGAACCTCTCGGGTCTGCAGCGACGCCCATCGTTGGATTCATGGGGCCGGGGCGGATTGTCGCGCGTACGGACGAACAGCGAATTCTCGAGCTGTTCGAATTGGAGGATGAGAGCGTGACGTTGCGTCAGTCGGCCCTCTTCGGGCTGAGCTCGGTCTCAAATACGATGCCGAACGGTTGCAGTTTGCCCGCGGCGAGTCGTTGGAGGTCGTTCGCCTTACCGGACGTGGGCTCGTAGCGCTCGCGCTGCCGAGCGAGGCGCGCACGGTGGTCGTCGACCATGGGGGGCTCGTGGTTCGGATCCGAGACATCGTTGGCTGGACGGCTCGCGTTCTTCCTCAAACTGTTGAGCCGGCCGAATCTCCGGGTAAATCCCGCCGATTTTCGGGTCTGTTCGGCGAGGGCACGGCGATTCTGGGCTAGCTCGTGCCCATACGCGACGGTTCTGGGTCCTGCCCGCCTAGGCGTTTCCATCCGGAGAACGTCCGGCGAAGCGTTGTGCCGTTTGGTTTCCGTCTGTGTCCCTGGACGGATGAGCCTCGGTCTCGCCTTGGCAGAGTGCCGATTGGATGACAGGATGCGCCTCGCCTTCGATGTCGTCCCCGTCGCGCACCCGTTCCGTTCCTCCGCCACGCTGGCGAGCTCGCCGTTCGCGCTCCCCTGCAGAGTAAGCGGAGCTTTTGGCGCGACGCCGCACCCTTCGCCAGGATGCGCTCAATCTGCCGAACCTTCTCACGTTCGGACGAATTGCGATTATTCCTCTGGTCCTTTGGCTGATTGATCGCGGATTACCTAAAGACTGTCTCCTTGCAGCCATCGTCTATGCATTGGCTGCACTCACCGATCTCGTCGATGGCTATCTCGCGAGGAAACTCAACGTGGTGAGTGTGCTCGGGAAGTTTCTCGAATCCTCTCGCTGACAAGCTTCTGGTTACGGCTCTGCTCGTCTGGATGGTGCCCATGGGACGGATCTCCGAGTGGGCCGTCGTGTTGCTACTCAGCCGAGAGCTCGCCGTGACGGGCCTGCGCTCCGTCGCGAGTAGCGAAGGGCTCGTCATTGCAGCGGGCGAAGACGGCAAGAGCAAGACCGCTCTTCAAATGGTCGGGATTCTCTGTTTGCTCATCGGTTACCCTTACCATTTCGACCTCGGCGTCATCGATTCTCGGGATGGTGGATTTGGTCCCAGTGGGCAGAACTCTCGTATACATTTCCACTTCTCGCTCACGAGCGCGGTCTCTTACGCATCGCTCTTCAGCGCGACCGTGCAAGCCAAGGGTGGCCACGGCAGGTAAACTTCGGCCCTTCACCTCGGAAACAACGTCTAATGAAGCAACTTCGCCTTTCTGCTGGATTGGTCCTATTCGTCCTTTGCGCATGCTCGAAGCAGGGCGAGGGCGACACCTGCTCGCGGAGCAATGGCAATGCGGATTGCGAGAGCGGGCTCGTTTGCGTCGCTGCCGATCAGCTTTCCGAGTACAAGGTCGGGGAAACGAACGCCGAATCGTTGTTGTCCGAAAGACGGTCCTTCGAGCAACTCGCACTGCAAGCGGGCATCCGACAGCGAAAGCGCCGGTTCTGGTGGGGCAGGTGGTCAAGACAGCGGAACCTCGAGCGTCGGTGGAAGCGCGGCAACGACCACGACGACCGGAGCGGGAGGCACCTCGACGGGGACGGCTGCTGGCGGCAGCACCGCTTCGACCGAGAGCGCCTCTGGCGGAAATGCCGGAAGCGGTGGGACTACGACCGGCGTGTGAATTCCACGACCGACCGGTAGCATTCGCTCCTTTCTGAACGCAAAATCGACGGGCGTGCGCCCATTCTATCCCGATTGGGCGCATTTCGGCTCCGATTCGGATAGGGAAGCCGTCGACTGACGGTGCGTAACGCACGGGAGAACCATTCGTGATTGAGCCATGAACATCTTCCGTTCGATTCCCGAGCGATCCTGCTCTCCCTTCAGGGCAGACCGTACGCCTCGCGGGACGAATCGAGGAGGTCGCCACCGATGTCGTCGTGTTAGCTGACGCATGTAGTCGGATTCTACTCGATTTCGCGCATGGCCCGCTCGGTCCCGGGGATCTGCTGGTTGTCGCTGGCACGTTCGATTCGGGGCGATTTCGAGTCGAGTCGGTCGTGTTTCACGAGCGTCGCGACGAACCGCGTGGTTCAGGGGCGTGGGCGCGGTTTCGCTGGGGAGGACAAGGGGCTCGGCTGCGTGCGCGAGCGGCGATAGCTGCGGCCGTGCGACATTGGTTCGACGAGCAGTACTTCCTCGAAGTGCACACTCCGACTTGGCTGAGCGCGCCCGGGCTCGACAGTGGAGTCGACGCAATCGAGGCGGATGGCGGATTTCTCGTCACCTCTCCAGAGCTTCACATGAAGCGGCTGCTCGTCGGCGGCTTGCCTCGAGTTTACCAGCTGGCGACGTGTTTCCGCCGAGGCGAACTCGGACCGCGGCATCAACCCGAGTTCACCATGCTCGAGTGGTATCGATCATTTTCGTCGCTCAACGTCGTGATCGAGGACACGGAAGCAATCGTGCTCCGCGCTGCTCACGCGCTCGGATTGGGTGATGAGCTCCAATTTGCCGGACGAAGATTTCGACTCGACCGCCCTTTTCGGCAGCTCTCGGTCGAGGCAGCCTTTCGGCGTTATGCCGACGTAGACGATGTCTACACCCTCGCCGAGCAATCCCCCGATCGGTACTTCGAGCTCATGGTCGAACGGGTCGAACCGGGACTGTCTGAGTGGGATGCCCCCGTCTTTTTGACGCGGTATCCCGCTTCTCAGGCCGCGCTCGCTCGCATCTGCCCGGACGAGCCACGAGCAGCGGAGCGTACCGAGCTGTTTCTCGGGGGAATCGAGCTGTGCAATGCTTACGGCGAGCTGAGCGACGCGCAGGAACAACGTAGACGTTTCGAATCCGAGCTCGCTGCGCGACGTGCTTCGTCCAGCCCAGTCTATCCACTCGATGAAGGCTTTCTTTCAGCGCTCGAGGAGGGGCTTCCGCCTTCCGCGGGTAACGCTTTGGGATTCGATCGATTGGTTCAACTGATGCTCGACCAACCCGACGTCGCAGGCACCATGGCGTTTCCCCGTCAGCGGTGACGGCGCGCGCATTGCGAGAGGCGCCGTCTCCGTTTTTGTCGACGGCGCGATTGCTCGGGTCGACGCTTTCCGAAGATCTCAGTCGTAAGTCAGGAGCGAAAAGGCAGGCGTTGGGAGCAAACGTTCCCTACCCTGCAGACCACTGAGTTCGACCATGAATGCGAAAGCCATGACGTACGCGCCTTGCCGATGCACCAACTCCGCGGCGGCGGCCGCAGTCCCACCCGTTGCGGGTCAATCGTCCACGACGACGACACTCGCTCCTTCGGCGAGGGAGTCTCGATGCATTTCGAGTTCGTTTTCGCCGTACTCTAAGGAGTAACTCACGCGGTCGACTTTTGCTGGGAGCTTTCCGGGCTTGCGTACAGGTACGAAGCTTGCGTTCAGTCGCGCCGCCAATGCGCCGCCGAAGATGAAGCCGCGCGATTCGATTCCCACCACCGCGTCGACATGCTCGCCTACGAAGTGTTCGGCGAACGCATCGAGGACGATGTGAAATCCCTTTGGATCCGCAAGCAGTGGCGTGATGTCACGGAAGAGGATCCCGGGCTTCGGAAAGTCCGGTACATCGCGAACCAGTGACTTTACGTAGTGGATCCGATCGACGAGGACATCCGAGATCTGAGGCAGACTCACGGGGCGCCCAACTTCGATGGCGCGCTGAGACTCGCGATCGCCACCTCTTGGCGTTGGCGCGCGACGCGGCGGCACGAGGACTTTCTTCTGGTTGACCGGGCGCTTGGGATCCGTCATGGCATCTCGACGCTATCATGATCCGAGTCGTGACCGCGAGCCCCTGACCCCCAAAAATCCCGCATCAGTTCGGTTTCACTGCGTCTGTTTGGGCCAGCGTCAGCGAGTTGACGCTGCTTGGAAAGGCTCTGTGGTTGCGGTTGGGGGTGCAGAGTAGACTTGGGCCCGAGCGTTTACACGTACCTCTGGTTGACCGCTTCAACGATGGAAAGCGCGCGCTCCTGTTGGAGGTTGTCCCAGGGATTCAAAGAGAGCGGTGTGATCGTTGCGAATCCGGCGTCGAAGGCAGCCGTATCCGTGTCGGGTTCCGCACCATGCGTGAAGCCTAACGGCCCACCGAGCCAAAGATATTCGCGCCCCCGCGGATCGACGCGGATCTCGACCCCATCACGGTACGTGCGACTGCCAAGGCGGGTCTGCCGCAACTCCCACTGATTGCCCGCAGGAAAGTTGACGTTCAAGAATAGCGGGCTCTCGCTCAGGTCCTCGAGCACGGCAGTGACGATGCGACGGGCAAGTCGGGCCGCTGCGGCAACGTCGGCATCGAGATCTGCGGAGAACGCCAAGGAGCGGACCTTCCGCAGTGCGGCCTCACGCGCGGCGGCGACCGTCCCGCTATAATGGACGTCTGCGCCGAGGTTGAGCCCACGATTGAGGCCGGAAACGACCACCGACGGACGTCGCGGTAAAAAGCGATTGCTCGCGAAGAGGGCGACGTACACGCAATCGGCTGGGGTTCCATCTACTGCGAACACGCTCGGTGCGATCTCCGAGAACCGCAACGGTCGATGCAAACTGAGGGCGTGGCTGGTTGCGCTCTGTTCGTGCTCGGGCGCGACGGTGATCACGTCGGCGATCTCGAGCAATGCCTCGCGCAAAATATGCAGTCCTGTCGCGCGAACGCCGTCGTCATTGGAGAGGAGCACGAGGGGGCGGCTCATTGCGAGTCCAAGGATGCTTGGCACGGTGCGCTAACGCAATGCCATTGTTCGCGTGTTCGAGGGCGACAGGTGATCTTGCGAGGTTCCGGGGTGCGCGCGCGATCGGCTTGCGCTTGCCACGCGCTCGCGCAATTCTCCTGGCAAGTGGCAACGGTTGGTGAACCCTGGGATTTGACGCGGCAGATCGAGGAGTGCCTCGGACGAAACGGCATTGCGGGCGCGGTGACGTTGGAGGGGGATCGCTTCGTACTTACGGGATTCGGGCCCAAGGTGGCGGTCGTCGCGAATTCGGACTTGGAGCGTTTTGGTCGCTCGAACGAGCGTGAACGTCGTCAAATCGCCGAGCGCATCGCACGCGACCTCGCCGCCAGTCGTCGAGCGCGCATGACGACCGGCTCGGGGAGATCGGCATGGCTCGAGTGGTTGCGTCTGCTCGTGGCAGTGGCTGCGGTTGGTGCCGGGGTCTGGTGCGCGTGGCGCTGGCTTGGACGTCCGGCGGTGCAGGCCGCAAATACGGGGATCCTTTCGGATGGAGACGTGACTGGGACCAGTCGAGTGCAAAGTGAGGCTGCACGGACACCCGGTGCACCGCGCTTGCGGTCCTCGCGACACGAAGAGCTGGACCCTTCCGCAAATGCAAGAGCGTACGTGCTCGAGTGGCGGTGGGTGGTTCAGTGAGTCCTCTCGACGTGGACGGGTGGGTCGTCGAGCTGCGGCTTCTCTCGGAGCAGGAGAGTCTCGGTGAAAACCACAGCGCCCTGTCGCCGTTCTTCGGGGACGCGGAGCCTGGTGGACCCAAAAGAGTGATTTGGGATGAAGAGCCTGTCCTCCGGGAAGCCACGGGTCCCGCGACGATGGTTCACGTGCTGCCCGATCCGCTGGCTCAGGTCTTTCCTCGATCACGCAGTGGCGTTCGCATCGTGATGACGGGCACCTACGTCGCGCTCTACTTCGACGAAGCGCAGCGACTCAAGTTGATGCGTCTCGCGTCCGCGCTTTACGAATCCGTCTCGGCAAATGTCGGCGCACTTTACGCGCGATGCGCCGACGGTCACACCAATCAACTGGGGAGCTGGTTTCGGGGCATCGATCCGGGGAGTGTTGGCGTTGCTTTGGTTGGCACGATGGGGCTGTCTGCCGAAGTGCCGCACCTTGGTGAGGCTGGACTCGTAGAAGAGCCGCTCGTCTATCGGCGGGCATTGTCTCATCTTGCCGATCGGACTCGTTCGCTCGATCGCAATCGCCTCACGCTATTGCTCGCCGCTGACGGGGGGATGCTGGCCGTGCGCCCTGGATCTTGGGCCACCATCACCTTCCCTTTTTCGGACGGCAATCGATCGACTCGCGCGAGTTTGCGAGTCGCCGAATCCGTCGGACTGGGGCCGCGACGCTAATCGTCGGATTGCCAGCCCCAGTCGTCGTTTCGCGAATCTGCGGCGAACTGGAGTCCCCTCACCTCAGCTCGCGGACGAGGTGAGGATCTCCGCAAGCTGCCCCGTGGAGTCCAGATCGGTCACGATGTCGCATCCGCCGACGAGCTTTCCCTCGACGAAGAGTTGAGGAAACGTGGGCCAGTTCGAGTACTCCTTGAGAACATCACGAAGCTCGGGATTGCCCAAGACGTCGATATCGAGAAAGTCGGCGTCGTGCCGCTCGAGAATGTCGACCACTTTGCCAGAGAACCCGCAACGCGGAAACGCCCGGTTGCCCTTCATGAACAACACAATTCGTTTGCTGTTGACGGTCTCGTCGATGAATTTCCGTTGTTCCTCAGTCATGACAAAACTTCTCCATCGATGGGCGTGCCATTGGGCAGCGGCTTACGGAGCTGGGGCCAGCGTGCGCACGACGAGCGCGTGGATGTCCGCCTGCATGGCGTCTCCCAAAGCTCCGTAGACTAGCCGATGCTGATCCACGATGAATTTCCCCGGAAGGCCGGGGACGTCACTCGGACCTGAAAGTGGTCATGAGTGCCAGTGAGGTCATCGACCTCCACGCTCGCGTCGGGGATATTGGCGCAAATCCTCTGGCGAATGGTTTCTACATCCATCATGGCTCCCACGGCATGGAGCCACGATCGATGATGTCAAGGGGACTTCGTGCGAGACCGAATCACTCCTTCGGGGGAGGAGCCGAGAGGATCGTCACCTCGGTAATCGAGTCACGGAAGCGGACCTCTTGTTCACGCATGCCGAGCTCGACTTCGACGAGCCGTTTGGTGATCTGGTCGATACGTGAAGAGGCGTCGCCGAGCTTCTTCGTCAATTTCGTACGGAGATCTTGCGCCTGAGCATTCTTTTCGATGGCGCGCAGACTTTGCCGTAGCTGTTCGAGATTACGCTCGAGTTCGCTTCGTTCGGTAAAGAGTTTAGACTGCTCGTCCACCAAACCCTTCCAAATGGTTCGGATCTGCCACGCCTTTCGCAATAACTCGACCGACTTCTGGTCGGCTCGGCTGTCCGCGAGATAAGCCCGCACCGCGTCGTCAGCGAGGGGATCGAGCCAGCCCACGCCCTGCTGACGCGATTGGCGCTCGTCCACGACCAGTTCGGCCTTGCCAGATGGACTGATCGAGATGGGAACGAGAGCGTTTCCGAGAGCTACGTTGTCTTCGGTTCCCGACGGCGGTCGGAAGAGCCGCGTACCAGGCTGGCGGGGATGCCTGACGAGCATTTTTGCCGCGTCTTTCGTGCCGTTGGTGATCTTGTAGGTCGTCTGGGCAACCGAGTCTCGCTCGAATCGTCAGTTGTCCGTGTTCGATCTTGTAGAGCCGCGCTCCTCGTTCGTCGTAGCGCGAAGACTGCTCGACGGATAGGCCTCGCTCGAGAGCGAACGGAACCGTTGCCGTCGCATTCGGCGGCAAACTTTCGAGCATACCTTGGCCGAGGAACGAACCCTTCTCGAACACGGCAATGGGTCCACGTTCGAGCAACCCGGTTGTTGCATTCGTGAACCTTGCCACTCGAAACGGATGATTTGCGGAGTCGGAGACGCCGCCGTCGGGAGCGAACAAAAAGACGCTCTCTCCGGGGACGTGTTGGCTGGATAGAAGAACCATCGTCGCGCTCTCGTCGGGAACGGTGATCGGGTACGGAACGCTGTATCTCGTGGCTCCCGCTTCGACCGCCACACCTGCCAAGATGCTCACGTTCTTCGGTGCACTTGGCGCCTGACCAATCAGCGGCTTGGGTGCTGACAGCGGAGCGATGCTCGAAGCGGCCACACCAGCGGGCGCGCTAGCCTTCGCCATTCGTCTCGCAACGCCACCTGCACGAGACGCGGGCGCGGCGTAACCCGTGCCGGCTTCCTTCTTCAGATCCATGGACGCTTCGTCGGCCATTTCCGCTTGCGGCGGCGCGGGCGCGGCCATCGGAGCTTGTTCTTCGGGGACATAACGTGTCACCTCCCCGTCTTTATTCTGAGCCAGTGACGTGACTCCTTGGGGAACTGAAGCGATGACTTCGCCCGAATCGGTAACCAAAGGCCGCTCTGGTGTGACGGGGTCACCAAGCGCCGAGCGAAACGCCAACGGTGCGCCGGCAACGAGTACCAGATCGACGTTCCGCCAGTCCTCGCCGGAGAGGTTCTGCACGATCCCCCATGACTGGAGTTCCGCCTTTCCATCGGGGGTGATGACGACGCGGTACGACGGTCGCCACACCGGGGTTTCGGCGACGTAGCCCACCGCTAGATCATGCTCGTTGCCGTCGAGTCGCAGCGAGACCTTCCTCAGAGGATTGCGTTCCTTTCGCGGTTCGGGGGTTGGCGGTGGGCAAGGAACGGTTGTCTGCATCGGGCAAATCGGCGGCGGGACGGGCTCGTACTTGTCCTCGACCTCGATGGGAAAGGACGCCGATCTCACGCTGCTTCCCCCTCGCTCGACGATGGCGAGCGTCGCGAGGAAGTCCCCAACGGCGTGTTGACGCATCTCGAAATTGACCTCGGCTTCGTCGACACGACCGGCGCGTTCGAAGTATCCGACGCCGTTTCGGTAGACGACGACTCGCTTGAGCGGCAATTGACTGCTCGTGACTTGCGGACCGCGACCACACGCCGCGGCGAGCAAGAGCAGAGCCAAGGATGGAAGAAGGCTTCGCTTGGTCATAGGCGTGCAATCCTGCCTCAGTCCCCGCCTGCTGAGAAGGCGCTAGTGAGGTGTTTGTGACGCATCGAGCCGCCGACTCTCGAGAAAACGACCCGCGTTCTCGGGTCGCGAACCCCCTTGCGAAGGCCCAAGAGCTGGCGCACTTTTGAGCGTCTTTTGTGCGCTGTTCGGCGCACACCTGCGCTTTGCGACCGCGCACCGGGGACCAACGATGGTCTGCCGAGCTCGGTCGCGAAACGATATGAGCGAAATGCACGCTCGAGTGCACGATGACGACGGCAGTGGGCCGTTTAGGGTTGGAGCACGTTGCACCGCGGTAGTTACGGGGTTTCTCCGAGTTCGACGGCGTAACTCACTCTCGCGCTCCCTCCGCCCACGAGCCCCAACGGATTCCATGGTGGGTTCACCTGACCGAGCTTTGCACTGTGATCGATGACGAGGACGTAACTGCCTTTCGGCAGTGGGAGGGTTTGTCGAACCTCTTGATTGAGCGGGAGTGCAAAGGCGGCAAGCTGTGGCGTGGGCGGAGGCGCGAGCGGTGTTCCCGTTTGCAGCCCTTCGCGCCACGGATCGATGACGTATTTCGGGAAGAGCAGTGCCTCGACCATTGCCCCCTCCGAGCGCATTCTCAAGTACAGCGCTTGATCGGAATCAGCGACTTCGAAGGGTCCCGCGACGTCGACTTGTCCGACACGAACTTCGGTCGTTTCGCTGGTCAGTAGAATGCGATCCTCCCCTTCGAGCGCGTACGGCTTCGGCGGTCGTTGCGGAGGAACATAGTGACCAAGGGCAAACTCGTCCCCGGAATCCGAGCGAATTGCCGTGAATCCTTCCGCCAAGCGGCTTGAAAGGATCTGTGCACCGAACGTCGTAGCCAGGTATCCCGCTGGGCCTTGCGCCGCCCAATTGACAAGTGCGTTTTCGACGGCTCCAAGTTGAAACTGAGGGGGCGGACTTGCGCCCGTGGGCAACCCCCAAACGTAAACGGCGTCATCTTCCATCCGAAAGTCCATGCGATATTCGACCGTGGCGCTTGCACGAAATCCGACTCGCCCGGCGATCGGGGTCCACGCGAATCCCGTACCCGCGAGAGAGAGCGTCAAGGTCTGACGACCGTCATCGACACGTTGCTCGCAGAGATTGGGGAAGAAGCGGCCAATTACGGGCCCGTTCGGGTCGAGCCTGAGTGGAGCGCCCGAGGACAACACCTTAGGACAGACCTCTCGAGCACCGAAGTTCGAGAACAGCCACCACCGCACCTGCGGGCTCGCGTTCACGGTACTACGAAACAGGGAGCAGCCCATAATCACGCCGCATAACCCCAACCCAAGTGACATGCTCCACATCCGGAACTTCATTCGGCGGCGCAAGTTCAAGGGACCACCTCCTCGATGCGTGTCGGGTCGGAGCAGCGAGACAACACCGTCGTAACCAAATCGGCGAGCGTCGCGATCAGTCCCGGATGGGTGCCTAGAGCCGGGATCCGGATTAGTCGAAGACCGAGCATCGATGTTCGAGAGGCCAACTCGATATCGAGATCGAAGAGTGTTTCGACATGATCGCACAAGAAACCGATCGGAGCGACGACGACTTCGCCGCTCGGGTTCCCCGCAACGACATCGACGTGCTTCACGAGAGGTGGCCCGAGCCATTCTCCGCCGTCGGCCCCTTCACTCTGGAATCCGAGCTGCCAAGGATATCCGAGCGCGTCGCCGATCGCTCTCGCACTCGCCTGGACCTCATCAGCGTAGGCATCGCCTGCGGCGATGACGCGCAGCGGTAGACTGTGCGCCGAGAACAAGAGCGGTGCGCCACGGCGGAGTCCTTCCTCCGCATGTAAGAGAACATTGTCGCGATGGGCTCGAACGAGCGTCGGATGTACCCCATAGGGCGGAATCGCGAGAAGCTCGAGGCGGTCCCGAACCTCCGCCGGCATGCGGTCGAGTTGCTGGGCGACTTCTGCATGATAAAGGGCCACACTGTAGGGGGCCACGGGCAGAACGACGAGCCGTCGGGCGCCATCGGACACGGCAGCTTCGAGGGCGTCCTCGATCGATGGACGACAGAACCGCATACCGACGTACACCGGACGCTTGAGCTTTTCTGCGAGCATTGCCGCTTGCGCGCGTGTCACCGAGAGCATCGGCGAGCCGCCGATCGCCTCGTATCTTCGTGTCATTTCTGCAACCAGCGAGTCGCTCGGTGGTCTGCCGCGTCGGATCTTGAGGAGAAACGCCGGAATCTGGTCGAGGTTTTCGACCGTGCCGTGGGCAACGAGCAGCACGGCGACGTCGGTGGAGAGTGGCATTGGTCAATCGAGCATATCGGTCTTGGTGCGAATGCAACAGTCTCCAACGTATTCCGTCTTCCGGCGTTGTCTCGGGCTACCGGCCAACGGCTTTCGACTCTCGGCTTGGCTTGGACGCTCGAAACATGGTTTCATCGATGCGCGGCAATGCCGACACGTGCGACGTTGAGCGCCTTCCTGCTCATCCCGAGTTTTGTTGAGAAACCCACGGAATTGGTCAGGCAGGGGCCGTGTCGCGCTATGATGGGACAGCTTGGCAACGGACCCACGTTGCTCGCGTGAGGACCGGGTCGAAGACCCCAGCAGATGCGTTCCAGGATCAGTCCAGTCGAAGCCCTAGTGACCTTGCCTCGTCTCACCGACGAGGCGGACCGTCGCACCAATTGGCGGCAGGCCATTGCAGCTTTGGGCCAGTCCGCACGCGTGGATCGTCCTCCGCCACTCGACGGTACTGACCCACGGATGTTGGTGCGTGCCGTGCAGGTGGCCCTCGAGAGTGGACTCGTCGAGGATCTCGACTGGATCGAACCGAGCAAGGCTGCACTCGCGCTATACGAGCTCACGTCGGCGTTGCCTTCCGGGCCTGAACGACGGGAACTCGGTAAGCGCGTCTTCATTCGTGTCTACGAAGGGACGGCAGGCACGTTCGGAACTGTTGCGACGCGCATGGCGCTCGGCGCCGCGCGCTCTCTCGACACTCCACCATTACGCGCTCGTGTTGCACTACTGTTCGAGTTGCCCATTGGGTCCTCCGTCAGTTCGGATCTCCTCGCGCTTGCGCTGGTGTCGCGTCGCGATACCTTCGAGCGCTGGATTCTGCGGCCAAGTACGGGAGCGTTACCAGCGAGACGGCTTGCTGCGAAGATGCTGGAACATGCAGCGCGTGAGGCCGTTGCGCGCTCGCTCCAAGGCGATTCGTATCCGCGTCAGTTGCTGCTTGGAGCCGAGGTGCAGCCGACCTTCAAGCGGTTGCTTTCGGATCGCGAGCCACTCGTGTGGCGTCATGCGGCGGTGGCTCGTGGGCTGCTCGGGACCGTCAATCGCCAGGTACGTGAAGAAGTCGAATTGTCTCTCGACCCTGCGCTATCTCCAACCGAGTGGCGCCGGGCTGCCGTCTCATTGGTTGCTCTCGTTTCCGGGGATCCTCCGACGGTGCTGGCTCAATGTCGGCGGCTCATGCAGGGTGAAATCGGCGCGCTGGACCCCGGCATGGCGGCGGCAATGGTGGCCGCTTTGCCACGCGTCATCGAAGCCGAACCCGAAGCGGCGGATACGCTCCTCGATTGGCTCGTGTCGACTCGACGCACGGACGTGGCGGAAGCCGCTGTCGGATTGACGGGCGACGTCGCTGCCAAGGCTATGGGGCCGCGCACGCTCTCGTTGATTCGCGAGTCCCTCAACGCGGTGCGTGACTCCACGCAACCCGGCGCTTTGGGCCTGGCCGAGCGCGCGCTGCGTCGCATCTCTCATGTGGACACGGAGAGCATGAACGAGGGGGTGCGACAGGCGCTCGTGGCGTTCGAATTGAGCGGCGCGCGCCAGGCGCACGAATCGGCGCTCCATCTCGTGGAACAAGCGCATTGGGTCGCCGAGCGACTCGAGAGCTCCGACCTGACCAAAGAGTCTGCTCGTCCGGAGGTTCTCCGGCTGATGTCAGAACTCGATAGCAGCTGCTTCGAACGCTCGTGCCTGCTCAATTTGCTCGTTCTCAGCCGCCGTCCCGGCGAGACGGACGTCTCTGTGCCATCCATGGAGCGGCTCTACCATCGGATGGGACGGTGGTTGGTCGATGTCGTCGACACGGTGCTTCCAACCGACAGCGCGCCGTCCACGACGTTCCTGATGCAGCGCTGCCTTCGCGCATTGCTCCATCTCATGGACGCCGAAACGATCCAAGGAGAGGCAGAGGAATCCGGGCAACGGGTTCGACTCAGGCTTCGGCGTGCGACCCATACCGTTCTCCGCCAGATCGCGTCCGGGCCCGACGCCGCGCTGCATCGCATCCTGTGCGCGACCCTGGCGCGGTGCTTCGACTCAGCCGTACGCGAAGGTGCAGCCGAACCGAGCGACCTGTTCCTCGTTGCGGCGCGCCAGATTGGTGATCGGGAGAGCATTTCGGCCATTGCCGAAGCTTCCACGAATCCCGAAGTGCGAGAGCCATTGCAAGCGCTATCGGTGTTTCTCGGTGTGTCTTCGCTCGAAGTGCCCGATTCGACTTTCGATTTGCCATCGAGTCCCGATCTGGGTGACGCAGCTTCTGCCGACGAGGCGTTGATTGCTCGTCGAGTCGTGCGATTGAGTCAGGCCATCGGTGCCGGGGGAACCTATCGTGCCGAAGCGCTTCGACACACGATCCTTCGGCTGGGTCGCGCACTCGAGATGGCCGCATCTGCTCGCGGTCTGAGCGATCTCGTCGATCGCAATCGGTCGGGGACGGACTCGATGCGCGAACTCGAACAAGCCGCCACCGCGTTGCGAGTCCTAACCAACGGAGCAGAACGGCGTGTGCTCGAACCAAGTGGCGAGCCGGAGCTGCCTGTCACGGCGGAGGTGGTACCGCTGTCCGTATTGGTCGAGCGAGCGATTGCAGATGGGGTGCCGCCGAACAGTCTGCAGGTGCAACAAGCCGCCGTCGAAATCGTTGCCGAGCTTCCCGACTCCATTGCTTCGGCGGTGAGCTGCGTGTGCGCTCGACTGGATTCCTTGCCGATCGCTGCTGCGAGCGACGTCTACGCCATTCCGCTCGAGAAGCGGCGCGCGCCCCTGCCGGAATGGCTTTTGCCGCGTCGAACGATCGGATCCTTTTACGTCGTGCGCGCACTTGGTACGGGAGGCGTGAGCTCGGTATTCGTTGCCCGCCGCATCGAAGAACGAAATAATCCCAAAGCCCAACTGTTTGCGCTCAAGGTGCCGGAGTTCGATCCGACGACGGCGCGTAGTCTCACCGAGTCCGAGTTTCTTTCGATGTTCCGGGATGAGGCAGGCGCGCTCATCTCACTCCCCCATCACCCCAATTTGGCTCGCTTCGTCACGTTCGATTTGGCGGCTCGACCGAAGCCAATTCTCGTGATGGAGCTCATCAGTGGTTTTGGGCTCGATCGACTCATCCGCAGTCGATCTTTGACGGTCGGGCGAGCTTTCTCCTATCTCGCTGGCATCCTGTCGGCGCTCGAGGCGATGCACCAGGGTGGTTTCGGCCACCTCGACTTGAAACCATCCAATGTCATCCTGCGCGACAATAGTGAGCCAGTTCTCGTGGATTTCGGGTTGAGCGGTCGGAAAATTCGTCCGGGTTGCGGCACACTCGATTATTGCGCTCCCGAGATCCTCGGCGTCACTCCGGATCCTCGCAACGTGACCCCGATGGCGGCCGACATTTACGCCTTTGGCTCGATGGCATTCGAAGTTCTGACGGGGCAACCGCTCTTCGAAGGCCACGATGAGATGGCACTCGTGACACAGCACGTGTCCCACGATGGTTGGCCCCCTCGCCTCGCCCGTCTGGGCCGCGGCGCTCGCACTGCCGATCTCGCCGTGGTCCTCGCTGCTTGTCTGCGTCACGATCCGCGGGCGAGACCCATGGCGTCTGCCATTCGGCAGGCACTCGAGCCGATTGCCAAGCGCCTTTCCATGGAGCCTTGGCCAATTGCCATCGAACCGTGTCTCCGAGCGTCCTCAATCGGCCTAGCTACTCCCCGAGCATTCAAATGAACATGTTTCACTGAAAGGTGCTTCGTTGACTTCGTTGGGAGAGCGTCGCTGATGAGTTCAGTAGGGCGAAAGTGTCGTAAGTGAGACCATGGAATGAGCCAAGCCGACGATGATTCTGGGCGATACGGTCATAGAAAAGGAGCTGGTAGCTTGTCCGCCGCGGACGGATGCGGCACAAAGTGGGCGTGAACGTGCTTGCCGGCTTCCGGACTCTCCTATTCATTGCCGTGCTCACCTCTGGTTGTGATTCGCAGCCAGTACCCGTCGTTCACGTCAATCTTGGCAGTCTTCCCGAGGAGCACCGAAGCTTTCAGCCAAAGGCGTCGCTGGCGGAGTACGTCGAATTTCCGGGCGCGGGTGCCGAGCTGCGGGTTCTTTTGTCCAGTCACGAACTGACCTGCGAAAACCTCTTGCCGCTGAGTCCCGATCAGGTGCTGGTCAGCCTGACTTTCTCGGTTCCTGCGGGGCAGAGGTTCGTGCCCATGGCGTTTCCTTGGACAGCTCCTGCAGCGGAAGTTCAAGACGGTGCTGGCGTGTCGACGCCCATTGGTCCGGCGGTGCTTCCCTTCGTTCGTCTTGGAAAGCACGGGCGAGCGATTCCTCCGGGGGGACAAGCGGAGATCACCGATCTGGTGCTCGATCCTCAGGGGTACGTCCGAGGGCTCCTACGCTTCGAACAGCCCGGGGCAGCGGGTATTGCGGCAACCTCGCTGCTCGGCAGCTTTCAAGCTCGGTGGTGTCGCGTTTCGCTGGGAGCATCGGCCGAGTAGTTCGCTCCTTCGACTTGTGCTACTGCGGGGAGCGCATGGCTCGTTCGTTTGCCTTCTTCGCTGTCGTTTCCTTCGTCGTCGCGTGTTCGGGTTGTAGTTCGAGCGGTAGCGCTGACGTGCCCAATGGCCCGGACGACTTCGCGATTGCGAAAGTCGAGGCAGTGGAGACCGGGAGTTCGGCAACCGAGGACGGACAGTCTCTGGTGTTGGGCTGCTCTGGCATCGTGCTCGTCTCCCTTCGACCCAAGTTGGACGACGAGAATCGGCTTGGTGACTTCTTGCTGGCGCCTCCCGGCAGTTGCGGTTCTACGGTGGATTGCGGCTGGGTGGAGGTCGACGTCAATCGTTCTCCCGGTGGCGAGCTACTCGACGAGGATGCACGTGGTAGTTCGGCGGAGTTGCCCCTCCGCGTGGACATACCTGCGGGGAAACGCACTGGGGAGGTGACGTTCGTCGCTCATTTGCTCGATGCAGATGCACAAGAGGTGCTCGTGCCCGATACCAAGGGGCGTCTCGAAGCTGAGTTGACAGTGAAACTCAGCGAGAGCTGTGTACCATCGACGGGTACGAACTGATACGTCAGGCTCGATGAGCTGGCCCGCTCGCCGACGTTGCTCGGGCGCATTGCCGTAAGTCAGGGCAGCGTCGCGAAAGTCTCGATCGCGATTGGGCGCAATCAGATTGAGTGATGGGCTCAAGGGTGCACGAAGATCACCGTGCCCTTGAGCGGCTCGAGCACTGCATGAAAGCCGTTCGGGAGTGCGGGCGTGGTCCAAAAGAAGATTCGCCTGGCGTCCTCTGGCGAAAGATTGATGCATCCGTGACTCTTCGGTACGCCAAATCGATCGTGCCAGTACGCGCCATGAAGTGCGTACCCTTTTTCGAAGTACTGTACGTACGGCACATCGCGAAGTTCGAATTCTTCGCCGGCTTCGTCCGAGGACATCGTCGCCGAGAGATATTTGGTGTGGATTCGGAAGATCCCACGGCGGGTAGCGGTACTGTCTTCCGCGTCTTCGAGTCCAGCCTCTCCGGTGGACACGAGTGTGGCGTACACGGGACGGGTTCCCTCATAGAGCACCAACGTTTGCTTGGTGACATTGACGTCGATCCACTTCTCTCCGTTTTTTCCCCATGCTGGCATCCGCTTCGCCGGTTCGAGTCGTGAGGCATCTTGATCGCTGACCCAGAGGCCGTCGCTCGTCTCGTAATGGAGACGATTGCGAAAGAAGTTCTGTTTTCCCGTCAGCTTCACGGTGCTGCGGTAAGCGAGCGGGCCTTTGGCGACGAGTCGATTGCGTTCTCGATCGTGTTCGAATGCTTTTGCCGTCGGGGATCTCACGATTGCAAAGGGAAACGTGACGTCTTCGGGGATACGATATCCGTGAAAGCTCGAGCCCTGAATCGGGCGAAGACGGTCCGTTGGGACGATCAAGAGATCCGTAGTCAAACCGTAGCGTCGCCCCTGATAAAGGAACGTCTTGAGGAAGGAGTAGCCAACGCGCGATTCCATGCGTCCGTAGACGACGGCCGAGGTCGGCTTTGCTTTGCCTTCCAGCAATGGCGGGGCGCGACCGTCAGCCAGGAACCACGGAAGTTCGTCAGAGCGCTTCGTCTCCCAAACCAGCTTGGGATCCGGCGCGGGTTGGCCATCCGTCGTCCAAAGATCCTGGCCGTAGCCCGCCCCAATCTCTCCCGGGGCGGCAAGCCACGCTTTCATGCGCTTTTCCAAATCGGGTTCGGCGGCAATGAGGTCTTCCGTCGAGGGCGCTCGGCGATAGATGGGACCAGGTTTTCGGACGGTGCCGTATAGGTACGGAAGGCGACGGGAAATGTCCGGAGGGAATTCGGCTCCGATCCGTACCAGTGGATCGTTTTCGTCGAGGGTGGCTCCGTCTCCAACACAGACGAAACCTTTGGGGATGACGGCGTAGAACCCTCCGGAGCATCCGTCCCTGCCCACGGACGAGGGCCGCACTGGGAGGCTCGCGCCGAGACGAAATGCTCCCAATTTTTCTGCGCTGGTGCGCGGGCTTTCGTAAATCCAAGTTCGAAGAGAGCGTGAATCGATTCGGGGTCCTGAGGCGTGGGATGAACTCGGAAGGACGAGCCAACGTCCGTCCAGACCGACAGGCGCAGCGAGCGGTGTCAAAGCCACTGATGCGCTGGGGACTGGGGCACCGACTTTCTCCTGCTGGAGGCCAGGGTTGCCCCTGCTGGAGGGATGGTCTGCCTTTTCCTCAAGCCCGTTGGACTCCGAGCGCTTTGAACAGGCGGTGAACGTGAGCGAAATGAAGCACGTCGCGAGGAGCAGGCATCGCACGGCGCACTTATTGGCACGCCCGAGGCAATGTCTGCAAGCCGGGTCTCATTTCGAGCCCGAGGCCAGCTTTCTCGGCTCAAGTGTCTCGACACGAACGAACGCACTGTCGTCGCTGACGCCCAGATGGCGCATGCTCGCCGAACGAAACGTCACATTGCCGAGTTCGGGCTCTGAGATCTCGCCGGTTCAGGCGGAAAAAAAGAAGTGCGACGGGTCCTGGCTGAGGGGGGCGCCAGAACCCGTCGGGGAAAGAACGACAGGCTTCGGCGGAGGGGGGATCGCCTTGGCCTGTCGGGGAAAGTGCGACGGGTCCTGGCTGAGGGGGGGCGCCAGAACCCGTCGGGGAAAGAACGACAGGCTTCGGCGGAGGGGGGATCACCTTGGCCTGTCGGGGAAAGTGCGACGGGTCCTGGCTGAGGGGGGGCGCCAGAACCCGTCGGGGAAAGAACGACAGGCTTCGGCGGAGGGGGGGATCACCTTGGCCTGTCGGGGAAAGTGCGACGGGTCCTGGCTGAGGGGGGGCGCCAGAACCCGTCGGGGAAAGAACGACAGGCTTCGGCGGAGGGGGGGATCACCTTGGCCTGTCGGGGAAAGTGCGACGGACTCTGGCTGAGGGGGGGCGCCAGAACCCGTCGGGGAATTGACTGCAGCAACTGAGGAGCCTGTGCGTCCTTCAATTGCCGCTGCCTGCTCTCTAAGCAATTACCGTGCCTGGTATTCCGTCACCGGTGATCAAACAGATATCTCAGCTCGCGTCCTTGACAGGTTTCATCCCTGCAACTCGCCTTGCAGCGGTGCGCGGCATGGTTCCAATGTCGTACCCATCACTACAAGTGGCTAAGAGGCTAACACCCTGAGGAAAGTTCGACGCGCAGCCTCCGCCACCCGCCCGAAACGTTCGAATTGCTTGGGGGAAGAGTCCGGCACGGGGTGGAACATCAGGGCAGACGCTCACGTCTTCATGTGGGGCACGCCGCTCAAGTGCGCAACTTATGCGCGCCGACATCTTCCCCGCAGTGATCTCCAGTAGTCCTGCTGGTTGGCTCGACGCGGCGCGATCAGAAACCTAGACGTTTCGTCGGAACACGAGCTGTGCCGCACGAGCTGCGACGGTGGAATTCGATGGTCCAGGTCGAGCTCGCATCGGTAGACATTTTTCGCTTTGGAGGAGTCGACCAATGAAACGAGACTGGATCTGGAATCTGCGCGCATTGAGCGTCGGGGTGCTCTGCTTTCAACAGTCGTCTGCTCAGGCCGCATCTGACGCAGACAAGAGGGTGGAGAACTCTCGACCTCGCATTGCGGAGACGAGCCCGCGGGACGCAGCAGATCGGCACCGCGGGAGGTCAGCGCGGGAGGCAGACAATCCGTCGCGCAAGGGCGAACACCCCGCAGTTTCCCAGACCGGGATCCCGGAAGGAGGAAGCGATCGTCACTCCCAATCACCAGCCACGTCGGGATCCAGCAAGGTTGACGCCCCCGGCGCCGGTATTGGTACTCGCGGAGGGCTGTCGGATCAGAGTGACTTGGGGAAATCTTCAGAGCGCCGCAGCGATCGGCTCGCCCGGATCCGTGAGCTCAAGAACCGCTGGGGTGGACGGACGTTGATGCAGCCGAATGTGCGGGACGAATTGCGTCATCACGCTTGGAGAGTTGCACGTCTGAAACGAATGCGAGAACTCGCGCTCGAGAAGAAAAACGACAAGTTAGTGGCAAAGATCGATCAGCTCGAACAGAAGGAAAACGCGCGCCATGAACGCGCCATGGCGCGCCAACAGGCAGCGGCTGCCGGTTCGTCGGCGCTCCCGATCCCCGACGCCACCGTCGGATCCGTGCATCCTGGTGGCACCAGCCACCCAAAGTCTGATCCGCCAGCTTCGTCCGCTCATGGAGAGCGCGGAGGTCGGCCATGACACGAAAGTTGATTGTCGCTCTTCTGATGGTGGGCGCCTCCTCTGCATGCTCGAAGAACGAGACGATCTCCGAGGGGCCTCGGCCAACGACGACACTGGTGCCAAGCGCAATCAATCCTCCCGCTCCGGCCGCCAATGGCGCCGATTCGGGAACCAACGACGATTTTAACCTCGTCGTTCCCTCGGATCTCGATGAGAAGGCAAAGGAGGAGATATCGGCCACGAATCTCGAGAAGCAACTCGACGAGCTGGAGAAGGAAATCGGCCGGGACGAATAACGAGTGCCCCAAACGCGGGGCTCCGCGTTTGGACGATTGTTCGACCGCAGCTCGCTGGCACTGGGCGGTAATCTGAGATAGGTCCCGCCCGATGTCTCGTCTCCTTCGTTTCGTCGCGATACCGGTGCTTCTCCTCGCGGGTAGCCTCAACACTGGATGCAGCAAGTCCGCTGGTTCGGATCCCGTGACCAGCACGAGCAGTGCGACACCTACGTCCCCTGCTCTTTCGGCGAGTTCGGGCGTCGCGCCCGTGGCGGCAACGGTCAAATCGCAAGGTCCGCTCAACGTCTTGATGCTGAGCGTCGATTGCCTCCGAGCCGATATGCCGTGGAATGGTTACGAGCGTCCAATCGCTCCCAACCTGACTCGTTTGGCCGAGGAAAGCACCGTATACACGAACGCGTATTCTGCTTCGAGCTATACAGCACAAAGCGTCGCGGCCATCTTGAGCGGTCGATTCGCGTCGACGCTCTACCGCTCAGGCGTCTTCTTCACCAGCTATCCCAAAGCGAATCTCTTTTTCCCCGAGGTTCTGTCCGAGAAGGGCATCCGAAGCATGGGATGGTTCTCTCATCTCTATTTCGGCCGGGGCAAAGGGATCGAGCAAGGGTTCGACGTTTGGGAACTCGTGCCGGGGATCACTTTCAACCCGCAAACCGACGAGCACGTCACCAGTGACAAAATGCTCGAACTTGGGCTGAAAATCCTCAGAAAATCCCGAGAATACGAAGGGGCCTTTCTTCGCATGGGCGCATTTCGGCGATCCGCACGACCAGTACATCAAACACAAGGAGGCGCCGGACTTCGGCAACAAGACTCGCGACAAGTACGACTCAGAGGTCTGGTACACCGATTATCACATCGGTAAGCTCCTCGACTGGGCGCGGCAGCAGAGTTTCTGGGACCATACCGCCGTCATCATTACCGGAGATCGTGGAGAAGCCTTCGGTGAGCATGGGCAATATCGCCATGCCTTCGAAATGCTGGGAGAACCTCGTCAGGGTGCCGCTGGTCGTACATGTGCCCGGTACCAAACCTCAACGCATCTCGGAGCGACGTTCGCACCTCGATCTCGCGCCGACGATCCTCGACCTGCTCGGTGTGGCGCCGCTCGAGCAATTCATGGGCAAGAGTTTGGTCAAGGAAATTACTGGAACCGAGGCGCCGAAGAACCGAGAACCCATTCTGATCGAGCTCACGGAGGATTCGAACAATCCCCAGCGTCGAGCGATTATTTCCGGAGATTATAAGCTTACGGTGCGAGGTCGCGGCGCTGCTTACTTCCTATACAACGTAGCCAAGGATCCGGGCGAGACGGAGAACCGTGCGAAGGACGAGCCCGAGAAATTGGCTGAGATGAAGGCGCTCTACGAAAAAGCCTTCGGCGCCGTTCCCAGTATCGAGCCCTTTGGTGGCAACAAGCTCGAAAGCGGTCGATTGGCGAACGGTCCCATCGGGCCTGCAAAGACGAACTGAATCACTTGTCGCATTGCTGCGTCGGCGACGGCGGCTGCAATGGGCCCGGTTGGGAACGCTGGAAGTGAATCCGTGGCAGCCCGAGCCCCGAGTGCACGAGGGGGGCATGAACTCGAGCTGCCACGACGCGCGATGCTATTTGAGGACCGTTCCGAGGTCTTGATCGACCGGCTCCACGAGCGCCTTCGGGAGCTCGACGTACCAGCGGCTTCTCTCCGAGCGACCGTAATATTTCAACTCGGCACCAGTGGAACGAAAGAGGTCGACGTAGCCGAGCTGAGATTTTGCGTCGCGATATTCGACTCGCACGAACGAGGAACCGAGACTGGGAACTGTCTCGAGATAAGACGTCGGTCTGAGACGCTGCACTTTGAGTAGCCAGTTGCTGGCCGTCTCGTCGGCTTTGTCCGGCGTCGACGAATCAGCCCAGGCCGATTTGCTCTCCAGTCGCTTCAGCTTCTTGAGCTTGTCTCCGGCAACGATCCAGACAGCTTGAACGTCGTCGACTTTGAATCCGTGCAAGTCGTGCTCCTGCAGCCGACTCTCCCCGTACTTCATGCGGGTAATTGCTTCGGCCGTGAAGGTATTGACTTCGCCAGTTGCGGGACTTCGCACATAGTAGTCTCCGCTACCGGGGGTGAGTCCGCCGATATCGAGCTTGTGCACCCTTCCACCGATTCTGACCTCGAGGAAAGAGTCGGGTTTCTCAAGGCCATAATCCGTCAATCGCTTCGCGTCCAACTTCCCAATGGCGCGATAGGACTTGGCCGGCGCCAACGCAGGCAGAAGCATCTCCACCGCGTCCACGGAGATGAAGCGTTTCGGCGCTTCCGGTTTGGGGGGCTCCGATGAACTTGCCGCGCTCTTGGTGTCGTTCGAGTTACCGAGTTTCGTGACCTCGACGATGCCGTAACGACCCACGGGATCCTTCTTCGGGACGATCTTTACGATGCGGTCCTCGGAGGTCAGCGTTATTGACTCGATTCTGGTCTGCCGAACCGCCCCAGAGCTCCGCCTCGACTCTCCTACCCTCCGTGGGCTCGTCTTCATGTGATCGGCTCGCCAGGGCCACGGCAATTGCGGAGCCGAACAAGCACACGTGAACCCAGAGACCTATGGCGGGTTTCATCGGTTTTCTCCCTTTTTTCTGGCTTGTCGCGACACGTAGAGGCCTGCACCGAGGATCAGGGCGGGCACACCGAGAATGGTCAAGTAGAACCAGAATACATCTTTGTCTTTGGTGTGCTCGATGCGGACGTCTTCCTCGCTGCTGAGTTCACCAGCCAGACTTTCCTCGTTGCCGAGCCACCGCACTGCATCGACGAGAAGCACGCGATTGTGCGGTACGTTTTTCAGAACCGTATCCGAGAAGAGATCGGCATCCGCGATGACGAAGCTACGCTGCTCGGTCTTCTGCTTGCGCGTCACGGCCGCCGCGATCTCGTACGTTTTTCGTTGTTCTGGTCCGTCGAACTCGAAATTGCCGTTGATGTCGGCGAACGTGTTTGCGGTGCTGCGCAGGGCAAAGTCGATCCCCTTGTCGTTCGCGTCGAGTTTCGTAAGCGACCCGGTACCGAAAAGAACTACCCACAGTGAATTGCGATTCAGCGTCGAGACGGATGCATGAGAGCTGAAACGATTCGTAACGATTCGTCCTCGATCGCTCTTGTTCCCCGCGTAGCCTACGCTGTCACCCCGGTCGTTTGCGAGCCGATAGGGTTCGACAGCAAGCCCTGCGAGCTTTGCTAGTTCGTTCAAGTTCGGCGCCAGCCCACCTTGCCCGAGTGCTCGAGCCATGGCGGTGGTATCGGGAGCGCTCGATGGTGCAGCGCTAGGCACCGGCGCTGCGGAGCCGGCTTCCGCCGCGGGAGCCTTACCAATCTCACTTGCGTCGGCGACCGCCTCCGCATCCAGACCCATTAATAGCGCGCCGCCGCGTTCGACGTATCGCTTGAGTGCCGCGACTTCTTCCGGGGCGAATGGGTCCTTCGGACCGAGAATGACGACCAGCCCGGCATCGCTCGGGACGTCCTGACCCAAGCCTTGAGGCAAGCCCAAATCGAGCACCCGATAGTTCTGCATTTCGAGCAGCTTGCGCAGTGCGGTCACCCCACGCGTTTTGTCGCGCTTTGCTCCGGTGTCCTCCGCTTGGCTGTCGTTCAACTCGCGATGGCCCACGGTGAGATAGGCCGTACGGGCATCGCGAGCGAGCTTCATCAAGTTCTTCTGGAATTCCTGATCGAAATTCCTCAGCGTCGAACGAGCGTTTTTCAATTCCAGTCCGACGTTCATCATCTGTCGGACTTCGCCCCGGGAGAGCACGAGTGTGCCGTCCTGGCTGACCCGCATCTCGCGTGCCACCTTGGGTTCGAGCACCCGGTCGACGAATTCGACACGAACCTTCGCGTTATTGCGTGACACGTCGCGCAGGTAGCGATCGACTTCGTTCCGGACCTCGTTCAATGCCGGAAAGAACGCCACGATTCGCACGGGTTCTTTCAAGTTACGCGCGACGGCAAGGGTCGATTCGCTCGGTTTTGCGGTTTTGAAATAGGCATAGTCCGCCGCGACTCCGTAGCGGTGGGCCGCACCAACGAAGAGACCCAAGTATCCGAGCGCGAGCGCCACCGTGAGGCCTGCCGATGCGGCCGCAACTACCCGGCGGCTCTCCGGATGACGCGCCTTGCGCATTGGACCGAGCGCGGCTTCCGCGAAGCCGAGTGGAAGCAAGCTGAATAGAAGAAGCAGAACCCAGCCGACGAGAATGGTGTTTTCCCAGAATTCGCGACGTTCAGCGTCCATGCCATCGAGGCCGAGGCGTCCCGGTGCCAAATTGGACAGAAGCGCCAAGGCGACGGCGAGACATGCCCCAACTTGGGCAACACCGAGAAGTCGTTCGATTCGGCCTCGATCTCCTCGAGCCCGAGCTCCGAGCGTCCAACGAAGTCCGGTGGCGACGGCCATGGCAAGTACGCCAACTGACGTCGTGACGACGCGAAAGTTCGTGAGGGTGAGCAGCACTCTCTCACCGAGGAAGACCAGCACGACTCCCGCGAAGAATAGCGCGGCTGTGAAGCGAGGCGCGCCTGATGGCTCGACCGCCTTTGGCGCGCCGCTCGATGCATTGTGCGTCAGCGCCATCGGCGTGCCTCCAGGGTCTTCGTGGCCAAGAGCAGAAAGAAGTAAGTGACTGCCAGGTAGTACATCACACAACCAAGATTGAGAGTGCCCGCCATGAATGGACGAAAGTTTTCATGGTGGAGCGCGAGGTTTCCGAACAGATCCTTGAGCGGCGGTT
>JASGIX010000002.1:0-75329 GCA_049840955.1 Polyangiaceae bacterium
CGAGCCGTGAAGATCGGGACGCGCGAGAAGCAGTGTTTCCGGAGCAACGAGAAAGGCGCGAACACCGAAGAATGCATTCAGTACGGGCGGGATGGAGCGTGTTGCAAAGGCTTCGACGAACTCCCGACGAGCGCCATCGGTGAGCTGCTTGAGCGCGACCTCTTTGGATGCGGTTCCGAGGGGCTCGAAGGTTTGGATGAGAATGCGCCCGGAACGCTGCTCCGAAGCATTGGATTGCCCGTAGTGAGGACGATCCCAATCGAGCGTGGCAATTCCGTTCTTCGGAGCGTCGAATTCCTTCCAGTAGTCGAGAACATCGGCTGCATCCGAGGATTTGTCGTCGTGGTGGTCGCGCTCACGCTCACGACCGTCCTCGTCTCGGCGCACGATGCGTCGACGAATGAGCTTTTCGCGATGCATGACGCACGTATCCGATTTTGATGAGAACGACGTCCCCTGGCTCGATGGATACGGATTCTTGTCCACGACCCAAGACGCTGGCAATCTGACGAAACAGCTCGGGATAGCTCGCTCGAATCAGCTCCGTCACTGCACCCATGGGCGCGTCGTCACCGCGCCGAATGCGTGCGATCAAATCCGAATGCTGCTCGAGCTGCAGTGTCATCCCCAACTTCATACACCGAGGTTGCGTCTCGTCGCAATCGGAACGACCGTCCGCGGAGTCGGCAAACGGGAGGCGCCCCACACGCGGCAACTCCCCGCATTTCGGCTCGCTGGCGTATGCCTGCGGCCCCACCAGGATCGGTCATTTCTCGTTGGGCGGAATGGTTCCAGGTTCCGACGGTTCGGCGGCGTCGTACGTGATGGAGACCGATGACGTTCCCAATCGAAGCTGACGCGTTGCTGGTCGTCGCTCGACCACGCGATGTGCCTCGACGATCCCCAATTGATCCAGCTGCTGGCGAGCGCGAAATACGTCGACGTTCACCTTGCTGATATCACCAGCTACACGCCGACAGAGCTCGTCCGTATTCAACCATCCTTGTTCATTTTCGCCAAGCGTCGAGGTCTTCGCCGCAATGCGCTCCTCCGCCAAGACGAGCAACATTTCGTGATATGCGCGATTGGAGACGACACGAGACTCGGTGCCAGCTCGAAGCTCGAGGACGATGGCTTCGCGATCGCGACTGACGCTGAAGTGCATCTCCACTTCGTCGAAAGACGCCCAGCCCCCGACTCGAGACAACCCTGTTTGTACGGTTTCGGCGCCCGGCGGAGGGATCTCGACGACGTAGTGTTGCCCCTCGCACTCGACCGTATCCTGATCGGCGAGCGTTCGCTTGATGCCGTCGCGCTCTTCGATCCACCCTTCGGAAATCTGATAAAACGTCGAGATTGGGTGTTCTTCCGACGGCAGCACGAGCAAGCCGCCAAGCGGCTCCTTCACTTTTCCACGCTGCACCTCGCGCAAGCGCATGCGTGGAGGCTCATCGTGCAAGAAGACCCACGAAGGAGTCGGCGCGCCGAATCCAAGTGATGCTCCGCGGGTCAACGGATTCTTGCGCCCGAGCTCGATTCGAGTGCCATCGACGAACGTGCCATTGGTGCTTGCGAGGTCACGCAAATACCAAGCGCCCTTGTCGAAATAGATACTAGCGTGCTCTGCAGAAACCTTCGGATCCGTTAGGCGCACGGCACAATATGGTGCACGTCCCACGAGGGTCCGGTGACCCAAGGTTTGACGAGTGCCATCGGGGCGCACAAGAACGGCCATGGGTCCACGATAGTAGTCGGCTGCCAACTTGACTAGTCATCACGAACCGTTGGAAATCCGAACAATTGGCCGACGACGCGGCCGCTGTGGTAGACTGCCCAACCCATGTGCCAGCTGCTCGGCATGAACGCCAATGTTCCAACGGATATCTGCTTCTCCTTCGAGGGCTTTCGTGCACGTGGTGGACGAACGGACCGACACGGCGATGGTTGGGGCATCGCGTTCTTCGAAGGGCGCGGGCTTCGCACATTTCTCGACCCCTTGCCCGCAAGTGCCTCTCCGGTTGCCGATTTCGTCCGGCACTATCCGATCAAGAGCTGCAATGTCATTGCGCACATCCGGCGCGCCACACAAGGCTCCGTGGCGCTCGAGAACTGCCACCCCTTCCAGCGAGAGCTTTGGGGAACCGATTGGGTGTTCGCTCATAATGGCAATTTGACCCAGTTCGAACACGACCCCTGGACCGCATTTCAACCGGTTGGAGCGACCGACAGCGAAGCCGCCTTTTGCCACATCCTGCAGAAAATCCAGGGAGCGTTTCCAAACCGCGAGCCAACGCTGGGTGCGCTCTTTGGTTTGCTGGGGGAGGAGTCCGAACGCATATCCCGCCATGGTCCGTTCAATTTCCTGATGTCGAACGGCAAATGGCTTTTCGCGCGTTGCGCGACGCACCTGAACTACGTCGTTCGAAAGAGTCCTTTCCGTCACGCCCATCTCGTCGACGAGGACGTCACGATCGACTTCAGTCAAGTAACCCAGGCTGATGATTGTGTCGCAGTCATCGCTACCCACCCGTTGACCGACAACGAGACTTGGACACCCATGACCCAAGGACAGTTGCTGGCCTTCGAGAACGGCACACCCGTCGAGCTCATGCCGTAGTTCGTCCGGGTGTTCCCCTGGACAAGGCACACCGGGTCTGTGACACTTCCGTTGCCCTTCGACATCCTTTCTCTTCTCCGAGGTCCACCATGCCCTTCGTTCGCACGCTTCCCGGTACGCTCGCATTGGTCAGCCTTTCGTTGTGCGCGCTGTGCGCTTGCGGCACCGAAGATTCCAACGACTTCGGCAATGGCGCCGGCAACTCCAACAAGGGGGGCAACGCCGCCTCGACTTCGACCGGCGGAGCCGGCGGCAAGAGTGCGTCGGGGACCAACGCGGGTGGTAACCCAATCGTAGGTACTGGGGCTGGCGTGACCGAGCCTGAATCTACCGTCGACGATCCCGACACCTACCAGTCGAGTTGTGACGAAGAGAAGTGCACGAGCGACGAGGGTTGCTTCGCGACGTGCCCAAGCGGCAGTTGTTGCGTGCACGCCTGCGAAGGCCAAACGGGCAGCGCGAGCGGCGAGGTCGCCTGTTGCGATCGCCAGGGCGGCATCGTGCCCGGCGCGAGCTGCGCGTCGTAACTCGGCGCGACTCCGGTTCGATCGCGGCGCGAGCTGCGCGTCGTAACTCGGCGCGACTCCGGTTCGATCGCGGCGCGGGCTGCGCGTCGTAACTCGGCGTGACACCGGTTCGATCGCGGCGCGAGCTGCGCGTCGTAACTCGGCGCGACTCCGGTTCAATCGCGGCGCGAGCTGCGCAGCATGGCCCGACGCGCATCCGGCGCGACTTCGGCACACGGTGCGCGTCGTTGGTCGGGGAAACTCCGGCGCCACGGGCGCGCTCGACTTCGGAGGTGGATTCTTCGATCCGTAAAGAGCGCGGAGGCGCGCCCTTAGGGGCAGGAAGACACGAGGAAATTACCCGATCCGATACGAGGTTTACATCGCGGTTCACCTCTCGACGTCGATGCTTGTCGAGGCCCAGCCAATCAGGCTAATGCTCGGACGTGACCTACCAAGCTGCATCCAGTCGCTATGAAACCATGACGTATCGACGTTGCGGTCGGAGTGGCCTACTCCTACCGCGTGTCGCCCTCGGGCTCTGGCACAACTTCGGGGGCGTGGACGCAGAATCGAACGCGCGGGAGATGCTGCTCGGCGCCTTCGATTTGGGAATCACGCACTTCGATCTCGCAAACAACTACGGACCACCTCCGGGTTCCGCAGAAGAGACTTTCGGACGCGTCTTGGCGCGCGATCTCGCCGCGCATCGCGACGAGATCATCGTCTCGACCAAGGCCGGATACGATATGTGGCCCGGCCCGTACGGCAACTTCGGTTCACGGAAATATCTCCTCGCGAGCCTAGACCAGAGTTTGCGACGCATGAAGGTCGACTACGTAGACATCTTCTATCACCATCGACCGGATCCCGAGACCCCCCTCGAGGAGTCGATGGGCGCTCTCGATACGGCCGTTCGCGCGGGTAAAGCGCTGTATGTCGGACTTTCCAATTACAACGCCGAACAGACAAAAAAGGCTTCGGACATCCTCCAAAGCCTCGGCACGCCGTGCCTCATTCATCAGCCTTCGTACAATATGTTTCGACGCTGGGTCGAGCCGGAGCTGCTTCCGACATTGGCTGCCGAAGGTATCGGCTGCATCGCGTTTTCACCGCTAGCCCAGGGACTTCTGACGAGTCGCTACTTGGGACAGATGCCCGCTGACTCACGCGCAGCAAAAACGACGAGTCCCTTCCTCAAGGCAAGCGATCTCACCGAGCAACGGTTGACGGTCATCCGACAACTCGACGAAATCGCCGCACGCCGCGGCCAGACCCTCGCCCAGATGGCCCTCGCGTGGGTGCTCCGTCGTCCCGAGATGACGAGTGTACTGATCGGGGCGAGTCGCCTCGGTCAGATCACCGATTGCGTTGGTGCGTTGAATCAACCCCACTTCGACGACGCGGAACTTCAGCGGATCGACGCGCTCACCAAAGACGCGTAGGTCGCGATGGCCCGACCGGGACCTTCGTGGAATGCTCGGAGCATGAACGTCGCCGTGCTCGGAGCTTCTTCGAATCCGCAACGCTATGCATACAAGGCCGCGAAGCGTTTGCTCGAAAAGGGCCATCGTCCCATCGGAGTCAATCCACAGAAGCCAGTCATCGAAGGCGTGGAGGTGGTGGCTCGTCTTGGCGATTTGCCGACGGACGTGCACACCTTGACGATGTACGTCGGCAAGGATCGCAGCACGACGCTCGCCAATGAAATCCTTGAGCAAGGGTTCAAACGAGTGATCTTCAATCCAGGTTCCGAGAACCCCGAGCTCATGGAGCGCTTACGGAAAGCAGGCGCATCCGTCGTCGAAGGATGCACGTTGGTAATGCTGTCGACCGGCACTTTCTGAAGACAAGCGCACCGACGAGTCCACGTCTCGCGCACGACTGCTCCCAGCAGCGCGACAGCGACCGAAGCAGCAGTCCCCGTCCCCGTCTCTGTCTCTGTCTCTGTCTCTGTCTCCGTCCCTAAATGACGAATCGGGCCGCCCCTTGCGGTGCGACCCGATCCCTCACGACCTAGCAAGACGCTGATGCCGCTTACTTCGACTTGACCGTCAGCGGATTCGGGAAGTTCCCCGTGAGGAACAGCAGCGTGTATACGCCGATCGACTCCTGATAGTACTTGTCGTTCATGATCGCGGTCGAGATGGCCTCTTCGACCGCCTCACGACGAATACCACCCGTGGTTTTGCCGCCATTGTCGAAGACACTGACGTAGGCCGATGCCATGGTCCCCACGAAGTACGAGTTGTGACCAAATGCTGGATCGCACCCCGTCACCTGCCCATTGGGCGTGAGGTTCTGGCAGATCGACGAGAACCGATTGGCATTCGGCTCCACTGGGTTATTCAGGTAGAAGTTGTTGAAGTACTCCTGAATGTTGTCGATCTTGGCCTGCATGCGGGTCTTGCCCGGGAAATGCGACGATGATCCGGGTTGGTTCTCTGGAATGTCCGTGCGATTGCCGAACCACGCGGCATCCACGCCAATACGCCAGAGATAGCGAGCCCAGTTGTAGTTGTCCTGATCACGCGCGCACGGTGCCGAGTAAGAGCCCCAATCCGTGACGAGCCCCGGATTGACACCCTTGTTGTCGTAGCAGCGCTCGAACATCTCGTAGATGGTCTCGGCAGCCTTGTACCAGAACACCCGATGGGCCGCGCGCTGCTCCTCCGTGTACATCGACGCGCTCAGGTACTTCGCCAAGAAGTCACCAAACACGCGGAAGTAACCGGGTGGGTTGTAGCCGAGATTCACCGTCAGATCGCCACCCTTCGGGAAGTTGCAGGGCTTGCTGTTCGGGTTGCCCTTCTCGTAACCGCTACAATCCATCTTGTTGTACGTGTCGCCGGGCGCGGGATAAGCCCACTTGCCATCCGTCGCGTCGATCTCGCACTCCATCTTCAGTAGCCAGCTCACCGCCGCTTGGCGGTATTCCGGCCACTGGAGCCCCGCGTACACGAGGCCGATGGCGATGTCGACGTCGCCGTCGAAGGCGCTGTCGCCGTTACCGCCGCAGCCTTCCTTGTCGGGATCGCAAGGCTTGTCGAGAGGACGGCACTTGGAAGGACCATCCCACATCCAGCCCATCAAACCACCGCAGTACTTCTTGGAACTCTGGGACAAGTAGTGACGGGTAAACTTCCACAGTTTGTCGAAGAGCTCCTTGTCACCAATCGCGGCTGCGATGGCAATACCGTATCCCTGACCTTCACTGACGGTCTGCGGTGGATCGGTATGAATTCGAGCGGTTCCGGCGCCGCAGGCGTCGTCGTCGTATCGAACGTAGTTCTTCTTCCAGATCTCGTAACGTTCCTGAACGAGATAGTTGAAGAGCGGCTGAACGACCTTCGGTGCCGGATAGGCAATCGAGAGTGACGAACCGAAGGGATAGACGTAACCGGTTTCGTCGTAGGGGAACCAACCACCGTAGCCGAGTTGAACCGGGCTAGTGGGCGGTTTCGCCGCGCACTCTTGATCGTTCCAGACGCCCGTCGCCGACCAATCGCCACCAACACCATCGGGGTAGTAGTCGAAGGCCTTGAACTCACCACCGTAGTCGGGCTTGCCGTAGTACCAACGGATCCACCACTCCTTGGCTTCGGTGGGGAACGGCCGCGGCTCGACCGTGTTCCACTCCGTGACGCCAATGTTCGTCTTGTCTACGGCACGCCACTTGGTTCCTTCGGCAAAGTACCCGTCGGGAACCTGGCACACGAACCATGGGCGGTCCGCTTCACGTGTACAGGTGATGTTTACCGCGGGAAGATCCGTGGTTGCCGTTTTCGGCGTCACCTCCATGATGATCCACTTGGGCATCAGATTGAGCGCCGGGAAGAACGTGAAGATTTTCTGTCCCGCCCAGATGTAGCGGAAGTGGACGTTGTGGTACCCGGGTGGGCTCGGGGGATTGCAGGGGTCACTCGAGACGTCCCCATCACCACCGCAGCCCGCGTAGCCGGGTCCGGGATTCTGCGTGAAGAAGTGCATGGAGTCCGGTCGCGTCGACCAATTCATGCAAGGCGTTCCTTGCCCCGACCACGCGACGTCATCCGTCGGCCCGGTATACGCGAGCCAGTACTCGTTCTGCGTCTTGGGACTCGGCAGTGAGAGTGGCCCGGTCTCGAGAAGCGGTGCGCCGGCATTCGGGTACGAGATCTTGAAGGTGACGTTCGTACCGGTCCACGCACTGTCTGGAACGTAGAGGGTGTACCAAGGGCAATGGCTGTTCTGGAGATCCAGCATGGCCACACCCCAGTCACAGCTCGCATCCTTGGAGGTCGCGCCGGTTCCCGTCCACGATACCTTCAAGGTCGTCGGGTACGGTGGACTACTCGTGCCGATTTTCTCGTCCTCACAAGCCGACCCCTGAAACCCGGTCTTCGCAGGATCACCCCAGGGATAACGAACGTGAACCCTGGTGTAGCCCGCGATATCGCCGGACGGCGGTGTACCTTCCGGGCAGAGGATGGAAGCGACGTCGGCGCGATTCGAGGTCACGCGGAACGCACCGGAACTCACGGTTGCAGCGCCGTAGTGTTGCGGAAGCGTCTGACTCGTGCCGGTGTAGTCGATCCACACGTCCAACGCGGTCCCGAAGGAACTGATGTCGAAGGTGCCGGACAGATTTCCCGTGTCTCCACCGCAAGAGGTGGCCATCGCCGCCAACTTGAACTGCTTGAGAGTCGCGGGTGCGCAGATCGAGTACCAATCGCACGTCGACGTTTCGGCGCGCGCGCCCCAACGTCCCCATGCGTTGTCGATCAACATGACCGTCATCGGGCGAGATTCCATGACGCCGAGGGTGGGATCGGCCTTCTTGGACCAGATGTCGCGAATGTGAACACGCGTCGTGCCCGTCGGGCAGGCGTAGTCTTCCTTCGTCGAAGGCTGTTCCTTCGGAATCGAAGCGTCCGCGCCACCCCAATCGATGACTTTGTTGCACGAATCCGAGCCACTGTTCGACGCCTGAGCGCGCTTGGCGACACTCGAGAGATCGAGGTCGTTCATTCCCAAGATGGTGATGACGGAGCCACCGTCGCAGGCGGCATCGCCACCCGACGCGATGGTGCAACCAGCGTCACCGCACAAATTCGTGACGTCACTTCCCGGAACCCCGTCGTTCGAAGTCGAAGGCGTGGGTTTGATTCCACCCCCGAACCCCTTGTCGTTCGCGGAGCAGCTGAGAACGAGTCCGATTGGTAACAGTATCGATAGCGCGAGCAGCGCAAGCCAAGACCAAGGACGAGAAAGCTTGAAGGTCATCCGGCACCTCTGACTTCGCGAAGCTTAGTCCATCCGGGTCGTTATCCCCAGGACACAAACGCGATTTCATGGCCATATTTCCGCCCGAAACCTCGCCTGACACTCACGCTGAGAGAGGCAGAAATGCGCGCAACGCGTCGCCCATTCCCGACCGGAACGACCCCGAAGTTCTTAACAGTTCCCGAAGGGGTCAGATCTGGGTCAAGAAAGTCAAGCTCAGGCCCGAGATTCCTCGTTGTAGCAAAATTCCATAGTCACTTCAACCGGCCGGTGGTTTCGTCTTGGGTCAGTTCGGCGTGGTCAACATGCGGTCCGGACGGCGCCCCGCAACGAACCACGGTCCCATCGCGAATGCGCGCCGACCCGAAGCGGCGCGTCGCCCTTCACTCACATCATACGCTCCACGACACACGCGCGCCGACGTCCAACGAAGGCACGCACGCGAAGCTCTCTTCATGCTGCGCGGAACGCGCGAGCGTCAGCATCTCTTCACGAAGTAGCCGAAACCTCGACGTGGGAGCCCACGCTTGCCCATGACGCACGCGGTTCGCGTCTTTGGCTGACGAGCGAGAGGTTCGCGCCCTCGAGACAAAGGCTCCACGCGTGACTTGCACGAAACGGCTCGTGATGGCACCGCAAGCACATCCGTCCGCAATTTTCGCCGACGAATGCCCAATGAAAAGCGATCGCAAACGTTCACTACCCGTCGTGCTCGACTGTCTCGAATGCGGCGCCTGTTGTTTTCAGCGCCCTGGAACGATCCTCGTAACGAGCGATGACATCACCCGGTGGACAGAGAGCGGTCGCACGGACATCCTCGAGCAACTCGAGCCCGGACATTTCGCGGGAGATGGCATTTCGAATGAGCGACCGCGGTTGCTGCGTGTTTCACGGCACGGAAACCCATCCTCACGCCTGCGCCATTTACGAAGATCGAGCCACGGTCTGCCGTGAGTTCGCGGCCGGTTGTGCACAATGCCGCGAATTCCGCCGCGATCACGGGATCGCGTAGGCAGCCTCGAGGTGTAGCGGTGAGCCGATCGTTCCGCGATGCACCGACGGTGCAATGACTCCCGTGAGAGCCCCAGGGATTTTGAGCTCATCGTAATGATGAGTCATCCCGACGGCACGCGCTGACACGATTGTCACGGGTCCAAAAATTCCCACCGATGGGGATGCGTTCGTCACCACTCCTCCTTATGAACACTGAGCTGGCACAACGCGTGCAGCGTACAGGACGAGCCATGTCACCTTTCCTTCGCGTCCTCCTACTCGGAGTCATCATCCTGATGCCAGGCGGGCTGCTCCTGCTGCCGCTATTGGCCGTATATCAGGCGAAACGCGCGAAGAAGTCCGAAGGAAACGCGGAAGGTCATCCTACGCCGGCAACGACTGGCTGATCCCTAAAAAAGGAAGCGGCACCACGAGCTCGTTTCGTCGTCCGCTCGACAGTTGTCCGTTCCAGGCACGACGGATGTCCGCTCCACGTCATTGCGGCGCAAACGAACGGTCGACAGGGTTCATTGCGGCGCAAACGAACGGTCGATAGGATTCACCGCGGCGCAAATCCTTCGAGAAAATGCCCCGAACGAGCAAATGCGAGCCACAGGAAGCGCCCCCACTTCAAACCCGACCTCGATGGTTTTCGCCTACGCAGCTCGACGAAGGCCTGGTAGTCCATCCGCATGCGAGTATTCGTCGATGACCAACGTCCTGCCCCGTCGGGGTGGACGCTCGCCCGCAATGCAGACGAGGCCATCGCCATGCTGCGACGGGGCAACGTGGAGGAGTTGAGCCTCGACTACGATCTTGGCGATCCGAGCTTCGGAACGGGAAGTGACGTGCTCGATTGGCTCGAGCTTGCGCTTGCCGAGAATCGAACGTCTTTACCTCGACTCCATGCACATAGCGGCAGCCCCCTCGGACGCCGCCGACTGGAAACCCACATCGCGCTCATCGAAGCACGATTCGGACGCTGATCCAGCAGCGGCGCGACAGCGAGACGCCGCCGATTGGAAACTTTCTCGCGCTCAGCGAAGCGCGATTCACGCTTTGACGAAGGAGACGCGTGAACGAGTGAATTCCAACCTCAGCGCCGAATCACATCAAACGCGCGGAGTATCCAGTCGAGTCCGCGCTGTCGAGAGAGCCCAACCTTCGTCGTCTTTGAACGTCTCTCGACAGCCGCAGCTTGCACTCAGCATCGGAACGCAACCGGAGGTTGCTCAGGCGCCAAGCGTGGCACGCAAAAACCACGCGTGTTTTTCGAACTCGGTGATGATCCCGGTGAGTAGATCGACGCTATCCGTATCACTTTGGCCCTCGATGGCTCGGCGCGCTTCTCGCAAACCGACGAGGTAGCTTTCGATCCGTTCCGCGAGCAACCGAACGTGCTCGAGATCACGCGTCGTGTCTCCTTCATATTCGGCAAGTCGGGACACGCCAGCAACATGTCGCGCTGTGCCGAATGCGAGGCCGCCTAGCGTCACCGCGCGTTCCGCTACTGCGTCGTTGTGAAGCGCCAAGCTATTCGCGAAAGTCTCGAAGAGCGGATGAAGCGCTGCAAAGTTTGGGCCTTTGATGTTCCAATGAGCGACCTTGATCTGACCATGCAGATCGAGGCCATCGGCGAGCAACTGATTGAGTTGATCGACGATGATCCTCCGAGCGGGTTCCGGTAATGGACTTGGACTGAAGTACATGCGGTGTTCTCCTTTGCGAAATGCCAAAATCGCAACTGCGAATCCACTAACGTGACGCACCATCGCGCGCAGCGGCGTACGCCTGCGCGAACACTCACGAAGTCCGCGAGTGCCCGCCGTCGGACACCCGCACCGATTCGATGATTCCTCCGTCTTCAGTAGCACTTCGTCAACGGGTGGACGCGAGCGCTAGTGCATACGGTTCGGTACATTCAAGACAACGTTGGTTGGCCGGGGCTCCAATTGCATGGGCAAAGTTCGTCCGTCTGGAGAGCGTCCAAGATCCGAATGACCTCGTCGACGTTCCGACCCACGTTGAAGCCATTCACGCTTACGTGACGAATGATTCCCTCGGGATCGACCACGAAAGTCGCGCGTAACGCGACGCCTTCGTCGGTCGAGAGTACTCCCAAAGCTGCGCTGAGATCACGCCTCACGTCCGCAAGCATCGGGAAGGGAATGTCTGCCAGATCCGGATGGTGTTCGCGCCAAGCCAAATGCACGTATTGACTGTCGATACTTGCCCCGATCACCTGGGTGTCGCGGTCTTGGAAAGCCCGGTATTTCCGACCGAACTCCGCAACCTCTGTCGGACACACCATGGTGAAGTCCATTGGCCAGAAGAACAGAACGAGCCACTTGCCAGGGAAGTCGCGGTTCGAGACTCGTGCAAACTCGTTACCCTTCTCGCGACTGACTACGGCTGCAAGATTGAATGCGGGTAGTCGGTCTCCAACGCTCAGCATGTCGCTCTCCTTCGGGGCTCGATTTGAAGTCCTTCGGTAGCCAACATGCCCCGAGGGCGCCCGGAGGTCCAAGACAACATTTCTACCGCTGTGATAGGATGAGGCTATCATGTACGGTGTCCCCCCCAAAGTGACGCTGCGCCAGATGCAGTATCTCTTGGCCGTAGCGGAGTTCGGCAGCTTCCGACGCGCTGCCGCGGCCTGTCGGGTCGCCCAACCGTCCCTGAGCGCACAGGTGGCCGAAGTGGAAACGGCGGTCGGGGTGCGGCTCTTCGAACGCGACCAACGTCACGTTCACGTGACAGAAGCCGGTCGGGATTTCATCGAGCGGTCGCGCCGCGTGCTCGTCGAGGTGGGCGACCTGCTCGAGGCTGTCCAAAGATTTCGTGATCCTCTGACGGGACAACTCCGTATTGGCATCATTCCTACCATCGGCCCGTACTTGCTCCCGAAGATCGTGCCCATTCTGCGCCGCAAATATCCGGAACTGATGATCGGATGGCTCGAAGACAAGACGGCAACGCTCGTCCACCTGCTGCATAACGGACAGATGGACGGTGCCATCCTCGCGCTTCCCTCCGAGGTCGGAGAATTGCGAACCATCCAGCTCTTCAACGATCCTTTCTACTTGGCAGTGCCGCACTCGCATCGGTTGGCGAAAATGAAGCGAGCCATTCGCCTCGAGCATTTGGAGGACGAGCCGTGGCTTTTGCTCGACGAGGGTCACTGCCTTCGAGAGCAGGCGCTATCGGCTTGCGCCTCGGTCCGCACGAGCGAATTGGGATTCCGCGCAACGAGTCTGTCGACACTCGTACAAATGGTCTCCGCGGGAACGGGCATCACCCTGTTACCCAAGTTGACCCTCGAGACCGAGACGCGACGTGCAGAGATCGCGACCTTGCCCATCGTCGGCGCACATCCGACGCGGGCAATTGCCATTGCCTTTCGCGCCGGATGCTTCCGAGAACCCGCGTTGCAAGCCATTGGTCAGCTGCTCACGGAAGCCGCTCGTTCGATCGTCGGGGTGCGTCGAGAGGTCATTGCAGACGCCCGCCACAAGCGACAGGGAGACAACCCCTAGAGCGGCAATCGGTTTGATCACCGTCTCGAAACGCCACGCCTGGATGGCTTCTCGGACCGAGCGCGATGGAGGTGTTCTTGGCGTCAGCGTCGCTTCTTGGTGAAGTGCGACTCGAGAGCGTCGAGAAACGCCTTCACCGCCTGGGAGGGAATGACGCGCGGATCGCGAACCGCCAAAACCTCGCGCTTCGGGGTGGGACGTACGAGTGGAATCGCCCGCAGACTTCGGTCATTCGGATCGACGTAACCTGCGGGCAAAATGGGAGATCCCCAGACCGGCACGAACCACCTCGCGAATTGCCTCGCCGGACTCGAGAGAGAGGCGCACGCGCGGAGAGAATCCCGCGGCGTGACATGCTTCCAAGATGATGGCGTGAGTGAAGGTTCCGGGAAGCACCAGAACGAAGGACTGCTTCTCGAGCTCGGCGAGGGCCAACTGACGACGACGCGCAAGTTTGTCCGTGGAACGCACGAGGACCACGAGCTCTTCCGAACACAACCGAGTGACGGCAAGCTTCATGACCGCCGTCGCTGGCGCGCCCGCGAGGAGCCCCACGTCGATTCTGCCCTCGAGTACGGTCGACGGGATCTCTTCCGCTGCGAAGGTGTGAAGCGAAAGCTGGACCCCTTCGTGCTCGAGCGCAAATCGCGCGAGCGGCGCTGGGAGAATCGTCGAATTGAGGGTTTGCATCGAGCCGATCTTGACGTGCCCCCTCAGAACCCCTCGAAGCGCCGACAGATCATCGGCAAACCCCTGCACCTCGCCGAGCGCCCGTCGAGCGCGAGCCTCGAGCAAACGACCAGCCGCAGTGGGAACCATCGATGGACGCCCCTTACGCGGACGTTCGAGTAGCGGCTCCCCCGCTTCAGCTTCGAGTCGGGCCAAGGCGTGACTGAGCGTCGGTTGTGCGACGTGCAGGTGATGGGCTGCACGCGTGAGGTGCCCCTCGTCGAGGCATGCGAGGAAGTAGGTCAGATCCCTGAGTTCCACGAGGGCGTTCCTTCCTTTACCACGATGGACCGACAATCATTCATCCGATGAATGACTATCATGAAAACGTATCATTGGCAGCAATGCGCCAAAGTCGACATCTTGATCTCCCATGAATGCTCTGGAACCTCGCAGCACCGCGTCCCGCCGCGCCCTGAGCCTGCCGGCTTCGCCAATCCGAGCCCTTCTCGACGCTCACCGAGGACGAGAAGTACTCGACTTGGGTGGCGGGATCCCGGACCCTTCGACTTTCCCGAGCGCTCGGCTCCTCGAGAGTTCGAGTCGCGTTTTCGGGTCTCGCAGTCACCTCGCACTCCAGTACGCACCGACGGAAGGACTCGAGTCCCTTCGGATCCGTATTGCCGAGCGCTTGCACCGACGTGGATTTCCCGTCGAGGCAAGCCGAGATCCTCGTCACGCAAGGTTCACAGCACGGACTTTCGACCCTCGCCGCCGTTCTCGTGTCGCGCGGTGAAGAGGTTCTTCTGGAACAACCCGTGTATCCCGGGGCGCTCCAAGCATTCAGCCTTGCCGAAGCGAAAATCGCGGGACTTGCCGTCACGGAAACTGGATGGGCACTCGAAGGGTTGAACGCAACGTCTTCGAAGGCCATTTATGTCATCTCTCATCATCAGAATCCGACGGGGCGGCGCGCGACGGCCGAACAAAAGGCGGAGCTCGCTGCGTTCGCCGAACGCACGGGCACCTTCGTCATCGAGGACGATGCCTATGGCGAGCTCGCCTTCGATGACGCTGTCCTCCGTCCCTTGGTCGCCGACTGTCCGAACCTCGGGGTCCTCGTCGGAAGCTTCTCGAAGACCCTTTCTCCGGGTTTGAGGCTCGGCTACGTCGTGGTGCCCCGCGTGCTCCGTGATGTCGTCGTGAAAACCCTTCAAGCGACGGCGCTCCAACCGGGAACCTTGACGCAATATCTGGTCGACGATCTGCTCGGGAGCCTCGACTACGACGCTCACTTGACCGAGCTGCGCCGCTGCTACGGCGCCAGAGCGACGGCGCTCTCTCGACGACTCGAAAGCCTGGGTTGGCCCCATCTTCGCCCCGCTGGCGGCTTCTTTTTATGGGTCGAAACGCGCGGCCTAGCAACGGAAATGGCGACTCTACTCGCCAAGCAAGGACTCATTGCCGTGCCCGAATCCGCTTTCCGCTGTCCGAGCCTTGCACGCGAGGATCGGCACCTTCGCCTGGCGTTTTCGCGCTATCTCGACGACGATCCGAGCCGCAATGCACTTCGTTCCGCCCTTTCCGCGGCGAAAGGACTATAGCTCGATGCCGTGGCGCGTTCTCCATCGAACACCAAGACTCCCTCCACTCGCAGCGTCGGGCGAGGGAAGCCCCGAGATCTAGCGGCGAAGCGACGACCGTCTGTGTTGCAGCGAGAAGGACTCCGCCTCTCGCGAGCCGATAGCCTGACCCAATACGCGACCTGGCCCAGCCCCGATTGCATCGTATCCGATGGCGCGTACGGCGTCCTCGGCTTCGAGGGCGACACGGCAAATCACGAAGCCACTGCGGAATGGTACGAACCCCATGTCGCAGCCTGGGCAAAGGCGTCGACCTTCCGAACGACACTTTGGTTCTGGAACAGCGAGATCGGGTGGGCCGTCACGCATCCCATCCTCGAGCGCTACGGATTTCGCTACGTCAGTTGCAACGTTTGGGACAAGGGCAAAGGCCATATCGCAGGTAACGTGAGCACCAAGACGATCCGCCGATTCCCGGTGGTGACCGAGGTATGCGCGCACTACGTATTCGAGCCGAAGATTCAGGGAATGACGCTCCAAAAGTGGCTACTCTCCGAATGGAAACGCTCGGGTCTGCCACTCAAAGCAAGCAATCTCGCCTGCGGTGTCCGCGATGCCGCAACCCGCAAGTACCTGACGAATAGCCACCTCTGGTACCTTCCACCGCCAGATGCCGCGGCGAGGCTCTCGCAGTACGCCAATGCCCAAGGACGCCCCGAGGGTCGCCCATATTTCTCCTTCGATGGCCGAAATCCGCTCACGATTGCGGAGTGGTCCGAGCTCCGCGCGCACTTCGCATGTCCCCATGGCGTCACCAATGTGTGGACACGTCCAGCGCTACGCAACGAGGAGCGGGTGAAAACGCCGGCACTGAAAGCGGTGCACCTCAACCAAAAACCGCTCGATCTCATGGAGCGGCTCGTCCTTTCGAGCACGCACCCGGGCGGAGTAGTCTGGGAACCCTTCGGCGGACTGTTCACGGCGTCGCTCGCCGCCGCACGCTCGGAAAGGCAGGCTTTCGGTGCCGAGATCGACCCCGTGTACTACGCTTACGGGGTCGCTCGCTTCGACGAAAGGCTCACCAAGAGCCTTGGTTCGGCATCGATGCCCAAGGTTCCGCGGGAGCAAGAGCGGAGCCCTTCTGCAAGAGCTCGACCGAGTGCCCGTCGGGGCTCTTGATGAACGCCATGTGCCCGTCTCTCGGCGGACGCAAAATGGCGATCCCTTGTTGCATCAAACGGTCGCAGATCGCGTAGATGTCGTCGACTTCGTAGGCAAGATGCCCGAAAAACCGTCCGGTTGGGTACGGTTCCACCTGGTCCCAGTTGTATGTCAGTTCGACTTCCGCTGCATCGGAAGGATCGTCACTCGAGAGGAACACGAGGGTGAATCGGCCTTGCTCGTTAGACCATCGACGCGACTCACGTAGCCCAAGCTTCGAGAAGAAATCGAGAGCCACGTCCAGGTCCCGAACTCGCAACATCGTATGCAAAAAACGCATCTGGAATTCCCCGAGATTCAACGTGCGGACGAGACGCCCGAACGGCTGTTCTCGGACTGATCTTCTTCAATGTAGGGTCCTTCGTCAATTGACATCGGCTATGGCCCTTCGTTTGCTCGCTCGCGCACGCCCGACTCGAATCTTTGCGCCAAGACGAGCGGAAATCACCACGCAACGGTGGTCGAACGGACGTCTCCGCACTAATCTGCGGGCAGAAGCCCGAGGCGCGCAAGGCTTACCGACTCCGCACACCACAGAACTCCGACCCTTCGCCCTTTCTGCGCTAAGAGGAGAGACCGTGAACCTCATCGGGATCGTCGTCTTCGCCCTCACCTACGTCCTCATTTCTTTGAGGCGACTTTCATGGCTTGGGTTCGATCGCCCCGCTGGAGCACTCCTCGGCGCCACGTTGTGCGTCGTCTTCCGCGTTCTCACGCCCGAAGCCGCAACCCGAGCCGTCGATGGCAACACGTTGTTGCTCCTCTTCGGTGTCATGGGCATGGGTGCGTTCCTCGCCGTGGATGGCTTCTTCGATTCGATGGAAACTGCCTGTGTGATGCTGGCCAGGACTCGAGCCTTGCTCCTCGCCTACATCGTGTGGGGCGCAGGGGTCCTCAGCGCGCTCATCACCAACGACGCGGTATGCGTGCTCGGCGCGCCTCTCGTCGTTCGATTGATCAAGAAGCAGAACCTCCCCCCCTCTGCCGTACTTGCTCGCACTCGCGACGGCCGCAAACACTGGAAGCGTCGCGACTCTCGTCGGGAACCCGCAAAACATGCTGTGCGGGATCCTCGGCGGACTCAGCTATCGTGAGCACCTTCTGTTGGTCGGGCCAGTCGCGGTCGTCGGACTCTTGCTCAACCATGTGATCTTGTATGCTTCGTTCCGACGGGAACTCACGGGCGCACTTGCACGTCCGGACTCCAGCGCACCATTTCTTACGACGCGAACGATCATCACGCTCGCCGTCATATCTGCGACCGCAGTGGCCTACACACTGGGCGCGCATCTGGCCTGGGCGGCGACGTTCGGATTCGTCCTGCTCATGCTGCTTCACCGGCGCGATACGGCCGTGCTTTGGACTCGGATCGATTGGTCGGTTCTGTTGTTTTTCGCAGGCCTATTCGTCGTCGTCGAAGGATTCATCGCGAGCGGCGGGCCCGCATGGTTGTTTGCACGAACTCCCCTCACGTCCGGACATCACGGCCCGCTCGAGTACGCTCGTCTGTCCGGGATTTTCCTTCTGGGTTCGAACCTGGTGTCAAACGTGCCGTTCATCCTCGTCGTGCGAGATCAGATGACCACTCTCGCTCACCCGAAACTCGGATGGGAGTTGCTCGCGATGGCTTCGACGTTTGCTGGTAACCTGACGTTGCTCGGCTCGGTCGCCAACGTCATCGTCGCCGAGAACGCGCGTCCACTCGGCGGGATTGGCTTTCTTTCCTATCTGCGCGTTGGCTTGCCCGTCGCCCTCGTCACCACGGCCTTTGGAACGCTATACATCGTGGCAATGGTCGCGCCGTAGCGTCGTTTGCGCGCCGGATCGACCATCAAAGAAGAGTACGATTACGCCAGTCGCGACGCCACGCGAAGGCCGATCGAGCTCGGCGCGAACCAACGCGGGACGAGCTCGGCAGCGCTTCACTGACGACGCTCAATGACCGCGACTAGGCTTGCGACCCTTGTTGGAGGAGCTGACCCACTTTCGCGGTGGTCGGCGCTTCAGCTGATCGAGGCGATCGCCGAAGGATTGCATGGCATCGGCTCGGTGAGCGAGTCGCGCTACCCAATTGGGGTTGCGTTTCTGGTACTTGTCCCAGAACGTATCGAGCGTCTCGCGGTTCTGCTCTGGCGCATGAAGCGCAACGCTCACGGGTTCTTCGAGCTTGATGGCGACCGTTCCGATGAACCCGGCCTCTTCCTTTCCAAGCTCGTAGAACTGAATCCGAACCTCGTTACATTCGCACTTGGCGCGCACGCAATACGTATCGATCGCTTCGACCTCGAGAGGGTCGTCACCGCGCTCGATGCGATAGACGTCCATGCGCCCCCCCTCGTAAACCTCGTCCCACGCAAGGAGTTGACCCACGCGATAGTCCTTGAGATCGCCGGGGTCGATCGGAACTTGGGACGTGTCGTCTTGTCCCTTACCGAGGAGCCATACGCTGGCAACTCGATCGAGGAAGTCTCCATCGATCAGGCGCGCCACGTCAGCCACCTTGGGCGAAAGCGACGTTTCCTCGGAAACGGGCATACTCACGTCGCCTGAGTCGATATCGACCTCGAAGGCAATTACCTCGGTATCACCGAGTGCATCCTTCACGCACTTGCAGAATGCCGATTCGTCTTGGGCTTCCTCCCATGCCTCGCTCACGACCTCCGCATGCCGATCGAGTGTTGGCCGGTCCGTCGCGGCCACGACGAGAGCCGTTCGACAAGGACAGTCAGGCAACGGACAAGTCTGCACCCAGAAGAACTGCGATGGTTCGTCCGGCGTAGTCCGTTCGATGACGTCTTCGTTGGGCTCTAGATCGAAAGGGGCTTCCGTGGGTTCGGGCGGATTCATGACTTTCTCCAAGGCGGCGTAGCGCAAGCGCCCTAGCACGCCACGCGCTCGCTCGCTCCCTTCCTACGCCTCAGGCTGGATTTGACGCTGCTTCGGCTTCCCGCGGCATGACGAGGAGCTCGACCGCGCGTCGAATTGCCGTCGAAGTACCCACCAGGTAGACGATATCGTCCGGTAGGAACGGCAAGGATGGATCCGGTTTGTTGAGCAACTGTGCGTCGCGACGCACTGCAACGACGAGCGCTCCGGTCTTGCTGCGCAGCTCGAGTGCCATGAGTGAGGAGCCGTGCCCCACGCTTCCTTCGGGAATCGAGACACTTTCGATCTTGAGCTCGTCCAGCCCGCGATAATCCGCAAGGTGAGATCGAGGCAAAGTCAGCTTACGCTCGGTGGTCTGGGTATCGCTGCGAACGGTGCGAATGCTTTCCTCGATCAGATTCCGTGGCGTCTCGAGCCACCGGAGTAAACGCGATAGCACCTCGACGGCTCCTTCGACCTCTTCGGCCACCACGTCGCGAGCGCCGATGGCAATGAGGGGTTCGCGTTCGGTAAGGTATCGAGAACGGACCAACAGCGGAACGTCCTTGGCGACCCGCTGGGCAGTCACGATCACGCGTTCGGCCGCTGACGCGTCATTGATCAACAATACGAGTGCGCGAGCCTTGGATAGATGGGCGTGACCCAACGCCTCTTCGCTCGTCGCGTCGGCATAGTAAACCGGTTCGCCTCGTTCTCGAGCCTTCAGCACGGTCTCTGCGTTGAGCTCGAGCGCAACGAAGGGGATGCCTGCGCGCTCCAACGCCGTGGCGGCGAAACGGCCAGCGAGACCATACCCCACGATGACGACATGTCCGGAGAGCTCGGCCGAGTTGCGATCGTCTTCGTTGATGCTTCGCGCGCCGAGTAATCGGGACAACGGCAGGAGCAGACGTTCCCCCGCCGTCACGTGCGGTGCTATCCGAACCACGAGGGGCGTCAAGAACATGCTCAAGATGCCGGCAGCGAGGAGCGGCGCCACCTCCGCACGATCGACGAGCTTGAGGTTTTGGCCGAGATCCGTGAGGACGAAGCCGAATTCCCCGAACTGGGCAAGCCCGACACCTGCGAGCCACGCCACGCGCGGAGGGAAGCGCATGACGAGGGCAGCCAGTGTGGCGAGCATGGCCTTGAGTGCGAAGAAGCCGAACAGAAATACGCCAACGAGCGCAGGTTGCGCAATCACCGTCCGCGGCTCGAAGAGCATACCAAGAGACACGAAGAAGATGCTGACGAACACGTCACGCAGCGGAAGCATGTCGCCCAAAGCACGACGACCATATTCGGTATCTGCGACGACCATTCCGCCCAGAAAGGCTCCGAGTGCCAGAGACAAGCCGAACAGATTGGTAATCCAGGCCGTACCGATGCAAATTGCCAAGATCGCGAGGAGAAATACCTCCCGACTTCGACTCGCATCGACATATCCGAGAACCGTGGGCACGACGAAGCGAGCGAGAGTGAGAATGGTCGCAACGAGCAGTCCGGCTTGCCCCATTGCCAGAGCAACGGCCATGATGGACACCTCGCCGCTCCCACTCTTCGCGAGCAGCGGCACGGTAAGCACCATCGGAACGACGCACAGATCCTGAAAGATGAGCGTTCCGACGATGAATCGCCCCTGCGGTGCGTCGAGCTCACGACGATCGGAGAGCGCTCGGAGCACGATGGCCGTGCTCGAAAGGGCGAAAACGAAGCCGTAAAAGACGCTCTTCGCCGTAGGGGCACCAGCGAGTCTTGCGACCGCGGCAACGACGGCGATGGTCAAGGTGACTTGGAGAGCGCCCCCGAGTGCGACGCTCCGGAAGATGTGGCGAAGCCGAGCCAGAGAGAACTCGAGCCCAATGGTGAAGAGCAAAAGGACCACGCCAATTTCGGCGAGAGTCTCGATGGAATGGACGCGATGGATGAGACCAAAGCCATACGGCCCCATGAGCGCGCCTGCTGCCAGCAAGCCGGCCACCGTCGGCAATTTGAACCGGTGAAGCAAAACGGTCACGGCCACCGCGATTGCGGCGATGATGGCTAGCTCGCTGAGCAGAGGTACTTGACCCATGGGACGGCAGATTTGCCTCGATCTCGGTGATGCTCGAAGATGGGCGGTGGATCAGGCGTACTCCTACGTCTGACGAACGTCGACTACCTTGCCACGTCCAAGCGTCCAATTCTCCGACGATTCTGTGGATTGATCGCCGAAAGTGCGGTTCTCCGGAAAGCCCATTCCGAGGCCGTCGAGGACCGTCGCCCCAGACGCGTAGGCACGCCGTTCGAGCCGAATGAAATAGAGCGTCGAAGCCAGGGTGATCTCGAGCGCTAGTGCGCACCAACCGCCGACGACCCCGAACCCCAAGACATGTCCGAAGAAGTAGCCGAGCGGAGGCGTGCAGATCCACGCCGCTCCGACGGTGACCTTAGCCGTGAATCGCATGTCTCCGATGCCGCGCAGCGCCGCCCGTCCAATTCCGTAGAACACGAACCCGAGCTGAAAGCCGGCGACGATCGAGAGCAAAATCGACGCGAGCGTGACGACGGGTTGGGCCGAAGTGAACGCCCGCACGACTTGCTCGGGGATGGTGAGCAGCACGAGGCTCAGCGAAACGGCGTAGAGAAGTCCCAAACCGAGACCAGCCCGGAGGATGTGAGGAAGACGTTCGAACCGCTTGGCCCCGACGGCATTGCCGGACAAGACGCTAACGGATTCACCCATGGCGAGAATGGGGAGGATCGCCAAATGGGAAATCTGGAGTGCGATCTGATGCGCTGCCATTTCAACGGCGCCAAGTCGGGCCAAGATGAACCCAAGCAACGAAAACGCACTGACGTCGAGGAACATCTCGAGGCCGAGGGGGGCACCAGTGCTCGCCACCTTTCGAACGAGGCGAAGACTCGTTCCCCGAAGCGCGAGGAGCCAGTCTCGACGAAGGTACGCGAGAATCGCGAAGTCGATGCATTGGGCAACCACGTTTGCCCATGCCGAACCCGTCACTTTCCCGCCAAGACCAATCACGAAGAGCGCATTTAGGGGGATATTGAGCAGATTCGACGCTAGCGCCGCCCACATCGGACCGCGACTGTCACCCACGCCTTGGCTCAGCTCACGCAGGGCAGAAGCGAGCAGGAACATGGGTATGCCTACGCTGCGAACGATGACGTATTCGCGAAGGTACTGATTGGCCGTCGACTCGGCGAAGACATGGCCCAAACACGGCACCACCGCGAGAGTAGCCACCCACGTCACGACCGACGCCATCGACGCCACCCCCAGACTCGCACCAGCCAAGGCCCGGATTTCTTGAGTTTTCCCGGCACCCATCGCGTGCGCAACGATGACTTTTCCACCGCGGGATAAGCCCATGGCAAAGGTGAGCAGGGTGAAGGAAACCAATCCTCCGAAGCCCACAGAAGAGATGGCCTCCGCACCGAAGCGCCCGACGAAGAGCGTATCGACGGCCGTCATCAGGCTGTACGAGAGCATGGACAGCGCGATGGGCCAGGTGAGCCGAAGCAGCTCCTTTGCGATGGGCCAACGTTGGGGTGGGTGTTCTTGTTCTATGGGTAAATCTTCCATTTTGGGTTTCCTATGCTCGAAAACGACGAAGGCCGCAGTCCCTTGAGAGAGCTGCGGCCCGAGTGCTTCGAAACGTCTTTGCCTAAATCGACGATGCTACGAAGCGAACCGCAACCTCTCCCATGGACTTACCCGGATTTCGTACCACTGGTACGAAAGCGCACGGCCAAGGGCGATGGATTGCGGACGACATGAGCGAAGCCGTAGAATACCGAATCGATTGCCCGATGCAAGGTTCGAAAATTGGATGGATTCGATGAGCCCCACGTCGGACACTCGAATCCCAACGCCGCGCACCGGCACCTCGATGAGACAAACGCTCGTAACGGCAACGAGAAATCCGCCACGGTCGGCAGTCGCCCATACAACACGAGCACGCTTGCGACGGCCCATCGGTGACGTCATGGTTTTGCCATGGCAATGTCGTCTTCCCCCGTCTCGTCCAGCATTCGAATCCGAGTCGGCGGAGTTTACGTTCGCGACGAGCACATTCTGCTCGTCCGTCATCGTAAGGACGGAGACGCTTACTGGCTGCTTCCAGGCGGTGGAGTGGAACCTGGAGAAACCCTTGCGCAAGCACTCGAACGGGAGCTTCAGGAGGAGTGCGGCGTGGCGACACGCACCGAGGATCTCCTCTTCTTGAGCGAAGCAATCGCTCCCGACGGGGCGCGTCATATCGTAAATGCGACGTTCCGTGGACGCCTGCTCCAAGGCGAGCCCTTCTTGCGCGAGCGCGGCGACCGCATCGACGAGGTCGCATGGATCTCACGAGGTCATCTCGAGGGGCTACGATTGTTTCCCGATTTCGCACGTCAGCTGATCACCGCTTGGGATGAAGGATTCCGCGCCTCCAGTACCTATCTCGGCAATCTCTGGCGTACCTGATCGCGACAGCGGGAAGACGCGATACACTTCACCATCCGTACCGACTCATTGCGAAACGGGCGTGACTCGACGATGGGCGAGTAGCCAATCGTACACGTCGCGACCAGCGTAGACACGAGACCAGACGTCGTGACCCGAGTCGACTTCGATGGTGAGCCGAGCACTCTTGTGGCCGAGCGCTTCGAGTCGATTGAATCCGGCATAGAAGTACTTCGCCGGAACCACGTCGTCGCGCCCACCAGCGAAGCACCAAATGGGCATCCTCGCTGCCGCGAGACTCGGGATCAGATCGGGATGCGCATACCCGACGACTGGCGCGATTGCGGCGAATCGCTCTGGATGACGACTGGCAAGATACCACGTCCCGAAGCCACCGTAGCTGAGTCCTGTGAGATACTGTCGGTCGGGATCGCCTCGGAAACGCGCGAGCACGTCGTCGAGTATTCCGATTAGGTCGTTCTCGAGTTCTGGCCATCCCATGGGCGGCCCATATGGCGTCTCTTCCTGCGGCAGCGGCTCCGCCAAGGCGCCCTTCATCGGCTCGGGAGTCTCGAAACGCGGTTCTCGCGCGGGCACTCCTTCGGCGAGCCGCACCGGTATCTCCTGCCGACTGCGATGCTTCAAATACGGCGCGTGCTCGTCTTGCCCGTACATGGGCAGCTGGGGCACGACGAGAATGAACGGAAGCGCTCGCTTCTGAATCCAAGCCTCATAGAGTGGCCCGTTCTTCAGCAGGAAGTCGAGGTCGCCCTTTGCGTCACCACGTTCCCCGTTTCCATGTAGGAACAGCAGGACGGGCCAAGTCTCGGAGGCGCGCGTGCGGTACCCCTCGGGCAGATAGAGGAAGTGATCTCGTTCGGCGTGCGTCGTGGCACTCGATCTCGAAATGCGCAACAGCTCCGGTGGGGAAAGACGCTCGGCAACCTTGACGTCGTTTATTCCTCTCGGCTCCGACGAAGGACGCGTCACGGTCGAGCATGCGACGACAGCAAGTGCGATCGACGCCCACATGACGATGGTCGATGGCCTCCGGTATTCCATGGTTCGCATGGATCGCTATATACCCCGAAGTCGCGGTGTCGCGGTGTCGCGGTCTCGCGGTCTCGCGGTCTCGCGGTGTCGCGGTGTCGCGGTCTCGCGGTCTCGCGGTCTCGCGGTCTCGCGGGCACTAGCGCCAAACGGCCGGTTCGGTACCGTCCAACGCCGTGAATGGGACTCCATTTCGACTTCTCTCCGGCTTTTTTCGCACAGGTCCGCTAACCTTCGGACGTGAGCGTTCCCGCAGCAGCGAATACGTCCTCGAAATGGCTCTGCAGAGCAGCTTACGCCTGCCTATTCGGGGCGCTGTTGGGATGTGGATCGAGGACGCTCTCGCCGCGCCGCGGCTCGGCGGCTCCGAACGAGAGACGAACGAACGCGCCAGAAACGTCGCTCCTCGAGCGGGTCCGTGCGCTCACACGCTCGACCGTCGCCAAGTACTCGAGCCTTGGTCTTTCCATCGACGCAAAGCAACTCGACGTGGACGCGGCTCGGCCGGTAACCTACGTAGAGGGCCTACGTCGCAACGCGAGTCACTTCGAAATCGACGGATTTTTGCATTCGATGAGCGCGACAGCGCGGATGTTCGGGCTCCCCATCGGAAGAAGCGTCGAAGAACTCGAAACCCTTTCACCGTTCGCCGTCGCCGAAGTCACCCTGGCCTACTACGATTTCGAGCGAAAGGCGTTCGTCGTCCGAGACGATCCACGTTCGTCGAGTGAAAGCCTCGATGTCGTCGTGGCTCACGAGCTCGGCCACGCCTATCAGGATTTCGTGCTCGGCGGTATCGAGTCGTATTTAGAAAGGCACCTCGGCTCGCCGGACACGCTCCGGGTGGCACGTTCGCTCCTCGAAGGCCAAGCCACGCTTTTTGCCGAAGCCATCGCTCTCCATGAACGAGGTGTCGCAATCGCGATCCTCGATCCCGCTTTGATGGATCCGACGATCGGGCGACTGACGACGGGCGAGAGTTACGCGCTGCTCTATGACGCCGGACGTAAGTTCCTACTTTCACGATACCGTCACCTGGGCCTCGAGGGACTGAAACGGGCGCTCGAACCGACACCCTCGTCGACGGAACAACTCCTTCATCCCGAAAAGTTCGCCGTCGATCTACCGCAGCCAATCGATTCCGCGCTTTCGAGCGTGCCTTCGGGCGCAACCCTCGTGTTCGATGGCACGTGGGGTGAAATGCTTCTTTTCCAAAGACTGCTCCTGATCTCTGGCGACACCTTTGGTGCGAAAATCGCGACGATGGGTTGGGATGGCGATCGTATGCGCGTGTTTCGGTTCCAAGACGGCTCCTATTCGATGGTCTGGCAATTCGTTTGGGACCGGGATTTGGATAGCGAGCAATTTCAGTCTTTCCTCGCGGAGAGGTTGCTCGACGGCGTAAAGACACGACTTCGCAGCGCGGGACGGCGTTCGATGCTCGTGTACACTGAGCGAGCGAAGGCGCTCTCAGAACTCGCTGAAGCGTTCGCATGGCTCGACGCCAAGCCCTTGGAGCAACCCGGAGACGCGGAAAGTACCGCTGCCATCGAGACCCATGAACGACGACGCGAGTCCCTACGACCAGTTGCTACCGATGGTCGCTGGGTTTGGCCGTTGCTCGGACTCAGCTTCGCGATCCCCGACGGATTCTTCCCATTCTCCGTTCGTGGCGTCGATCTACTCGCCATGACACCCGAAGACGGGTTCTCCGACAGCGTCACGGTCACGTACGAGCAGGATCTTCACGGGGGCGACCTAGCCAGTTACGTTGCAGAGCAGGAGCGAACCATCCGACACACCGATCAGGTGTGGTTGGGCGCACGCGTACTCCGCAATGAAAACGTCGACATTGCCCACATCGAACTCGCCGTACCGCAGGGCTCGCGATCTGCCAGAGCCGATCTTTTGGTGGTCCGTCGTGACAACGGTACCCTAGATACGATCACCATTGCGACTGGACCGCGGCATCCCGCCCGGGGTCGCGAGATTGTGACTCTCGTCGAGAGGACGTTGCGTTTGGAGCCACCTGCGCCCCTTTGAACGAAAGATGTCGACACAGCTCGCGGCGCCACTCGGTTGCGCTGTCGGGACGACGACACAAGGTCGCTGCAATGAGCGAACCTCGTTGCGCGAGCCTCGCGACGTGGGCCCCTCGCGAAGTGACTCCGCAAGCCGAGCTTCCTCGCGCTGCGCGACGTGGGCCCCTCGCGAAGTGACTCCGCAAGCCGAGCTTCCTCGCGCGACGCTACGTGTCCTCCGCCGTGCCGCTACTTGCCCGATGATGATGCGCCCGAGGGAGCCGCAGGTTTCGCGCCCGTTGAGCTCTGCGGAACCACGGGTTGCGTCGCGGGAGCGGCGGAGGACGCGGGCGGCGAAGCGGGAGCCGGAGTTCCCGTTGGCGCAGCAGGCGCGGCGGCAGATTCGGGCTTCTTGGCGGGCGCCTTGACCTCGATGAGGGTCGATGATGCTGGCCGTACTGCCCAGTCCAAGGTGTCCCCGAGCTGACCGTTTACGCGTTGGGTCGTGAATCGTTTGAGGCTCATCATCTGCAATCCCGACGAGCCTCGGCGCGTCGAGAAGAATGCGAGCAATCGACCATCGGGGCTGCACGCGGGTGCGTAATTGGACCCCTGGCCCTGAGTCAGTCTGGCTAGACCACGGCCATGTTCGTCACTCATGACCAAGTCCTGACGATCGTTGCCGACCGCAACGGAGTAGACGAGACGAATACCATCTTCGGTGTCACAGAACGTCGGGGCTGCCGCCGTGTAGCCATCGGGGGAAACGGGCTTTCCATCGACGTAAACGCGCTGCGACCCCTGCTTGGCCCCACCACCGATCCACGCAAGCTTTCCAGACGGGCTAAATGCTGGGCTCGTCGCGATCTCCGTCGTTGAGACCTTCTTCCAATCCGAGCTTCCGAGTGTCCCGACGTAAATGTGACTTTGTGCGTCCTGAGCAACGGCGAGGGCGAGAGTCCTTTGTCAGGTGCAACGGCACTCGCGTAGATGCTCGTCTTGAAAGGAATGTCGAGACGCTGACTTCCCGTCCCCGTGAACGCGAGTAACCGAAACGGTGAATAGTCGCGGCTCTCGGAATAGAAGAGCACGCCCTCCGGACCCCAAGTGGGGGAGATGGCCGTAAGCTTTGGATCCGTCACGCCGACGAGCCCTTCGCCGTCGGCGTCCATGGTCATCAGTCGGCGGCCTTGCCCCCAGCGGGTCGAAAACGCAAATCGGCTCGAGAAGCCGCCGGGGCGTCCGGTGATGGCACCGAGAAGCGCATCGGTGACGCGATGTGCCGTCATGCGAATTTCATCGGAAGCAGTCTGGAAGCGACGCTCGTAGACTGGCTCTTTGCCGTGTTCGGGCAGGTAAGCGAGACCCACCACCTCGATTTTATTCTCACCGGGTTTATCGCCGGCTCTCGACGGGAGCTTGCGTGCCGCAACCTTGACGATGACCTCGGCGCCGACCTTCTTCCACGCGTCGACGTCTACTGCATCGTCGAACTGATAGTTGCCTGGCGGCGCCTTCGATTCGGCAACCAGCTCGAACATCGCCGAAAGCTCGAGATCCCGGCGCACCACGCTGCGAACGATCACGTCCTCGAACTCCGGAGCCAACGATGGCAACACGGCGAGCTTCGTGACGTGCTCGACTTTCGTTCCCGTGACGACGAATTCGCCGAGCCCCGCTTCGGGATTGGGTGCGGGTGGTGACGCTCCTGGCGCTGGCGCGGGGCCCTCGGCGTTCGACGTTTGCACGACGCCCAAGACCAAAGAAAATAGCGACGCGGCGTAGAAGTGTGAGTTTAGTCGCATTGGCCCTGAAATACTGGTCGAACGTTGGTGTTCAAGAGGTCGGGATAGAGCGGCGGCGGTGGCGGCAGCTGCTGACCTACGTTGTTGTCCATCGAAGAGCGAACCCGTTCGTCGAAGGTCGGATTGCCACTCGGCTTCACGATCGAATAGCTGACGATTTGGCGGTCGGAACCGATGGATACGACCACAGACGCCCGCAAGGTTTTGAGCGTTTCACAATCCACCTGAGTCGGTTGCCGAAACCGCGCATTGAACCAAGCGTGGATCTTCGCCTGGTATTGGCTCAACACCCGCGCCTTCAGGGGATCGGTCTCGGTGCCTCCCTTCACTCCATCTGGAGAGCCCTCAGTATCCACGTTCGGTTGACTCGGTGGAGCACCAGCGTCGAGAAGGACCTGATCGACTTCCTTTGCCACTTCGGCATCGGGTGGAGGAGGTGCGGCGTCGGGCTTGGTGAGCGGCGTGGATGGGATCGCCTCGGGCGTTTGCTCTGCCATGGGTGACGGCGCGCTCGACGCTTCGAATCGCTGCACGGGTGGATTCTTCTTCCACATATCGGGCAGCTTCGCGCGGACACGCTTGCCACCCAACTTCAAGAGCGGAAGGTCGTCAACGACAGGGCGAACGGCTATGGGAATGACCTTCTCTTGATTGACCGGCTTCTCTTTGATCGACGCGCGACTTTTTCCCGCGACGATGAGAAGGGTGAAGAACACCATCTGAACGGAAATGGCCACGGACCACGCCCATCCGAGCTCTCGCGAAGTGTAAAGGGTTGCCTTCGCCGCCATGAATGCTCCCCGTCAGGGCGTGGCCACGGCGTCGGTTCGACGTGCGCGTCCGGCTGACTTCGCAGCCTTGGGTTTTGGGGCGTCGGTTTGAGTCTCGGGACCGAGTTCTTCGACGACGGGTTCGACGAGGAGATTCAGGGACTCGACCCCGCTCGCTCGTGCAGCGGCCACGACGGTGGCCACGATCCCGTATCGCGCGGCCTTGTCGGCTCGAATGTAGAGCTCCCGCTCGGTCTGAACTCGCTGGTTGTCCTTGAGCGCCTGATCCACGTGATCGGTGACGTCGGTCTCGCCGAAAAGCACTCGTTCGTCTTTGGTCACCGTGACGAGCAATCGAGCATCTTTCACGGGCGTGTTGGCCGCTTTCACGTCGGGTAGGTCGATTCGCAATCCCGTCGTGAGCAACGGCGCCGTCACCATGAAGACCACCAACAGAACGAGCATGACGTCCACGAGCGGCGTCACGTTGATGTCACGGAAACCGCCTCGGCGGCCACCTCGACCACCCACTGCGGCACCCATGGCTTAAGCGCCCTCGCGCGAAAAGGCGTGAACGGCAGCGTGTACCGAGCCAGCAAACAGTCTGGACCAAGCTTCAGCGGACGCGCCGAGCTCTTCCAGCAAATCGCCGATGCGCTTGTCGACGTAATTGAACCCGATGGTCGCCGGAATGGCAGCGACTAGCCCGAAAGCCGTCGCGATCAACGCTTCGCCGATGGCCGGCGCAACCACGGGAAGCGACGCGCTCTTCTCCATGCCGATGCGCAAGAACGCATCCATGATCCCCCACACCGTACCGAACAGACCGATGAACGGCGAAGCGCTCGCAATGCTCTGAAGTGTGGGCATGAGCGAGGCGGCTCGTTGGTGTTCGGACGCGATGGCGCGCCTTGCCACCGCGATGAGATAGTCCGCTCCCTGGTGGGCCAGGTGTTGGTGCTTGGCCAGCTCCAGCACGATTCGAGCCCCAGGGGCAGTGAGGTGCCCCTGGGCCAATCGCACGAGATTCCGCCGCTGACGTGACCCGCTCAGCCTCGACTTCGAACTTGTGCTGCGCCGAACTCAGTCGCCCGAGTTGCGCGCTCTTGAGGACCCAGATCAACCAAACCAGGGTGCTCGCAAAGATGAGCAGCAGCAAAACGACGAGCACGACACCCGAGGACTGCAGCATGAGCTGGAGCGGGTCGAGGCTCTTGGCCGCCGAATGGGTCTTCGCCGGACTGAGGGAAACGGCAACGTCAGCGGGGTTCATGGGAGAGGGCTATACCGCTAAATCGTGGGTTTGGTCAGGTCGAGAACGTTAGTTACCCAACTTGACGTCCACGCGACGATCCTTGGCCCAAGAGGCCTCGTCGGTACCGGTCGAGTCCATCTCGCCACGCGAGGAGGTCTCAACCTTGTCCGCCGACATTCCCTCGGCAGCGATGATTCGTTTCACGTTGTCCGCTCGCTGACCGCCCAGGGCCAAGTTGTAGTTCTCATCACCACGATTGTCGGCGTGGCCCACGAGCAACATCGCCTTGCCCTTGAGGGCCCCAGTCGTGAAGCAGTCGGCCAGCTTCTTCAAAACCTTGCGGTATTCGGGCTTCACGTTCGCCGAATCGTACGCAAAATACGCCTCGGCATCCGAAATCCCACAGGCCTTGCGAATGAGCTCGTCGATGTTCAGTTCACCCTTCGTCGGATCGTTATCGACGTCGGCCTTGGCTGCGGGAGCCTTCGCGGCTGCCATCGTCGGGGGCTCCGCCGACGTCTCGGGTGCAGCTGCCGGCTTTTTATCGGCACCGCCGCACGCAACGACGAGAAACGCGACTGAAGCAGGGAAAAACAGGCTTCGAGAATTCATGATATATCTCACAGGGCGGGTTGAACCGTCGTCCGATGGATTCGACGGCACGCAGACAACACCGAACCGGTGTTAGTCATTCCCTGGACTAGTCCCGCGATGGCCTTCGCGCAACCAATGGTGACGTCGCAAAATCGCATCTCCCCGGGAAATCTGCTCTGACTGTACCGAGCATGCGAACGCGCATCGTGAGTATGTTGGCGCGTGGCTCGGGTCGAAAGCAGGCGAGGGTCCCGAAGCCGCACGTTCGCAACTCACCTCGATGCAATGGCCCAAAGCAACACGCTTTGCCGAAAAGCGAGGCTTGTCACCTCGCGCCTCGACGCACCGCTCGCTCACGAGCGACATCGATGGCTCGGTAGTCCGATTGTCGGCAAAGTATCGGCGCTTCACCGGAAGATACGAACAGCGCTCGCGCCAACCTCGCCGCGAGAGAGACGCGTTCCACCAAGCTCAGCGACCACGCTCAGCGGGAGAAACGCGTTCGTACAGACTTCAGAGGCCTCGCAAACCAACCGCCCACAGCGAAACCTCAGCGCCTCGCGCCTGCCGCGGCGCCCCTTGAGCGTTGGCGTCTCGCGCCTGCCACGGTGCCCCTTGAGCGTTCAAATCCCGAGTTCTTTGAGCAATCGCTTCGTGATCGCGAAGTATTCACTCCGCGAATAGGGTTCGTTCAAAATGTGGAAATCTTTCCCGGACAAGCCCACGCATCCGAAGCAATAGGTGCACCCGGTGCACGCCGCACAGCGCGTCAAATAGGCGCTCTGCGTGCAATTTTCACAGTCGACACAGTGCTGACTCATGATGAGTGTCTTGCTGTCCCGACACTGCGAACAGTCCGTACACCCAATGCAGCGGACGCAATAATGGCAACGGACGAGACGTTCGGATTGTTTACAGAACGTACACCCCGTGCACCCTTTGCACTCGACGCACTGCACACAACCTGAATTCTGTGCGTCCTTGCCGAGCTGACGAAGCAGCTCGCGGAACTTGGCATCGAAATCTCGAACAGTCAGCGTTTCTCCCATATCCGATTCTTCTCTGCAAAAGCCTCACCGGGACGTGTCACGCGCGAACGACGCGCCGCAGATCCGCAGCCGCTCGACGGATCGTCTGATCTTCAGCGAACGCTTCGAGTCGCCGCAGCCGCTGTTCGAAGACGGGACGCTTGATGGGCGACTCCGCCTTGAGAAGCTCCGCCAGCTGACAGAGCGCCTGCAAGGCCCTCACTTCGTCGAAGTGCTCGAGGAGCTGCAGCTGGACGTCTTGCGCAACGGGAAACTCGAAGCCAGCGTGGATCAGATCGTTTGCCGCACGAGAGATTGCCGCCCTTCCCTCGCTCGCCAACAGACGCCCAATCAGCCGAAGTCTCTCGGCCTCGCGGTCGTCGGGACCCGTCGAATTGACTTGAACGATCCGAGCAGCTCGACGCGGAGCGACCTCGGGCTCGAACGCGACCTCTGGAGTTACGCTCTCGTCGACGGGCGCCGTCTCGTCTGACGACAACGGAGAGGCACGAAATCCGCCCGCTCGCGGCGCAGCCGATGCGGCGATGTAACGACGTTTCGGCCTGACCGCAGAAGCGTTGGGGCGACACGCGGCGATGAGAATGGGCTCCTCCCGGCGCTGCGTTTTCGGGGACTGGTTCTCTTGACGCGAACGCCTGCGATGGCGTCGCCCCGCTGAGCTTGAGCGCTGTCCGTCCATGTGCAGTAAAACTCTCGGAATTGGCGCGCGGGGTCTAGGTGGCGGGCTTCGAAATGCGAAGACCCATTTCCGCGGTGGCTGCCCCGATGCGCCACTCGCTTGCGTGGAGACTCCGTACCCTCTAGCATGCCTCAAGGTGAAACGCGCAGGGAAAAATGGCCTCCGAGGGTGGCTCGAGCGCTCGGGCTCGAGCCAGTGGGTGCTCGCTCCGACCCTTCTTGTCGGAAACCTGGTAGTCGGAAATCTGGGTTGCGCGAGCTCGGCGCCCGCATTCGCTTCGAACCGGGAAGCGAGCCACCTCGACCGCCCCGAGGATCCCGGCATTCGCTTTCCCGACGGCCCACCCCGTCGGCTCGAACACCTGACACTTCCCGTGGAGATGGCTGTGCCGAGTCCTTCGGCATGGCAACGCCAACCTCAGCGCGACACCCTACGGCTGATACATGCAGCGACGGAGACGGTCGTCGAGCTACGGTATTGGACGACGCAGCGGCTCGCCACCAGTCGGAGCTGTGAAGACGAACTTACTCTCCGCAGCGGGGAGTTCGAACGACGTCGCAAGCGTTATCTCGAGTCCGACGCCGTAACCACGCGTGCATTCGCGCCAGCGTCGGATCACGTAGGCGAGTTGACCGCGAAGGTCGCCGGCAATCTTACCGCTGCGACAACGACGACGCGCAACGCAGTTGCGAACGGCGCGACGACGGCGTGGGTTCACGGTGTAGCAGTAGGACTCGGGCACTGTCTCACGTTCGATGCGGAAACCACGGTGCACGAAGCAGCCGGTGAACGGGAGCTGGCGAAGCGAGTCGCCGTTCTCGTGGACGTCATCGCCGCTTCCATTCGACTGCAGCGCGTGGAAGACCGGGGCCACACGTCGAGCTCGACCAGCCCAGACCTTAGCGGGCCGCGACCTGCCGAGGTGCCACAACGCTGACGGGCGGAAGCACCGACTGGCGCGAGCGAGTCTGGCTCTCCGCGATCATCTCATCGAGAAGTGACTCGAGGGCTCCACCGCTCAACTCCAATTTTTTGCAGAAGCGACACCCTAGCGACTCCAGCTCGAGCCCTGGCATTCCTGACACGACCGCGACATCGATTCCGAGGGCATGACACGCCAGTACGACCTCACGCCCCGCGGTGCGGTGTTCCATCACCATGTCGGTGAGAACGAAGGTTGGCCGCACGCGCGCCAACATCTCGATGGCCTCTGCCGCCGAAGTCGCACGAAATACGAAAGGATAGCCGAGACCGCGGAGCAGGCGCGTCGTCGAGCGAACGAACAGGTCGTCATCGTCGACCAAGAGGATTGCTTCCGCCTTCATTGCCGGGACCGAAGGTTGCACGGACAGGTGCGTGGAGGGTCACTCATCGCCGAACGGATGTCCAGCGTTTCTTACTTTTCACTGTGCAAGTGTAAGTGTCTCATTCGTTCAGCCGACCATCACACTGGTATGTTCATCGCGCGAGCTAGAGGAATTGTAGATTTCCGGGTCCGGACGTAATCGTCTGGTGTATGCGCGAACGGAATCCTCTAGTTTCGTCTCTGGGACGGACCTCAGCTCTCGAATGTCAGGTAGCCCGTGTACGAAGCTTTAGTCACCAGACTGGCCGAACGAGTCCAGCAACTCCGAAAAAATCTCGGCATGACGCAGGCCGCACTAGCCGCGCGTGCAGGCGTCACTGTGGAAACAGTTGCACGTCTCGAACGGGTCGTTCGTGGCCGATCGTCGGCCAATTCGAACCCCTCGCTCGAAACGTTGTCGCGACTGGCCATCGCACTCGAAATCGAGCTGCACGAACTGTTGGCACCAGAGCCCGTCGCGCCGAAGAAGGACCATCACTTGTCCTACTTGCTCGACGGCGCCTCCGCCGCAACTCGGCAGCGCATCCTTCGTGTTGCAGAAACGTTGCTTCGCGAAGAACAGACCGAGGTGCGACACTCGTCGATTCGCGAGCTCGGTAAACCGACCCGAGGTGGACAGAACAGCGGCAACACCTGAGGGGTGGCCTAAACCGCGTGGGCACGGACACTCACACGACCGGCAACGCCGTGTGAGGACCCCCACACGGAAGGTCCTGCAAATGCCGATGGCGTGGTAGCCCCGCCTTCGCTCCCGACGCAGCGCGAAGTCACCCGTTTCGAACCACTCCTTCGCGTGCAATCGACGAGGCAACGGGCGTCACTTCGCGGCGCCCGGGAAGTGTTCCGACGTTTCATGACGTATTGGCGTATACGCAAGAACGGACGCTCCCCCTGCACGTGTGTTCGCGACGAAGTGCCGTCGACGGAAACCTCGTCGCACTCGTGCGGACAGCACTAAACGAAATCGCGAACCAGCCGCTCGAGCTGATCGCGCAAACGCTTCTTGGGTTCACCGACGCACACCACGGCGAGATTTTCACGCGTGAAGAGCTCACGCGCCACCTCCCGAAGTCGTGGGATGTCGACGGCCGCGAGCTCGGCAGCCCTGTCCATCGGCTCGAAAGTGACTTCTTTCAACTCCGCGTACCCGTAGTAGCCCGTCAACTCCGCGGGGTCGTCGAGCAGTTCACGATGTTGCCAAACGACGCGTTGTCTTGCGGCTTGCACCTCTTCATCGGTGGGACCGTCGTCGCGCAGTCTTCGCACGAGTTCGAACAACTCGTGGCCGAGCGAGGCCACTTGCTCGTGAGCACAATCGCCAGCGAATTCGACGACACCGACGTCTGCCCAAGCTTCGTAATAGGCACTGACGTCGTAACAGAGACCAAGGGTGTTGCAGATTCGATGGTAAAGACGCGTGCTCATCCCGTCGTCGATGAGTCGCAGCAAGAGCTCCACGGCAGGCTCGCGCGGATCCCGGTTGCCCGGCGCGCGGAAGATGATCCGTAAGTGCGACTGGCTGTCGCTGTATTTTACGAAGGAATAGAGAGGCCCTTGTGGTCGGTTCGGCGCGACCACGCCGGGGCGCGTACCCGTGGGGACACCATTCAACGCTCGCGAGAGCGTGTCCACGACGGCAGCGCGATTGATCGCTCCCGCAACGCAGATGACCGAAGCCGCACCGACGTACATTCGGTCGTGGTGGGCGCGAAGGACGGTCTCGTCGAATCGATTCGAGCGCCTCGATCGTGCCGGTAATCGGATGACCCAGAGGATGCTTTCCGAAAGTGAGCACTCGTCCGATGTCGTCCGGCTCCACGAGACGACCTGCGTCATCCAAGGTCTGCAGGATTTCTTCACGCACGATGGCCCGCTCGACGTCCATGCCCTGCAGGATCGGCGAACGGATCACTTCGCAAAACGTCGGCAACGCCGAAAGGACGTTCTCCGGTGGAATGCTGAGCGCCACCGAACCATGATCGATGTACGTGGCAGCCTCGAGCAGCCCCCCCTTGCGTTCGAAGGCGAGCGCGAGCTCATGAGGACCAGGGTGAGTCGGGGTCCCGCGGTAGAGCATGTGCTCGAGGAAGTGACTGACTCCGGGGTGCCCCTCGGCATCGAAGCAGGAGCCGGCCTCGCTGACCAACTCGACGACCGCAGTTCGCACGGTCGGCATCTCGACCGTGATGACGCGAAGCCCCGAATCTAGGACGTGGCGTGAAACGATAGGGGCTGATTCGATCATCCGTTGTCGCATCGTGTTTGGAGCCAGCCCCCGGCAAGGTCAATGCCGGGGGGGCAGCCACCCGTCTGCAATCGTCTCAGTCATCGCCGCGGATCTTGAGATTGCGAAGACCGTCCTCGACCTTGATGGTGGGCTCCGCGAGCTTGCGCAAGCGCGCCACGTACTCGGTCACGGCCTCGCGCCCCTTCTCTTCACGCATGCGCTCCATGAGCGGTCCTGCGTCCTTCTCGAAGCTTTCACGCGTGGCCTCGTGCTTCGACACCAGCCGCACGATGGCGAATTCGATCTGCGGTCGCGACGGGCTCGGACAGCAGCGCTCCCGGTTTGTCGAGAGCGAGGATCTTGCCGGCCACTCCGCTGTACGGAGAGAATTCGGGACCAGGCGTGCCATCGGCGGTAAACGGCGTGGAGTTCTTCACCTGTGGACGACTCTCGTCTGCCAGGGCGGGCGAAGCTGACTTGTCACCCGCTTTCGACGCGGGAACGAGCTCTGCCAGAAGTGGGTCGAGCGCTTCCTTCAGCATTGCGGTCGACTTGGCCTTGTCGAGAAGCTTCGTCGCGAAAGACTGCATGGCCTCATCCGCCAAGAACCGCACCGACAGACGACGTGCAGCTGCGCGACGCACCGTGGCGTCGATGTCCGCTTCGGCAAGCTTGCCTTCGAGACGTAGGACGTGAAATCCGCGCGCTGACTCGACGACGCCGCTGACATCGTGGTCCTTGAGCTGAGCTACGGCGTCCATGAGCTCCTTGGAGCCCGTTCCGTAGGACTCGTTCAAGCAACCGATGTATCCGCCGTAAACCGCGTTGTCGCCCAAGCTCGACTGACGCGCCACGACCTCGAACGGGACCTTGTCCTTCTTGAGCCGCTCCAAAGCGGCATCGGCTCGTCCGCGCAGCGCCGTCTTCTCCGCGTCCGTCGATTCACCCGTGAACGGGAAGCTGATCTCACTTACGAGCGTGCACCCCGCCACGAAGCGGTCCTTGTCCGACTTCACGGCGTCGTCGACCTGCTCCTTGTGACCTTCAGCCCAAGCGTCGATGGCCGCTGGCGCGAGATTGACGACGTAGCGCGCAAACCAATCACGGTCGAGGGTCACGTACTCGACCGTCGCGTTGGTCGCGGTGCGCTGGTAAACCTCGAACGCCTCCTCGCGGGAGACGCGTACGCGGGACCGGACGAGATTGCGCATGCGTGCAGCAATGACCTCTCGAGTCTGCATGTCGCGGAACTGCTTCGGACCGCGATTCGTGTAGGTACGCACGACGCGTTCGTAAATCTTCGAATCGAAGCGCCCGTCTTGCGCGCGTTTCACCGGCAAGATCCGGAAAGTGTGGGTCCCAGCTGCGCACGCGTAGGTGAGCGGGTTGGGCACGCAAAGCCCAAGACGAGCTCCAAGCATGTCCGTGGCAGCCACCGGAAGCGAAACGTGCGCACGACCTTGCGTCAATTCCGAATCGAGATTGTCATCACCGACGCCAATTCCGAGTTTGTCGGCTTCGCGAACCAGGAGCTCCCGTTCGATGAGACCGTCGACGACCATGTTGGGGAGCCGCATGGCTTTGATTCTGCTTCGCGGGCACCCCCTGTGGCACGACGAGTCCGTAGGAAGCAAAGAACTCCTTACGCCCCAAACACGTGCTGTGAACCTTGATGGCGCAGTCGCCATCGAGACTCGAATTGGCTGGTCCTCGCGCGGTTCGAAACTCGACCACGAAGACGACGATGATTAGCGTGGCAATGGCTGCGACGATCCACTGACCACCACCGCCGCGTCGAAACAGATTCATCATGGGAGCACGCTCCTCGAACAACCCTGACGACCCAAGTGACCGAATTGGCCGACCTGGGGGCGCGGGCAGATATCACGTAGAGCTCGAAGGGTCGAGATACGGCAAGCTAGGGTGACGGGCCGGACCTGAAAGCACCCGGCCCAATGCGGGATTTCGAGCCACTTAGTGATGTCGATTCTCTGGGTGTGCAAGACCATGGAGACCGCATCCTTCAACGGACGGCAACCTTGTCCAATGCGAGCGCGAAACGCGCCTCCGCGACGAGCTGGTCGAGATCCTCCACCGGGCGAGCGAAGGTCACCTCGTACCAAGTGTCCAGTGTTCGTGCGCCATCGCCAGGATCCAAGATGGGAACCACGGAGCATCCGACTTCCCGATAACCCCGCTCGACCGCGTTGCGCGCGCGTTGCCGCGCGCGGTCGAGCAATTGTGCTTCCGTCTCGGTCGGGTGGTCGCTGTGCTGCGCCCGCGTGATGAATCGGATTGAAAGTTCCTCGCCAGTTGCCGCAGCGACATTGCCGTCCATGAGGAGGTTGTCTCGAACGCGTTCGGCCAACAATACCCTGGAGCCTTGGGTCCGATAGATCTCGAAGCCCTTCGATTGAAGCGCCTTCTTCAACTCGAGAGACGTGAGGCACGTCATCGTTCGCTCTGCGGTGCCATTTTCGCGTGTAACACCGGAAACCGGAATGCGTCAAGCGAACCGGAACGACGCACGCCACGCATCGCGTCGTTCCGGGCGTCGCGTCAAGAGTTGCCATCGCGCCACTGGAACATTTCGCTGCCTGTCGACTTGCATTGCCGAACACGTACACCAAGGTGGCCGTCGATCGTGAGAGACGAGTCGATGCTATACGAGCGCCTCGAGCTTGCCCGTGACCGACCTTCCTTGCGCCCCAATCGCGTCTGTTCATCACATCGCCCTTTTCGTGTCGGACCTGGTGCGCGCGGAGACGTTTTACGGAAAACTGCTGGGGCTCAGAGTCAAGCAGCGATGGTTCATGGCAGACGGAGTTCGAACCCCGGTCGATCTGGTTCGAGCTTGGGAGCGGCGCCTTTCTCGCCGTCGAACTCGCCGGAGATGCGGTCGAGGCTCCGCACGCCACGACGCTCCTTGGCTGGAACCTCGTTGCCCTATCCATTCGCCTCGAGGATTGTGAGACCTGGCGACGGCGAGTGACGGCCGCAGGACATCCCGTGATCCACGAGTCCGACTACACCCTTTACCTGCGCGATCCCGAAGGTCATCGCGTCGGGCTTTCCCATTGGCCACACCGCGTGGAAACGTCTGCCACGACGCAATGACCCCCATGCAAGCGCCGCAGGCTCCAGCCGCGGACCGGGTTGACGAGGCGACCTCCCGACAGCGCGGTAGTGCGATTCCAAGGCGCCGAAGCGAGGAGCATGGGTGCGGGTTCGCGTGGCTGCCGGTCCGACGCTTTGCCCAATGCCGCTCGAACCGACGAGCTGCGGTGCAGCCGTCGGACCCCTGGGGCAAAGCGATTTGCAGGGGCGAATCGCCTGCAACCGATCGGCCAAATAGCCGAGTTCTATACCTTCGGAAGCTGAGCTAAAATTCCTCCTTCTCTCGGCGCCAATGCTGCAATCTCCTGCTCGCACTTGCAGGAGCAGGGCTTGGTGCAAAGGATCCTCTGACTTGACTGACTCGAATTCGCGTCCCCCTATCCCACCGCCACCGTCGAGCGTCCACGCGCAGCGACGCGCCTCGGGCGGTCCGCGCCACGCAGCGTCGGAACAGGTCACCCTGCGCAGCGGCGAACGCGTGATTCAAGGATGGACACTCAACGTAAGCCGCGGGGGCGCGAGGCTCATCGTCGAGGATCCCGTCGCGATCGGAGACAATTGGGAGCTGCGGACGGAGGGTTCCGATCAGGCGCGCCCCATCCGTGTCGTTTGGGTCCGCGACGAAGCCGGCGGACAGATCATCGGAGTGCAGTACCTCGATTCCGCCGGAACCATTCCGCCTTTCGACTTACCAGCAGACGTCACGTGAGTCAGGCTCGCGCCCTTCTTGGTCCCGACGGACCGCTTGCAAGTCGCTTTCCTGGTTACGAGGCGCGCGACGGCCAGCTTCAAATGGCCGCGGCCGTCGAACACGCACTGCGTTACGACGAGATCCTTCTCTGTGAGGCGGGGACGGGAACGGGCAAGACCCTCGCCTACCTGGTTCCAGCCATCCTCAGTGGCAAAAAGGTGATCATTTCGACGGCGACTCGTGCGCTGCAGGAGCAAATCGTAAAGACGGACATTCCTCTCATCGAACGACTCTTGAACCTCAAGGTCGACGTCGCCGTGATGAAGGGTCTCTCGAACTACGTCTGCCGACGTCGATTGCGCGATCTCGAGATGCGGTCACTCACGTCGGGTAAGCCCCGTCGAGGCTTGAGACAGGTCTCGAGTTTCGCGGAGACGAGTCAGTCTGGAGACATTGCCGATTTGACGACCCTTCCCGAAACGGACTCGATATGGAGTGAGGTGACTGCATCGGCCGACACTCGCCGCGGCAGCCAGTGTTCGTACTACGAGCGCTGCTTCGTAACCAAGATGCGACGCCAAGCCGAAGAGGCGCGAGTCGTCATCGTCAATCACCATCTGTTTTTCGCCGATCTTTCACTCCGCGGTCCGCATCCCGGTCGGGTTCTCCCGAACTACGAAGCGGTCGTGTTCGACGAGGCTCACCAGCTCGAAGATATTGCGACGGACTTCTTCGGAGTGAAGGTCACCTCGACGAAACTCGAGCGCTTGGCATCGGATCTCGAGCGGATCTTGACCGTAATCTCGACTTACGATCCGTCCCTCGGCGTTCAGACCGCTACGGTGCTCGTAGAACCTCTACGTCGCTCGACCGAGGAGTACTTCGCAGCATTCGCCAGCATCTCGACCGGCGGCGACGGACGACGCGAGATCGATCCCCTCGATCTCGCCGGCGAACCTTACGACGCGTGGCTCCGTTTGGATTCCGCACTCGAAGCCGCGAAGACCCTCTGCACGACCACGCAAACGCGCCTTCCGGAGCTGCGGCAACAAAAGTCCGGCGCGGACCTTCAAAGTGTCTCGGAGGAGCTCGAGATCGTCATTCGTCGCGTGGACGAACACCGACAGGCGCTCGCAGCCATCTCCGAAACGCAAGCCAAACGGGTGCTCTGGGTGGAGATGACGGAACGCGTGAAGAGCGTCACATCGGCGCCATTCGATCTCTCGAACTTGCTTCGTGCCAAGGTTTTCGAGGCAGTACCGAGCGTGATTCTCACCAGCGCGACGCTCACGACGGCTGCCTCGACGCTCTCGGGCGATCCGAATGGCAGCTTCAAATTCCTGCGAGACCGCCTCGGGCTCCACGATCTGCCCTGCCCCATCGTCGAACTCTCGGTTCCTTCGCCCTTCGATTTCGAATCGCGCGCGATGCTCTACACGCCCAAAGATCTGCCGCAGCCAAACGACGCCGGGTTCGTGAGCATCGCAGCCGATCGCATCGAGGAGCTCATTCGGCTGACCCGCGGGGGAGCCTTCGTTCTTACGACGTCGATTCGCTCGATGCAGCACCTCTACGGAGAACTCAAGACGAGACTGACGGATTGGCCAGTGTGGATGCAGGGCGAGGCTCCGAAGTCCGAACTGCTCCAGCGCTTCAAGGCTCACGCGGAAGCCGTGCTCGTTGCTACGTCTAGCTTCTGGGAAGGCGTGGATGTGCCCGGTCGCGCACTGCGTCTCGTCGTGCTCGAGAAGGTTCCATTCTTCGTGCCGACGGATCCCCTCGTGCGAGCCCGCTCACTTTCGCTCGAGGCCGAGGGTAAAAACCCGTTTCTCGATTACATCGTTCCAGCCGCGGCCATCACACTCAAGCAAGGTTTCGGACGTTTGATTCGCAATCGGTCCGACGCCGGGATCGTCGCGCTGCTCGACGGACGTCTTCACCGTCGCGGCTACGGGCAGCGCCTGCTACGAAGTCTGCCCCCCGCCAAACGCACACATGATCTTGCCGCGGTGAAGCGCTTCTGGGAACGCCTCGAGAGTGAGCGCGACGCCAACTCTCGAGGCTGAACTTCGGCGCTGCGCATTTCGCGTCGTCATAAGAAAACGGCCAGGAACGAGTCCTGGCCGTTTTCACACGTTACCCGGCGAAGCGGAGAGAAAGCCTACTTGCGGCCCTTCTTGGCAGCCTTCGCGGGCTTCTTCGCGACTTTTGCCGCGCCCTTAGCGGGTTTTGCGCCCCGCGCCGGTGCTTTTGCCGCTTTGGCGGTCTTTTTCGCTGCCTTGGCGGGCTTCGCAGGAGCCTTCTTGGCCGCCTTCTTCGCTGCCTTGGCGGGCTTCGCAGGAGCCTTCTTGGCCGCCTTCTTCGCTGCCTTGGCCGGCTTCGCAGGAGCCTTCTTGGCCGCCTTCTTCGCTGCCTTGGCGGGCTTCGCAGGAGCCTTCTTGGCCGCCTTCTTCGCTGCCTTGGCGGGCTTCGCAGGAGCCTTCTTGGCCGCCTTCTTCGCTGCCTTGGCGGGCTTCGCAGGAGCCTTCTTGGCCACCTTCTTCGCTGCCTTGGCCGGTTTCGCCTTCGGTGTCGAGGGGGTCTTGGGCTCCTCCTCGTCCTCGTCGTCGTCGTCGGACTCGCCTACGTCGGCATGACCCTTCGCGTCGAGCTCGTCTTCGTCCTCGTCGTCGGACTCGTCTTCATCCTCGTCCTCGTCGTCGGACTCGTCTTCATCCTCGTCCTCGTCGTCGGACTCGTCTTCATCTTCGTCCTCGTCGTCGGACTCGTCTTCATCCTCGTCCTCGTCGTCGGACTCGTCCTCGTCGTCGTCGGACTCGTCTTCGTCCTCGTCGTCGTCGGACTCGTCTTCGTCCTCGTCCTCGTCAGACTCGTCCTCGTCAGACTCGTCGTCGTCGGACTCGTCTTCGTCCTCGTCGTCGAGATCTTCTTCATCGAGATCTTCGTCGTCGAGATCCTCTTCATCGTCCAAGTCCTCGTCAGACTCGTCGTCGACGGCAGCCGCAGGCGCCTTCTTCGCAACCTTCTTGGCGGCACCGCGCTTCGGAGGCGACGGCTCGTCGTCATCCTCCGGCATGTTGTCATCATCGATGTCGACCGATACGAACTCGTCTTCTTCCATTTCGACCTGCTTTTTCGGCTGTGACTGGGACATTCGTTGATTCACCTTCGAATCCGTGCCGGGTTCGGAATCGAAGCGACGGAAAGCTGACGTGTGCACAATCTCGACGTCCGCTCCGTCGAGACGTCCGACTGCATCCTTGCGGCGTTCAATCGTCTCAGAGATCAAACGTTCGAGGACCGAGAACTCGAATGGCTTGTCGAGAAACGCGTCGGCGCCATAAAGGGGCGACGTCATCTCGTTCAGGTTTTCACCTATCCCGGTCAACATGATGATGCCGGTGTGAGCCAGGGAGACCGTCTCTCGAATGCGACGCGAAACCTCCCAACCGTTCATGCCGGGCATCATCACGTCGAGCAGTACGATGTGAGGTAGATGCTCACACGCAAGCGCGAAGGCCTCATCACCGTCACTGGCCTGCACGACCTTGTATCCGCGTGCGCGCAGGTGCTGTGACACCATCGCTCGCATGCTGGGCTCGTCGTCTGCAACGAGCACCGTTATCTTGCCCAGATTCACCATGACCATAAGACTCTCAGCTTGGGGGGATTGCGGTACGTATTTGGTCAGCCGTCGGGCATTACGGTCAAGGGTGATTCCGCATAAAAAACGCATTTTTCTCGAAAGGGTCGCCCACCGAACGTCCGAGGGACCGCGCACCTCGTCAGCACGACGAACAAACCCAAAGGCTCCATTCCGGAAAAATCCGGCAAATTTGACGCAAAGAGGGGACTTCCGCCCCCCGCCAACCCCTTGCGACGGCACGCCCGCGCGGGGCCCCGAGACCTTGGAGAAAGCTCACTAATTTCCGGGGTCAAGGGGACCTCCAGGACCGCCAGGCAGCCCCTCGCGAACGCCTCTTTCCCCGGAACGAGGCATCTCGATGGTTCGTGCGGTGTCCCTAACCGCCGCGAGGACGACTGCCAAACGGAAGCGCGCGGCACGACATCGGCGCGCCCGCGGGAACGAGCACCGCATCGTGGCTCGAGCTCCATTGCTGGGCGGCACGTCGTGCAAACGTCTGGGCCTCGCGCCGGCCCCATAGCCTCGTCAATCGACCGCTATCGAGCCGAAACGCCATGCCCCGACGCGGCTCGACTCGATCTGCCCATCCCGATTCGCCCTCGCGTCGTCAACTCGCCCGGGCGGCTTCGTCGTTGCGGCTGCTCGCCTCGAGCAACACCGAACCGACCGATCGAGGCGGACCCGAAGCGACTTCGACCTTGGACTGACGAAACCAGAATCGACCATTCTTGAACCGCAGCGCATCTCGGACGGCTTCCACTGGGTCCGCTTCGACGTCCCGTCGACGAGCTCCGACAATCGCACCATTTCGCAGCGTCGCCGTGATCGAACGACCGTCGTCGGCGCTGACCTGCAAGAGCCCTGTACGACGTTCCAGTTCGAGCATTGCGAGGACCGTTCCGAGGGACATCTCCGAGAGGTTGCCGTGAATGCATGGCCCTGTCGGACTCGCGTCGAGCGGCTCCACGGAGTCACTCGCAACGTACGTCGCGTCGACCGCGGAGTCCAGGTGGAGCGCCTCGTCCAAATCGGCATAGTCCTCGTATTCGATTCGAGACGCTGCCGCGCGATGTTCACGGAGATCGAGCCGGAAGTTCCGCGCTGCGGCTCGTAACGCTTGACGTCGGAGGTCACGGCGTCGCGCCACCTTCGCTCCACGCGTTCGAGCCGTTGCTCCACGCGTTCGAGCGCCGCTTGCATCGCTTCGAGAGCGAGCGTCTGACGCTCGAGCATTTCGCCACTGCCCTCGATGCGTTCGACGACACGCTGTTCGTGTCGTCGCTGATGAACGGCGTTGAGCGTGAAGCGTTTGACGAGTGAATCGAGATGATCCTCGATGATACCCACACGATCGAAAAGCTCATCGAGACGCGCCCGCGCTTCGCGACGCCGTGAGTCTCCTCCGCGAATCGTTTCCGCTGCGACCTGGGGCGCACCCTCGGCGGGTGTAGGTGCGGGAGGTGCAACGGTCTTCGCACAATTGCCCTCGGGCGGTGGAGGTGCCGCGTCTTCCACACCCAGCCAGCGACTTCGCAGCCAACGTTTCCACACGCGACTGCGAAAATCCGCATCGAGGATCTGCAACGGATCGAATCGAGGGTTGCTCTGGCTCATATTCCGCCTTCAGGGTTGTGTGATTCTTGGCTCATGGAATCGAGCCAGACCAAACTTATCCGTCACAATTGGGTCGCGTGTCCAGAACTCCTCCGACTTTGAATCAACACACCGATCGAAGGAGCGTCCGGCTGGACCGTCGACTATACTCTCCAGAAGTGTGAGGTTTCTTATGCGAAGACTCTCAGGGCAAACACGTCGGATCGCTTGCTTACTCACGGGATGCGCATTGGTCTGGGCGTGCGCAGCAAATGACAGCTCCGGACTCATCGGTTCGAAGGATACGAACGGCGATGGCGTCATCGACGACAAAGATTCCACTGGGGGCAGCGGTCCCGGAATCGATCTGGATGGGCGCGAACCGCCTGTCGGATGTGGCAACGGCGAGCTTACCAAAGACGAAGCTTGTGACGACGGAAACAAGACTTCCGGCGACGGTTGTGCAAGCAACTGTCTCAGCGTCGAGTCGGGATACTCCTGCAATCCACCGGGAGTGGCGTGCCACCACGTCGCGCGATGCGGCGACGGCGTCGTCGTCATGCCCGAGCTCTGCGATGACGGCAACAAGGACGCGGGGGACGGCTGCTCCCCGACGTGCAAATTCGAACCAGGTTACAAATGCGATGGTGCGCCGAGCACCTGCACGCGAACGACCTGCGGCGACGGCGTCATCGAAGGCGCGGAGAGCTGCGAAGACGGCAACAGTCTCCCCTTCGACGGTTGCTCCGCCCTCTGCCAAAACGAGCCCGACTGCAAGAACGGCGCCTGCCAGTCCGAGTGCGGCGACGGCATCGTGCTGAACGAAGCGTGCGACGACGGCAACAAGACCGCTGGCGACGGCTGCTCGGCAGACTGCAAGCCAGAGGACGGCTTCGAGTGTTTGCCTCCGGAGGTGGGAAATAGCATGAAGGTCCCCGCGATCTTCCGCGACTTCCGAGCGCGTCCCGCCCATCAGGATTTCGAACCTCAAGCAACGGGGCAAGAGAAGGCGCTCTTGGGAATTGCGGGAACGGAACTCGACGCGGACGGTAAGCCCGTGTTGGCTTTGGCGTCACCAGCAACGGGCTGGATCCAGAGCACCGAGAGCTACGCCCAGTGGTATCGGGACGTGCCAGGGATCAACAGCACCACGACGGGTGAAATCGTGCTCTGGAACAAGGGTGACGGCTCCTACGTCAATCGATACGGCAAGAATGGGGAGCAGTGGAAGAAGACAAAGATCATCCACTACTGCGGTACGGTAAAGGACTCGAAGGTCGACGACGCAGGCAATCCCATCCCTTGCACGAGCAAGTGGGGAGAAACCGACTGTGACAAGGCCACGGGTGAAATCCTCGAGTGCTACGTCGAACCCTCCGACAACAACACGTACAAAGCAATTCAGCTCGTCGAGCTCGTGGACGGCAACCCGCTCTTCTTCCCCGTGGATGGTGACACGTTCACCCCAGAGAGCGAGCGCGCCGAAGCCTCTCTCGCAAGCCCAATGTACACGGACAACGGCTGGCCCCTCGAGAGCACGATCAGCGGTGAAGTCACGAAGCACAATTTCCACTTCACCAGCGAAGTCCGCTACTGGTTCCAATTCGATGCCAAAAAGACGTATACGCTCGACTTCACCGGTGACGACGACGTCTGGGTGTTCATCAACAAGAAGCTTGCCGTAGACATCGGCGGCATCCATACCCCAGTGAATGGCTCGGTTACGCTCGATCCGACGACAGCGACGACCTTTGGCCTGGAAGACGGCAAGGTCTACGAGATTGCGCTCTTCCAAGCCGAACGACAGAAGAACGCCTCGACGTACAAGCTGACGCTGAGTGGCTTTACCGCGGGTAGCAGCAACTGCCGGCCGATATGTGGAGATGGAATCCTCGGGATCGGCGAGGAATGCGACGACGGTAAGAACGACGGCGGGTACGGTGAGTGCGCACCGGGTTGCGTGCTCGACACCTTCTGCGGCGACGGCGTGAAGCAGGACAACGAGGATTGCGACGACGGTAACAACCTCGACGGAGATGGTTGTGGCTCTGCGTGCCGCAATATCGTTCTTCTGTAATCGGTGATTCGAGACGATCGAACGCGCCGAGTCGGCATCTGCCGGTTCGGCGCGTCGTCATTTGACCCCGGAAGGCGACGCGTGGAGAGTTGCCGGTTCGTCGCGTCGTCATTTGACCCTCGAAAGCGACGCGTGGAGATTTGCCGGTTCGTCGCGGCACCGTTGAGGCGCGGTACCGTTGAGGCGCGGCACCGTTGAGGCGCGGCACCGTTGAGGCGCGGCACCGTTGAGGCGCGGTACCGTTGAGGCGCGGTACCGTTGAGGCGCGGTACCGTTGAGGCGCGGTACCGTTGAGGCGCGGTACCGTTGAGGCGCGGCGCGGCACGATGGTGTTGTCGCCCCAAGACGCTCGAGAACGGCCTCGAAGGGCGAACACTCACTGTGCCTCGCTCCTCGCCGTCTTCTTGACCGGGGGCTCGGATTGGGTGGTCGCCAAACCCCGATCGAGGCCGTATCGCTGGAGGGACCGAGTGATCCGGACGCGGGTCGAAACGCAGCTCGACGGGTGAGCGCTTCGACGACTTGCGCGAGGCAGTCTCGAGCCCAATGGGTACGCACCGATCCCATGATGAAGCTCTACTATTCTCCGGGTGCCTGTTCGCTGTCGCCACACATTGCTCTGCGGGAAGCCGAGCTTCCCTTCGAGCTCGTGCGAGTCGATTTCGCCAATGGTCGTACCACTGCCGACGGAAGCACGTTGGACCAGGTGAATCCCAAGAGCCAGGTACCAGCACTCCTTTTGGAAGACGGACAGTTGCTCACGGAAGGTGCGGTGATGGTTCAGTACATCGCCGATCGCAACCCATCCCGCAAACTGGCGCCCCCCAACGGCACCTTCGAACGCGTCCGGCTGCAAGAGTGGCTGAACTTCATGGCGACCGAGCTGCACAAGGGTATGTCGCCGTTCTACGCCAAGGAAGCCGGAGCCGAATACAAAGAGGTGCTCAAGCAGCGAATGGACAAGCGGTTCGCCTATCTCGAGGAACGTTTGGGAACTCAGCCGTACCTGATGGGAGAGCACTTCACCGTGGCGGATGGCTACGCGCTCTACAACCTACGCGCCTACAAGCGCTTCGTTCGCTCTGAGCTCTCCAGTTCTCTTGCTGCGTACGCGGCAAGAATCATGGAGCGCCCCACCGTCAAGGCTGCCTTCGCGGCTGAAGGGATCGCGTGACCATGACGGCTCAACAACCGAGCAAAGCGCTCTTATGGACGGGTCGCGTTCTGAGCACGCTTCCGGTCCTCTTGATGACCATGAGCGCCATCATGAAACTCACTGCCTCTCGACAGATCCTCGAGGGCTTCGTAAACACGATGGGGTATCCCGAAAACACATTGATTCCGATTGGGATCGTGGAGCTCTCGGTCGCCATCATTTACGCAATACCGCGCACCGCCGTCCTTGGGGCAATCTTGATCACCGGCTACCTCGGTGGCGCGACGGCGACGCACGTGCGGATCTCGGATGTATTCGTGATGCCAGTATTGGTGGGCGTCATGGCTTGGGCTGGACTCTGGATCCGTGAAGCGCGGCTGCGTGAGCTCATTCCCCTACGCAAGCGCTCGTAAGCTGCAACCATTCGACTCAAGAGTCCGAGCCAGAAAGACGCCAAATCTGGCTCTTGCCGTCTTGCCAAACGACCTCGGCGTGAGCCGCGAGCCACTGGGACACGACCGGAGGTGGCGAGATGGCCGTCGCATAAAATCGAGCACCGCGCGTGCGAGCGAGCTCGAGTGTTTCACTCGAGCTCACGTTCGCGGGTAACACCCAGCCCCGCGTGTTCGACAGGTAGAATAGCCGCGGATCCTGATAGTTGTCCGGACGTCGCCACTCCACATCGAAGTCCACCTCCGAGCTTTGCACGACCACGAGCTGACCAGGCGAGACTTGCTTCCGCAGGGCCGCACCCAGTGCAATGACGGGATCGCGTTCTGCATAGGCGAGTTCACCGCGATGGAGCACCAGATTGCGCGAAAATAGCGCAATTAGTACCAGCACGAAGGCGGCAGCAAGAACCGGTCCCGCCTTCGCTCGTGCCCAAGGCAGCTCCGAGCCCCAGCGAACGACGGCCGCGACCAGCCACGCCTCGGCAATGACCAGAAAGACGTGATAGTGACAGCCGAGCCATCGATCACAGGAATACCGTAGCGATACGAGTATTGCCGCTGCGCCTCCGAAGGCGATGGCAACGTCGATCCAACGAAGACGACGGACGAGCAAAAGCACTAGGAGCGAAACGACTCCGAGATAGCCCACTCCGAACTCGAGGGAGACGTAGAACGCCTGAGCCAACCAGTGAAGCCGACGCAAGTGGGCCAAGTCGGGGAACTTGGAGTCGCCGCCGCTGACGACACCGAACGTATTTCCGAAGTGATGGTGCAGCTCTGCGGCGTGAAACAAGTAGGCGACGATCACGAGGAGAACCGCTCCCCAAGCAAACCAAACTTGTTTCGATTTGAGCCATTCCCTTCGGTAGGCAAAGATGATGAGCGCCTGCGCCAGTCCACCACCCAGTGCAATGGGTTTCACGAGGCCGGCAAGCGCTAAAAACATAGCTGACCACAACAACGCGCCGCGCCGCTCCCCCTCGATGAAGGCCAAGAAACGTTCGAGACTGGCCGCATAGAAGAGCGCACACAAGGCGTCCGGCATGACCGCACTGCCAAGGTGCACGGCGTTCCTAGAGCCCAGCATCACCAGCACCGACATCAGACCGGCGAAGTCGCCATAGTAGCGACGCACGGCCTTGAAGAGAATTGCCGCAGCTCCGGCCATGGCGAGTAGGGACACCCACTGTCCCACGCTCTCGCTCCGGCCGAAGATGGCCATGCCGAGCGCGACAATCCCCGCATAGAGCTGAAACTCGCTCTCGACGTAGCCGGGACCGCTCCCGCCCCAATTGATGCGGGGAAAGAACACATTGGGTTCGAGGAGGAAGTTCAGCGCGATGCTCTGGGTCTCTGCTTGTCTCCAGTGCGGGCCGAGGTGCAACGGAAACGCCAGGTGCACCATGACGAACGTCCACAATAGGAGCGAGCATCCCAATGCTGCGTAGACCACCCTCGTTCGACTCAATGAAAAGCCCATCAGTTCATCTCGAGAAAACGACGTAACAGCTCAAGCTAGCCGAAGCGCAATCCCTTCGCCATCATAACTCGCAAGCTCCCGTGCGGTTTCTTGGCGCGCTCGGAACCCTTGCCCGCCTTGGAGGACCGCCTTCGTTTTGGAGGTGGCGCCGTTCGCGAGCTTGGCGCTATTCGCGAGCTTGGCGCTATTCGCGAGCTTGGCGCTATTCGCGAACTTGGCGCTATTCGCGAGCTTGGCGCTATTCGCGAGCTTGGCGCTATTCGCGAGCTTGGCGCTATTCGCGAGCTTGGCGCTATTCGCGAACTTGGCGCCGTTCGCGAACTTGGCGCCGTTCGCGAACTTGGCGCCGTTCGCGAACTTGGAGGATTCGAGTGTTTCGAGTCCATGACTTGCGTTCGAACGAGCACCAAACCTCCCGGCTCAGACCATGAAGGACCGTTCACGGCGAGAGGCTTGCGCCGCCCCGCGTCGAACAAGTCGCTAGGGTCCAAGAAAGCGGTCTAGAAAAACCCGTCTCACCGATCGCTCGATCCGTGCAGCTGATTCGAAATGGAGCCGGACCCGACCGTCACCCTCTGGCGTTTCGGAGGATTCGCCACGTCACGAAACTGACTCGAGTGCTTTCGTGCAGAGCTGCGTTCCGGTAACGGTCACGATCGATTCGTGTGGAACACGAACACAGTTGCAAACCAAGTCCGACTTGACACACAACACTCAATATCGCGCAACCCCACACACGGACTCGATTCGTCTCGTGTTCGAGAACGCACTCAACCGACGCTCGACGCACTCAACCGACGCTCGACGCACTCAACCGACGCTCGACGCACTCAACCGACGCTCGACGCACTCAACCGACGCTCGACGCACTCAACCGATGCTCGACGCACTCAACCGACGCTCGACGCACTCAACCGATGCTCGACGCGAGGAACGGTGCCGGTCGGAAACCTCACCTCGACACGAGACACTTGGACGCCGAAGCATCGACACGAGATGGGCGAGCTTCGATGCCTTATCCACTCGAACCACGTCGTGCGACGGGCAGAGTCAACGGATGGCGGCCGGTAACCTCGCATTCCCCGGTATTGCTTCGCGCTGCACGGCGATTGCAGCGCAGGTCCATCGAGTGTCGCGAGGGGGCGCGTCGCCGGAGGCGGACGCGTCGACCGGATTGCCTTCCGAGTGGTCGCGCCGCTCCATCGCACCTTGCGCAAAACATGGGCGTAACGTTGATGAACCGAGCCGTGGAGTCTCGACACAGCGTGGGAAACCCCATGCTTTGGCTCGAATTCATTGACTTACCCTTGCTCGAGACGGCAACATGCCTCGTCCGGCGAGCGCTGCTCGCGACAACCAGGGCCGAGTTCGGTCACGAAGCGACCGTAACGGGCGAGAGCAACATGACTGACAGCGACTACGTGGTTTTTGGCCGTCCGCACTTTTCCGAGGAAGAAATCGGAGAAGTCGCGGCCGTACTCCGAGGGGGATGGGTCGGCACCGGACCGAAAACTAAGGAATTCGAGCGTCGATTCTCCCAGTATATCGGAACGACGCATGCCGTGGCCGTCGGGTCTTGCACCGCCGCGCTGCACCTGGCCATGACAGCTGCCGGTATCCGTGAAGGGGACGAAGTAATCACCACCCCACTGACCTTCGCGGCTACCGCCAACGCGATCATCCATGCGGGCGCCACCCCGGTGTTCGCCGACGTCGATCCCATCACCCAGAACATCGATCCAGAGCAGGTGGAGGAGAAGATCTCGGCCCGAACTCGCGCCATTCTCGTCGTCCATCTTGCGGGTCGCCCCTGCAACATGGACGCGCTCTCCCGGATCGCCCATCGGTACGGCATCATGTTGTTCGAAGATGCCGCCCACGCCATCGAGGCTCGATATAAGGGCCGCAAAGTGGGGGCACTCGCCGACGCAAGCTGTTTTAGCTTCTACGTGACGAAGAACATCTCGACCATTGAAGGCGGGATGCTCTGCACCTCACACGAAGTTCTGGCCAATAAGGCAGCGATTCTTGGCACTCCACGGGATGACGTCGGATGCTTGGGCTCGATTCAGTGACAGCGGTTACAAGCACTATGACGTAGTTGCGACGGGCTATAAATACAACATGACCGACGTCCAAGCGACACTCGGTCTCGGTCAGCTCTCTCGAATCGAACCGTGGCTCGAACGCCGACGGGCGATCTGGCAGCGCTACGACGAAGCCTTCGCCGACTTGCCATGTCAACGCCCTGCGGAAGAGGAGCCGGACACCGTCCACGCACGCCACCTCTACTGTCTTCAGGTCGACAAGCGTGACGAATTCTTGGTGAAAATGCACGCCCTCGGCTTGGGATGTGGCGTGCACTATCGCTCGCTGCACGTGCAACCCTATTACCGCAAGATGTTCGGGCATCGACCCATGGATTTCCCGAACGCCTATCGTTTGGGAGAGCACACCGTCTCGATCCCGATGACCCAACATCTCACCGATGGGCAGGTCGACCGCGTCATCGACGGAGTCCGCAAGGTTCTAAAAGGCTAAGCTTCAGGAACCTCCAGCGCGGTCAGTGTCTCCTCATCCGCGCACGCGCGGGCAAACCGATGGGTTGCCCGCGCCGCGTCAGGCGTCACCCGCTACTGGCCGACGCAAACGGCTCAGCCGAATTCAACTGACACTCCGTGGTCGAGTTCAGAGGAGTCTTCGTTCCACTGGACCGCGGACGTGCACCCGTCGTGAGCACCTCCGTCCAGAACTCCGAGGGCTCGTTGCGCGGAAACCATCGTGAAATGCGCTCGTGAGCGGTCGTCGTCAACCGTTCACGTAGCGCGTCGTCCTCGAGCCGAACCAGCGCGCGCGCAGCTTCCTCGGGTGTATTGGCAACGAGCGATGTCTCGCCGTCCACCATGCAGAAATTGGCACCGTTTGCGTTTCGACCGACAACTGCGATACCGGAAGCCATGGCCTCTTGCGGCGGGAGCGCGCACCCCTCGAGCTCCGCGGAAGCCAAGAAAGCCTGAGGCGTGCGGAACCGCTCGACCAGTGCACCGAAGCTGAGGCCGTCGACGAGTTCGAGCTTCCAGTAGCTGCCCCCGAGTTCCGCATACGCGGCCATCGTTCGCTCGATGAACTCCGGACCTTTGCGCGGAAACGCGATGAGTTGCCCGCGGGTTCTCTTGGCCTGAGGCACGAAAGAGAACGCTGCATCGTCAACGATGTTGGGCACAATCGGGATCTCGATCCCAGGGAAAGCGACATTGCAGAGACGCAACATTTCTGGCGAGTCCGTCCATACGCGAACGTTGGGGGCTCGATGGTCGAAGTCGTTACGAATGAATCGGGGAGATTGTTGGTAGGCGATCACCGTCCCAGAGAGCTTCGGCACGAGATAGGTAAAGATGTCAGGCACCAAGGACAAATCCGACGGCCGCGAGTCTTTCCAGCTAGTAACGGGCAACCTGGGGATGCCGTGAATCTCGCCGTAAGAGTCCTTGCCACTGGGTGTGGCCAGCCGGACGTCAGCACCGAGCCCCTTGGCGATGGCGCCATGTCGCATGATGTTCAGTGCACCACCGAAGACGGTCGTGATGGTGGTGACGTGCAGGCCCAATTGGTTCGCGATCACGTCCACCGCGCGACTGTACTTGCCAAAGCGCAGGCGCTCGACCGCCCGATAGAGCGGATCCGGGTTCGCAACGAACTCCGGCAGGTAGAAGAGAACGCGCTCAAAGTCTCCAAAAGACCGATTGATCATGACGTGGTAGCACCTTGTTGCGCCGGCTTCGTGACGCTCCGTCGGATCGAATCCGATGTGGTACCTACCGTACCAGAAGGCAAGCTCCGGCAGGCAGTTGGCCTGCGCATCCTCCCCGTCAGTCCTCCAAGCGGAACGAACGAGAGATATCACCGTTTGAAGCGGTGATGAATCAAATACGCATCCTGACGAATGCACATAGCGCAAGTTGGGCCAGAATCGAGCATAGTTTGCCTTTCGGTCGCGAAAAGGTCGGATCTGACCTGTGATAAGACGGCCTCACATCACGCGAAAGCCGCCGCAACATCCAGGAAACGCCGCACTTACGCGCGTTCCGTGGCGATCTGTGGCGCAGGATTGGGGCGCCGCGATCCTCGTCGCGAGCCCGATGCAGCAAGCCAACAGCGTTGCTTCGGGTCCCGCTCGCGGCGAGTGTGCCGCTGCAGAGAACGGAATAGGGCGCATGCGGGAGATGGGGGTCGCAGTGAACGTTGGAGCCCGTGCGCACGCCGAGAACGCAAACAAGCTGGGGAAAAGACTTGGAACGTGAGAGTCCCTCGAGCGCCAATAGCTCGAGAATCGCTCGTCCAGGCGCGCCTGACGATGGCGCGCGTCTCACCTAGAAACGGGGCATCGCCGTGATTGCGATCGGGGCGCTGGCGTCGATCACCCCAATGCGCCACGCGTAGGTGCTTGTTTCGTCTCCGGAACCACCTGCTCGAACCGTGGACCAGTCACCAGAGCAGCAAGCATGGCACGCAAAACGGTACGCAGAACAGCACACGAGCGGAGTGCCCAATGACTGCTGAGTTCGGGGAGGAATGCCACACGACGCTCGTCGATGCCCCCATGGCTCATGATTCGACATCTCCATGTCCGCGGGCGATGCGGATCGGGAGGCGAACTCCCGCGGCTGCGGAAACTCGACCGACAACGCCGTTCCAGCGAGAGGAGGAGCATTGGCTATCGCGCGAATGGGACGACGCAGAATCGTTCGAACCGGCTCCATCCAACGAGGCGCAATTTCGAAGTGATGCGTCGTCGAAGTGATGCGTCGCGATGACTGCGGACGAAGCTCCCGACGCATGCCTCCGGTGACCTCCCCAGCGCGCATTCTCGGGCCGCTCGTCGAAGTGTGCTTCCGTCGCGGAGACATCGCGACGGCGCTGATCGATCGTCGAAGTGTGCTTCCATCGTGGCGACGTCACGACGGCGCTGGTCGCTCGTCGAAGTGTGCTTCCATCGTGGCGACGTCACGACGGCGCTGGTCGTTCGTCGAAGTGTGCTTCCATCGTGGCGACGTCACGACGGCGCTGGTCGACGCCGCAGTCCGAAATCCACACGCACGACGACGTCGTGTCACATCGGAGCCAATTCGTCTCGGTCTTGGGCGCGCGCACTCACGCTGAATCGCGACTCATGCTGTGCACGTGGGTGATTCGACGCCGACGACGGGGACTATCGTGAGGCTATCGTGAGGACTACCGTGAGATTTGTAGGGCTATCGTGAGACTTGTAGGGCTATCGTGAGATTTTGTAGGCCCGTCGTGATGACGCCAACGCGTCGAGGCGCGTCGTTTCGATACCCAGCGCTCGTCCTTGCGCGGCCCTCGTCGTCATCGCGACTCGCGATGACCTCCGCGGCGCAGCACCGTCGCAAGACCGTAGCTGCAACGCTCGTTTTGTTCCGAGGCGCCATCCGAGCTCCGGTCGAGTTGCGGGTGAATCGACGAAGTCGTTCGAGTGTCGCTCGAGTCGTCACCGATGCGCATGACTCGCTCCCGTTCGAGAGTGGCCACGGTCGGTCGCTTGCCGCAAGCGCCGACTGCGCACACTCTCGAACGGTAGCTGACGCATTTTCCTCGGTTCTACTTCTTCGGTTCCCCGTAGACGATGCCGCGGCCACCGGGTGCGATGTAGACGCGCCCGTACACTCGCGGATCGCCGGTCAGAACCGTCGCACCACCATACTGATGTAGATCGTCGTTGATGCGAACGAAGCGTTTACCGCCGTCGTCCGAACGGAAGAAACCCGTTTGTTCGTCGAGCTTGCCCGAGAGATAAATCGCAGGAAAGTCCTGACCAGGTGCGGCTTTACCGAATCCGACGCCGTGCGCCTCCTCGATGCCGTCGATGGTGTCGAAGGACTTGCCCGCATCCGACGAACGAAGGAGTTCCGACTTCGTTGTAATCCACACTTCACCCTCGTGCTCAGGTACGGCTTGAATGCTGGCGTAATGCAGTTCGTACTCTGGAATGGCACGCAGGCCGTCGGTGACGACGGTAAAGTGCGCCCCACCATCGTCACTTCTAAATACCTCGCCAGTCAGTGCGTTGTAGGCGTAGAACTTCTTCGGATTGACGCGATCGGACGTGAGTCGTAGATACCACGGTGCCCAATCCGGGGACTTGACGGGCGCTGGGAGGCCGGCAGCGAGCGACCAGGTGTTACCACCGTCACGTGAGAAAGCGGCCTTGGCGTCACGTGGGGCCCACACGACCACGGCACCGTCCGCCGACACGGCAACGCTTCCGAGCCCACCGCAGCCGGACGGTTCCGTCGCGAATTGCTTCCACGTTGCACCACCATCCATCGACATGGCGCCACGTGGACCCTTGGTACCGTCCCAAGGATAGCTGCCGACACGAACCATGACGCTTGGCTTCTTGCCAGCAAAATCGATATCGTCGGAGCTTGCACAAGCGGGATTCTGAAACACGCCACGCGTAGGTGAGCTGCTCAGGTCATCGTGTCGCATTCCACACGCGTCCAGCATGACCGATACCAAAGAGGCGCCTTCCGGTGGACTCACGAGATCGCGAGCCACAATCTCTTCCAAGTTATTGGAATGAAAACTCCAGTGAGTCGGCTTTCCGGAGTCGGCCACGGAAAAATCCCACGTCGCCCAAACGCCTCCGCCCTCGACCAACATCGCGCGATTGGAATCGAAGGGATCGATCTTGATGTCACCCAACCACTGAGGGGGGTCGAGCTTCTCTCGATGATGGTACACGTGGGCAACGCCGCCACCGTCGAGAGCAGCCTCTGCCATCAAGGGCTTCCAAGTCTTACCCCCATCTTGTGTTCGGAAGATTTCGGCTCCCTTCGCCCATCGATCCATCGTGGCGACGATCACCGTGCGAGGCTTCGAGGAATCGACGGAGATCCCTCCGTACCCGAAGCTATCGCTGTCACTCGGCTTGAGCGGCGTGATGTCGGTCCACTCGCCCTTCTTCGGCTCGAATCGATACACGGCGCCCTTCGAGAGGGCGTATGGGCTGTCACCAAGAGCATAGGTGACGTAGAGCGTGCCGTCCTTGTCGAGAGCCGCTCGGCGCGGTGGGTACCCGAGCGTCGGCTGCTTCGGAATTTCTACCCAACTCTTGCCCGCGTCGGTGGTGCGGTAGAACTTCCCGTTCGTCTGAGTCGCGACGTAGATGGTCGGCGTTTCCTTACCCGATTCTCCACTCGTCGGATCGAAGAGGACGATGGCAAGGCCCAATCCTTTCGCGTCGTCGTCTGCGACCGGGAAGTTGTCGACTTTCCGCCATGATTCGGCTGCATCGTCACTCTTCCAAAGGCCTTCGCGCCGTGAGCCGAAGTAAAGCACTTTCGGCTGATGAGGATCCACCGCGAGTCGTTCACCATCCGAGCGACTGAGCTCGTTGCCACCCATCTTGAGACTGACGGGAAACACCTTCCAAGTGTTTCCGCGATCCTCGGATCGCATGAATGCGCCAGCACTGGCCCAAGATGCGGTGTACATGCCGACCGCCATGTAGACACGATCCGCAACCGTTGGATCGACAGCGAGGCTCTCGACGCCCAGATAGTGAGCTTCTTTGTGTCCTAGGAAGTCAGTCAAAGGGACCCAGCTTCGATTCTTCGCATCGTAACGATAGGCACCACCGACGTCAGTGCGCGCGTAGAGAATTCCCTCTCTTACCGGGCTGAAGACGAGCCCGGTTACGAAACCACCGCCACCGATGACGACGCTCTTCCATGTGTAAGTCTCACTCGGCCCAGAATAGACCGCTTTTTCGGCAACCTCCGTCTTGGTTGCAACCGCACTCGTCTTTGGCGGGGGTTTCAGGCAGGACATCGAGAGAAAAGCAGCGCCAAGACTTGCGCCGACGATGCATCGAAATCTGCGCTGCGAGAAGGACGTATGCGGGCACGCGATATTACGTTCCATGGTCTCTGGCTCCATCGATTCACCCTATAACAGTCTCGCCCGGGTGAGGCTTTCCAAACGACGACGCGTTCAAAAGACGTTCTCTGGCGACGGGAAATTGCTGCGCACCGTACGGCAAAATGATGCGCGTTACCTGGAAATCGATACCGCTCCGTCAGAGCGATACCGGAACCGCTTTGGCGGTCTCGGAGCGGCAGCGAGCACTTGCGTCGCGCGATGGTTCATAGCAGTTCGCTGCGTAAACTCTGGGGATTGGCCCCGCTACGACTCGTAATCAGATCACTTGTAACCGCCCGTCGTTCCGCTCCTTACCATCAAACGTTCCCACCTATTTCCGGACACGAACGGACGTTTCCCGGCGACGCAATTCTTCGAGTCGAGAACCGTGGTCCATCGCTCGTCCACGGACGGAGCAAGACCGCGAGACTGCGAGACTGCGAGACCGCGAGACCGCGAGACTGCGAGACTGCACGTCTGGGCGCTCGTGCGGTACACCTCTGTGCGCTCCATTGATCGCTAGAAACTAGATGCACCTGTCTCCGTGCCTGCAATGCCCGACTGAACTTTGTCGTTTACCCCCAAAGGGCGATTGACGATGAGCTGTCGAAGGTGACGAAGAACTGGTTGCACGGGTAGAGATTGCCCGGATTGAAGAGGCAAACGGTTGGTGGACTCCCCAGCGTGACGACGAGTAATCGTCAATTCGGATTCGACGACCGCAATGATCTCGATGCGCAACGGGCGGCATGCACCAATTCAGATCTCGAACGTCTTCGCAAACGCGGCCCCCACGTACGGAATGAAAGCCGGCGCGCTTCCCGCATCATCGCCGACCTGACGACGAACGTCGTTGCAAGGAGTGTCCTGTCCCGTGTCTTCGCCAATACAGCGTGCCGAATCACGGTTCAACAAAGCGCCTATCCCTCCGAAGACTCGAAACGAGGCAAATTGCCAACGAATTTTGTATCCAGCACCAAAGTAAAGCCAATACGCCGGACTGACTCGAATCACATAGCGGTCGTCGTAATTGGGTGTGTCCTCGCCGGGCATCAGTAGGGCGAAGGGATCGATAGCGCGAAAGTCACCAGCGGATAACGCCGCCTCCATGAAGAAGCCGCGGGTTTCCGTTCGAGGGAAGTGCAAGCGTGTGAAAGCCGCAACCTGAAGACCCGCAAGCCCGAATCCTGCACCAACACCGAAAGACCAAGGCGGCAACGCGTACCAGTCGACGGCGCCGCCGACGAAACCAAGTGGGCCACCGACCCCCAGTTGTAGCTCCAGCGCGAAATTAGGGTGCTGCCAAGGTCGCAGGTCGGTATCGCTTCCTGCTTCGGTCTGGGACTGAGAATCCCTTCAATCTCGAGTTTCCGGTCTCCGGCAGAGGTTCTTCGAGCTCCCCTGAGGACGGCTCCTCGAGCACCGAATCCGTCATCCTCAAGGGCTCGATGGCCAAAGCGACAATCGAGACGCAGTTCAGTGACGTCAAGACAGAAAGTCCCACGAGTGCACATGACTTTGGCACGAGAGAGGGACGACAGGACTTTCCAGTGAGATGTCGAACCACCTCAATCACGCTCGTCTTCGTGTCCATCCTGAGCACTGGGTGTGCGAAGGAAATCAAAGGTGGAAGAGCCGGTATTGGTGTCGACCACGAGACTTCCACTCTCGATGCGAGGATTGGTCGCAGCACCCACCAACTGCCCTGGACGGTCACAGAGATCGCCCTCGTGCCAGTGGGGCGCCCAAGTCTTGCTGGGACAGACATTCTCGAGCACGGGCAACTTCTGAACGACCTTGCCCGAATGAGCATTCAGTACGTAAACGTAACGCCGCTCGGAGGTAAAACCGTAGGCTGAAATGAGGTAGTCGTCGAGTAGCAAAAGGCCACCATTTGACGTCGCGTCCTTCGATTGCCAAACGACGCGCCCGACGCAGAGATCCAGTGCAATTATCCGATTGCCCCCTTTGGGAAATTCACGAGAATATCCATTGAATCCGACGCTCAGCCACACCGCTGAACCCAACCGCAAGACAGCGTTGATCGTATTTGAGGGAGGAATGCGTTCGGCGCTGAGCAATACGGATCTTCCGGTGCCGTCGGCCAATGCGACCTCGAACTGACAATGGTTGCCAAACCAATTGCGTCCGCTCTTGCCCGCCGGAGCTACGCCAGCGACCGAAATCCGTACGCCGTCGATGACGGCGGGCGGCGCACTCGTCGCCACTTCCCTCTGCGGCGCGTCCGTACAGATTTCGCCAAAGATCTCCTCACGCACACCGACTTTGCCGGTTGCGTCACTCTTCCGACCTCCTTCACGAGTCAAAAGCGGCGTAAGTTCTGGAGAAGACCAGTCAACGGGATCACATTTCGGCCCAGCTACCGCGATCCGAAGCGCCCCGACGTTCTCACCGTCGCCAGGAGTCGTTTGCGCCTTCACCTCTCCGGAGGGCGGCATTGGCGCTGACGTGCCCGGCTCGCCCGGTTCGGTCCCTCTGGGTGCGAGCGACCGTGATGCCGCGGTAGAGTTCGGCGGCGTAACAGGAGCGTGATGCTCCCCACAAGACGAAAACATCAAGAGACCGCTTGTAACGTAGATCCGAGCCGCGCGCATGCCTCACGGTAGCACGACGAGCATTCGAGTGACGAATCGCTGCGATGGTTGCGAGGCGCCCGACTCGAAGCGGGAGGCGCTTCGCGCGTGGCCCAACTAACCGGCCTCCGCCACGTCGATGGAAATTCGCTCGGTACCGACGGGGAGACGCACGCAAAATGCGGTTCCTTTGCCAGGAGCCGTCTCGACGGAAATGGTGCCTCCAAGTCGCTCGACGATCTGGCGGACAACCGAAAGGCCGAGCCCGCCCGAGCCTTCCCGAGCCTTGGTGCTGAAGAAGGGCTCGAAAGCCCGCTCCAAAGTGGCCGCGTCCATACCATGCCCTGTGTCGCTTACGCACAATTTAACGTACTTCCGTGGTGATGTCTCCCGCTGGGACGTGCTCTCCGGCTCGAGGGTTACGCGAAGCAGCCCTCCGTGAGCACTCATTGCCTCTGCAGCATTTATCCCGAGATTCATGACCAGCTGGTGAAGATCGGTATCCGTTGCGGCAACCTTGGGGGTGGACGGGTGGAGAAACCATTCCATGCGGATTCGGCTTGGAAGTGCACCGCGGAGCAATCCGAGAGCCTCGTGCGCTACGGAAGTGAATTGAGTGAGAACGCGCTCCTTTGGCGCGCTCACGGGATCGCTGCGGCGCGTCCCGCTCAACCGTGCAATGAGCGTCGTGGCACGACCCGAAGCTTGAAGTACGGACTCGAGGGCGTCCCTGACCTCGAGCCTATCGCTCCCTTCCAGGGCGCGCTCCGCATGACCGTGGATCGCCGTGAGAATGTTGTTGAAGTCGTGCAGAATGCTCCCCGCGAGAAACTGCGCCGCCTCCAACCGATTGATCACGTTGTTCTGCCGGTGAAAGGCCTCGAAATCCTGCTCCATTCGGCGACGCTCCGTGGCGTTCCACAGAGTCACGCTCATCAGTTCGACTCCGTGATACTCAATCGGAGTCGCCATGATGTCTGCGGCGAACGTCGAGCCATTCTTGTGCCGCGCTCGAACCGGCGTGGTCTGCTGATTTGCTGAGACCATTGGAGACGATCTACCGGTGTCCGGCGACTCGGAAGCGGGGCTCGTCTCGAACAGCCGTGTCAGGTTGCTTCCAACGAGGTCGCTTGGCTCGTACCCTAGTAATCGGGCAATCTCGATATTTGCCCATTGTATTCTCTCTTCGATATCTACGACCAACGCGCCCACCGGCAACCGCTCGGCAACGAGAGCACGGAGATCTGAGCACCGCAAGTCGTGATTGTGTTCCATGGTTCGAGTTACCTTACTTCGGCGGGGTCGCTCCGGTTCGCCCGGTGACGACCCCGCCATCACGCAGCAAACACTCCGCTTCTCTTTGCTGCTTAGTCTTCGACTCTCTGAGAAAAAACGACGACTGCCGATGGAGAAGCGCCATCGACATCTGGCTCGGCGGAGATCTCGAAGTCGAAGGCGGTTGCTGGAACGGTACCCTCGAACTCCCCCGTACGGTCGTCCTCGTCATAACGAAGGGCGCCAACCCTATTCCACGATTTGCTCTCGTTACCTCGATACCATACGACGTAGCTCTTTGCGTCCTCGGACACGCGATTGGGTGGAGCAAGACTTACGACCTCCACGTTCAGCTTGGTTTGGTTCTGCTCCTCCGATATGTCTGCGACGAGTCGAGCGTCCGCGCCTGGCGCGGCGGGGCTCGAAGCGACCTGATACTTCAGGGGTCCTCCGCATGCGGTCATGACGATGAAGATTGGGAGCATTCCAAGATGTTTCATTGACGATTCTCCTGACGCAATTCACTGACGCAATTCACTGACGCAATTCACTGACGCAATTCACTGACGCAATTCACTGACGCAATTCACTGACGCGCACCGAAGTCGAACGGAATGAGGTTCCGAGCGGACGAATGCTGGAGCTATACCGAGACAACATCGTCTCCGTCGCGCGCCAGCTTCATTCCCGGACCGGAACGACGCAGTTCGTCGAAATCGACGCGATAGCCACTGCCGACGACCGCAAACGGCCTACTCATCGACGTCGACGGCGCGTCCTTGGGACGATATGGAACACGCAGAGTACACGGACAGGAATCCTCCATGTCGTCGCGGACTCGTGCCTCGGGATTCTCGTCGTAGAGCCGCGTCGGAAAACGAGCGGCAACACGGGTGAGTGCCGCGCAGAGGTCCCGGCTCGGGTTCACTAGACGAAGTCCGATCCAATATTCGGAGTGCGCCACGGGAGACGTCCAATGCGATAGCGCACGACACTCGAAGGACTCGCCATCCGGAAGCAAGATCGTAAGGTGCGCCGGAACCGACAGCGGAAGATCGACGGAGGACCGCACCACGACCCCGATGGGATTCGGTGAAGTCGCCCCACGGTAAAGATGCGACGACTCGTCTGCGCCGAAGGAAACCGTGGCGCTCAGCGAACCTGATTGCGAGGACATGGCGAGGATTGCGCTCACGGCTCCCAGGTCAGCAAGGACCGTACCGCTCCTGAACGTGCCTTTCGCTTCCCTGGGCCTTGCCGTTAGTCGAGTATATCCGCGCCAGAAGGACTGGCTCGACCCGAGGCGGCGAAATGAGCCGACAAGCAGGGTGTCGTCTGCATACGACAGTTGAAGTTCGGACCCAACATCTCGAAGTGGCGGCCCTCCAATCGCTCCAACTCCGACCTCGAAGAGCTGCACATTCCCTCTGCTCGCTATGAGTGACCGAAAGACGAAGAACCGTCCGTGGAAATGGCACATGAAAGAATGCGCGACCCACGGAACGGCTGCGCTGACACGCCGAGGATGAAGTGAAGAGCGAGGCTGGCACGCCGATTGCTAAAGACGGAGCAACCAGCCGCGACGAGACGGCATCCGCACCAAAGCCACTCCCTCCGCCCGACGTCTCGTCGCGGCTCGGTCCTACTTCGAGAGGAACCCTCTCGGAGTACTTCGCCCCAATTGGCATCGAAAAGGAATTCGAATGAAACGTTCGCTTATGCGGAATTCACCCTCCGCACTTGCGGCCCTTGCCGCAATCGCTGTCTCGACACTGACGTCACTAGCGTTCGCACAAACCGCCAATTCACTCATGGCGACGAAACCAGTCGCTCCGACGACGACGGACGTTGCCACGTCCGGCTTCGATAAGTCGGACGTAGCAGCCGCAGCTCAGACGAAGAACGTCACCGAGTTGCAGCTTTCGGCGGGTGGTATCACCAGTTCAGGCAACTCGAAGCTGCTCGCCGTTACCGGCTCTGGCCGCTTCAAGGCTCGCCGTGACGACAACCAATTGTCGCTCAATCTTGCAGGCAATTATGCCGAGTCCGCGCCCGATCCTGACGAAGACATGGAGACGAGTCTTCAAAACGTACAAGGCAAGGTGCGCTACGATCGCTTTTTTGGCAAAGGATTTGCGGGATTTCTGTCGCTTTCAGGACGCAACGATCGCTTCCAAGGTCTCGTCCTACGCACGAACCTCGATCCAGGTCTTGCTTACTACTTCATCGATCGCGAAAAGCAGCAACTTTGGACTGAGGTTGGTTACGACGCCCAGTTCGATCTTCGTCGCGACGAAGCTTTGAACAAGGCCGCAAAAGACGGCATCGTTCTCGATAAAACCGAAACCCGGCACAGTACACGCCTATTCGTCGGCTACAACGGAAGCATCAATTCTCTCGTCGGTGTGACGACCGGGCTCGAGTACCTCCAAGGGCTTCCCAAAACGGAATACTGGCGCTTGAACTGGGATCTCGGACTGACGGCTGCACTCAGCCACAAATTCTCCCTCGCGACGACATTCAGCCTTCGCTACGACCACACTCCACTTCCTTCCGTCAAGAACACCGACACCGTGACGGCCGTCAACCTGGTCTACCAATTGCTCTAGGCGAGCCCCCTTACTTCGAGGATTAGCCGTGAATTTGAAGCACATTTCGATTGCATTCCTCTTGGCCTCAACCGTGACGAGTGCAGCTCTTGCACAATCACTCACGTTCGAGGCATCGACTTCCAAAGGAACGACCAGCGAAGCAAGCGCGCCGTCGGCGCCCGCGCAAACATCTCCAGTGCGCGCACTGCTCCCCGAACCCGGTCTATTCGAACTCGGTATTTTTGGTGGGCTCTATCGACCTTCAACCGTACACAACATCCAAGACGAATCCTACGGCCCCCACCGCCACTATGGCACCTTCGCACCGGAACTCGGACTACGAGCCGCGTACTACCCATTTGCGGCGCTCGGAATCGAACTCGAGGCCGCTGCAATACCGACCGAGGTCGACAAGGGGAGCGGAGCCGGGCTCTGGGCAGGCAGAGGTCATCTCATTGGACAACTCACGGGGACTCGACTGACCCCCTTCGCGTTGCTTGGTATCGGCGCGCTCGGAGGGAATAGTCAAACCTTGGGACGCGACGCAGACTTCGCGGTACACGCGGGTGTCGGTGTCAAGTATCCGTTCGATGACGTCGTGTCCGCTCGGCTCGATCTGCGCGACACGATGAGCCAAGAGGACGAACGTTCGAGCGGCAACATCGCGCACCACGCCGAAGCGCTGATTGGACTTACGATGACGCTCGATCGGAGCAAGCCGAAGCCAGCAGTAAGCATGGTGCCGCCGGATCGCGACGCAGATGGCATCGCAGACGATCGAGATGCGTGCCCAACCGAACCGGGCGTCTCGCCAACCGGTTGTCCTCTGGACGGTGACGGCGACCACGTGATCGATCGACTCGACAAATGCCCGACCGAGGCAGGAGTCACGCCGGAGGGTTGTCCGCTACCACCTGACCGAGATGGCGACAAACTCTCCGATCTCGAAGATGACTGTCCAGACGTGCCCGGCGACTTCAATCGCGGATGTCCCAATCCGGATCCGGACAACGATGGTGTACTTGCGGATCGAGACCAATGTCCGAAGGAACCAGAGACGGCGAACGGCTACCAAGATGGGGATGGTTGTCCCGACGAATTACCGGCCCAAGTCAAGCGATTCAGCGGCGTCATTGCCGGCATCGAGTTCGACTTCGGACAGGCAACGATTCGTCCGGGTTCGCGCGCGCTGCTCGACGCGGCCATCGACACCCTCAAGACCTACCCCGAGCTTAAGCTTCCTCGTTACAGGCCACACGGACGATCAAGGACCGCGAGAAAGGAACATCGAGCTGAGTCAGAAGCGCGCCGACGCAGTGAAGGCGTACTTCGTGTCAAAGGGTGTCGATTCGGCGCGTCTCACGACCCGTGGCGCGGGTCCGGACGAGCCGCTCGTGACCGAGAATACGGCGGCTGCTCGGCAGAAGAACCGTCGTATCGAGTTCAAACTGGTACAGTAAACACATCGCGACACATCGCGTCACGTCGCGCGAAGCGCGGGTCACGAGCGAATACGCCGGACTCGCGTTTTCGCGTTCTTACGCTCGTCCTTCCGCGTCTCTGGACGTCAACGAGCGCGATGGTATAGGGCGAGTGTGGACAACACCCTTCCCGTATCGCGACAGCCGCGGATCCCGGTTCGAACTCTCGCGCTGGACGTAGTGTCTGGTGCCGACCAGGGTGCTCACGGTGAGGCGCTCGACGAGATGCTGACGGTAGGCACCGCCGCTACCAACGACCTCGTACTGACGGACCCAACCGTATCGGGATTTCATCTCGAATTGACACGCTCTGCCACAGGTGTCTTCGTCAAAGATCTCTCCTCGACCAATGGCACCTGGCACGGAGACTGTCGGATCGAACGTGCGACCGTGGTGCCCGGCACCTTGCTTCGCATCGGTAACACGGAGATCCGGATCTCCGATGGTGCGGGTGCCGTCGTCGAGGTGTTCGAGTCCGATCACTTGGGTGATCTCTATGGCACGGCGCCCGTAATGCGCAGACTCATGGCACAGATCGAACGCGTCGCGCGCGCCAGCGTACCGGTGCTGATGTTGGGTGAATCCGGCACTGGCAAAGAACTCGTCGCGCGCGCGATCCACGAGAACAGTCCTCGAGCGAAGGGCCCCTTCGTCACGGTCGATTGTGGTGCGCTCGCTCCCACGCTCATCGCAAGTGAACTCTTCGGCCACGAGCGCGGTGCGTTTACGGGCGCGGACCGACAGCATATCGGTGCATTCGAGCGCGCCCACGGCGGAACGCTGTTCTTGGACGAGATTGGCGAGATGCCAGCCGAACTCCAGCCGCAACTCCTCGGTGCCCTCGAACGTCGTCGGTTTCGCCGGGTGGGCGGACGCGACGAGATTTCGGTCGACGTACGAGTCGTCAGCGCGACGAATCGCGATCTGCGCCGGGAGGTGAACAATGGCACCTTCCGCATGGATTCTCTATTTCCGACTCGCAGTCGTCGTCCTGCGTATCCCTCCCCTACGCGAACGCGTAGAAGACATTCCGCTGCTCGTCACGGGGTTCTTGAGGCAAGCGGGGCATGCAGGACCGCTCTCTTCGGTGTTCGACGACGCAGCCATGGCGACGATGCGAGTCCATCGCTGGCCCGGTAACGTGCGCGAACTGCGCAATTGGGTCGAAGCGACGCTCGCACTCGGAGAGGCACCGGAGTTGTTCCAACAGGTTGCCGACGCGACCGACGGCAAGGGATTCGACTGCGCCCCGCACTTGCTCGCCATGCCCTACAAGGAAGCGCGACTTGCCGTGCTCGACCAATTCGAACTCCGATACTTGGCACATTTGCTCGAGCAGTCGAAGAACAACGTGACGATGGCATCGCGGCTCGCGCGAATGGATCGCTCTTACCTCATCAAGCTCCTGCAGAAGCATGGCCTGCGTGAGGGACGAGAAACCTTGCCGCCCCTCGCCGACGACGAGTAAGTGGTCCGAGTATTCGTCGTCATTCGGTCCGAAGCTCGTACACGGCAATGGATTGTTTGCGCCCGAACAGAACCTGTTCACCGCAGGGACGAAACGAGAAGCGAGCGTCGGCAAGCTGTCGCGTCGGTTCGGCGAGTAGGATTCTGGTTGGGGCGAGCAACGGCCTCGAGCCGCGCAGCAACGTTGACGACATCGCCTATGACGGTGTACTCCATGCGCTTCTTCGAACCGATATTGCCGACGACGACGGACCCCGAATTCACGCCGATGGCGAGCCGAATCTCGACACCGTAACGAGTGACCCACTCCTCATTGCCGGACTCGAGGAATCGCAGCATCTCTTCGGCAGCTGCCAGCGCCAGGTTTCCGTGCTCGGGCTCTGCCACTGGCACGCCCCAAACGGCCATGATGCAGTCGCCGATGAATTTGTCCACGACGCCCCGATGGCGAAATACGATCTCGCTCAAAATGCCGAACAATTCGTTGAGCAGACCTACGACCTCCTCCGCGGGGCGATTCTCCGCGAAGGGAGTGAACGCAACGACGTCCGCAAAGAGGACGGTAATGTTGGCCCGCTTGCCGCCGAGCTCGAGGGGGTGCTCGCCGCGCACGATGGCAGTCACGAGCTCTTGAGTCATGAAGCGACTCAGATCCGCGCGCAATCGTGTTTCCTTTTGGATCTGTGCCTCGCTCGAAACGAGATCAGATGCCATCTGACCCATGGCGTTCGAGAGATCTCCGATCTCGTCGCGCCGCGACGGCAATGCGCCCAAAGCCGACCATTGTCGTAAGCCGATGAGACGCGCCTGCTGGGCCAAACGAACCACGGGACCGCTAATGGCGCGAGCTGCGAGAACCCCTGCGACGACGGCAAGCAGCAACGACGTAAGCGCCGCGACGGCAAATCGCGGAGTGAGCGCCGACAGACTCGCGTAGGCTGCCGCTCGAGGACGCCAAACCGCCACGGCCCAACCGAGATCCGGTACGGTCTCGATGGCACCAACCTGAGGAACCCCTCGTTCCGTGTGTTCGCTAACGACGCTGACACGTCGCGACCATGTCGTCCCCTGCGGGAGCACACGCCAGATGGGCAGGCTCGAGGCATCGCTTCCCATGTTCAACGGTTTGGAACCGAACGACGCAATCGTACGCCTTTGACCGTCAGCGATCAGGAGCTCGACGTTCTTGTCGTCGAAACGCGTTTCAGCGACGGTTCGCAAGGCCTCCGCGAGCGGATTCGGATCGAGCTTGACGGTGACGTAGGCGGGTTTGGCCTCGGGCCTCGTCCGCGGAACCGGCACAACCAACATCGCCGTCTCGGCGTCCAATACGGAGAAGGACACGCCGCGTTCGTCTGCCACGCTCCGCAGCTCAGGTGTGGATTCGGGAACTCCCGTTGCTCGCTCGTCCGATCGTCGTAAGACCGTACTGATTGAAGCACCGGGAACCTCGAAACGCGCCGCACGAATCGTTCTGCGAGTCCCCAAGATGGAACGCAACAGCGCCTGCGTCTGGCTGAGTGGCGCGTCTTCGCTGGCGGCATATCCGAGGGCACTCGCGATCGCCTCGGCGTCGGCACGCACGTCCTCGATTCGTCGCAAGGAGAGACTCGAAATTTCCGAGAGCACTGCCGTTTGGATCTGGCGCTCCGTGGTCTCCACCGCTCCGACGTACAAGCGGGTCAACCACAAGGAGACACCAAGAGCCGGAAGCAGTGCAATCGTGACGAATACGAGGAGCGTCTTCTCGAGAATCGACAGCCCGCCCCGACGAACTACAGATTTCGTCGCAGACTCCCCTGCGAGGGTCACAACTGACGATCGAGGGGAGAGCTCGGTTGCTGACTGACTCGTCCGAGCTCGGGACACATCAGTCATGCACGACGCCTCCTTGCCACGCGTCCGCACCATAGGCGGAGCGCTTTCGGATGATGAACTCGACTCGACGGTTTTTGCTGCGACCCGATTCGGTGTCATTGCTCTCGAGCGGTTGCTTCGGGCCGAAACCACGTGCTTCCAAGCGTCGTTCGTCGACACCATGGGCAACGAGCCAGCGAACGACGGCGAGGGCTCTTCGACGGGACAACGCGAGGTTGTTTCCTTCGCGTCCCACGTCGTCCGTGTGTCCATCGACGGCGATCCGAGTGATCTCCGGATGTTCGCCAAGCAGCTGCGCGAGCTCTCGCAGCGTGGGTTCGCTTTCGGGTAAAACGACGTCGCCCCCCGTTGCAAATTGGATTTGTTGCGAAATGACGAGGGACTGTCCCGTCACTTGCACGAGCACCTTGCAGCCGTTTCGCTTGGGGTCCGACGAAGGGGGTCCCGCAACGTCCGGGCAAGCGTCGTCAGCGTCAACGATAGCGTCCCCGTCGCGATCCGGAGGGCAGCCGTGTCGCTCGGCAAGATTGCTCGAAACGCCGGACGTGTTCGGACAAGCGTCCACATCGTCGAAAATCCCGTCCTTGTCGTTGTCACGGGCACCAGGCAAAACCAAGCTCGTCGGCGACTCGGACGTGATTTTCGTCGGTGAACGCGCATCGCCTGTGGCGCGCACACCTTCGCGACCTGCGTCCGCGCGCGAAAGTCGCGCCGCCTCGAGGGACGCTTGGCGCTTTCGGTGCGAGGGTTGCCCATATCCCGGATCGATGGCGACGCTGAGTAACGCTCGGTAGCGCGGCGTGCCCGGTCCCTTTGCCAACCCTGGTCCAGCAGCAGCACCAAAGACGAATGCGCCCCAACGATACTTGAGCCCGAGTAACGCCTCGAGGTGGTTGTTGCGTCGCGCAAACGCGTGCGCGAAATCATCAGCGGACGTCGAACCAAACAGCTCTGGGCCGATTTGTAGCGCCTGGTAGCGATACGCAACACTCGCGCTCATCGTCCAGCTACTGCGCAGAGTCGGCAGCACGGAATCGTGCCATTGATGCCGGCGACCGAGGTTCACCCCATAGTAGATGGAGCCGTGCGCATTGCTTGCGATGAGATCGAAAGCATATGACGTGCGCGAAGCGTCCGTCGTACCGTCGGTGTCGCCGAACGGAAGCCAGGCGCGAGCGGACACACCCGTGGCCGGCAATGCACCCGCCGACTCGTTCAACGTCAGCCGACCACCGAGGCGCGGACTGCCGAACCCGCGAGACGACAAGGAAACACCCTGGTCGATGACGTTCTGAGCGGCCCCACCTTTGTCCGTGAACACGAGCGGGAGATTGGCGTCGAGCGTCAATCGTCGATGCAGACGAACCGCCACTTGAACGTGCAACAACTCCTGGTCGGAGATGGCGTCTCGGTGACGTTCGGAGCCCGAACTCCGCGTCGAAAGGATCAGGGGAGCGCGCGCATAGGTGCCAACGAAACCAAATCGCAAGGGCGAGCCCTGACCAGGAAGAACGTCCGAGGTCGTAAAGAACGTCGAATCCGCACTCGTTGGCTCGAAGCGATCGAGTACCAATGACGTTTGCGCAAACGCCGGCGGTGACAGCAAAAAGAGCCAGGCTGGAACGAGCCTGCGGGACGCACGGGCTACCATTTCATTCGGACAATAGATCACTTTGGATATCGAGGGTAGACTCGCGCCGTGAATCGTCCGCCCCTTGGCCTGCGTTGGGCCGCCCTACTGCTTTCGTTGTTCGTCGGTCACGCTGCGAAAGCGCAAGTGCGTACGCCCGGTTACCCCGAGCGCGTCCTTCAATGGACGGTACTGCCCGGAGAGACCTGCGACGACGTTCTCGCGTGCCCTTTATGGCTCGACGCAGCACCGACGGCTGCTCGAGCGATACAACGACGTGAGTTGTGTGGGCAACGACCGACTACCCGAGGGAAGGACGTTGACGGTGCCCGCGGAGGTCACCGAGGTCGCCCCTGCGCTCCTCGAGTCGTTGGCGCCGAGCGTCCGTCAAAAGCCGCCAGGTGGGGGATGGGAACCGGCGAGTCCCGGAGCCAAGCTCTATCGGAATCATTCCGTCAACACCCTCGAACGCGCTCGCGCGGACATTCTTTTCGTCGATCGCTCGCGCATCGTGATGTCGGCGCATACGTTGGTCGTCATCTACGGAACCGCCGAACGCTCCACGACGGTCTCGAGCGTGCCGAGCATCGAGCTCGAGTCCGGGGAGCTGCAAGCGGGGCTCCTGGCTCTCGGAAGCAAAGCGCCCATCGTCGCGGTGAAGTCGGGGGGCGATGTCCAGGCCAATTCACGAGACACCGTTGTTCGCCATCGCAACGAGCGTTCGACGGTGAGCGTGTTCGACGGCAGCGCCAAGGTGCGCTCCGCCGGGAGCACCGTCACGGTACCGCAGAATTTCGGCAGTAGCTTTCGGCCCAAGCAAAAGCCGACGCCGCCGCGCCCACTGCCCCCCGCGCCAACTTGGGAGGTCGAGAGCGACGAAGGGATCCTCCTCACGGCCGAACCAACCGCGGTCATTCGGGCCGCTTGGACTCCCGTCGCGAAGGCAGCCACGTATCGCCTCGAATTCGCCCGCGACGCGGCATTTCGTGATCTCGTGAACCGCGAAGAGGTTGGTCCAGACGTTACGGCCTTCCGCGCCGAACGAATCCCCGAGGGCGACTATTACCTTCGTGTGCGCGTCGTCGACGATGAAGACTTCCTGGGACTTGCTTCCCTCACCCGTCACGTGACGATCGTGCGAATCACGATTGGCGGCGGGCTTGGCGTCATCGACGAAGCATCGATCCATGTCAGCCCCGACACCGTTCTCGAGTTCGCACCGCGGCCCGACCTCGAACTCGCACTCGACGACGCGCCCTTTGGCCCAGTGCCACCAAGGCTCGATCTCGAGACTCGCCCCGTGAAGCGCTTGCGCTTCCGACGCCCCGGCGCGGAGCGCGAGTCGCGATACGAGATCCTCTACGAAAGTGCACCAGTAGAGCCGCCGGCGAGGGAACTCGATGTGAAGCGAGCCCCAACGCCTACACCCCTTACGGAGCCGAAGTTTGCAACGGCACCCTGTGGAAGCTATTTCGGCTCTCGCGGGCGAAGCCCTTCCGCACTCTTTGCGCCAACGGCATGCGATGCACTCTCCGTGGGGTTGGGCAGCCAATTCGCCCATGACGACGCCGAATGGGCGTGGGTCAAAGCAACTGCGCAATACGGACGATTGGGCATGGAAGCCGTGCTTCGCACCGATGTCTCGACATCCGCGATTCATGGTGACGATGCCTTCTGGCTTGGCATGACTCATCGCAGCTTCGGTCGCTTACCCTGGTCGACCGGGCCTGCCCTCCGCTTCGGGATCCCCGTTGGTGCGCGAAGTCCGAGCACTCGTGGCGAGGTCGGATGGGCACTTGCATGGCAATCTCCCCGATGGGCAGTCATCGGAGACCTCGGTGTTCGCTCCAGCATGCACGACGACGAGTCCACGCGTGGCGCTCCGACGCGACAGGCGTTCCTGATTGGCGGCGCAAGACTCGAACTGGATCCCATGTTCACGGGCTTTGCACAACTGGACGCCACGCTACTGCGCACCACGACGGACGCAACGATCGGTCGCGGTGGCATTTCCTTTGGACTCGAGACCAAAACGCCCGTTTTCACTGCCGCATCGATTCACCTTTCGCCATGGCAGGACAATGACGGCTGGGTGTCTACCCAGGTTTCTCTTGGAATGAGACGTTGAGCGATGACATCGGATCCACGTCACCCAACGGAAGACACCGCGGCCGATCCCAATGGCGAGCGGAGCCCGCACGCGACGTCAGCAGCGGCAAACCTGGCGCAGGCGACGCTCCCCGTCGATCCGGAAACGGCAACGACGCTCGTGTCCTCGAGCGCGCCCGACAGTGACGGTGAGTCGCCCGTTGGTCGAAGCGGAGCACCCGCGAGACGCGCAGCTATCCCGACGATTCCGGCGCCACCGGAGCCCCTTCCGCCGGAGCCGGGCGACGTCATTGGCGACAAGTACGAGCTCATCGAGCTCGTCGCCAGCGGAGGCATGGGACGCGTCTACCGGGCGCGCCATCTGCAGTTGCGCTCCGAACTCGCGATCAAGATTATGCACGACTTCGTGGCGGGAAATCCCGAGCACGTCGAACGCTTCCGTCGCGAGGCCCTCGCGGCGTCCAAGCTAAGTCACCCGAACGTCGTTCGTATCCTCGATTACGGAAAGCTCGGCGGCACGCTCTATCTCGTCATGGAGTACTTGGACGGCCCGAGTCTCGGCGAGTGGCTCGAGACGCAGGACGCTCCTCCGGCTCTGAGTGAGCTTTTGCCAATTTTGCTTCAGATCCTAGACGCACTCATCGCCGCCCACGACGCGAATGTCGTTCATCGTGATTTGAAGCCCGACAACGTCATTTTGACACGCGACATCCATGGCGCAATCGTCGTCAAGGTCGTCGATTTCGGCTTGGCACGCTTTCGCGATCCCGAGCACCATGACCTGACTATCACGCAAGCAGATGCTGTCGCGGGAACCCCCGCCTACATGAGTCCGGAACAATGTCGTTCCCTCAAGGTGACACACAGCACGGATCTGTACGCCTTTGGTTGCATTCTGACCGAAACACTGCAGCTCAAGCCGCCGTTCTCTGGCGAGACGGTGATCGATACTATCTCGAAACATTTATTTTCCCCTGTTCCGCCCCTGTCGCGCCCAGAATCCACGGAACCCGTGCCGAGTGCGCTCGAGCGATTGAGGCGCGATCTCCTCGCCAAATTGCCCGCACAACGCCCCGCGGACGCCCGCACGACGCGCACGCGTCTGCTCGCTGCGCTGGCCGACGGCGGTCCAGGTAGCGAGTCCGAGCGCAAGACGGCATCTGGCACTGCCAGCCGAAGTGAGCGAGTGCCCGACTGGAACACGGTCGATACGCAACCACCGCCGAACGCCGCACCACTTGCCGCTTCCATTGGCTACAGCAAGACGGGCGCCACGGATACCGCGGTCGGCGAGGATTGCCTACTGGGACTTCGCTCGCAAGGCTTCACCGTTCAAACCGTCATGACACCCGACGGGTGGCGCGATTGCCAGGTCGTCCTTCTCGACGGCGGCTCTGACGTTGCATCCACAATCGAGAGAACCCGTAAGGCTCGTGAACGTATTCCGGGTACGCGGCTCATCGTGTGCCTACTGGGACTCACGACTGCTACGATTGGGCAGCTCATCGAGGCGGGAGCCGATGACGTTGCACGAGGTCCGGTAGCGAGCGATGCATTGGGTCGCAAGCTGAGCCGATTGCTCCGACGGAGGTGCTGTTCGGATTCATCGTGTCTCCCCATGAACCTT
>JASGIX010000003.1:0-73327 GCA_049840955.1 Polyangiaceae bacterium
ACGCGCCATCGAGGTCGGCATGGGATTCCGAATCCAGCTCTCTGCCGAACAGGCCAGTCGGGGTTCGCACCGTGTCGATGGTCGTTGTGCTTCGACTCGCGTCGGAGGCCGACTCGCGGAGTGAACGGAGCTCGATGAATTGCTCGAGCATCATGCCTTCAGCCGTGATGGTCTCTCGTTGGTGCCCCAAAGGTACTCCGACGAACAACACGGAGGCTGCGAACTCGGGTCACGGACGCGAAGAAGATAGTGACGAGAGCTTCGACGCTCTGCGCTCGTCACTCTATACGCCCACGACCAATTGGCTCGAGAAACGCGACGGCCAATGGCTTGCCGAATTCCTTGGCTTGGACCGTCCTATCTTCGCATATATCGAGGAATGCCTGAGACACGACGGATTTAAGCAGGAGGGCGCGCAATGAATCGCGCGCTGTTTCCTGGAACCTCGGGTTACTGGATGCAGACGATGATGTCGCCGGTGTTCTCCGCGAGAATTCGTGAACGAGTGTGACAGTTCTTTTGTGACCACGTACTCGCTTCAGGGGCGATTCCAGCGCTCCGAATCGCAACACAGCCGTATGGAATCCTCCCTGCGACGCCTTGGTCGCGGCTCGGTTGGTTCGATAACGGGCAGTCTCCCGTCACCACACACGCGGTTCCTGCTGCATCTGACTTCCTTCGTCGGCTTCATGGTCTCATTTCGGACGTCGAACAGGACTTCCGCGCGCAGCAGAACAACGTGTCGTACGTGGGGAAGTCGGGCGACGCACACGCAATCCTTCTCGATATCATCGGCTTGCATTCTGGATCGGTCGAGTGGTCGCAGCGCTACGCAGAGAGCCTGGATTCGCTGTATAACCGCTTGGCTCTTCAGGGTTTCTCGGGTGTTCTGGCGCAGATCATCGTCGCCCTTCGGCAAGAAGCAGCGCGCAATTTACTGACCCGCTTGGGGTATCAGGGGGATGCGACTCCGAAGCAGCTCTCTCTCGTCTTCTCGGGCGTTCATCAGCAGTTGAAGGGCGGGGTCGTCGACGACCGTCCACTTTCGGAGCTGAACATGATTCGCTCCTATACCCCGAGTGGTAAAAACTACCTCGCCTGGTTGGTCGAAGCAGCCCGCACGTCGCTCGATGCCATCTATCGCCAAGACGGCTTCATCGACGACGAGCCGCCCACCGCACTCCTCTATTTGCTTCTTCGCTACGCACTACAGCATGGCTACCACGACACTGGCATTCGCTTGCTCGTCGACGCCGGGTTGATGTCGCAATCCGAGGTGCTCGTTGCGCAAAGTGACGACCCGTTTCTCCACGTGCGTGCAGGGGCGTCGCCGAGTGAAAGTCGCTACAGGCATCTATATGCCTTCGAACCTGCGGTGACCGGGAGTGCGACGCAGACCATCGGGGATTTCATCGGCGCGCGTCTGAAGGTGCCGTCCTTCGCTGGGCATCTGGCGGATCAGGTCGCCGCAATCGAGCACTTGACGTCGGAATCGACGGCGCGTCTCGAGCGTCTGTTCGCCGATCACGTCGATTGTTGCTCCTATCGTCTCGACGCGTGGAGGCTCGGAGTTCAGTCGGTTCAGCTGTGCGCGATGCGCAATCTCGCTTCGGGGCGCGACGCGGAAGTGCGAACCGGTCTGTATCTTGGGGCATGGGGGATCCTCGAGGATCTACGTCCCGAGAACAAGCTGCTGACGCCAGTGCGGCTTTCGGATCCCGACCTGATCAAGGACTTCGGCCAGGAAACGTGTTTCCGTGACTCGACGAACCAAGGCTACATCCATGCGCCATCCTTGAATCACGCCGTCACTGCTGCAGTTCTCCGCAACGGTTATCTATCCAATGCGAGTGCGGAGGTGCGAGACGCTCTCGCCGTCAATCTGTCCTCCGAGCGCGTACGGACCGCCCTCGCCTTGCTCGAGGGGATCCGGGCGGGGCAAAGCTTGTCGGACTTGCTCGGCTATCAATTCGAGCGAGGGCTCCACGATCGCCACGGCGTTGCCGAGGTCGACAAGTTCATCTTCAAGCTACGCAAGGCGTTTCCTTTGCGTGCGGATTCGATTGAGGTCCACACGGACGGGCGAAGGGGTGCCCATCGAGGCAGTCGAAGCGCGTAACGTCATCAACGGGTTGAGCTTGGTCGAGCACCTCCAAAAGACGGCCAACGTTCACTACCCGTTCGGAAAAGAAGGGCTCCCTGCTGCAACTGCGGCCGAAGCGGCTGCTATCGATGCGGAAGCACAACGGCTTCTCGATGCCCACGACGCGGTCTCCAATCTCGCCCTATCCGAGGGCGTGTACCAAGCCGTGCTCGGCAATTACGACCGTGTGGCGTCGACCTATGACGCCTACGCGCGAGGGCACTTCCCACCCGAGCCCGACGTGGTACGTACACCGCTCAACGGCACGGCTCTGACCCATCGCGTGGCCATTCACCTTCCCGCGGGAACGAGCCCTTCGAGTTCCCCTTGGGGTGGAACGGTCGTCACGCCTCGCGGTCAGGCCGAATCAGCGTTGAATCATTGGCTCGGAACGGTACTGCCGCGACCGGACCAGGTGGGGTGCGTCGTGACCTTTCGCGACGCGGCGTCCGGTCTCACGAGCACCCGCGAGGTGACGCTGGATCAACTCGCGCTGCAGCCAATCGATTGGCTGTATCTTCTGCATGAGAAAGACGAACAGGCGATGAGCGAGCTCGATGACCGTATCTCGCTTGCAGCTCGAGTTCATTTTGGATTACGCCCCGATGTTCGTCCCGTTATCGGCTACTTGACCAAGCAAAGTGCGCAGTTCTCCGTGTTCGAGTTGATGCCACTCCTTCGACAGTTGCGGACATTGACGACGAAATCGCGTCCTTTGCGAGCGACGGATCTCTCGCTGATGAACGAGGCCAGCTCGGACCAGGATGGTGAGCCCTTCATCGAAGCCCAGCATCTGCAACTGCCGCACGCGGCGCTCGTGGCATTACGCGGAGAACTAACCGGATTTTCTGCCGCAGTACAGACAGAACTCGACGACTTGACTGCGCATCGCAACGACTTGATTTCGATATTCGATCAGCGCGTTTCCGACCTCGCGCAACTTTTGGCGCGTGTGGCGCGGTTTGGCGTTCCACAGGCGGGTTGGGGGTTTGCCTTCGAGCTACAGTCGTCCATTTTCGCGGGGCTCCTCGATCGCGCGGACGCACTCGTTACGCGTTGGGAGCAACGTCTTGCGATCTTCGACGAGCGAATCACCGAATACGACACGCTTCCCGTTACTGCGAGTCAAGCTGCGCGCTTTCGATTGTTGGTTCTCGCCGAACGCGAGATCTCTGCGATACCGACCGACCCATTGCCTGCAACACCCGATCTCTTTCGCAATGCCTTGGTATTGGGTCAGCGTGCAGCGTTCACGGGGCGACGTGATCGGATCCGCGGACTGCGTGCTTCCACGTTGATGCGTGTTTCCGAACTGCTTTTGGCGTTTGGTGCATTGCTTCCCGTCGATGCCTTCGACTCGGAGCCATTCGATCTGAGCGAAGACGAAGCGCGAGTGATCCGGGGCACCGAGGACATGCAGCGCGTCGTCGGTGCAGTCATCGTCGAAGTCGATCGGCGCATCGCTGCGTCACAAAAGGGGCTCGATGCATATTCGGCAGCAGGTTCCGCGAAGGAGCGCGTCGACGCATTGCAAGCATCGGCAAAGGCTGTCTTCGGAGAGGGGTTCGAGGTCATTCCCGAGTTCTCCTTGGGTACGGCGCAGGGAATGGAGATGACGAACGCCGTTGCTGCGAGCGAATCTGGAGAAATATTCCAACACCTCACGACTCCGAGCGATCCGAGCCTTCCAGCCGACGAGTTTCCCGTCGACACGTGGATGTACGGGGTGGCCCGAGTGCGGGAGAAGCTGTTCGCGTGGGAACAGGTCGTCCAGCTTACTGGGGCTCTCGGCGCGACGGAACCGGGGCTACTTGCATGTCAATTGCCGTACGTGCCCGACGACCGCTGGCTTGGAATGGACATCTCCGACCAAAAAGGACTCCTTACCGACCGACTACTTTACACGGCTCATTTCGCAACGCCCTTCGATAGGATGGCGCGCCAATGTGGTCTGCTTCTCGACGAGTGGACGGAGGTCATTCCGACGGACAACGTCGATACCGGAATCGCGTTTCACTTCGATCGGCCCAATTGCGAGGCCCCGCAAACGTGGTTGCTGCTGACGCCCGCCCGCTTTACTGGTCGTTGGCAATGGCAGGACGTGGTTGATGGGATCCGTGAGACCCTGGATCTTGCGAAACAGCGAGCGATCGAACCAAAGCACGTCGACGCATTGCCTTACGCGCCGCTTCTCCCGGCGAGCGTCATGGCTCACCAGATCCGCGAGCTTACGCTTAGTGCCAATCTTGCCTTGAATAATCGGATCCAATTCGTACTGGACAAGTGACGACACGAAACGCCGACTCGAAACGCCGACTCGAAACGCCGACTCGAAACGCCGACTCGAAAAAAACTCCGAGCAAGTACCGGACAGTCAGCTCGCAGGCGCAAGACACGTAGCAGCAAGTACCAACGGAATGGTGTCCCGATGAAGATGATTACCAAAGACCTATCGCGCGTCATTGCGGCGAAGTCTCTGCCAGGAATTACAATCTGGAACCGTCTCGAAGGTCGCCCCCGTGCCGATCAGTTCGAGCGCGCCTTGCGCGCGGAAGTGCGCGACCCACTCTGGATGATCACTCGCCAGTGGCAAATGGGAGAGTTCCGAGGCGACGACGCCGGCTCCCCGATTACCGCACGGGTTCGAGTCGAAACGACCGAGTTGCAGCGTTATCAGGCAGCCGCTGGGTCGCCAGAAGCGCTCGATCCGAACATACCCCTGGAAGCGAAGGTCGAACGTCTGCCCCTGAGCTTCGAACAACGAGGAATCGCCGTTGCCCTCGACTTGCGACTCATGCTGGGCCGCCACTGGAACAAACTCATTCGTGCTCTGCCTGCGGCAGCTCGCGATCAGTACCTGATCAATTATCCCATCGTTGCACCAGACCCATCCTTGCGCGAAAGTGCGCCAATATGTGCGCATCCCGATGCTTGGTCGACCTTTGCGGCAGTTGCGGGAAGAAAGATGGACGGATATCGCCTCTATGCTTACTTGAAGGCGGACCCCAGCCATCGCGCTTCGGACGGCATCGCCGCGTTGGTTGGCTTCGAAGCGGAAGCGGACGCTCTTGGTGAGCGCTTCGTCGCCTGGTTCGAGCGACTCATCGACGCGCCGCAGACACCATCGGCGTGGCTGCCGGAGCGGTTGGAATACCAATTCTCCTGTTCGGCACCGACGGATGGTGAGGGCGCGGAGAAGGTATACACCGCAGAGCAGTATCACCACGGACATCTCGATTGGTACAACTTCGACGTCGATCCGGAACGTAGAGACATTGTCTCTCGACGCGGGAGCCGACGCTCCGAGCTCGGCTCCGACGGCGCAAACCCTATCGATGTTGCCAACGCAGGTGAAGTTCAACGGGATGCCGAATACTCGATTTTGGGCGTTCGAAGACAGTCGAACGAACTTCGGAGACATCAAACCGGACACGACCGATCTCGGCAAGCTTCTCCTCATGGAGTTCGGCTTGGTCTATGCGAACGACTGGTATCAAGTTCCGTTCACCATTTCGCCCGGCACCGTCGCTACCGTGAAGGGTATGCTCGTTACCAACGTTTTCGGCGAGCGCATCTGGGTCGATGCTGCGGGGCGAGGGGACGATGACGATTGGCAGCGATGGGCGATGTTCCTCGTCAATATTCGTGGTCAGGGGCATGAGGCGGCAGACACGAGCTTACTCATTCCTCCGGTGGCGCAGAACGTTCTCGAGAGTGCTCCCCGCGACGAAATCATGTTGGCGCGTGACGAGATGGCAAACATGGTTTGGGCCGTCGAGCGAGCAATCACACTTCCATCGGGCCAACCCAAGCGTGGCGCGGATGCCGCACGAGAGACGCGAAATTTCTTCGAGCGAGAGCTGGAGCGCCGCCTGGGCAGTCCAGGGGCGCCGCCAGAACTCGCTGAAGGCGCCAAGGTCCGTTACCAGGTCATGAGCTCGGTGCCGGAGCATTGGATCCCGATGGTCCCCGTGCACGTTCCAGGGAACACGCGGGAAATCCAACTGCAACGCGCAGCCATGCCGCGGATCCTCGATGGCGATACGGAACTACCCGTGCCCGTTCGCCCCCGAACGTCGTTGATGCGACACGGCCTGGAGGAAGAGCCTCCCCGTGCGTACTTCGTGCACGAGGAAGAGGTGTCACGCGCTGGGGCCCTGGTAAGGACGAGCTTCCAGCGTACGCGACATCGAAATGGGCGCGTCTGGCTCTGGCTCGGTGCCAGGAAGCAAACTGGGCGGGGAGAGGGTTCGAGCGGGCTTGCCTTCGACCGGATCGTCGACGGACCACCGCGTAAATCGTAACCAAGCGCCCAATGAAAGGAACGCCGCTGCGAGTGCTGGCAACGGCGTTCGAATCATGTCTGAATCAGACGGCGCTCATCTGCTCCATGTCCGCCCGGTCGTCGCTACGTTCCAGGCCGATTGGCACCTTCGCTAGGCAATGCCCTGGGCGGCCATACGCGCAACGGCGTCAGACGAGCGCTCACCCGAGCTGCGCATTACGTAGAGCGTGAAGTCGACGCAGTAGCAGGGGATGACGCAAGGGGCGCTCCGCTTTGCGGGATGCACTGTCGGCTGCAACCTCCGCAGCTTGTTGTAGGAGCTGGTTTCGGTTGGTGTATTTCAGCAACTGCGGGCCGACTGTCAGCATCATCATGCCTTCGTAGGCGGCCTCACGCGTACCCACGAGCTGCAGCGCCACGGCGTCGGCGCTCAATTCGTCCAATCGGGAAAGGCCAGGCAGAATCGCGCGCAGATACGAGCGCAGCGCACCCGTATGTCCGAGCGCATGATGACCAAGTTCGTGGGCCACCACGAAGCGAAGGGCGTCGGGCAGACCGGCTTCGAGGGACGCCCAAATCGCGTCATCCATCAGGAGGACACAACGACGTCTGCCGGCATTCAGGGCAAATGCATTGAGTTCACTCGATTCCGCGACGAGCACCATTGGGACCTCTTTCAGGCCCAGCCGTTGCGAGAACTCCCGCACACAGCGATCGATCTCAGGCAATTGTGCGGGGCCGACTTGGAGGCACGAGCCGCGCAACCGAGCCAAGATCCGCCGACCAAAGAGCATGTCGATGAACCAACCGAGCGCGAGGGCAAAGAGAATGAAGCCGAGGGAACACAAGACGAGCAAACCGAGCATGCCGTAAGCGAGCGTCAACCAGAGATACGTGCCCGATGCTTGGTACTTGGACGCGCCCACGGCCGGACCTTCTCCGCGAAGCAGCGGGAACGGCGCGGCATTCGAAGGTATGGCGTTGGCATTCGCATACTGTGCGTTGAGATTCCCATTCTGCACGTTGGGATTCCCATACTGCATGTTGGCATCTGCGTATTGCATGACGGTGACTCCAGTTCTCCCCAGATCGAGATCACCAGAGAAACACGAATGACCGTCGAGTCCAAGCTTCGAACGCTGGAAGCCGTCTTTTAAACCTGTTCTTTCGTCTATGGTGCCGGGTTGTCCCCCTTGAAATAGCTACCGATTTTCAACGCCTGCGGGAGTCTCGTCGAGGCGCGCCATTGGTTCACGGAACTGGCATTGACCACCCTTGAACACCTGCGACTACGGCGCGGAATCCTTCGCGCCGGTGGTCAACCATGCCGCGCGTCGTTCTCGCCGCACACCATCTACTTCGAGTGGCACTCACATTGGGAAGTGTCGATTCGCCGTTGAAGATGCTTTTATCGGACGTGATATCTCGCCCGATGGCGGTGCAGTTCCGGCCATTCGAGCCGACGCCGCATCGGTCGACGCCATTGCCAATGCAGTTGCCGATGCGTCCAATTCGCGGCGCGCCAGTCGCGCGTGCAAGCAGGGCTTCGAATTTACGGCGTTTGACGAAATGACTGGAGATTTTCTATGCGATCCGGCACATCGAAGAAAATCGAATGAAAGCAACGATAGTATACGCGCACCCGTACGACAGGAGCTTCAACTTTGCGCTGTATCAGCAGGCTTTGCGTACGTGCCTGGAGCGCGGCGTAACCACTCATTGTCACGATCTGTACGCAGACGAGTTCAATCCAGTGCTCACGAAGGAGGAGCTAGGCAAGAAGCCCACGACGGATGCATTGGTCAAACGATATACTTCAGAGCTTTTGGCCTCGGACATCTTGGTGTTCGTTCATCCCAATTGGTGGGGACAACCGCCGGCAATTTTGAAGGGATACATCGACCGAATCTTGCGTCCTCCGCACGCCTATGACTTTTCGGAGAACGACAGCGGCGGTGGCTTGCCGATCGGCAAGCTTGCAGGAAAGGTTGGTGTGGTACTCAACACGTCGAATACCGAGGAACAAAGAGAACTGACGTACTTTCGCGATCCACTCGAGTCGATCTGGAAGCAATGCATCTTCGGTTTTTGTGGAATTACGGTTTCGGCGCGTAGAGCCTTTCGGATCATTGCCGACAGCACGGACGCCGACCGCATCGGTTGGTTGCGGGAGGTGGACGAGCTTCTGGGCAACGTCATCAGGGGTAAAGCCACATGAATGACACGTTGCCCAGGCTCGTCTTGACCGATTTGGCCTTCTGGGCCCTCAGAGGGGAGCGCGGCGGAAGGTTGCGACAACTGAGGCGTAGTCTCCACTGCCAGTTACGCCGGAGGTGGCCAATCCGCGCTCGGTCGCCTGGCGGGCAATGAGCGAGAATGCGCCCGCGCCCGTAGTCATTTGCTGCACGAAGGCGAAGCCATTGGTGGGATTCTGATGGGCGTTGCCGCCGCGGGACGCAACGATCGCGAGCCAGAGCTCATTGCTCATTGTCGTCATCGCGGTCGTTCCTGTGGACAGCATGGAGCTGCCTGCCTGAGATGCCTTCTGATCGAGAGCATTCGTCGCAAGCAGGCCGGCGTACTCCGCGAGCACGAGGTATTGGCGCGCGCTGCTGTCCGCGACTGTGACCGTCACCCCAGTGCTTGCCGCCAGGGACTGCGCGCCTTCTGCAATGTACAGTGCGGCGGTCTCTTGAGCGGTTCCAGAAGTGTTGTCTCGGCGCTCAACCAAAGTGAACCCCGACGGCACGGTGATGGTTTGTGCAGCCGCGTTCCAAATGACACCGACGCCCAGTACCAACAGACTCCCGCTCTTGCTGTCGGCAGAGAGCTTTACCACGTCAGTTGGCGCAGCTGTCCCCGCTGTGCGCTTGGCGCTTTGAACTAGGGTGAGCGGAGCGAGCGCTATGCATACGCCGCCGCTCTCCTCTCCAACGCAGGGTTCCGTGCTCGTGCCACTTGCACCGCCTACACCATTTGAGCTACCCCCTTGACCGGTACCTCCAACGCTCTGGGTGGCGCCGCCTTGTGCTTGAGTGGCGCCTCCAACGCTCTGGGTGGCGCCGCCTTGTGCTTGAGTGGCGCCTCCAACGCTCTGGGTGGCGCCGCCTTGTGCTTGAGTGGCGCCTCCAACGCTCTGGGTGGCGCCGCCTTGTGCTTGAGTGGCGCCTCCAACGCTCTGGGTGGCGCCGCCTTGTGCTTGAGTGCCAGCATTTCCACCGCTTCGCCCACCGGCGTTCGCGTTGGTGAGTCCACCAGCTCCAGCATGGCCAGCAACAGTTTGAGATTCGTCGTCACCTCCTGTTCCTCCGCTGGCGCTCGGGTTCCCATCACTGCAACCCGCATAGAACGCAACGTTCGTCGCAAAGAGCATCGCAAACAGCGACCCCAGGCCGTTCTTTCGCATAGCCGCCTAGTTTAGCTTGCTCAGACGGTCGCGGCATACCCGTTTGCGCGCACGAAATAGTCCACCCGGCCCGACGTTGGACGCGACCTAGAGGAGGTGTAGGATAGTCAGCGATAACGCCTGTGAGAGTAAGCGAAGTGAGAGTTGAAGCGGTGGATTGCCGGCAATTGGGTTGACCCGCTATTGCCATCGTCTCGACGAGACGACGGTGTTGACGAGTGATCGCTCGTCGATGCAGAATCCGAGCCGGGCTCGGTGCCTCCGGATCCCAATCGCCTAATCTATGCGGCTTCGTCGGTTTGAGTTTCCCCTTCCTGACCCTGCGCATCAAACGGATGTGGTGCCCCCGCGGCAACGCGCGCCGTGGGGGCATCGATCGACTTCGATGCCCTGCTCTCTCGTCGACGCGCTTCGCTGTTCTGGTGTTCGAGCCGATCGAACTCAGAATTGCGTGATGAACTTCCAGGTTTCGGCGGGGACCCAGGTGTTTGCCTCGCCACCCGGCGATGGCGTGTGATCCCCTACGAAGATGCAAGCTCGGGTTGGATGTCCTGCGCTGCAACCCTGGAAGTCCCGACACACCGGAGTCTTTCCACTCGTATCGGTGGGTTTGAGCGTATTCGGGATATCCATGGCTTGGCAACCATTCACCGATGCAAAGTCGTTGACCTGCGGCACGCCATAGTTCGGATAGGTGCACACGCTGTCTTTGGTGCCGTGGGTCATGAAGTAGGCGACGGGCTTGTCTTTGCGGTTGCAGCCGCTCATCGGACCGCCGGAGTGCACGGCGACTCCACGGATCATGTCGGGGATCTCGCAGGCGAGAGCGTAGGACATCGAACCGCCCATGCTGAAGCCTTCGGCAAACACGCGCGACGTGTCGATACAGAGGTTATTCTCGAGATCCGCTATCAAGGCCTTGAGGAACGGGACGTTTCCAGACGGCCAGGAATTGTTGATTCCTTGCGGTGCTACGAAGATGGTGCTTCCGGCCGCGAGTTTCCAAAGGCCGTAGTACTGGTAGTTCGTGCCGGGTGATCCACTTGCAACCCCTGCGGCAGTTCCGTTCAAGCAGTGGATCGAAAGGATCATACGGTAGGCGTGGTTTGCGTCGTAGTTGTCGGGTAGACGAATGATGTAGCTGCGATTCGTGCCATTCACGTTGATGGTGCGAGTCGACTCACCCTTGAGGGTAGTTGTCTTGCCGCAGCCCGGGCTCTTTACGACGTCACCGCCACTGCTGCCGCCGGTCGACTGTCCTCCGCTTGCGCTGCCACCCGCGGAAGAGGTTCCGCCCGTGGACTTGCCGCCAACACCCGACGTCGTGCCGCCGCTGCTCCAACTACCACCGGCCGATTTGCCTCCAACACTCGTCGTGCCGCCGCTCGTTGCACCACCGGCTCCCGTCTGTCCGCCAACGGTGGCATTGCCGCCCGTCGTCGTAGTCGCGCCGCCCGTTGCCTTCGCGCCACCCGTCGTCGTAGTCGCGCCGCCCGTCGCTTTTGCGCCGCCGACGGCACTGCTGCCAACGTCACGTCCACCCGTTGCTTGACTCGTGCCAGTGCCGGTGGATATCGCGGCACTGCCGCCCAAGGTCGTGATTGCACCACCCGACGAAGTTGACGGCCCGTCTGTTTGATCACCGCTTCCAGAACAGCCGAGTGCCAGTGGAAGTGACGCAATGAGGCAAAGTGCGACTCGTGACTTTGATTCGGTGTGCATGGGTTTCCTTCGGCTGGTGGCTCTTGCGTCGAGCGTGGGAGCTTCGCTCGTTCTCTTCGCAGTGAAGAACGAATGATGAATCCGTTGCCGAAAGTGATGAAAATGGATCGACGCGCCGAACACTGCGCGCCGGGTTCGAGTCTTCTTGGATTCTCGTGAGTGGGCTGTAATTGCGTGGTGACGCTCCACTCTCATTTGGCTCTCGCGTATTTGCCGTAACAATTCTGTCGCGTGTCGACAATCTGCTGAATGTGAGAACGGAAGCGCTCGAGCGTTTCCAGCAGAACGTCGCAAATCGCGCTTCGGACATATCGGTGGCTCGCAGCGAAGCCATGCAAGCAGGTCGAACCGAACACCCGAGCCGTTTTTGGAAGCGAGGTCATGAGAATGAACCGATCGTCAGGTGCTTGTGCCATTGTCCTAGTTTCCGCATTCCTTACCGCCTGTGGCTCAGGGAAGGATTCGAGCGATCCGTCAGAAGTCGGTGGGAACACGACTACCGGCCTTGGCGGCGCGACTGCCAGTGGCGGAAGCACGAGCCGTGGTGGGGGAAGCGCGCACATCACGAGCACGGGCGAAGCCGGAAGAAGTGCCGTAGGTGGGGCGACGGGCGAACTCGTCGGTGGAACGGGAAATGTCGCCAAGGGCGGTGCGACGGCAGCAGGAGGCACAACCGGGGGGGGCACTGCAACGGCGGGGAGCTCATCGGTGCTGCCTCTCGCACAGGCTTACTATTTCGTCTCCCCTACGGGAAGCGACGATAACCCGGGGACCGAAGCCGCGCCGTTCAAAACCATTCCTAAGGCTCGTGACATCGTTCGGACCGCGAACGCCAATATGACGGGGGACATCTACGTCTATCTGCGCGGTGGCAACTATCCCGTCACTACGACGATTGCCTTCGGTCCGGAAGACTCCGGCACCAAGGGGCACCGCATCTACTATCGAGCTTATCCGGGTGAGACTCCGGTGTTGAATGGGGCAACGAAGGTCACGGGTTGGACGCAGCATAACGCGAACATCTACAAGGCGACGCTCAAACGCACGACGAAGCTACGCAATCTCTACGTGAACGACGCAAGAGCGTCGATGACCCGTAAGTCCGTCGCTTCGAAAGGTGGGACGGGCACGTACTCCGTGACGGCTGGACAGGCCAGTTGGGCTTGGAAGAGCGGTAGCGGGAGCGACGGAATCAAATACGCATCCACGGACATTCCCGCCATCGCCAGCAACAAGGACGATCTCGAGATCATCAACGGCACCACGTGGAACGAGAACATCGTTTGCACGAGGGACGTGGTAACGACCTCCGACGGGTACCGCGGGCTCATGTTGCAGCAGCCCTATGGCGCCATTGCCCAGTTGCCGGGGTGGAATGCCGGTTTCAGCGTCACGGGCACTCATACCATCCTCAACGCCTTCGAGTTCCTGAACTCTCCGGGCCAGTTCTACTTCGATAAGACGACCGGAACCCTGTATTACTACCCACGGTCAGGGGAGAACATGACGACCGCAGACGTCGAAGCGCCGGTCGTGGAGAAGCTGATCGACGTTGCTGGAACGTCGCTAAAGAACCGGGTCAAAAACGTCACGTTCGAAGGGATCACCTTCGCCAATACCGATTACAACCTTTACAACGTCGCCAATTCTCGCGGCAAGGCGACGTGTCAGGGCGCCACCATCTTTACCGCATATGACAGCGGTGATTGGCACGCCAGTAAGTATGAAATCGTCGATACCCCACCCGCGATGATCAACGTAAATAGTGCCGACGCCATCGAGTTCGTCGGTAACGTCATCAAGCACGGTGGAAGCGAGGGGATCGCGATGATCAACGACGTCGTAAACTCGAAGGTCATCGGCAATTACATCAACGACATGGCAGGCAGTGGCATCACCATCGGTCACCCCCAGCACGTATTTCTCGGAGATGGTGGAACTCACGCCAAGTACACGCCTGACGTGGAAGGGATCTGCACCAATGACGCAATCTCGAACAACGTCATTCATGACGTGAGCACCGCGCCGGGGTTCGGTGGACATGCAGGGGTTACTGCTTTCTTCGTCACCTCCTTGTCGATTACGCACAACCATATCCACACGACGGCGTACAACGGAATCAACCTGGGATGGGGTTGGCGCAACTTCACGAGCTCGACGACCTGCAAGAACAACGACGTCAGCTTCAATCGGCTCACCAACACGCTGAATCGTCTGCATGACAGCGGGGCGATATACACGATTGGTCAGATGCCAGGCACGACGATCCATCAGAACTACGTCCAAGGGATCCCGCCTGCCACGACGGGGCCAACCTATGGGCTGCACAACGACGAAGGTAGCGCCTACATCACCGAGAACGACAACGTTCTCGATATCGATCCAGGCGTCAAATACACGATCAATTGCGAGGACTTCGGCGCAAAGCATGATTTGACGATTTTGCGAACCTACGCCACGGTAAACAAGATGGGGATCAATCCACCGAACAGCACGATCGATCCACCGGTTGCCGTGAAGGACAACGTGTGGCCACTGACCCAATATGGCTACTGCTTGAACTCCGGTGTAGAAGAGCCGTATCGGACGTTGATTCCGGCCAAGCTCCTGTCCACGCAGGACTACGTGTTTCCTGCGAGCAGTGCCGTGCCACGAGGAACCGCCAAGCTTGGGATCCGAAGCAGCGGTGCGGCGTCGAATACGGTTTGGTTCGCGCCCGCAGGGACGACGAATTTCGTCGAAGGCACGAACATGACGAAAGCCGTGGGAGACGCGACGACCATCGCCGTGCCGACGGCTGCGGGAACATACAAACTTCACTTGGTGAGTGCCCAAGGAAGCAAGCTGGGCGAGTCCAAAGCAATACTGCGAGTGAATTGATCCGTCGGGTGCGACCGCCGTCGCATTTCGTGCCAACTCCTCATAGCTCCAGACAAACACCACAGAAGCTCGGTATTCCCACTACACGGTTCGGTGATCCCTTGCTGCCCGCGCGCGACGAGCGTGGCCGCGGGCAGCTCGGCGACCGAGGAACCCTTCGCGCGCAGCGCATCTAGAGGCCCATGAAGAAGTTCGCTAGACCTTGTTTCTATCTGGCTATGTCCTACCTGCTTGCGGCATGTAGCGGGGATCACTCATCCGGTGACTCCAGCTCCGGCGGGAGCGTTGCTGCGGGCGGAACCGCCGAGGCTTCGGGAGGCAGTGTTGGTGCCGGTGTGGGTGGGGCATCGAACTCTGGCGTTGGAAAGGGCGGAGCGTCGACGACGAACTCCGTAGTGGGACAGGGCGGAACGACATCACCCACAGCGGGTGGTTCGAGCGGAGTCGTGACTGGTGGCTCCAGCGGATCGACCGTTGGCGGATCGACCGTTGGTGGGCAAGCTGGATCGAGCAGCACGTCCAATCGGCTCGTCAACACCTACGATGGTGCTCGCGCGACCACGGTGAGCTTCGACACCGGATGGAAGTTTCATCTCGGTGACGTCACGGGCGCACAAGCCTCGAGTTTCGATGACGCATCCTGGACGTCCCTCGATCTGCCTCACGACTTCAGTATTTCGCTGCCCTTCAATCAGAAGTCGACGGCCACGTTCGAGGGCGGATACCTGGATGGCGGGATCGGCTGGTACAGAAAGTCCTTCACACTGCCTGAATCGAGCTCAAAACAGAAGGTCATCGTCCAGTTCGATGGCGTCTACATGGACAGCGTCGTGTATCTCAACGGCACGCAAGTCTGCAGTCGCCCCTACGGATACTCGTCTTTCGAATGTGATCTGACGGCGAACGCGCAGTTCGGGGCTTCGAACGTACTTGCCGTGAAGGCGACGAATCAAACGCCCAGCAGCCGCTGGTATTCGGGCAGCGGTATCTATCGCCATACATGGTTGAAGACCGTCAACCCGGTTCGCGTTGCCTATACGGGCACCCGCGTGACGACGCCCACGGTGTCGAGCTCGAGCGCCACCGTGAACGTCTCCGTCAATATCCAAAATGGTGCCACGACGGACCAATCGGTCACGGTGACGAGTTCGGTTCGAGATCCCTCGGGAACCGAGGTGGGCACAGCCACCTCGCCTGCGACGACCGTCGCCGCGGGAAAGGTGGGGACCGTGTCACAGAGCGTGACGGTGCCCAATCCGAAGCTTTGGTCGACCACGTCGCCAACCCTATACTCCGTCGTGACCACCGTTTCGGCGGGTGGCGCCGTCGTCGACACGTATACCACGCCGCTCGGCATTCGTACCTTCGCCTTCGACGCGGCCACTGGGTTTTCGTTGAACGGCACGAAGATGAAGATCAACGGCGTCTGCAATCACCATGATCTCGGGGCGCTCGGCGCAGCCGTGAACTACCGCGCGATGGAGAAGCGCATGCAGATGCTCAAGGAAATGGGCGCAAACGCGATCCGAACGTCGCACAATCCGCCCGCTCCCGAGCTCCTCGACATCGCCGACCGTCTCGGTTTTATCGTGATGGATGAGGCCTTTGATTGCTGGTATGCGGGCAAGCACACCTACGACTATGGAAGATTCTTCCGCCAGTGGGCGGATACGGACATCGGGGATTTGGTCTCACGAGATCGCAATCACCCGAGCGTCATCATCTGGAGCATCGGAAATGAGGTTCCCCAGGCGGGCGACAAGACCGTCGTTCAGCAATTGATCAAGGCCATTCGAGCCAAAGACGACACCCGCGTGATCACGCAAGCCTATGCGGCCTTCGTCAATGTCAACGACATCACTGGGCTCGAAGATATCGTTGGTATCAACTACGCGCCAGATCGGTACGACTCGGTCCATTCGGCGCACCCCACTTGGAAGATGATCGCCAGTGAATCCTCATCGGCGCTGCGGAGCCGAGGGATCTACAATAGCGCCAACACGCAGTGTTCGTCCTATGACGATCAGGCGGCGGGTTGGGGTCATACTGCGGAGACGTCCTGGAAGAACGTCAATACGCGACCCTGGATTGCCGGGGAATTCGTGTGGACGGGCTTCGACTACATCGGCGAGCCGACGCCTTACCAGTGGCCCGCCAAGAGCTCCTACTTCGGTATCATCGACACTGCGAACTTCCCGAAGGACATCTTCTACTTCTATCAAAGCAAGTGGAACGCGAGCGGTCCGGCCATGGTTCACATGGTTCCGTCGAACTGGACCAATTGGACCAATGGGCAAGCGGTCAAGGTTCTCGTCTACACGAACGCCGACAGCGTTCGAGCTCTTTCTCAACGACAAGTCACTCGGTAGCAAGACGATGGACGTTGCTACGACCGGAAAGCTCCAATGGTCCGTTCCCTTCGCGTCGGGAACTCTCGAAGCGCGGGCCTCGAAGGGTGGGAAGATCGTGGCAACGGACAAGCTTCGAACGGCTGGAGCAGCGGCGGCCTTGGTTGCCAGAGCCGACCGAACCTCGATTGCTGCCGATGGTCGCGACCTGTCCTTCGTCGAGTTCGACGTCGTGGATGCTCAAGGGACGATCGTCCCGCAAGCGAGCAACACCATCGATTTTGCCATCACGGGTCCCGGAAAGCTCGTGGGCGTCGACAACGGAAACCCGATTAGTCACGAATCCTATAAGGGTACTTCGCGGGCTGCTTTCAGTGGCAAAGCTCTCGCCATCGTTCAATCCACGACGACAGCGGGAACGATCACGCTGAAGGCGACTTCCGGTGCGCTCACCGGTAGCTCAGTGGAAATCAAGACAGGGCCGTGATTCGAGATTGATACAGGAAAGAGCGAACATCATGACTTCAGTTCGTCCAAGTTACCTAGGGCTCCTCGCGATTGCCCTTTCGAGTGGCGCCTGTTCTTCAAATGCCGGGGACAACTCGCCAGGTAACATCGGTGGTGCCGCGAGCGGATCTTCGACCAGCGGCGGCTCTGCGAGCTCTGCTGGCAGTTCGACCGTTGGTGGGGCTACGCAGACGAGCGGGCAGGGCGTGTCCGGTGGGGCGAGCAGCAGTGCGACAAGCACGGCCGGAGGCGCCGCAGGCTCGAGTGCATGGTCCACTGCGACGGGAGGGCGACCTGGAAGCGGTGGCGCGAGTGTCGTTGGAGGCACGACGAGCTCGGGCGGAGCGAGCTCGGGCGGAGCGAGCTCGAGCGGAGGTTCGGCGGCAGCTGGCGGTGCAAGCAGCTCCGCTGTGCCGAGTCTCGGATGCGGCAAGACGTCCACCATCACGTTCGGAGCAGTCCCGGGTGAGTCTGGTACGAGCGTTGGCACCGGCGCTGGCGGCTACGTGAAGATCGGCAATCGTGGCTTTGCCATGCGACTTCCCGACAACTACGACAAGAACAAACCCTACTGGCTGATCTTTGGCTTTCATTGGAATGGTGGCAATTCCAAGGAGGTCGACAGCGGTGGGACCAACGGATATACCATGGCGCACTTCGGCCTTCAGAAGCTGTCGAAGAACGGCGCAATCTTCGTCGCGCCCGATGGTCTGAACGCAGGTTGGGCAAACTCCGGTGGCCAGGATTTGAAGTTCGTCGACGACATGGTGAAGCTCATCGAGGAGAATTACTGCGTCGACAAGTCGCGTCTCTACGCCAACGGCTTCAGCTACGGCGGTGGAATGACCTATGCCATTGCATGTGCCCGCGCGAAGGTCTTCCGTGGCGTCGCCATCTACGACGGCGCCGTGCTCAGTGGCTGCGAAGGCGGAAATGACCCGGTTGCCTATTGGCAGATGGCAGGTCTCGAGGATTATACGTGCACGATCGGTATGGCAACGCCAATGCGCGATCGCTTCGTGAAGAACAACGGTTGCACGGTCCAGAATCCGCCCCAACCGCCCAAAGCGCCGCCTTACTTGAATCCGGGCGGGCATATCTGCACGACCTATTCGGGGTGCTCGAGTGGGCATCCAGTGCGTTGGTGCGTGCATCAGTCCGGACACGGCTACGCCGTCGTCGACGGAACCGGGGATCTGTACAACTCCTGCGCGACGCCGCCAAAAAGTTGCTCGAGCACTTGCCCCTGCAGCTGGACGCCAGACGACGTGTGGTCGTTTTTCACTTCGCTATGAAGCGACGCTTGGGGCCCTCGAGCATTTCCTTTGCAAAGCTCCGGCTACGGAGGCGCAAAGGTCACAGGATCGAGCAACATCTCCCAAAATCGCGCGGTCGCCAAGGCGCTGTTCGTCTTGGTGACCAACCAATCCTCGCCGTCTGGATCGCTCGTGAGCAGCGGAATGCCGTCGGCATTCGACTCTCGCTGCGTCACCCGAGTCACGGTGGAGACCACGGACGGGAGCGCGACGGCTTGGATCCCGACTTGATCGAACGCGTTCTCGATGTCGGGTTGTTTTGCTTCTATCCACTCAGCGAAGGGATTGTCCGGCAATTGAGCGAGAAGACTCGACGGAACGTCGGCTGCGGGATCGTAATAGGTGCTGATTTGAACGTAGCGAAACCGTCGCGCCACGATGATGTCCGCCCAGGTGTCGAGTTGTCCGTTGGGCACTCCCATTTCTGCGCCGTCGGAAGTCGAAGCGCCCAAGGACGACACCACGGTGACCCGATCCGGCAACGTGTGATCCATCAGGTAGGCGTCGGCTACGTCGGTGAGCCTCCCTCCGGTCACCAAGACCAAAGGTCGGAACGGCTTTGCCCACTTCGCTGCGAGATCGAGGATGACGCGTGCTCCCTCGGACTGATTGGGCTTCGTCGTGTCGATGTCTTCGTCGCTCGGACGCTCAAGTGCGGGCCCGGTGCTCGTTATCGGATCGGGAATGTCGCGAAGCCCGCTGTCGCGCGCCGCGGTCACCATTTGCTGCCATCCCGCCGTGTTGTCGTCGAGGCTCGTCCAAGGCCAAGACTCACCGATGATGATACCCGCGAGCGCTATTTCACCTCGACTCGCGAGAAGTAGCGCATACTCACCCTGCCAGTTGTCACGCGAACCGTCGTTCCAGAGCACGACTGGGTTGCGCTCGTCGATTGGAAGCGAGCCATGCGGCTCGTCCCATCCTGCGTCGAGAGTGCCGCCGCACGCTCCTAGGATCAGCGGAAGAAACCAAGACGAGCCGACGCCCAATCGAAGTTTCCTCCGCGTGCTCGCGACAGTTCCGAATTTTGGAGCAGCGACCGTCGTAACGATCCTTTCGCTCGTCACTTTTGCGCACCCAACATCTCGTCGATACGACCGAGCAGGGCACTTCGAGGAAATCGGGTGCGGAATGCGGAAGCTACGCGTTGTGCTTCTGCGGTCCGGCCGAGTCCGAGTAATGCCTTCACGCGCAATGCTTCGCGCTCTTCGGTAAGTTTGCCGGACGGGAACTTGCGCTGATGCTCCGCAATCGCACCCAAGGCCGAGGCGAAGTGCCTTTGTGCTACCGCTTGTCGCGCAGGCTGCAAAACCTGAAGTTCAAGCGCATAGGCTTCGATCTCCGTTGCCGCCTTCGCCGTCACGAGCGGTTTCGTCGTCGCTCCTGCGTTTCGAAGCGCCGTCTCGGTATTCATGAGCGGCGCCCCAGTAGAGGAGTCGACGGACACGAGTGCGACGACCACGGACGGTTCTGGTGGCGTAGGTTGAGTTACTTCGGTGCTCGGTGCGAGTGGGGGTGCGACGGACGGAGTTCGACTGCGGAGTTGATACCCGGCGTAAAACGCTGCGGCGCACAATGCCGGCAGCACTATGGCGGCGGTTCCAAGGGCTCCGAGCCGAAGCCTTCTTGGTTTGGGCGGCGTGACTACGATTGGTCGTCTCAGCGAAAGGGGCAACGAAGCGCGTGCGCGTTGCAGGACACGCTGACGTAGCGCGTCGTCCTCGGGGATGAGTTCTCGTTCCGTCGCGAGCAACGACTCGATGTCGGGTTGGTTCGTGTCGGCGTGGGTGCGGGTCATGGTCGGCTCGCTCCAAGCAAATGGGTCACCGCCTCAGCGAACTCCTTGCGCGCCTTGCGTAAGCGGGAATAACCGGTAAACCGATAGATTCGAAAGGTTGGATGCAATCTCCGTCATGGGAACCTTGTCGATGTCATGCATGATGAGCACGGCTCGCCGTTGCAGTGGAACGCGTTCGAGGGCTCGTAGTACGAGAGCTCGCGTTTGATTGGCCTCGAGGAGCTGGTCGGGTCTCGGCGCTTGATCGTCGAGCTCGAAGCTCACGTGCGGGATCTCTCGTCGGCGCTTTCTGCCGTGATTCGCCGTGACTCGGAATGCGATACCGAAAAGATAAGCGCGGAGGGGGCGCGTCGGGTCGTACTTGTCCCAGGTCTGGTAGAGAACGATGAAGACCTCGTGGGCGAGATCCTCGACGTCGTCGCGATGCGCTCCGAGTCTACGGAGGGTTCGGATGAGGTAATCGAATTCCCGCTCGAAGGCCTCGACGCAGGGATGCGGAAGGGGTTTGCTGGGAGCCTCCGAACCTGCGTTCGTGCTACTCGATACCAACCGCAGATAGCTGGTTCCTGAGGTTCTCGCCATCGCGTAGTATTGTTGTGAAGGTGGTCCGATTGCTATCGAAAGCGCGCCGCGATGTCGATTCCAGCGACAGCACTCACGCGCGGAGCGCTCCAGACGGTCACATGATTCAGATGGACGGTCCAAGGAGTCGCCAAATAGAGCGCTTCGGCGCGCCCGAGTAGGAGAAAGTGGTCGCCCACGGGCAGCACGTATCCAAGGCGCGGGCCAACCTGCCAGGCGAAACCGTCGGGCGAGGCCGGGCGATCGACGTCGAAACCTTCGGCGTGCAGATTTCCCAGCTTCGAGAGTCCACAGACGAACGCGTACCCACGGAAGCCGCAGGCAGCCACGGTGCCGAGCGTCCAAACGTGCTCGAATCCGCCCCCGTAGTCCTGGGTGGTACGTGCCGGCAGTGTTCTTTCTGCACCGATCTCGAACCCCAGCCAGCCCAATCGAGCCGCGACGAACAATCTGCCGAGAGCGACCGGATCCGGCGCGAGTCCGAATCCGACTGACGGACCTACTCCCGCAAAGACGGCGCGGCCAAGCTCGTCGTGTGACGTGGAAAGCCGAATTGCGAAGTCTCTCCGGGTCAGAGTCAGTGATGTGAGTGGCTCCGGCGCTCCGCCTGTTTCTCGGCGCTCGAGCGCGCCATTTCCGTTGGAAGACGAGGTGCTGACGCTGGTTTCCGACGCGGCTTCTTCCGCCATCAACTGGAGCTGCACTGCGACGACAAAGCCTATCGTGGCAATCAGCTTCTGACACTCGTCGCTGCGCGACTCGAACCGACGTTCGCCGACGTGTTCATCGGCGGAGGTGCTCCAGTCGACGGTTCCTTCGATTCCCGTATCCGTGGGACGCACCCGCACCCGCACGCCAGATGTAGAACCCTGCCGATGGGGATCGTAACCGAGCTGCCGCTCGAGCACGGCGCGAAATTCCGATACGTTTGGGCACGCCGAAAGCGTCGGATTCGATCTCGTACGTTACGGAGACGAAATGCGACGTTGCCGCCTCGGCAGTCGACGACCCGAGTACGAGCCACAGCGAGCACATCCACGAACTGCGCTTACACCTACCCGATCGACGACCCATGGGTTCGAGCTGCCCGGCTACAGAGGCAGTCTCGTTTCTTTACCACATCATTCGTGCTCATCGCACGCGATGATGGCCGGGGCGGCGTGGTTACGTGGCCCACATTTCGCTCAAATCAGGTTCCTTTCAGTCGCTACGTCGCTTTCTCGCGGTGCGCAAGAACAAGAGACCGATGATGCCCAATAGGGCAACGGACTTTCTCGTCGAGGGTTCGTCTGCGAGTCGACAGCTGCAGCCGTCGGCGTCGGAGGGGTCGCCATCACTGACCGGGCCAGTTCCGCTCGTCGCATTTGTCGCTCCCGCGCTGCCGAGGAGCCCACTCGAACTCGGGGTGCCGAAAGAGCCAGAGGAGCCACCCCTCGCGGTCGTACCGGCCGTGCTCGGGTTGGTACCCGCAGACGTGCTGCCGCCATTGCCAATGTTGCCACCGGCGCTCGCGGTGCCGCCGGAGGCTGTTCCGGTGCTCGTCGTTCCACCGGCTGCGACGTTGCCTCCTGCTGCAGCGGTGCCGCCAGTCGCGGTACTTCCACCGCTTGCCGACGTGCCGCCGCTACCACCGGTTCCCGTTCCGCCACCAGTTCCCGTGAACTTCCAGTTATCGAAATTGAACGCGCTGCCCGTGAAGACGAAGTACAGATCTTTGATGCCCGTTGCACCGTTGACCGTGCACGTGGTGTTGGCCCAGGTTTGCGTGCCACCGGTCGCCGTTACGTTGCAGGTTCCGATCAACGTGCCCGTCTGACTGCCGAGGCGGATCTGAATGCTGCCACCAGCGGCCGTCGCAGCCACGCTGGCGGTGAAGGACGTGGCTCCGCTGCCGAAGTCGACGTTTTCGACCTTGATATAGTCGCCGCTGCCAATGGCAGTAACGTTCATGCCCCCTTTGCTACACACCTCCGTTTCGATCCCCGACTCCCAAGCGATCGTTTCCGCTTCGTTTAGATCGTACGGATTGAGCGTCGCTGCCGCTGCGGGCCCTGCCGTCGTCATCTTGATCTGCGGGATCTTGCCGTCGGTACCGTAGGTGAACTCTTCGACGGCTACGGAGCGGTGAAATCCGCCACCACCCGGGAGAGCACCGTTGTGGTAGAAGAAGTAGGACTTTCCCTTGTAGTCGATGACACCGGGATGGTTGGTGAAGCTCGCTCCTTGCGTCGGCATCACGACGCCGCCATACGTCCACGGCCCGGTGGGGCTGGTGCTCATGGCATAGCCGATGTGTTCGGAGATAGGTCCCGCAGCGAACACCATGTAATAGTGCCCTGAACGCTTGTAGAACCAGGGCCCTTCCTCGTAAGTCGTGGGGCGATCCGTCTTGCTGCGAACGCCGAAGCTCGCAGTAGTCATCGGGACATGGACGACGCTTCCCTGGTAAGAGATCATGTCCGCATTGAGTTTGACGTAGCAGAGGTTCGGATTTCCCCGATAGAGGTAGGCCTGGCCGTCGTCGTCGATGAAGACCGTCGGATTGATCGTGCCGCAATCCGAGGTGAGGAGCGGCTTCCCAAGCGCGTCCTTGAACGGCCCGGTGGGGCTGTCCGAGACAGCGACGCCGAGCACCTTGCCGCCGTTGCGATTCGTCGGAACGTAGAAGTAAAACTTCCCGTTTCGAGGGACGACCTGTCCCGCCCAGGCGTCGCCGCTCGACCAGCTGAAGCTCTTGTAGCTGAGCGGTGAGCCGTGATCGGTCCAGTTCACCATGTCGGCGGACGAGTAGACTCGCCAGTCGTTCATGGTGAAGAAGTTGTTGACCAAGTTGTCTTCGTCGTGACCCGTATAAAGGTAGACTCTCCCGTCGTAGACCATCGGGGCCGGATCGGCGGTATAGAGCGTCTGGACGATGGGGTTGTCTGCGAATGCCTTGGCGGGGGACAGGGATGCGAAGCCTGCGAAAAGGAGCGCGAACGTGGCTCCTCTTCGAACGCGGGGGAGGGTCGTACTCATCGGGAACTCATCGGTAACCAGAGGGAGACCTCCGTACTGCTCAGACGTCGATTGGCCGTTCCGCAACGTGCGATGCAGTCGCGGAATTCGGACGAACGCATCAGCGCTCGAGCAAAGGTGGTCCGTCTATCAATTGTCGCCTCGGCGAAAGAATTGTTACGAAAGCGACTCCCTGCGGTCTTCCCGGCACCTTTCGGCGAGTTTTATTCCGGCTGGAGAAGTACAGAATCCCGAAGGTCGCTCGCTCGTAGGCCCATGGTGGGTCTCGTCTGTCAGAATCGGGTAGTTCATCACTCGGAGCGGCATTCGACGTAACATCAATGGCTTTCAGCGCGTGACGAGCATGGACACATTCCGGAATGCCACCAGGTCTACGTCGAATCGCGGCCGACGGAGCTTTGTGCTCTTTCGATGGCTCGCGGTAGTCGCGGGTGCAGGCACGTTGTACGTGGTTCCGGCCTGGTATTGCGGACGGGATAGTAAGGCATGGTTCGACGGGGAGCCGTCGCTGCAGCGCGCGTTGGCAGAGGAACAGGTTCGATTCGAACTCGAGGATGATTGTCACCGGCAGCGGTCGTCCGAGAACCGCTTTGCCGGCGAATGGGCATTGGTGACGCATCAAATGACGGCGCTGGGCTTGGCCCAACTCTGTCTGTCCCATCCAGACTGGTCATCGCGATACGCCCCCGTGGCAACCCGAGCTGCGGTGAAGAGTTTCGCCAAAGAAATGCGGGACTTTGGCACGAGAGCGTGGAACGAAGACGCTTTGTCGTCGCTTTCGGGTTCCCATGGCCACGCCTATCTTGCCTATTCGGCGCTCGCGATCAGCATGGCGCGCCTGGTGGACGCTGGATTCCCCGTCGCGGTGGCGCGAAAGCACGATGCCTTGATCGCTGCCTACGAGCGTCGCTTGCTCGCATCACCGACGGGATTGATCGAAACCTATCCAGGGGAAGCCTACCCAACGGACGTAGCGGCCGTCGCGGCAGCGATCGCCGTTCATGGTCGCGCGACGAAGGCCGATCACGGAAGGGTGCTCGTTCACTGGGCCACTCAATTGCGCAAAGTGCAAATCGATCCGAAGAGCGGGCTCGTCATTCAGCGGATGGGGATGCGCAATGGAAAGCCACATGACGCGCCCCGCGGTTCCGGCACCGGCCTCGCCGCATATTTCGCGGGATTCGCCGATCGTGCGTCCTTGGTGCTACTTTCGGACGCACTCCTGTCGCACCGAACGAGCTTTTTGCGCTTCGGTGCCATTCGCGAGTATGCAAATGGCTACGACGGCGGTGGAGACGTCGATAGTGGACCAGTTTTGTTTGGTGTGTCCGTCGCGGCAACGGGTTTCGCGCTAGCTCCTGCACGTGCATTGAGACGAAATGGCGACTTCGAGAGCTTGTATCGCACCGCGGAGCTCTTCGGTTTTCGCGTCGAACGCGATGCTCGGACGCGCTTTGCCACGGGAGGTCCCATTGGTAACGCTCTCATGCTCGCCTTCCTCACGTCGGGACCGGAGGTGGCACCATGAGCGCTCTCGGGAAGAAGTCGGGTTGCCTGGGGGTCGTGGTGTTCATCGCTTACGTGGTGCTTGGCTGGGCGTTCACGAATCACAGCGAAGGCCTCATCACTCCCGATCAATCCGTATCGCCTTTCGCGTTGGCTCTTGGACTTGGGACGCTCGCATTGCGGCTCATGCTTCTCTTCGTCGTACTGCCGCTGAGCGTCTACTGGGCGGTATCTGCCCTGGGGCGACGCATTTCAAACAAGGGAACCTGAGCGAAGGGATCGTGAGGGGCTCCGCGGAGTGGCCGCGCGGGGATAGAGGGGAGATCTTGGAGTCATTGGCCGCACAGTCGTGGACGCGAGCCGTGCCGGTTCGCACAGTCGTGGACGCGAGCCGTGCCGGTCCGCACAGTCGTGGACGCGAGCCGCGTTGGTCCGCACAGTCGTGGACGCGAGCCGTGCCGGTCCGCACAGTCGTGGACGCGAGCCGCGTTGGTCGACACGGCGGGACACTATCGTCGATTATGACCTAGGAGCGTCGTCGAGCGGTGACATTGCGCGTCGGTTCTCGTAGTCTCGAGCGCATGTCTACCTTCGACAATGCTCTGGACGCAGCTCCTGGGCTCGCCATCGTGCAACGCCGAGAACTCGCGGAACTGTTCGGGTTCGAGACGCGCAATAAGTACGAGATCCGAACCGTCACGGGTGAACCCCTTGGTTTTGCCGCGGAGCAGCAGAAGGGCATCATCGGGTTCTTACTTCGTCAGGTGGCGGGTCACTTTCGCAGCTTCGAAATTTCGTTCTTCGATACGATGCGCAATCCGGTGCTCGTGGCGCGGCACCCGTTTCGTTGGTTCTTCCAACGACTGGAAGTGATAGACGCCTTCGGTCGAACCCTCGGGGCGATTCAACGTCGATGGTCGTGGTTCTCCAAGCGCTTCGACGTCGAGGATGCGCAAGGTAACGTGCAGCTGACCGTCGCTTCTCCCCTCTGGCGCCCGTGGACGTTCACGTTCATGCGCCATGGTCAGGTCGTCGCTACGATCCGCAAGCAATGGTCGGGCGCCCTTCGCGAGGTCTTCACCGATGCGGACAATTTCGGCGTCGAGTTCCAGCCCGGGCCACTACATCCGATCGAACGTCGTCTCCTCTTGGCTGCGGCGATCTTCGTCGACTTGATGTTCTTCGAGCGCAAAGCGGAATGAACGCCACAGGCCTTTCGTTCTCGCGGGAAGAACTCGCGAGAACGAAGGGCTTGGGCTACGTAACTTGCGCGAATTCCTACCTTAGAACCCGGACTCGCAGATGGCACGATAGGAGCTGCCGCAGCCGACGTCGCGCCAGCTACCGCCGGACACCATCCGCATGCAATTGGAGGTACTGCCGCCGTTTGGTTCACCGCTCAACCATCGAACGAATGTCGTGCCGATAGGTGTACCGGTTGCGGCACCTTGCCAGAACTGTGCGCCGCTTTGCCAGCGCCACGTGCCTTCGACTGCTTGATCCGTTCCACCCAGCCAGGTTTCGTAACCGCCAATCACACCGGAGATGAAGGTGTTCTCTCCCGAGCTCGCGACTTCGGCTAGACGCCAACCATTGCCGCGAGCTGCACAAGTGGACTGCGCTTGTGCGAACGTGAGCGTCGACGGCGAGAACCAGTAGCAATGCCCGCCGTAGGCTGACTCACCTGAAGCGCAAGTGACGGAAGTGCTGCCGCCCGCGCCTCCGACGGAAGTGCTGCCGCCCGCGCCTCCGACGGAAGTGCTGCCGCCCGCGCCTCCGACGGAAGTGCTGCCGCCCGCGCCTCCGACGGAAGTGCTGCCGCCCGTGCCGGATCCACCGGTGCCGCTGGCGCCCCCGGCGCCGCCGGTGCCACCAGTGCCAGAGGGAACGGTCGAACCGTCGATGCAAACGGACGTTCCGGTACTGGTACCGGGCAGTGCGACTCGAATCGTTGCCCTTTCCGGCGTGGAGGCGACCACGGTGATGCTCGTCCCCGCGGCATCCGTGTAACTCTTGCCGGAAGCCAACGCAGGATTCGAGCCAGCTCGTCGTCGCGGGGGTCATGTCGAGCAGATAGGTCGATGTCTGCGAACCGTTGCCAGTATAATCTGCAGCACCAGCGATTCGAATCAACGCGCCAGAGTAGACCTGCGTCGAGCTCGTGCGGTCGAACTGACCCAGATTCTGTCGGTATTCGACGTAGTAGTAGCAAGTGGGGATATCGCTCGGGCAGAGTGAAGGGTCGACCTTGATGCGTAGGGTCTGCGTTGCATTCGACGGGAGCTCGACGGGTACCACGTCGAACGTGCCACTACCGTTCACCGCGACAGCGTTACACTTCCCGAACCAACCTTCGGAAGCCTTGCGATACCCGCTGTGCTGGAAGCAGCTGCTTCCCATGCTGTCGAACCGATCGCCGTATTCGCTGAAGGTGCAATTGGCAGCGCTTGCGAGGGCTGCTCCAATGCCGTCGACCTTGCAGGTGTACGAGCGAGCGTGTCGCATACCGTAGTTGTGGCCAAGCTCGTGATGAAACACGCAACCCGTGGCACCATTGAAGAAGGAGTTGCGTCCCGGTGAAGCGGGCCTGCCGATGTAGGCGAGCCCCGACCACCCGCAGGCGCTCGTTTTCGGGAAGTAGTGCATGACCTGCTGATACTTGGTCATATCGATGCCCGCGGCGACCGCCGCGGCGCGGGCGTTCGTCGCGAGGGTGTCGTAGTCACAACCGTTCATCGCTGGTACGTCCAACCAATCGTAGACGTCGCCCGTCAAGCTTGCGATGCCGTAGGACTCCTCGGCATAGTACGCGTTGCTGCTGTTCGTATTACCGAATAACGTTGCTCGAATTTCCGCTGAAGTTCGCGAATCTCGTACGCCGCCCGGGCTCACCATGAGCGCGAGAACTCGGTAAGGTGCGCGAGGGGTCTGGCCAATCAACGCCTGGCCACTGTCGTCGATGGATTCGATTTGCGTTACGTGAAGCAGTCCAGTGCCCTCTTCCGAACCGTGAACACGCACGCGAACCCCACCAGGGATTTCGATTGGCGTCTTGGCGTCGAGTTCTTTGCTCGTGCCGTCGTCGAGTTCGATCCGGTATGTCGTACGACTGGTACCATCTTCGAAGTCGGAGATGACGACTTGTAATGTGCCTTCTATACCAGAGGATTCGGCTTGCGGCTCGTCGCGCGAGTTGCAGCCGAGACCGAGAGAACAAGCCAGTATTGCGACGCTGACGCGCTGATTCCAACCTAGGCGCATGGTACCTCCAGGATCGGTAGCTGGTTGTTACGTTGCCACTGATGATTTCTGCAAACGGACCATCGAACGGTCCATTCCGAGAGGCTTCTCTCGGTTCGATATCAGACAACTTCGTGCGGAAATCGCGACGGAAGACCTGCTTCTGGCCACCCTGTCGAACTCAATCACCATCACTTCGATCGAGCGTTGCTCGTGGCAACTGGGAAATCACCAGTAGCATCGCCATCACGAGAAATCTAGACGACTCATTCGACGTCGATGACTGCGATTGAAATTTGACGTCTCACTGGAGCCGTGCGGAACGAGTGTTGAAGACTGCGAAGGTAATTCATCGTTGAATTTCTGCGATTTTGCCCGTGCGGAGCGACGTCGCACGACACCGCCATCCCTTGTATGTCGGCTTTGTACGAATTTGAGACGATAACAGAGAACCGACGCGCGTATCGAGTTGCGCCACGCCGCATGCGAGCGCAAGTGTTGGGCCTACCACCTGGTGAGCAACATCGATTCCTAGAAGCCAATCGCCGCTACGGAGCGAGCATTGGAGCATGAGCGTAAGACTGAAAGTCGAGCTCGGGCAAGTGACAGAGTAGGCGCTTTCGTTCCAGGGCCGCGTCCGCATGCCCATGAATGCCGACGCGGTGGCACAACCCTGCGATGCCGAGCCGACGACATAGCGGTCGTTCGCTGCGACGCTATCTGCGTCGATGTCGAAATCCGCCCTCCTGGCGAAGGCGTGAAGTATGCGAGTCGCGTTCGTGTCGATGCAGCCGTCGTCGCGTTCGTGTCGATGCAGCCGTCGTCGCGTTCGTGTCGATGCAGCCGTCGTCGCGTTCGTGTCGATGCAGCCGTCGTCGCGTTCGTGTCGATGCAGCCGTCGTCGCGTTCGTCGCGCTAGCGTCCGTGTTCGAATTGCTTCTGCTGTCGCGAGCGTCCACGGGCCGAAGTCTCGGGAGCAGATCTCGAGAGCCGTTCACGGCCCCCGATCTGTGGTATCTGAATCGCCTATATAAGTCGAACGCGTCGAGTTTTTCGATCGGCTCGAATGTAGTTCGATGGGGTGTATCGCGGACGTGATCGAAACGTGCACGCGCAACGCCAAGCAATTGGCACAACGATTGCTCTGGGCGCAAGCAGGAGGAATCTCGAATGATGCGCAATAAGAGCTTTGCCGTTGAACTTGCCATATTTACATCAGCTGCGAGTCTCTCCGTGCTGATCTCACCGAAGGTTGCATGGGGACAGGACGCAAAAGCTGGTGCCGACATGCACGCCAGCGGTGAAGTGGCGCCAACGATGTCAACGACGGTCGGACAAGGGCAACCGCCGCAAAACCTTCCTCCACCGCAATCCGACCATGATCCGAAACCCGCGGCGCCAGCGCCTACCGTGGCTGGTACCGGAGTCACTGAACAGGCCGGGATCGGCGGAACTCAGGCCTACGCGCGTGCTGGCGTCCTCGAACTAGGTGGGTTTGCGAATCTCACGAGTGCCAAAGATTACCTGTCGATCGGCTTCAATCCGACGATCGGTTACTTCTTCATGGATAACGTGGAAATCTCGGCAATTATCGGCGTCAATTACGCAAAGCAAAAGGTCGAAGGGGATTCCGTTCACCAGACCTTGGTCGTGGCACTTGCGGAACCGAGCCTACACATTCCGTTCACCCAGAGTCTTTACGGATTTCTCGGAGTCGGGTTCGGCGTGGCTTCGCAGAGTAGCGATCCCGGTCCGAGCGCGGGCGCGGGTTTCGCACTGGCTCCGCGCCTCGGCTTGAACATCATGGTGGGGCGTTCGGGTATTTTGACTCCTGCGTTGCAGGGGCTTTACCAGACCACCGAAGCCGTATCCACGCCGCAAGGAAGCGTCGTTGCCGTGAAGTCCAGCTTCGGACTTCAAGCGGGCTACACGGTCATGTGGTGAACCAAGGCGAAGCGACGCTTCGTCCTTCAGGCGACGCAAAAGGGCGACCCGGAAGGGTCGCCTTTTTGCGTCCATCTTTTCGAAACTTGCAGGGAAATTAGCCCTTCTCGCAACGCGGATAGGAATCCCTCTGCGCCCTTCGGGAGGGATCGTGCGCGCAGGGCCTTCCTCGTGACAACTGTGGCGCAATAGCTGAGGTAAGTACGAGGGGTGTGGCAGCTTCGTGGAGATCGGAACCAAAGCGGGGATTTTGCCCCGAACACGACGCCGTTCGTTCCATCCGTCGCAGTGAGGCGATGTTGCCCGCCCTGAGCAAGGCAACACGGGCAGTCACGAAGCGTCATCACTCGCGCGTGGAGCGACGTGGAGCGACGTGGAGCGACATTTGGCCCGAGCATCGAGGAACCCCGAGGTGGTGATCGATCTCCGTGACGCGCTGCCACTCATTGATGTCGTTGCGGACGGTCCGAGCGTCGAAGCTCCCGGTCGCGGCATTCGAGGTCCGCGATGCCTCGACGGTCGCAGCTGCTCGTGTTGGTGGGGTGCGAGCTTGGAGCGGCTGTTCGTGTTGGTGGGGTGCGAGCTTGGAGCGGTTGCTGGTGCCGCTGGGTCATATCCGAAAGCGCGACGGCAATTGCCGAAACGACCACCGTACCTCCCATACCGCGAGAGTGCCTGGGTCCGACCAGCGGAACGTACACGCGGATCACCTTCAAACTCTCGAACGCGAGCAATGAGCTAATCATGTTCGAGCGCTGTAACCGCGCAAGTATCACATCCCGTATGCTGCGGCGAGCGGTCGCTATCGCGCAATGTTGACGGTCTATCGTCAAACCTCCACACGGGATATCGACCGTTCCAGTGCGCAGGAACTCGTCGTAGATTTCGTGGTGCCCGACGAGGACGGCATCGTGACGTTCAGCGTGCCGCGAGAGCGTCCTCTCCTCAGGCAGCCGCTGTGCTCAGGTGTAGACCCACGCGGTCGTAGAGGGCGGGGCGCAGCCGCTTAAAGTGATCACGCACCACCTCCGAGGCAGGGCGATCCCCGAGCTTCCAGCCGAGATCGCGGGCATTGAGGCCGCAGAAGTGTGCGCCACAACGACCGAGATTGGGGAGGTGCGGCGGAAAGGGAGAACAGATGCTCACATCGGTGAGCGGGACGATTTCGCAGTTGGTATTGCGTGTGACCGCTGCGACCTGCAGACCTTGCTCGTCGAGCTCCGAACGCAGCGGCGCGTCAACGGCCCGGAGCGCCGCCTTCATGGCCTGTTCCAGTCGAAATCCCGGTGGAAGCCCGCGGATCCCTGCATTGCGCGGAGCCATGCCGCACTGAGGTGCGAACTGTCCGAAGCAGGCCTTTACGTCTTCCGCGAGCAACGTCGTGCCGTCTTTCGCATCCAGCCAACGTCGCAGAGCCGATGGAGCCGACCAGAGGATGCAATCGTTGTCCAGGGAGAGCTCGTAGCGATCGGGATAGAATTGCAACGGGAGAAGCTTCCATGCCGCACCTTGGGCCATGCCAGGTTCCAAGTGGTCGGTGAGGAACGCGGGCACTTCGGGCTCGACGGCGAACCAATCACAGCCCTCCGGTAGGGGGCCCGTTCGCGCGCGCGCCTCGTCGATGGAAACCGTGTTGACACAGATGACGTAACTCGTACGTCGTCCAAAAGCCCGCCACGCGCCCCACACCGACAATCGCAGCGCCTCGAACCCTTCATTGCTCACGTCGCCGATCGTCCATCGAATACCAAGTTGGCTCGCGTTCATGTGCATGCTCCTCGCCGGGATCGGCGCGTAAGAATCAGGCAAGTTGGGGGCTTGAATGGCAAAAATTCAGCCATGCTGGCCTTTGTCTCACGTGCAGATTGCGTACCGAACGGGACACGGTTGTCCAGCCGTCAGCCATCAGCCATCAGCCATCAGCCATCAGCCATCAGACTGCTGGCCGCTGCTGAACGCTGAGTGCTGAACGCTGCCTTCAGCTTTCAGCTTTCAGCTTTCGGCTTTCGGCTCGCTGACGGCTGAACGCTGACCGCAGCTTTCGGCTTTCGGCTCGCTGAAGGCTGAACGCTGACCGCAGCTTTCGGCTTTCGGCTCGCTGACGGCTGAACGCTGACCGCAGCTTTCGGCTTTCGGCTCGCTGACGGCTGAACGCTGACCGCTGACGGCTAACCACAGCTTTCAGTCACTGGAACAAACTGTTTCCCGCGAGATCCAACAGCGCGTGCAGCAGTTCGGCGTCGAGTCGAAAGTCGAAGTGTCCGGTGAGAGGCGTTGAGGTCGCGTCGGAGTAGTACTCGAAGGCAATCGGTGCGTTGCCGTTCTTCGGTAGATTTGTAAGGGTTTCGAGGATACGACGTGCACTTTCACTTTCTTCGGCAGAGCCATCGATCAGAAATGGCGTCATGAAACCTCGTGGAGTCACGAACCCGAGAGCGCGAGTGTGCTTGTCCGATTGCGGTTCGAGGTACCAGTTCTGCTCGGCTGAAGTCGGTCCCTTCTTGTCGGAGAGCTCCTTCGCGCGGGACAGGGCCAAGGGTTCCGTTCCGGCGCCCACGATGTACGTCGTCGCTTCGTTGCCGGTGATCACCACGTGAATCAATTGTTCGCGCGCCAATTTCTCCTTCGCGGACCCGCGGTAATTCGGGTTTGCTGCGCGCCGAATCGTCAGATGCACGAGGTTGCGCGACGGCGCGGCTCCCTTCTTACGGATCTCTTTGACTTCTGTCGTATCGGAATTGGCCGTTGGTGTCTTTAGCTCTTCCCCAGGTGCGAGCGCGAAGTCTCTCTGATCGAGAGCGATGAGATTGCGGACCCCGTTCGTCCACTTGTCGATGGGTTCGTCGAGGACGATGGCCCACCAGCCCGGTGACGTCGATTCGGACGTGTCAGCGCTCGACCCGCCTTTGGCACCTCTTCGCGCTGGCATTGCGGCTTGCTTCGAGGTGCCCGCCATGTATCGGAGGGGGCCTCCGGTAAGGAAGATCTTCCTCATCTCGGTGGTCACCGCTTCGACCATGGATTGCGGAAACTCCTTCGCGAGATCTTGGTTCAAAGAGCGACTGATTGGCGCGAGTGACGCACGCAACACGTCGCCTGGGACTCCCGAAAACGTGAGCGCAACGAAGGCGTCGGACGGGATTCTTTCGAATCGGGGCGGATGCGCCAAAGCCGTTGGTCCGAGCAAGAGCGACCAATAGACGCCGATCGTCGACTTCATGGTGACGTCGACGGATACACGCGCGGCCTCCGCGTCGAAGGTCACGTTGCAACCCACGGATTCGAGGTTGTCCATCGTCTCTAGGGCAACTAGACGTCCCGCGTTTTCTCCAGCAGACTCAGCTGCCGGCTTGCTTCGCTCCTCTTCTGCAGCTTGGTGCATGACGGGGCTTTTGATTTCGAATCGAAGATCGGCGCCGCTGCTGTGGCCTTCCGTACGGAATTCGCTCTCCAATCGTCGAAGGACGCGCAGTGTGTTCGCGCAGACGAGTCGAGGCGCGGACGCCTTCGTCTCGCGATACGAACAGATCGGTCGGGGATCGCCTGCTTCAGGCTCTGCCGCGTCATCGTCGACGATTCGAAAGGCTAAGTTTAGCAGCTCTCGCGAAGAGCCCGGCAGGACCCCAAAGGACACCGCCATATCGGGATCGCTATTCTCAGCGAGTCCCGCGAAACCGATCCGAACCTGTGCATGACCGTCCATGAGTCCGACCGTTGGTGAGCCCAAGATCAGGCTGATGTAGTCAGCGAGTTTGGCTCCAAGCGCAGAGGAGAGAGGTCCTCTGCCGTAGAGTGCTGCGACCCGCGACCAAGCCCGTTCGGGGTCATCGATGGCGATCACGAACCCCAGAGGCTCGGCCTTCTCCTCGACCATTGCCATTCGCTGGGGCTGAGATTGCTTTGGCGCGGGCCGTGCCGTCTCGTTTTTCGCAACGGGGTTGGCTCCCGCGCAACCGAGAAGCAGGAGTGCGCCCGCACAACAGCCGCATCGCGACCAAGTGAGTGCTCTTCCGTTGAACGAACCGTGACTGCCAATCCTCGCGCTTGCCATACGCGCAAGGATACACGAGGCGTTCAGGTGAGCGAGCCTGCTTCGAGGCTTTTTGCGTCAATCATCGCGTGTTGGGAGCCACAATGCTCAGTCCTTTTGGGCGACGATGCTGGGGCATCGTGGGATGGGTTTTGTCTTTCTCTGCGTGGTAACGAATCAGCCGTCGCCGATAGGCTCAGTGAAACCGGTTCCGTTTCGTTCCGTCGGTCGCCGTTCTGTCGAAGCACGGACCGCACCTGTCATGCGTCTGCGGTCGAACGGATGCACCCAGGCCCATATTCTCGAATGCAGGTCTGTCGAAGGTCGGACGGCTGCGAGCGTCGCTTGACGTGGCACGGCGCGTCGGCCCTATCGTCGAACGCAAATCGATCGATGTTCGGACGACCTTGGTCGGGGCGACCATCGGACGTCTTTCACGTCGCAGCGCGGCGCGATCGCCGGCCCACCGCGCCGGACGGGTTTCGGGATGAGCGATCGAACTCAGTGTTGCCGGGCGTGATGCCGCTGGCAGCTGCGGTCGGCCGCGAAGCCATGAAATGCTAGGTGCGGGCGCGGAGCGCTGAGTGCGGAGCGCTGAGTGCGGAGCGCCGAGCGGAGTGCGGAGCGCTGAGTGCGGAGCGCTGAGTGCGGAGCGCAGCGCGTGGAAGATTGCAGCGGGGTCCGCGATGCCACCGTCGAAGATCGAGGGCTCGTTCTCCAGCGCACGGAGCTCGTGCTTTCGGTTCTGAAGGATTCTCTTCGGGCAATTTCGCCAACCGTCCCGCCGTTGCGGTATCGCGAATCCGTTTGCACGACGTAAAGACCAATGAATTCGGAATGCGGACTCGGGAAGAGGCTTCACGTTCGAGTAAAGCCCACGGTGTTCTCGGGTTGTCCATCGCGTCGTTCGGCAAGGAGGCACGACGCGTGAGTCACGCGATCCGCGGGCACTCCTCCGCAGTCGAGTTGGGCGCGATGGCGTAATGCTGATAGGACCACGACCGTCGAGTTCGTGACGCAGAACGTGTCGCAGGTATCGCCACACCGAGGAGTCTCGATTCCGATCCGTCTGAGCGTCGATCTCGAAGGACGCGTCGCACTTTTGTCCCACGTCGATTGCGCACAACCATCGGACTAAAATCGACAATCGAAGGTGACTGCCCAACCGACTCGGTAGCGCGCCGAACTTCACTGTTGGTGCTCGATCAAAAACACGGCAACACGCATTCCGGTTCAGCAGGCTTGGTGCTATGAAAAAACACGCCACTCTCGAATTGGGTGGTGTAAGGAGGTTTGCTGCCGCCATGTGCCCGAGCTCGGTGTGTCGGCGAAACGGCGATGCTGCTCTTGGGGAGGCGGATACGGAACGCCCCATCTCTGGCCGGCATCGTATTGCTACGTGCCGATCCGACGGCAGTTTCACAGCCGACGTCGACGCCGCAACCCCCAATCAGGAGGACGCGGTTCTGCTGCAGGCATGGCGCAACGGGAAGAGTGATGCCGGAAAGAGCCTCATCGAGCGGCATCGTCCGGCGCTCCTCGGGTTTCTTCGTCGGCATGCCGGCGATCTCGCCGAAGATCTCCTCCAAGAGACGTTGATGGTTGGAATATCTCACCGCGATACGTTCCGTGGCGACTCGAGCTTTCGGACCTACCTATTCGGGATTGCGAAGAACTTGTTGCGCCGAGCGCGACAGCGACGGCGACATTTGCCGGAAATCCAACCGCTCGGCGACGTGGAGGCCGTGGGCCTCGACGTCGAATCCGATCCCGATCCCGATGTAGCTCCGCTCATCCTTTCGGCCGTGAAGCGATTACGCCGCCCCGAGCAACTGATGGTTCAAAACTACTTTTGGGACGAACTGACCGGTGCGGAAATAGCTCGAAAGTTCGGCATTTCGGAGCGCACCGTGCGGAGCCGTTTGCATCGCGTTCTCGCGCGTTTGCGTGCGGTCCTCGTGGAGATGGACGACGAGTCCCCGTAACCTATCTCGACGAAATCCGGGGATCGTTTCGGGCGCGTCGCGCACTATCGTCATTATACATCGAAGCTTCTCGCCCTGGTGCTGCACGTGCCGGAGTGGTGGCTGCTTACAGCAAGAGTCACTTGCGAAGACTGCGCCTCTGGCGAGGCGAAGGTGAGGAGCGCCCGATGCGTGAGTGACAACGTGAGGGTGCGCCACAGCCGGAAACGAAACCAGTGAGGTTGCGATCGAAGCAAGCTGTGTTGACTTTTCGTACTTCGACAATCGCAGGAGGAGGGAACAATGAGTGCGAATCTACGAGTCGGTTCTGCGGTCACCACGACATTGATGGCAATGATCCTCATTGGTACGGAGGTTCGAGCCGATCCCATCGTTTGGGATACCGCAAACGCCATTGCTGGCGGCAATGGCTGCGTTAGCACCGGGCCCTTTCCCGATACCTGGTTCATCGCTGCGGGTAACGACCTGTCGGTGATCTTCTCGAGAATGGGCGTCGATCTTACCTCCGCAACGGCAGCGAACACCGCGACAACGGGGTGCCTCGTGCGGATCCCCGTCGTCCTCGAGAGCAACGTGGCGATCAGCGAACTCGATCAGACCTTGCTATGGGGCTACGCAAAGGACAAGGGTACCACCGGTAGTGTGACGGCTCGCTCCACCTTCTGCGGACGTCCGACGATACCGACTTCGGGTGTCGTTGGTTCAGGTATCGAAGGTGTCGAAGCCCTCATCGAAACAACGAGTCAGTCGTTTTTCGCGTGGCCACCGACGACACCCTTCTGCTTGGGCCGTCCGGTGAACTGTCTCTTTTATGCCAATCTGGCCGTGGCGGCGCGACGAACGGACGCATCGCAGGACGAGTCGATTCGCATCTATGGTGAGGATATCGAATACGAGGCGCTCTTCCATTGGCGCCTCTGCCCATGAAAAAGACCGGCGAGAGCATCGAGATGGGACCTAGAAACCTCGTGTCATCCTCGCACGAAGACCCCGTTGCGAATACCGGGGCTCAATGGGAAGAGGCCAGTGCGTCGCGCCCTTCGCAAGGTCGGTTGAACGAGAACGCGCCTACGTCGGCGAAGCCGCCCTGGCGCAAGATCTCGACCCGATCGGCTCTGACCAGGGCTGTAGCGGCTGGCGTAGCGACGCTGGGAGCGGCGCTCTTGCTCTGGAACGCGAGCACCAAGACGGTAGACCATCGAGGTGCTCGCGTGCACCCGCCGAGCGATGCAATCCCACCGGCGCGCGGCTCGCACATGGAGGTGGTTCCAGCACGGCCGGAGCTCACCGAAACGTCGACGGAGGATCGCGCAAGGCACCCGGAACTCACCGAAGCGTCGTCGATAGGGGGCCACCAGTCAGACACCGATCAGCGAGGAATGAAGACTCGCGACTTCGAGCTGCGCGATTGGTTTGCGTTTGGTTCCGGCTGCCGCGCTCGGGCATCGACGCCGGGGGACGTAAGTCTCCAAGTGAAGGCGTCGACGCCGGGCGCCTATCGTGTTCAAATCGCGTTAAATAGCTATAAAATCGCGCCCGGCGATCCCATAGCGGTCGCCGTTCCGTCCTTTGCACGGGAATGCGGAATTCGTCTGGCGATCCATCCTGCCGTAGGGAGGCGGCTTAGGGCAGTCGTGACTGCGCCGATCTTCCGAATCGACAAACCCGTAGGTCCGCGGGTGCGTGTGCGGGGACGGCTGGTCCTCGGCGACGCGACGCTGGCTCGCTTCGAGAAGTGGTTCGAAGCCGAGCAAGTGACGTCTAGACTGCCCTTGCCAATCCTCTGGTCGACCGTCGCTCGAGAGCAAAGTGTGTTCGATGGCGTGGCTTGCGCGCAGCCCAAGCTCGTCGGGCTCGATCTCTCGGCAGCCGTAGTACGGCAGCGCGCAGGTCCTTCCGACGTAACCGTCGACATGAATCAGCGCTCCGTCGAGATCGCACTCGAATTCGAGACATGCGGTTTCACCGAGCCGCCGCCAAGAGGATCGGAACTCGCCGGAAGCGAAGCCCGCTGGGTGGCGCATTGATTTGAGTTCCTTGCGATGTGCGGGCGCACCGTCGGCGCACGTCATCGACGGAGGGATCCAGGAACACGCTTCGACCGGTCGGGTGGCGAAGTCGGATGGCGAAGTCGGATGGCGAAGTCGGATGGCGAGAGGGTTTCCAGACAACGTTCAGACAAGGAGATATCATGAAGACACGGACAGCGACCACCACGATGGTACTCTTGGTACTGGGCTCGGTAGGCACCGCAAAAGCCAGCGAAATGCCCTGCGCATCGGCGCGAGATCTCGACAACGACGGAAGGCCCGATCAACGCGTGGCGTACGTCTACGTCAATGGTCTCTTGTCTGCCGAGTCGGTCTATTCGTCAGGAGCCACAAGGCCAAATCAAGTGACTCGATTCGTCTACGATAGGCTCGGGAGACTTTGGGGGAAGGCGGTGGACACGGACGGCGATGGCGACGCGGACCGCAACTTCTACTTCGATTATCGGTCTGACGGTAAGCTAAATGCCGAGGGAATCGACGACGGACCCGACGGTTGGCTCGACCAAATCACCGTCTACACCTACGCAGGTAACGTTCGGACCGCTCATGTCGATTTGGGCGCCGACGGTAGCGCAGATTGAGAAGACCGCCTTTCGTCGACTTACGACAGCCTTGGCCGCTTGAGTCGACAGGTGCTGGACGAAGGAAGCAACGGAGTGTGGGAGCGCGTCACCTACTTCAACTACGCGGCAGACGGAAGACTCAGCGGTGAGTTCGTAGACTACGGTGGAGATGGCAGCATCGACGAGGTCATCTCCTATCAGTATCAATGCTGAGTCCGCCGCGAAGCTTTCGTCGCCGTAGGCTGCATCGCTTCGACGCGGCGTGCCCATTGCGACCATGGTGCGTCGAGTTCTGCTGCACTACGAATGGCGTGCGAGGCGAGGCCGTCTTGACCACGCGCTGCACCGAATGACGGAAGTCACGGAGTGGAGCGCAGCTGAAAACCAGTGGATTGCACACGTCAAGAGGGAGGAGCATATGAAAAAGAGCTCATTGGTTTGTGCGTTGGCAAGTGGCGCCGCTACGTTGCTGCTTGCAAGTGCGAACGCATCGGCCCTACCGGTCGTCGGCACCGTCGTCACACGTTGGTTGACGGCCAACGCGGTGATTGGTGGCAGTAATTGTTCCAAGGCAGACACGGGCATCATCGCTTGGAACGGGCAGATGTCGATCATCTTCAGCAATATGGGGGTCAATCTTCCGGCTGGACCGAACTCCCCGAAGACAGTCGCTTCGAGTTGCAGCGTCGCCGTGCCGGTGGTGTTCAACAGGCCCGGTTGGCTCGAAGTTCTGCAGCAAGATCCGATCTGGGGCTGGGCTCGGGTCGGTGGCGATACCCAGGGGCAGGCCACGCTCCGGGCATCGATTTGCGGGAGCGCTCTTGCCACGACGACGGACTATGCGTCGGGCACCGTCGTGGCCTCTCACGTTACCGAGCAGGATATCGCGCAGGTCAACATTCCGACGATGAGTTGCTTGTATGTTGCTCACATCGGGGTAGCGGCGCGGAAGCTGCTCGACAGCTCTAGCATCTCGGTGCGCATCCAGGGTGAGGACGTCGAGCTCGACGTCTGGGGCTGACGCGGGGCTTGGTTCGAGCGACGTTCGAATCACGGGAGAATTGTCCCGTCGAATGTCGCTCGAACCGTGCACCGTGGGCAGCATTCGCGAGATTGGCCACTCTCGCGTGGCGATGGGACCTGCGCCTTGGCGAGATGAATTCGCCCATCACGGCGCTTGTTCCAAGCGAGACTCGGAGCGATCACGATGGAATGGAATCTAGCCCAATCGTCAGCTCTTTTGATCTTCGGGATCGCTTCGGTGGGCGCGTGCACTTCGAAGCAGTCTCGCTCGTCACGGGATTCCGAGCTCGATGCTAGGCAGGGCGTTGCTTCGGCAAGAGCAGGAACTTTGCAGCAGGGAGACGCTCCTCCAGTGCTGACCACGCGCGACTTCGAGCTGCGTGACTGGCTCGCTTTTGGATCGGGATGCAACGCTCGCGCGTCGCAGCGGGGCGACGTCGATATCCTGGTGACGGAAGAACCGCCGGAATCGGGGCGCTATCGTGTCAGATTGGGGTTGGATCGCTGGGGGATCGGGACGAGTGATGTCTTCTCCAAGGACTCGGAGGCCTTTGCGCGTGAGTGTGCGATCCGCCTCGCCATTCAGCCGACGTCGGGCCATCGGCTCAGTGCCGTCGAGTCGGTGCCCACCTATCGAGTCGACAAGGCCGCTGGTGCGCGGATTCGGCTCCGTGCGCGCCTTTTCGTTGCCGGTGAATCAGATTACAAGTTCGAGAAATGGATCGAGTCGAGCGAGGTTCTGCGCGAACGCCTAGAGCCGGTGCAGTGGCGGCGCGAATCGCCTACGAACGCCACCTTTCGAGCGGTTCCTTGCGGCCAGTCCAGTCTCGTGGGGCTCAAACTCTCCGCAGCCGTGTTTCGAGAAACCCTGAGCCCTTACGACGTCACGGTTGCTCTGCAGGGTGGCGCGACGGAGATCGTTCTCGAGTTCGCTACTTGTGGGTGAACCATTTTGCATCTCGCGACTTCGGCGTCGCGCCGTAACCACGACGGGCCAACAAAAAGAACGTCTGCTCCAACGCGAGCGCGCGTGGCTCGCGCTCACGCGCCCGATGGTATGACGACATCGGGCATCATCCTTTTCAGCGCAAGGGTGCATTGGTCGCGCTCACGCGCCCGATGGTAAAACGACATCGGGCGTAGTTCTTTCGGGACCGGTGTCGGATCGGGAGCACTGGACGAAGCGCGAGCGCATGACAGAGATACGGGTGGGAAGCCCTCTTGTCTCAGTGCATTTCACGCATTGTCGTTATCGCGAATTCGTGGCGCAAATGCGAGACCGGCTTGCCTCGAGCCGCAAATGTTGACGCATCGTTGTCATGCGCATCCGATACGCTACGCGGAACGTGTTGGAAGGGTATCGCTGGGCATAAATGCGTATGTCGAAAATGAGCCGTCGCACGTTTCGCTGGGGACGTCTTCGATTCGGAGTGAAGGGCGCGCACTGTTGAGTCAATATTGGCTCGCGGGGTACGGAAGTTGGATCGCCGTCTCCGCAGGAGTTGCCATGTCGGTGATGCGTTGGTTCGGCGCCATCCTATCGTTCAGTCTCGTTCAGTTTGCCTGTTCGTCGGGATCTTCGAAGGAGGGCAGCTCGGAAGCGGGAGGGCTCGGAAGCAACGCTGGTACTGGCGGATCCGCCACGTCGCCCACGACGGAACACGCTCCATCGGGGGGGCGAGGATCTCAGACGGATCCTGGCGTCGGTGTTCCGGCGGGAGACGGCGGCACGACAGCGACGGGCACGGAGTCATCCTGCGGCGTGGTGACGCATCAGCGGGAGAGTAAGCGCGCCGAGATCATTTTGGTGCTGGATCGCTCGAGTTCCATGCAAATGTCGCCCCGGGGTGGCGCAACGCGGAAGTGGGACATGGTGTTGCCCGCGATTGAGAACGTCGTGACCGCGACGAATGACAGCATTGGCTGGGGGCTCAAGTTCTTCCCCGAGGGAGATGGCACGATCTCGTGCGCGGCTGAATCTATCGTGCCGCTCATCCACGTGCCCGTGGCGGAGGACAATGCCGCCAAGGTCATCGACGCGATCGACGCTTCGGGTCCCGATGGAACGGGCACGCCGACTGCGGACGCAATCAAGTTCGCGACCGCGCACTTGGCGGAACGCAGCGCGGTGACGGACAATCAGAAATTCATCCTGCTCGCGACCGATGGGGAACCCACGTGTCCCACGCGTTCAGCGGTCGACGACGCAATTGACGCGGTCTCCGCGGCGCTCGACGCGGGGTATCCAACGTTCGTCATTGGTGTCGACACCTCCGGCAACGTCGCTACGCTCAATCAGCTGGCGCGCGCGGGTGGGCGTCCCCGCGAGGCTACCGCGGAAGACGACAATAGTTTCTATCTCGCGAGCACCCAGTCCGACCTCGAAGCCGCGCTCGCATCGATCACGAGCGTCGTCGTCAGTTGCGTCTTTCCACTCGAGCCCCCGCCGCCCGTTCCGGACAACATCGCCGTGGACTTCAGTGGAGCGCGCGCGGAGCGCGATCCCACCAAGCAGAACGGTTGGGAATACACGAAAGCCGACCACTCGGAGATCGAGGTGTATGGCGAGTGGTGCGATCGCATCAAGCGTGAGGCATCGAACAAGGTGCAGATCAGCTACGGTTGCCCGAACGTACCCATCCCGCTTTTGCAATAGTGTCATGACGACATCGCGGAGGCGTCGAGGGGCGGCTTGCGTCTCCTCGCCTCATCTTGCCTCGCGAGACTTCCCATTGCCTCGCGAGACTTCGCATTGCCTCGCGAGACTTCCCATTGCCTCGCCCGTCCGTGCTCTCAGCGATCGCGCAAACGTTCGTAGTCCCAGCAGTCGAGCCCGAGCCATAGTCGAACTCCGGCGTAGGCGCTTGGCGCGAGCGTGATACTTCGCGCGGGATCCGGCGAGTTGACGTACACGTCGACGCCGAAGGGGCTCTCGTCCACGAACGCGCTGAGCTTTCGACTAAACGCGTAACCGCCATAGACGTCGACATGTAGGAATTTCGCAGGTGACACGGTGAGGCTCGGCCCGAGCTTGATCGTCATGTACCGGAGGTAGAGGTTGTCGACACCGTAGCGTCCTTCGTCGACGTGAAATCGGTTGTAGTCGAGCTCTGCCCCGAACCCAGTCATCAGCCAATTCGACGTCCGATACGAAACCTGAGCAGCTTTGGGGAGCAGCGCATCGACGGCCCAGCGGGAGTTTGGCACCCAGAGCATCGTGCCCAAGGGAATGAGGGTGAGATCACCCGTGCGCTTGTCGTAGCCAAAGCCGCTACCAAGGGTGAGCTTGCTCGAGGCGCGATACATCGCAAGCGCGTGAGCCACGACCGCCCAGTCGCCGTTGGAGACGCGCCCTTCGAAGTCGCTCGCCAATCCCGAAGCGAGCATCCCGATAGCGGTCCAATTCGGATTGAGTTTTCGTACGACAGTGAGCTCCGCCATGGGCGACGCGAGCACCAGATCGCGCTGTCGCCCGTTCGATTCCGCCGAGACGCTCTCGCTTGGAATGCGTGTCGCGAAGTGAAGTCGCTCGTAGCTGAAACCGGGGAGCAGCACCGTCCGCTTTCCGCCCACGGCCAGCGGCCAACGCGCCTTGAGTCGAAGGACGTCCAAGCGCGTCTGCGTGTTGGGTGCCGCGTTGCTTACGGTGGAATACGGAAACCCTTCCATCTGCACGAAAGCCAGTGGGGCCAGCTCTTGCGCAGCGGCAGATCTCGTCGGAAGCTGCATGGTGATCGCGCTCGCGATGGACAGCGCAAATGCGAACCGTCGTCCCATCGCCGTCACTCGTCCGCTTCGGTTTACTCGATTGGCATACGGATGAATGGAACTCACGTCGATTGCACTCTTGCTCAGTCCGACCACCGGAGCAATGAAGAGGACGAAAGCATTCCTACCGTTCAATCACGCGACGTCACGCGTGGTTGCCATCGCGCTCCTGACTTGTGCGCCCGCAACGTTCAGAGGCCCAACCCAACGTTCGTCGAGTTCGAATCGAAGCGCCAAGCTTCGATGCCTTTGAACCATGATTCAGCTCGCGGTACCGCGACGGCCGCCCGACGGAACTCGAACGGTCAGCAATTTCGGGATGGTCACCCAAGAAGATTGCGACGGCACCGTCGGCGCGCGTCGTAGAGCGCTGCGCGCCTGTAAGTGGGGAAGATTTCGAAAAGCTGGGCCATGCCACGCCCCTTTGTAGGAAAGGCGCCGATTGGCGTGCCGAGGAACACCCATGATCCAGCAATCGTCTCCGTACGTCCTACTCGCGTGTGCAATTTTGGTCGGTTGTAGTGGGAGCGACGGCGCTTCCGCGTCCGATCCGACGGGCGGTGTTTCTAACGAAGGGTCATCGACGTCCCGCGGAGGGAGCGTCTCGTCTCTGGGCGGGGGAGGTTCCGCGGAAACGTTTCGCTCGACCCCGGGTGGAGCCACCAATCCATCCACGATTGTCGGTGTCGGAGGAACCGGAACCCAGAACCTCGTCGAGTGGCGGAAGTGTTACCGCCCTGGGCGGGAGCGGAAATGGCGGCGCAGCCGTCTCAGGCGGTGCGGGCGGGGCAGGTGGCGCGGCCGTCACTGCCGTCACCGGCGGTTCAATAGGCAGCGGTGGTTCTTCGGCCGCGGCCGGCAGCGCTGCGATAGGCGGAACCCAAGCTGCAGGAGGTACGTCCAGCGTCACAGGGCGATGTGCCGGCGGCGTCGCGACGGGTCGCATCATGGACTGTTTGGCGCGAGGGGTCGTCGTCATCAACCAGGGCAACGGAAAGGCGTTCATCAGTTGGCGACTCCTCGGCACCGAGGCCAAAGACACGGGTTATAACCTCTATCGCCAGCTCGGTAGCGCGGCGTTCGTGAAGCTGAACGCCTCCGTGCTCACGAGCGGCACGAATTACGTGGACTCCAGCGCAAGCTTCACCCAAGCCGCGACCTACTGCGTGAGACCCGTTGTCGGTGGTGTCGAGCGTGCGCAAACGAAGGAGGATTGTTATGCCCTTCCGGCGAACGCACCGGTTCAGGACTACTTGTCCATTCCGCTCAAGGCTGCGAGCGCAGACGCGTCCGTCCATTTGGCGTGGCCTGGTGATTTGGATGGGGACGGCGAATACGATCTCGTCCTCGATCGCATCAGCGCGAGTCAACCCCTCGTCGACGCCTACCGACGGGACGGCAAATTCCTATGGCGCTTCGATACGGGCCCGAACGGTGCCGATCAGAACAACATCGAGGGCGGTGCCAGCACGATGAGCAACGGGATGTGGGACGGCCTCACCGTGTTCGACTTCGACAGCGACGGCAAGGCGGAGGTCGCCGTGAAGACTGCTCCAGGGGTCGTATTTGGAGATGGTGCCGTGCTTTCTGGCACCGGAACGACTCAATACGTGTCCATTCTCCAGGGCACTACCGGTAAAGAACTGGCACGAGCCCCATTGCCAACGGATTACGTCGCCGATGGGAACCTGCAATGCCAATTCAATGCGGGCTACTTGGATGGTGTGAAGCCCAGTCTGATCGTGAAGTGCAAGAACCGCGTTGGCAGCGGCGGTTTCAACTTGATGATCGTGGCTTACGATTACGCGGCGGGCAAACTCACGCAACGTTGGAAGTACCTGCGCGGCAATCAGTCTGGCGCCTCGGATTACCACCAGCAGCGCATCGTCGATCTCGACGGCGATGGACGCGACGAGGTTGCAGACGGTGGTTACGTCGTGGATGAATTCGGCAAGTACCTCTACGGTATCGTAGGAGCCGTTCACGGCGATCGCTTCCACATCGGCGATCTCGATCCCGATCGTCCCGGTCTCGAGGGGTTCGGGATCCAGCAGGATAACGCGAGCGGGCTGCTCTTCTACTATTACGACGCCAAGACCGGCAAGCTGCTCCGCACACACACGGGCGCGGTTGCCGACATGGCACGAGGAACCGCCGCAGACATCGATCCGACCCATCGCGGTTACGAGTACTGGACCTTCGGGGGATCGTTCAACGTTCAGGAGCTGACCTCGGGCCCCATCGTCGACGAGCCGAATACGCCTTGGCCCAACTTCCGCATTTGGTGGGATGGCGATGCTTTGAGCGAAATGCTCAATCAAGCCTACGTCGCCAAGTGGGATTACGCGAACCCCGGGCGCAAGAACTTCACCTTCAAGAAGAACCTCCCAGGGACGTACTCGGCGCGCGACGCGGTTCCGTTCTATGGCGACATCCTCGGGGATTGGCGCGAGGAAGTCGTGCTCGAATCCGGTGACCATCAGTTCGTCAACATCGTGACGACGACCTATCCGTCGAACATTCGCCTTTACACCCTCGCCCATAATCCGGAGTATCGAAACGGCATGACCACGCAGGGTTACCGGCAATCGCTCATGGTCGATTACTACTTGGGCGATGGCATGACGTCGCCGCCCTTGCCGCAGATCCGATTGGCGCCTCGCGCCCAGTGATGGCGCCCGCAACGCTTTGCTACGCAGGCCTGGTTTGTCTTGCTCCCGCGGTCACGTCCGGTGCACTCTACGTCGAGTGACGTCAATCTCCCTCGTCAAACGGCTGCGTCGCGGTTTCTCTCTTGCCCTATTGGGTGCGGTGGGGTGCCAAGATCCGAACCCGGCCGAAGAGAGCCTTTCCACGGCGGTGCCCCCGGGCATCGCCGTCGATCAGGCGCTGAGGTTCGACGGAGAAGACGACTACGCAACTCTGGGTACGGCGCGGTTTCCCATGCCGACCTTGCCCCAGACCGTCACGTTTTGGGTGCGTACTTCCCGGTTGGATCGACGGCAAGCGCTGCTCGCTTTGCGGCGAGACGACAGCGGAAACGAGTTTGGATTGTCCGAATCGGGAGTGCCCACGCTGTACCGAATTTGGAGCAACGACGTCGTACTTCAAGGCGACGCGCCCTTGACGGCGAACTTTTGGCATCACATCGCCTTCGTTCGCGATCTGTCGGAGTATCGAGTCTACGTTGACGGCGCGCTTTCGGGGCAGAGCACGGCGAGCACCGACAACCGCTCTCCGACCTCGGGTTGGCTCGGCTCCTACGATGGCTCCTCGCGCCTATACGAAGGGGAGCTCGACGAGCTGCGGATCTGGTCGATGGCGCGAAGTTCGAGCGAGATCCTCATGGAGATCGAACAGGGCGGCCCGAGCTCGGATCCCGAGATGGTGGGTTACTACAGCTTCGACGAAGCGGGGGGACCGAGAGCTTACGACCGCTCGGGCAACGGCAATCACGCGACGCTCGGGGACGGGGTAACGCCCTTCATGCCGACGAGGATCCCCGCAAATCGACTCTGAGGGAAGCGCGAGTTTCGCCCGGTGTGCGTCGAAAGCCCCAGTCGTCTCGCGCAGTGCTCCACGTAGAGCTCACAGGTTCGAGGCTTACTATTGCATCAATGTCGAGTCGTGAAGGTGTGAACCAGCGGCGTCGAGGTCGAGTGGAGTTGCACGGTCTTGCTTTGTCGTCCAATCGCGAAGTTGCGAAACGCCGAGCTCGACGTGGGGTGGCGTTTGATCGGTCTTACGTTTGCGCCCGAGTCGCGACGATGTCGTCGTCGCTCACTCCTCGGCGGTGCCCTCGGGGGTGACTCGGGTTCGACTGACGAGGGTATCGTCGACGAAGAGCACCGCGGGAGCCGGGATCGTGCGCGTCGTGGTGTTGCAGGGATTGAAATAGACGCGATTGCCCTGCCCTGTGACGCGGCCCTCGATGTCGTAGACTAGCTTGCCATCGAGCCAAAGCTTGAGCATCCCGCTTTCGTCGGAGCGACTGCGGAACCGCGCTTCGAGCTGAAACCAGGTCGCGATCGGGACGACGGGTGGCGGCACTGCGATCGGCCAGGCGAGATAGGCTTGACGCTGTTCCACGACGACGAGCACGAGCCGACCGTCGGGGAGGCTGCGCAGATTGACGTCGATGGTGAAGGCTTCGGCGTCGATCGTTTCGGGGGGTGCCGAACGGAAGCGGAGGATGGTCCAAGTGAAGGGCGTCTCGTAGGACGTGGGTAGGTAGTACCAAGTGCTGAAATAGGCCTCGAAAGGTGAGGGCCAGGAGCGAAAGAGTCCCGAGCCTGCTTCGACACCTGCGGCATTCGTCACGAGCCGAACCGAAGAGTGTCCCGTATGCGCAACTTCCGTCGACAGCTCCACACTCGCCGTGTCGGGCGTCGCGTAGATCCCTCCGCGCTCGCCCTCGGTCCACTCCGCGAAGTCGCCGCCTTCGTGTCCGGCGGCGAAAAGGACGTTGCTTCCCAGATCGAGCCGATCCGTGCACGCGACGGACAAAACGGACAGCGCTGTCAGCCACGCCTTCAAAACCCAATTCTCCCACCAATATAACCGTTCAAGTCCAAGGCTTCCGTCGTGCCGAGGTGACCGCGTGGGGCCACCGCGAGCGCCGCTGGCGAAGGAAACCCGTCGAGAAACACTCCGGTGACCCACCCGACGTGGCCCAGTGAGAACGCAAGCTGTCCGCCGATACGCAGCCCGAACTCGGTCGCCGAGTGCGTCTCTCTTGCGACGAGATCCGTCGCACGCAGTCGTTGGTCTCGAAGGACGGCTCCGACGTCGCCCGTGATGGTGAAGTGCGAGACTTCGCGGTTCAAGGATACACCCAAGGCGACGGTGCGTCGTCGCGTGTGGAGCGAGATCCCCTGGAGTTCGAAAGGCGTCGTCGGATGGTAAGTCGCGGCAACGTAGGTGCCCAAAGCACCGAGATACGCAGTGCCTCGCAACAGGATCCCGGGCGCGAGAATACTCGGGCCGTCGAAGATCGGCGGAGCCCAACCGAGCACGGCGGCGGCTTCGAGGCTCGCGCGTCGACGCGCGACTTTTGCCATGCTTCGAGACGTGGGCGCGGGTTTTGGGGAGAGTTGCTCGGGTGGTTGCTTTGGGGCAGCTTCGGGCACCTTCGTGAGCGTCGCCTCGTCGGGTTCCATGGCGACCTCGGGAGGCATCAAGGTGAGGACCACGAACACCGCTGCGAAGCGGGCGCGACGCGTGCAATCCCGACTCGGATCGACGTAGGTTTTCTCGGTTCGGAGATTCGGATCGAAGATGCGGAGGAGGTAGCTTTCCCCGAAATCTCGAAGCTCGACTCGTATGGCGTCCGCGTACAACTGATGCCGATGTGGTGGCGTCAGGCGCAGGGTTTCGCGCTCGACCTCGGCTGCGCTTGGACAAGCGCTTTCGCCCGACACGAAGCCTTTCGGACTCTTCGGCTCTTCCGACTGTCCAAAACCCGTGGATGCGGCCAACTGGACCACGAGTCCAAGGAGACCTGCGATTTCGCCGCTACTGCGCATCAGTTCGGGATAGTCCTGTGGGCGTGAGGGGCTTCATGGTAACAGAGGATGACGTCGTATCCCCATTCGCAGACGCGTTCGGCTCGCGATTGCGACGGCTCCCGTCGCTTTTGGAGAAGATCTTGTCGACTCCTCCCCTAGATGGACCAGTGACGAGAGTCTACGCCCACGCGGGAAGCGGCGAGCCGCGTGCCCTGGAGCCATTGGCTAATGGTCCGACGTCAACTTCGTCATTGGAACCGAGGGAGCCATCCAACTCATTTCAGCCATCACGACCGACCTTCGACCAGATCTACGACGAATGGTTCGACGAGGTGGCCAAGTGGGTAGCGGCTCTGGGTGGCACGGGTGCCGATCGGGATGACGTCGTGCAAGAGGTATTCATCGTCGTTCATCGACGATTGGCAGAATTCGACGGGAGAAATCTCCCGGGCTGGCTCTATCGAATCGCGCGAGGAAAGGTGCGCGACCATCGACGATTGCGCTGGGTGAAACGGGTCCTGCTCAGGGACATGGGTCCCGAAGACGATATCGCGTCGAAGGATCCCGGTCCCTTGAGCTCGCTCGTGACACGGGAAAAGCAACGTTTGCTGTCACGGCTCTTGGACGAGCTCGACGAGCGCGAACGAGTGGCCCTCGTGCTTTTCGAGGTCGAGGGCTATTCAGGACAAGAGATCGCTGAGCTGCATGGCGTACCTCTGAACACGGTATGGACGCGCATCCACAACGCGCGCAAGCGTTTGGGACAGCGGTTACTTCGGATCGAGAACGGAATTGCAAAGCGAGGTGCCAAGTGAAACGCCTGAATGAAAGTCGTAAGGACCTCGACGAAGGGGAACTTCTACTCGCCGATCTCGTCGAGGCGTTTCCTCGCACTCGTACCGATCCGTTTCGCAAACGACGGATCCGAGCGCAAGTGCAGTCCGCACCTCATGCTCGAGGCAGGGGCGGCAGCCACATTGGTGGGCGCACTGCCATGGTTGCTGGTTTGCTCTGCGTGGCAACGGCTGCCGCGGCCATGATCGGCGGCGTAAAGCTCCTGTCTCGCGCCGACGAGGGGCGGTCCGTCGGTGTGAAAACGAGTGAAGCGACGCGCGCGGCGTCGTCAACGTCGCGGGCTTCTTTCTCGCCAGCGACGCCCGCCGCCGCTCCCTCGACCCATTTGGAGCCAACGTCGAATGAGATCGCGACGCGATTAGTGACGTCATCTGGCGCAGAGCGCGCCACGTCGGTGTCGACCGCGACCCCGCGGAATGCTCCGCCCGCCGTTTCGTCTTCGGCCGCTGCCACCGGGGAGGATCCGTCCCTGGTCGCGGCAGCGATTCGAGCGTTGCGCAGCGACAACGAGCCGGCTCGAGCGCGGTCATTGCTCGCGCAATACCTGAAGAGCAATCCCCGGGGTGCACTCGCCGAGGAAGCGCTCGCGCTCTCTATCGAGGCGGCAGTGAAGATGCGCGATCCCCAAGCTTCGTCTCTGGCCCGAACCTATCTCAGAGCGTACCCCAAGGGGCGGCATCGAGGCCTAGCGGAGAACGTGCTAGCCCGATGATCGTCGATGGGCTCTTGGCAGTTCAGTCTTGACCAGATTGGGCAGAAGTAGGTGCCACTGAGCTTCTGGCTTTCAGCGATCAGCGATCAGCGGTCAGCGATCAGCGAACAGCGAACAGCGAACAGCGATCAGCGGTCAGCGATCAGCGATCAGCGGTCAGCGATCAGCGAACAGCGGTCAGCGATCAGCGGTCAGCGAACAGCGATCAGCGGTCAGCGATCAGCGATCAGCGGTCAGCGATCAGCGGTCAGCGATCAGCGATCAGCGATCAGCGGTCAGCGAACAGCGAACAGCGAACAGCGAACAGCGAACAGCGAACAGCGAACAGCGAACAGCGAACAGCGATCAGCGGTCAGCGAACAGCGAACAGCGAACAGCGAACAGCGAACAGCGAACAGCGAACAGCGAACAGCGAACAGCGGTCAGAGCAGAGACGGCCGAGCGGCGAGGTTGGGGATCGGGAAAAGCTCACGCGACTTAAGCCCGGTCAGCACGACGCGGCGACCGAGGTTGGTGATGTAGTATTCGTGCCGACGCCCGATGCGCTTGATCATGCCATGGACGCACGGACGTTTGATGTACCTCGAGACCTGGTTGACGGATGCGCCCGGGAGTCGATGCGCAAGGTCGGCGTGTCTGGAGCCGGCAATGACGGTCTCTCCGCGTACGGTGGCGTGTGGGACGCTACGGTCTTCATCGCGGAAGAGGTTGAATCCTGTCTCCATTGCCGAAGGGATGCATCCGAGTCCCGGTTGATGACCTCGCTTCGCGAGAATGCCTCGCATCACGGTTTGGTGACCGTGGTCACGGTCCGGGGCGACGCGGCGTGGCACGGCCGACCTCCGACGACGGGCGTACGTGCAGTCGCCCGGTCGCGGTGTGGTATGTCACGGTACGCCCCACAGCCCCACCAACGTTCTCGTATCGGATGCGAATGGCGTGTTCTTCGAGTACGCTCTTGGCGGCCACGACGTTCTGCGTACCAATGGCGAGCTTTGCCGAGGAAACGTTGATGACGTTGGCTCCGCCGACGAGCGCACAGGCGACGTCTTGCTTCGAAACGCCAATCGAGTGCAGCTTCGCCAACATATAATCGACGCTGCAGGTCACGAACTTCAGATTCGTCGAGGTGCGAGCGCGCCGAAAACAGGGATGCGGGCATCCTTCGCGGCAATCGACGGCCTTGTCGAGCGGCACCGGTAATTGCGCGTGGCAAAGCGCCGAGATCTGTCGCGATGGAGCAAAGAAGATGATTGCCACGCAAGAGCCGAGGACCGTCCACGCAACGGTGGGTACCTCTGCTACATGAACGTCCCCTACGCCGAGGTGGATTCGCGTCGGTGCATCGAGTTCGACGCTACTTTCTTGGATCGGCTCTACACTCGTGAAGGGTTGCAAAGAAGGGCTCCCATTACGTCCCATTACGTCCCGACTCGGTACGAATGAAGGGCGAGGGAGATCCGCGTGGTCGGAGTGCCGAAGCGAACCCGCGAGTCTTCATGGCTCGAGTCGAGCGTTTCGGAAGGCGATTTGTCGTAAGTTCAGTGGATCCACGTACGGAGAGCGGAGGGCCGGCTACTTGTTCGGCGAGGCGTCGTTCTCCCGGTTATCTCGGCCAGCTTTCGGGAAAGAACCAGCCGTCCTTTGCGTCGGTTGGCGGCAAGGGCAGGGTGATCATGCGACCTTCGTTCGGACCCTCGAGATAGAGCCACATGGACGCTTGCCCGTGCGGATATCGACCGATCATCCCCAGTAACTCTGGAACGGGGATGATCGCATCTTCTTCCTTGAAGTAGTCCCGCATTCGCACGGAACGGAAGAGCGAGCCTTCGGCAAAGTCCAAGAAGTGATACGAAGGATACGCCGCAGCCTCGAATTGCCGATGGGCAGCGTAGGGATTTTGCGCTGACGACGTGAGCAACGTGCCCAACGTGGAGTTGCCAGCGCTTCCCGGGAGAATGTCCTCCGTAGCGAGCCCACCCGTCGTTTCGCGCAAGATCTGAAGGGTTTTCAGCGAACCGACAACGCGCGTGACGAGCACTGCGCGATCGGTGAGACGCGATAGGTCGGTGACCCCCGTGAGTAGTCCGCTCTGATCTCGGGCATCCGATAGCGTGACGCTGCCGGAGTTGAACACCGACGGTGTGACGCGTAGGGCCAAAAGACCATTGCCGTAGGTTGCGAGCAACGTGTCCCCGAGCCAATTGAGCCCCGTCAGGTTAGGATTGGTGATGACGGCGCTCTTACCGGTTTCGAGATCCACGAGATCGGTGAAGTGCTCGAGACCGTCAGCGTACTCTCGTCCTTTTGCGAGATAGCGCCCTTCGGAACTTGCACTGCAGCTATGGACGTAGCCTTCCAACAAGGTCGCAGGGAGAGGAATGGGGATGGCCACGCCGGACGACTCCGGAATGTCGTAGATTTCGAGGTGCGGCAAACTGCCGGCGCCTTTTGCGCTCGCCGTAAAGAGTCGCGTTGCGTTTCGGCTCCAGAAGTACTCCCCGCTCGGACTCGCCTGGTAAAGAACCTGTTCACCACGAAACCCGTCGTCGCGTACGCGATACAGGGTTCGCGACGCGTTCGTTGTCGTGGTCGCGTGCGACGACTCGAACCATAGCTTCCGATTGGGCGACATCGACCAGAGCTGGTCTGGTGGAACGGGCGCGAGATCAGGGATCCGTTCGTTGGGAACCGTCGAAACCACGACGTATTCGGGCTGGGTTTTGGCTTGGGACGTCGTGTAGCCGTTCAACAGCACCATGGTTTCGTTGAGCCAACCCACACAGTCGAAGTATCGAAGATTGCCCCTCGATGGAATTGGCATGACCTTGGCGTGGGCCTCCGTCGTCGAAAGCTCGATGATGCCGATTTCGGTGCTTGCGCTCGAGCCGCTGTAGCAGACGCGATGGCCCGTCTTCGAGAACTTGGCGACGCCACTGCTCGAAAATCCCATGTCGACGAGGCGAGGTAGTTCGTCGACGCTCACCCGGTAATTGTCGTCCACGCCGACCAGGGAGAGCTCACCCAGGATGGGCGCTGCCACGAACCAGTGCGCCGGACCTGGGAGACTGACCGTCAAGTCCTTGGGCGAGTCGGTCGAGGTCGTGGTCGAGGACACTCCGGTACCCCCGGTAGCGGTCGTGCCGCCGACGGCGGTACCTCCGGCGGCAGTGCCTCCAACGGCAGTGTTACCGCCTCGAGTTGTGACACTCATCGACGTGAACCCACCAACACCATTGAACGAGCCCGCGACCCCCGATTCTTGTTCGCCAATTGGTGAGCGACCACCGCAACCCATCGCCAAAGCACATGCCAAGCCCAACGCCCGAGTCCTCATGCACCACACAATAACCGAAGCAGCTGTCGTTGTACATCGTCGCGCCGCGGCCCAACTGTGACCTTGCTGCGATCTCGCGCGGAGTATGTCTCGCAAACCGTGATCGCGCGGTACGAACTGTGTACGTGTCCAGACAGCGGGGCCCAGTTGGCTCCCGCGAGGCCCGAGCTCGGTCTGTCTCCTTTCTCGAGCCTCGCGCGTCCTCCTGAGGGGTGCTTGGCGCCGCTCGGTCCGACGACCCGGGGACCCGATGCAACTCAGGTGAGCCGAATCCACGTGTCTCTTCGACCTGACGAATGCCCCCTCCGCGGCACGAGCTGCCGCGTGTTCTTTTCCGCGGGGAGCCGATGGTGCGGTTCCGTCGGCCCGTATTTTCTGAGCTGCGCGCCGTACGCAACGCGACCTTGATCCCGTGGACCAGACCAAAAGAAGACCGTCTCACCAAGCTCGTCTCGGGTTCGAAACCATTCTCGGCTTGTTGCTCGCCGTTCAAGGTTGCGGTGGCGACGGCACGGATCCTACCGTCGACGGCACCGAAATCGGCGGAGGCGCCGCGACCGGCGGTCGAACGTCCACATCTGGCGCACTTGGCGGTACGAACACGGCGGGTGCCGCTAGCACCGCGGGTGGCGTTTCTTCGGGCGGCAGCAAGGGGACGCCGACGGCTGGCACGAGCGCGGAAGCTGGCGCGGGAACGATGGGTGGGAGCCCAGCGAGCGGCGGCAGTTCTGCAGCGACCGCCGGCGCCGGCGGGGCTTCAGGCGGAGCTGCGAGCGGTGGTAATTCAGGGGCAGCGGGCGGGGCGAACGCAATCGGCGGCTCCACGAGTGCCGGCGGCAGCTCCGCAAGTGAATTTTCTTGTGGCGACAGTGGCGCCGCAGTATTTCCCGCGCCAACCGGCACGCTCATCGATTTCGACATTTCAGGTCGCAGCGAGTCCGAGGTGCACGAGTCGGGATACAACGTTTGGGTTCCCGCAGCCGCCGCATCGGACTCGAAGACCTTCGGTGGCGTCACCTTCAAGCTCGCCGTGTCGGGTTCGGGGACGTTGGACTCCGTTTGGTACAAGACCATCGTCCAGTCGCCCAGCTACGCGAGGCTCGTCGGCGATGGCGTGAGTGTTACCGGGGCGACCACGGGCGCAATTCAGCTCACGCTCACGGGATTGAGCGCAGGGACGCACACCTTGCTTGCCTATCACAACGGTGTCGACGCGACGGCCTTGGCGCCGATGAGCGTTACCGTCGACGGTACCAAGCAGATCGCGAGCCTACAGCCAACCAATCGTGCCATCAGCACCAATGCTTCTGCCTATAGCTTCGTGACCTTCACTGCCACGGCCGGTAAGAGCGTGAACATCGTCTACGCGCCGGTGTCTGGGTCTGGGACGCAAAACGTCGTCATCAATGGGCTTGCTCTCGACGTACCGAACACGGCCCTTCAGGCAAAGCTCGTGTCTCCCGGCGATCGCGATTGGCACGTCGATGCGGACAGCGGAAGTGTCAATTTGTCATGGACGGCTGCAAAGAGTGCCACGTCTCACCATCTCTACCTCGGTTCTGACGGCGTGGCGGTGAACGCCGCAAACACGTCGTCGCCGCTCTTCAAGGGCAAGCAAACGACCACCACGTACAAGGTGAGCGGTCTCTCCAACCTGAAACACTACTTCTGGCGCGTCGACGAGGTTGATGCCGCGGGTGCGGTAACGAAAGGAAACTTGTGGTCCTTCTCGCCGAGGCACCTCGCGTTTCCAGGTGCGGAAGGTTACGGCCGATTCGCTCGTGGTGGGCGCTGCGGAAAGGTCGTTCACGTAACGAACCTCAACGATTCGGGGACGGGCAGCCTTCGCGCGGCAATCGAAAACGATACGGGTCCGCGCACCATCGTCTTCGACGTGGGTGGCGTCATCAAGCTTGCGTCGCGAATGGTCCTCAATAGTCCGCAGGTGACGGTGGCTGGGCAAACCGCACCCGGCAAAGGCGTTACGATCCGCACGGCACCCTTCGGGATGAGTGGCGGCGTCGACGAAATCATTCGCCACCTGCGCGTGCGCCTGGGAGCGGGGACGACCTTCGACGGAATGGGTATGACCGCGAGCGACCATTCGATCATCGATCATGCGTCCATCAGTTGGACGATCGACGAAGCCTTCAGTTCGCGTAATGCCAAGAACATCACGTTGCAACGGACGCTCATCTCGGAGTGCTTGAACGTTGCAGGTCACCAGAATTACCCGGCCGGAACCGAGCACGGTTACGCGGGCAGTATCGGCGGTGACATCGGCTCGTTTCATCACAACCTGCTCGCTCACTGTGAAGGCCGCAACTGGAGCATGGCGGGTGGACTCGACGGCGATGGCAACTTTGCCGGGAGACTCGACATCTTTTCCACGGTCTTCTACAACTGGGGCGGTCGCACCAACGACGGCGGTGCCCACGAGGTGAACTTCGTCAACAACTACTACAAGCCCGGAGCCTCGTCGCGCGTCTTTACCGCGCTCAACCTAACCTACGACAACTTCCCGGGCACCCAGAAGTACTACATGTCGGGCGTCGTGATGCCTGGTTACTTCGACGAGTCGAATCAAGCCAAGGGGCGAACGCTCGCGAGCGCCAATGCGCCGTCGTACAGTCCTTACGTCTCGGCGCCATTCTTCCCGTCTTATGCGACGATCCAGACCGCGGCCGAGTCCTACAAGGACGTCCTATCGGACGTCGGCATGTCGGCTCCCGTATTCGACGATCACGACGCCCGCGTCGTGAAAGAAACCCTCAACGGTACCTACACCTATAAAGGGAGCGTTTCTGGAAAACCAGGGTTGCCGGACAACGAAGCCGACGTCGGTGGCTACGAGAGCTATCCAACGACTACTCGAGAAGCGTCGTGGGACAGTGACGGCGATGGGCTCCCGAATTTCTGGGAAACGGCGATCGGTACGAGCAATTCATCTGCAAGCGGCAACTTCGCCGACAGCAACGGCGACAAGGATGCCAACGGCTACACGAACCTCGAGGAGTACCTCGAATGGATGTCGAAGCCGCATTACTTCACGACGAACGGCAAGGCGCAGTCCATCGATCTGAAGAAGCTATTTACCGGGTATACGAGTAGCCCGACCTATTCGTCGAGCGCCGCCACCTTGGGCACGGTGAGCATTTCGAGCAGCACTGCGTCCTATACGCCCACTGCATGTGGCTTTGGCTCGGTCAACTTCGCCGTGAAGGACTCCGCAAACAGCACCAAGACACGGCAGGTCGTGTTCTTTACGAGCGGTTGCTGATTCGGAATCGTACCCGGGCGGCTGCGAGCTCGCCGCTCGAGTACGCGACTGCTCGACAGGTGCACTCACGGTGCCCATCGAGCAGTCGCGCTTCTTTGCTCTCCGTAGCGCGACTTGGCCTTCGACCGTTCCGATTTGCGTCACCGCAACGAGGACGCGATGGCTGCATACCAAGATTTGGCCATGACCTCGTAACCTGCGTCGTTCGGGTGGAGACCGTCGAACAACCAAGCGGTCTTGTAGTTCACGTTCGCCGTGAACGCTCCGTACATGTCGACCAAGAGAATGTGTTTCCCCGACTGGACGCGCTCGGAGACGATGCGCTCGACAGCGGCGTTGAACGTGCGTACGTCGGTGTTGAGCGTGTCCGTGCGCGTTGGGATGAGTTTGGCCACGACGAGCAAGGCGCTCGGCGCATTCGTCGTGAATTCGTCGACGAGCTTCGCCATGCGCGCGGGAGCATCCGACAATGCGAGTTGGCTGTTCACGTCGTTCGTGCCAATCATCAGAAGGACGATGTGAGGCGCATGGTTGGTCAAGTTTTGCCTGACGAGCGGCAAAAGGCCTTTTCGCGAGCCGACCTGTAAAGCCACCAATGGCGATGCCGAGGATCGCTCGACCGAAAGAGCCGGGGAGCCCTCTCGAACCGTCGAATCGAAGTTGCTGCATTCCCCACAGGTCGTCCTCCTGTCGCGGCGCGGTTCAGGTATTGCCGGCGATCGCTGGGAAGCGTCCGACTCTCGAAAGCGGAGCGCCAATGACGAGGAGACCGCCTCCGCCAAAGATGCGCCGGCGAAGTTGGCGCGATGGGCCATGGTGAGCACGAGCCTGCGCGCCGTGTTCACCATGGTAGCGTGCGCGCGAACTACTTGGTGATCGGAACGCCTGCTTGCGTGCAGGTATACAAGGATTCCCAGCCTGATTTCATATTGCTGGTCTTGCCGCTCCAGGAGCAGCTCGGCTTGCAGCAGTCTTGCATGCTCGTCGACTGCTTGTCTTGCCAGCCCGAGCCAGTCGCTTGCGAGGCGGTCTGAACCTTCGGATCGGCCTTCGGGAGGCTCGAATCGTCGTTGGGTTTGCAGCCCGTCACATCCGTGAGGTGCGTCGGGCAAGCCACCTTGCGCACTCGGATGTTCCAGTTCTCGTGGTAATAACTCGACGCGCTATTGGCCTGCACGCAGGAGGTTCGCGTGGTGGTCGTCACCGCGTCCGACTTCCCCACGATCTTGTCACACTCGGTCTTGACCGCCGACGAGCAAGTCGAAGAGGAGAGCGAGGATGCTTCGGTCCCGCATGCACTCATGTTGCTGGCGCGGATCCCGCCATTCCAGGGGTTCTCACCGGTGTCCGGGAAGGTGCTGTACATGCGTGGACAACCCTGTTGGAAGGCGCCCATTCCGCCCTTGCCCATGAACACATCGACGTGGCCACCCGCGCCGGTGTTGAACATCTGAACGACGAGCGACTTCGGTGGCGTGATGTTGGTCGTCTTCAAGTACGTTGGCTTGTCGTAAACGACCTGGAAGCACGAGCAACAGGCTTCGCCATCCAGGGTTGCCACGCCGTAGTTGAAGGCATCGCCGGGCCAACCGTTGGCTGCTGCGTCGTCCTTTGCGGCTTGAATCATCTCGGGGCTGAAGAGCATGAAGCGCGGGCAGATGTAGCCGTCGCCACCGTCACAGGCGCTCTTCAAATTGTCGTCGCTCTTCGGTTGTGAAGTGACGTAGGTCACGCAAGCGGCGCAAGAGCCACCACAGTCGATGCCGGTCTCCGAACCATCTTTCACGCCGTTGCTGCAACCCGTTGCCGTGGTGGCGCTCGTCTTGCCGCCAGTAGCCGAGGTGCTGCCAGCGCTGCCACCTGCACCGCCCGTGGCGGAGGTCTGGGAGGTTTTGCCTCCGGTTTGCGCCGTGCTGGTCCGCGCGCTCGTCCCACCGGCGTTTCGCGTCGAGGTTCCAGTCTTTGCACCGGCGCTTCCGCCGCCGCTGACCGTGGTGGGCGTCGTGCCAGTAGAGGTGCCTCCTGCACCGGTAATCGGTGTGCCTCCGACTCCTTCCGTTGCAGGAGTCGGACTGCCGTCACAAGCGGCAGCGAGGAAGGCAAGAGCGAGGGTCAGTTTGGCGGGCGTAAGCATCATCGTCGTGCGCGATAGCATTCGTGTCACCTTGGCTCATACACTAGTGCAAATTCTCGGGCACGTCGGCAGACACACGCATTCCAACGAAAACGGCTCGATGGCTCTGCGTGATGAGGCGAATTATCCAAAGCCGCTGAAAGCAGTGCCAAGGCCGTTGCTGTTTCGCAGATATTTTCGACGTAGCCGAGATCGTCATCCGGTTCGAGCCTGAGGTTGCCGGATCTCGTTCCAAAGTACGTACTTCGATTCAATTCGGTATCAGTGTCGCGTTTCGCGAAGACTTTGCGGCCCATCGCGACGTGCCGCATCGCCCGATAACGAGCAAAATCTGCCGACTCCGCGTCCCGAGCCGCAGAAACCTCCGAGGCGTCCGTCACGAACTCCCAAAGGGTGGAGGAAGAAGTTCCGAGTGCGAGAACGACTCGAATCGACCGCGCGTCGGAGCCTCACTCTCACGATTGCTCGGCTCGGACGTCGACGGGGTAGCTTCGGAGTGCGAATGACGTGTCGTTCGAGGACGCCGCGGACGAATTGGTCTAGTCGCACCGACCAATAGGTCTCGTGTGTCGCGGCGTACGAATGCCAAGTATGACGAAGCCGGACACCCATGTTCATGGGGTCCGGCTTCTCCTCTCTCGATGACGATTAGAACCGAGTGATGAACTTCCAGGTTTCGCCGGGGACCCAGGTCGTAGCCTCACCGCCGGGGGATGGCGTGTGATCACCAATGAAGATGCAAGCGCGCGCGGGATCGTCGGCGGCGCATCCCTGGTAGTCGGCGCAAACTGGAGTCCGCCCGGTCGTGTCCGTAGGCTTGAGCGTGTTCGGGATGTCCATGCTCCGGCAGCCGTCGAGAGCTGCGAAGTCGTTGATCTGCGGGACGCCGTAGCCGGGGTAGGTGCAAACGCTGTCCTTGGTGCCGTGAGTCATGAAGTACGCGACCGGCTTGCGGTTGGTTTTGTCGCAGCCGCTCATCGGGCCACCCGAGTGGACCGCGACTCCTCGGAACTTGTCCGGCATGGCGCAAGCAAGGGCGTAGGACATCGAGCCACCCATGCTAAATCCCTCGGAAAAGATGCGTGTGGTGTCGATGCAAAGCGTGTTCTCTAGCTCGGCGACGAGTGCCTTGATGAACGCGACATCGCTGCCACCGGAGTTTGGCCAGGAATTATTGATGCCCTGAGGTGCCACGAAGATCGTGCTATTGCCAGCGAGTTTCCAGAGTCCGTAGAACTGGTAGTTCGTTCCATTCGAGCCACTCGCGACTCCAGCCGCAGTTCCGTTGAGGCAATGGATCGACGTAATCAATCGATACGGATTGTTCTTGTCGTAGTTGTCGGGCAAACGAACGATGTACGAGCGGTTCGTGCCATTCACGTTGATCGTTCTCGTGACTTGTCCCGAGAAGGATGCCGTCTTGCCGCAACCCGAGCTCTTGACGGCGCCGCCACCGGTCGAGCTGCCGCCCGTCGACGAGGAGCCGCCCTTTGCCGTCGTACCGCCGGTTGCAGTCGTTCCTCCTCTGGAAGTGGAGCCGCCGGCTGCAGTCGAACCTCCTTTAGCCGTCGAGCCACCGGCTGCAGTCGAACCTCCTTTAGCCGTCGAGCCACCGACTGCAGATGAGCCACCGGTGCCACCGATGCCACCGGTGACGCTGAGGCTCGTCAGCGTGGGTTGAGCGTTGCCCGCTCCGCAATATCCGAAGCTCACGGAGCCGTTGGATGCGATGGTCGCATTGTAGCTCGCGGGAGTGACCGTCATGACCGTCCCGCTCGTGGTTTGGTTGGCGCTCCAGATGCTGGAAATCGTGGCACCGTTGGTGGCAATTTTCAGCGTCCAATTGGTCACCGTCGTGCCTGTGTTCTTGATCGTGACGCTTTGACAGAAGCCTCCGCTCCAAGCGCTGGTGGTTTCGAGCGTCGCGGTGACGGCTCCCGACGAGACGGCGGATGCGGCTTGCTCAGCCAAGGAGACCTCACTCGAGGGACTCTCCGCACATCCACCAATCAATGCAGTCGCAGTGACTGCACACGTGCACATTCCGAGAATTCGATTCATCGATCTTCTCCAACCGGTAATGGGGCCACGCATCGACTTCCCCGACCTCGAGCGAGCTCGAACGTGACCCTTGGATCTCTTGAAATACGGACCGAAGTGAGCGATGCGCGCTCGCCAACGCTCGTCGAGTCGCGTTGGGACTACGCGATGCTTTTCGCATCGTGAGATCCAACTCAGGCGACGGCTACTCGAACGGGTGCCGGTGGAACCCACCGCATACGAAGTCGCAGTGGTTGCTTGTGGGCGAATCCGTTCGACGAAATGCACTGCAGGTCAAGAGTGGCTGGCCGGTGGAGACGGCTTGCGCTTCTTGGCCACACCTCGGTACTCGTAAAGGAGCGCTATGCTTCGCATCTTCGCAGCCGCGACGCGAAAGGAATCGAAGCAGACCGTTAGGGGGCAAGCTGCAATCTTGGTGCGAGAATGCGACCCATTGGGCGTCAGGCGCTCCACGAAGGATCGTCACGCAGTCTGAACAGATCGGACTCGTAGAGCTGGCTTTCGCTGGGTGAGCGATCCTGTTCACCTGCGATTTTAGCTCCTAGCGAAGCATGGGAGGAGTGCCCATGGAGCAGTTGGGGGCGGGTCCGTTTCGCGACCCGGGTGAACTTTGCATGTGCGCGTGCGAGGGTTCGCTCGATGTCTGCAATCGGTCGATTGAGGATCGTGGCGGCTTCCGAAATCCGCATCGAGTGAATGACGACGAGGCAAAAAGCCAGTCTTTGTTCGACAGCTAGTCCGTCGAGCACTCGGTACGTTGCGAGGAGTCTAGTGCTGTATTGTCGCGCACGACGCGGGCCAAGCTCGCGTCGGCGACCGAACCAATACCGGAGTCGATCGAATCGCAACGTCCATCGTGCCGCATCGACCAATCGTTTGAGCAGCCAGAGGCGCAATTCCCGCGGTTCCTGCAGCTCGTCGAGCCGCTCTAGGGCGCGCTGCAGCGTGGAGACGACGAAGGCGGTGACCCCCCCACGTGGACCGAATATTCGCGTCGCCAGACTCAGAAGCTCCCCCGAATGGCGGTCGCAAAGTACGCGTCTGGCGTTTGGATGTCCTGCGCGCAGGGCGTCGACCAATCCAAAGTCCGTATTGGGAACGGGAAACGTCACGACACTTGGAAAACCTATGGGGAACTCGCGCGCGACTCGTCCCGTGGCTGGCCGCAACGCAACGATTCTATTGTCCATCACTGCACCAGGAGAGCTCGGCCCTGTGGGGGCCGGTGGGCTTCAATCGACGAAAGGCAGGCCTTGGGTCTGCGTCTCACGAGGCATTTCTCGAAAGAGAGCAGGCGTGAACGCTCGCGACCTGGATGGCTCGCGGAACGCCACCCTTCGCAGTGACACGTCGGAGGGAAATCCGTCATCCAGTTGCAGGTTTCCTCACCGGGAGCAGGCAACGCACGGGCCGGGTGGAGCCCGGAGGGACGTGCAACCTGCTCGATGGTTGCTGGTTTCCGATTTTTTGACGGATCCGCTTTCAAGACACCACTGCGTCGACGCATGGTGCCTCACGTTCGATCTGCGCTCCGTCGCCTCAGCTTCCGCGTCTCGGATGGGTGGAAGGCGAGTGAGCGGTGTGGTTGCGACGAGTGTCATAGGTCAGACACTTCGACGAAACGTCTCGACTCGACGGATCGCTAAGTCCCTTCGTTCGAACCTCGGTAGTCGAGTGTCGTCGGGACGTACTGAACGCGATCGCCGATCGCGTGTGCCCAGACGTCGTTGCGCAGGTCCTGGCTTTCGGAGATGACTCCGAGCAGGCGAGAGGGCCATCAATCCCAGTCGCCCGCCCAAGTCAGATTTGCGATCGGTTTTTCGACGGATTGCAGGTTCGCTTGTCACTGCATCGCATAACTGATGCTCGATGCAGGATCCGAGACCAGACCCCGGCGCAATATCAGGAGACCGGCCCGCCCAAGGGACGAGCAGGATACGGAAGTTCCATGCTTTTCCGCGCTCTATCGACGGTATTTCACTTTCGTATGGGCAACGGCGAAGTCCTTCGGTGTCGACGACATCGAGATGGACGACGTCGTTCAAGACGTGTTCGTTACGGTCAGCGAACAGATTCGTAGCCTGAGACAACCGAGCGCGTTGAGGAGCTGGATTTATACCATCGCGAAGCGGATTGCTTGTGCGTACAACCGCGATCGGCCAACGCTCGTCGTCTCCAACGGTACTGGGCGTTTCGATCCGGACATCGAGCAAGTGGAGTGGGCAACTCCGCTGTACGAGGCGGAACGCCTGGAACAACGCAAGTTACTGTGTCGCCTGCTCGAAGGTCTCGATGCTTCGAGACGCGAGGCCCTCATTTTGGCGGAGGTCGAAGAAATGACAATCCCCGGAAATCGCTCGCGAGACGGGGGTGCCGATCAACACTCTGTATTCACGACTTCGCACCGCCAGGCTCGAACTGGAAGATGCACTTCGAAGGCACACGGCACGGACACAATCCCGGGTGCCGTGAGCCTGAGCTCTTTCGCCGGCATCTGCATCGAGCGGACGACGGGAAATGGGGCTCGAGCAGCTGAGGTCGGCTCGAATGAATCCACGATGGAACGCGTCGGCGGAGCGCTCGCCGTCGACGTCGCGCACACGTCGAAATCTACTTCGATTCACGGTAGGGTATGTTTTTCGAGGAACGGCCAAGCTACGTTGGGGTCGCCTGGTTCTTCGCGCCCATCTTCCTTCGTGCACAAAGTGACGGAGACACCAGAGCTGCAGGCGGAGAAGGTCGAGCAACCGCTATCGTCTTCCGATGACGCCTGGCCAAGACAGCCGTTGATTGTTGCCCACCGCGAAAAGCTCTCTCGGGCTCCCAGGAAGGTGATGGGCATCGTGGGTATGAGGGTGCTCGCGCCGCCTGCGTAGGGCACATGGGTGTCCGCCGTACCGCGAAACGAGATCACAGAGACGGGGCGCGAGGGCACGCAGTCTTCGACAGTCTCAGCCAATAAATCGAAGGCAGCTGGTGCGATTGCAGCGAATACGTCAGCCGCGTGACACGCGAGGTGTTGAGCCATTCCTCCTCCGGTCAATACCCCGATGGCATAGATACGCTTCGGATCGATACAAGCTGTACTTCGGACGTCTTTCACCAGCGCTCTCGCAAAAGCGAGATCATCGACGTTGGCGACACAGCACGGACCCATGTTCCAACCCGTGCCGATGGGGCCAGACATTCCGTCGGGAAAAGCAATGACGACTCCGCGCTGGTCGGTCACGGCGGGATAGGGTGAGCTTGCGAGTTGCCCGTCCCCGTGCCGCCGAATTCCGTGGAAATCGACCACGAGGGGCGAGGGTTGGCTAGGGTCGTACGTCGTGGGCACGTGCAAGACGTAACTGCGCTCTTGGCCTCCAACGCGGAGCACCCGGCTCGTATCACCAGCGTCGAGCGCAGCCGACGGGCAGGTAAGCGCAGGGGGATTGGACGGGTCGTCCACTGGTTCGGCATCCGTGATGGGATAGAGGTCGGCTCGCGTACAGCCGTTCGACTGTGCGAGGACGCACCAAGCAAGTATGCGGGACGCGCGATCGTGTGCCGTCATGGCCAGGCCCCGAGGGTCGTCGTGAGCGCAACATTGGGGCGTCCAGTCGTGGCGACGGTCGCGTCGAGCAAATGAATGGCAACGTAGGGCTCGGCGAATTGCACGTGAGCCGCGAGCGTCAGATAATACCGACGAGAAAGGCGTAGTGTTGCTCCTGCGCTGCCGTCGAGCAGCACGGACCACTGGGTATCGTGCCGCTCCTTCTCCGTGGGTTCCGCATTTCCGTGTACGGCGGTGCGCAGCACTCCCACCGAGAGTGCGACGCGAGGACCGACCATCGCATCCGGAAGGAATCGATAGCCGAGACCCAGAGTACCATAGTGCTGAGCGACGCTCGCACTACCGACCTCCGACGAAACGCTCGGGCGTGAGCCGAATCCCGCGAACTCGCTGCGCACGTCGAACGAGCCGCGAGCCAGCACGTCGAAGGCCACGACGGGCATGATTGCCGGTCCAACGCCGTCGGTGCCCGCAAGGATTGACATTCCCAATTCGACACCGAGGGACGACGCGGCTGAAGGCTCGGTTGTTGCTTTACTATTCGTTCGATTCGGCACTCGGCTCGGTTTCATTCGAGTCTTCTCGTCCAAGATGTCGCTGGCAAGAAAGCTCGACCGCAATAGAATCGATGGTGCGAATCGCTAACCGTTCGGCGGTGTTGGTGGCATTCGGTTCACCGACGACGCGCGACAATTCGATGCGCCTGGGTCTTCTTTCGATGATCCAGACGTCAATCGTCAGAGGTTTCGGATCGCAGCCGATATCGACGACCGCGTCGACACCGCGGGTCGACGCCGATTGTAGACCCATTCGCGATACCCCCCCAGCGCCAAATCGTGGTCCGCGGGCGGTGCCGTGCGGGCAATCTCGAGCCCCACCGACAACAACTCGCCGTGAAGCCGCGAGAGCGCTTCCATTGCGTCTTGGGTCGAGCAATTCGGCTCGACGAGCGCTACCGTTGCTGCGCGAGCGTAAGAGACGGCGAGCAGCACGAGCAGCGAACACGAGATGGCGCGGGCTTCGAACACGGCGACTCACTCGCCTACGCGGAGGATGGCGCGAGCCACTCCGGCGTAACTTCCTCGTGGGAATTGGGCCAGGTACGTTTCCGCGATCGCGCGGGCTTGCGCCTTGGACGAAGATTGGTTGGCGATGACCATCTTGCGGCCGAGCGCTTCCGCGGCATAGCCGCCACCTGGTGCGCGTTTCAGATATTCGTCATACCACGTCAGCGCGCGATTCGCGTTGCTGGGCTCCTCGACGCGCCCGAGGAGGAATAGCGCGTCCAGCGCTCGCCCCGAACTGGGGAACCGACGGCGCTGCGTCAGGAGCGCGTCTCTTGCCAAGTCGAATCGATGTCGGTAGCGAGCCGCGTCTGCCAGGGCGAAGAGGTCCTCGCTCGACGCTCGCTCTAGCGCGGCTTCGATGCCAATACGGTTCACCTCGGCTAGGATGTGATCCCAATTGCCTTTGGCGAGCTCTTGCGCCCAGCCGTTCGTCGTCGCGCCTTTCGCGTTATTTTCTCCGGGAAGGTGGGATCAATCGCGGTTCGTGACGGTGCCACGCTCCGTTGCGCCGAGCTGTTCGACGCTGCCGTGGCGTATGGGGACCGAGTGCTCGTCGATGGAAGGGTCTCGGAGTTGGTTTGTGTCGGCGTGGCTGACGAGATCGCAAGACTGGACGATGCGATTGCGTCGTCCAACGTACGCGCCGTGTCGCCGCTGCGGCGTGCAGCGGATTCTTCCGTGATGACGGTCTCGGCTTTCGCGAGATCGACGACCAGGTGTTGCCCCCTCTCGAGGGTCAATTGGCCTCCGGTTACGGGGCCCTCGACCGTCACTTTCCCCTCGTGCAATCCGAGTTCGAAGCGCTCGAGCGACGGTTGCCAGGATACGTCGAAGACCGTACCCTTCACGGTGACGACGAAGGGTCCTGCCTCGATGGACCAATGTCGCGCTGGGTTCGGCGTGATTCGAAGGGAAGCGAAACCACTGTCGACGGCGATGCGGGCGTCTTGTCGACCTACGGAACGTAATCTGCCCCGTGCTCCCGGGGCAAAATCGAGTCTCGTTCCCTCGTTGAATCGCAGCGCCATGCCCACGTGGTTCACCTCTCTCAGGTATCCGCCGTCGAGGACGCGCCCTCCGTCGATTTCGTAGGAGAGTGGCGGCAAGGCCGCGACCGAGTGGGCACGGGAGAGCGACCGCAGCTGAAGGAAAACCAGGGCCGTCGCCGCGACGCCGAGTCCGGCAAGTGTCCATCGCGCCGTATGCCTTCGTCGAACCCGTCCCGCCGCCAATTTTGCGTTGAGCCGTCCGAGTCCACGTTCGAGCTCGCTGCGTGTTGCCGGGAGCACGCTCGTTTGGCCGAGCTCGGACAGCATGGCAAGCTTGGGTGAGAGTCCCGGTTCGCGAGGGGGCGCGCTCATTGCATCCCTCGTATTTCGCTGACGATCCGGGTCAACTCCGGATCGGCACCGATCCAACTCTCCAGACGTTCCGTGGCATGTACGAGCGAGCGTTTGACCGTGGACTCCGAGAGCTGCATGTACTCGGCAATTTCCTCGACCGTCATCGACTCCATGCGTCGCAAAATGAAAATCGAGTTTGTCCCGCGCGGTCAGTCGATCGAGCAGCACGTGGAAACGCCGTAGCGCATCGCGCGACTCGAAGTCCAGCGTCTCCCAGGTTCGATCGACGAGTTCGTCGGGATCCTCGAAGGACAACCACGCTCGCAACCTTCGTTTTCGGAGGGCCGTCTTTACAGCGCGGACGGCGAAGGAATAGATGAAGCTGCGTAGGCAATCCGGGTCGCGCAGCGTCCTTGCACGTCTCACCACGCGGTAAAATACCTCTTGGCAGATGTCGTCGGCTTCCGAACGCGAACCGAGGCAGCGTTCGGCCATCGTGAGCACCATGGGGGCGAAGCGATGCCACGTTTCACCGATGGCCCAGGCTTCTTCCCCGACCAGACCTTTGACGAGGTGGTCGACGCCTGCACTCCTGCGGCGTTGGCCGACCACGAGTGCGAGTGTTGTTTGAGGGTGTGCGCGAGTCATACGAGTCGACGTCGGTCGGACGAGAGGCAGTCGCGTCATTCTCGTGAAACCGGTTCAGAAATCCCGAGAGCGTTTCAAGCGAGACCGTCTCGCTCAGGATGGCTCATCGTGAACGTGACTTCCCGTCGCTTTTCGGGGGATTTCTCGAGCAAATGTCGATTTGAAGACGGAAGTCACATCTCAGCGCCACTGCTCAATTCGGGGTATTGGCATTTGGACGATGGCAGAAATGCGCGTCGATGAAGTTGCGTCATCCGAGGCCACCCAGGGAATCTCCGATATGCTTTCGCCATGCAACGTCCGTCTCGGGTCCGTCGTTTCGCTCGAGGATACTTTCTATCCTCCGTCTTGATTTCGTCTTGTGTCGGCTGCTCCAACGACGCGGAGGACCGTGCCTCCGTCGGTGCGGAACAGTCGCAAGATCAGACGGACTGGGCAGCTGAGCGAGCTTTTGCGCTCGTGTCGCGAATGACGACCGTAGAAAAGATTGGCCAGCTGCAAAACGATGCGCCTGCTATCGAACGTCTCGGGATCGCAAAGTACAACTATTGGAGCGAGGGCCTGCACGGCGTATTGACCGACGCCGCGACGTCCTTTCCTACCCCCATCGCTTTGGGCGCGAGCTGGGATCCCGAGCTCGTGGGGCGCGTGGCGACGGCCATTTCCGACGAAGCGCGTGGGATCCGTATCCGAGACGGGAAGGGGCTCACCTATTGGTCGCCTGTCATCAACATGCTTCGCGATCCGCGTGGGGCCGCTACGACGAATCCTACAGCGAAGACCCGCTTCTGATGAGCCGTCTCGGTGTGGCATTCGTGAAGGGTTTACAAGGGAACGACCCGAAGTATCTGAAGACCGTCGCTACCCCTAAGCACTTTGCATTGAACAACTCCGAGTACAACCGCCACGACGGGACCTCCGACGCCGACGAACGATTGCTTTTCGAGTATTACCTACCAGCATTCGAGGCCACCGTGACGGAAGGCAAGGCGCAAAGCGTGATGGCTGCTTACAATCGCGTCAACGGCGTGCCAGCGTCGGCGAATCGTTGGCTCCTCGGGGATCTGTTGAGAGAAGCATGGGGGTTCGATGGTTACGTCGTGTCCGACTGCGACGCCGTTGCCGATATCGTAAATGGCCACCATTGGACCGACACACTGACGGAAGCATCGGCCAAGGCACTCGTCGCAGGTACGGATCTCAATTGTGGAACGAGCTATCCGAGCGCACTCGGTTCTGCGCTGGATCAGGGCCTCGTCACGGAGGCTGATCTCGATCGGGCGCTGACGCGAGTGCTCCGAGCTCGGGTACTCTTGGGTGAGTTCGAGCCCGCGGATAGCGCTCCGTATCGAACCGTTACGACCGACGTCATCGAGTCGATGGCGCACCGAACTTTGGCCTACGAGGCGGCGAAAGCGTCCATCGTGTTGCTCAAGAACGAGGCCAACCTATTACCACTCGATCGCAGTCAGTTGAAGTCCATCGCGGTCATCGGTCCTCATGGTGACAGCGTTACGCTCGGCAGCTACAGCGGTAGTCCGACTCATCGCGTGAGCGCGCTTACGGCTCTGCGGGAGAGGCTTTCGAGCTCACCTGACGTGGAGATCTCATATGCCGAAGGGACATCCGTCACCGGTTTGGGTGACCCCTCTTCCATTGCCGCCGCCGCAGAGGTAGCGCGAAAGGCCGATGTCGCACTGGTGTTCGTGGGGACGGATCTGAACGTTTTCCGGGAGGAAATGGACAGACCTGATTGGTCGCTCCCAGGAGCCCAAGAGCAACTCATCGCCGAGGTTCGCGCGAAAAATCCAAGGACCGTCGTCGTGCTGGTCACTGGGGGGCCGCTTGGCATCGATTGGGCGCAGGCGAACGTTCCTGCGATCCTCTCGACCTTCTACAACGGGCAAGAGCAGGGCTACGCCATCGCAGACGTTCTGTTGGGCGATTACAATCCCGGGGGGAAGTTGTCTACCACCTGGTACAAGAAGGACGCCGCGTTGCCGCCGATTGGCGATTACGATCTCAGAAAAGGGCGTACCTATCTCTACTACCGAGACGAACCGCTCTATCCCTTCGGATTTGGACTGAGCTATACCCAATTCTCCTATGCGCACTTGCAGATTTCGCCCGCGACGATGGATGCAACCGAGAGCGCGACGGTGACGATCGACGTGACGAATAGCGGAAGCCGCGGTGGCGACGAAATCGTGCAATTGTACGTGCGTCCGCGGGAGTCGGATCCCAAAGCTCCACTCCAGCAGCTTCGCGGCTTCGCGCGGTTACACATCGAACCCGGGGAGGCGAAGACCGCAACGTTCTCGATTGGTGCGAAGGAGCTCTCTCATTACGACGAAACCGCGCAAGCCTTTCGGACGGATGCGGGCGAATACGAAATTCGTGTCGGCGCGTCATCGACGGACATTCGCGAGACGGGGACGATTCGTGTCACCGAGGGCGGCATCGTCGACGTCGGTGGGGGCGGGGGTGGAGCCGGTGGCGCCTTGGGGACGTCGGGAGCTTCGTCGGGGGGCGCGACGAGTGACGTCTCCGCGCCGTCAAAACGAAAGGCTCGGCGGCTCTGGCTGCGATTGCAGCCTGCCGCACGTGAGGAGCTCGTCTGCGAGCAGCTGGGCGAGTCTCCTCGGATTCATCGCGCTCTCGATGACTCGTGTCGCGCGTCGTCGTAAGACGGCGTGAGGTCGACGAAGCCACTCATTTCCGGGACTCGAGACGGTGCGCGGCGATTCCTAGTCCTGCGATCACGAGCGGCGCTCGACGCATGGCCGACGAAGCCTGCAACCCGCGTTCGCGACGAGCGTCTCGAGGTCGAACGGAGCGGTCAACCCGCGTTCGCGACGAGCGTCTCGAGGTCGAACGGAGCGGTCAACCCGCGTTCGCGACGAGCGTCTCGAGGTCGAACGGAGCGGTCAACCCGCGTTCGCGACGAGCGTCTCGAGGTCGAACGGAGCGGTCAACCCGCGTTCGCGACGAGCCGCTCGAGATCGAGTAGTAGCGACGTGCGATTCTCCAATTTCGTAATGCCGAGAAGGGCATGTTCGATTTCCCCGAGCGCGCCCGATTGAACCTGAGCTATCTCCGTTGGATCGATTCGACGGACGCCGATTACGGCGTCGACCACCATTCCGAAACCCGGATCGCCGCGTTCGAGTACCAACACGACCTCGCGGTGCTCGCTTCGCAGAGCCCCGATGCACTCATCGAGGAAACGCAGCAGATCCTTCAAGAGCCCTCGTTTGGCCTGCTCCAGTTGCTGGATCGCGACTTCCCGTTCTCGTTGCGACGTCTTGCCGAGGGTAGCGTCGGCAAGGGCATGGATCGCGCGGTGCGGCGCGTCGAGTCGTGCTAGCTGCATGCGCAACACTGCATTGTCCGTGCGAAACGAGTCATACCACTTACCGAAAGCACATTGGGACGGGTCTCGCGCCTTCGTGAACGGCACCCCGTCGCGAACGCTAGTCGTTAGCGCGTCGAGCCAAGCTTCGTGATCGCGCTTGCGTTGAACGAGCGTTTCGCAAAGCTCGTTCAGCTCCGCGGTGGCGCTCCGTTGCCCGAGAAGGACGCGCAGATCGAGCAGCGTCACCACGCGCCCGCGCAAGTTCCAGAGCCCGCGTGCATTCGAGTGGGTTATCGGCTTGTAGACGTGCTCGTCGAGGGTCACCATTTCTCGGACTTGGTGGGCCGGAACAGCGATCGAGTAGTTACTGACGACGGCATGTACCCACACGGTCGCTCGTCCACCTTCTGCCTCTGCACTCATGTTGTCCTCCCTGCTCAGCCGCCCGAGGTGGGGACCTTGCCGTGCGGGCTAGAGGCGCGAATACACCGTCGATAACCGGAGCTGACCGCAGCCGTCATGCGAGAGCCGAACCCGAGGGATGATGAATCACGGGAGAACCGCTCTTCCGCCGTGCATGATACGTCGGGATGCGTCGGTAAGGACCAACACATCCCGATCCATCACGAGACGCTCACTTGTCCGCGTCGATCTGCTTTTCTAGCTGCGTGAGCTGATCGTCGAGGTTTTCCTCGGTTACCTCGCGACTGGCCTGTTCTTCGAAGTCTTCCTTCACTGGGACGTTCGCCTGATCGAGCGCTTCGTCCGTCAAGGGCGCTTCTGCGCTGGCGACGGTCTCCGTTGTCGTCGGTTGCTTGCTGCAGGCGGCGAGGGCCAGCGCGCAAAGGGATATCGTGACTAGGCGCTTGGGACTCATTTGCTTGCTCCTTCGCTCTTTGCCGGATGCTTGCTCATCCAATCCTGGTGGCGTGCATTTTCCTTTGCAATCAACGCGTCGATTCGTTGGACCACTTCCGTGTTCTCGTCTGCCGAGGCGAGCTCCTTGGCGCGTTCGAGCTTCGCTAGGCGCTCCGCATGCTTCTTGTACTCGGCGGTGACTGCTGCGTCCTTACCAATGTTTGGCGTTTCCTTCAGCGCTTGGCGTTTGGCTTCGCGACTCCTATTCTTGCGAGTCTCCGCCTTTTCCTTCAGCTTCTTGTCGACCTCTTCGTGTCGAGTCTGAGCCTTCTCGGCGTTCTCGAGTTCCTTTTTTTCGTCGTCAGTAAGCTTGTCGCCCTTCTGCTTCAGCTCTTCGATGCGCGCCTTGCGCTTGGCGCCATGGAGGCCGCGGTCGTGATGCGGTCGAGCTTGCTTGAGCTGCTCGAGTTCCTTTTTCTCGTCGTCGGTGAGCTTGTTGTCC
>JASGIX010000004.1:0-15787 GCA_049840955.1 Polyangiaceae bacterium
AATGACCACGAGCACTCCTTCAACTGCGGCGTGGAAGGACCAACCGACGACCCCGAGATCCTAAGCCTTCGCTTTCGCCAAATTCGCAATTTCCTTGCGACTCTCTTTCTCTCACAAGGCACTCCGATGCTGCTCGGCGGCGACGAAGTTGCCAGAACTCAGCGCGGCAACAACAACTGCTACTGCCAAGACAACGAACTGAGTTGGTTCGAGTGGACGTGGACTGAACAGCAGCGACAGCTCTTCACGTTCACACGCCGCTTGATTGAATTGAGGAAGCGACACCCAGCGTTGCGTAGGGCGAAGTTCTTCCAAGGTCGCCCCATTCAGAACACCGATTTCGACGGACTTACGTTGGTTTCGCTGCGATGGCGAACCGATGACGGAAGATGACTGGGGAAACCCCAATACCCGCAGCCTCGTCATGTTCCTGGCCGGACGCGGAATCGACGACGTTGACGAGGTTGGCAGGCCAATCGTCGACGATGACTTGCTCGTTGCTTTCAATTCAAGTGACACCACATTGGCGCTCCGTCTCCCTGCCGTTCCTCACGTCGAACAGTGGGAATTACTGCTAGACACGGCCGAAGGCGATGGTGGCGTGGCGGCCGAGCCAACGCAGGAGGTCTCGCTTCTCCCGCATTCTCTTCGGCTCTATCGAGCGCCATCGAGAGCGCTCCGGCGAGGAGGTGCCCAACACACGTTCGGTGCTACCTACCGACTTCAGTTGCGCCACGACTTCGACCTTCGCGCAGTCCGCGCTCAAGTCGACTATTTCGAAGCAACTCGGGATCACGGATCTGTACCTTTCGCCAATATTCCGAGCTGCCATAGGAAGTACGCACGGATACGACGTCGTGGATCTTCGGGATATTTAATCCCGAGCTGGGCTCCGTAGATGACCTGCGTTCACTTGCCACGACTCTCGGACGAAACGAAATGGGCCTGTTGCTCGATTGGGTACCCAATCACATGGGGAACGCCCCCGGACAGAATCCATGGTGGGACGACGTGCTGGAAAACGGTCGCAGTTCGATCCACGCACAGGCATTCGATATCGACTGGGCGCCGCTCAAGCACGAACTGACCGATACCATTCTTTTGCCAGTACTGGGGGAACAGTACGGTCGAGTATTGGAAGACGGGCAGCTCCGCGTGGAACATGTCGATGGGGCATTCTTCGTGCGCTACTTCGAGCAACGATTTCCACTGAACCCAAGAAGTCTACTCGAACTCGTTAGAGACACTGCTAGAGGGACGGGACTCGACCCGCTCGATCCGCACCAACAGGAGCTCGAGAGTATCGCTACGTCTCTGCGTCACCTCCCGAACCGACGCGCTACTGCCGACGAAGACCGTTTGGAGCGTGCGAGAGAGAAGGAGGTATTCAAGCGTCGCCTCAAGCGACTCCTCGGTGAATCTTCACAAGTGCGAATAGCACTAGAAAACGTAGTTCAGCGGCTCAACGGCAAGGTCGGTGAACCATCGAGCTTCGACGGACTCGACAAACTACTTGGCCAGCAATGCTATCGGTTAGCGTCTTGGCGCGTTGCCGCCCAGGAGATCAACTATCGTCGATTCTTCGACATCAATTCCTTGGTCGCACTTCGTATGGAGGAGCCGTCGGTCTTCAAACAGGCGCATCAGCTATTATTCAGCTTGATCGATGATTTCGTAATCCAGGGGTTGCGCCTCGATCACACCGATGGTCTCTACGATCCTCTCGGATATTTCGAGCAACTACAGCAACACTTTCGCGGGGTCGTTGGCCACGACCCATCCCGAATGCCCGATGACGCGCTACGTCCCCTCCCTTTGCTCATCGAAAAAATCAGGGAGACTTCGGAAAAGATCCCACTCAACTGGCCGATCGATGGAACTACTGGCTACGAGTTCGCCAACGCAGCGATCGGCATCACGATCGATCCGGACGCCGAGAATGCGTTGACTCGACTTTACGTCGAGTTCACTTCCGACACGAAGACCTTTCAAGATCACGTCTACGACAGCAAGCAGAGGATACTTGCAGACTCATTGGCGAGTGAGCTGAACATGCTCGCTCGCCAGCTCGAGCGCATCGCGAGCAGTAGTCGTCGATGGCGCGATCTGACGCTCGTCTCATTGACGCGTGCCTTGACGGCGGTCCTTATCGCCTTCCCCGTTTATCGCACGTACGTCCGCCCTGGACTGCCCGTGACCGAAGAGGACCACCGCATCATTGCCTTGTCCGTCAGACTGGCGCGCATGCGCTCCGCGACCTTCGTCGACGGAAGCGTTTTCGACTTCATTCAGGATATTCTCCTCCAACGCAACGTTCCCGGAGATGGCGATCCGAGCCAACGCGAATGGTTCGCTATGCGTTTTCAGCAATTCACCGGACCTGTGATGGCCAAAGCAGTGGAGGACACGGCCTTCTACCGCTATCATCGGTTCTTGGCGCTCAACGAGGTCGGCGGGAATCCTGCGCGTTTTGGCCTCTCCACCGAGCGCTTTCTCGCGGAGTATGCCGAACGACTTCGCAGTTGGCCCCTCTCGATGGTAACCACGTCAACGCACGACACAAAACGCGGGGAGGATGCTGCGGCAGCACTTGCCGTACTCACGGAAATGCCAGAGGAGTGGCGCGCCGCGGTGAAATCCTTGGCGGAGATTGCTCGTCCTCATAAGACTCCTGCCGTCGATGCGCTCCTCCCAACGGCCCGCGACGAATACCTATACTATCAGGCCTTGGTCGGAGCGTGGCCCTTCGGGTGGAACGGAGAGGACCTGCAGGAGTGTGAGGTCTTCGTCGAACGGATGAAGGGCTTCATGGCGAAGGCCACCAAAGAGGCAAAACAGGAGACCGCTTGGACAACGCCCGATCCTCGCTACGACGAGGCAGTAGTCCAGTTCGTGCAGAACACCCTCGGTGATCCACGGTTCAGAAGAGTCCTCTCGAGACTCTGCTCGAGAATCGGCACCTATGCTGCGTCTAACGGGCTCTCGAAGGCCCTGCTGCGTCTCTGCTCTCCCGGGGTCCCTGACACCTATCAAGGAGCGGAATTGTGGAATCAAAGCCTCGTCGATCCTGACAACCGCCGACCCGTGGACTACGAACTGAGACGGGAGCTACTCCGCGACATCCTCGAGGTAGAAGATCGAGCAACGCTTCTCGCGCGTCTGCTCGTAGACTGGCCCTCAGGAGCGATCAAGTTGTTCGTCACTCATGTGGCGCTACGAACGCGTCGAGAGCACTCGAAGCTGTTTCTCTTCGGCGACTTTGCTCCGCTGCCAGCCGGCGAACATGCAGTCGCCTTCATTCGCTCCTTCGAAGCCCAGACCATCATCGTCTGCGTGCCGCGTCTACCATTGCGTCTCACCCGAGGCAGTTCTCCGTGGCCCATCGGTTCCGTCTGGGGTGACCAGAGCATTCCTGTACCGCAGGGATGCTATCGGAATGCGTTTTCTGGGGAGCTCCTCCGGTCATCAGGCACATTGCGTCTCTCGGAATGCTTCAGGGAGTTTCCAGTCACCCTCCTAGTGAGTCATGACGCATCAGCAGACACCACGGTGAACGGGTGATTACCAAATGCGATAGACGGAAAATATCGATGCACCCTTCGAGGGTCAAAGCCGCAAGGAACCGGCTCGCACTCGGGAGTCGACGGTCCAGCGTCGAGCCCCCCGGGCAGCATTGTGCCGGAAATCTGTCATCACTGGGACCAAGTCGATGCACTCGAAGTCGACTCAGGCGGGCATTGGTGCGAGGGCGAACCCCGCGAAACTCCGCAGACGCGTGGACATGCGCAGCCAAGAGTCAGCCGTACCGAGTCAAACCCAATCGAGACTTCGGCTCACCGGGAAGCCACGTTCTTAGAGGACATTTCGACCTCTTCTGTCTCGTGTTGCCAACTGAGACACTCGGGGCATTTGGCTACGACATGGCTAATCATCGACGACAGACGCACATCGAGGACGAGCGAGCGGCGCGCTGCGCCCAGGCACCGCCGACACAATCTCGATTCACGGCTCGCAAAGTGGTCTTTGCTATGAGCGCGGGACGCTCGCCATTCGTCGTTGAGCTGTCTCGAAGGATCGCGGCGGTCACACTGTCCTTTACGGGGGCTGGCACACTCTGTGCAGCGCACTCCGCAGCACGGCGTCATGTACTTACTGCCGCCATCAAGGAAAGACCGTCCCGTCATGGCAACGCTACCGAACTCGTCCCTATCCCGATACATCAGCATGGTCAATGGGATCCCGAAGCTCACGCGAGAGGAGGAACTGGATCTTTGGACTCGGTGGAAAGTAAATGGTGAAAACCAGGCAAAGGACGCGCTCGTGCGCGCCAATCTGCGTCACGTCGTCGCGATCGCGCTCAAGTACCGGAGCCACTCCCTACCTTTGGCTGAGTTGATTGCGGAAGGCAACTTCGGGATCCTACACGCGCTGACGAAGTTCGAGCCGGAGCGAGGCAATCGCTTCGTGACCTATGCAGCTTGTTGGATTAGAGCGTTCATTCTCAACTACATCATTCGTTCCTGGAGCATGGTCGGCGGAGGTTCTGGGCCGTTGCACTCCCGGATGTTTTTCAAATTGCGTCGCGAGCGCACGCGCATTTACGGACTCGTCGGTGAGGGGGAAGCTGCAGACACGTTACTCGCAGAACGCGTGGGGCTCCCCGTCGATCGCGTAGCGGAATTTAGTGAGCGCCTGTCTACGCGTGACATTTCGCTGGACCGAGAGGTCTTCTCCGATGGAACGACGAGCCTCGTCGAGACGCTTCCGTCACCGAATCTCAGTCAAGAGCAGGCGTACCTCGAACACTCGGAAGCCTTCCGGATGAACGATATCGTACATGCCGCACTCGCGACACTAGACAAGCGCGAGAAGCACGTGGTCGAAGCTTACCTGATGACCGATGATGACGACAAACTCTCGCTTGCCGAAATCGGTCGCAACCTTGGCATTTCGCGCGAGCGCGCACGACAACTCGAGTCCCGAGCGATCGAGAAATTGCGCCAGCGAATTCTCGAGAATCCCCAGGGCCAAGAGTTGGCCATGGGTGCAATCGACTCCGCCGCCTGACGCGTTCATCTCGACAAAACGTGCCGCGCCGTGCGAACGACGTGGCCGTTCCCGTTTTTCTAGCAGCGGCGACAATCGCGCCCGCGAAATGCCCGTGAGAGCGAACGACGTAGAATCGTCGCAAGGCCGAACCAAACGCTGATTCGGTGTCCTCGGGGGGGCTGGTCTTCGACACCGAACGCGTGATGGCGGGACAGCGTTGTCTTTGGCAGGCAGCACCGCTCGAGCCTTGACGACTTGTCTCATACCCGACGACCAATTACGCTCGCTCCGGTTCAGACAGAGACAAGTCAACCCGAGTGTGATTGGCTCGAAAATCCTGGGTTCCCCAACCAGACAATCCACGGCAGCCTCTGCGGATCCGGCTTGGAGGGCATTGCACCAGCCTATGCGGGCTGCCAAAGAGCGAGCGCCCCCCGCGTCGGTCCGGGTGTTCGAGTCCGAACAGCAAACGCTTCGAATCGGTCACCGTCGAGGCTTCAAGCTTCCGACTCCGAGAGAACCGTCGGATTGCCCTTTCGTTGCGGAATGATCGGACGCATTCCCCTCAATCTCAGTGATGGGCCCAGATGTATGCAGATACGTAGCGAGGTTTTCGGCAAAGACCGGGCTTTTTCGCCGAATCCACTCGAGCACCATGGAGGCGTGTTCGATCTCTTCGTTCCTATTGTGCAGTAGAATCGCGCGCAGCTCGTCATCGTGGCACGCCTCCGCTCGCTGCTGATACCAATCCACGGCGTCGAGTTCTTCCCGAAGCGAGGTTATCGCGCGGTGCAGATCCTTGGTTTCTACCGAAAGGCACTCTATCGGTTCGTGGTAGTTTTCGCTGCCCATGAATTCTGGAGATCTCCCTTCTCCATCTGCGTGGGGCAGCGAATCCACTTCGTCAAAGGTAGATCGAAGATTCCACGACAGTGTTCCAGCGAGGGGCATCGGGGCAACCGCGGGAGCCGACGATGAGCCAACGCGCGCAACGATCTCGAGTTCGCTTCGCGCGGAAGATGGCCCCCGGGGACTCGGCCAGCCGCGACAGCGAACCATGCTCGACGATTGGTGCGGACGGCACTCGAACGAGTCGCACTTGCTTCTTGCGTTCACCATGCGCTCGAGTTCGCCACCGTGACGAACATCTTCATGCCACTTCGTCTTCATAACTGTCGACAGTTCGTGGCAAAGCGCGTCGTCGAGGCGAATTAGCTTGTCCTGGAGCAAGTACCCAACGATGCGACGAGGACGAGTGCGGGGATCGTGGACAGTACCGACTACGAGCATGAGCCCCGGTGCACCGAGGGCGACGCCCGAAGGCTAGGAGATCCGGATCCGAACCCCAGTCTTACGTGGATGAAGCCCAATCATGGCTCCGTCCGGCACGATTGCTGCACGATTCGGGGACCGGAGGTGCTCAGTGCCAACCAACGATCAAACCACCAAAGGCGGCGCGCACGCAACCATCGATCATGATGAAATTCGCAACTGGGTCGAGGAGCATGGCGGTCATCCAGCAACCGTAAAGCGTACTCGGCGTGGGGGTAGCGCGGGAATTTTGCGAATCGACTTCCCTGGCTTCAGCGGAGAAGACAGTTTGGAACCGATTACTTGGGAGGAATTTTTCCAGCGTTTCGATGACTCCAAGCTTGCCTTTCTTTATCAAGAGCAGACCGCCTCCGGACGTCCAAGTCGTTTCAACAAGTTCGTGGCTCGCGAGAGCGCAAATGTCGATAGTGGACCCATGAAGGACATGAAGAGCAAGAAGGCGCCACAACGACGCCCGACGCGTAGAACGACGAAAGCCGAAGGAGAACCAACACAATCTGCGTCACGGTCACCCCGTCGACGACAAACCAAACGAAGCAGCAATGCCGGCGTGTCTCGAGGCTCTGGACGCAAGACGACCAAAGCCCGGCGCGCTCGTGCTACCAGCAAAACCCTCGAACGTCCCGCAATGGAAAGAGCGGCCGCGCCACGAATCGCCAAGCGCTCGAAGAAGGCCGCCAGCAGGACGTCCTCAAGCGCGTCGAAACGCTCGAGCGCGTCGAAACGCTCGAGCTCCACCGCGAGCCCGATCAAAGGCAAACGGGCGCCGACCGCAAAGCGCTCCTCGAAGAAGCGAAACATGGGCTCGATGTGACGAGAAACCGGCCCTCTCGTCATCATGGCAGACGAAGGGGTTTTGCTCTAGTCACGTCGTGAGCTCTACGCGCACCGAACGGACACTCGATGAACACGAGCGCGAATAGGCAGCTCGAATGGCCCATCGACTTCGGAGCAACCATGCGGCCGCACGCAGTTCGATAGACACGAGTACTCGATAGCTTCCCGTTTGGGGCGCGACTCGTCGATGGAATGGGAACTGCACCAATGTCAGCCGTACAGGAGGCATCGATGCAGTCCAAATTCATTACGGTCACGTACTTTCTTCTGGTAGGTCTCGGCTTCGTCGCCTGCGACGACGATAAGGACGATGACGACCAGGGCACTGGCGGGAGACAATCTGCGGGAGCAAGTTTCGGAGGTTCGGGCGCCGTTGGCCAGACGCATCGTGGCGGTTCCCACGCAGGAACCTCCGGCGGCACGAGCGGATCGACACACCTGGGCGGTGCGACGCAGGGAGGCTCGAGTGCCGGGGGAAGCGTCAATGGCGGAGCTGGTCCGGGAGGCAGCTCCGCCTTGGGAGGTTCCTCGACGACAGGAGGCTCCTCTGCTGCGGGCGGCACCAGCGCAACAGCAGGAAGCTCCGCCATGGGCGGAACCGGACAGGGCGGATCGGCAGGAAGCTCCGCCACTGGCGGAACCGGACAAGGCGGAACCGGACAAGGCGGAACCGGACAGGGCGGATCGGCAGGAAGCTCCGGAACCTTTGCCCTTCTTTCCGACGCGCAGGTTCTACACGCCGCAACGACGCTCAACGCTGGCGAGGTTGCCGAAGCCCAGCTCGCGGTCACGAGAAGTCAGAACTCTGCGGTCCGAGCATTTGCAGAACGAATGGTCACGGACCATGGCACGGCGATCCAGCAGATCGCAACCGTGGCGGCAGCTCAACAGCTAACCCCTGTCGACAATCCAACCAGTGAGAGTCTCCGCTCGCGAACCGCTACGGAGCTTACTTCCCTTGCCGTAGAAACGACGGAACGCTTCGATCGTCAATACATGCTCGCGCAAGTGGCGATGCATCAGGACGCTCTCATTCTGATTGATACGCAACTCGTTCCGTCGGCGCAACGAAACGAAATCGATACGCTGCTTGGAACGCTACGCGCAGCGGTTGCGGAGCACCTCTCGCAAGCGCAGACAATTTTGGCTGCTTTGCCTTAAGACGCTCCTCAGGCCAATTCCTGCGGCGTGAAAAGTGTCATGACGCCCGAAAACGGCTCGGGAATTTGCCGTTCACGAGTTCGAGGGCGGTGATGTGCGAGCCAATGTCGCGCTAGATCACCGCCCGAACCGTGCATTGGCGCGTCCCCACGAGAGAACCCACCACCGTTTCGCGCGTCACAGCTCCACTCCTTTTGCCGAATTACGTCGCCTTACGGGTCCCCTCACGCCCCGCGCGCTGACGTCGCCTTACGGGTCCCCCTCACTTCCCGCGCGCTGACTTCGCCGTGCGGGTCCCCTCACGCCCCGCGCGCCGACTTCGCCGTACGAGTCCCCCTCACTTCCCGCGCGCCAACTTCGTCGTACGGATCCCCTCACGCCCCGGGATCGGCGTTACGGAGCGCTGCAGTCTTCTAAAACGGCGTCCAAGGGTGCACCCCCCATTGGGAACCTGGCCAACTAACGCAGTGCGGCGGACGCCACGAGACGTCCGAACCGTCTCAACGTGAATTGCTTCATGCATGCCAAAGTCACGAGTGAGCCATTTTCGACTCCACCCACGAATGCGAGCCCCCGCAGGCAACGCGTAGCATCATCTTCCCGCGTCACCGATGCAATGAAAGACTCGCCACTTCTGTTTTCGAAGGTGAGCCCTAGGTATCCGCTCATGTCGATTCCGGTCCCTATCATCGCTGCGCTGCTCGTTCATTGGTGGGTGAGCGTCTTCTTCCAATCCTTCTTTCTTCACCGATATGCCGCTCACCGAATGTTCTACTTGTCTCCCTTCTGGCAGCGCAGCTTCCACTTGCTCACGTACGTCGCGCAAGGCGCATCGTACCTGACACCAAGCGCGTATGCGGTACTTCATCGAATGCACCACGCGTATTCGGACCAACCTGGCGACCCACATTCTCCTCGTCTAGAGAGCAATCCGGTCAAGATGATGCTAAATACGCTGCGAGACTATCGCGCTGTGCAAGAGGATCGACATCCGCTCGCCGGACCGTTTGGCAAGGACCTCGTACGCTGGCCGGCACTCGACGGATTCGGTAGGACCTATTGGTCCTCGTTGCTTTCGATCATGCTCTATGTTGCCTACTACGTCTATTTCGCATCGGCTTGGTGGCATTTCCTATTCCTGCCGGTCCATGTGCTCATGGGACCAATCCACGGCGCGATCGTGAACTATTTCGGACATCGGCTGGGGTACCGTAATCACGACACGAACGACCATTCCAGAAATACACTCTCGATGAATCTCGTCACGCTTGGGGAGTTGTTCCAGAACAACCACCACGCCCGCCCCAACTCGCCGAGTTTTGCGTCCCGACGCTTCGAACTCGACCCCATTTGGCCTGCAATCCGCACCATGAGTTTTCTGCGCATTTTGCAGCTGTCTCCGCCGACACAATCGCGAGAGGCACTGGAACCACTTTCGTGAGCAATGGCGAACCGCAGGAGCGGCTACCCAAGTAGCGGTTAAGTAGCCGGTGAAGGGGAGTGACAGAGGCGGGCGAGGGCGCCGTTGGCGCCTCGCCTTCGCCCCCAAACTTCGAGCACGACGCACTCATGGATTGGTGGGCACTGGGCGAGGCGTTGGGGCGACTTCTATCCCCGCGCAGCCCTCCCACGTATCGGACGATACGTAGCGGACGAGTTTCAAGATCGAGGCAAACGCAGATGACGAGACGGAAACACACCTGACGCGGAAACGGTCGCTCGAGTTGAAGCGTCGAAATCGTGCCTGGCCCACGAAGTGCAGAGCTTGGCCAGGCATGATCCCGCTCAGCGACGAAAATCCCACCTTGCGCGTCCCCGTCGTCACTGGCCTGCTCCTCGCGAGCCTTGCCCTCAGCTGGTTCTTCGTTCAGGGTGCTGGCTTCGACGAGCGAACACTCGCGGCTAGCATCTGCGACCTCGGCATGGTTCCCGGAGAATTGACGGGTCTCGCACGACCGAACGCTGCAGTTCCCATAGCGAAGAATCTTGCTTGTGTGGTCGATCGCGAGCCAATCAATTGGCTGACCCCAGTCACTTCGATGTTTCTCCATGGCGGGTGGGGTCATCTCCTCGGCAACGCGCTTTTCTTGTGGGTATTCGGTAACAATGTCGAAGACAGCATGACTCGGGAGCGTTTCGCGGTGTTCTACATCCTCTGCGGCCTTGCTGCCGCGGCCGCACAAGTGGCCATCGATCCCTCCTCCCCCGTTCCGATGGTCGGTGCTTCTGGCGCAATTTCCGGCATCATGGGTGGCTATCTGGTGCTCTATCCCACGGTGCGGATCAAGGTCCTGTTCGTCTGGGTGATTTTCCTCCAAATCCTGCGGGTTCCAGCGTACCTCGTCCTGCTCTTGTGGGCCGCGTATCAGGTGATTCTCGGACTGCCGCAGCTCACGACCATAGACGACAAAGTTTCGAGCGGCATCGCGGTATGGGCGCACATCGGAGGTTTCTTGGCCGGCTTGGCTTTGATCCGACTGTTCGCGGTACGGGCTTTGGTCGAGAAACACCGTCAGTTGCGTGCCTCGCATTACGGGGAAGCACACTCGCGCTAGTCGCACTTTGACACGTCGAGCCGGCTCGGATCGCTCGATGCCTGGTCGATGTCTCTGCGCCTGAATCGCACAGGCTGCGATCGTGCGCTGGCCGTCCAAGCCCGTCATCTGGTCCCCTCTAAAGTGCCCAGTCCCTCGAGCCACGAGAGAGGCATGTTTGCTGCATCGATTGCACTCAAGCTGGTGTGAATTGGAGGAAACCAATGCAAGTACGTGAGCTAATGACCAAAGCCCTCAAGATGATTGACTCAGCGTCGACCCTCGTCGAAGCCGCGGAAGTCATGCGCGATGAAGACGTCGGCGTTCTGCCTGTAGGTGATGGCGGGCGTCCAATTGGGATGTTGACGGACCGGGATATCGTTATCAGAGCCTTGGCCGAGTAGCAAAGACCCAGCAAACACGAGCGTTCGCGAGGTGCTGACCCCAAGAGTCACGACGATCTACGATGACCGGGACGTGGGCGAGGCCGCGGAGCTGATGGCAAAAGACCAAGTACGTCGATTGCTCGTCGTCGATCACCAACAGAAGCCGGTGGGCATCATTTCTCTCGGCGACATTGGTCGAAGTGACGCAGTATCATCGGAGGGCGTACACGCGCTAAAGGGCGTAACCGACTCCGCCGAGCGCGCTCACTCCTGGCAGAGCCCTACTCGTACGTAGGTGAACCAATCACTTGGGAATCCACATCGAAATGGGCTAAATTGCCGCTGAGAGCTACATCAGGCGCGGAAACGCGACAGCGAGGCCATCGATGAGGAACTGAACTGCCACGGCGGCTAAAATCAGCCCCATGACCCGTTGGAGGACGTTCATTCCCGTTCTTCCGAGACGGTACGCGACGACCGATGCACCACGCAGCACCCAATACGTGACGAGCAGCGTCGCCGCGATCGCGCCGAGAACGACCGCATGCTCATAGGCGCTCTTCGCATGCGAAACCAGTACCATGACCGTCGATATCGCGCCCGGGCCTGCCAACATCGGTATCCCCAACGGAAACGTCGAGACGTCCTGCTTGTTGGCTCCCTCGGCCTCTTCCTCCGGAGTCGTTCTCTGTCTCGAGCGTTGGGCCCTCAGCATGTCCACCGCAAGCAGAAACAGCAGAGCGCCGCCGGCGATGCGAAAAGCAGCAACCGACACGCCAAATGGGCGAAAAATGAAGGTGCCGCTCACCGCGAATACGGTCAGCGTGGCACCTGCGACCAAACTGGCCCGAAGCGCCGCACGACGCCGATGTTCTGATTCGTCACCTTCCGTCATCGCAACGAACAGAGGCACGCAGCCGAAAGGATCGACCGAAACGAACAAGGCTGTCACCGTCGAGAGAGCGAAGCTCAGCTCCGAAACAGGATAGCCTTCCATCGAACTTCAATCCTACTTAGGCGGGTGACGTTCCACAAGGCGGCAGTCGGAGAATTCGGGTGTCGGGCTTTCGGCCAAGCCTTCACCTCCGCCCGTCGAATCGCGTCCTGACACGATCGGCACGCTGCCCTGCATCTCCGAATGAGTCGTCACGTTGACGCGTTCCGCGCGCGCCGCCGTAACATGAGCCCGAGCACCAGACCAAACACCAGGTGAGACGCGATCATGCCGGTGGGTCGCCCAGGCCTGTCTCGAGTCGGCGGACGCATGATTCTTGAATGCGGGGATCCAACCGGAATAGCTTACCGCCCATACGGCCAAAGCGAAGCCCACCGCTGCGAGCACGGACGGCCTATCACGCTCCGATGTCAACGGGCCTTCCAAGCACTGCAATTGGCGACCTTCACTGTCGACGCGGCTTCCTTCTTCGCGACACGCGCACTTCGTTCCTCGATGCTCGCCCGAGCGCCTCACGAGATGGACCAATGCGGCATGTAATGCTCCCTGCACCATACCGAACCCCAGATGCGCCGGTATACTCAACCAAACACCGTAGCGTCGTGTCGTTCGTCGAGACGCCCCGACCAGCCGCAGACACCGTTCAACGATGATCCGGGGAGGCATGGTCCCTAGCCAGCCATTACGCTGAAAGCCAAACATGACTGCGGTCATCGCGATGGTGGCCACACCGCCAGCGACGCTCCCGTCCGACAACGAGGAAAGAAACGAACGATAGTAGTGCGCGCGACACAATGCTCTCGACATGGGCAACAATTGGGCAAAGCGCGTGCCACGAACGCGCCTGAAGCAAGGTACCTCAAGTCACCTTTCCTCGGCAGAAAAATCGAATATTGGTACGCTCCATCCTTGCGAGATGCCTCATGACGGCGACATTGATTCGCGTGCAATAGGTTGGTTCTTGATCGCCGATGTGAGTCGCGCGCAACTTGAAGAGCGAGACAACATCTGGAGACTCCCTGGTGCTCTGCAGCCTGAAGAAATTCGTATGCGTTCGCAGCCTCCGAAGGCAGACCCGCTGCAGTCGAAAAAGCCGCAAGCCGTTTCCGCAGCGCAGGAACTGGTGAACACTCTAGTGCCAATACCTACGGAACCCGTCCTGAATCGATACTGTTCCCAAAGAGATTGAAGCTCGGAATCCGCTCGTGAGGGCGCACAGCATCTCGAACGGGACGCAGCGACCACACTTTCGAACGTTTGGTCTTGGTCGATCCATCTGCGCTCGAAAGGCCCGCTCGAAAGGCCCGCTCGAAAGACCCGCTCGAAAGACCCGCTTCGAATTCGACGCGAGTTCGACGAACCCGTTCGATTTCCATCGGAGACAACCGCTAGTTTTCAACTTCCTCCCGTCACTGCAAGTGGCGGGATTGCTCACTTACCGACGGTTTGCACGCTGTGATGGGAACGCTCAAAGTCGCCCAAGCGATGACGGAGAGTAACGTCGACGGCCTCATCTCCGAACGGACCCATACCACTTCGTGTACCAGGATTTCAGCTGTTCCACCTCCTTTTCTTGCTCCTCCACCGTTCGCTCCGCGAGCGCCTTGAGCTCACCATGGGTCGCGCGGAGCGCAGCGACCTTTGCAGCGTCAATGGCTATTTGGTGATGAGGCAGCAACAACTCGATGAGCGCTTTGTCGAACGGCTTTGCTCTCTTGAGCCGTGCGATTTCAGGTGCAATCGGCACGATGACGTGCTCCGGCATGTCCGGCAGTCGAATCCGCTCGGCACTGGGCGGGATTCTCACCATTCCCGAACCACTTTGCGCGCCAATCCCTCAGCGCTTCACTGTCTCGCTCCCTCGACGAGAGCCCATCGGATGCGACGTTTCGTAGTTCCGAGTGCTCCGAACGTTCGAGCGCAAGCTCCAACATGGCGGCGCTATCCCGATGATGCGACGCGAGAAGATCAATGAATTGCCTATCGGAAATCCGCATGAGAGGCGGCACCAGGAACGGAATCCCCCGTCACCACGACTGCCTCCCCACCCGCCGCTGCACCTGGACGCTCTGTGGATGGTAGCAACGCAGCGGCACTTCCACGCACTTCCAAGGAACCCCGCTCATCGTTTTGTCGAGAGCGACATCCGTACGCGGCTACGATTGCCGTGAGAATGGCCACAACCACGGCGCACCGAGGAATCTCCCCAGAGTTCCTGCCTAGAATGTGCCGCATCCGCATTGGGTCGATGGGAATTCGACTAGCGCGTGACGCACCTGTGGAATGCCCTGGAGAGCCGGGGTACGAAGGTGACGCACCACTCCTGTCAGGATACAGACTGCTCCAGAGTTTTCGACCGACCTCGCGTGCAATCCGAACGAGCCGCACTGCATGTTCTCTCGATTCCTGGCCTAATGTCTTCACCCGATGGCCCACGGTTCCTCCTTTGTCGATATTCGTGCACTATCCATTCCAATCCGAGGGATTGGGTGGCCTCGAGGTGCTCTCGTCACCGGTCAGTCGCTCCGAGGATTACGGCGAGCTCGTCCCCTGTGGACGATCGGAAAGCGTACGGCAGGATCCCATGCAGCGGCGGCAAGCTTCAGCGCAGGCTTGGCAATGAAGCTCTTCGTGCTTGTCGCATTCGAGCGCGCAAGCCTGACAGACGGACGCACAAAACTCCCAAACCTGACGAGCAAAGGAGCTCCCCCGTTCCATCCACGCCGCTGCCAACCGACAAATATCGGCACAGTCTCGAGCCAAGCGGATACAAGCGGCGCGTTCGACCGCCTTTCCAGCGCTCAGGCACTCCGTAGCGCAATGCTCGCAAAGCGCCGCGCACTCGTTGCAAGCCTCGATGCAGCCCATGAACTGCTCATGCGCCATGATGACCTCCTCTGGGACCTTCGCTACGTCAAGCAATCCCTGGGCCGCGACTGTGCCGGGTTCCACCCCGAAACCACGAGGCCGAGGAACGTGAGATAGCGTCGAACCGCCCCACGCCAAGAGCTTCGGGACATTTGGCCACATGCTGCGGACACGAGGGCCGTTTCGCCGCGGGGGAACGCGAAATCGCGCGCGACCACCAACGCTCACGCCGCAACGACCAAAGTAATGGCGCCGCACCGATAGGAAGGCGCTCTCGCAATTCGGAATTTCCGGGCTTCGCGATTGCACGAACGCCAAAGACGTCCTCACTTCCTCAAGTCACTGCAAACTTCCTTTCAAACGGAGGGAGCTTGGGGGCGAGGACTACTCATGACATACGCAAACGCCCCGGTTACTTCGGGAGCGGTTCCCTCGGCAGCACCAAACGACGACGGGGTATCGATGCTGGCGCACGCCTTGCACACTCGCACCGCGAGGAGAACACATGGTGCATTCCCCACCGCAGGAATCGTCCACGAGTGATGTCATTGCAGAGCGACGAACGGCAACCCAGTCTGCGACGAAACCCAACTCTAGGTGCTGTTCGGATTGATCGTGTTTCCCTATTAACCTTAGCAATACGTAATGGAACCAAGTACACGACA
>JASGIX010000005.1:0-290317 GCA_049840955.1 Polyangiaceae bacterium
CTTTGTCCTCTACTGGTTCAGTACGTATTGCTAAGGTTAATAGGGAAACACACGATAGAATCCGAACAGCACCTACCACCGCCCCGCTGCCGACGCTTAGCAGCACGCCTAACGCGTGGCGGCGAATGCGGGCGAACTGCTTGTACATCGGTACGCCCGGTGCATGGTCGCCGGCCGAGGAAGAAGCTGATGACGTCGCCGCCCCGCCGGTAGAAGGGGTATGGGATGTGGCTGAGCACCAGCAAGGCGATGAGGAGCCCGCAGGTGGTCACGAGCGTGGGCAGCCACGGCAGGCGGCGGTGAAGCGTGCCGCCGATGACGTAGGCGATCACCGTGACGGCCACCCCGAAGATGGGATTGGCGAAAAAGTCGATCATGACGGATGACTTTTGGCTGCAGTTGCTACGGAGTTATTTTGAGTGGCGCCGCCGTCATGACGGATCATCGCTTTGGCGACACTTCCGGCGGTCAGCATGGCGGCGAGGGTGATCAGGCCGATGCCCGCCGCAATGGCCGGCCACTCGGCTAGTAGCTGCGGGATGAATTCAGATCGCGCCGACGATGACCGGTGCGAAAAACAGGAGCATGTTCCGAAGCAAAATGTTAGCCGTCGGCTCAACCCATTCGAGCTTGATGATGCGGGCGAACAGGCAGGCGACGAACAAGCACTCAGGCCGATGACATTCTCCCGGCAATGGCACGCCGCGGTGTTGCAGCCAAAGGCCGAGCAGGTTGAACGCGAGCAGGATGGCGAGTCCTGGCATGGTGGTGCGACAACGTACGAAGGTTGCGACGAAGTACAAAGCAGCACGGGCGGAACTGCGTGCGGATCGACAAGAGAGCGACCGTCGTTCTGCGATTTAGCAGGCTCGGCGGCGAGTTGTGATTCTCTTTGGAGTTGGCGTTCGGGGGTGACGAAGCCGTGCGCGCGCCACCAGAAGTCCGAGGCCGAGGGAAAGGCCGAGCCCCGAAATGGTCAGTTCGGCCCAGCCGCCCAGATCGCCGAAGGATTGGACCTCGCTCGGTGACGACGCGGGATCCCAGGAGAGCCCGATGGCCAGGACCGCCTGTGAACACATAAAACGCCCGGACCAGCATGTTGGTGGAGCGGGCGTCCTGGACGGCCCGCAGGCGGAAGATGTCGTCCGGCTCGCCGGCACGTTGGCGTGGGTCGCGGGTGAAGCTGGCTGCTGCAAGCGACAAGCCAGCCAGCGTTGCGCCCATGCGGGCGTCGATCGGCTCGTCGGCGCGAGCGCCGAAGTGGAGCAGCCCGCCGGGCTCCCTCGAGGCGATCATTGCGGCGAGCACCATCGAAAAGAAGATGGCGCCGCCTACGGCTACAGCTTTCCGCATCGCCGGATTGTGACCCACTCCTCGCTGTTCCTGCAAATCGGCTGCGGCCAGGCGAGTCATTTCTCGCTGGGCCAAGCGTCGAGCGCGCCGTTAACGGTGGAAGGGGAGAACCGCCCTGCCCGGGGTCCAAGATAATCGCGACTCGAAACTGCCGGAGGTGTTCAGCCGGACCGTCAGCTTGCGAATTGCGGACAGGTCGGCGCGGGCCGCCGAGGACGGGTTGTGTGGCGGGCGGCGGTTCGGGCGGCGAAGTCGGGAGTGACTTGGCTGGCATGATCGAGAACTTCGCACCGATTGGCGATGCGATGCGCGCGGTCAATGTCTCGCCGCCGCGAGACAGCGTGGCGGTCGAGTCGTCGTCAGAAAGCTTGATGTCGGCCTCGGTGTGCATGAGCCAGAAATAGTCGACCGGGTCAGTCGCTTCGATCTCATCCTGGATCAGCAACCGTTTGCGATCGATGAGGGCAATGCCGCGTTGCACGCAGCTTGGCATCGCTGGTGTAGGCAGCGGTCAAGTCGAGGACTGCGCCGGATTGGTGATCGTTTTTCCCGAATCGCGTCACCGGCGCGACCGCCTGCGGCGATTGATCGGGACCCTTGCCAGGATTCAGGAGCAGGCAATTGTTGCCCTCGGCGCGGCAGCGATAGAAGGTCCAGCGGTTGACGGTGAAATAGCCGGCGCGGTTGTAATCGTCGGGGCCGACGTCCATCGCCCAGCGTTGCCCGGAGGCGTCGAAGACGAAGGAACCGAGATCCAGGTGAGCGTGACTCGCACGGTTGTCGCCACCCTTGAACCCGACGAAGAGGGCGCGGCTGTCGCCCCACGCCGATGCGGAGGTAGACAATGCTGTCGTTGCGAAACAGGCGATCAAGCGGCCGCCCGCCGGGCGCGGATCGCGAGCCAACCACGTCGCGCCCGAGAGCAGGTCGAACACGCGCAGGGCCGGCCTTGGCGTACGGAATTTGGAACGCGGCATAAGCCGGCATGTCGAACGCGGTCGCGAGCCAGAAGAGCGGCGATGCCCCGCCGAAACCTGCACCGGCGTCGGCGTAGTTGAAAGTGAGGCCGAGCGGGCCGGTGAAGGCGAGTGGCATGTCGCCGGTCACGGGGAAGCCGGGCATCGACGACAGTCCCCAGTCGCTGCCGGTGGCGGTCCGCAGGGCATCAGGGCAATGCAGTTGTATTCGGTGGCGTATTGCCAATAGCCCGGACCTTCGCTCCACGCGCCGTCAGGCGCGAAGTGTTTCATAGCCAGCGGCAAGGACGAAATGGCCTCTTCGATCACTCGGCCGGCAACCGCCGGCTCGTCGTCGGCGATCGCCAACGCACCGGTCAGCAGGCCGCCGTTGCAGACCTGGTTCCAGTTGTTCTCGCCCCAGAAGCTGCCTTTCTTTCCCTGCAACGACAGTCCCGGCAGCAATCCCGACTTCTTGATCGCATTGCGGAGCTGCGTTCGCTGGCCGGGCGTCCAGTTGGCGTAGCACCAGTCATAGCCGACCGCGACCGCGCAGGTCATCTCGGCCGTGTCGAGGAAGTGCGGCGGGTGCCAGTCGGGGAACTTGGTAACGGCGTCGAGCTCGGCCCAGAGTCGGTCGGCATATCGGCGGTCGTCGGTGAGTCGGTAGACGATGCCGAGCGCCAAGCCTTGAGGCGCATGACGTCGAACTGGATGCTCGTCAGCATCTGACACTCGATCCTTGTTGTCCTCGAACTTCTTGTCTTTGCAGTAAAGCTCCAAGAAGGCAGGGACATCGTTCGCCATGTCCGTAAAGCAGCTCGGACGCGGCGGTTCCGTCTTGGAACCTAGAACGTTGATCGCTTCGAGATAAAGCTGCGCGGCAAAAATGCCGGCATCGGCGTTCGAGTGATTCAAGGCGATATCTCGGAAACCGAGAGCGGCCTCCTCCCAGTGCTGTGCCTCGAAGTAAGTACGCGCTCGCGCATACTTCACGTCGATGTACTGTTCCTGTGCTTCCTTGTCGCCCTCTTTCGGCTTGATGTAGCAAACGTACCGATTGAAGGCAGAGATCATGCCCTTCTGCAGCGGCGTGAAGTCCTTTGGCTTGAACTTCTCCCACTCACTCTTGCCCTTCTGATCCTCGGCCTTCGCGCCCTTCGGTCCCAGGCCCTTGCCCTTCTTGTCGGCATTGCCCTGGTACATCTGGTCGTACATCTTTTGGTAGCAAAGCACCGCGGCGTAGGCAGCTTCCGCAGCGTCGTCGCCCTTCGGGTCCTCTTGAACCACGGCGTCGAATGCCGGACCACATTCCTCCCAGCGTTGCTGGAAGTAAAGCAAGTCGGCCATTGCGTACTTCACCTTGTACATCGTCGGCCAGTCTTCTTTGACGATGCGCGGGAACTCGAACTTGGCGAAGTCCTCGGACTTGAACGTGTCAGCGACCTTCTTGTAGAGGTACGCGGCGAGATCCATCGTCTTCTTGTCGCCAGTACCGCGCACCCCGCCAGATCCGACTGCCTCGAGATGCCAACTCATCGCGGTCTCTGCCAGGAGTTCGGCAGTACGGTTCGAACATTCGAGTTTCGACTTGTCCGAATGCTTGTCCTTGATGAAGGCGTTGCGATTTTCGACCTGCTTGTCCATCTCCTCGCGAATCGCTTCCTTGTCGGAAGACTTCATCGCAGAAATGGCAGTCGTGATTTGGGTCTGGTAGTGACAGTAGCGATCGCCCTTGTCCCGACTCATCAAGTCCGTATAGAGGGCGATGGCTTCGGGATAGTGACCGGTGTCGAGATACGCCATGCCCAACTCGTTGAGCATGTCGATGGTCTTGGCATCCGAACCTCCCGTATCACCGGAGAGAGGTTTGAAGAACCCATAAGCCTTCGTAGGCGCGCCGCTGACGGCGTAAACCGGAATGAGATCGCGACGCGCGCTTTTCGCAAGCTGCTTGGCGTTGGGAAGGTCGACGAACTTGTCACCGAATTCGATGACCGCTTTGAACTCGTTCAAAGCTTCGGCGTACTCACCCTTGTTCCAATGAACGTAGCCCAACTTGTAACGGGCATAGCCGTAGGCCTTGTTCTTCGGCGGCGGAAACTTGATTACTTCCTTGTATGCAGCTGCAGCCAAATCCCACTTCGAGGGGTCGGCTTGCGCCTCCTGGAAGAACAACTCACCGAATGCCAAATAGGCGTTGGGAATGTAGGGTGATTGCGGCGACTTTTCGATGAGCTCGAAGTAGACCTTGCGAGCGTTCTGATAATCCTTCGCCTGCTCGTATTCGTACGCGAGATAGTAAAGAACCTCATCCAACTTCGAGTAGTTGGGGTATTGGTCCTTCATCATCGCGTAGTACTTGATGGCACTTCCGCGAGCAGCCTCGGCGATTTTCTTCGCTTGGGCTGCTGCGGTCTTGTGCTTGTTCACGTCGCCAGGCGCCTTCTTCTTGGCGTCCGTTGCAGCGACGTCCTCCGCGATCTCGTCGCGGACGGCAGCAGCCTCCAACTCGACGTAACCTTCCGCGAGCCTTCGCAACAGCTGCGGTCGATTTGGCGAATTCTTCTTCGTCTGCTTGAAGAGGCGTTCGAGACCTTGGATTTCGGTGATCAGAAGAGCACGAGCTCGTGCCTTCAAGCGAGTCTCGCGCTGGTCGCGGAAACTACTGCTATCCATGGTACTGGCGTCGCCAGGCTTGGCTGAGTCTTCGCGCTTTTTCACCTCTCGCGGAGGTGGTGCACTCGAAAACGCAACCGCTCTCTTCTTTTCGACGTTGAATTTGCTCGGCCCGGCGGGGCACTCGTCGATATTTTTCTTCGCCTGAGGAGCAACGCACTCCGAACTCAGGTCAGCCGGCTTTTCGACGGCGCTTGATGTCTCTGGCGACAGCAAGACCGCAGAGAGCAGACCAATCAGACAGCTATACGCTCGTGCAGCGTTCATTAGAGGTTACCTCCCACACGTCGAAAGAACGACCTGGCGATAGAAGCCGAGCTCGTCACGCCAGAACTCGCCATCCCAGGGCCAGAGCACGTGCTCTTCGTCGGGATTGACGACACCAAAGACTTGCGAATCTGCCTTGCTGACCTGTCCGCTCTTCAGCTTCTGGTCGAGCAGGTTGCGTTGCGCTGCGGTGATATCGATGAGGATCTTCTCACCGTTGCGCACGTGCTCGTCGATTTCGTCGATGAACCGCTGGTATCGAGACAGCGCCAATTCGCCGGCGCGCTTGACGGCGAGGTCACGAGCAAGGCCGAGAGCATCTCGCACCTGCTGACCGATTCCGGAATTCTGGAAGGACGAAGGTGACTTCTTGAAGCGCCCCGACTCTTCTTCCAGCAATCGCACGTACTCGATGTTGCGGAGCAACTGACGATCACTCAGCGCGTTGGCGACGATGGGTTCGATCGAAGGGTTGAGCGACGTATTGTGGTCTCGGAGCTTCTTCAAGAATTTGAAGAACTCCTCCTCCTGATTGCCGCCCTTGTACTTCGCCATGATTTTCTTCAGCTCGTCTCGAATGGGCACGTAGTGCTTGTTGAAACGAGCGACCACGATCGTCGCTGCATCGTAGTTGCAGTTGGCGAAGTAGATGACCGCCTTGAGAATGTCGGCTTCTGGATAGAAGGAGTTCGGGAAGTAAGGCGACTGGATCGTGTGGATGTTTCCGAGCGCGCGGGGATAGTCGCCCGCCATGAAGTACGCCCAAGACTCCTCGAAGAGTGCGTCCAGCCAGTACTCGCTCGAAACGTCGATTCTTGTTCCAGTACTTGACTGCCGCACTCAGCTTCTGACCGTCGATGGTCGGAATATTCGTGTCTACATCGAGTCGAACCGAAGCGGAGTAGTAGGTGCGGGCCATCGACAAGTATGCGAGGTCGAGCATGCGCTGCTCGTCCTCGACGCCCTTGACACCCTCTTCCAGTGCCGTCTCGATGCGCTGGAAGCTACGGACTGCCGGGATCGACTGACGCTTCTGCACGAAGCTGACGCCAGTGAAGAATTGCGCAGCAACGTAGTTGTCGCTTCTGCGATCGACCTTCTGAAAGAGACGAACCGCTTCTTCGTACTGTCGATTGCGGTACTTGTACCGACCCAACATGTAGTTGAGTTGCCAGTAGAGATCACGCTGCTGCGCGTTGTCGAAGCGAGCGATCTCGGAGTCGGTATACTTACCGACCCGCTCGATGATGTCGGCGGGCTCGGGGAGCTGAGTCGCGAGCTTTGCCAACCAAAGCAGCGTCTCGCCGAACTTCAGATGATACTTGTTGTCGGCAATGACGCTGAAGATCGCGTAGCTTGCCTGATAGAACTTCAGACGATAAAGGCAGATCGCGAGATAGTACTCTGCGAGCTGCTTATTGCCGGCGTCGTCGCCGGTGTCGCCGCTGACGACTCGATACCATCCGAGGGCCGCGTCGCTCCACTTCTCCTTTTCGAAGAGCTTCTTTGCATTGGCGAACCCTTCGGTCGGCGCCCCTGCGGTGACCGGACCTTGCTCTGCTGGTGCGTTTTCGTCGAGATCGATGTCGACGTTCTTCTTCGCACCTTTCTTCGCTGCCGGTTTTTCGTCCAGATCCATTACGTTCTGAGCAAATGCCGGTGTGGGACTCGCGACGCCTCCCAGGAGGACCGCCGAGGCCAGAATGCACACTGCCGCTTGGCGCTTTAGCAACATGGAGCCTCTCTTTGACTGTTCGGGTCAGTGCAGCGGGCGACTCCCGAAAACTCGCCCTGTGCCTGGTGGGGTAAGCTGGGTTAGAGGAAAAATGCAATGAGAATCAGTAGATACCAGCTACGGCCGGAGCGGATGTTAGTTACCGCGGCACTGCATTGTCAAGGGCATCTTGGAGTGACGTGCAATGAGCGCTTTGAGGCCAATCGGCCAAGCTGTAGCAACGCAATCTTCTAACTTCACGGTACGACGCATCGGTGTTTGGAAGTTCTAGAAACGCTACGGGGCCTTAGCTTGGGTCACTGCCCATGAACCGGTGCTGAGCGAACGCGAGTGGCGCTGTTCGGCAGCGAGGGGCGAGATGGCTCGGCAGCCACCCACCGCCGGAATCACGTGGGCCCGACCTTCGGATGTGCCGTTCGTGTAACCTTGCGCGCGGAGCAGAACACGACGCAAATAGTCGGATTGCGTGTCATCACGACGAGTTTCATGATTGACGTAGTTCGCAGGTTGGGACTAGGCTGCCCCCGTCCCTCTCGGCTCTAATGGAAACCGAACAGGTGGGTTCCGCATGAATCGCTTTCAGACGGCATTTTCCGACGGTTGCGCTTCTCGTGGCAGGTCTTTCCTTCGCTGGCTGCACGCCTGGCGGTGTGGGCGACCCTTGTATTCCCGAGGACGAGTACGGTGCAGACTTTCCGGGTTACGGCGTCGAAGAGGTCAACGTCGAAGCCATGTCCTTCCAATGTGAGACCCGGCTTTGCCTGGTGAATCACTTTCAGGGACGTGTCACTTGTCCTTACGGACAAGTCGTGACCAACGAGGACGGCTCGCAGCTCCCCGCGGAAAGTGTGCAGAATCCTTGCTATTTGCCCGACGGAAACGGGCATCCCGTCGCAACGGACGTCAGTCCTCAGCTGCTCGACCGGCGAGCGAAGGACGCCGTTTATTGCTCCTGCCGTTGTGACGGTCCGGACAAGAATGCTCGGTACTGCGAATGCCCAAGTGGCTATCGCTGCACGTTGCTGAACGAGATCCCGCTCGGCGCGAGTCAACTTCTCGGCAGCTATTGCGTTCGCAACGGCACGGCTTACCAGAAGAATGACGTGAGCAGCACCACGTGTTCTGGCGAGAACTGCCCGTACGAAGGCGCCAGCGCCCCCAACAAGAACCCCTTCGGGCCTTCGAACTGAATTTTTGATATTGCCGGTCTTCCGCGGTAACGACCCGAATACGTATCCCCGTCCAGGGATCGTGGGTGCTGCCGCGGAAGACGTCGTTTGTGACTACTTGAAGAACCTGGGGTGCGAGATTCTCGGTAGAAACGTTCGAGTTGGGCACCTCGAAATCGACTTAGTTGCCAGAATGGACGAAGTGGCTCTGATCGTCGAAGTACGCACCCGCGGGGAAGGTGCTTGGACGTCAGCGTTCGGAAGCGTCACAGCGACGAAACGACGTAATGTCCGACGGGCGGGCGAACGGCTTTGGGATCGGCGACTCAAGCATGACGAGCGACTCGAGCGGCTGCGCTTCGATACGGCAAGCGTAACCTTCGATCAACGCGGGCATCCCTCAGTCGAATACGTCCCTGGCGCGTTTTAGTTTCGTGCGCTCAGACACGACGAGCGCCCCCTCATTCAACACGGGCATCCTCCGTCGAATACGTCCCTGAGGCATTTGGGTACCACTCGGGCGAAAAGCGCTCAAGCGTCATCTGCTCAATCAGCAATCGCACGCCGCTTTAGCTCGCAGCGCACCTGGAGTCTCTCCTGCAGCTCCGGATCCTTGCCATCGAGGCTCTTCGCCGCTGCTTCGAGCAACATCAGATCGTCTCGTTCTCGCTCCCTCAGAGCGCGAATCGTCGTGCATAGCTCGTCGAAAAAATCTTTGAGTTCGTCGCCCTTACGAAGCGGAGCAGGTTCGATGAGCTGGCCCTGTCGAATGCGACTTAGGTAGCGCTTCATTTTGAATACGGGACCTGCGACTTTGTGCGTGAACACGATCCCAAGAATGCCGAGCGCAACTACGAGCACCGACAAGCCACCGAAGATGATCGCCAACACCGACGTCTGCTGTCGACGCAGTGCGTTGGCGTTCGCAGCGAGCGACGAGGCCTGTCGCTCGAGCGTTCGCTGTCGTTCTTGAGTCTTCGAGGCCAGAGCTTGGTTATCTCGGGCAAACGCTTCATTGAGCTCTGGGTGATCGGAATAATCCGTCGACTTCACCAAGCTCAAGCCAACGACTGCGCTCACCTTCTGACTTTCGAGTACGAGCTGTTGACCCGTCTCGACAGCGCGGCGCCCCTGTTCTACGGCTTCCTGGCTCTGCTTGAGAACGTCATGACTGGTCTTCGTCAACAAGGCCCCAAGGAGCAGACTCAAGGCCAGCGCCGTACCCGCGAACATTGCGGCGTACTTCAGCTGAAAGTCCTTCAATAGAAGATAGTTCTTCAATTGGCGACGATGCGGTGGAGCCATGGACGAAGGGTAATTGGTCTCCGCTGGCTTCATTGAAGGTTCTCCCCCCTTGGGCTCTATGAGATGTTCTTGCATGGAAGACCTGGACTCCGCTCTTTGGGTCAATCGATGCGCTCGATGTTCTTGAGCAACTTTTCCACGGCGCGCTCTACAGCCATGGCAATCAGCTCATTCTCGGCATCCTCGCTCTTCTTGACGGACCCCTGCTGCGTCAGCTTGACGGGAATCATACCCTTTAGGGCTTTCTCTGGATACGTCAATATCGCAATCTCGAATCGCACCGTGACAGAATCTTCTGAATACTCGGGGCTCTGAACCTTCGGCGAGAGGAGCAGAGACTTGATCCCCTTTTTGCCCCCCAGACGCTTCTGAAACTGCGCCTTCGTTTCGCCGTCTGGACCAACGGCAAACTCTTTGTGCTTGAGCAGTGCTCGGGCCAAGGCAGCACGCACCACGTCGTGAACCTTGCTCTTCTTGCGTTGCGTGTTGTCTGCCGTTTTGCCGATCGAGATGTAAAATTTGGTGTTTGCGTCGATCGCGCCTTCCGCCACTGCACGATTCGACGAAGACTCACGAAGGATCTGTAGAGAACGACTTATGGCGGTCTTTACAGAATCGGTAGCCTCTTTTCCCTGTCGCTGCTCCAGACAGTCTGCACCGCCGAGCGCCAACTTCCCCAATGCCGCAGCGGCGGCCGCGCGAACGGCCGCTTTCGAATCGTCGAGAGCGCGGCACAAGGGCTGAACGACTCGGGACTCGCCCGACGCTCCAAGCGCCAATGCTGCCTGAGTTCGAACGCGAAAATCCTGGTTGGTTTCCAGTTCCCGAATGGCGTTCGAAGTGGAGTCGCCCCCCGACCATGCATCGCCGGACCAATGCACGAGGGTCACGGCAACGGCCAATCCAAGTGCGGCACGCAGTGCAGGAATCATTGCCCGATAGAGTACCACGCTTGACAATCACCTCTTCCTAGTTCTTCGCTTGAATCAGCGAAACGAAAACGCTAGCAAATCCCTACAACCACCTCAATCACCATTTGGTCCACCTTTGAACATACGCACCATATCGAAGTTGCATTACCTGCCGCATATCGATTCTTTCGGTGCGAAGTTGTGGCTCACGTGTCTCTCGAGTGCGTTGCTGTGCCCAGCCTTCGCACATGCGCGCATGGAGATTCGTGTTCAAGGCAAAGCGACGCTCGAAGGCGAATTGCAGCGCTCGTCGGAGTCCCAAGAGTATCGCGTAGTGGGCACGCTGACTGACGAGTTACGCACACCGATCGGACGAAAGCCCCTCGTCTTCGCCACGATCGAACGAGGTTCACGACGGGTCACTCAAGTCGATGCCAAAGCGTGCGAAGACGACGGCGCGCGCACCAGCCAGGCTCGCGCATTGGGCGTGACTACGGAGCAGGACGGAAGTTACTGTGCCGTGGTGGACACGGGTCGCATGCGGCTTGGGGACGAGTTTTTGCTCCAAGTCGAGTATCGAGGCGATACGGACTACGTTGGAGCGACGACTTCGCTCGATGCAGCCGACTTCCGGGCGAGCTTACATCCACGACTCGATGCGCCACCTTATCGCGTTTCGCTGGACGACGAGGTTACTCCACTTTCATTGCTCATCGAGGGTGAGCACTCACCTTCTCCCAAACGAAAGCCGCTAGAATTCTCGCTCGCAATTCGGGAGCAACCGACAGGTTCGCAAGAACGATCGCTCGGCAGTTTTTCTTCTGCCGGGTCGAGTGCGATTCCGTTCAACGTTTCGTCGAATGCATGGCGCGCACCTGGGCCAGCGATTTTGGTGATACGTTTCTCTGGCGACGCGAATACACGGCCATTCGAGCTCTTTCATCCCGTGCTTCGAACCGTACGAGTGAAGGCGACGGTGACACAGCCGCCCGAGTCAGCAGTGGCAGGTGACAGAATCAGCTTTACCTGCCTGGCAAACACTCGACTGGGATCTGCATCGATCGGCTCAATCGAGCTGTCGAGCAATGGAACTCCAACCCAGGTGGTTCCCCTGACGCGCACTGGTGCTGCGCCTTTTGAGCTCGCCGTGCCGAAGTCGCTCGGAACGATGCGGTTGTCCGTACGCTATTTACCGGCGCTCGACGGATACGTCGCAGCTCCGAGCGAGGAATGGTCCGTCAATGTCACCGCGCCCAGTCCGTGGCGGCACTCCGGGTGGGCCATCGCTGGTGGCCTCGTCCTCGTTTGGTTTGCGATGTCCCGACGTCGCGTCCCGCAAGTCACACGAGAGCCCCGAACGACGGCAGCAACGTTACTCCCGCGAGCGCATGTCGAACTCCTCGGCCCCCCGTCTCGACGTAACGTCGGTTGGGATGGTCTCGTCGTCGACGCACACGAAGGAACCCCTCTCTGCGACGCGCAGATCGCCGTGTACCAAGCCGGGTTCGGAACCATTCACTTGCTTTACGAAACCCTTTCGGACACTCAGGGCACGTTCAGCATCCCCACCGACCTTCTCGGGGGCGCGTCCGGCTGCGAATTGGCTGTCCGGTCTCATGGCTACGCGGCCTTCCGCACCGCCCTCCCACTGCCGGGACATCTCAAAATCCATCTCGTGTCCGTGCGGCGCGCGCTGCTCGATCGCCTGGTCGATTGGGCTAAGCGACGGGGCGCACCATTTCGAACCAAAGCGGAACCGACACCGGATTGGATTGCCGAGGTCGCACACAGCCGAGGGCACGCGGATGTCGAGCGCTGGGCAAACGCCGTCTCAGCGGCCGCATTTGGACCCTTGGTTCCACCAGAGGTGCAGGCACCCGAACTCCAGCCCCCTGCCGGCCCAGCGACACCGCTGTCGTCGAACGGATCTTCAGAATCTTAACCAAGCAGTGACAGTGTGGTTGACGCGGGATCTCTCCGCTTCCTATAGTCGCCAGCGTTTTCCAATCGAGGCCCGCCGACCATGGTGGTTGTATACGTTCTCCTGGCGGTGGCCGTTGCCGCGGCCATCTACTTTCTGTTCCTTCGCCCCTCTGCGCCCAACGAACCTTCGCTACCAAGAGCGGAGGACAAGGCGCAGACACCAAAGCTTGCTCCCGCACCGACGTCAACGTCTGCTGATCTGAAAACAGAATCAGTAAAGACTCCAAGCGAGAAGAACGCTGGCGAGAAAGCCACTCACGCGAAGGAGCAGCCGACGACTTCGGCAAAGGATGACGCTACCGCGGAAGCGGCGGCGTCCGCGCACGCCTCAGGACGAAGCGAGGTGCCGAGCGATTCTGCGCGCGCAGCACGACCAGCCGAGGAAGCGGAGCGACCTGCCCGCGCCACGACTGAAAGCGCTGCTCCCCCTTCGTTGACTCACGTGCGAAATGTCGATGGTCTCCGCAAGGGACTGCAAAAAGCACGTGACAAGGAGGGGTTCTTCGGAAAGCTCCTCTCGGTCTTCTCTGGCAAAAAGGAGATTGACAAAGATATCGCAGCAGAGATCGAGGAGGTACTCCTCGCCTCGGATGTTGGCGTCAAAGCTACGGAAAAATTGCTCGCCAAAGTGCGCGAGAATCTCCAGAAGGGTGACCTGACGAGTTCCGATGCAGTCTGGGCTGCCTTGCGTGAGGAGGCGCTTCGAATCCTTCGCGTGAGCGGCGATGTTGGAGCTTTCGCGTTGAGAGCGAAACCCACCGTGGTGCTGATGGTCGGAGTGAACGGCGCTGGGAAGACCACCACCATCGGCAAGTTGGCAACGAGACTGAAAGGTGACGGTCACCAGGTTGTGCTCGCAGCCGCAGACACGTTTCGGGCGGCGGCAGTCCAGCAGCTCGTCGTGTGGGGCAATCGAGTGGGTGTCGAGGTCGTGAAAGGCAAAGACGGCGCGGATCCTGGTAGCGTCATCTTCGAAGCCGTGCAGCGCGCCAAACAAATCGGTGCAGACGTCGTTCTCGCCGACACTGCTGGTCGATTACACACCAAGAGCAATCTGATGGCAGAGCTGTCAAAGGTCGTGAAAACGACAGGCAAGGCTCTCGAAGGTGCGCCGCACGAAGTGCTGCTCGTCCTCGACTCGACGAACGGACAAAACGCTCTTGCTCAAGCGACTGAGTTCCAACAGGCGCTGCCACTCACCGGAGTGGTGCTGACCAAGTTGGACGGAACCGCGAAGGGCGGAGTCGTAATCGGTATATGTGACACGCTGAAGCTGCCTGTACGATTCGTCGGACTCGGTGAAACAGCCAACGACTTGCACGATTTCGATCCGGAAGAGTTCGTCGAAGCCCTCCTCGGACGCGAAGAGGGACAGGCATGAAAGAACTATCCGTTTTTGATGGATTTACGAATTACAACTTCAACAAATTGGATGTTGATCGCCCAATTTCGAGCGTGATATAGTCGCGCGACACTCGCGCTTAGCTGAATTTTCTAGTATTTTCCAGTATTTCGAAGACTTCTCGAAGGGCGTCAATCGGCCCCAGGGACGGCGAAAGAGGCATCGATGAACAAGACGCGCATCGGGCTCCTCCTCGCAGCAGCACTTGGTGTTCTTCCAACCACTGCTTTCGGTCAATTAAAGGCCAAAGCATCGGTCGGAGCCCAGGCAGCGGCTGGAGACAAAGGATCGGCTGAAGCCAGCGCTAGCGCTGACGCAAAAGCCGATGACACTGCTACCGAAGGTGGCGGTGAGGACACAGGCACCGAAGAAGCTGCTGGTGAAGGAGCCGGCGGTGGTGACACGGGAGGCCTCGAAGACATCTGCAAGATCGATCCGGCGGCTTGTCCGACGGTCGATTTCGACAAGGAGGCCAAAAAGCCTCTGAACGAGCAGATCTTCGCGGTGCAACAGCTGTATACCCTACGGGTGCGGCGGTTCGAACTGACGCCTTATTGGGGCTTCACGTTCAATGACCAGTTCGTAAACCACCCGGGACCAGGGCTTGCGATCAACTACTACTTGTGGAACTCGCTCGCCATTGGCGTCAACGGCAATTACTACGGGTTCTTCAACATGGACCAGGCGTTCAACGGAAACGTCCGCCGCGCTGCGCGCGTCGGTGTGCCGTTGACCGAGTACAACTGGAGTGCCGCGCTGAACATCACGTACGTGCCGATCATCGGCAAGTTCAACGGGTTCGGCGACTTCATCTTCCAGTACGACGCCTACGTGGTCGCTGGTGGCGGTCTCATCAGTACTCGCCCAATTCCAGTGTTCGACCCGATCTACCGAAACTTCGAATACAAGGAGAAGTTTGCGGCGAATGCCGGAATCGGGTTGCGCGTCTTCTTCTACCGCTGGTTGGCGGCAGTCATGGAGCTGCGCGACTACGTTTACCAGGAAGAGCTCGAGAGCATTGGCTTGCCCGGTCAGGACGCAACGACTCGTCAGGACAAGAGCACTTGGTACGGCCAGAAGTCATGGACGAACGCCGTTCAAGCTCAGCTCGGCGTGTCTTTCTTCCTCCCAACCTCCTTTGAGTATCGGTTGCCGAAGTGATGACGGCCAGGAAAAGAGGTCATTCTACGATGGTCACCAAGAGTACCACGATGAACGCGGCAACCCCTCGACGGCTGGCGGCAGCATTCGTTGCAGCGCTCGGCTGTCTTGTCGCAACGCAAACGGCACAGGCCCAGGAGATCTTGATGAGCGGTCCGCTCGCAGGTGCTCCGGCCGTGCGCAAGCTTAGGCTCTATCGCGAGGGCAGACTCGAGTTGGCCCCTGCGGTCACCTTCACTCTCCTCGACGAGTACGAACGCACTATCTTGGCGGGAGCGAAGCTCAACTACAACATCACCGACTGGCTCGCGATTGGTGCCTGGGGCGCCTTCGGCGCGGTTCACATGCCGACGGCGCTGACGGAGCACATCGAAAACTACCACGCGGGACGCGGCTGCACCGGCTCGAGTGACACGGACGAGCTCGACTGTCGGCTCACGTACGTGAATCTCGACTACAAGGGAAAGTTGCGCAATCAGGTCGGACAAATTGCTTGGGTTGGCTCGCCGCAACTCACGCTGACTCCGTTCCGAGGAAAGATTTCTGCCTTCGGAAGTCTCTACGTCGACACGGATTTGCACTTCTTCGGCGGCCTGGCCTTCGTTGGGCTCAACGAGCGAGCCGACTGTGCTGGGGCGGACATCTGCAAGGAGAACCACACGCGCAAGGCCCGAACGGCGATTACGGGAACGTTTGGCCTCGGGCTAACCTTCTTCACCCACCAGTGGGGAGGCCTTGGAGTCGACTGGAGAGCGTTGCCGCTCAGCCGCAATACGGGCGGCTTCGACACCGCCGGGCAAGGCCCCAATGACGCCTTCCCAGATCTCTCGATCAACTCCAAGGATCGCGAGTTCAAGCTCACCCAGATGGTGACCGTGAGCTACAGCATGTTCTTCCCGTTCGAGTATCGCGTCAGCGAGTAGTCGCTCCGCGAGCGGCAGCAAGCAAAACCCGTCTTGGTCACCCAAGGCGGGTTTTGCCTGTTTGTTGCCGGACCACATACGAAGCGCGGAGAGACGGCGCCCCCCGCATGGAACTTCATTCGCTTGGCGCAGCCGCAAGGTTCGTTGGCGTGCGGAGAGGCAGTCGACGAAGAGTTCACGCGAGCGAGGATGGCAGCGCCGCGAGGAACTCATGCGATCTTCGCTGTGCCAGCGGGCGATCGACTCACGGCCCTGCTCCCTTGCCCCAAGGTGAATTCTGGTGGCAGGGTTCCGAGGAGCTCGTGCAATCGTCGCCCCGAAGCAGCGTATGAATCAGGCTCGCTGGGTGACTTGACCGCTGTGGCCCAGGCTGAACCCAGGAGGCAATTGTCGGCCACAGGAGTCGCGCAATGCCTCAGGTATCGTCCATCCCGAGTCCGCCAAGCCCTGCGCAATCCGGTTTTTGATGCGCAATGATTCCTCACGCTCGAGAGCCATGGTCAGCACCTCCGCAGACGCCGCACTACCCATGGCAAAGGTCGCGTTCACCGCTGCAAAGCGAACTGGCTCGCTCGTATCTTCGACGAATTGCTCCACCGCGAGGCGTACGTCCTCACGAGGAAATGACTCCAAGGCGTGAAGAAGCTGCACTTTGGGCTCGGGGTTGCGCACGTACTCGGTGTCGAACTGGTCGAGCAGCAATAGCAGCTCCTCGACGTATCTTTCCGAAGGTACGATTTGGACCAGCGCCTTCAATGGCCAGGTAAGCCCCTCTGCTCGGCGGCAATAATCGCGAATCGGCTCGAGCGCAGATTCGCCTGCAGCGACAATCCCTCGAACGGCGACCTCTTTCTCTTCTTGGTCCGTGATGGATGGATCGAGGTACCAATTGAACCGTTTCAACAGGACAGCGGCAGCTTCACCGGTCGCAATCTTGCCCGAGTTGCTCGAGCGCGTCCTGCCGATTCGAAATTCTGAGACAGTTTGTTCGAAACGAGACGCTCCAAACGAGCAATCTCACGTTCGGCCTTGCCTGACGCAGGAGCGTCTGTCTTGCGGAAAAAATCGAAAAGTCCCATTCAGTCCTCGAACATGCGAACGTCGCCGGAAATCGGACGGTCGCCGCGGTTTTACCACGAGCTAGGACATTCGGGGATGCTAGGTGCGCGATTGCTCACCTTCTGGAAGCCCCTTCCCCTTAGCCGACCTTGCCGAGAAGCACGAGCATTCCGGTCCAACGATTTCGGCGACTCGCGCGCCCGAGGCTCGTACCCTGGAGCCTTCGACGTGAGGCTTCGGCTGACTCCGACTGATGCTCGTACCCTGGAGCCTTCGACGTGAGGCTTCGACTGACTCCGACCGATGCGTCCGAGGAAGCGCCGAGCGATGGCCCGTCGTGCTTGCCTGCCGCACAGCTTGGGACAACGAACGCCCGCAAGCTCCGCTTTGCAGCGCCACCGCGCGGATGATCGGCGTGTTCAGCGCTAGGCACCAGCTCGCAAGCGCTCGGCATGCCCCGCGTTGCAGCGCCGACGACGGGCACGCCCCGCCTTGGAGCACGGCTTCTCGGTTGACCGGTAGTTTCAGCGTCGTAACCGCAGAAGGGCAATGGGAATGGCGGGACCTAAGGCAATCCCTCGGGGCTTCGGTCGCATCTCCCGACGCGGGCTCGCGCGAGCGGTTCTTCGGTGAGCAAAGGTCGTGGCGTACGTGCTCGAAGGCGGTCACGAGGTCCGTGTCGACCCCCAACTCGAACTGCCTGAACGTAGTGTTTGCCTCGATGATGGCATCTTCGGTTACGCGCGCGTCGACTCCATCCAGCCGCTCGCTCCTAAGCGCGCGATTCCGTATGTCGTCGCACACCCTATGGCGCGCCGAGTGACTTGAGAGGTTTCACCAGCACCTTCAAGAGCTCGCGCCCGTCGCCCTTACAGCTGGTGCATCCTGCACATGCTGAGACTCACTGCCACTCAGTACACCCCCAAAAAAAGGCGATGTTCCGTTTGCGGAACATCGCCCTGCCCTGCACGAGGTAGCCGTGCTTTACGCGCTATTCCAGTGGAATGGCCACCAGAACGATCCCACCGTCGCGGAGTTCGAGCTGATGCCGAACGGGCCGGCCATACTTCGCGCTCATTTCTTGCTCACTCTGCTGGAGCCGAGCGATGAAGCCGTCGAGTCGAATCCCATCGACGGGATCCCCCAGCTGTCGCTTTGCCGAAATGTACTCGTCGAAGACTCGACGATAATAGGCCGCGGCAGGTTCGGTTGCGAGTGCCCTGACGACCTCGGGCTTGGCCTGCTGTGACGCAATCGTCGATTCATCGACGCTGAGCGCTTCCTGAAAGTGTCCAGCATTCGGTGCTGCGGACGGCCTTCCTTGATCGTCCGTGTCGTCCTCGGGAACTCCCATCAATGCATTGAGCAAAGAGTTGATGCGAAACACGAGTCCGCCGAGCTCGGGATGCTCGATCTGAAAGCGTATCGTTTGGTTGCCATTGATAATGGCGAGCAACCCGTCTTCGAGCTCGGAAATGGGTCGAGACAGATAGTTGCCGATGAGCGAGCCGACGATGATCACCAACAGCAGCCCGAACAACGTCGCTCCAATCACCGGATTGAGTAAGCTTGCGACACTCGGCACCAACGACGTGGGTGTAGCCGCGATGAGAACCATCTTGTCCGTGGCGTATCCGTCGAGAGGCCCGACTCCGTAAACCCAGCTTCCGTCGGGAACTTCGCCAACCAAGACATTTCGTGAACGAAAGGCGCCATGCGCGAGCTGAGCGCCAGCTGCCGACCCCAATTGGCCGTCGACAACGTCAGGGACCCTGCCACCTCGAGCAACGAGGTCGATACCTTGATCGTTGAGCACACCGAACTTGAGCGCTTGGCCACTGGTGAGTTCACTGATTCGCTGGAGGCGCTCGTCATTCAGCGGTACACCCACCGCAACCGCGCCAGCAGAAGCGCCACCTTCGCCCCGAACTGCGGTCAAGCTGACCAACATTTGCTCCTGTCGGGTCGGATTCATCCAAACATCGCTCAGGGTCTTTCCTTCGGCGATAACCTGCTTGACGCTCGGATAGATCTCCGAAATCCGATCACCGCGCATGAGAGCCGAACCGTTTCGACCGAGGGCCGCACCGTGCGCATCGATGAACAAGACCAGCGAAGGGATTTGGCCAGAAAACAAGGGGTTCTGCGCGGCGTCGTCGCGGATCTTATTGGCCTGAACCGTGGCACTCTCTTGCCGCGCTTGCTCCGTTCCACCAGCAAAAACGTCCTGCACGCTGTCGACTCGCACGCGCTGATCGAGCCACCGCTCGAGCTGCAGCGCATCCAACGCCAATCGTGCATTTGCCGCGCGAACGGACTGGGCAACCGTCGTTCGCGCGCGGGCTTCGTTCTCCACTACCTCGGTCAGCGACGTCGCCATGAGAAAGTACGTGACCAACCCGAGAATGAGAACGATGCCGGCGTTCGCGACGATGATTTTCCAACGCATGCTGTTGACCCCTTCCTTCAACCCGACGAACGATCTTTTCATCTAATAACGGCCTCGGGCTGACTGAATCAACGGAATTGGGAAGCGTCTCGTAATGGTCGGCATCAGGGACAGCTTCAGAGACGGCAAATTCCGTCCAGCCGACCCACATTCGGTTCGTTTTGGCGAGTGAAGTTTTCAAATTCGTATTTCGGGAGTTGCGAGACCCCAGGCACATGAGCTAAATGCCGCCCGTCGAAGCGAGGTACTCGTCTTCGTCGACACCGCTCTGGTGGGTGTAGCTCAGTGGTAGAGCACTGGATTGTGGCTCCGGTTGTCGCGGGTTCGATCCCCGTCACTCACCCCAGATCTCTCGCCCGACGCCTCGTTAGTGCGTCGGGCGTTTGCGTTTCCATGGGACCGAGGATGCCCATGGAATGACCTGTGAGGGGGCATTCTGCATCATCGGCTTTGCGTACCTGGCGGCAGATCGGTTACAACCATTTCTGATGTGGTGCCCGAAGGTGGTCCCAATCGAAACGCGTCGGTGGTGGAGGAGCTGTCATGAAATTACGTAATCTCGGCTGGTGTTCGGCGATTGCTGCTTTCGTGGCGTTGTCTTGCGGAGACGCCGTTCCTCCCCCCGCCGAAGGTGCCGCAACCATCGCGCTCTTTCCGTCGAAGACGGCCCCGACCACCTACACGTGCGAAACGCACTCGATTACTTGGGCGGGCAACGGACTTGGCCCCAATTCCGCCTCGACGGGTGAGTTGCTCGTCAACGGCCATGACGGCGCAACGGTCTCGTGCAAGGTAAGTGGCGACAGCTCCTATGATGTCAAGGGCAGCATCCGGCAAAACGGCGCGACCTTTAGTTTCAGCGGCAAAGTCGATTCGAATGGCACGGGCACGGTACGCGTCGATTTCCGGGATCAGGCCAACAGCACCAACCAAACTGACGAGGCTTGCTCGATACAGCTCGAGAGCGGCAACTACGAAGTGACTTCCGGCGCCATCTGGGCCGGAATCACGTGCTCGCATCTGGTTTCAGATTTTCGATACCGTTGGTGTGCAGCCAATGCGACAGTGGTGTTCAAGAGCTGCAGCGAATGACCGTTGTCATCCGCCGCCGCCGCCGCACGACGACACTCGACAATGGACGATGTCGCCTGTTTCGTCGGGCCGCGCACGGATGAAGACGGACACCAACCTCGTAGATGCGTGTCCGCGCACGAATGAAGACGGACACCAACCTCGTAGATGCGTGTCCGCGCACGGATGAAGACGGACACCAACCTCGTAGATGCGTGTCCGCGCACGAATGAAGACGACGCGTCCCTAGACGAGACGCGCAACGCCCCCCGTAGATGAGGCGCGCCTCGCGTGCGCCATCCCCGTCAACGACGTGCAGCCGTGTCCAGCTGCGAATTGTGCACGGCCGCGTCGTCGGTCCGTTTTGGCCAAGCGCACCTTTCGAGGTGCGCGAGTCCTTTCGAGGTGCGCGTCACCCGACGATGCTCGTGGACGACTCACGAGTCACGTCCGCGCGCACGAGGATGACCCAGCGAGACTACTCCAAGCCTTTTGGCACGGAGGGCGCAGCAGGTGGCGTGTCCTCGATCGCGGCATTCTCTGCGCCGCCTGCTATCGGGATCGTATTCGTACCCCGACGAGGGAGCGTCGCACCGTCGTCGTAGTTGCCGTCCCACGCCTCCAAACGAACGAGAAGCGCCGTGACGTTGTCTTCACCGCCGTTCTCGTTTGCACGACGCACCAACAATCTGCAGGCCTCTTCGAGGTCGGCATTGGACGAGAGCACGTCGATGATGTCCTCGTCCTCGAGCATGCCACTGAGGCCGTCCGAACAGAGCACGTAGACATCTCCCAATTGGGCCTCGTCGGATTGCAGATCGACTGCGATGTCTTCCTGCATGCCGAGCGCTCGAGTGATGACGTTGCGAGGAAGCTCACTGCGCTGTTCCTCGGACAGATCCGGCATCGCAGTGAGGTAATCGTTGAAGAGCGAATGGTCGCGGGTCAACTGCGTCAGGAATCGATCACGCAGGCGATAAGCGCGACTGTCTCCGACGTGAGCCACGATCATTCTGTTCTGCGCAGCATGAAACAGCGCGCACACGACCGTAGTCCCCATTCCCTGCAGATCCCGTGAACGCATGCTCCGCTCGAGAATGCGCCGATTCGCGAGGCGTATGCTCGAAAGCAGGAGGTTCTCTTCATCGGAGAATCGACCATCCTGATCGATGTTCTCTCGACTACTACTCCGAAACTGCTCGGCTATCGCTTCAGTCGCGAGTCGACTAGCAACGTCGCCGGCACGATGTCCACCCATACCATCCGCGACGACGAAGGGGCCATCGGCCCCTACTATGACGAGGCTGTCCTCGTTGTGATCGCGCTGAAGCCCTACGTCACTTAGCCCAGCCGCAACGGCACGCAATCGGGTGTTCGTCGTCATCTTGGAAAGCCTGCCGAAATCACCGGGTCCACCATCAGCATCATCCAGTCGAATTCGCCCGATTGTCAAGGCCACGCGTGCCTTTGGCGTGACCTTGATGGGGGCATCGACGGAACCCACGCGCAGGGGCAATGCTAGACGCTGAGAATTTCCTTTTCCTTCTGCTCAATCATCTGATCGACAGTCTGCGTCGCCGCGGACACTGACTCTTCGGCCTTTTTCTTGCCCCGTTCCACTTCGTCTTCGCTCACGTCGCCGCCTTCCTTCAACTCGCTCAGCATGTCGAGCGCGTCGTGACGTGCTTTCCGGATGGCAACCTTGCACTCCTCACCTTGCTTTTTTGCGACCTTGACCAGCTCCTTGCGGCGCTGCTCGCTGAGTGCGGGCACAGGTACTCGTATCACGTCGCCGTCGACCTGCGGGTTCAGGCCCAAATCACTCTCCCGAATCGCGCGGTCGATGGCTGAGGTTTGGGACTTGTCCCAAGCCTTGATTGATAGCATTCGGGGCTCGGGAATGCTGATCGTCGCCATCTGAGCCAGCGGAGTGCTCTGTCCGTAATAGTCGACCCGAATCCCGTCGAGCATTCCCGCATGCGCCCTGCCAGTACGAAGGCGACTCAGCTCTCGCTTCAGTGCTTCGTGAGCTTTGGTCGAAGCCTCACGGAGGTCCTTCAAAACATCGTCGATCATGGCTCGTCCTTGCAGTAAGGCCCCTCCTATATCATCTCCGTCCCGCACAGCGAAACCTGCTTGCACGCGCCTCTTCACTGGCCCCCGAACCGACGCGCCCACGAGGGAAGCGATTCACCCACGCTTCGCGCCTCTCGACCAAGCCGATCGTCGGATACGTCGTAGCAATCATCTCTTAGGCCGCGTTCGTATGACCGGCCGGGGCAAACAAGGGTTAGTCTACGCAGTGCATGGGTCAACGTCCCGGAGAACCGCTCATCTCGCAGGTCAAGGAACCTGCACCGCGCAACGATGCATTCTCGAGTGCCCCGACCTTCGTGGCGAGCTCGGTCACGTCAGCGCTTTCGCCGACTCCACCCCCGTCAGCCGTGGTGACACGGCCCAAGTGGTGCCCGAAGTGTGACGCGCGCTACCCGAAAGAGTTTCGGGTCTGCCCACAAGACGCGACGCCACTCGAAGAAGCCACCGAGCAAGATCCGTTGATCGGCGCGATCCTCGCGGATAGCTACCACATCGTTCGGTTGATCGGCGAAGGCGGGATGGGTCGGGTCTACGAAGCGCGACACACTCGGCTCGCAAATCGTCGACTCGCCGTGAAGCTGCTCCACGACGACATGGCGCGGCAACCGGAGATCTTGACGCGATTCGAGCGCGAAGCAGAAGCGGCAAGTACGATTGCTCATCCCAACGTCGTCGAGGTTCTCGACGTAAATCGACTCGAGGACGGGCGCCCGTACATCATCTGCGAATACCTCGAGGGCGAGGAATTCGGAGCCCTTCTCGACCGGGTTGGACGTTTGCCAGCGGAAACTGCGATTCGAATCACGCGCCAGATTTGCCGGGCACTCGTGGCAGCACACGAACGCGGAATCGTTCATCGCGACATGAAGCCGGAGAATGTCTTCCTCGTGGGGGATCCGAAGGCTCCGCGGGTGAAAGTGATCGACTTCGGCATTTCGAAACAGAGTGAGGGGTCTGCCAAGCTCACTCGCACCGGCATGGTCATGGGCACGCCCGCGTACATGGCGCCCGAGCAAGCACGGGGTGAGCACGTCGACCATCGCGCGGACATTTACGCCGTTGGCGGCATCCTCTATCGCGCCCTGACGGGACAGAAGCCCTATGACGGCGAGGATGGCGCGATGGTCCTCACCCAGGTTCTCACTGAAGAGCCGAAGCGACCGCGCGCCATCGAGTCGACGATTCCCGAAGCATTGGAGCTCGTCATCCAGCGAGCCATGTCCCGCGATTCATTGGACCGGCATGCGTCGATGTCCGAGCTCGAAGCCGAACTCGCCGAACTCGATCCCTGCGTCGGCTCCGTGGACGGAACGCTGCCTTCCCTTGCTCCCCCTGCCTTCGCCACGGTGAAATCGGCGGAACAGCTCCTCGTTCCAAGAGCCAAGCCGGCGCAAACGCAACAGGCCCTCCGCGCACAACGCGAAATCCGCAGCGCGCGTCCGCTCCTCGTGCTCGTCACCCTCGTGGGATACCTTTGGATCGTGGCAGCAATATCGACAGCGGCTGCCAACCTGATGCGTTTTACCCGAGGCGCATCCGGACAGTTGACGAATTCCGAAGCAATCCTGCTCTCGTTGGTCGCGTTCGTCGCAACCATCACCCCGATGGGGATTTGGGTGCGGCATTTGGAAAAGCAGGTCTGGCGCAACAGTGTCCTCGCCGTTGCCTTTTCCAAACGAGCTCGAACAGCACTTGCAATCGGGCTATCGACACAAGGGGTTCTCGCACTATCGGCCAATCTGGTTGAAGTGCTCGTACTTCGACAATCAGCAGGTCAACTCCAGACCCTCACGAGCGCACCAGCAATCGTTGCCTCGCTGCTCGCCGGGATCGGGTCGTTCTTCTTGGTCGGTCGAAAACGATCCACGGCGAAGACCTAAACGCGCGTCACGACGAAGCCGTTCATCCGGCACCGACCGAAGCCGTTCATCCGGCACCGACCGAAGCCGTTCATCCGGCACCGACCGAAGCCGTTCATTCGGCACCCATTGGAGGAGAGCCATGTCGTCCACGTTCAGCCGCATCACCGGCGTCGAAGCTCCGCAAGCCCTGACTGCATCGACAGAGACGCACGAAAGCCCTGCATTCGAGGTCACGATGCACGTCGACGGCGTTGTGCCCTTTGCTCAAGTGCTCGTTTGGCGAGGCGGCGAACGGCTTGCGCTTTGTCGCGCGACCGCGTTGACGGATAGTCCCCTTCGCTACCGTGCCGTCGTGCCCGCGGGTGCGCTACGGGATGGGCAACTGACGATCCAAGCAGAAGGATGTCGGGTCCTCGACATCTCGACTGCAGCGGGGGAAGACTGGATCAAGCATTTTGCAACGCTGCACTATCGAGGTGAGCCATCGCACTCCGAAACGATGCCCGAGAGGCTCACCGACGGATCGGGTGAACGAGGTGCGAGACTTCGTGCGAACTTCCCGGCGGTGAGCGAAGTGAAGCCGAACGGAAATGTGCGCATTTACTTCGGGATCCACAAGCACATGCATCAACCCTATTACCGGACCGCGGACTGTGGTTTCTGGGATGGGTCGACGAATGACATCTTCGCGTCGCGACGCGGGGCATATACGGAATTCCTCGTCGACGCCGTGGAGCGGTACGTAAACGGTGGCCTCGGGCATGCTGGCTTGTCCGCGAGCTTTAGTGGCAGCCTGATCGAACAACTCGATCGATGCGAACGTGACGGTCTCGCACACGGCTCTTTCGCCAACTGGAAGGCTCGTTTGCGCGACGGACTCGGCAAAAAAACCGTCTTGGGCCACCAGCGACTCGACCTGGTCGCCTTCGGTCACTTCCACCCGCTGATGCCGCTCATTCCCGAACGCGACATGGTTCGCCAAATCGAGTGGCATCGCGAAATGGTTCGAAATGCCTTCGGTGTCGAAGCATCGAGGCTGATGTTCCCGCCCGAGACTGCGTTTCACGTTCGAATGATTCCAGCACTCGTCAAGGCTTCCGTCTCCTGCGTCATCTACGATTCGATCCACCGATTCCGTGCCTGCAAAGACTATCCCTATGCTGGACCGCCAGAGGGCATGTTGCCCCCGAATCGCGCCGAGCAGGAGAACCCCTCCGTAGGCGATTGGCTGCAACTTCACAACATTTGGGCGGGCAGCCTCATCAGCCCATCCTTGCTCCGACCGAGCTATCTCCGCTACGTCGATCCCGACGGCGCCGAACACAAGATCATTGGCATTCCCGCGGAGAGATACATCGGCAACGAAGACGCCCGTGGTGGCTTCGGTGCGCTGCAATATCCGAGCGTACTCGGCCAGCTCTACGATCGGATCGTCGAGACTGGAAGCTTCGATCCGAAGCATCCGCCCTTCTTTCTCCTCCACTCGGATGGGGACAACTTCGGCGGAGGAACGGACAGCTACTATCGACACAACACCGACGGCCTCGTCGATTGGCTGAAGCAAGACGGCCGGTTCGAGCTCACGACGGTATTCGACTATCTCGACCGTTTCCCGGTGGATCCGAACAACGTGGAGCATGTCGAGCCGGGCGCTTGGAGCGGCGCCGACAACGGCGATCCACAGTTCATGAAGTGGTTCGGTAACTGGGACCATGACTACTCTCCGGACTTGAACTCGTGGTCCGTCCTCACGGCGCTTCAAAACTGCGTGCACACGGTCGAGGATGTCCTCGGCGATTCGCCTGAACTCGCCCGAGCCCAACGTCTCCTGCTGATGGCCGAGACGAGCTGCTACTGGTACTGGACGGGACAGCAAGTCTGGGATGCTCAAGTCACGGAAGCTGCAAATCTCGCTCTTTCGACGCTCGGCGCGACGCTCGACACTGCCGAGCGTCGGGATGGGACTGGGCCCACCATCTTTCCACCCTGGACCACGCCGACGAACCCTGGTGGCAAGGCTTGGGGCCAAGGTTGTCTCATCGACGCACCGCGCGAAGCCAATTTACACACGCTGATTTCGGATATCTGTGGCATTCAAAGCGCCGAAATCGTGCTCCGCTCGGAACGCGGTGAGCGCCGCGTGCCATTGACCGATCTGGGTCCCTATCCGACGAGAACCGGCGCTCGATCCACGGCCCATCACTTCGTGGCGACGTTGCCCACGGGGCTCGGTGACACTCGGTACTTCATCGAGGCTGCAGATCGGCGCGGCAACCGAACGCGGGGGGCACTCGAGCGCATCTACCTGCCCTGACGCTTCGGCAAGTGATTCGCCGTGGAGGGCGACCACCGAATTCGGAGCGGAGCATGTCCAAGGATTCGATTTTGGTCTGGTGCTGCGTAGCCACGAACCTCGGCGGACACTCGGAGATCCGTCGAGGACACACCGGACGTCAGAGTTCGCGATCCGCGCTGCGCGTCAAGCTCTGCCACGAGCCGTCCTCGGCGCCGCATGCGTTCATTACCGTCGAATCCGAAGGCACGTGGAACGCCGGACTCTCGTCGGGAAGAACGCCCACCTCGGGGGCGAGATCGCGGCGAAGGAGCGCGCGAAACCCTTCCGTCGTGTCGTAGTCGACATAGTGCTCACGGATGAACATGCGGGCCTCGTGCCACTCGTCCAAAGGCTCCCCTCCGAGGCCCTTGTAGTAATCGGAGACGACGATCAACGCGGGCCGCCGCGCCATGAGATTGGCCAAGTAACGCTCTGCGAGAGGACCGCGCTTCAATCGCGGCGGCTCGTATCCGCGGTTACAAGTGTTCGTGTTCGGTGTCGTCACGTTGGTCAGATCCTTGTAGACCGGACCCGGTGCCCAACGACCGCAGTGCTCGTACACTCCCCACGCCGACCACCCCCAAGCCAGCACCGTGTCGGTTTCGCCCATGTGTGGACCGAGGCGTTCGCACAATTTGGCGACCTTGGCATCACTGTCGTGCATGTAGTTCTGCAGCCAATTGAGCGTTTGCCATCCGCTCAAGGTCGCCAAGAGCCCCAAACCGAACGACAACGACAGCTCCTGATAAGCGTGCCTGGTAAGCCGAGCGAGTGCCACGCCGAGCAGACTGCCTGGTCGCATCACGACAATCGCGAGCGCTGGCCAAATCGGCGCGTTGTCGTGCGTGAAGAACCGGAGAGTGAGGCTGATCCCAGCGAAAGAAGCGAGGACGAAGATCCAGCCCACGTAGCCCCACGGTCGCCGTGGCTCCCCACGCGTCGCCTGCGGTACGGGGATCAAGGCAAGCGCCAGGAGTAAATGATAGACGGGTAATTGATTCGGCAGGCACTGCAGACCATTCAACGTCGCAGGTACGCGGCCACCCGCTCCGACGATGATGGATGTCACCGACTCGTCAGCGTACCGCTTCACCGTCGCGTACCCATCGAGCATCGCCGTCAAGCTGCCGTTACGCACGAAGGGGAGCAAAATGAGGCCGGTAATGATGGCGGCCCCGAGGGCACCACCGAAGCCGGAGAGCAACACGCGCCGCCACTCGCCGCGGATCAATGCCGGAAGCAACACGGCGGTATAAACCAGAACGATCGTTGCAGCCGATGGTCGGATGAGCACGGCAAAACAGCCCATGACGCCTGCCATCGACCAATTAACGAGCAGCGGAAGCACGCGTCGCGACTCGGCTCCGCGCAACGAGAACGCTGCCGCGAGCACGAAGGGCAAGGTCATCCAAAAGGAATAGTTGATGTCACCATCCGCTGCGACGGCCGCACCGGCGGCGTGCAACACCGCGATCGTTGGCCCGTGCTTTCGCCCCCAACACAATCCACCGAGCAAGCCCGTTGCCAAGGAAGTGAGCGCGCCCCAAAACGCCGAGAACCACCAAACCGCCTTGAGCCCACCCAACGCAATCCACGGCGCAAATAGTAGGAATGCGCCGGGCGGTTTGATCTCCACGGAATCGACGTATGGCACCCTGCCAGACAGCAAGATTCTCGCGTTGTAAACGATGCCGGCTACGTCGAGATTCTGGAAGTACCCAGACTGGATCCCGTGGGCGTGCCACAAGAGAAAGCAGCCGAGTGCGATCACGGATGCGGCAGCCCAACGCCCTCGTTGATCCGACCACGGTTCCGCTCGTTCCCGTGCGGCACCTTCTGGTGACCGCAGCGAAGTCCATGCTCGGCGAAACGCCTGAATCATCCAAACCTGCGCCCATCGGTTGCCCGTCGGCGCCCCAAATGGCGGAGCCGCGCTCGCGAGTGCATTCGCGGCGTCCTTCATCGCTGCTCGGTGCGGACTCGGCTCGGGTTTCATGCGAGGCCTGGCGCGACGGCGCGAGGTCGTCGCCTCAGCTAGCACAGAGTAGACGTGGATTCGATTGGAAACAACGAAGAATTTCGTTGAAATGGACGCCCCTGCCCCACCAATCGGCCACTCATGACGGCAAGACCGCGAGTTTTTCAGCCAGACTGATCGACGAAGCCGCGGAACGGACCTCGGCACGTCGCGTCTCGACCCGTGACCATCGGCAGGATTCATGGGCGTTTTTTGGCGTCAACCCGATGAATTCACGTCGATACGACCCGTTGGAAGGCAGAAAGGCGGCAACGGGAGGATGCTCCCAATTGCCGCCTCGGGTCCGGAAGGTGACTACGACGAAAGCGCGACTCGGTTAGCTCCCCTGTCGACGCTGGAAGGCAGGGACGTCCCAGTCAGAATCATGGTCAGAGCCCGGGAACGGGATCCGATTGCGAATCGTGGGACCAAGGTCCCGCGGGAGAGAGCCAGCCGCGACGGACAACGACGGTCGACGACCACCACCAACCGGAACGGGTTCGGAACGTACCGGTGCGGGCTTGTGGCTCAAAGGTGGCACGTACGCGGGCTGCACCACCGCCGGACGGCTCGCGGACGGACGAGCAGTCTGAACGGCGTCGGTCATGCTGTCGGAAACGACTGCGTTGAAACCAGTCGCGATGACCGTAACCTTGACCGCATCACCCATGCTCTCGTCGACGCTTGCACCGAAAATGATGTTGGCTTCTTCGTGCGCTTGCTCTTGAACCAAGCTCGCCGCCTCTTGGATTCTCGCATTTTCATGTCGGGCCCACCAACGATGTTGATGAGGATGCCGGTTGCACCGTCGACGGAGATGTCGTCGAGCAACGGAGAGGTAACCGCCTGTTCCGCGGCGAGACGAGCACGGCCTTCTCCCTTTGCCATACCGCTACCCATGAGGGCGCGGCCCATGCTGCTCATGATGGTCTTTACGTCAGCGAAGTCGACGTTGACGATTTCATCCAGCGTGATGAGATCGCTGATGCCACGAACCGCCTGATAAAGAACCTCATCGGCTTTGCGGAAGGCCTCGACGAAGGTGAGATCGTCATCGGATAGCCCGAGTAGCTTTTGGTTCGGAATGGTGATGAGCGTGTCGACATGCTCGGAGAGCATGGCAAGCCCCTGGTCCGCACGACGATTGCGCTGACGACCTTCGAACTGGAAAGGCTTGGTCACGACGCCGACGCAGAGTGCGCCTTCTTCTCGGGCCAATTGGGCAATGACGGGAGCAGCACCGGTACCGGTTCCACCGCCCATACCGGCAGTGACGAACACCATGTCGGCGCCGGAGATGAGCTCCTTCAAACGAGTCACGTCCTCGAGTGCTGCCTTACGACCGCGCTCGGGATCGGCACCCGCGCCGAGCCCTCGGGTGATCCCGGAGCCAATTGCGACCTTCTCCGCAGCGGCATTCGAGTTCAGCGCCTGAACGTCGGTATTGACGGTGATGAACTCGACCCCTTCGAGGCCAAAGTGAATCATCGTGTTGATGGCGTTTCCGCCAGCGCCACCGACACCGATGACCTTGATACGGGCCTGATATTGGGGCGTGTCGTCCGCGAATTCGATCGAGAAACTCATAGGTGTGTCCTCCCGGGTCCGCCCACGTTTCCGGGGCGTTTTTGGATCTCGAGATCGCCGTCGGGGCTGCCTCTTCCCCTTGAATGACGACAATCACTCGAGCCCAAGAATCAATGCGTAATGGTGTCGCCCGCCATGGGCTGCACTCATCAAAATGCTGCTCTAAACCAGTTCCAGAATCCTTGGGTCTTGCGCGGCGTGACTTCGATTCGCTCTTCCGCACGCGTGTCCACTGCGTGAAAATCTCGTCCGCGCGCTTCCACGAGTTGCTTCTTGCCGTAGCGCACGAGACCCACGCCCGTCGAGTATTGTGGTCCCTGCACCAACTGATGCATACCCTCGAGACCAATCGGAAAGCCCAATCGAACGGGCATGCCGAGGATTTCCTCCGCACACTCGACCATGCCCTCCATCAATGCGCCGCCACCAGTGAGGACGCAACCGGAGTTGATCTGCTCGATGAGCCCGGTTTCTTCCATGCGCAGACGCGCCGCCGAAAAGATCTCCTCGACCCTTGGCTCGATGATGTCGCTGAGCAGTCTGCGCGCGACTCGGCGCGGTGCGTGCCCACCCACTCCAGGAACCTCGATCTCTTCGTCATCGGAAATCATGCGTCCCAACGCACAACCGAAATTGCGCTTGAGTCGCTCAGCCTCGGCCACCGGCGTCCGAAGTCCAGCAGCAACGTCGCTCGTGACGTTATTTCCACCTGCGGGGATCACCGTCACGTACGAAACACCGCCGTCGGTGTAGAGAACGACGTCCGTCGTCCCGCCGCCGATGTCGATGACGGCAACACCGATCTCTTTTTCGTCGTCGCTGACGACGGCATCGGCACTCGCCAGTGGCTCGAGAACCACGTCCGCGACAGTGAGGCCGCAACGCTCCACGCAACGAGTGACATTCTGCACACAAGACGTAGCGGCGGTCACGAGATTGACTTTAGCCTGAAGACGTACACCGCTCATTCCGATCGGATCGCGAATGCCGTCTTGATTGTCGACGACGTACTCCCGTGGAAGCGCATGCAAAATCATTCGATCGGCATCGACGGGAATGGCACGAGCGCCCTCGATCACACGATCGAGATCGGACGGCCGCACTTCGCGACCCGAGATCGCGCAAATTCCGTCCGATGAAATGCTCCGAACGTGACTTCCAGCAACCCCGGCATAAACCGTCGATATCTCGACGCCTGCCATCGTCTGAGCGGCGTCGATCGCCTCGCGAATCGATCGAACCGTCCATTCGATGTTGCTGACCACGCCCTTGCGCAAGCCGCGACAAGCGACGCTGCCAACACCGAGGATTTCGATGCCATCCATATCGACCTCGGCAACGACGGCGGTCACCTTGGTGCTACCGAGGTCTAGCCCGACAACGATCTCTGGGGTCGTAGAGGTGGCTTTCGTCATGATCAATCCGCAACGAGTCTTCCGCTCGCCCAAGGCAGGTGCGCAGCGTGGGGCGACGCTGCCATGCCGGTTCGTCCAGGGCCAACTTTCAGACAGAGAGTTATCGCATTCGGACGACGACCCGCTCGGGGTGGGCCCGATTGTCCAGAAACACCATCGCAGGCGCACCCTTGCGCCCATGGAGTTTCCCAAGCACACGTTCCGCCATTGCAAGCTTCTTGGCCCACGGCCCCGTGCCCAAGTGCAGCGCAATTGCTTGCTTGCCAACGGTGAGAACGACCTCTCCGCCTGGCGTCAAGTGCACCTCTTGCGCGGGATAGGTCCGCGACAACGTTGTGCGCTCGAAGTGACGTAGCACCTCGAGTCCCGTCGCGATCCGACGCTTTTCGACGGCGGGCTCTCGCCCTGGCTCTTCGAGCGAGACGCCAGAAATCACGGGCAGATCGGCGGGATCTGCGGGTTCATGACGCTTGAAAGGTTCCCCCGTCTTGGTCACGACGAGCAGAGTCTCGCCAACGAGCGCCAGCGCGAACGCCTCTCGTTCGACGAGGGTGATCCGCACCGTCGCAGGAAGCCGACGTTCCACCTTGGCTCCCTGGACCCACCGTTCAGAGAAAAGCCGTTGCGAAACGACCTCCGTATCGACGGAGAAGACGTTCTGCCCCATCCGGATCCCGGTGCGTTCCAGCACTGCATCCTTCGTCAAACGTCGCAAGCCGTCGATCTCGATGTTTCGCACCGAGAACCTCGGAGACGTGGTGGCGTATCGATAGGCGCCGAACACGGAAGCGATGGTTATTCCGCCCAGCATGAGGCCGGCGAGGAGCAAGCGCAGCAGTCCCGCAACGGTCCGGGTTGGCGCCTTCCTCGAGAGCGCATCCCCCGCAGAACGGATCCGAACATTTGCCGAGGTCGACCTCCCCGACGCACTTCGAGTATTCGTGCCACCCAGGGACGGCGCTTCGTCCGGCGACTGATTTTGGTTCGCACTCGAACTCACCTTCGTCCGACTCCTCGAAAGCTGGCGACGTTTGAGCATCGCTCGCCACGGCTTCGGGTTCGACGACCTTCGCTTTGCGTCGGTTCGCCCGCGGCTGCGCAGGCGCTTTCGACGAGCGTCGGTCTCCCTCCCGAGGTGAGCGGCGGACGTTCATGATCCGGTTGTCGCCCCCGCGTCTGCCCCTCGAGAACGAAGAGCAATCTTGTCTTTGAGTTCCGGCAAAATTCGGTTGATATCGCCTGCGCCGAGGGCAATGACCACGTTGCCCGGACGAGCAACTGCCGCGAGTTCTTCAATCATCTCGGCTCGATCTCCACAATGTCGAACGGCGTGGTGACCATGATCCGCAATCGCTTTGGCCAATCGGTCACTCGTCGCCCCCTCGATCGGGCGCTCCCCTGCAGCGTAGACGTCAGCCACCCAGACGCGATCGGCTTCGTTGAAGGTCCGAGTGAACTCGTCGAAGAGTAACTGCGTGCGCGTATAGCGATGGGGCTGAAACGCGACGAGTACCCGACCATGGTAGGCCCGACGTGCTGCAGTGATTGTGGCGCGAACCTCTGCAGGGTGATGGCCGTAATCGTCCACCAACGTGATTTGATCCACGACGGCCGTCACGGTAAAGCGACGAGCCACCCCGTGGAAGGTCGCGAGGGACTCCTTTACGATGTCGAGAGGGACCTCGAGTTCGTCGGCAACGGCCATGGCCGCCAAAGTATTGAGCACGTTGTGTTGTCCCGGCATCCGCACCGTGACCTCGCCGAGGGACTCCCCTCGACGTACGGCCAAAAATCGCACACTGGTGCCCTCGTATTCGATGTTGCGAGCGGAGTATTCCGCCTGCGGAGATATCCCGTAGGTCACGTGACGGCGCTGAACCCGTGGCAAGAGGTCCTGGACGTGTGGATGGTCCAAACAGAGCACGGCCAAACCGTAGAACGGCACCTTCTCGATGAACTCGACGAATGCCTCCTTGAGCCGCTCGTGAGTCTTGTAGAAGTCGAGGTGTTCCGGATCGATGTTCGTGACCACTGCAATCGTCGGAGTGAGGCGAAGGAAGGAGCCGTCGCTCTCGTCAGCCTCGGCAACCAGCAAGTCCCCTCGCCGAGGCGAGCGTTGGTCCCGAGTGCCGCCATGCGCCCACCGACGACGACCGTCGGGTCGAACCCGGCTGCGCTCAGGATGGTCGCGACGAGTGACGTGGTTGTCGTCTTGCCGTGAGATCCAGCGATCGCGACCCCGTACTTGACGCGCATGAGCTCTGCGAGCATCTCCGCGCGGGTAATCACTGGGATCCCGAGCACTCTCGACTGAACCAGCTCAGGATTGTCTGGGCGAATCGCGCTGGAGTACACCACAACGTCGGCGCCGACTACGTTCTCGGCACGATGCCCGAGATCGATCCTCACGCCGAGCCTTGCGAGTCGCCGAGTCGTGTCGGCTTCCTTCATGTCCGAGCCGGACACGTCGAACCGCAACGTTCGCAGAATCTCGGCGAGACCGCTCATACCAATCCCGCCAACTCCTACGAAATGCACCCGACGAACGCGACCTCGAAACATCAGACTATCTCCTTCATGCGGGTCGCTACGCGAGCCGAGATGCTCTCGGGAACGTCGCGCCCAACAACGGTCAGTAAATCCGCGGCAACGTGCAGTGCCGCATTCGGACGGCCATAGTCGACCGCCGCATTGGCCATTCGATGCAGCAACCCCTCTTCCGAAAGAAGCTTCGAAACCTCGAAGGCAATACGCTCGCTTCGGGCAAGATCATTTCTGATCCAACGGGCCGCGCCGACGGAAGCGAGCGTTTCCGCATTGACCTGCTGGTGATTGCCTGCGGCATAGGGATAGGGAACCAGTAAGCTTGGTCTCCCGACGGCGCAAATTTCGCTCACGGCGCTCGCACCGGAACGACTGATGACGAGATCTGCCCACGCAAGTGCCGAGGGCATTTCGTCGATGAAGGGAATGACTTCTACCTCGACGAGACCCGAACCATCATTTGCAGCTTTTGCATATCGCTCGCGAACCAGTTCGAGGTCCTTTTGCCCACATTGATGGCGTACCTCGATGGGGATCGAGCTTTGCACCAACGCGAGAGGAACCTCTTCGTTCAATGTCCGCGCGCCCTGACTCCCCCCGAGAACGAGCACGCGTCGTGGCCGCGACGTCAAGACATATGGCGCGGCAGAAAACCCCTTGCGGATCGGGACACCACTGCGCAACACGCGGCCACGAGCAAAGTGACGTTCCGCAGGTTCGAAAGCGGTGTAGCCCCGGTGAACCACGGGGGCCATCAAGCGATTGGCGAGCCCCATGACCGCATTCGGTTCCAGGAGCCCCACAGGGATCCCAGATAACCGAGCCATGAGCGAAACGGGCCCAGCCGCATATCCCCCGACGGTCAACACCGCCGCAGGTGAGTGACGACGGAGCAATTCCCGGCTCTCTTTCAACGAGAACGCCGCACGGACGACTCCGCGCAGCGCTCCCTTTACGCCGAAACCACGAATGGGCAACACGTTGACGAGTTCCAGCTCGAATCCGCGCGATGGCACGACACGAGTCTCGATCCCGCGCTCGGTCCCTACGAATACGACGCGGATTTCCGGGGCGAGTTCCGTGAGCGCCTCCGCAACGGCAACCAGCGGATAGACGTGGCCGCCGGTGCCGCCTCCCGCGAGAAGTATGGAAATCGTCATTCGTCTTCTCCTACCGCACCAGGGTGACCGCCACCGAAACCCGAGCGACCGAGCACGAGAGCGCTCGCCTCGGGGGATTTGCCTTTCGGGTCGTCAACGCCAAAAGCCAACGCCCGGCGCCGCTCGCGTGAGGTATTGAGCAGCACACCCATCGCCGCAGCATTCACCAACAGACTCGATCCGCCATAGCTGATGAAGGGCAGCGTCAGGCCTTTCGTCGGCAACATGGACATGGCAACGGCCAGGTTCACGAGGGCCTGGATACCGAATAGGACAGAGATCCCGAACGCAATGTAAGCGCCGTAATCGTCCGCAGAACGGAGAGCGGCACGCACCCCTTGGACGACGATGACGAGGTACGCGGAAATGAGCATGAGGATCCCGAAGAACCCGAGCTCCTCTCCGATGATGGCGGACACGAAGTCCGTATGTGCTTCCGGCAGGTAAAGAACCTGCAGACCATTACCGAGCCCAAGTCCGAACCATCCGCCGGAGCCGAAGCTCATCACGGATTGAAACGGCTGATACGCCAAGTCATGGCGATATCGCGTCATATCCATGAAGGCCATGATTCGATGCATACGATAGAGCTGCGACTGGACCAGCCACCCAGCTGCGATCGCACCGAGAATGCCAACACCGAGGAGATAGCCCAATCTCGCACCGGCAACGAACAAGAGCGTGAACGTCAAGAACAAGAGCACGACCGAACCGCCAAAGTCCGGTTGCTTCAAGCAAAGCAGGATGAGACCGCCCGCCATGATGAGATGGGGCAACATGCCCACCGAGAAGCTCTTCACTCGCTCCTTCTTCTTCGCGAGGGAGTATGCGAGCCACAGCACCAAGCCCAGCTTTGCAGCCTCGGATGGCTGAATGTGGATCGGCCCTAGGCGAAGCCAGCGCGTCGCACCACCTCCGCTGTGCCCGAAACCCATGACGCTCAACATGAGCATCAGCGTCACCGCTCCGAGGATCGGATACGTGAGCGGCCGGAGTCGGTGGTAGTCGAATCGAGAAACGAGAACCATGACGACCAGTGCACCGACGCCAAATGCCGCTTGGCGCTTGAGGTAATACTGCGGATCGCCGAACCCAACCGCGGCCTCGACGGTGCTCGCGCTATAGACCATGACGATTCCGAAACCCAGCAGCGCGATCGACACTGCCGCCATGATCGGATCGACGGGGCCTGCCTTCGCAAGTCCACTTGGACGAGCCAACCAGCTGCGGATTCGGGCGATCACGCGGGCGCCCTCGACGTGCCCTCGCTCTTCGATGCCTCACACAAAGCTCGGACGGCTCCGACGAAGCGGTCTCCTCGCTCGGAGTAACTCTTGAACATGTCGAAGCTCGCGCATGCAGGACTGAGGAGCACGGCATCCCCGGGCCGCGCCAAACGGAAAGAAATCTCGACGGCTTCCTCCAATGTCCCAGCGCGCTCGATCGGAAGGACACCTGCCGATGCCCGTGCAATCGCGTCGGCGGCTTCGCCCAAAACCACGAGCGCGCGCCCCTTCTTCCGGAGCGCTTCCACCAATGGTTCGTAGGAACCGAGTTTGTCTCGGCCCCCAGCGATCAGAACCCCCCTCGCCTCCTCGAGACCGAGAAGAGCCGTGACCGAGGCACCGACATTCGTGCCCTTCGAGTCGTCGTAAAACCGAATACCGTCGAGCTCACGAACGAATGCCATCCGATGCGGAAGCGGCTCGAACGCGAGAATCGCGCGCGAAATCGCCTCTGGTGAAGCCCCGAGCTTCCGCGCAGCGGCAATGCAGGCCGCGACGTTGGTCACGTTGTGGGCCCCAAAAAGCCGACTCCCATCCAGGGTGAATTCGACGCCCGTCGCGGTCTCGACGATGGTCCGACCGACCACGCGATAATCTCCGTGCTCGCCAAAGGTTTGAACCCAGCCATGCCCTCGGGCAGCCTGCTCGGCGCAAATCTCGTCCGCAGCCGGGACGACCGCGAGATCATCGCCGTCTTGGAGCACGAATGCGTTGCCCTTGGCCTCGGCATACGCAAGAAAGCTGGGATAACGGTCGAGGTGGTCGTCGCTGACGTTCAGGAGGATCGAGACTTTGGGCTTGAAAGTGCGGACGCGTTCGAGCTGAAAGCTCGAGACCTCTACGACGAGCACGTCGTAGGACTCGCCCACGGCTTCGCACAACGGCGTGCCGAGATTTCCGCCCGCGAAAGTGCGAAGCCCCCCCTCCTTCAGCATGAGCGCCGTCAAGGTCGTAACCGTGCTCTTGCCGTTCGTGCCACCAACGGCAACGATCGGAGCCGTCAGGTGCCGAGCAGCGAGTTCGAGTTCGCCGATGACTTCTACGCCTTTGGACTCCGCGTACTCGAGGGCTGGAAACGTCGGCACACCTGGGGAAACGACGATGAGTTGGGCGTCCTCGAAGGGCACCCCATCGTGACCACCGGCATGAATTGGGATCGCAAGCGAGCGCAGCTCCGGCGACAAATTCTCGAGTGGCGCGCGATCCGTCCCCACGACGGAATGCCCCTTGGAACGAAGGAGTCGAATTGCCGCGATTCCACTTCGGCCCAGACCAACGACGATTACGGGTTTCGGTTTCTTTTCCATCGCAAACCATTCCACGCTCGGGGCACCGAGGGAGCGCGCCCGAACAGCGCGGTCACCACGAAACGCATCACCGTCGAATTTCGAGACAGAGTGGTCTTCGACCTCGAAAATGCCATGAGCTAACGAACCTTGAGGGACGCGAGGCTCACCAAAGCCAAAAGTACGGAGATAATCCAAAACCGAACGATGATCCGGGGTTCAGGCCACCCTTTCTTCTCGAAGTGGTGGTGAATCGGCGCCATCAAGAAGATGCGCTTGCCGAACAGCCTGAAGCTGATCACCTGCGTCACGACACTGAGCATCTCGACCACGAACACGCCGCCGAGGATGAGGCTCAGAAGCTCGTTCTTGGTCAGCACTGCAAGCATTCCGAGACCGCCTCCCAACGAAAGCGATCCGACGTCTCCCATGAAGACCTGCGCAGGATAGGTGTTGTACCAAAGAAACCCGATCCCTGCGCCCACGATGGAGGCGGCATACACACTGAGCTCGCCCATCTCGGGAATTCCCGCGATGTCGAGATATGCCGCGAGGTGGCGACCGAAGAGGATGCCACCAGCAACGTAGGCCCAAACCATGTATGTGCCCGCGTTGATCATGACCGGACCGATGGCGAGCCCGTCGAGACCATCGGTGAGGTTGACGGCGTTGCTCATGGCAACGATGACGATCACTGCGAACGCGAAATAGAGCCAAACGGGAAGCTCGACGGGGTGTTTCTGGAACGCCAAGAATGGGACGCTCAGTCGGGTCCGGAATCTCGAGCCAACCTGCAGGAAGCCCCTGTCGACCGAAGAAGAAAGTCCCCATCGCGATGCCGCCGATGACGAATTGGCCAAGGAGCTTCAAACGACCGGGCAGACCACGCGTGTTCTTTCCCTCGATCTTCAGCCGATCGTCGAGATAACCAATGGCGCCATAGCCCGCCGTCACCGCGGCCGTTGCAATGACGAAGACGTTTTTCACGTCGGCCCAAAGCAGAGTCGGCACGAGTACGCTGAGCAGGATGAGCGCTCCGCCCATCGTCGGTGTACCCGCCTTCTTCTTGTGCCCCTCGGGATTCTCCTCACGAATGATCTGGCTTATCTGCTTTCCGCGAAGGGTACGGATGAACCACGGCGCGACGAGGAAGGACAACAGCATCGCGGTGAGCGTTGCCATAATCGCGCGGAAGGGTTGGTAACGAAGAACGTTGAGGACACCGGCCCAACCGAACTTCGTACTTAGCGGGTATAGCCATTCATAGATCACGGGGCATGTCCTTCCCCCTCCATGGGCGCCGCATCCGTGAGCGCCGAAACCAGGCGCTCCAGTCGCACGCCGCGCGAACCTTTGATCAGCACGGCATCCGTTGGACCCACTTTTGGAACGACAGCCGCCGCAGCAGCGTTTGCGTCCGCAAAATGGCTCACCGCGTGTCCCAGCGCGCGCGCGCGCTCGACGAAGGGCACCATCTCGGCCCCCACGGCAAACACTTCGACCGTCGAGGGCAAGTCCTCGGCCAATGCCGCATGTTCCTTCGAGCTGTGGGCACCGAGCTCCCTCATTTCCCCGAGAACGAATCGAAGACGCCGACCATTGGCGCGTGCGAGTTCCTGGGCGACCTGAAAGGAGCTTCTCATGCTAATCGGGTTCGCGTTGTAGCAATCATCGATGATGAGCGCCCGATCCGATCGCTCGATCACGCGCAGTCGCCCAGCTTCGCCGATCGGACGGTCGAGCGCGGTTCGAAGGTGATCCTCGTCGAGAGAAACATCCAGTGCATCCGCAACGCAGACCGCAGCGGCCGTAGCCAGTGCGCCGGGCAGGCCGCACAGTCGGGTCACGACGTCGACAGAACCGATCCCGTTCGGCGTGGAAATCGTGACCAGGGTCCGCTCGTGATCCAAGACGCGTCGACCCGTGATTCGATATGCGGCCTCCGTGCCGGTGCCGTAAGTAAGCCGGCGGCTCGCACCGGCGGCTGCGAGGGACCGACGCACGCGCGGATCCTCCGCGAGCCCCACGACCGTGCTCGTCGGCTGCATATGTTGAAAGAGAGCTCGCTCCTCGGCCTCGATTCCATCGAGATCTCCGAGTCCTTCACTGTGCTCCATTCCAATACACGTAAGCACGGCAACGTCGGCGCGTGCCGTCGCACTCAGCTGCTCGACCTCCCCCCGCTGATTGGTGCCGACCTCCACGACCGCAATCTCGTGATGAGGTTCCACGGCAAGCAAGGTCAGCGGCACACCGATCAGATTGTTCAGGTTACCGGAGGTTCCGTGGACACGCCCAGGGCGCAGCACCGAAAGGAGCCCCTGCACCGCCGAACGCGTCGTGGTCTTCCCGGCTGATCCCCCGATCGTGACGACGCGCCCACCCCAGCTCTCGCGGTGAGCTCGCGCGAGTGCCGCAAGCGCACGAAGCGGCGATGGAACGACGAAAACTAGACCATCTCTCGCCGATTCCACCCTTCGCTGAACGATTGCGCCGAATGCCCCACGGGCAAGGACGTCATTCACGTATTCGTGACCGTCGAACCGTTCTCCAGAGAGAGCAACGAAGAGTTTGCCCTCGACGTCCCCTCGTGAATCGGTGGTGACGCCGACGCATTGAGCCTTTCGGACGCGACCTTCGGCCTGCACTCCCGTCGCGCGCTCGATGGCATCGACGGTAAAGGTAGCTCGATTGGTTGGGATAGGAGCCGACATTATCGCGCCGTCCGTTCACGTCGCTCGCGGAGCGCACGTTTCGCTTCGACCCGATCGTCGAAGGGGTACTTCACGGTGCCCATGATTTGATACGGTTCGTGCCCCTTTCCTGCAATCAGCACGACGTCACCGGGCTCTGCCGAAAGAATGGCCTCACGAATCGCCTTGGCGCGATCGAGCTCGACGACGTACTTGGCTCCGGTTGACCGCAACCCGACTTCGATGGCTTCTGCGATACGCGCTGGGTCCTCGGTTCTCGGATTGTCATTGGTCACGACGATGAGATCGGCACCGCGACCAACGGCCGCCCCCATTTCAGGGCGTTTACCTGGATCTCGATCGCCTCCGCACCCGAACAGACAGTGAAGCTTGCCCTGGGTGAGTGGGCGAGTCGCGACCAAGGCTCGTTCCAAAGCATCGGGCGTGTGAGCGTAATCGACGAGCACCAAGAACATCGTCATCCGTTCCGTCACAACGCTCGAGACGCCCAGGGACAGCGACATCGAGCCACCCCGAAAACGCCGAGTTCAAGTCGATTCCGAGGGCCTCGAGAATTCCGATGGCGAGAAGTACGTTCTCGAGATTGTGGTTGCCGACCAATCTGGTCTTGAGACCGTGATAACGACCCGCGACGAGCACGTCCCCGCGCAACCCGAGTGAATCGAGAGTGACGTCGACAGGCCGCACGTCGCAGCCGTCACTCGAACCCACCCGAAGCACACGCGAGGAACGTGCCGTCGCGGCAAACCTTTGGCCCGCTTCGTTGTCCACGTTCACGACGGATACGCGAGGCGCAAACTTGGTAAAGAGGAGCAACTTGGCAGCTTCGTACTCCTCCATCGACCCATGAAAATCGAGATGGTCTTGCGTCAAATTGGTGAACGCTGCGACGTCGAATCGGCAGCCATCGACGCGTCCCTGTGAAAGAGCGTGACTCGACACCTCCATGACGACGTGCGTGCCACCATGGGCCGCAACGTGAGCAAAGAAGCGCACCACGTCGTCAGGCTCTGGTGTGGTCAGGCTGCTTTCGTTCTCCACGCCGTCGAAGCTCGATCCTACGGTTCCGAGCCGCCCTGGCTTCTTGCCTGCGGCTTGAAGCGCACGCTCGACGAGCAAAGCCGTCGTCGTCTTGCCATTGGTCCCCGTGATTCCCACGATCGGAAGTCGACGAGACGGACAGCCATGGATGTGCTCCGCAACGGCAAATAGCTTGGCGCGTACGTCTTGCACCGTCAGCACGGGTACTGGGCAGGACGAGAGAAACGCCTCGGTCGCTGCCGCTGGCTCCGTCAACACCGCCACGGCTCCATTTTCGACGGCGGCATCGACGAATGACAATCCACTGAGTTTACCACCGGGTCTCGCGGCGAAGAGACTGCCGGGGACGACTCGTCGAGAATCCTGAAACACATCGTGCACGACGATCGCGCCGCTCCCCGAATGCAGGTGAGCCTCGCCGCCAAGGGCAAGAGCGAGCTCGGAAAGCGAAATCCCCGAGTTGGTCGACGAGAGCGGAGCGGCGATTGTAGTCATGACGAAGGCCTGAAGTAGAGTTCCAAGGTTGAGCCTTTGGCCAGGCTTTGTCCCACGGAAGGAGCCTGTTTGGCGAGCAACCCAGTGCCGTGAATCGAAGGAACGAGCCCAAGCGAAGACACGTGCGATAAGACCTCACGCATGGGCCAACCGGTCATGTCGGGAATTCGCACGCTCCCCGCCGGGACGGGCGGAAGCGGAGCCACCTCCTGAATCGGCGCAGTTACATCTGATTCCGAGCGAAATAGCTCGTAGGCGCGTTCCGCTGGATCGGGCACTTTGGCCAGATCGGCCACGTTGACCTTGGGTGTTCCTTTGGGTACGAGTCCCTTGTATTCGAGCGCCATCTTCGCGACGCGACGGAAAATGGGTGCCGCGACGTTTCCGCCGGCATGATCGACCATAGGCTCATCGACAACGACGGCGATCGCAACCGCCGGACGACGCGCAGGAACGAACCCGACGAAGGACGCGATGAACTTGTCTTCGGAATAGCGTCCGGTAGATGGATCGGTCTTTTGGGCCGTGGCGGTTTTTCCCGCGACCTCGAATCCCTCGATCGCGGCCTCGACACCGGTGCCTTCACCTTCGGTGACACCGATCATCATTTCCGCGACCTGCGCAGCCACGTGTCGCGGCACGACTCGCCGACGCACACGAGGCGCAGAGGATCGAATGAGCTGACCGGTCGCCGTGTTGACCTTTTTGATGAGGATGGGCTCCATGAGCTCCCCGCCGTTGGCAATCGCCGAGGCCGCCATGGCGAGCTGAATCGCCGTCACACTGATCCCCTGCCCGAACGATGCGGCCGCAGTTTCCACGTCGACCCACGGACGGCCTCGAGGACGCAAGGTGCCAGTGGACTCCCCGGTGAAGGGCAACCCCGTCTGTTGACCAAACCCGAAGCGTCGCAGTGACTCGTAGAGTCGCTCACCGCCAACGGCGAGGCCGACCTTTGCGGCACAGATGTTCGACGACAGGCTCATGATCTTCGGCAAGCTGAGCCACTCCGCCGGGTGGGTATCACGAATGAAGACGTTATCCACCTTCATGATCCCCTTTTCACAGAAGAGTTGCTGCGCCGGACCGACGGCAGACGTGGCCAATCCCGTCGCGATCGTGAAGATCTTCATCGAGGAGCCCGGTTCGAAGGTGTCCGAGACACCACGTGCCCGCCGAGCCGAAACGTCGCTCTCGGAATAATCGTTTGGGTTGTAACCGGGGAAGCTCGCAAGAGCGAGGATCTCACCCGTGTTCGGCTCGACTACGACGACCGATCCACCGGTGGCCTCGAAAGTCCGCGTCGCATTGGCGAGTTCGTTTTCCGCTGCGAATTGGATCCCTTGATCGATCGTGAGAGAGATGTTGTGCCCCGCGAGAACCCGCTCGTCCTCCACGGCTTCAGCAAAGATGAGTCGACCAGCGCGATCGCGGAGCCCAGACAGCTGATCGGTTTGGCCTTGTAAATCTGCATTGAGCGAAAGCTCGAGACCGTCTTTGCCTTGCCCATCTGGGGCAACGAATCCGAGCAAAGGCCCAGCAAGCTCGCGACGAGGGTAATAGCGGTGCCCCTCGCCTTCCACGGAGAGTCCCCGAATCTTACGTCCTACGTCATCGCCGATCGCGAGACGCCGAATTGCCTCGACTTCGTCTTCGCTGATGCGGCGCTTCAACCAAGAAAATCGCTTCTTCTGCAGGATCTTTCGTTCGACGGTCGCGACGTCGAGGGAGAGCGCTGCGGCAATCCGCGTGGCGGCATCTCGCACCACCTTGGAGAGCTCCCCCGGAGAAACGTCCTTGACCAGTTCGACCGCGTCCAAGCTGACGCTCGGGACTTCGACGCTGATTGCGAGAGCCGTACCGTTGCGGTCATACAGCGATCCGCGCTTGGGTTGTACGTTCATGCGCCGCTGGCGTTGCCGCTCTGCGAGCTCTCGCCACTGCGCGCCGTGCACCACCATGAGATCGAACCCCGAAGCGACGACGAGCCCCAACCCGAAGGCGAGCAGCCCGCACAGAAGGCCCATGCGCAAACGGATGTACTTGCCGCGCGGGCCGTGGAGCTCGTTTACTTCGACGACGGCGTCCGTCACAGTTCGTCTCCGTCGGAGGGCGCCGATGTGGCATTTCCGTCGGCTTCACCCGCAACGATAGGTTCTGGGCCCGCCGGAAGGACACGGTCGACCGTTGGTGGAGCCATGCCGAGCAACGTACGACTGATGAGCTCCACGCGCTCCGGCGTCTTGTAGCTCGCTAGCTCCAATTCGAGAACGCGTTTGACCTCGCGTAGTCTGCCGACTTTACCGTGAACTCGTCCCAACTCGTACCCCAACTCGACGGCGCGCCCACGCAATGCGAGCCGCGTTACGAAGGCCATGGCCGTAGCCGCAACGGCCAGCGTCCAGAGCACGAGAAAGGTCCCTCCTCTTCTCACCGGACCACCTCGGGCGGTAACGGACTCTCCGCCTCGTAATCCTCCGACAGCTCCGTTCCTTCCATGAGGCGACGAGCGGCTCGCAACTTGGCGCTGCGCGATCTCGGGTTCTTTTGTTGCTCGTCCGGCGTGGCAACGAGAGGTTTCTTGGTCAAACGCTGCCACACCGCTCGGTCGCCGAATGCGCGCTTGACGCGTCGGTCTTCGAGGGAGTGAAAGCTCAGAATCGCCGCTACACCGTTTGGTCCGAGTACGGCAGGAAGAAACTCGAGCAGGCGTTCGAGCTGCTCGAGTTCTCCGTTGACCGCGATGCGCAGCGCCTGGAACGTACGGGTTGCGGGATCCACCCCGCCGACTCGTCGAGGTCCCACGGCTCTGACGACTGCCCGACGGAGATCGAGCGTCGTACGTAGTTCGTCGTTCTCTAGCGCTTGCTTGATGCAGCGCGCAATCCGGCGCGATGCACGCTCTTCGCCGTACTCGTAGATGAGATTGGCGAGCTCGTCTTGATCCAACCGCTGAATGAGTTCGAGTGCCGTCTCGCCATCACTCTGATCCATCCTCATGTCGATGGGACCTGCAAACCGAAAGCTCATGCCACGTTCGGCCTCGTCCAATTGTAACGAGCTGATTCCGAGATCCGCAAGAACGCCGTCCACCTGGTCGATTCCGAGCTCCGCAAGACGCGTTGGGATCTGGTCGTAGGTCGAGTGCACGAAGGTGACTCAATTCGACATGGTCCGACAGTCGGTTGCCAGCGGTTTCCAATGCCACTTCGTCACGGTCGAACGCTATGACGCGAATGTCCGGACAAGCCGAGAGCAATGACAACGTGTGCCCCCCGGCGCCGAGCGTCGCGTCGACGTACGTCCCACCCGCGCGGGGTTCGACGGCTTGCGTCATCTCGTTCGGCATCACGGAGACGTGTTCGAGGGTTTGCATGTCGTAATTCCAAAGGGCAGCCATCGTCATATGCGAATCAGCTCCATGATGGCGTTCTTGAAGGCCAGTTGTTCATCGGGGGAGATATCGAGCGCCTTGTCCCACTCGGGCTTGGACCAAAGCTCCATGGTCTTGCCCATGCCCGCCCAGAGCACGTCCTTCTGCAGCTCGACCTTGTCGCGCAAGTTCGTCGGCACGAGCAAACGCCCAGCCTTGTCAATCTCGCATTCCGTAGCGGCAGAAACGTAGAGACGACGAAAGCGAACGACGTGCTGATCGATACGCGAGAGTTCGGCAATCTTCTGCTCGAACTCTTCCCACTCCGCCATGGGATAGACGTGTAAGCACTTATCGAAGGGCGCGGGCGTGAGGATGATCCGCGCGTCGCCCTTCGCCATGACGAGCTCGCGAAAGCGCGCAGGCAAGCTGACGCGTCCTTTCGAGTCGATGGTGTGAGGGAACTGGCCGCGGAACATTGGGGGGTCCTTGATGGGAATGGGCTCCACTGAGCCCCACTTCTTCCCACTGCGAGCCCGAAAGTACGGCTCAACCACGCCTCCTGTCAACAGTCGGACGGCCGAAATCTGAGGATTTCTTGGCCCGTTTCGCTGAATTCAGATCAGGACTACAGAGCCACACCTGAACACGCGTACCGCATTGATCAGCCGAAGGGCGCAGATGGCTGGCCGGAGCGGGCCGAACTGGGACTTTGCGCGTCTGCACGACGCGGAAAGAGCCAACGTGGCCGCCGCCGTGCGGACATGCGAACCGTGCGCCGTTGCTTCACCGCACGCGCGCCGTTGCTTCACCGCACGCGCGCCGTTGCTTCACCGCACGCGCGCCGTTGCTTCACCGCACGCCAGGTCAAGTCGGGGCTCGAGCCGCAACGGAGGGATACGACGCGCCTACGTGCGCCCAGTCACCCAAGCTGCCAAGTCGCGATCGCACCGAGTACGGCCGTTGCCGCGGTTTCCGTGCGCAGCACGAATTGAGCAAATCGCACCGGTGCGAAGCTCGCCCCCGCGAGGAGCTGAATCTCCGAAGCGTCGAGGCCGCCCTCGGGTCCGATGAAGAGAGCAACGTCGCCTGGCGGGCGCGGTCGCATCCATTCACCGAGCGCCGCCGTCGCGTCAGGCGCCAGAACCAAGCGATTCTCCGGCAAATCGGCCATGGGTAGCTCCTCGAGCGCCAATGGGCCAACGATGTGCGGAACGTCACCGCGACCACACTGTCTTGCCGATTCGACGGCAATCCGATGCCAACGTTCGCGACGGTGCGCGCCGTCGCCTTCGCCGGACTGCACCACCGTGCGCCGGGTCACGACAATGATGATGTCCGTGGCGCCGAGGGCCGTCGCATCCCTCACGACGCGATCCACTCGATCCCCTTTTGCGTACGCCTGAAGTAGAGCGATCCGAACTCGCGGCAGCAGTTCGCTCCTCCGCGGTGACGCGACACGACATCGCGCCGTCCGCCCCTGCGCACCGAGCAATCTCGCATCGGCTTCGAGCGCATGTTCGGGATCGAACAAGAGCAGAGCGTCGTTCGGTTTGAGACGATGCACCCGCAGAACGTAATTGGATGCCTCGACGTCGAGGTCGATGTCTCCTTCGGCGAGAGACGCGACGGGAACTCGCAGCGCTTTCATGATGCCAATGCTCCGCCGCTACAGATTCGGATCGAAGTACTTGCGTCTCGCAGGTACACTGACGATGTGCTCCCGCCGTTGATGAACCGATGGGACCGGAGCGCCGGCATCGAGCACCAAGGCAGAGAGGCTGCCGCCGTAGACGCACCCCGTGTCGAGCCCAGTCGCATTCGGATGAAGTTGGAGTCCTCGCAACGCATTGTGGCCGAACACGACGTGTTTCGGTCCGGCATAGCTCGCCGACCAGGATTCATGCCCATCGCGATGAGAAGGATTTCCTTGTTCGTCGTAACTGCGGATGTGGGTGAGCACCCAGGGGTCCTGCTTTTCCAAGGGATGCCGCGGATCGACTCCGGCGTGCACGACGCACAGGTTGTGCTCCTCGAGGTCATGGTAAAGCGGCATGGTTTCGATGATGCGCCAATCGCTCTCGGAAAAGGACGCCATCATCCGACGATGGCCGGGCCCGAGTCTCGATTTTCTCTCGTGACCGCCACCGTTGGCCCGCACCTCGAGCAGCCGACGCTCGTGATTGCCCTGCACTGCAACCGCTTTGTGGTGCTGCACCAGCTGCAACACTCCCCGAGCATCGGGGCCACGGCCGACGAGATCGCCCACGAAAATCACGCGATCCGTAGGATTGGGACGGATCCGACACAACAAGTCGTCCAGTTCTTGCGAACACCCGTGGACGTCGCCAATGACAATCGTGCGAGACACGCGCATCAGAGTAGTTTTGTCTTCACTCGTGTCAAACGGGCGCGTGCCGATCCGCCGTTTTCGAGAGGGTCGATCGCCTTTGCTCCACGTTCCCGTCGCCTTCCCCCGCAGGTGGAATCGTGACTCCGCTCGACGCGCCTACGTCACCACGCCGCCCCGACACCAAAGGCTCGGGACTGACGGATCGAATCACGTCGCGGTATCGACCGCCGCGAGGCCTCCAAGCGGCTCCGACTCACCTCGAACGAGGAGCCGACACGACAATTTGCCTTCCGAACCTACCCGAGACGGAAAATGGCAGTAAAGGTGGCATCACTGTAAACGCTTTGCTTGAGCGAAGCACCCGTGCCGTGTTAGTCGTGGCGACGACCATCGGTATTTAGAGGAGAGCTCTCGAATGTCGCCCAGCACCCGCCCTGTGAGCCTGCTTGCCGTAACCGCGATGCTCAGCCTGTTCGGCTGCGCCAAAAACGACGTCAAGTACCAGCCACGTCCGGCACCCAAGGTTCAAGCCAGCCTACCCGCAGTTCCGAACGTCCCGCAGACCCCCATCAAGCGCGGTGACGTCTACACCGTCTGGGGCGCTGGCTATACGCTGCGCAGCCGCGTGCTCCACAAGAACATTGGCGACAAGCCGATCATCATCGAGGGCTACATCGTCGACACGAACCTAGCCCAAGCGCCTGCATGTGCGGTCCACAAGGGTGGCAAGGCCGATCCAGAGAACTGCAAGCCGCCCGTTCCCACGTTCTGGCTCGCGGACACCAAGGAAGCACCGCGCACGGACGCGATTCAGGTCATGGGTTGGGCTTCCAACTACGCGCAGCTCTTCGATGCGATGAAAAGAAATCGACGAGAAGGGCGACAAGGCCGAACCACAGGATACGTTCTGGGGCAAGCCGATCCCGAATCCAATCCCCAACAAGGGCGCGAAGGTTCGCGTGACCGGTGGCTACTCGACCACCTTCACGGGTGCTTCGACGGGCGCACAAGCCGATCCAATCATGGGCGTCTTGACCTACCAGAAGATGGAAGTTCTCGAGCAAGCACCCGAACTTGCAACCCTCCCGGGCGTCGAACGTAAGCCCAAGAAATAGTCGGACACGGTTGACTCTGCTGCGGCAACGCAAGGGTTTGCGCGCCTACGCCCGGCTCCTTTCGAGGGGTTCGGGCGTTGGTGTTTGTGCGACGCGACTTCGATGGTGGGCGCACTCGGGGCGCGACGCGTTGGGCGATCATCTACGGCGTCCCCCCTCGCAGGGCGACCACAATCGGCATCGACGCGCCCGCATCCTCGCTCTCGTCGCGTGCTTGGGTGCACTCCAAGGTTGCCTCCGACACGCGGTGCCCAACGGACGATACGTCACGACCGGCGTGTCACTCGAAGGCGCTTCGGCACTCGACGAAGACGAGCTCCTCGCGGGATTGTCAACCGCAAGCTCGCCGCGATTATTCGGCATTCCGGGACTCGAAGGCGTGCTCTTCGAGTACAGCCTCTACGACGAGTCTCTGCTCGCGCGCGACCTCGAACGACTCGAGCGCTATTGTCGAGCGCGCGGCTACTACGAGGCCAAAGTCACCGTCGCTCGAGTCGAGCGGGACGAGTCTTCATCCGAAGTCAAGGTGACGATTCAGCTCGTCGAAGGCGCACCCGTTCTCACCGCGAGCGTAACGCCGAAGGGACTCGAACAACTCCCCGCATCGATTGGCTTCAAAGCGCAACGCGCGATCACGCTCGCCGCTCATCGTCCTTTCGACGAGCAGATCTACGAGGACTCGAAGAAAGGGATCCTCACCGTCCTCGCAGACGATGGATACGCCTTTGCTCGCGTCGAGGGCAAAGCCCAAGTCGATGTGGCCCATCATCGCGCTGTGGTCGAATTCACCGTAGATCCGGGCCAGGTCTCTCATTACGGCAAGATCGAGATCGTCGGGCTCAAAGAGATCCCGGAGTCCATCGTTCGTGACACCTTGAAGCTGCAAGCTGGCGCGCGCTATCGGAACGCCGAGCTCCGCGAGGCGGAAAACGCACTCATCAACTTGGGAGTGTTCTCGACCGTGCGTATCGAGCCATTGAAGCCCGACCCATCACGGGGTGAGGTACCTCTCGCAGTCAAGGTAAAGGAATCGACACTCCGAAGCGTTCGTTTGGGCATTGGAGCCAGCATCGATCCCGTGCAACTCGGAGCGAGTGCGCGAGCCGGTTGGGAGGATCTGAACTTTCTCGGCGGTCTCCGACGTTTTTCCGTCGAAACGCGACCGGGTCTCGTCTTCTTCCCGACCAGCACGGAGACGTTCGTCCTACCGACTCGCGCGCTTCCGAGCAATCGCTTTCGTGCCGAGCTACGTCAACCTGCCTTTCTCGAAGGACGAACGACGGGCAAGCTGAGCGGCGAGTACAACATCTACCCGTTGCTGTTTCCCTTGCCTCCGGATGCAGTGCCGGAAAACGAACGCATTCTCGGATATCACGAGTTCCGAAGCAGTGCCGGGCTCGAACGCGCCTTCTTCGACTTGGCGCTGCTCGTGTCGCCAAGCATCACATTTCAGTCCAACGTCCCGATGGCGTACCAAGCGCCGCCGGACGGATCTGGCGTACCGCAGGGCATCGACCCAATCCACGTCTTTTACCCGGAGCTATTGACCACGGTCGATCTCCGCGACAGTCGAATCGAGCCCCATCGAGGCATTCTTTTCCAGAACTCCCTGCAATTTGCCACGATGTCGCTCGCGCACGATCGACGTGACGTTCGCATCAAGCCGGAGCTTCGAACTTACATTCCCGTGTCGAAACGAGGAGTGCTCGCGACGCGATTCGCCGTTGGCTTTCTCTTCCCTCACAATTACGGCAGCACACTGAGCCGTACGAACGACGTCGCGACCAACCCGACGGATCCGGAGGTCTTGCGCGACCAACATCGACTCCTCTTTCGCGCATTCTATTCAGGCGGACCCAATTCCAATCGTGGCTACGGCTTCAGCGAGGTTGGCCCCCATGGCCCCCTTGGCCTCCTCACGGGCGGCCGCGTGAATTGCTTCGTCGACCCCGGAGATCCAGACTGTATTCGTCCCCTCGGGGGACTGTCTTTGTGGGAGGCGTCCTTGGAGGTTCGATTCCCGATCCTGGGTCCGCTCGGCGGCGTCACCTTCCTCGACGGAAGTCAGGTAACGCGACGACGTTTCGCGTTGGATTTCACGGTGCCACACCTCTCACCGGGGGTAGGTCTAAGGTACACGACTCCCATTGGCCCGGTTCGTCTCGACATTGGCTACCGTTGGCTCGAGCGCACGCCCCAGGCTGGCAGCGAGGGCGTCATCAAGGACCAGGCCGAGATGCGAGGTTGGTTCGGCAAGGATTGGCTGCCGCTCAGCCTGCACCTGGCCATCGGTGAGGCCTTCTGATGCCTCCGCTCGATGCAACGCGTGAAAGCCATCCAGTGATTCCGAAGGTGCGCTCCGCCAAGCGCCGAGCCACTGGCAGCCTCGTCGTCCTCGGCTACACGACGCTGTTCGTAGCGTCCTTCGTCAGCGCATTCGTCCTGCACCTCGATTTGGCGGCAACTCGCAGATTGCTGAAGGATACCGTGACGAGTCTGCTGGACCAGGAGCTGCTCGGAACGGTCGACATCGGGCAAATCGAGCGACTGGACTCCGACGCCATTTGGCTCCGTAACGTGACGGTCTACGACGACCAACGTCGTCCAGTGATTCGGGTCGAAAAGCTTCACGCGAGGGCACGTACCTTCCAGGCCTTGTGGGACGTCATCGCGGCGAAGGACAAGCTGACCCTGATCGTCGATTCGGCGTGGGGAGACGGCGCCAGCGTGAGCTTGCTGCCCACGAACGAGCCCCAGATCCCTTCCCTCGTGCGCGCCTTCGAGCCCGATCCAGCGCGAAAGCGAAGTAGCAGCAGGACGACGTCGAGGCCATTTCGGATTTTCCTGCCGGAAATCGAGCTCGCCCACTTGGACGTAGAGAATCGGCTCCCAAGCGTGCCATTCACGAGTGCGCGGCTTCGACGAACGGCGGGGCTCGTCTTGGTTACGCAAGACGGCGCGGCCGTGAGCATCAAGCGATTCGGGATCGCCGCCAAGGGGCTCGTGGAACCGGAGATTGGCGGCGTGGGAAATCTAGAATTTCGATCCCCCGGCCGCCTCTGGGGTCAGTTGAACGTCTCGGTCGGCGCCGTAGCGGTGACGGGTCGCGTGGATTTCCGAAATGACGAGCTTTCCATCGAGGCTGACGTTCCCAAGGTCACGCCAGAACAGGCACGAAGCGTCATTCCCAGTTGGCCGCTCCAGCGTCCCGCGACGCTCTCGTTGGTCACCCATGGGCCCGTGACGGCTCTCGCGACGCGCGTCAACGCTCGCGTCGATTGAAGTGAGCTCGAGCTCGTCGGGACCACCCGATTCTCACCAGTGCTTTCGGGAGAATACGGACTCGAAGCAGCTCACCTCGACTTGGGTGCCTGGCTCGGACCCGACGCGCGCAGCGATCTCGACCTACGTGCACAGGGGAGCTTTCGCTTTGCCGACGGTCAAGCGAAAGCCCAATTCGCCGGCGTCGTACTTCCGGGAACGCTCTTGGGTCAAGCCACACCGATGCTCGACTTCGAGGGGCACGGCGAACCGCAAGAAGTGCTTCTCGGTGTTCGGGCTCGCGATCCGCGCCTCCCGCTTCGTGCAGCGCTTCTGGCCAGAGGCGGCAATCTGGAATTGGATGCGCAGGTGAGCAACATCCAGCTCTCGCCACTGCTCGAATCCTTTGGGGTCCACTCCATCGGAGGAACTGCGTCGATGCGAACCCGCGCCACCCTTTCAGGCGAGCGTTGGACCGTCGACATCCGCGGCACGGTACACCAGCCAAGCGCGGGGCGAGTCACCGCGAAAACGCTGGTTCTCGATGCCAACGTCGAGGGCGCGAGCCGCGACTACCGAACGGCGACGACCCGAATTTCGACGCAGTTCGCCGATTTCCAATCAGGATTCGTGAGGCTGCCTACCGTGGAGCTCGGCGCGCAAGGGCAGCTCGATCGGATCCGCATCACGGGACGTGCAACCGATCGAGCCGGCTCGACATTGACCGTCGATACGGGTCTCTCCTTGGGCAATGGCCTCGGACTCTCGAACGTCAAAGCAACCCTTCGTCGCGGCGCCCAACAAATGGAGCTCCATGTTGGACGCGCCAGCGTCGAATCAGACCACGTTGACATCGACGCTTTGACGTTGACAGGTTCCGCAGGTTCGCTCGAAGGTGCGCTCCAATGGTACGACGGCGGTGACGTCGCGGCGCGCCTCTCTGCGTCCAAACTCGACCTTGCTGCAATCGCAGACCTCATCGGCCTGCCTCCTCATCAGCTCGCCGGAACGGCGACCGCACAGCTCGACGTAGATACCCGAGGACACGCGGCGCACGGAGCGCTCGCGGTGACAGTCGAGCGAGCGACCGTGGGTTTACTCTCGAACGTCAATGGCTCACTCGAGCAAACCCTGACGGGAAGGCAGCTCCAAGGCACGCTCGCCGTCTCTTCGGATCTCGCGGATGCCGTCTTGGGCGAATGGAACGTCGAACTCGGCGGGCCATTGCTTCGCGAGACCGGATTCCGTGACGCAACCGGTCGCGTCCGACTCGAATTGGGACGAATCCGCCTCGAACGCATCGGCATCCTCCTCGGAGTGTTGTCCAACGGCCTGAACATCGAAGGCCAGATGAGCACCCGCCTCACCCTATCTCGCGAAGCTCGAGGACAGCTGCCGAGCATTGCCGTGGACGTGCTCGGTGATCGGCTCGGCGTGAGTTACGCGACGCAAGCAGGCACTCGCCTCACCTTCACCCAAGCCGAACTCGTCGGAAGCGCCAGTTTCGATGCGGCCTCGAGTCGACTCACGAGCGAATGGGCCCTCACGCAGAGAAATCTGCCTCGTGCGTCCGTGGGACTCTCTGCGCAAATCGATCCCACACCGTTCTTTGTCGATCCCGGCGGCGCAATCTCGAACCTCTACGATCATCCGTTTTCCGCATGGGCAAAGATCCCGGAACTGTCCCTGAGCGACATCGAGCGATTCACTGGCCAGACACTTGGGCGAGGAAATATCGAGGCGAAAGCGTGGCTCAATGGTCCCCTCACCGACCCGCATCTGGTCGTCGATTTTCGCGGTGAACGACTCCAGTCGACTGCATTGGCCAATGCTCTGCCCCTCGATTTGCAGGGTGTCTTCGAATTCGCCCACCGCACCGGCGAGACCCGGTTGCTCTGTGCCGTCGGCGCCTCCGGCAACGTCTACGCTCGATTGAACGGCTACGGCACTTTGTTCGGTGCCCGGAATTCCACATCGAAAGAAACGCTTCCCATCGATTGGTCAGGTCAACTCGAGCTCGGTTTCACCAACCTCCCATTGGGTGCGTTGCCCAAGACCTCGGGATGGGGACTCGAGGGCACCGCTCGCGGCGGCGTTACCGTTACTCGAGAGAGCGGAATCACGAGACTTTCGGCAATCGTACCGATCGATGGTTTGACCGCGCAATCGCGTCCGCTGGGCCAGAGTCTCCTCACCGCGCAAAGCGACGAGCGACGACTTCAGCTCTCGGCAAAGCTCATCGATGGTGGAGCGCAGCTCGACGTGGAAGCCCATATCCCCATGGATTTCAGCCGCGCCATCCCGAGCGTTCGACCGCGTGAAGCGATGCGATTTGCGGTCGGTGCGAGCGGTTACGACGCGGGTGTACTCGCGCCTTTTGCCGAGCCTTACCTTTCGCAGATCCAGGGCGAATTGAGTGGCAGCGTCGAAGCAACGTACGTCCCCGCCGTCACTTCGGGCACCTCGAACGGCGACGAAAGTGCCCAATTGGCGGTAGGAGGACGCGTCAAGTTGCGCGCCGGACGTGGACGGCTTCGCGATCTCGGCGTCAACGTGACGGACGTCGAGCTCGAGGCGCAAGCCAGTTCTACCGGTTCACGCACCGAGATCCAAATCCCTTCGGCAACGGCCGCCTTGGGCGCGGCCGCGCCCAATCTTGCATTTTCCGCGGCGATCGAGCTCGAGGAACTCGATCTGAAACGCATCGGGGCTCGTATCGAAAGAGCAACCCAGGTGCCTTTGATCATCGATGGCGTAAAACAAGCCGATCTGACAGGCACCGGAAGCATCGAGCTTACCCCGAAGAAGGACAAGAGCGGCCAGATTCGAGAGTACTACCTCGAAGCAGCCGTCCAATCGCTCGATCTCGAGCTTCCTCGCGCCAAGGCCCGAGAGGTCGTTGCACTCTCGGAGAACCCAGACGTCGAAGTGCTCCAGCCGCTCGGACGCGACGCGTACCAAAAGTCTCGAAACGCGGAGTCGAGCACGCCAATTCGCATCCGACTTCTCCTCGGCAAACGCACGAAGGTCACTCGCAGCGATTTTACACTCCCAATTTCGGGATCACCGGAACTGATCCTCGGCACCAAGTTGAAGACGACAGGCACGGTGCAGCTCGAGCCGACTGGGCACATTCAACTCTTCGGCAAGACCTTCGTCATCGATCGGGGCAGAGTCACCCTCAATCCCGACGAGCCAGACAATCCTCGATTCGAGGTTGTCGCGATATGGCGCGGACCGAGCCATATCGTCACCGCAACCGTGACAGGCACACGCGAAGCCGCTCAACTCAGGCTGTCGAGCGATCCTCCCCTCCCGAGTGAGTCGCAAGTCATGGCACTCCTGCTCTCGGGCAGTGGCTCCGACGTGAGCACCACGACGGCAGGTCTCGGTGTCGGCGCCACACTCTTCAATGAGTTCATATCGGAGACGCCGCTGTCCAGTCTGGAGTTGCGTACGTCCCAAGACGAGCAGCACGCAAACTACACGGCAGCGGTCCCGCTCAAAGAGAATCTCTGGTTCGAAGGCACTTATCAAAGTGTCCCCACGACGGGCCTACGCCCGAATGCGAGCACCGCACGCGAGGGATTCAGTGGAACCGTCGATTGGAGATTCCGTCGCAATTGGTCGCTCCGAACCGAACTCGGCACCTTGGGCGCGGGTGCCGATCTCCTGTGGCAATATCGCTATTGACGTCGGGGAGGGCGACGCGTGCCAGCAACGCTCGACGCAGCCGCTCGCGCGTCACATCCGTAACGTGAGCTGCCGTGCGAACCTCAGAATGCAAGTGAGAACACAGAAACGGGGCAGCCTGCGCGATCGACGTAGAACGATGACCGAAGCCACCGAGCGACGGCACGATGCCGAAGGACGCTCTAGACGACGCGTCTTGCGCTGGCACAGCCGACATTGACGGTCAACTCGAAGCGAGCCTCGGACCAGTAGCGATCGACGGCCTCCCGCAAGTAATCCGCGGGCTCGCGCAACTCCCTGAGCCCTAGGCTCCGTCGGATCTCCGGCAGAATGAGCATGCGGAATACCGGATCTTCGATGAGTGCTCGACCATTGTCGAACCACAGGGACGTCTGCCTCACCTCGACGTCGACGTCTTCCAACCCGAACACTTCGAGTTCCTCGCTGAGCATCTCGAGCGTGGGTCGGTTGGCGCTCGATTCCTCGACGATACGACCGAACTCACCGTCGTCGTTCTTGAGCGCATACTCCCGAAAGAGGTCGGAAATCTCCTGGAAGCTGCCCCTCAGAGGAAGAGCCAAAAGGGCCTGTCCGCCGTGGTAAAGGAGCCTGGCCATTTCGGAGAACAGCGCACCACGCTCTTGCGCATTGACGATCGGATGCAGCGCGACCACATGGGAAAAAGCGGCGGCCGGAAGACTGCACGGCAGTAGCTCGGCTGGGAAATACTGAGCTGCAATTTGACTCGTAGCCGCCTTGTTCCTCGCCAATTCGATCGCCGGATTGGATTGCTCCACGCCATAGACCGTCGCCATCGCCACTCGATGACAGAGCTCCCGATCGAGATACCCCGTCCGACAACCGAGATGAGCAATACGGGCTCCCTCCGTAGGGAGAAACATCTGCATCGTCAGATCTCCGAAGCGCTGTAAATAGCGAGGAACTACGAAAGTCTCGAAAACTGCAGCTTCGGTCTCACCCAGTGGCTCTGTCGGAAACACGGCGCAGCCTACCAGCCGCCACCAACGAGAGCAACGCCGGACCCGAACGCACGCACCCGTGAGTACCCGGCTCGACAGGCAAGGTCGTCCATCCTAGGCTTTAATCGCTTGCAGTCGCTCGTTCGTCTGGCCATGTACCTTGGTGTCGTCGCTTCGGTGTCGACGCTCGTCGCGCTGCGCTCGCGGCCAACTCAGGCCTCACCGGCTCAAGCTGTGATGGTCGGCTCGAGTTCCGCCGCGGCACCTTGCCCTCCTGGTACTCTTCCCGACAACGGAGTCTGCATCCCCGTGCCGGTCGCGGAGGACGACACCGGGGAAGCCCTCGAACCGGAACGAAATCGGCACCGCACCCGTTCAGGTGAGATCACCGAATACGATCAAATTCCCCGTCGCCCGGAGCGGCCCAAGGATTACCGACTCTACCGGTACCCGGTGGAGCCGCTTGCCGGGCAGTCTCTTCTCATGAGTGGGTATGACTTACACCTTCCCGACGAGTCCCAACGTCGCGGAAGCAAGCTCAAGGCGACTGGACACGGCGGGATCGATCTCGCTCAAAAGCGAGGAGCCGAAGTACGGCTCGTCGCGCTCGAGCACCAGATGGAGGCTGCAGAAGTGCTCTACGTCGGGTGGCTCTTCGGCAACAGCGTCGTGACCCTGCACCGAATCAACGAAGCCGGCGAACGCCGCGAATATATCGCCATTTTCGGTCACCTGGAGAAACCTGCCCGAGATCTCGCAGCAAGCGATGTTCTCGACGAGGGCGCGCTCGTCGGATACGTAGGCGACTCCGACAGTCCCGGCGCGGTGCATCTTCACTTGGAGATCCGGCAGGTCCGTCCGGGGATCGAGGCTCGTGGGCTCGCGCCGGGAGAACTCGTCGACAATGCGCGCACGGTCGCCTGCGATCCGAGGAACCTCCTCCCCCTCTCGTCGCCGTAGCCGAGATCCTCGCAGGGCGACCACGCATCACCTCAATGCCGCGCGACGCGTCCCATGCCGCGCGATGCGTCCCATGCCGCGCGACGCGTCCCATGCCACGCGACGCGTCCCATGCCGCGCGATGCGTCCCATGCCGCGCGACGCGTCCCATGCCGCGCGACGCGCAATTCCAATTCGCGGCTATGCGTTCGCTGCCCGCCGTGCTCAGTCGTCGAGAACGAGCTTGTAACCGAAGCCGTACACCGTAAGGATGTGCTTTGGCTCTTCCGGCTTCTTCTCGAGCTTCTTGCGCAACTTGACGATGAAATTGTCGATGGTCCGATTCGTCGGGTTGGCTTCGATGCCCCAAATCTTATTGAGGATCTCCTCGCGACTGACGGGCTGCCCCTGACGCTCGTGAAGGAGTCGCAGGAGTTCCGTTTCATAGAAGCTCAGTTGTTCTGGCTTCTTTCCATCCGCCTGGAGGGTCTGCGCGGCGACGTTGATGGTGGCGCTCCCAATTCGAAAGGCCCCCACCTCCGCGGGCCGCTGCGCCCGACGAAAGAGTGCACGCAACCGGGCAATGAGTTCGCCAAGACTGAACGGCTTGGTAACGTAGTCATCGGCGCCGGCATCGAGCCCACGGATCTTGTCGGCTTCTTGACTGCGAGCCGTCAGCATCAGAATCGGGACCGCCGCATCGAACCGACGGACCTCCTCGCAAACCTGGTAACCGTTCTTGTCCGGCAACATCAAATCCAGCAGGATCGCGTTCGGTCGCTCGACGCGAGACAGTTGAACGGCCTCTTTGCCGTTGGATGCCGTGAGGACGCGAAATCCCTCGAACTCGAGAGCGTCACGCAGACCGAGCACGATATGGGGCTCGTCATCGACGACGAGGATGGTTTTTTTGGGCTCCATCAGCTCTTTCGCTCCATCGCTCTTTGGCTCACCACACGCGGGCAGGCGTAGCATTGGCCCAGGGCGTCGCGGAAGGCAAGGTCGAAGCGGCAATCCAGGCAGTACGCTCGGTGCGGTTGATGCGCCGTCCATGCGAGCCCTGCTCCCACGGACCGCGATAAACGCACGAAAGCCCCCGAAGCGTAAACCTCGGGGGCTTTCAGAGGGGCTTCATGGGCCCCGACTACTCAGGCTCGGTCAGCCCTTGTAGGGAGCACCAGAACACGCGATGAACACGTATCCGGGTGCGGGTGCGGCGAGTTGCCCGCCATCGCCGACGATGCGGATCTGCCGCTTCTGAGATGCTGGGCAGCTTGCAACCACGCTGCTCTCGCCAGCCTTGAGGTCGTCACTCGCCTGCGCCGGATCGACGTAACAGTAGCCCGGTGCCGAAGACGATTTCTCGACGTTGGGAGCCGTCAAACACGCCACGCCAGCCGGCTCGGATGACGACAGCTGTCTGAGTTCACAGAAGCAGAACTGGTCGCAACTGACGTTGGTTTCACCACCGCAAACGCCCTGTCGCTCAAGGCCACCCTTCGACTGCGTCCTTCAGCTCGGATTCCACGGGCTTGCGTTGCTTGGCCTCACAATTGCACCATTCCTGATTGGCCGCGTCGTTGGGGATCGCTTCGACAATCGCACAAGGTACGTTGCCTTTTTCGTCGGCGGTGAGCGGACGCGGGAGGCACGTCCCACCCAGCTTCTCCTTCAGACGATCGACCAGTGCTGCCACGGCGGGGTTGTAGCCATAACCGCTCGTGCCTTGGGCCGACTTCGCGAGAGTCTTCGGGCAGATCGATGCGACGATGGCGTTGTTCGTCTTGTTGTTCAGCTCGTGGAACGAGCGAAGTGCCTGAAGCTCACGAATGCCGGGATAGGCCTTCGCGTAACGTTGCTCGGCGGAGTACGTGCCGGTCTCGGTCTGGCACAGCGGCGAATTCTCCGTGTAACCCTCGGCATACTTCGAGCAAGAGCAACCCACGAAGGCGCGCTTGCACTTCAGATCCGTGGAATCCGGACAATAGGACGACTGCACGCAATTACGCGTTCCGAGCTCTTCGAGGCTGAAGATACACGCGTACTGAAGGTCGTTGCCGTTCGTGTTCCACTCATGACCGTTGATCGGGTTGGCGAGGAGCGCCGAATCCGGGCCCGCCAAACCTGCTCGCGGAGCAATAGACTCGATCATGAGGGGATCGAGCGCCGGATTGGGAGCGTAGACGTCCGTGGGAGCGAAGCTGTCCCAATTCAGCTCGGCAGCGAGCTTGAACTGAAGCGGAGCCGCATCGCTGGCAACTGCGTCGTCCGTCGCCAAATCTTGCCACGGAACACCGACGATCCCGGCGAAGAACACCGCCGAGGAATCGTCGCGGTCTGGACCCGTCGCCGCAGCACCCGAGAGATTCTGGTAAAGCGGATTCTGGACGGGCGTACCGGGTTCGCATGCCACGCCGAGCCGCTTTGCCTCGGTGCAGTCGCAATCCAAATCGCCGTAGGTCTGATCTGGACAGATCTGCTTGAGCGAAAGGGCGTTGGAGTACCTCGTCACCGGGAAGAGGAAGTCAAACCCAAACCGCTGCTTCATGTGGAAGCAACGCATGCCGGTGGGATCGTCGACGGCCGAGAGTTTACCACCACCCTCGTTGCAAACGGGATCGGGAGAGCAACCCGCGGGAAGCTCGTTGGTGAGCTGAGCGAGACAGCTGAAGCAGCACTTGTTGTTGGGATCGGTGGCGCAGATGCTCGACGGCTTGTACGAGCGGAAGCTGCCACCCGCTTGAGCCGGCACCCAGGAGTAAGAATTCGTGTCACGGAGCGAGCAATCGTTCTCGTCCGTGAGCATCACGACCGCCACGAGGGAGTCGGAGCGGAGGAATGCAGTGCGCTGTACCAAGATCGGATTCTGCTTCGGATCGCCTCCATACGGTCGCCGCGCCACCTTGCGCTTGTTCGTGGCGTCGCCTTCCGCGTAAACGTCCTCCGGCGGATTCGGATCGACGAGGAAGCGGTACCAGGACTCGAGGGACATCTCGAGACCACAACCGATTTCGCCTGCCGCGGAAACGTGGTTGCGGAACTCATCGGTACGGGCACCGAGCTGAGTGGTGTAGTTGGCCGCGTCGTCCTTCGTCCACGCCAGGAAGCGGCTTGCCAGCGTGCCCGAGTTGCGAGGCAGTGCGCCCAGCAACCAGCCGTGATCATTTTGAATCCGGGAAGCCGCTTTCGGCGTTCTCCGTCGTGTTCTCCGGGCAAACGTCGCCGCCGAAGTCACCCAAGGAGCTCGACACCACACCGATGTGGATGTCCTTCACTGGCGCGAACTCGCGCTGCAGACCGTCGCCACAGTCGGCAGTCGGCCCCTGCTGAGCCATAGACACGCGCTGGCTTCCGTCTTCGGAAACACAGTCGGGATTCGTCAAGCGTCCGAGCAACTGTGGAACGGCCGCAGACAACACCTCCTGCTTGTCACCCATCGACAACGAGTTGTCGATCATGAAAAGGATGTCGATCTTGTCGATGCCGCCCGAGGGGTTCTGCGTGACGAAGATATTGTTCGTCTCCGGCTGCGTCCTGCCGACCTTTCGATCGAGACAGCCGCTAAGCAGTCCGGTAAGTCCGATCATCGCCATGACTCCGATTGAGCCAAGGCGGCTGAGCGGTTGTTTTGTTCCGTTGAACGTCATCGTGTAGCTCCTCATGGGCGACAAACCCATTGACTATACCTGTCGAGGAAGAATCGATTGGCCGAGACCGGCCGCTGAGTAAAAGCTGAACCCAAGGGGTCCGACCGGTGGCGGGAGCGTAAATGGGCGACATTGTTCGTGTCAACCCACAGTTTGGCGTAAAATTCCGTCTTTGACGCGAAGTGCGTCATGCCCGAGCAGAGTCGGACCTGGCGAGTGCAAACCGTGTACCGCCGAGACAGCCCGAAAGGCCGCGACGATCTCGAGAGCGCGATGCCAACTACGTTGGCAATCCGCACCTCGCGCCGCCAACCCGGGAGGCAGACTCCAGAGCACCGAACGGACCGGTAAAACCGACGAGGAGGAGCCAATTGCGGAAATTGGTCGTGTTCGGAGCCCTCCCGCGCCAGTTCACGGGCTTGGCCGTGGGCACGGCAACGGCAGCAACCGACGGTCACCCGAACTCGCCGGACCGCTCTGAGCCGCCCGTCTCCGGTGCGGCAGGCGAGGCGTCCAGCTCACTTGCCGTGCCTGATTCAGTCGGTGCACTTGCCGCGTCTGATTCGGTCGGCTCACTTGCCGCGCTCGCTCCTTCCGGTTCGCCAGCGGAGTCGGTTCCGCTTTCGACGACCTCGCCATCGGGATCGGCCCAGAGCTCTCGCAGAGCCTTCACATGCCGGCGGGTCACCCCAGGAACGTCGAGCAACGACTGATCGCTTGCTCGACGAATTTCATCGAGGTTGGGAAATGCAGAGAGCAATGCCTTGCGCGTCTTCGGACCGATCCCCGGCACATCGTCGAGGGACGAACGCAATCGACGCGCTTTGCCGAGCTTTTCACGACCCCGATTCGAAAACCGATGCGCCTCGTCTCGAGCGAGAGCCAAGATCTGGAGCTCCGGGCTTCCGAGACGGAGGGCGATCGCGTTCTTTTGCCCGGGAAGGTAAACGCGATCGACGAGCTTTTCTCCAGTCGGACTCTCCTTCTCTTTGGCGAGACCGATGATGGGCATATCGGTTATCCCGAGATCCTGCGCCGCAGTCAACGCAACGCCGAGCTGCCCTCGTCCACCATCGACGACGAATAGGTCGGGCAAATCCCACGCCGTTTTGCCCGTCTCGTCCTGCGATTCGTCCTGCGATTCGTCCTGCGATTCGTCCTGCGATTCGTCCTCCAAGTCGACATCGGGACCATCGAGAGCAACCGCACCGTCTTCGAATTCGTCGACGGAGCCATCCGACAACACCCCGCTGCCGGCAAGCTCACGTTCGGTCGACGTTTCTGTGATGACGTCGGACGAGGTGAGTTCCTCGGCTTCTGCTGATTTGGCCTTCACGCCGCGGCGAAAGCGTCGAGACAAGACTTCGAACATCGCGCTGTAGTCGTCGCCCGGTGTGGCTGGCGCGACGCGATAGGTCCGATAACGCGCCTTGTCGGTCTTTCCATCGCGCAAGGCCACGACGGCGCCCACGGCATCGAGTCCTCCCAAATGAGAAATATCTACGCACTCGATGCGTCTCGGCAACTTGGGTAGTCGAAGTTTGGCCGCGAGGCGAGCGAGTTTCGCGTCCGCATCCTCCTCGGAGCGACGCTTTTCCTCGAAGGCATGTCGCGCATTCTCTGCCGCGAGCTTGAGCAAGTCGCTCTTCGGTCCGCGTTGGGGCACGACGATACGAATCCGACGACGCCTTCCCTCACCCGACACGGACTCGTTGAGCCATTCTTCAATCCCTTCCGCACCCTCTGGCAGCACGGGCACCCAAAGCTCGTCGGCAACCGAGTCCGCATAAGTGCAGCCACCATCGTAGAGCTCGCGAATGAACGCCGCAACGACTTCGGCGTCGTCCACGTCGGCACGGATCCTCGACACGCGCTGCACGTCGATGAGACGGCCTGCGCGAACGAGCAGCAAGACGAGTTCGACGAGCTCGCCCTCCCGGTATAGACCGAGAACATCGACGTCGCGATCCTTGTCGGACACGATTCGTTGTTGTTCGCGCACGGCAGCAATGGCTTGGATTTGGTCGCGTAGCACCGACGCAGCTTCGAAGTCGAGTTCACGGCTCTTGGCGCGCATGCGCTCCTCGAGAACGCTCGTTACCTCGTCGTGCCGACCCAACAGAAAGAGGGTCACCGCGTTGACCTGGGCGCGATAGCTCTCCTCGTCCACCTCGAAGACACAGGGCGCGGGACATCGCTTGATTTGATACTGAATACAGGGACGCTTGCGTGAGCTCAGCTCTCGGTCCGTGCACGTCCTCAATTGGAAGTGGCGTTCGACGAGATGGAGGGTTCGACGTGCGGCCGTTGCACTCGGGAATGGTCCGAAATGACGCGCCTTGTCCGTTTCTTTCCGTCGAACGACCTCCAGCCGAGGAAAGGGCTTTCTCTCGTCCAATCGAAGGCTCAGAAACTCCTTGTCGTCACGGAGTTTGACGTTGTACTTCGGCTTCAGCTCCTTGATGAGGTTGTTCTCGAGGATCGCCGCTTCCTTCTCACTTCCCGTAAGCAACGTCTCGAGATCGACCGCCTCGCGGCGAAGCCAAGGAATGAAAGCTCGTTCGTCGCTGCTGCCCGACTGAAAATAGCTGCGCACTCGCGATTGGAGACTCTTCGCCTTCCCAACGTAAAGGACCTGTCCGCGAGCATCTCGAAGAGAGATAGCAACCAGGCTGGCCGGGTAAGGACTCCAAACGGGCGGCTAGCCGCTCACGACGTTCGCGCGGACTCAACATCTCCGCTGCCGGAAGCCGCTCACCAATGGAGGGCTCGCTGACGTTGGCGTCGTGTCCAGGTTGGGTGCCGAGTGGCGGTTCCGCGCTGGGTCCTGGCGTCGGATCGTGGTTCACGGGGAACGCGCTCGCGTCATGCGAATTCCCGGTGTTGGCTTGACGGTTCGCTCGACGGCTCACAGAGTTTGCCTCGCCGCTTGCTATTAGAATGAACCGCTGGACGAGCAAGGTGTCTTTTCTGGGGCGAGGAGCCTGGGCCATAGGGATAGCGACCTTGGCCGGTGCGCTCATTGCGGTTCTTCTCGTTCCCACCCTGCCCAACCCTGGTTCCAAGCCGAACGAAGCAGTGCAAGTTCGATTGCTTGGACAACCCCTGCCGCTCGACGACCAGACCCTTCGCGTCGCGATGGACCGAATGCGTCGCTACGCGACGGCCCAACTGCACTTGAAGCTGGCGGAGGGGAAAATCCGGGAACTGTCCTTGGGGCGACTCGGAGTGCAAATCGATAAATTGCGGCTCACGGCCCTGATTCGAGAAGCGCGCGACCCGAACAGTCTGCTCCGACGACACTTCGCATTGAGCCCAAAGTCCGGCCCACTCGAGCTCCCGGTGCCTTTGGTGCTCGACCCGAACGACGCCATTCGGGAGCTGCTCCGGATCAAAGACGAGGCAGACCGTCCGCCTTCGGATGCGCGCATGAATCTCGAGACTCGTTCCCTCACCCCAGAGGTGGAGGGCCGACTGCTGGACGTCGATCGCACCTTTGCTGCGCTCGATCGAGCGCTGAGTCGTGGAGAGCACAGCGCCGAAGCCGTGTTCGAAACCCTCAAACCGAAACGAGTCGCGGCCGAGCTCGCCAACGTCAAATTCACCAACGTTCTGGGCGCATTCGAGACTCGGTACGATAGAAGCGACCGTTCCCGTGACCGGACCTTCAACCTCCGTCTCGCGGCATCCAAGCTCGACGGGCACGTCCTGCTTCCTGGCGAGGTCTTCGACTTCAACGAAGTCGTCGGTCCTAGGGACGAGGCCAACGGCTATCGAGTGGCAACGGTGATTGCCGAAGGTGAACTCGTCGATGGGCTGGGTGGTGGCACCTGTCAAATCTCGGGCACGTTGCACGGGGCGGTGTTCTTTGCCGGGCTCGAACTCGTCGAGCGCATTCCCCATACTCGGCCGAGCTCCTATATCAAGATGGGACTCGACGCGACGGTCGTCTACCCGACCATCAACTTCCGCTTCCGCAACAACTACGACTTTCCCGTCGTGCTCCACGAATCCGTCAAAAACGGCGTGGTGCGCGCCGAAGTTCTTGGGCCGGAGCGCAAACACACGGTCACGTTCATACGACGAATCACGGACGTCGTGCCGTACGAGCAGCTCGAGCGCGAAGACCCACAATTGCCTCGCGGCGTAAAAATCCTGTCACAACGTGGTGTTGCCGGCTTCGCCGTCACACGGTACCGAATCGTCAGAGAAGGACCACACGCCGTCCGAGAACGGTGGCTCGATCGCTATCCACCGACTCCACAAATCGTTCGTGTCGGCACGGGAGACCAACCGAAGGATTCGGTCAACGCGACGGACGATCACCATCCGGAATACGTCGCGGATGAGCTGTTGGTGATGACTCAAAGCAGTGACCCAACGGATCCCGTCGAACAGCCAACCTCGACGGACGACATGTCGGCAGCGACGGAATCCTCCGAAATGGGCCGTGCCAATGAAAGTCAGTCCCAACGCGACCCCCGCAAACCCACTGCGGATGGTACCTCGGGCGACGGCGTGGGCACACTCTCCGAGTGGCGGCAAGCCGGCAAGACTGGTGTGGCAGGATGGACACGCGAACTCGGGATGCCCCAATGGGAACCCACCGCGACCGACACACGTCGCACCACCGATCGCGAGGACAAGAAGACACGAGGAAAGGCCGAGCGGTCCAAACGAACGGCCCGCCCGAACGGTGGATAGCAGCGTGTTGCGTTGGCAGAAGTCTTTCCGCTCCTTCACCGGACAGCCGCTTCACGGGTCTCCCGAACGAAGACTGGGCAAGCCTCAATAGGGGCGCTAACTTGTGAAGCTGGTCATCCGTGTGGAACATCGCTGATCGGCTCTACCTCGGTAATTACTGGTCCGGAAAACAGGCCCTTGCGGGAGCGAGTGCACGGCTGCTTCCATCGGACGAAGAGACGACCTTCGCAGGCGTCGTTTCTCTGTGTCCCATGCCCCTCGACGGTGAGGCTCTGATTGGGCCGGTGCACCATTCGATCGAATGGTTGCATTTGCCCATTTCGGACGGCGGAATGGGCGATTCGGAGTTCGCCGCAGCACTTCAACTGTGCATTCCATTCGTCACCGAACGTCGCATGTTGGGCAACGTGCTCGTTCACTGCGCAGCAGGAATGAGCCGCAGTGTCAGTGTCCTCGCCGCAATCTTGTGCACCGAAGATCCGCAGTTGAGCGTTGACGAAGCCTTTCAACGGATCGCCATCGCGAAAGCCGTGGCGACCGGCGCGCCGCTGGAAGACGCCGATCTCATGATCTCCCCGGCCTGGGAGTTCCACGCGCACTTGCGGCGGAGGTTTCCTCGAACCGAGCGTCGAGCGAACGGTCGGTCATAGAGCCATTGCAGAAAACCGCTGCAAGTAGGCACAATCACGGACATTCTGACCGGTCGTTCACCTGGCACTTGACTCCGGTCGAGTTCGGGGGCAGATAGCGCGGCACCGAGGGCCGGCGCGAAGCCCTGATGGCCCCGCCCGCGCAAGTTAGGTCTACGGAAATTTCCGGCTGACCGGTCCAACTAAGTCACCATGAACACAGCAGACAACGCACCCCAGGCTTCCATGGAATCGACGGACTCCAGCAACACCACGACGGCACCACGCGCTGTCGATTGGGAGAATCCACGAGTCGCCGCCATCTTGACGGCTGCAGCGAAGTGCTTCTCTCGTAGCGGTTTCAGCGCAACTACCTTGGCCGAGATCGGCAAGGAGCTCGGGCTGAGAAAGAGCATCGTCCACTACGATTTCGCGAGCAAAGCCGCGCTCATCCACGAGGTGCAGAGCTTCACTTACCGAAAGTTCCTCGACCGAGTTCCGCGAAGCCACCGCGTCCACCAACGACACGACCGGTCCAGCGCGTGCACGTCGCGCACTCGAAGCGCTCTGGGACGCCCTTCAAGCCGACCAGACCGCGTTGGGCCTGAACATCGAGGTCTGGAGTGCGGCACGTCGCGATCCGGAGCTGAAGCGCCGAGCTGCAATGCTCCAACAAGATCAGCGACAGATCATCGACGAAGCGATTGCGTCGGCGGGTGAAGCGGCCAAGAAGCCCAACCTCGAAGGTCTGCCCGTCCTCGCTCAAGCCGTTCTCAACGGTCTCAGCATTTCGGAATGCATCGAAGACAGCCCCGAGCAAGCGAAGAAGGCATACGAGACCTTCCTCCATCTTCTCGACCAGACGCTCAAGGCCAAGTAATCCGAGCCAAGTTCGTCGTCTTCGAAGAGTCACCCCGTGCCCCCACCAGTTTCGGTGGCGGAGTCACGGGGTGAGCTCTTTTGTCGAAGCTGTGTCAGAGTGCAGGCGATTGTGACGGCGTACGCTCTTCCCAGGTCAGCCCGAAGGGTCCGCGCATTCGGCAGCGTCGGCCTATTCTCACTCGTATCGTTGCTGCTCGACGCATCGCTCGCTCATGCTGGGACGGCTGACATCACGGTGGATGCCGATGCCGCCATCGAGCGCGAAGCCACCGAGATCGCTAGCCTGATGAGGTGGCTCGAGCCTTTCACGGAGCATGACGCCATTGCGGTCGATGAATTCGCATTTGGCGTTCCGACGTTCGGCAGTCTTCGTTTCCCGACGAGTTTCGACTGGATGCGCAGTGATTGGGGTGCCGGACAACGGTACCGATTCGCCGATCTGCGGCGGTTCTCGCTGCTCGAACGCTACGTGACGCCGTCCTTCGAACAATTTCGCTCATCGAAGTGGCTCTTTGCTCGAACCCTCGATCCCGTTCGCGAGCCGCTCGTGCCGGAGCTCGACTGGAGACTCGACGGGGAAACGACCGAAGCCCCCTTCGAGCTCGCGAATGCACTTCGCGGCGTAAGACCGGAAACCCTGCCCTTCGTTCGAGAAAAGCGCTGCGCTCGCTGGGAAAAGCCGAGCACCGTGCTGCTCACCAATTCCGGCCCGGACTACGACCGTTTTGCACTCGTCGACTGCGACGGATCGATCGCGCAATTCGCGACCGATCGGATCAGCGTCCTGGCGCGTCTTCCAAACACGCCGAATCCGGGAACGCCCTTACCCGAAGTGCCCAATCCACCACCGGATTGGCCGGAGGAGTGGATCGACGGCATTCGACTCTTAAACCCACGGCTTCTCTGGGTCGTCCAGCAGATCGATCGGGCTTTCCCCCGTCACGCCATCCAGATCCTCAGTGGTTATCGACGCGATCCCAAGGCCACCTCGCGACATCGGCAGGGCCGAGCGCTCGACATCAAGGTGAATGGCGTCGACAACAAATCCCTCTTTGCCTTCTGCCGAACCCTGAAGGACGTCGGTTGTGGGTATTACCCGAACCATCCGTTCGTTCACGTGGACGTGCGTCCCGCCGGCGCCAAATCCGTAGCTTGGGTCGACATATCGACCCCCGGTGCGCCCTCGCAGTACGTCGATAGTTGGCCTGGAGTGCTCGAAGCAGGCTCGCTCTCCGTTGCCGACGGCGAGTGACCACTCGCGTAGCCTTCGCTGGAATCCAATGCCCTTTAGCGACATCCTCGGACAGAGCACCGCCGTCGAAATCCTCCAACGTGCCTTGGCATCGGGACGGCTCCATCACGCCTACCGCTTCGAGGGCCCCGACGGAGTGGGCAAGGAAATGGCGGCGTTCGCGATGGCCCAGTCCTTGGTCTGCGAGGCGCCACGAAACGGCCTCGCCTGCCTTAGCTGTGGAGCCTGTCGACGTGCTTGCACGCTGGCACCGGAACCGCCAAACGTCCCCCTTCATCCGGACGTCGTGCTGCTCGCGAAGGGCCTTTATCCACCCGCGGTTCTCGGCACCTCGAGCCCAGAAACGAGCGCAATAGGCATCGAACAGATCCGACGAATGGTCCTCGGTCGCGTCGGCTTCTCGAGCCACGAAGGAAAGAGCCTCGTTTTCATCATCCGCAACGCAGACGATCTCAGCCAAGGTGCTGCCAACGCGCTGCTCAAGACACTCGAAGAGCCACCAAGATCCGTTCATTTCGTGTTGCTCACGAGTCGACCCAACCGATTGCTAGACACGATCCGTTCGCGGACCCTTCCGATTCGATTTCGCGCGCTCTCGGACGCCGTTCTTGACGCAAATCCTCGAGAAGCGAGGGATTGCATCAACCATCATCCCCCTAGCCCAAGGCAGCGCCAGACTCGCCATCGACCTCGCGAATAGTGAGCGTCTCGAGAGCCGAGACCAATTCGTCGATGCGATTCGTCGCGCCATCGGGGAGAAGAATCTCGGCTCGGCCCTCGATGCCCTAGGCAAGAAGCAAGAGGACCGCGAGGAGCTCAAGCTCCAGCTCGCGTGGGTGCTGGCCCGGTTTTCTGCCGACGCAAAGGTCACCGCGGAGACGGATCCGGTGTCCGCCGAACGATTGGCGCAATGGCACCAGATCGTCCTCGACACCATCCGTGACCTCGACCGAAACGGTCAACCCGCGTTGATGCTCGAGGCCATGGTGACTCGACTCCGCAGGCTTTGACGCCGCTCGAACTCCTCGACGCCGCTCGACGTACCTCAGCGCAGTCGCCGTCGCTGCAATTCGGGCTCGCCGCTTCGCGAAAGCCCCGACGCACCGCTCGCGCGCTTTCGGCGCATTAGAAAGAGTGCCTCGCGCGCTTCCGGCGCTTTAGAAAGAGTGCCTCGCGCCCGCTCGCACCTCCATCAGCAGCGCGCGGAGCTCGAGCGCGTCCGACGGCGAGCGTCGCGCGCCACAGGTTCACCGTCCGCAGATGAGCTCGTGCATCTCGCGAGCACGCCGCGTGACGGACGCGAGCGCTCCGTCCGCGGGAATGAGGGCCGAAATCACCGAAATGTAGTCGGCATGCTCACGAACTTCGCGCGCGGAGCGGTCGTCGATACCGCCGATGGCAACCAAGGGGATCCCCGCAGTTCGCGTCGTCTCGTAGGCACGGGCGAGCATCCCGAGCCCGACCGTGGGCTCGGGGTTGTCCTTGGAGCGCGTGCCGAAAATAGGCCCCAAGGCGACGTAGGTCGGGCGCTCGCCGAGTGCATCGAGGAGCTGGGCCTCGTCATGCGTCGAGACGCCCACCGAGAGTTCACGTCGAAAGCGTCGCACATCCGCAACGGACATATCGGACTGTCCAACATGCACCCCGTCGCACCCCGCAAGCCAAGCCAGATCGGGACGGTCGTTGGCGAACACGGGAACGCCCGCTGACTTCGCTAGTGGCACGACTCGCTCGAGCAGCTCGAGGGTGTCGCGCGCGCCAAGGTGCTTGGCGCGGATCTGCAGAAGCGCAGGCCGCGCATCGAGGAGGGCTGCGACGAAGGGCAAGATCTCGAACCCCGCTCGCGCGGTGAGATCGACGTCGGCAATGGCATAGAGACCACGCGGCTGCATCGCGGCGAAGAAGTATCGTATTGGCTCGATCGGCACAAGCCGCTCGGAGGCCGAGGCTCGGTGCGAAGGTCCACTGTCCGCGTCCGGAATATGCTACGGGTCGGGCATGCAGAGCGTCAGAGTCGTTGCCCCCGCAGCCACCTTGGCTGCGTTCCTTGCAGTCTCGGGCTGCGGTCCGAGCACCGCTTCGCCTAAAATCGGTGTCTCCGAGCCGGCTGCTTCTTCGGCGCCGACACCAAGTGCTTCGGCCGCTCCGAGTGCAATGGGTGACGTCAGCACGCCATCGGAATATCCCGATCCTTCGCGACTACTCGAGGACGACGATGTCGGCGAGCAAGAAACGGCAAAAGCCTCCCGAAGCAACTCCGGACTGACGATCCGCGTGCGTGAAAGCGGGCCAACGCTGCCGTGGCTCCTGCGCATCGTCAATGAAGGCGACACCCCCGTCGACTTGGTCGCTGACACGCGGCTGCTCTGGTTCGAGGTCAAGTTGCCGGGGCAGAAGAAAGCGACGACCTGCAAACTGCCTGACGCCCTTGGCCCCGGCGCACCCGAAAAGCGCCTGAAGGTGACCCTCGAGCCCGGCGAAGGCGTGCAGGACCTCTTCGATCCGCGGCTCTATTGTTTCGCCACTGGGGATCAAAAGCTGCTCGTTCCCGACGCCGAAATCACACCGCACTTCGGTTGGCCCGCACAGCCCGCCAAGAAAGTGTGGAAGGGAGGCAAACGAGTCGAGGAACCCGTGCTCCAACAGCCGCCGTACGTCGCCGAGGGGCGCTCCGAACCCGCTCCGGCGGAACCCGAAGCCGCTGCCGCCCCCCAAGAAAACTCGGCGAAGAACACCGCAAAAGCCACCTCCAAGCTGGCCAAGAAGAAGGCAGAACTCGCCAAAAAGAAGGCGGAACTCGAAGCCCGAGCCAAGGTGTCCGACAAGGAGCTCATCGGCACGACGTTCGAGCTTCGTTCGGAATACGCGGCGTGGTCACGCCGAACCGACACCCATCCGAGCAACAATCCCTCGGCGCCGAAACCACCGCTCGCCTTGAGCCTGGTTCAAGGGTCCGACGTCCGCGCGGAGCACAACGCGACGATCCAACTCACGCTGCTGAACCAAAGCTCCGAAGCCACTCACGTGTATTTCCGACGTGAACTGGTCACCTTCGAAGTCACGGGTCCCAAGGGAGTCACGCTCTGCAACGCGACTCCAGATGCACGGTCGCCCTCGCGAGAGGCGTTCGTGAAGCTCACGAGTGGCGCCAAACGCTCGTACGTGTCGCGTCTGGCGGAATTGTGCCCGCGAGGCACCTTCGCCACTCCCGGGCTCTATCTCGTTTATGCGCGATTCGATGCGTCGGAGGCAGGAAGCGACGTGGGCCTCCACGCCTTCACCGGCCCCGTTGTCTCGGAGATCCCGGCAGCCGTGCGGATCCGCGTCGGCGAGGAAGCCCTCTTGCAGAAGCGAATGCTACCCCTGGACGTACGCGCCGAAGACGTGCCGAGGGAGGCCATTCCGCCGACCCTTCCCGGACCAGGACACGAGTCAGGCGCACCTCACGCGCCGCCCCCCCCACCACCGCCCGCGCGCCGCCAAGGACACTCGATTGGCCTGCCCGCGCCGGTGTCTCCTGGAACTGCGTCCGTGCCGGTAGTTCCCGGGGGCATGCCCGCCGCTGCTCCACCCGGCGACGCGCCACCACCGGTCAGCGCGCCCGGACCGGCAGCCCCGCCTCCGTCGGTGCAGCCGCCAGGGCAAGCTCAACCACCGGCGTTCGTACCACCTCCCGGTCCGCCACCGACCATGCCCGCGCCGACGAACGTGCCACCACCACCGCCCCAACCCGGGCGCTGAAGCGTCGTTCCCGCACCCTTACGCAAGAGCGATGAATGGGGATCCCATGAGAATAGCGACTCCCGTGTGCCTCGTTGCCTTGACCACCCTCGCGTTGGCGGCTTGCGCTCCACGAGCGAGTGTGGCGCCCAAAACCGCACCGGCGGCACCGACTTCTTCCGCGGCACCAACACCTGCGCCCGAAAAGGCGGAAGCTGGTCATACGGAACGGATCATCTCGGAGCTCCCGGCGCGATGTCGCGCATATTCCGTCGAAAACGCCGGCCTTTGCCCATTGCCAGCGGTGAGCACGCAGGCGCCGGCGAACGCGGGCGCATCGAGCACTGCGTCGAGCACTGCGCCAGCGAACGCGGGCGCGTCGAGCACTGCGCCAGCGAACGCGGGCGCGTCGAGCACTGCGCCAGCGAACGCGGGCGCGTCGAGTTCGACCGCGAAGGAGACGACCGCGCGAGCAAGCGGTTCCATTGCCAGCGCTTCCCTTCAAGCGCTCGACGCGGCCTTCTCCGAAGCCGATCCCCTCGCACGTGATCGTGCCCTCGCCAAGCTCGAAGCCTGCAGCCAATTCGAAGCAGGGCTGATCCGAGCACTCCGCGCCGAACTCGCTCCCCCTGAATGTGCGGATCACCTCGTCGATCCCCAACTGTCCGATCCCAAGACGCCCGTAAGTCTCGAGCTGTCGCAGCTCATGCGCGGACAGTCCCTCGGGGCTCGCCTGTTGCGAACGGAAGACGCGCCTCCGCTACCAGAACCTCCGTTCACGCGCGAGCACTTCGAGACGTTTCTCAAGCAGCGCATTCGCCCTTGGTACGCGCAACAGTCGCAGACCATCTACGACCTTGCCTCCGAGGGCGCTCGACTCTCGGGATACGGCAAGGCCATCACCGCTGTCGAAGCCGGATTGTCCGATCTGCGCTTCGTCGACAACGTGCGAGCGGTCCCACTTCCCGAAGAGATGGCCAAGGATCACGAGTTCGTCGAAGTCTACGAGCAGGGCCTCGAAGATGCACTCGAGCCGCGAAAACTCCGGGCCCGCGACGCAATTCTCGTCGGGTTGCTCAATCTGGGCCAACAGGGCGTACTGAAGGACGAACGGCTCACGCGAGCGCGACGCAAGCTGACGCAGCTCTTTGCTGGAAGTCGCGTGGATGCCCTCGATGGGCTCCTCCTGCCGGAGCTACCGGCACTCTCCACGACGACGCCAGTGGAGCGCCTCGCCGCTAAATTGCCGCCCTTTTTCGCGGATCGGCTGCTCTCGCCGGAGCAAGCGGAAACCGAGCCGGTCCTTCGCGCTCTGCTCGAACGCGGGTTGCCGCCGAAGCTTCGACAGCACGTCGAACGACGTGCCTACGAACGCCCGGAGATCGCGCGGCTTTACGCGCGGGCACTGCTCGAACTCGGCTCGAAGTACTTCCGCCCTGCGGACTTCACACGCGCAACGATCATCCTCGGCACCAAGGGTGCACTCATCGGCCCAGAGGCAAAGGAAACGCGGCTCATTGCAGCGATAACACACGCTCTCGAAGGTGGGCCGAGCAGTGCCGTGGAGCTCATGCTCACAGGTCCCCTCCTTCCCGACGGTATGGGCAAGATCGATCAATTGGAGCGCATGGCGAAGGAAACCGGTCCCCTCGGCGGCCTCGCTGCCTACGACGCCGCGCACTTGATGACGGTCATTCCCCAACGCGAACCGAATGCGGAACACTGGGAAAAGGCCGCCAAGCTCTTCGACGATGCCGCCCGAAAGCTCACGGCCGAGGCGGCGCGTCGTACCGCAAAGACACGGGCCGAGGACGCGCGAGCAACTGCACGTCAAATTCGCAGCGCGAAACCCCAGCCAAACGATGGGCGTTCACCAAACGTGGCGCCGGAGCCTCCTCCGAGCCCGACCTCAGCCCCCGCAGCAGCAAAGAATTCCAAAGCCACGCAGACGCCCTGACCAAAGGCCTCGCGCGCCTGCGACAGCCGTGGGACTCGCGCGTCTGGAGCAGCCCTCCTGCACCGACGCGCGAGACGGCGGAATGCACAATCGCGGTTCTCAGTCCTGACCGTCCGGGAGCGACGAATGCCAAACCGCCGCCGGTTTTTGTTGGTCCGTCGCGGTGACGGCACTGCCTGACACGTCGATGCCCGTCGCCGTCGCGTCTACCATCGCCGGTGCACCCGTCACATCGCTGCCGGTCGCATCGTTGACGACCACGCCGCTGCCCGTCGCGTTTGCGGCACCCGTCGCGTTTGCGGCACCCGTCGCGTTTGCGGCACCCGTCGCGTTTGCGACACCCGTCGCGTTTGCGACACCCGTCGCGTTTGCGGCACCCGTCGCGTTTGCGGCACCCGTCGCGTTTGCGGCACCCGTCGCGTTTGCGGCACCCGTCGCGTTTGCGGCACCCGTCGCGTTTGCGGCACCCGTCGCGTTTGCGGCACCCGTCGCGTTTGCGGCACCCGTCGCGTTTGCGGCACCCGTCGCGTTTGCGGCACCCGTCGCGTTTACGGCACCCGTCGCGTTTGCGACACCCATCGCGTTTACGGCACCCGTCGCGTTTACGGCACCCGTCGGCAGTGAATCGCGCGGAGGTTCGATGACGGCCGAGAATTGCCGCAGGGTCATCCCGGCAATCTCGATGGGAAGTCGCAGCAGTCGGTCATCGACGAATCTCCACGTCAAGCGATCCTCCGCGGCAGCCTCACCGCTAGCTCCCGAATGAGCCTCGATGAGCCGTGTCACGTCGGCGATGCGAATCGAGTCGAGATCTCGAGCAATGGCGTAGCGCGGCTCGCCCTGTTCACGACTTCGCACGAGCATTTGTCCGGACACGAAGCGATCCAACTCGGAACGAAGGAGCTCGGCGGGCAGGTTCGTCCGTTGAGCGAGCGATCCGAGCCCCAAAGGCGGAAGCCCCGCCCGCGAGATCCTCGCCATTTCGCCGAGGGCTCGAAGGGCAATGAACAATCGAGACCGGTGGTCGATGTCCCGCCCGCGGATCCGCCAACGATAGAGCTCGGGCTTGTCGTGAGCGGATGCGATTTCCGCGCCGTAAAGCACGACGATCCAACTCACGAAGATCCACACGAGGAAGAGCGGCAGCGCCGCGAACGTCGAGTAGAGGGCGTTGTAGCGAGCCACGCCGATCTGGAAGTGAACGTGCGCGACGAGCACGACGTACCAAAGGACTCCAGCAACGACTCCGCCCACGGCAGCAGATCGAAACCTGACGCGCCGGTACGGCATCACCAGGTAAAGAACGGTCAAGCAGATCGTCATCAGGGCGGCGGCAGAGCCCTGGAAAAAATCCCGCGCCGTAGCCAGCTGAAGCGATCTGCGCCCGAAGCCGCACCCGTCGCCAAGATGGTGCAGAGCGGCGTAATGAACAGGATTGCGGAGTAATCCGTCAGGCGTCGCGTCACGCTGCGAGCCTTCTCCACGCCGAAGATGTGGTTCATCGTCTCTTCGACGGAAACGAGCAGCAGGGCAACGATGTAGAGCAAGAACACCAAACCGAAGGCGCCCAAGGTGCCGAAGCTCGCCTGCTCGACGATATCGAGGACCTTGAGGAACACACCGAGGAGCCCAACCGCCTCACTGTCGCGCTCGGCCCCCATCGCGATCATCGTGCGCACGATCCCGGGACGAATGATGTCCCGCATCATGGCCTGGTAGGCACCGAACCCCTTCAGGGCGGAAACAAGAAAGGCCATGAAGGGTACGAGGCCAAGCACGGTGTCGAAGGCAAGTGCCGACGCCCGATACAGCCCTTCATCGCGTAGAAAACCCTTTCCGCTGATCAACAGCAGACGCGAAAAGCGCAAACCCAGGCTAGAACCGGGGACGCTGTCGCGCTGGTGTTCGCGGGACCAGTGGGATTCGCCTTCTCGGCCGACGGACATGGAGGCAACTATCGTCCGGGAACGCCTCCCTGTCAGCTGAGATCAACCCGAGTCAGGGCTCGCGGGAACCCTCGTCCTCTCGATCGGCCACGCGACCAACATTACCGTGAATGACGGCATACGCGTGAGCCATGACGGTTCGTGCGGCCTCCATGAGCCGTTCGTTTTCGGACGGGGGACGCAAGAACGCGAGCCCATGACCCGCCGGTTCGAAGGCCACGAGAACCCCAGCCGCGGCGCGGACCGCAACGGGCACGGAGTCGTCGGCACTGACGGCCTGGAGATGCTCCACGTAAGTCCGCCCCCATTCCTTCCGCGGTACGACACGCAAGGCACCATTCAAGGCCATTCCCGCAGCCCTTTTCAGGGCGGTCCCTGCGGCACTCGTCTGTCGGGAATCGAAGGCCGAGCGCGCCTTCGAGAGCTCGGCGAGTCCAAGCGTGAGCCAATGCTCGGGGGTGTGACGTCCGAGCACTTCCTCGAAGGGCGCTGTTGTCGTGGTTTCTGCCATGGTGAACGGATGTGGACCGCTGCTTTGCGGGCTTCGTCGATTCCCGAGTAGCCTAGAGCCGCTGCACTGGGGTGCAAGGGCGGTTGGCGCCGACGCATCGCGTCTGCAAGGACGGTTGGCGCCGACGGGTTCGCGGGGCCCATCGCGATTCGTTCTTGCCCTTCGGGGTGCGGTCTTCGCTTTCCGACACTCTCGTGCGATAAGGGGTACGTGGGTATCGATCGGTCGCTGCTTCGGTTTCGTTGTACGGGTTGTGGCAATTGCTGCCGCGATCCGCTGTTGCCCATAACCGATCGCGATCTCCGGCGCCTCGTGGCCTACACCGGGGTTCGAGCCGAGCGACTCGTCCGCTGGTGCAGCACGAAGGAAATCGATCTCGATGACGAGCCGGAAAACTTCGTGCTCTTGCCGGCCGGGCCTCGGGTCATGACCCTGAAGCATCAACGCGGCGGATGCATCTTTCTCGGCTCCGATCAACGCTGCACGGTCTACGAGGCACGGCCTCTCGGGTGCAGGGTATTTCCCCTTCGATTCAAAGTTCACGCGAAAGGGAACCCTCCGACGCTTGGAGCTCATTCCCGCAACGGAGTGCCCCTACGACCTCGAAGGTCGTAATCGGTTGAAGGACATTCGCGAGCAGCAGGTCGCCTTCGAGGACGATGTGAGCCAATATCACGCGAAAATAGCGGCATTCAACGGCGTTCAAAAGGAACGCAAGCGAGCCAAACGTCCCCTGCTCACGGCGGCCGCATACCTCGACTTCCTCGGCTTGAGTTGAAGCGGCACCCGCGTCGACAAACGCCGCGGGAACGAATCACGGAAACGAGTCGCGGGAACAAGGCGTGCACTGCCGTTGTCCGATCGGCACACGAGCCCATGGTAGCCCCCGAACCGTCACTCCTTCACCACAGTCCGCAACCGCGGATCGATCGGTTACTCGCGAAGCAGACCTTGACGTTCGCATTCGCGACCGGCTCGGGCAGCGATCCCTTCGAGCGGCTCTTCTCGCGGCTGAGGCGTCCAGCAACGACTTTTGCCGTCGATTGCTTCGCCACGGATCTGTTCCTCGACGCCTTCGTCGAGCGCTGCCTGCCCCATCGCATCCCCGGGACCGATCGGAGCTTTCACGGGTCGGCCATTCGCAAGGTCCTTGCCGCGCCGCCCACCTCGTCGAAGGACATCGTGCTCCGACAAGGGATCTTCGCCGAGCTCGCGAAGCGAGCGGATCTGCACGAGGCGAGTCAAACGGCGTGGAAGCAGATCGATCAACTCCGAATTTCCCTCGAGTCCTCGGAGATCGGCAAACGCTTCTCGCCCATCCAGCGGCGGATCGGGATCTTGAGGCAATTCGATCAGCTCTTGAAGCATCTCGCGGAGAGCTTCGAGAACTGCGAATCGGCGCTCCGGCGCGTCGCGGTGTTCGCGCGCAGTGTGCTCGAGGATGCCGACTACGCGCCCGTGGCTCAGCTGCTCGATTACGAGGAACACCTAGCGACCTTGCAGCTCTCCGTGCGCATCGATCGCGACGGGCAGCTTCGTCACCTGGAGATCGTAAATCAACGAGAGAACACCGAAAACACGCTCCACCACGGTCCCCTCACCCGTCTGTGGCAGCGACTCCTTTCGGCGTTGCGGGGCTACCCGGTGCGAGAGCGCGAGATCGTCGGCAGTCTCGTCGAAGCGCTCTTCGATCGAATCGGTTCGGCGCTCGTGTCGGTCTTCGAGCTCGCGCTCGACTTCGAGTTTTACCTCGCCCTCGACGGCTATCGACGCCTCTGCGAAGATCGCAAGCTCGAGCTGTGCTTGCCGACGCTCACGACGGTTTCCGATGGCATCCCACTGCGGCTGACGCAGCTCTTCAATCCGTTCCTCGTCCTCGAAGAGCGGCGTCCCGTTCCCTGCGATCTCACGCTCGAGCAAAGTGGGCTCGTGTTGCTCACGGGGCCCAACTCGGGCGGCAAAACGCGGCTGCTCCAGTCGATTGGTTTCGTGCAGCTACTCGCGCAATCGGGAACTTGGGTAACGGCGCGCGCGGCCACGGTTCCGCTGCGAACCGGGCTTTTCGTGTCTCTCGTGCACGAGGCGTCCGCCGATCAGAAGGAAGGCCGACTCGGAACGGAGCTCCTTCGGATCCGTCGCCTATTCGAACGGCTCGAGTACGATCAGCTCGTGCTGCTCGATGAGCTGTGCTCGGGAACGAATCCATCGGAGGGCGAGGAGATTGTGGAGCTCGTGATATCGCTGCTCACGCGATTGCGTCCGCAGGCGCTCATTACGACACACTTTCTGCAGTTTGCGGAGCGACTCTCCAAGCAGCCGCCAATCGATGATCTACGGTTCCTACAGGTCTCCCTCGATCCCCATTTGCACCCGCTCTATCAGTTCGTGCCCGGCGTCGCGAGCACGTCTCTTGCGAGTCAGACGGCAGAGCGTCTCGGTGTGACTCGAGAGGCCCTCGAGACGTTGATCGAATCGAAGCGCGACACACAGTGAAACGGATGTGGGAGCGATCCCGCTGAATGACGTTCAGAGCCCACGGGATTTCCCACGTCCGTCGCAAAACGACGCAACATGCCGAGATCTCGTGGGATCGCCATTCTCATACGTGCGGCTGCGAGGCCTGGATCCTAGAGTCACGCTCGCGACGCCGGCGAGAAAGCAGTCCCTTCGATTTCACGCAATTGCCCTGGGTCCCGCGCGATGTCAGTATCCCGCCCGGGATGCCTGGCCGGCGTCAAAGGGATCGATCCATGAATCTGCGTGTTTCCATCGTTCTTCGGTTGTTTCTATTTGTTTGTTGCGTCGCAGTGACGGGCTTTGCCCAAAACGTCAAGGTGACGGAATCCGCGCGGCAACACTTCCAAGCTGGCGTGGCGTACCTCGAGGAGCCCACCGGAGCGAAGTACGAGGAAGCGTACCGAGAATTTCACGCCGCTTACGCGGAGTCACCTTCGTACAAAATCTTGAACAACATTGGTCTCTGTGCGCTCTATCTCGAGCGTGACGGCGAAGCCATCGACGCCTACGAGCGTTATCTCGCTGCCGCACCAAAGAGCGAAATCCCCGCGGACAAGCGGGCGCAGATCGACAGCGACCTAAAGCGGCTGAAGGCAGGGCTCGTCACGCTCAAGCTGAAGGTGACGCCGGCGAGCGCGACGTTGATCGACGAGCGCCTGGCGGTGCAAGGAACCAACTTGGTCAATCGATATTCCGTGAGCAACGGCGTGTTGACCCTCGGGATCCATCCCGGAACGCATCGTTTCACGGTGAGCGCCGACGGCTTCACGTCTCAGACCTGGGAAGTCGATGCGGGACCGGGCTCGAAGCAAGAGCGCGACGTGACGTTGGTTGCCGTCGGCAGCGCCGCAAGTGCTGCGACCCAAGATGCAGCCGTGAGCAAACCCGCTGAGCCCGCGACGGCAGCGAACCGCGACGTGACCACGCCGCCACAAACACAAAAAGAAAAGTCTTACACGGCGGCGTACGTTAGCGCAGCCGTCACGGGCGTGTTCGTCGCGTCGGCGACGGTGACGGGGCTGTTGGCGCTCTCGAAGAAGAGCAAGCTCGAGGATCTGAAATCAGGCGCAGGAGGATCACGACGCAGCGGTAGACGCTCGCAAGGACGCGAAGCGGTTCGCGCTATTTTGCGACATCAGCCTCGGCGCGGCGGTGCTCGCGGCGGGCGCAACGACGTACTTCTACCTTGCGGCGCCCACGAAAGAGCGCCCCGTCGCCGCCTCACGCGGGGTGCGCTTCGCTCCGGCGATTTCGCCCGGTTTCGCGGGACTTGCGGCACAGGGTTCGTTCTGAGGGGGTTCACGAAGATGCGCTCACCATCGACGCGAATTGCGACAGTACTACTCTCGGTCGTCACGGGTTGCTCGCAGATCATCGACGTGCCCCAAGCCTTCGACGCGAAGGCAGGCGCGGGCGGCGACGGCGGCGAGTCCACGGCAGGGAAAGGCTCTGGCGGCAAAACGACGACCACCGGAGGATCGAACGGCAATTCCACGGGCGGCACGAACGCTCCTGGCGGCAGCTCCGGCACAGGTGCACCGCAAGGCGGCACGGGCGGGAGTAGCGAGAGCTCGGCGGGCGGGACTGCGGCAGGGAGCCTCGGAGGCACGACCGGAAGCGAAACCACGAACGGCGGGACCACGAACGGCGGGACCACGAACGGCGGAACCACGAACGGCGGAACCACGAACGGCGGAACCACGAACGGCGGGACCACGAACGGCGGGACCACCTTCAGTGGACCACCGAGCATCGAAAGCTTCACCGTCGACTACAACAAGGTGTGCTCCGGTAATCCCGCAAAGCTCCGCGCAGTGTTCAAGAACGGCACGGGCACGGTTGACGGCGGAGTCGGAGAGCTCACGAGCGGCGTCGACAAGCTAACGAGCGCGATCACGACGAACGCGACTTACACGTTGACCGTGACTGGCAGCGAGGGACAGAAGATCACGAAGTCCGTCGAGGTAACGGTGTTGGCAAGTGGGAAGTTTACGGCGACGGGGGCGCCCAATGGCATTCTACGCCCCAACATTTACCAGCCACGCGCTGCAGCACTGATGCCAAACGGGCGTGTCCTATTGGTTACAGAGAGCGTCAATTCCACCTGGCAATTTGAAGAGTATGACCTTGGGGCGGCCAAGTTCAGGGTGCTGGGCACTGCAACGCTGACCCACGTGGGACAACCGATCAGTCTGGGTAATGGCAAAGCACTAATTGCAGGCCACTGGGGAACCCAAGCAGAGATCTTCGATCCAAGCACAGGCGAGTTATCCACGGCTGCCCCTCTCTCTGTTGGACGTGATTCTGCGCAAGGCGTGCTCCTCCCGAACGGCAAGGTACTGCTCGTCGGCGGCTCTTGGGGTGGCGAAACCGTTATGCTCGATACTGCAGAGCTCTTTGGCTTAAATGACGGAGCGACGGGGGCATTCACACTGGTTTCGATGCAGGAAGGCCGCGTATCGAACAGGACTACGGTTCTGCTTGACGGTCGGGTCCTCATTACTGGAGGCGTTAATTGGTATGGTCCGAGCCTAAATTCTGCGGAAATATACGACCCGACATTGGGCACCAATGGAGCGTTTCGCTTCACGGGTAACCTCAACGAGCGGCGCAACGCACATAGCGCGGTACTCCTTGAAAGCGGAAAAGTACTCATTTCTGGAGGCAGCAACGGAACGCCGGATCCAGTGCTTGCGACCGCCGAAATCTTCGATCCGACCACAGGTAAGTTTACGGCCACGGGTGCCCTCAACCAGGCGCGCGCGGAGCATGAAATGGTTCTCCTCAGAAATGGGAGAGTCCTCGTTTACGGCGGAGAGAGCAAGGACAGCCCCTTCCTGTATCCAGAGATCTATAACGAGGGTACGGGGAGGTTCACGATCCCGAACCTTTCCCCGGACCCGAAAACGCGCGGCTTTGTCACGCCGTTGGCCAACGGCGTGGTCCTCATCGCGGGCGTTGACAGCACCAACAAGCCCTCAGCTGAGCTGTACTGCCCTTGATTCTGTGCGAAACCACTGTCGTGGCCGTTCTCGCTGACACTCATGGCGCAGCCGCTGCTCACAAGCTGACTTTCGCAAGCAGAATTCGACGCCGGTCAGCTCTCCTCGATTTCCCTCTCCAATAGAACACCTGGATCCGACATCATGCGACTCCCTCGCCTCACCATTTGCGCAGTTCACTCTTTGGCTCTCCTCACGGGCTGCTCCAGCTTGCTCGACCTCCCTCAGGCTTTCGACGATTCGGCGGGAAGTGGTGGGAAGGAGACGGGAGGTACGCAAAGCAACGGTGGAACGCCAAGCGCTGAAACCAACCGAACGACCGCGGTCGGCGGAGGCGGTACTGGAGGTTCAAGTGAACCTTCCCGTGGTGGTGCTGGAGGAAGCACCCTCAGTGCTGTCGCTACCGCGAGCAGTGGCACAGGCGGAGAAATGACGGGTAGTTCGCCGTCAGGAGGCGCAGGAGGCGGCTCGGCGAGCGGCGGAGCTACTTCGAGCAGTAATTCAGCACCGAGCATCACGAGCTTCACCGCTCAATACAACAAGGTATGCACAGGCAGCGTTGCAATTCTGCGCGCCGAATTTAGCAACGGTAACGGAACTATTGACAACGGTATTGGCGCCATTACCAGCGGGACGACCAAAACGAGCGGTCCCATCACAACCAATACAACATTCAAGCTGACCGTCGCCAACGGCAACGGGGAGAAGGTAGAAGCCACTGTCGATGTCGGGGTGCTTCCTGGCGGCAAGTTCACCCGTACCGGAGACTTGCTGAAGGGTCGACATTCGCATACCGCAACACGACTAAGTGACGGGCGAGTGCTCATTGCGGGAGGCGTTGGGGCCTACCAAGATGCCGAGCTCTATGATCCCAACACAGGCAAGTTCTCGAGCGCAGGAAGAATGCTCAATGAGCGCTCGTTGCATACGGCAACGCTCCTTCCAGACGGCAGAGTCCTACTCGTGGGTTCGGCGCAGGCGGCGGAGATTTTTCTCCCACCACCGGATCGTTTGCAGCATCCGGGCTCCTCAAGGAAGTTCGATACTCTCATTCTGCGGTATACGTAGAACGACTGAATCGAGTTCTCATCATCGGCGGGTGGTGGAACGGCGAGCTCATCGCGCGAACTACGGCAGAGTTCTTCAACGTTGCAGCAGGAACGAACGGCGAATTCGTTTCCAGCGTCGCGCTTCCGTCAGGCGCTCCCACGGATATCGCCTCCGCTCTGGTTGCGGACGGAATGGTGCTATCTGTCGGCTATGCGAGCAGTCTCAGCTACGATCCGCGCGTTGGATCGACTGGTGCATTCTCGCTGAATGCAAACTTCAAGGGCCCAGAGTGTTACAATCGCACTCAACTCATCGCCTTGGGCGACGGAACGGCGCTCCTGTCGACCACCCCGCTCCAAATCGTTTCGGCCAATTTCGGGACGCTTGCTTTCTCTCAGACATTCTCGCCCCCTAGGACCTGTCCAACAATGACGTTGCTTCAGGACGGACGTGTCCTCGTCACTGGAGGAACCGATGACGCCACCGCTGCCGTCGTCAGTCCATCTGCGCGCACAATCACGCCGACGGGAAGCGGTATGGCCGCGCGTACAGACCACACCGCCACTCTTCTGGGGAATGGTGCGGTGCTCGTTGCTGGCGGCCAAACGCCAGGGTTGGTCAACTACATCACATCGGCGGAACTCTATTGTCCTGAGATGTAGAGTCACCGAGATGCGGAGATGCAATTGAACGACTCGTGCGAAGCATTCGCTTGTTGACAGCGTGGCCAATTCTGGCCAACGGTCCGCATACGCGTTCTTCCGCAGGACTTGATTTGCAGCATCGTGCAGCCAGAAGGTGTGGGCTGAAACGACCGCATCAAGCATTAAGTGAATCGGACTCGGCATCGACTGGTCGATCTGGGTCCGATTTCCACGGATCTCGATGGCCGTCTACGTTTCAGGAGAAACAAGGACAACATCAGCGCTCGTCTTCGCACGAAGCGAGAGCGCGCGATCCGGCACACTACAAGTCGAGGACTCAAGGGGGCCCACAAGCGTCCAGAAGATGCGGCGCTTGCCAAGAGAGGCACCTCACCGACCAGGCCTCGTTCATCGCGCGCTCGGCTACGACCAACGCTCCGGATGCTAGAATTACCACCGGAACCGCGAGCATGACGTTTCGCCATTTCAAACGCAGTGGAAGGGTCGGCATCTGCGCGAGAGCCAAGCTTAGTCCAGCGGCACCTAAGTACCACCGGTCCTGAGCGAGATGTTCGAGCTGCGGCAGAGTCGTAGATGGCCAATAGAATGCCTCACGCGTACTGTCTTCAGCGAGATAGCGAACAGCCGAGAGTCCGCCTAGTAGTGGTGGAAGCCAGAGTAATCGTTGCAGCGGCAATTCGGAAAATGCCATAGAGAAGGCAGCGAGAACGATGTAGGTCAACAGGAACGCAAATCCTTCGAGCTTCAGCAGCGGCAAACTATCCCCGAAGGTTCCCCCCTCTTGGAGTATATTCTCATAGCGGCCAAACACATCTATCAAACACAGGAGTGCTATTGCACCGACAGTCACTTGGGTGACTCCAATCAGCCTTCTGTGGAACTTCGGAGCTCGCCTGGTTGCCACGGCCACAAATGCAACGATAGCCGAAGCGACAAGCACACCCGAGGATAACGCCGTCGCTAGCGGGGCGCGCTCGCAGCCCACCCATGGCAGAGAGAACCAGTAGTCGGTCACGCGATTGGAGTGACTCTCGAGAAGATGCCATGTGGTGCTGCAGTCGTTGCCGCCTCGATTCACGTGCTCTGCAACGTACCTCGAAACTGCTCGGTCCTTCGCCACAACGCCACCAATAGCAAGTGCAACCATTCCGCTAATGATCCACCAAAGCGGAAGTTCATTCACACCACCAACGCATTTGCGCTCCCAACCGCGAGCACCTACTACTAGAATTCCTGCCACACAACTGGTCCCCCAGAGGACAACCCACCAATGCGACCAATAGTGGGGCGTGAGCAGACCGATGCTCACCCAATGCCGCCACCCTCCAGGCGGTCCCGATTCGCAAAGTGCCCACGCCCCCCAAGCCAATTCATTCGCGCTGCCGCTCACGACCAGCAAGTGAACTACAGCGAGCGGGACGGGCACGGTCAGCAGGGATTTCCAAAGTGGCCATCCGAGAGAACGAGCGATCCTGGCCCAAAGAAGACCAACAAGTCCACATAGACATGCAATTGCAAACAGTCGAGACAAAACCTGTACGAGGGTCATCCTTCTCGCTCTCGCTCTCGGTCTACGCGGGGACAATCCCCCGTTGGATGATGTTGCCATCTTGTGCGATGGTGATGTGCGCGCCCTCGGTGGTCACCCAGGGCAGCGACTCCGGAGGTCCGTAGTTGGAGCCATGCAACACGGGTGTCTCCCTTGCTCCGACGGGCCCGTCAACCCAGACAATACTCCGACATGCCACAATGCGTACTGTTGGCCAGAGGAGCGACAATTCACGCATAAGACGCTCCGATTGAGCATCATCGCTTGTTGCATCGGCGAACCGACACGCGATGAAATAGACTGTCGCGTTCTGTTGAAAGGCCTGTCCCAGTCTCAGCAGGTCACCACGGTAGTGCGGGAGCCTGGCGAGAGTGAGACAGACATCGGGTTCGGGGTGGAAGTCCCCGAAGTGTGGAAACTTGTTCCTTTGATCGATGTCAAGCACACCGGGGTCTCCATGTGCGACCACAGCAAGCGTGCGAACTTGGTGGAGTTGAGTGGGCGTGGGGGTTTCCTTGTGAGAGAATGAAGCGACACCGGTCAGCTTGTCAGCGAGATCAGCAAGACTGCTAAACGCCGTCGAAGCGTTCCACCCTACTTGTTCCCCGGGTCTCCCGAGCCGCACGCCCGCGGGCGTTGCCGTACCCGCAGCCCACACGTCGAGGCTTGGGGTCGCGGCGGCTGGAAGCACTTGAGACCTCTCCGTAAGCCGAACGCGAAGTTCGATGTCCCAGTCGTGAACGCCGTCCTCGAGATCCATGGGCAGATTCGCGTTCTCGTTGAAGCGGACGGTGCGAAGAAAACGCGAGCCTGCTTGTGAGACAGGAACCCGACCGGGCATCCACACCTGCACTTGCCATCGAGATCCGGACGGCGGTTGCAACGGAAAGATGGGGTTTGACTCAAAATGGCCATTGGCATCCGTCAGACGCGCGGATGTGTTTCCAGAAACCTCTGCGTTGGCTCCAGCAAGAGGAATATCACCGTGATCTGCGTCGCGCACATCCACTCGGATCCGGGGATTCCGTGGGGTCATGTGAACGGTTGCCTGCGTTGGAATGGGTGCTCCGTCCCGTGCCTTCGGGCTTTTCGCCTCCGACAGGACGGTCACGGTCATCGTAGCGGGCCCCTCCTCTATGACGGCATGCCGAAAGTCCTGCCCCTTGAACGGTCCGTGACGCGGGCGCGTGACCGTAATCTCATACGTTCCCTTCTTGACTGGCAACGCCTCACTAAGCCCACTTTCTCCTGTCTTTCTCGTGTCGACCAACTCACCTGAAGGGTGCTTCTTGATGACGACACTCGCGCCAGGAAGGGGGTACTCCTGCCCCAATCGATGGGTGATGACCTTCGCACGCAGTCTTCCGTAGGTGTGCGATAGCTGAGGCTCTCGAGTCGTGGACCTTCCGGCCATGAATCATCCGCTGCTTTCATTGGGTTGGGATTCGCTCTGGCCACCGCCCGACATTGCGGCGGACGCCCTCGGACGGGCGCCGCCATCATGCCACCGGACAAGCTCCGCTTTGAGGGCATCGTCTTGCATAGACTCATCCCACTCGAATTCACTGCGAAACTCTGCCAGAAGTTCTTCAATAGTGGTCCCCTGGTACCCCAGGTTGAGCAGACGCTGACGATACCCTTCATCTTCCAGTGTCGGCCTGAAGTGGATCTCCCGCAAGACATTCGCTGTCGCGCTGCCAGCTGGTGTTGGCGACTGCCATTGTACGAGCAATGTCTCACCCTCTCTGGGCGGTGGGACGGCGGCCCAGCCGTCAGGATCTGTTCGCCCTTCGCCTTTACTGTCAACGTTCTCGCTCACGTAGGGCCACAGACGGAGCGGCTGCCCGTCTGCGGAGCAGATCCGCACGCGGACTCTACGTGCAGTCCACGGCGATTCGGCCGTCTTCTTCTCGAACGTCACCCCATCGTAAACATCCGCCCCTTGAGTCGCCTCCAAGTCCGGCGCGTCGTTTGCGTCAAAGATGAACACCTCGACGCGTCTATCCGCCTGGCTTCGTGTGCCGTCGATGGTGTTTTCTGCCGTGGGATGGGATTCACCGTACCCGACGGACTTCTTCGAATCGCTGACCCACGTCACTTTTCCGCGCAGCGCCTGAACCGCCGCGGCGTCTTCGCCGAGCTCTTGACGAAGACTGTGTTCGTACAGGTCGAACATCGCCGCCCAGATGTCGTCCTGAAGGCGACCATATTGCCCGATGGCCGTGCCGCGAGGTCCTAGCTCGTCTTCCGCCGGGGAGCCCTTGCACCAATCGTTGTACGACTTCCGGAACAGCACGTAATTCTCGTCACTGGGCGCCGCGGTCAGGTTCGTGGGCTTGCACTTGAACTCGTACGTGTTGTGCGCCCAATCCATGAGCTGCGTCACGTCCACCTCGGAGTGCTTCGCTTTGCATGCGGCAACGTACGCTTCCTTGTCGCCTTCGATGAGAGCGAGCACGGCCTTCGCCCGCTCCTCGCTGAGCTTCACGTTGCCCTTCTCGGAGCCGGCACGATCCGTATGCCCACCGATGAAGAGCTTCTTTCCCGGATGTTCCTCGTTGTAACGAAGGATCGTCGCGATGAGTCCCACCGTCGAGATGGACTCGTGCTCGCCAACCTTGCTCGATGGGGCCTCGCCTTCCGGGTTGACGACCGCCGAATCGTTTCGAAAGAGTGTGTCGTGCATCTCGATGATCACGGCGCGCTTCTTTGCAGGGTGAATCGAGAGCACGCGTGAGCCCTTCGCGGACACAGATAGGCTCCCAAAGGGGCCACCGTCGTCCGTTTCGAGAGCGGTGCTGCGCGCCGCTGCCGTGGACACGTCGCCGCTCGGTTTCACGTAGTCGCTCTGGGGCGTTGCGGGGCGACTCTTCCACAGTGCCGCCATCTTGTCGCAGAGGGCCTTCTCGTCTTGCACCGTGACCGTCGCGTCCTCAGCTGCGGCTTTCCATTGGGCTACGCCGCTGCCGTCAGTCGTGACCGACTCTTCCTTATCCGCGGTGCGAAAGACCAAAACGATTCCATCGATCCCAACCTTGCCCGTTTCATCGACGAGCTTCACCGTGAAGGGTTGCTCTTCTGGCTGCGGCGTCACCGGATCGTCATCGTCGACGGGCAACGCAGCGCCCGCTTCGTTGAAGTCCAGCAGTTCGATGTGCGCCATGCCATCCTGAGAAAAGCCAGTGATCTTGAGCGCGCCATCGCGATTGGTGCGACCGATGCGAACGTCGCCGTCGGGCAGCGTGACGCGTACCCGCGTACCCGCGACGGGTTTACCATCCTGATCGGTGACGTGAACGCCGATGAAGGATTCCTTCTCGGGAACGACGGGCTGCGGCGTGTAAACGGGCGCCTCGTCGAACTCATCCGGCATGCGCCCCTGATGTTTTCAGGGGTGAACGCGCGAAGCGTGCCGCTCTCGACGGCGCTCTCGATGAATCGTATCAGCTCGCCGCGCATCGGATCGATGTCGCGCGTCTCGAGACGATTCAAACTGAGCCCCGGCGGAAAACGCTCGGGATGCAGCTGCGCGTAGATTTCGAGCACGGTCGCTGTCGTGCGCGGATTTCGATTATCGAGGGCGTAGGTGATTTGATCGACGGCGCTCTGCGAGTCGAAGATCTCTTCGGGATCCGTCAGCTCGCCACCCTCGAAATCGAGCTCGACTTCGACGTAGCCGACCTCCGTTTCAACTCGCCAAAAGCTCGCGAAGCTCATCGCTGGCGAGAAGGTAGCACGGAAGCGAATGCCCGAACACAACTCGCAAGCTAACGTGGCCTCCCACAGTCACAGAATCGATTCAGCGGCGAATCACGAAAAAAACATCGAGAAATGCGGCAGGGCGGACCGAATTACACGCGAAACAATCGGCACTGCGGCGAGACTACGTGTTTAACCTCGATTTCGCGCGCTACCAGTTGGGATGAGTTCGGACTGAGGAGCGAGCACGACGGAGGGTTCGAGACGTAGCGAGGACGGTGGACGTGTGTCGTCGAACAGACTGCCCCCTTTCCCCCATCACCATTCAAGTTGTGGTCAGCTCATTCCCACAGAGGCAAGTCGCGTTGGGTACGTAGAGACCACTGCCGACCCGAGCGCAACAATCGTCCTGGTCGCACGATCAGAAGCCGACGAAGCCAGGGCGTTCGCCAATGACTGCAGCGTGGACTCACCTGTGCAGCGTAGCGACGCATCAAGTTGTGCGTCAGTAGCTTCAGCAGAAACATCGCGTGATTGGCATCGAAAGCGGCGCTCCGGATCTTTCCGAGTGCCAGTGCGTTCTTGAGATCGCGAATGATGGGTTCGACTTCCGCGCGCCCGTCGTATTCACGGGGCACTTCTTCTGGCGCCCATTGGCAGTCATTGATTACGTAGAATTGCGTCGATTCATCGGGGGATTCCCAGAGGCGCAGCTTTTGCCCACCGCTGCGTTCAGTCGAGCGCAGCGCGATCACACGCAATGGTGACTTGCATCGCTTCCATTCCTTACGGCGGAAGTTGAGAACACCAACGCGTTCTGTAGGGTTGTCTCGGGCTTCACGGTGGATGATTCGCCAGACGGTGGGAGTCAATGCGGCGCCGATCAAGTCGTCGCTGGCTTCGAGCTTGACCACGAATCGGAAGTCCGCGTTGTCCAGCGCAGCGAGCAACGCTGCACAGTCCGCAGCTGAGTCGATGCGTACGGTTAGCGCTGTATTCAGCCCCAACCGATGGCGTAGTCGATTCAACCAGCGCAAGATGGTCTCGACGTCGCGTTTGCCCCCCGATCACCGGCGCGCAATTGACCCCCAATGCACGTTCCCGTCTCGGCTATGCAAGCCAACAGCGGGTGATAGCTCGGACGACAGCGATAGCGTGGATTCGGGCCCGGAAGCGCTCCTTCTTGATTCCCAAACAACGGCTCGACCGTCGTATCGATATCAACGTGCACGCCTTGCGGCGAGCGATGCAAACCTACCGCCCCCCTGTTCGAACATCAAGTCTTCGAGTTGCACAAGCCGCTCGTCGTCGAAGCGTTGCAGGTCCCGATACAGGGTATCGATGTTTGGAACCGAGCCGCCAGCAAGACGACAGAAGAGTGGATCGGCGGCAAGTGCCTCAACGCCGAAGATGCGTTCCTCGTCAGCCACGATCGCATCGAGCAGTAACCGGAGCTGGCAGCTCATTGGATAGACGACGTTGGGCCCAGATTTCAGGTCGTCGAAGCGCTCGGCAAGTGCGTGATCCAGCCCGATCTCGCGGGTGAACCGTCCGAAACCAACCAGCCCAGCGACTCCAGTCAATGAGTCGTCCGGATCTCCAGTCAGGATCTTGTGAGCTGCGGGGCGCCGCACCTTTCGCTGCTGTTTTTGGAGCTCATGCCCCATTCCACACTGCCACCAAGCTCGTCTCGACGCACCTTATGGATGCTCGTCGAGCGTGTTGTTAGTGTCTTCATCAACCCGAGCAACAAGCTCGGCGGGCACTAAATTCCTGCTGCTTCAGCGAACATCGCTGCCCCTACGCCAGGCATGATGGCTCAGCAGTGCGCGAAACTCAGGCTAAGTCGGGTCCCTTACGCCAACCGATCACTGCACAACAGACTTACTATCAAGTTCACTGATTCGGCATACGCTCAATGGTTAAACTCCGCTATGTGCGCCATAGAGCGTCCATTCCGACACCCAATTGCCAAGCTCGCCAGCCACAACGCGTTCTGGCGAGCTTTGACAATTGTCCTTAACACGCTCGGCGGTTATCTCGAACGCATCAAGAGGAGCCAGCTCGAACTGCTCCTACCAAGTAACCACCGGGGTTTTGTCATCGTATCCTCAGCTCACATATCTGAGTATTCTGCGTGGCCGTATCTACATTCTTAACTTGATACCAAGTCTCAGTGATTAAGATACGAACAAACTTCGCAACAACTGGCACAGAGAACGTCGTAACAATAGGATCACTGGAATAATTAGCAGAGGTCAACCCAATTGGCCACGTTGTGGCCTTTGTCAACGTCGCCTGAACGACCCACGAACCATCCAAGCCGGTGTCAGAGGTTTCAACCGTATAATCGCTCGGATTATACGCTCTATCTGAGTTGAGACGCCCAAAGAGCGTTACCGAGTTAATTATCTTAAGCTCATCAAACTCAACACCAAGGAAGATCGGCGCTGCGACGCTCGGCCTAGTTGCGCTCACCCATATATTCGCCGTTCCTGTGGTTATTCCATCAAAAGCTCGACTTGGCGGATTGTCGTAGGCCCCTGTTGTTCCATTCTTTTGGACACTGTTTGTAAATATCCTTGGCAGAGCACACGGTGTAGCAGCCGTGGATATGCCGTCGCCGCACCATACGGCCGAGGTTTCCCAGCCACCTACAAGCGCAACTCCGGTCGCCGTCGCCCCCCCGGTACCAGTCGTTCCACCGGTTGCAGTCGTTCCGCCAGCTGCAGTCGTTCCACCCGCTGCGCTCGTTCCGCCGGCTGCGCTCGTTCCACCCGCTGCGCTCGTTCCACCCGCTGCGCTCGTTCCACCCGCTGCGCTCGTTCCGCCCGCTGCGCTCGTTCCGCCGGCTGCAGTCGTTCCGCCCGCTGCAGTCGTTCCGCCCGCTGCGCTCGTTCCGCCCGCTGCGCTCGTTCCGCCCGCTGCGCTCGTTCCACCGGCTGCAGTCGTTCCGCCCGCTGCAGTCGTTCCGCCCGCTGCGCTCGTTCCACCCGCTGCAGTGGTTCCGCCAACTGCCGTGGTTCCGCCAACTGCCGTGGTTCCGCCAACTGCCGTGGTTCCGCCGGCTGCAGTCGCGCCGCCCGCGGCCGCGCTTCCGCCTTCAGCAGTGCTGCCACCAGCGGCCGTACTTCCTGCACTCGCAGTCGAGCCGCCCTTTGCGGTCGATCCACCCTTTGCTGCCGATCCACCCTTTGCTGCGCTGCCACCAACGCTGGTCTTGCCACCGATTGCGGTTTCGCCGGCCGCGCCGCCGCAATCATCACCGGTACATTCCGACGAGTTGTCGTCGTCACATGCCACGAGCATTCCACAACCGAGAAGTGCGAGACCAAGTATCGATAACGAACGTTTCTGCATGGGGTACCCTCTTTCCGTCTCTGCCTCGGATTAAGATGCTTGTCGCTCGCAACCGCTCCCGACGTCTCCCGACCGATGCAGAAACTCAACGTCGGCATCGTATTCCGAAGTCATTCTCGAGCACAACAGATCCTTTGTCGTTACAGCGCCGACGCATTTGCAATTGTGACTTCGTTGCCACAAATCGGGTTCACGTAATGTTACTGAAATGTAGGATGCGCACCGCCACGATTGTTTTCATCGAGCAACCGCACACCCGCTCGTGAGTCAATCTACGTATCTTACATCGGCCGACAACAGTGCTTCGGTAAGTACGCTAGCAGTAAGGCCGAAATCGATCCGTTGCGGGGTAATCCCCAACCTCGCACGCATGCAATCCTTTCTCACGCTAGTCGAGCTCGGTTTGAGTGAGCTATCAGTCGGCGTTTCGGCATCCCCCGCGAGTAGCGCGTTCGCCGAGCAGGAACGAAGTTCCCGCGAAACAGCCGAAAAAGGAAGCAACCCACGCGTTCGACCGCGCATCCAGACAACATTTCATGCGCATATTTCACGTACTGCCTGGGCGTTTTCGAAATAACGAAGGTCTCTTCAGACCAATACGCATCGTTGGTCGAGTGGCTGCAATCGGAGAGCTGCCTTCTTTTGTAAGTGCGTCGCGCAAACGACCTGCGATGTAGCCATCAAGGAGCCAAAGAGTTCGGTCCGAAATTCGGTTGTGCGGCACCGCCACACTGACTAACCTTATCGCCATGCGTCGTGTCGCTTTGTCCACATTGCTACGGGGGGGATTCGTTTGGCCCGGATGTTGGGACGTGGGCGGATGCGAATGCACGACAATCACAAGCATCGGGGCCCCTAGGTGGGAGTGAGGGTGAATATGAACCAGCTTCGTCGCGCGAATACCATCGGACTACTACTTGCTTCAACGCTCGCATTTGCCTTCGCATGTTCGAAGGACGACAAGAACTCGAATTGCGATTCCGGCAATTGCGCGGGTAGCGGTGGTGAAGAAGGCGGCAAGACGGCCAAGGGCGGCAGCACGTCTGGTGGCAAATCATCGAGGGGTGGCGCGACGCAACAAGGTGGAACCACCGCCGAAGGAGGCACGACGTCTTCGGAGTCCGGCGGCTCGGGCGCGCAGGGTGGCACAACGTCAAGCGAAACCACTGCAACGGGCGGAACCACTGCCGTAGGTGGGGCAAGCACTGTCGGCGGGACCACTGCAACAGGAGGAACGACTGCGGGTGGAACCACAACGCTGCCCCCGCCTCCTCCTGGCGTGGCCATCCTAAAGTACGATTTCGAGGACGGCACAGGCACGACGGTTACCGACACATCCGGTCACAGCAATACTGGCACAATCGCTGGAGCAACCTGGACAACCAACACGGAGGGTCGAAACGGGGGCGCAATCACCTTCGCGACAAAAGACGACTCGGTGAAGGTACCAGCGAATCTTTTCGCCAACGCGACTGGTCTCGTCGTCGCTGCTTGGGTCAAGCTGTCTGCCAACGAAGCGGAGAATCGACTCTTCGACTTCGGCTCCGGCGTTGGCAACCATATCTATCTCGCACTGAAGAACACCACCGGCGTCATGGAATTCGGCGCGCAGCTCGAAACGGGTGGTAACGTGGTCACGACGCCCGCGACACTTCCTCTCAACGTATGGAAGCATGTCGCTGTCGTGATGGGAAATGAAGGCACGAAAATCTACGTGGATGGCTGGCAAGTTGCGAAGAACACCAGCCTGAAGGTTGCTCCCTCAGCGCTCGGCAACGCCACATCGAGCTGGATCGGCAAGTCGCAAATCCCAGAACATCCCAACTTCGCGGGACAGATTGACGAGTTCTACGTTTACGACAACCCCATTTCGTTGGCAGAAATCCGCCAACTTGCTTGGCCCAAGAACGACTACTCCATTTGGCACTTCGACGAAGACCTTGGTGAGGTCGCGAAAGACAGCTCCGATTTCAAGCGAGACGCGACGATGGTACGCGCCACGTTCAACGACGGAATCGTGGGTAACGCCGCACAGCTGTACAACCCCAGTGATCTCGACTCCCCGCCAACAAATGACCAATACGTTCAATTGCCTGAAGGGGTGGTCAAGGACTGTACGCAGGGGTACACCATTGCCACTTGGGTGAAGATTGCTGCACCAAGAAAGCACTCACGAGTCTTCGAGTTCAGCGACAATAATACACTAGGAATATTTGGCCGTACCATGGGAGGCAGTACAGAACAGTGGGCGGTCTATGATGCCACAGACGGAACGCTGAAATCTGCAGTCCCTGCGTACTACTCGAGCATTTACTTCAAATGGTCAGAAAACCTCGGGAAGTGGTACCATGTCGCGGTCGTTCGCGAAGGGAACGTCCTGCGGACGTACAAGGACGGAGTGCAGCCTCCAGACGCCCCCGATCCAACTAAGACGGACACCGAAGTGCTTCTCGCTTCGAACCATCCATCCGCTTCCTCCATGGGCTCAACCCTCTATAACTATATCGGACGCACTCGAGACTCAGCTGCATCAAATGAACTCCGCCGACTCCACGGAAACGTCGACGAATTCCTCTTGTCGTGTCGTCCATACACGTCTGACGAGATCAAGCTCCTCGCAGCACGCCCGTAGTTGCGTCACGATCGAGTTTTCAAGATCTTTGCGTAGCTCTCTCTCCCAGGACCACTCTTGAACAACCGCATCATGCCCCTCATCCCCAGCCGCAGCACTTCTCTCCGCACTGGTCGTCTGCGACGCCGTGCGTACGCCGCTCTATCGCCGCTCTTGGTTGTTGTCGTGGTTTCCGTCGGTGCGCTCGGTGGTTGCGCGCCGGATACCTCGAAACTTTCAGCAGGTTCTAACAGCGGTAAGGGCGGTAAGGGAGGGGCATCTTCCTCGCCAGAAGGTGGGGACGCTGGCAGCGAACAAGGGGGAACTGGGGGAGAACTGTCGACGATAGGACCTCCTGTGGGAGGCAGCTCTTCGACGTCCCAGGGCGGAACCTCAGCGGGCGGAACCTCAGCGGGAGGCACCACGAGCACGACTGCCGAATCCCCCATTCACGAAGTCGTTGACGTTGGCCTCACGTACTCCGGCCAACCAACGGATATGGCCCTCATTACGGTGGGCAATCAGCAGTTCGTGGGGTACTGGGGCGGCGAACCTGGAGCAAATACCTATAAATACCTAACCGTCGCCAGCCGCGTGCTCGGAGGAGAAATCCTGGAGGCGCATCACGACGGCAGCCCAGATCAGCAATGACGCGCATCACTCGATTGTGCTTGCTGCAGACAAGAAGGGATACCTCCACCTCTCCGGTCGCATGCACAACGAGCCACTGACTTATCTCCGAAGCACTGCTCCACTCGATATCTCCACGTTCAAGATGCAGCTCGGAATGGTTGCCGGGGCCACAGATGAGTCGAGCTGCACTTATCCGCGCTTCTTCGTCGGAGACATCGGCGATCTGATCTTCTCGTATCGCTTTGGTTCGAGCGGCCAGGGCGACACGATCTTCAACGTATACGACGCGACGAGTAAAACGTGGTCTCGACTCCTCGGCACCAAGCTCATCGACGGGATGAACACCACGACGGGAGTGAACAACAGTGCCTATATCGTCGGACCGATCAAAGGCCCGGATGGCTACTGGCACATGGTCTGGACATGGCGCGGAGACGCCAATGCCGAGACGAATCACGACTTGAGCTACGCGAGGACCAAGGACTTCGTAACTTGGGAGAGCGGCGCCGGCACGCCTCTAAAGCTGCCCATTACTCTCGAAACGGCTGACATCGTCGATCCCGTCCCCGTCAATGGCGGAATGATCAACAACAACACGAAGGTAGGCTTCGACTCCCAAAACCGCCCAGTCATCGTCTATCACAAGTTCGACGCACAAGGGAACACGCAGCTCTACAACGCTCGCGTCGAGAACGGGAAGTGGGTCACTCATCAAACGACAACCTGGGGATACCGCTGGTACTTCAGCGGCATGTTCACGATCGATTTTCAGATCGAGGTGGATGGCGTAAAGACCTATCCAACTGGCGAGCTAAAACAACTCTACTACCACAAGCAATATGGCGGCTGGGGAGGACTACTGCTCAACGAGACTACGCTCGCAGCAACGCAGCAGATCGCGCCACCCTTCCCCGTATCCGGCGGAGCTCGCCAAGGTTGAGTCCACTGAGCCCAACATGATTGTACGCTGGTGGTCCGATGCGGGCGCTAGCCCAGACCCCGACATTTACTATATGATGCGCTGGGAGACTCTCCCGCCTAACGGTGACAAGGCGCGCGACCCGGAGCCACCATCGACAATGCTCCGCGTCTATGGCTTCAAACATTCGGTGATGGCGAAGCTTAAGTAGCACCCCACCTTATAGAGCGATGCCAAGGCGCGCGGGTTCCCTTACGGCCCCAATCGTTCGTGCAAACCAATCGAGCTTACGCTCGAAACCGTTTGCACGACGTAACGCCCAATTGCAGCTGGACAGCGGGTGTTTCGTTTAGCTGCGGGGCGTAGGACGCCGAAGCAACGAATGACACTGAGGCGCCTTGAGCCCCCTCCGTCGTTGCCCGCTCGAACGTCGCCTCGACTGCGATCTGAAGCTCAAGATTTCGGGAAATGAACACGTCCCAGAAACGCGACGGAAGATGACGCCCTCCCTTCGCCTCCGAAGTCGAAGAAGGCCACAGGCTACGAGCATTCCCTGCGCACAACCAGTGGCCCTTACCTCAACGGAACCAGACGTCGAATCGTCTGGCTGCTAGAACTTCCCATTCCAAGCCGCGAACATCCCCGATGGCGTCGGCGCGACGGCGAAGCCAGTCTGTGGAGCGTTCTCGGTGGTGCCAGAGCTGCCGTGAAGCAACAGGAGCACGCCGGAAGTCACGATAGCTGCACCACCGACACCAAGTGCAACGAAGGAAAGCGTGTACTTGGTGTCCAATGAATCGACGTTGGACTGACTACAGTTGGGACTGCATGTTTTCTCGTAGTCGTCGTACTTGCTGTCCGCAATCAGGCGCAACGCGACTCCCGCGCCCACGGCTGCGATGCCCACGCCGCCGACGACGTAAGCGGCAATCGGCGGTCCCGATTTCACCGATCGCTGCGGTGGCTGGGATTCGGAGCCGAGTGGCTTGTCAGTCCCCTTCGCGGGTTCAGCTTGCGGCGCCGGAAAATCGGCCGAAACGACCTTGTTCTTCTCGCCCTCGGCGACGAGCACCTTGCTGGTCAAACTCGGCTTACCTTCTGTCTCGAACCGGAATTCATGTACCCCCGGGTCCAAAGTCAGAGCACGCCCGTCCAGCGTTTTCGTGACCAGAGTGCCGTCGAGATACACCTCCACGTTCGTCAGAATCTGCCCTTGCCCGTCGGATGCCCTGACAGTGACGGAAGGCAAGCTCGCCTGAGTCTCGGTGTAAAGGTTAGTGCACTCTTTGGCGATGAATGCGGGACATACGGGCTGGGAGCACGCAATTAGCGCCTCAGCCGCAGACTTGAGCTTGCCTTCCTTACGCAGGCGCTGCCCGTCCTCGAAATTCTGCACGCAATTAGGTTCGGGCTTCGATTCCGATTGTGCGTTCGAGAACGTCGTGACGCCAAGAACGGCGATTGCGAAAGCAACGGAGGCGCAGCGTGAGCAATTCGACAGCGGCATGAGTCTTCCCTGGAAAGAGTGCTTCGATTGAGTCGTTAGCATCCTAGCTCAGGTTCGCAGGCGTTGTCAGGCCTCTGTTTGATGGCGTCAATGTAGTTTCTGGGTCTCGTCCCATTGCGGACACGCTGAGTGCACTGACACTCGACTTGGCCCACACCCCCCTTTGGCAGTTTTGACGAGCCAACAAAATCCGTCCATTCCTCGTGACTCGTGAACCGCGGGCCGATAGCAAAGATGGTGGATGTGTTTGGAAATACCCTAGCGTATACTCCTGGGCGCCACTGTCGGGCGCACTCCCCAGTTGGGAGAGTCTTCAATCCGGGAAACAGCACGTGACCAAAGCCAATCAATCCTTTCTGTTGCTAGCGGTGATCTTGGGCGCGGTCGGCGCATGCAAACCGAATCTCGACAAACTTACCTCGGGCGGGGACAGCGGCGGAGGCAATGGCGGTGAAGCCGGTGGTGGCGCCGGAGGAAAGACGCAAAACACCGGCGGTCGAGCGGGTTCCACTGGTTCGAGCACTGGAGGCACTGCTGGTTCGAGCGGCGGAGTCGGTGGAGGTTCAAGCGGCGGAAGCAGCAACACGGGAGGAACGACTGGAAGCACCTCCACCGTGTGCATCCTCGAACCTTTCGTCCCTGGCGATGCGCCGTCGCTCAAGTACGATTTCGACGTCGCAGGAGCGGACGGCACGCCCATTGGAGATCCTACCTGGTCCACCACGGGTCGCATTGGGGGCTCCGTCGTGCTCGACAGTAACAAGTACATTCAGCTGCCAGCTGACGTACTCAAGGACTTCTCCGCGGTCACGGTCGCCACTTGGATCAAGCTGAGCGCCAACGTGACGGGCTCCACGCTCTTCGACTTTGGAACGAGCGCAACCAATCACTTCTACCTTCGTGCGAACGCTGGCTCCACCAATAACATTTCCTTCGGCGCGCAGGTCAATGGTGGCACCGTCCAAGAAACCGTCACAAGTTACGTGTTCCCAACGGGCGTTTGGAAGCACGTCGCGCTCTCTGTAGGTGACGGCAAGATCAACCTTTATATCGACGGCCTCAACGTCGCCACGCGCACGATTACCTTCGCACCGTCGGCGCTCGGTGCGACGAGTGGCAATTTCATCGGGCACACCCACTCGACTACAGCCAGCACATACGGAAGCATCGACGACTTCCGCATCTATCCACGCGTTCTACCAACGGCCGAAGTGGAATCTCTTGCCGCGCCAGGCTCGGACTATATCCATTTCCGTTTCGACGAGCCTTGCGGAAACAAAGCATACGATCGCTCGAGCGCAGCCCTGGTCGGCGATCTGTCCTCTGAAGGAACGTGGACCTCGAGCGGACACGTCGGAGGTGGGCTTACGTTCAACGGAACGGACCAGTACCTGAAGCTCCCGGCAAACATCATCCAGAATTGCAACGATCTCACCGTCGCCATGTGGGTCCAGCATGAACAAGCACTGCCCTGGGATCGCCTGATCACGTTCGAGAAAGATCTGGGCAACCTGATGACGATCACGCCGATGGCCTCGAGCGGAATGCAGTTCATCGCCAAGGTGAACAGCGCCGAGACACGCGGAAGCGCAGACGAACAGGTGCTATCTGCATCTGGCACGAACAGCCCGCAACGCGGACTCTGGGGCCACGTCGCCGTCGTCCTCAAGGGCGGAACGGGAACCCTGTACTTCAATGGTCAGGTCGCCGCATCTGGTTCGATAAGCATCAAGCCGTCCGATTTGGGCGCGACAGCACTCAACGTCGTCGGAGCTCCACTCTATTCTGCTTTCGAGCCGTACTTCCGCGGGACCATTGACAATCTGCGGATATCTTGCCGTGGCTACACGGCCCAGGAGATCGGGTTGCTCGCACTGGGAGATCGCGACAAGTAGTCGAGCTTCATTCCTTGAAGCAACGGCACCTCCTTCGGGGTGCCGTTTTCGTTTGCACTTGGCTTGGCATAGCTGGCGGTACTGCCCAATGTCTCGCTCCACGCCTGAAGCTGATAGTGCACCCACTACCGTGCCCACCTAGACAACAACGCGCCAGAGAATTGGCTTCCCTGCAGCCGACCGCCTCGTCAGCGCCCCTTTGCACAACTCGCACGCCACCTTGCACAACTCGGCTCGTCACCTTGCGCAACACGGCGGACGCGTCCTCTGAATCGGGCGCCATGCACAACTTGGCGCTCGATTTGCACAAAACGTGCACCGAGGCTCCGCGGCGCGGGGTGCCTGCGTAGAGCCAAAAACAAGCCCTTGCACAACTACCGGTTCCTTCGTGTGCAATCCGTGAGTCGACGCGCAGCGTCCTTGCCGCGGAAATCTTGCCGAATCTAGAGCATTGCACGAACCGATCGAGCTACGCGCTCAGTTGCGCAGCAACCAACCCCGCTCATTTCTCGTTCATTCTAGGGAAATTTCCACACAGGGGTTTTCCCACAACCCGCCCACCTTCGCCGCAACACGGAGATTCTCGCTGGATTTCAGCAACAACAGTCGCAACGAGCAGTGCGACGATGAAGGCGTTCGAAAGGGCTGACTTTTGCTCAGCACACGCGCGACTTCCCTCCCTCGCGCTCACGTCGTCCGTAAGCAGTCGGAAGCACGAGCGATTTTTGTCTTTGGCATGTACGTCCCAAGGCGCAGTGTGAGCGCAAAAGTACGACCTATCTTTGTTCGCTCCCTAATGATTCGATGATTGGACATTGAGGACAGGTGCAACTAATGCGATAGTCCACATTGCGGTGATTGACGCATTCGTGCACGCGCGCTCGGGCGACGTGCAGGCAACGATCGCCGTTTCGCGTAATCGATTTGGTCGGTGCATTCGAGAGACCGCTGCAGCAGCGGAGTTCTCGAGTTCACGCACACGTTTCTCTTACAAGCGAGGAGAATTTTCCATGAACCGTTGGCGGCACTGCTATTGCGCCGGGATCCTAGGTCGCGTTAGTCGTCATTTGACGGAAGATTGGGCACGTCGAACCGTCACTCCACTCTTCTGTTGCACGGCTCTTCTCGCAAGTGGTTGCGCGAAGGGCACGGACGTCGACGAGTCGGTTGCAGTGGGTACGTCTGCCATCGAGAGCGCTACGTCGCCCACCACCTTGGCTATGACCGACGAAGCCAAGCAAACCGTTATCCTCGACGTGCTGGAAAAGTTCGTTCCCTTTGCGGAGAGCTTCTGGCGCGCGTCGGACATCGCCGAGGCTCGGACGGGGCGTTACGACGCTATTGGCTCGGGCGTTACCCAACCTCGCGGCGCGGGCGACATCGCCTTTGCCTACGTCACCCTGCTCGAGGCACGGCCGAATCAGGCAACCTATGGCGGCGTCTCGCGCGAGGTCATGATCGACCACACCATCCAATCGAATCCGCCACGAAGCGTACACCAACGCACTATCGGGTAAGACCTACAAGAAGTGGGGCGGCGGAACTTGGCAAGCATCCCTCGAAGCTTACTCTTGGGGCTTTGCCGCGCACAAGCTCTGGGCACTCCTCGACGACGAGACTCGAGCGCTGGTGAAGAAGGTCATCACGGCCGAAGCCAACATCCTCATTACCAAAGCCCTAGCTTCCGGTGAAGAGGGCGACACGGGCGCCGAAGACAACGCCTGGAATAGTCCGACCCCGGCCCTGGCTGCAATCATGTTCCCAGAGGAGGCCAACGCGGCCGCTTGGGAAAATACAGCCAAACGCCTCGCGATGAACGCCTCCTCCGTCACCGCTGATGCGACGAACGCCACGCTCGTCGATGGCATCCCGGTGAGTCAGTGGATGGGCTCGGTCAATCTGCACCCGGACTTGACGATGGAGAACCACGGGTTCTTCAACCCGATTTACCAGCAAGTCGCACACGTCGACATCAACGACTCAGCCATCACTTTCGGCGTCGCAGGCAAGACAATCCCCGAAGCATTCTCGTTCCGATTGGGCGCCATCTGGGATGACGTCCTCAAGCGCCTCGCGACGGACGAAGGCGACTTCGTGATGCCCGCTGGACAAGATTGGACCAGCAAGGACTTCCAGCACCTCGACTATCTCGGGATTGTCGCCACTCGGCTCCAGCGCGTCGATGCTTCGGTCTTCGAATCACGGGCCCTCGGGCTCGTAGCGAAGCGCCAAGCCACCCGAACGACGGGCTCCATGCTGGGCTACACGCAGATCGGTTACGAGACGATGCTCATCAAGCGTCTCGCCGCTTTGTGGTGGACCCATGAGCTCTTCGGGCCGTCCCCGGTGCCCACCGCCGAACAATTCGCCGCAGCACGAGCGGAATCGAGTGGCGTAAAGAGCTACCCCTACTCGGACTTCGTCGCTGCACGACTCGACAAGGCCTTCGTCTCGATGTCCTGGGATCCCTCGAAGCCCATGGGGCTCGTCGTTCCGCATAGCGAGGCGTATCCCGCCGATCCCTTCCTGACGTACTATGCGCCCGCAAGCCTCGTTGGCTCTGCCGCCGGCACCATCGGCGCACATGCTTGCGATTGCGAGGCAGACCGCTTCTCGACGGCGGGCAGCATCGGAACCCGTCGCTTCTCGATGACCGCCTTCCCGGACGGCACCACGCTACTCCTCGATCGCGGCACGGGCTCCACGTTCACTTACTCTCTCGAAGATATCACCGGAATGACCGGCGCTCGTCCCGTTTGGACAGAAGCGGGAGACGCCCTCGGCGCGCTCTCCGGCAATTGGGTCAACGTCGCGGATCGCGTTGGCATGATCGTCGTTGGTGGCTCCGGGATGACGGCAGCAAAAGTCACGGGCACGAACAACCAGCTCGTGATCACGGGTTCTGCGGCAACCGGCACCGGTAATCGCGGTGCCATCATACTGCCCAACGTCGGCCACGAGAAGACGGAGGAACTCCAGCCCTACGCCATGCAACCCACGACGCCGACGGACTGGTCCGCGATCTACGGCCGCGCGGAGGACGGTAGCGGACGTTTGGCCGTCGCGCGATGGGCGGGCAATCCCATGGCCGAGCTGGAGCTGAGAGACGATCGCGGCGCACCCATTCCCGAGGAAGACGCAATCCTCAGCGATAACACTTCCGTATTCACGGCGCATCTCGGACTACCGGCTTCGAATGGAGAGACCCTACGCTTCTTCGTCGACGCCGAAGCCTCCCTGCGCGGTCAGCAAAAGACAGAGAACACTGCGCTGTTGCGCAATCCCGGCGAAGCGGACGCGACAGCTGCTGTCACGTACGTCCCGGACACGGGCATCCCCTCCGTCCGTCAGCGCGTTCTCCAAGGTGGAGAAGAAGTTACGGCGCGCGTCGTCGACGGAGCACTCACGCTTGCTGGCCCCGAGCTGGAGTCGCTCATCGCAGCCCGAGACGCCCTCAAGCAGCTTTCCGGGCAACTTCCAGAAGAGCAATGCGACAGTCGTCACGGCCATGGCAAATGGCCCCGCCACAACGACTGCGATCATCGTCGGGACGAGCATCTGTCGCGCTCCGTCGAACAGGCGATCGCTCTCGTCGAACAGGCAATCTCGCTCTCCCAATCGGAGGAGCCGAACGAGCGATATCTGGCGTGGGCGATAGCGAGAGCTCGCTGGGCCGTCGAAATGATCGAGCACCAGACCGGCGCCGCACATCTGACGAAGGAGCAACGCGCGGCTCTCAAAACCACCGTCGACGGTATCGAGGACGACCTCCGTGACGCCAGCATCAGAAGTCAGACCGTGACGACCTGGGTCGTTACGAATGGCCTGGCGCAACCCGGCGAACCACTCGAGGTCGCCGTGACGATCCTCAACAGCGGAACGAAACGGCTCCGCAACGGAACAGTAACCCTCACCGGACCCGAAGGTTGGGATGGCATTGCTCCCGTCGCCGCCTTCACTGAGCTACGCCCTGGTGAATCGACGACGGTAACGATTGTAGTCATGGTTCCCACATCCGCCGATGTGGGAGATTCGGTCAGGTTCGTCGCAGAAGTCAATTACGACAAGGGCTGCCATGAAGGCAGTGTCGTGTCGGACGTCAACGCCGTCGTCGACCCGATCATCGACGTCGTTCCGACTGCCGCAACGATCCCGCTCGCCATTGGCGGCACCAATCAGGCACCCGTCCGACTTTCGAATCTCGCCGATCATGAGCTCAATCTCACACTGACGGCAACGGGTTCGCAGGGCATCACCGTGGACAACGCGACTCAGACGGTCACCATCCCTGCACAAAGCACGGCGGATGTCGTCGTCGTTGCCCGTGACACGGCCAATGTAACAGGTACAGGTCAGCTTGCCCTTGTCGTGCGCACGGACGCTGGGGCAGAAATGTCTACGACGGTAGCTCTGAAGTTCTCCGACGATCTCGCGCTGAATACCGTCGCCGCGCCCTGGCCGTTGCCCAGTGCAACGTCCTACCAGTCCGCCTACCCGCCGTCATTCGCCTTCGATGGAAACGCTTCTACGTTCTGGGTGTCGGGCGGCACGGTTGCAGGTGAAGGTCCCACTCCAGCTTCACCCAAGTTCCTCATGGTCGACTTCGGGCTTCCGCAGCGCATCGGTTCTGTGACCATGGTGCCTCGAGTCGGATACGGTCCGAAGGCGTACACGATCGAAGTGTCGAACGACGCGAGCACCTGGGTCCAAGCAGCAAACGTTCCTTCTGCGGCCAATGCCACGGTCACGACGGCACTGACGCCCGTCGAAGCACGATACCTGCGGTTGCAAATGACGGCTGGGTGGGACCGAATCCAGCCACCGCGTAACGTCCAGATCATTGCGCTCAATGTAAGAGCATCACTTCAGTAAGTCACAGCTATCCACACAGGGCGGAGTCCTACGCACGGACTCCGCCCTCCACAGGAGGTCAATCCCCACAACCAACGGACCGGTCACACGCTCATTTCTGAAATGTACACGTCATTTACGCCCATTGTGTCCCCTTGCCTGCGCCGGTAGTCTCCCACGTTGTTGCGGTGTATCGGGGCGCCTCCTCGCGAGGCACCTCGAGGTGTCTGCAGCTCATCGGTGAACAGCCAGGACTCGTTCTTCGACCTAGTTCTCGCTCACCCGATGGTCATCGTTCTTCGATCGCACCTTTCCGGGAGTCGCACGTCATGAATGGTCAGGCAAAACCCAACCCCTCTCGTTTGTCCGACGTGGAAGTGGGACACGCGTCACGTGAGACGACATCGAGTGAGCACGCCGTATCTCAGCGACACCGCGTCAACCGACGTTCGGACGACGCGGCTCGACATCAGTCGATCGCGAACCGCACCGAGCGAACGTTGCGAGACGAGGATTGGGATCCGACGAATCTGGGACAAGCCGCAAGTCTCGAATCCACGGAGTCAACCTATGGCTACGCTCCATCGAGTAGAGGCGCCATCGCGCACTCGGGGGAGCACGAGCTCAGGCTACCTCTCCGCGCTCAATCCGAACCGCCTCCATGCGATCGCACTCTGGCGTACGATCGGGCCGAGCTCTCACGACTGCTCGAGGCCACGGAACGGTCGTCCGTCGATGCGTCGGCGGTCCCCGAAAACGCGACGACACGCTTGGCGAACACCGCAGAAACCGTTCGACCTCCGACCAGCGTGCGACGCGGCGAACCAACGGCGACAGCATCACGGGCATCGCGCGAAGCGCCTTCTCCAATGCTCGCTCGCGACAACGAAGAACCGACGCGCGCCTATCAGCGCGATCGCCTCTCGGCGCCTCACGACGAAATAGCGGATCATCCGTCTCGTCGAAGTGATCCAAACACGCCCACGCGCCCCGCCCCCGGCATTCGCGCAGGAAGTCCAGAACTCGAATTGAGCAGAATTCCGAGACTTCGCGACGCGATGACCCTGGCGATCTCGGTAGACGAACCGCAGATCAGCGAGATCGACGCACCGGCAACCCAGCCCGCAGGAACCCTACCGCCCACCCGAACCCGCTCGCGATTTGCTCCAATACTAGTCCTGTCTGGATTGGTTGGTCTGTTCGCCGCGGGAACGGCCTTGCCCGCGCCAACCCTGCAAGCGTTCAAAACGACGGTCGCCAGAGCGGTGACCATGGCGACGTCCACCGCGCGCGGGCACGTCGGTGCGTCGACGACCGTTGCGTCGAGCGAGCGACTGGTCGAAATCGACCTATCGATACTGCCGCTTGACGCGAAGGTGACCCTCGATGGTCGCCCCATTTCGAACCCTCTACGGATTGCGTATCCGTTCAGCAACAAGAAGCACGAGCTGCGCGCCGAAGCCCCGCAGCACGAGTCACGTATCCTGCAACTCACCTTCGAGCGAGACATCCAGATCGAACTGAGTCTCCCGCCCCTTGCAGCCTCGAAGGTATCACCCAATCCGACCGCGAAGTCCACACCGCTTCCGTAGGGAGCAGGACGAATCGGATTGGATACGGGTGCTCATACTAGATTTCGACAAGACCCAATTGAAACCTCGATTAGTGAATCGCAAATCAAGGAAATCTAGATGAAACACGAGTTCGTATCCCTCTCCGTCCTCCTCTCCGTGGCCATCCCGAGCGTCGCAACGGCACAATCCATTACGCTGGTTCGCGACACCGTGCTTTCCTCCAACGCGACCGCCGTCAAGAGTTACGACACGAACGTCAACATCGCATCTTACCGTCACCAAGGGATCCTCTACTACTCGAATTACCAGTTCGCGGCTTGGTACAACGGCAACACCCGCAACGTCATCGTCGCCAGGCGAACGTTCAACTCGAGCACACTCGCGGTGGGCACCTGGCAATGGGCATACGTCAACTTCAACCTGGCCTCCGGCGCGGACTCGCACAACGTCATTTCCCTGGGAATTTCGACCGGGGACGGCCGTCTTCACGTCGCTATCGGTCAACACGACACGCAGCTTTACTCGATTCGCTCCAACGCCAACGCGGCCACCGGAAGCACGTGGGACAACACCGTATTCGGTGGAACGGCAAGCGCTCCCGCGTACCCAATAGCAGGGCTACCGGGCTACGGTGCCGCAACGAACAACGTCACCTATCCCTATTTCATGAATGCCGCCGATAGCGCGAAGACACTACAATTCGTCTATCGGACGGGATCTTCTGGTAACGGACAGCTCCAGCTTGCCGAGTACAACGCCTCCACCGGAGCCTTCAGCGCGCTCGGCAAGTTCGTCGACTCGGCCGGCACGTACACGCAAAATGGTGTCTCGAGCACGACGCGAAACGCTTATCCCCATGGCTTCAATTACGACTACGCCGGTCGACTGCACATGGCGTTCACCTGGCGCGAGAACCTGAGCACGCAGTTCATCGCGAACTGCAGCGCGACCATCAACAACCACGATACCATGTACGTCTATAGTGACGATCGCGGTCGAACTTGGAAAAACAGTGCGGGCACGACGGTCGGTACGACGGGAAGCAATTGGATTCAGCTGAGCGACACGGCAATCGTCGTGGACACGCTCCCCGTCGGCAGGGATCTCATGAATCAAGAGACCCAGATCATGGATCGAAACAATCTGTTCCACGCCCTGATCAGCTACGTTCCTGGGCGCTACCAGAGCACGTGCGCGACCGATCGCACTCAGGCGCAACCATTCCACCTGTGGCGCTCGGCGAGTGGCGTGTGGACGAAGGTGGAGGTCAAGCTGAACGGAGCGGATGTCAACCAAGGTTACGATCGCTCCAAGTTGTTCTTTGGGCTCTCGAACAACCTATATGCAATTCTGCCCGACATGCGCATCATCGGGGCTTCTGCTTCGACTAACTGGACGGACTGGAAACTGATCTACGATGGGCGAAGTCTCGGGAACTACGGCGAAACCATCATCGACTACAACTTGACTCGGGTCGCCAACGGTGTGTCCGTGGTCTACCTCAAGAACACCTCGAATACGACAGGCGAGCTCCACGTCGCTGATTTCAAGACCACCGGATAGTCTGGAAGCAGAGTCACGCCGTGCCGCCAAGGAAATCTCTAATGGGCGGCACGGCTCTTGAATGCCCGTTTTCACCCGCTCGACGGTCTCGAAAGCACCAATTGCTTAGATCTTCGGGTTGGGGTCTAATTGGGAATTTGAGGGCGCAATGATCAACGACGACGACGACCAAGTGACGACGAAGCAGCAGTGCTGCGTCTGCCGAGCGGAGTCCCCGCTCACGAACACGAACTACACGCTCATCAGTCCACGACACCAGTGGCGGATGGAGCTCCGCACCGACGAGCACGGCAACAAGGAGCCGCTGTGGTATTGCCCGCACTGCTGGGAACGCATGAAGCAGGCGCGGCGGATGTCCCAACCGAAAGGTCCTGTCGGACGTTGAAACTCTAGGCTGGAAAACGTCGATTCTGCGCGGCAGTCCAGACGATTGCGTCCTCCATCGCTGGCAAATGCCGTTCGGGAACGCAGTTCGCTCTCTTTACGCCCCTCGACGATACGACAGCTCGGCTCGTTCGCGACGTCCCTCGACGACACGACAGCTCGGCTCGATCACGAGCTCGAGCAACGAAACGACGACACCATGCACTGCAAGCACGAGTCGATCCAATGATCGCAAGATGACGTTGTCCGCGACCCACTCGGACTTTCCATACGACACGAGCACTCGACGCACTCCGGTGATTTTCGAGAGGCAGAGCAGGAGCGTTTGCGCGACGCACAGACCAATTCGAAATTCTCCCGCTTGCCCATGTGCGAGAGCCGAAGTGTCCTCACGGGTGAGCAGCGAGAGCCGCAGGGCAAGAGCCATTCCGGTGCGCTCGTTCGAGCCGGAACCGCGTTACGGCGAGTCGCAAGGAGTCACCCGAGCAAGCTTCGCGCAAATCGAGGAACCTTGATTCAGAGGCACCCAGGACGCACGCGCTTGATCCCCTGAGCGTCCACGAAGAACGGGTTCTCGCAACTCTCGCTGGGCGTTTTGGCTGCAGGCGTTCCGGTAGCCGCCGGATTCGTTGGATTCGTGGCGACACTACCGTGACTTCTGCGGCCCACGCCACGCTTCTCCGGTTTGGGCGTCAACGCGACTGAAATAGTCATCGGTCCGTTGACCTTGAAGGATTGAACGTGACGATTGAAGCCCTCGGCTTCGACAGCCACTTCGTGGGATGCATCGCCGATCGCGATCACAGCGGACGTGGCGCCCGCCTCGAGCAAACGACCGTCCAGCGTAATGTGCGCATCTGCTGGCGTGGTTGCAAACTGAACCGTTGCATCGGTCTTGATGGTTGCTGCATTCGTCGCGGCGCCGGTCACTGCTGGCGTCGGTGACGTGCTCGCGGCGTTCGTCTGCGGCTGCTCTTTCATGGATTGACGAGAGAACCAGAATGCCGCCCCCGCTGCACCAACCAACAACAGCGCAACCGCACCGAGCCAGAAGCTCCGCTTTGGTGGCGTGTCCGAAGCCTGATGTACGCCGCTCACTACAGCAGCCGTCTCACGACTGGCAGACGTTTCGCGCAGCGGAGGATACTCGGAGATCGCAATGTTCTGATCGACGAGCGTGTCGCGCCCGGCGACGAGATTGTCGCACGACATCAATGCCGAGAGCTCGCGCTCGAGTCCCTCGTTGAATTCGGCACGCGTTTCCGCGAACAGCTCGGATACGAGCTTCCCCAGATCGCGTTGTTTGACTGCAAAGCCCGAACGTTCGCTGAACGACTCGAGATCGTTCTGCATTTCTAGAGCCGTCGAGTATCGCTTTTCCGGATCGGGTTGTAATGCCCGCATCACGATGCGCTCGAGTTCGTCTGGACACTCGGGAGCGACGGTCTTCGGGCTCGGAATGCGCCCCGCTACGACGGCCCGAACGATCTGCACGTCCGTCGCGTCTTGCCAAAGCTTCTGACCCGTTGCTGCCGCCCAGAGCATGCAACCTGCCGAGTAGATGTCCGCGCGGCGATCGACGAAGGTGCCCGCCATCTGCTCCGGCGCCATATAGGCAATTTTGCCCTTCATGATGCCCGCGGCCGTGTGCGTTGAGGAACTAGCGGCTTTCGCGATGCCAAAGTCCAAGATCTTGACCTGGCCGTCGTACGTCACGATGACGTTCTGCGGCGACACGTCGCGATGGACGATCTTGAGTGGGCGCCCATCGTAGGACTTCACGTCGTGGGCGTAATGCAGACCTTGCAGCATCTCCGCGATGATGCGTAGGTGATACGAGATGGGGAGCGCCGTTGCGGATTTTCGCGCGATGCGCGTGACCCGGGAAAGTGATTGACCTTCCAGATACTCCATCACGATCACGTGACGATCGGATTCGGTGCCGACCTCGTACGTCTGCACGACGTTCGGGTGGTTGAGCTGCGCTGCTAGGCGCGCCTCGTCCAAAAATGCCGAGACCGCGCTCGGTTCTTCCGCAAGCTCCGGAAGCAAAGCCTTTAGAACGACGAGCTTTCGGACGTCTCCTTTGCCACGCGTAACGGCAAGGCACACGCTTGCCGCACCACCACGACCGAGCTCCGCCAAGATCTGGTACTTGCCAACACGCTGGTGATCGCGAACGAAGACGGACTTGCCCGAAGAACGACTATTGTCCGTGGTGGTCGTGCCGTGATCGGAAGTGGAGATTGTCGACGTAACGGCCATGGTATTTGTTGCTGGCGGGACTGCGTCTACGCGTGTGAGCGGTGTGTCCGTATTGGGGTGCTTAGGAGAATTGGGTGGCATCGGTTCGACTGGAGGCTGCACTATTCCAGCGATATTCAGGAGTTTCCGTCTTCCCGCGGGAGCGGTCAAGAGTCAGTGTCGTGTACGTGGGGCTGACCGCGAGAACTGGGCATCCGCGCAGCCTCGCTGCCTATCTCGGACCAAGAGCTGCGTCATTCTTTGACCACCCTAGTTTCGACCTAGGTCACGGTCGGCCCAGGTCGGCATGATACCTCAAAGTCATTACACGCAGAAGTGGCGTTCTTACAATCGGTTACGGCGCCCCACGGTCGAGTGACCCACAGCGCCTCACTTCCTGAAGCCGTACAATCGCAATGCCGTTGCCGGTGGAATCGGGGTTACTTCCAGGTCGCGGTTCGACGGCAACGTCTCCCAACGCAGCATGTAAAGCGTGTTCGCATCCGGACTCTTGCCCGAGTCCTTCTGCCAGCGCACGCCCATGTTGGCGTAGGTGGACACTACTTTGGCGAGCTCGGCCGGATACGGCACCGGTGGCGAGATCTGCGCCTCCGCGGCGAGAGTCGTCGGGTTCAGGCGAAACGCGCCGAGCCCGCCCTCGTTCTTGTTGTACCAAGTCTGCGTCAGCGTGCCGTCGGCCTGGAGCTCCACGGGGAATACCTCGATGTCGAAGACGAGTGTGCCTGTGCCACCGAAGTTCCAGGTGGAGGTCCAGTTCGAGGTCTTGTAGACCTTCCAAGCGCCGTTTTCGAACCGGGCATTGCAGAGCTGCGTGTACCCGTTCGAGTCGTTCTTGTGGTACGCGACGATGGGTCGGTTCTGTGCGTCGAAGCCAACCTTCGTGTTGTTGTTGATCATCCCGCTCTTCGTAGGGACGGGATCTACGATATCGCTGGTGGTCAGGGTAATGGGCAGGGTCAATGCTTGGCCGCTGGCCTTCTGCCAATTGACGAGGTCGGAAGTCCGCGCGTAGGACAAGTCCCGATTCGTCGACGCGTCGGCTGTTTCGCGCCACACCCAAACGAGATGCCAGCGATTGTCCGGCCCTTGAATGGGTCCCACGGGATACGCGTTGACATTGTTCGCGGTTCCGTTGGTGAGTGCGGAGCCAAGGAGTCGCGACCAGGTCTTCGCGGTGGTTGAGTACTTATTGAAGTAATGGTTTCCGTTGCCGCTCACACCATCGCGATACATGAAGATGAGCTCGCCCGAAGCGTTGTGGAAGAACTGCGGATAGGTGCACTGCGTCTCGTTCGAACCGATCATCGACGTCTGTTTCACGAAGGTCGTGATGTCCCAGGGCTTACTCGTCTTGAAATAGATCAGCGGAGACGAGTGCATGTTGCCAGCGAGGTGCAAGTAGCCGTCGCTATCGAAGTCCATCGCAATGTAGTTGTGACTGTCCCAACCGATGGTGCTGGCCAACGTCGCCTTGGTCCAGGAGCAGGAACCGATGGTGCGGGAGGCCACCGTCATCTGTCGATTTGCGTCGTAGTACGCCGCGAACTGACGGGTTCCTGACGTGAGCAGGGAGAATCCGACGGGAAACGCCGAAAAAACGGTGGAAAGATCGCAGCTTTCGACGATGGCACTGGAAGTGCCCCCGGTTGCGCTGGTTCCGCCCGCGGCGACGCCACCAGTGGATGATGCACCGCCAGCACTCTTGCCACCCGTTGCCGCACCTGCAGTGCCCGCGCCGCCCGAGGTGCTCGAGTTGGTGGATCCGCCACTCGACGTTTGCGCGCCGCCCAGACCAACAGAAGATCCGGAATTGCCGCCGACGGCCTTTGAACCGCCCTTTGCCATCGAGGTCGAGCCAGTAGAATTGCCCACGATGGCGCCCCCGCTGCCAACGCTCGCCCCACCCACCGATTGCGAACTACTACCGCCGATGGTCGATGCCGAACCCGAGTCGGACTCGCCAGCACATGCCAGCATCGGGACCGCTAGAAAAAGGCTCACCAAGTACCCGCATCGATTCATGCTGGGTAAGGTACGCGGGACCCACGAACAGGGAAAGCTCTAAGAGGGGCACATGTCAAATCTGCCGCGGATTTGTGTGTTTTTGCCGCCCGTTGCCCACAGCAACACCATTAGGTCATGGTCCGAATCAAGTCTGAATCAGGCCCGAATGTCGACCCGAGGACGAACGCACGGACACTCGTTGTCGGCCGACACATGAACGCATTGGCTTGCGATGTGCACCGAAGGCCGAATGCACGGACTCGCGTCATCGCCCGAGAGACGAACGCTCAGACTCCGGTCGTCGACCGAAAGACGAACGCTCAGACTCCGGTCGTCGACCGAAAGACGAACACTCGGACTCCGGTCATCGACCGAAAGACGAACGCTCGGACTCCGGTCATCGACCGAAAAACCATTTCACCCGATGGAAATGGCAGAGGTGATTTTTGGCCAGGGTCCCGCGACGACGCCAATGGGCGCCCCCGATAAACACGTCCGGGTAGGACGATTGAACCTATCCGCGACGACGAACGCTCCACCTCGGATCTGCATGCGCTGAACTCAAGACACGACGCATTCGACAGACCGTACCAGTTCCTCGTCACCGGAGAGCCAAGGGGTGGACCGCACGAAGGAGTGCCCTACGGCCAAGGCCACTTGCTGTCGGCGCATCCTCGATGAATTCGCTGTCGACTGCGGAGTGTCCTTACGTTGCCATTTACGCTTCAGACGCGCACCACCTCTGTGTCGTCGTCGCGGCGTGGTCTTCGCAAGTGACCTTTGCTGTAGTGCGCTCAGTATCGGTGATCGCGCCGACGGTTCTCTTCGAGCCGATGAGGTCTTCGGGCACGACGCCACCACTCCGGGCCTCGGTGTGATTCATGAGAGTCACTCCAGAAGGTACGCAAGCAGCTTCATGTTCGGTATTTCTATCCGGCAAGGCTCGCTCTCGTTCCCAATACATGGCGGGTCGCTTATCGGAAGTCGCGACGGAAACAGATGCTCGAAATGCGGTCTGCTCGCAGCCTCGACGCCAATTTGCAGCTCTCGTTCTGCGCCTGCGAGCGGCGATTTTTCTCGATGAGCTTGCGGCTCCAGCAGCGGGACGTTCCGGTAAGCAGGCTGGAGTGGCCTGCTTGCCCCAAGGACCGGCAACGGGAAGCTCGATTGGACCAGCAGAAATGTCGAGCAATGCAGCTGCCGAAGGTCCGCGAGCGATCGCTTCTTCAGGCCGGGTGACTGCAGAATTCGGATTTGCGGCGAGCGTGGGCGCCAGTTTCAATTGCCTGGACTGGCTAGGCTCTCTGGCTTTGGACTTCCAAACTCGTGAGTAAAAGGACGGAACGATGTCGTCCGCGTCGCGGTAATGCCAGCGGAGGTTGTGCATACCGCGCCGGATCTCGTCATAAGCATCGTAAAGCAGAGTGAACATCCTCGCTTGAACGTCGATCGCTGCCTCGAGCTGCGCGGAAGGCTGCGTGCGGTCGGCGATTGCACCGGTGAGCTTCAATGCAAGCTGGGACACTGCCTCGATATCAGAGGGTTTCAGCCAGGTGTGGCTCTGGATGTGCTCCCATTCCGATTTGAAAATCTGCGCGAGCCCAGCGAGGTCGTTGGCAATGTTGCGATAACCATGATGACCTGCGAGCGGCTTCAAACGCTCTGCCTTGATGAGTTGCCTCTCGATGAGTGACTTGGCGTCTGCGAGCAGCACGGCTCGCCACCGCGTGGCAGCCTTGTTGAGCGCCGGAAGCTGCTCCGTTGGGCGGGTGAGAAACTTGTAACGCAGGTGAGCGCTGTAGAGGGCGAGCGTGTAATCCGCCAAACTGTCGAACTGTTCCACTGGGAACCCCTGAAGCGCACGAAGATCAGCCTCAAAGGCTTGAAGTCGCTTCGCCCCTGCCATGGCGAAACTGATGACTTTATCAACGTCCACGTTGATGCTCCGCACTCGATTCGATGGCAGCCGCAGCGCGTCCGGTAAGACTCGGTTGTACACTTCAGCCGGGTTTGCATCGTCCAACTCATTTAAGGATACATGCTTGCTCATGATGGTACCCCTCTGGCCGTTCAAGACGACTGCGCCCTTTCGATTCTCAAACGGTTTATGGACACGAAATCTTCCCCTGTACTGTCGCTGGCCACATCGATCCGTAGAAATCGAGCACAGGGATCGGCAGCCGGGGTCCACCATGTCGAGAAGTTCGGATTCGGCTGTCGGTTAGGCTAGAGAAGCCGCGACGCACAAAAGCCGAAAGCCAAGAGCTGCAACTCCTGGCTTCCCATGTCTCGCAAGGGCGCGGACGGTCCGCACCTTGGGGGATGCCGGGACGACGGTCAAGTTCGTTTTCAAGGGCGTGTATCAGTCTCTTTTTCTGCGTCGCTGTGCTCGATGTGGTGCGTTGTTCGGGATCTGTCCCGAAAACGATCGAGGACACACCTATTGTAGTGAAGGCTGCAGAATTACTGCTCGCAGGGAGTATTCCGGACGGTCGCAGGCCAAGTATCAACGCTCGCCTGAAGGACGCCTGGATCAGCAGGAACGCATGCGTGCGTATTCCGACTTCACTCGGGCAGTGATTCCGCAGGCACGTGGGCACCCGTTCCGCTCGCACGTGGGCACTGATTCCGACACATCTGGGCACCGATTCCGGCGGACGCGGGCACCTGTTCCGGGCCACGTGGGCACCTGTTCCGGGCCACGTGGGCCCCCATTCCGCTGGGACCTGAGCACCTCGCTGGGCGCGATTCAGTCCAGCGCGCCAAGTGCGGTTTTCATGCCCCGGGGCGCAGTGACGAAGTGATGGTCGCTATCAGCCGCTGTCTTACACCCGTGTGGTGCACGACAAGCGGATGTCGAAGCGACACAGTATGCGAAAGATTCGGGAAGTACTTCGCCTCAAGCACGAGCAAGGCTGTTCACAGCGCCAGATCTGTACAGCAACTGGGCTGTCAAAGGGAGCGGTGGCCTCGTACCTGAAGCGCGCCACAGATGCGGACGTCGATTGGACGACCGCCAAGGACATGACAGAAGCTCAGCTCGAGTCGCTGTTGTTCAAGCAGCCTGAGCATTGCCCACCGGTGCAGCGGGCACCGATCGACTTCGACTGGATTCACCGTGAGTTGCGGCACACCGGGGTGACGCTTCAGTTGCTGTGCGTCGAATACCAGCAATGCGTGCTCGACGCGAAGGACGGTCGCCGTCCGTACCAATACAGCCAATTCTGCGACCTCTATCACGAGTGGAAGAGCAAGTTGGATATCCCTATGCGGCAAACCCACCTCGCGGGCGAGAAGGTCTTCGTTGACTACTCGGGGAAAAAGCCGACCATCGTCGACGGTGCAACGGGCGAAATCGTGAGCTGCGAGCTGTATGTTGCCGTGATGGGCGCGAGCAACTTCACATACGCCGAGGTCATCCGCACGCAACAACTGCCCGACTTCGTCGGTTCGACCGTTAGAGCGCTGGAGTACTTCGGGGCCGTTCCCGCGGTCATCGTCCCTGACCAGCTCAAGAGCGCCGTTTCCGGCGCCGATAAGTACGATCCGGATATCAACCCGTCCTACTTCGAGCTTGGCCAACACTATGGGTGCGCCATCTTGCCTGCAAGGCCAGCCAAGCCTCGGGACAAGGCAAAGGTCGAGGCCGGCGTTCTCATTGCCCAGCGCTGGATCCTGGCACGGATTCGCAAGCACCGATTCTTCTATCTCGCTGAGCTAAACGCCAAGGTGGCTGAATTGCTTGAGGAGCTCAACGAAAGACCGTTCCAGAAGCTCGATGGCTGCCGCCGCTCTACCTTCGAGGCCATCGATCGGCCCGCAATGAAGGCCTTACCCGTGCGGCGATACGAGCTCAGTCACTGGAAGAAGGCGCGAGCAGGAATCGACCACCACGTCGAGTACGACCACCGGTACTACAGCGTACCCTGCGCACTGCGCTGCGCTCCTGTACACGTCCGAGCCACGGATACGGCCATCGAAATCCTTCACGGCGGGCAGCGCGTCGCGTCGCATGCGCGCAGCAGTGGCCCCAAGGGGACGTACGTCACCTGCGAAGAGCACAAGCCGAAGTCGCACAAGGACTACGGCAAATGGCCACCAGAGCGAATGCGTGCCTGGGGCTACTCGCTAGGACCTTCTGTTGGGATGGTGCTGGACGCCATACTGCGTCGCTATCGAAACGAGGAATTCGGATACCGCGCAATACTGGCATTGACCCGGGATGCCAAGACCTACGGCGAAGAGCGACTTGATGCTGCGTGTGCACGCGCGCTTGCCTTCGCCGGACCCACGGGTCCCACACGTCGCAGCGTCGTGGCGATCTTGAAACGCAACCTCGATCAACGCCCCGTCACCGAGGAGCAATTCTCGACAGTAACCAGGGTCGCCCACGACAACATTCGCGGTGCTGCCTACTTCAACCAGGAGACCAGCCTCGACTCACCTGACCACCAGCAGCTGTGCTTCGAAGACAAGTTCGGCATGCTCGTCGACAAAGAATGGCTCGAGCGCGACAACCGGCGCACTTCGCGAAGGATCAAAGACGCCAAACTCCCCACAGCCGCGCGTCTCGAAGAAATCATCACCGATCCCGCCCGTGGCCTGGATAAGTCGGTCCTGCTCAACCTTGGGCGCTGCAGCTGGGTGAAGGCCAAGCAGAACATCATCGTCCACGGTGCCACTGGCGTCGGCAAGAGCTACCTGGGCGCCTGCTTCGCTCACGCCGCATGCACGCTCGGGTACCGTGCTCTATACGTGCGCGTTCCGAGGCTTGTGCACCAGCTCGGCGTGGCTCGTGCTGACGGAACCTACGTCGATGAGCTCTCACGTCTATCACGCCTCGATGTCTTGGTTCTCGATGACTTCCTCAGTGCGCCAATGAAGGACAGCGAGAAACGCGACCTCATCGAGGTGCTCGAAGATCGCTACGACAAACGCTCAACCGTAATCACGTCACAACTTCCACCGAAAACTTGGCACGAGACGCTCGCTGACCCCACCATCGCCGACGCCATCTGCGACAGGCTCATACACAACGCACACGAGCTCTGGCTCAGAGGCCCATCCATCCGAAAGCGTAAAGGCATCAACGCCAAAACCTCCGAACCATCAACCTGACCATCCATTCGTCGCTGCGCTCCGATCCCGTGCCCAAGTGCATCGGACACGGTGCCCAGGTAAAATCGGATTGGCTGCCCATGTTGGTCGGAATACGCAATACGCACGCATGCGTTCCTGCTGATCCAGGCGTCCTTCAGGCGAGCGTTGATACTTGGCCCGCGACCGTCCGGAATACTCCCTGCGAGCAGTAATTCTGCAGCCTTCACTACAATAGGTGTGTCCTCGATCGTTTTCGGGACAGATCCCGAACAACGCACCACATCGAGCACGGCGACGCAGAAAAAGAGACTGATACACGCCCTTGAAAACCACGCAGAAAATTTGACCGTCGTCCCGGCATCCCCCAAGGTGCGGACCGTCCGCGCCCTTGCGAGACATGGGAAGCCAGGAGTTGCAGCTCTTGGCTTTCGGCTTTTGTGCGTCGCGGCTTCTCTAGCCTAACCGACAGCCGAATCCGAACTTCTCGACATGGTGGACCCCGGCTGCCGATCCCTGTGCTCGATTTCTACGGATCGATGTGGCCAGCGACACTTGGCAGTTGAAGTCGACGGGGCGTATCACGCGGTGCGTGCCGCAGCGGACGCGAGCAGGAACCGCAAGCTTGAGCAGCTGGGGTGGCGAGTGATGCGCGTAGACGCGGAGCTGGTGTTGCGTGACTTGCCAGCGTCGGTGGAGGTCGTTCGCTGCGCGGTTGCTGCAGCTGAGTACTGGGCCCAGATCACTCTCGACACTGAGACGCGCTCGCCGCGAGCGGTGCCGCTGTGGACGTACAATCTCCTGGCGCAACAAGTGTCGCAAGCGGGCAATCGCCGCGCTACAAGCTCACCTCCAATGCCAGCCCCAGTCCGCCGGCTCCGCCGCACCTACGATCATCGCCTTCGAGAACTCGTTGTTGCCGCGGGGACTGCTGCGGTCAACGACGTAGCCCTGGCACGGTCGACCGTCGCCAGTTGGGCACCAAGCGCGGGCTCGCGCACGTTGCGTCGTCGACGATTTTTGAATGCTGCGACGTCGCTCTGCACATGCGCCTAGCGAAGGCGAAACAGACTCTGGTCGTCCTGCGGGCACTGATTCGCCTGTTGTTGACTGGACAGCGCCTCATGAGTCGTGACGGTTCTTGACTTGAGATCCCTGACCAAATCGTAAGGAGGCGCGATCCCATTCCATGCGACGAAGTTCGGCGGCAACTATCGGACGACTCACCAAATGCCAGATCGCGAGGTAAGAAACGAACTCGAGACTGGTTGCCAAGGCCGCGACGGCGAGTTCGTGGGGCAATTGAGGATAGTTGTGTGCTCCTGCGCTCGAGCTCGTTGGCCGATAGACGAGGACTCCGATCATTTGAACAGCGTGGGCGAGCAGGCCGCACATCGAGATGACTCTCAGGAAAGCGCGCGAGCTTGGAACTGCACACAGCAATGCAAATCCAGCGATGACCTCTGCTCCCAATGTCACTGCAACCGACTTCCAACCTAAACCAATCCACAGGACAAACCATGGGATGCATAAGTTCAGGTATGGGCTTGCCTTACCGAATAGAGAAGGGTCACCCAGCACACAAAGTATCCCACCAGCGGTGCCATGCAACATGGAGACGGCACCAACCTTGCTGAGTACAATCGACGTCCGAACACCAGTCACGGTGCAGCGCTCCAGTAATCTCTTATGCCATCGAGCGCTTCCGAGGATAACTTCGGATCGGGAGCTCCAATTGGGCCACCCCATGGTGGTAGGTCCGGCCACAACACTGACAGCCGGTAGCCGAGGCGGCTAGCTTCAAGGAGTCGTTCGCGAACGCGTTCGCGTGCTCCTGGTTCGTCGCGCCCAAAGAGACCGGTCCACGTGTTTCCTTCGGTTCCCGCTGCGAACTCGCCGAGGATAGCCCTTCGAATGCGTCCGGGATCGGTGGCGTTGTAGTGCGGCAACGGGGTCGGATCCGCGTTGTAGAATGCAGGGTAGTAGTGAAATTGCGGACCTAGTCCTGTCGGGTAGGTCGACATGTCATCGTAGAAGCGGTGTCCGACAGTGGAGGGCAGTCCTCGTGAGTGGATTTCACTTACGCCCTTATGCAGAAACTCCCACAGCTCAGACTGCGTCACGCGAGGACTGACAACCTTCGGAGTCTGGCCAGGTCTGGGCCACAGGCTTCCGGTCAGCCAGCTCGGCTCGTTCATTACCTCCCAGGCGTAGAGAGTGGTCCGATATTCGGGCCTTTGCGAGATTTCCAAGAGAGGTACCATCGCCTGAGCGAAGAATTGATCTCGCACGGACCGGTCGGTGATTATCGACCAACGCTGTTCTCGTTCAAGGTGAGGAAGTGGCGCTCCGATGCCGAAGTCAACCAGTGACGGGATGAGTTTCATGCCAGTTCTTGCACAGATTCTCAACATTTCCTCGAACTGTGAAAGATAGCGCCCCATGAATGCCGGGTAGCGCGCATCGCCTGGAGATGGAAGTTCCCACCTGCCGCTCGCGCTGACGCTTCCATAGGACTGCAAATTGCAGTATAGAAAGATTCGCACGACGCTGACGCGCAGGTCATCCTGGCGCCACCTTGTAAGATTGCATTCAAACTCCGTGAGCCAATCGTCCATCCAAAGCTCTCGTTCGGCTTCACCGAATCGCCAGTGAGTGCCAAAGTAAAGCCCATACTTGTTGTAGCCCCACATGTAGTTGATTCCCACAGCCATTGAGCGGGATGGAACTGCGACGGTCTTGTTAGCTCTGAGGCGCATCTTGGTAGTTCTCTCACCGTTGCGTTACAATCTATTGTCTTGCTGCTCCGTCGGATGCGTCGTAATCGTTGCCGTAAATGTCCCAGAGTGCCCTTCGCGTATTTTCGGGAAGGGCACCGTTGACGAGTCCCACTTCGCCCAGCACGTAGTCGTTTTGGAATGAAATGACGGCTAGCTCGTACTTCTCGTCTGGAGAGGTGCAATACCCAAGATTATGCAGACGCGCGGCGGCCTGTTGGCGCTCGTCCCCCGCTGAACATTCGATAGCGACCGCTCGCTTGAATGGGTAACGACCGTCAGTCAAGACGCCCCACTCGAGGTCAAGGTGCTCGAAGCACATTGTGGCCTCAAGGGCGTGACGCACCCAGCCGTCAATCGTGGTCCCTTGCTTCAGTGTCGCACCGCCAAAACTAAGTCGGTATGGGACGAAACCCATCGGCGCCGATCGGGCGTCGTGAACCCGTATCGCGAGGAAGACTGTTCCCGGGGGGTAGAGAGGAACCGGCTTCATCCCGTAGTTCCCCGGCAAGTACGTCTCCATCACCTCTGGGTTGGCAACCGCTTCCGCGAGGTCCGGTTCTTCCCCTTCGTCGAACATCATCACCTCGACGCGACGGTTCGACTGGCTGCGGAACTCCTGCTTGGTCATGTTGTCGACCGGGAAGCGTTCGCCGAAGCCCATCGTCTGGTGGGTCGAGTCGACCCAATTCAACTTGCTGCGTAGCTGCGCGACCTCTGCGGTGCCCTCTTTGGACTTTTCCATGTCGCCCAGTTCGCAGCGTAAGCCGTATTCGTAGCAGTCGAAGATCGCGCCCCAGAGGGCTTCGTCCACGTTGCCGTTGGGAGAGGCAAACTTCTTCGCGCCGGGCATATCCGCAAACTTCGCGTCGAAGTGCGCGTTGTATTCCTGCTTGAAGTGAGTGACGGTCGTGGTGCTCGGTGCCTGATCCCGAAGCGTGGGCTTACATTTGAAGTCGAAGTCCGTGCTGTCGGCAACCCAGTGAAAAATCTGGGTGAGATCAACACCGTCATGCCGTTTCTGGCAGAGCTTCGCGAAGTCCTCTCGCCCCTTCGTTCCACCCGTCAGAAGCGCCAGCGCCACCTTCGCGCGCTCTTCGCTCAATGGCTGATTGAATTTGTCGCTGCCCTTCGTGTCCGTATGCCCAGCAATGAGCAACTTCTTGTAGGTGGGCTTGCCCGCTGCGTCGACGGAAGAAGGATGCTCCTCGTTGTATCGGAGCACCGTCGCGAAGAGGCCAACCGCCGTTACCGCGCGTCCCTTTCCCTTCGACGTCGTCGGATCTTCGCCCTCCGGCAAGACCACCGCCGAGTTCGTCCTGAAGAGCGCGTCGTGCATCTCGACGAAGGTGACCTCCTTGAGCCCTGACTCCGTCGTGAGATCTTCAATCTCCGCCTTCGCAAGCCACGCCGGATATTCTGTACTTCCGGGCGCACTCGTATTGCTTGCCGGCGATGGGGCGACGCCGCCAACTCGATCGAAGAAGAAGAACTCCACTCGTCGATTGCGCATCTCGCTGAAGCGCTCCCACGCGCAGCCGTTAACGGCGGGAGGCAACGGGAACGCCTCGCCGCAACCGTGGATCACGACGCGCATGTTTGTCGGCAAGGTTGTGCCGTCAAGATTCATGTAGTCGCCGATGAGTTGGGCGCGGGTGATGGGGCCAAGTTTGCCGTCTTCTTCGAGGGGCTCCCAGTTCCTGGCGCGCTTGTCGGGAGCCAATGCGTTGTGCCAAGTTTGGTAAGACTTCGTGTCGGGCTTCGCGAGGCCAGCCTTGCGCGCGACGATGCCGCGAAGCATCTGGCGATCTTCGCCGGCTCCCCAACACTTGCTCGTGTCGTTGACGGCATACCACGCCATCCATGCGTCCACGTCATCGAGCAGAAACGCCATCACCGCTTGCGCACGCTCGAGACTCAGCTTCTCGTTTGCAGCAACGCCGCCTTGGCTGTCGGCGTGCCCCACGATCATCAGGGTTTCGCCAGAATGCGCCTCGTAAAGCTCCTTGATGCGTCGCAGCGTCGGCAACGCTGTTGGCAAAAGGAAACTCTTGTTCGTGTCGAAGTTGACGCCAACCAGCCTCGCCATCGACACGTGCGGCTGCACGCTGATCTCGTGCTCTTGTCCTGGAACCAACGCGATACGATCGAATGCCTTGAACGACGCGGCCGACTTCAACGCCAGGGAAGCGGTTCCTGCCGCTGCAGAAGCAGTAGCCTTCGTGCCGCCCGCCGCAATAGCGCTGGCCACTGCGGCGCCACCGACGTTCTCGGTCGTGGCGGCTTCGGACGTATCGCTCAACTGCTCCTGCAGCGCACCACCGCGAATCGAAAGCACCGTGCGCTTGCCAACTTCCGGCTTGAGCCACTGCGCCTGAACAAGAGCGGCTGCCTTGCACCACACCGACTGCATCGCCGTACCGAGCTCGGCCGCGTCGTGGAACGAAGCTGACACTTCATCACTGGTCGTCTTGTAAACAGCCACGCCGTTGGCGTCTGCGGGAACCAGATTGTACTTCTTGCCCTCCGTGAACTTCACCCACACGTTCGGCACGCCGTTGCCCGCTTCGTCCGTGACCTTGACGCGATATTCCTTCTCCTCGGGCCACACTGGGGCTTCCGCGGCGCCGGGCGTACAAAATGGAGTTGCCCCAACTCGCCGCGCTGAAGCTGCCGCTTCATCGCTTCGGTCTTCCCCAAAGCCGTGCTCGCTTGGGCCTTCGGCGAGGAGAGAAGATGAAAGGAACTGTGGCCCGCGCTGCGCGCGGCAGGGGAAGACGGGCGCGACGGGGTGATTCGAAGGAATCCTAAGTAACCATGGGCTCGCGCTGCAGGACTCTACGCATCCGAGTGCGTGCCCTCCCCTACCGTGGCTCATTGGCGTACGAGTCACTTCGCGCTTCACCCGCGTCGCGGCCGGGCTCCGCAGAACAGGCGCAGCCGTCGTCAAGCCAAGTCAACTGTAGAAACGAGCAACGTCCTCCGTTTGCCACGCTGCTGGTGGGTTGAAGGTTCACTGCCACCCCGGCCACTTGTGTCGCGGGCGCTCCTTGTGCCAAGGAAACTTGCACGGCTCCTGCACGGGTTCGTCGCTAACCAGCTGCCACTTGTTGTTACGCGCCACAAGTGCCACCGGGCGGCCATTCGCAAGCACGGCGATTTGCTTAGCCATCGGAACCGCCGCGAGAAAGTGTTCCACACGTCCATCCTCGTTATTGGCCACAGTAACAGCGTATTGCGGACCTTTCTGCTGGAAGTGCAGCGCGGGCTGACCAATACGCCACAAGATAAACGACTCTGGCGCCGTCGCTTGAACGGTCCAAGGCGTCCAGGATTCGAACAGGCCACGGTGAACGTCTCGGGTAACTGTTCTCGATGTCGCGGCAATGTGTTCGATAACAAGCTGTGAGTCAGGATCGACGTCCACGCCTAGAATGCCCTTGCCGCCAAATGCAGCGATCTCGTCCGGCTGTGCGCGGCAGGCGAGTGCAGTCTGGTCATGCGAAACAGTGAAGGGCATGCCTTCGCTTTGGCGGACACTCCAACGATGGACGTAGGAGGCTACAGGACATCGGATGGCGTATGGTGTTCCCTGGAAACCGACTATATCGTTCGTCGAAGCATCGCCCGAGTCCGCAGCGGCAACAATAGACTCTAAGTGTGTCACCTTGGACCAGAGGAGCGACCATTTGTCGCCAGTGCGCCCAAATATCTCGATTGCCCCAAGGGTGGTTGTTCGCTTTGAGGCCCACATCAGGATCCACGGGATCCCCCGTCTGGTCACTCCCGCTCCGGCAACGACTCGTCTTCCTTCGTTGGGCGGTCCATCTGCCGCCGGTGAGCTCCAATCTGTTCCCCATCGCTTCTTCTCGTCGAAGTTCAGCGTCAGTCGGCCGTATGGCGGCAGGACCTCTTCTCCACCAAGCATCCGGCAAGAGTTCCCAAAGATGCGCGCAATATTCGGATAGCTGGGCGACAGAAAGTCACGCTCATCGCCGTTGATGCTGACCGCCATCAAGTCATTGCCAGAGCGAAAGAAGGAGATTGACTCCTCGGCTTCTGCAAGGACCGCCACTTGGGGAGGTTGCGGAAGCGGCACTTGGCGCGTTTCCTCTGCTGGAGCGGACGCTGACGTTGAATGAGACGCAACAGCGAGCATCTGCCCCACGTCCGAGCCAGGTGATGCGGCGCGAGCGCAACCCAGGAGGGCGAGGGCCATGATGACACAGACGAAATGCGATTGAGTGCTCGAACGTGTGATCATGGAACGACCGCCGGCAACGCCTTGAAAGGAGACTCCTTGAGCTTCGCAAGACTCAGGTGGTCTGGGTTGTAGAGATAGCAGTCAGCGAATGGAAGCCCCCAACCCGTTGCGGTAGGCGTGTCGAGTACGTTGCTCTTCCAGACCGTATCTGGGATTGTCTTCCCCTCCGGGTTTTCGTGAAAGTCGCGTTGATCCGGTTTTGTGGCAAACCTATGAATGGTATTGAAGGACTTCTCCTCTTGCGTCAGCGTATCGACCTCCTGTGTGTGGCCATGTGGCTGATAGAGGTTTGGCCCGCGGTCGCCGGCTTGCCCTCGTGAGTAGAAGTCGATACCAAGAACATACTTGCAGAAGAACGTATACGCGTAGTTGCGGTCCCAGACGAAAGCCTTATCCCAGCTGCTAGACCAAGTTGTGCCGTCAACGGCAGCCACATCGTAGCCTATCGAACGGAGCTTCCTTTCTCAACTTCGTCGGCCGTTGTGGGGCCGCGATAGTCATTTGCGTAAATGGAAAACAGCTGTTGTCGTCTGACAATGGGCCAGTTAAAGTTTCGAAATAGCGGCCAACATCCTTTCGTGTTGATGCCGCCGTGGATGTAGTTGCCCGCCATGATTGAAGCCCCAACTCCGATCGTTGTTGTGACAATCACTTTCTTTCCGTCGGGACCAACTTGTTGTTTCTTGGTCTTGGGGTCGATAGGCGTTCCGCTAACATTGTAGGCCTGGTAGGCATTCAGCACGGAGATATAGACACAATACTCGTGCGACTCAGCCGTCAGAACGAGCCGCCACGGCTTTCGCGTGGTCGGGTCCATGTGACTGTAGCACACATTGAGGAAGTTCGGCGTATCGCGCCCCAACGAATCCCCATTGTTGACGTTGACGCAGAAGTGCTCTGTGTGGCATTCAAGCGTAACCCTGTGTCCCCGTTTGCTGCACCTGAACACCGAAAAATCTGCATTTGCGTAACAGCACCTGCGGTTGGCATGTACTTCGGGTGTGTTGTCCATCAACATGGGGTAGTCGCCACGAACACCACGCATCGAGATGAAGACGACAAGCTTCTTCTCGTTGTAGTTGCAAAGCAGCCCGCGCTGTTGAGGCGTCAGCGTTCTAAGGAACTTTCTTAGCGGCGCTTCGTCGTAGGACCAATTTGCCAGTCCGGAGTTGATGGCTGTCTGCTTCGAAAATTCGTGAAGCATGATGTCCTTCATCTCCTGATGTTCCGTCACTGCGAAGCCGGGAACGCGATGCTCATTCATCGCGGGTATGCGCGCCGTCGATTGAGGCTTTCTGAGGTGCGCACGTACGAAATGCGTCTGTTCTGGAAGTTGCGATTTTGCAACGTCGATGCCGACAGTCCACTCTCCCGTCCAAACGGCGTCCTTCTTGATGCCGTATCCCGCATTCTTGAAGACAACGGTTTCTACCCACGTGGAGGATACTGCCAGGGTGGAGCTTGAGTTGTGTAGATCACCCGGGTTTGCAAGAGCCTCGAAAGTAACGTCGTGAGGACCAGATAGGTCATTCGCAGAAGCGACTCGAATAGTGCCTTTGGCGCCAACCACGGCGATGTCTACTTCGGGTATCGGTTGAGTCATTATTGGTTCCTAGGAAGGGTCAAGGCCATCTTAAACGAGACTGTCATCAACCTAGAGCTCACGATAGAAAGCGAACGCTTCTGCGATCGTTGCGCCGTGATTCATCAGCAGATCGTCGAGTTCCGAGAACTTCGAAGGAATTGCTCGTCCTTTGAGCGGGGTCGTCAGCGCATAGAGGCGAAAGAGGTACCGATGGGCTTCATTTGTGGGAGGCTCGGGACCTCGGTAAGCGACCGCTTCTGTTCCCATTGGGATTGCTCCTTTGGTGATATTCGCTGGCGGCAGCTTTGTCGCCTCCGGCAGCGTAGTTGCGGCTGGAGAGATGTCGCGCACCACCCAATGAAGGTAGTCGGAGGCGTCCGGATCACAGAACACGAGAACGAGTTCCTTCGTATCCTCAGGTTGTCCGGACCAGACAAGCGAGGGTGAAACGTTACCGTGTTGAGCGGCGCAGCGCGGAGCAAGATTCCCCGCATCGTTGACGGCTCGACACGTAACTCGGAAGTCGTCGCTCTCTTCCTCGGAAATGGGGTCGTTGATCGCCGGTGTCGCGATATCGGGGCCGTTAGGCAGGTCAACCAGACTGTCACTATCCACCCACGCATATTCCGGGCCAGCGGATGATACAGCCACCGGGATTTTCGAGTACGCCCCGAGAAGGTACAGATCGGCCCCCACCGGCTCGGCTTCGATCGCAGCCAGATCCGGCTCCTCACCAGAATCAAACATCAACATTTCGATGCGACGGTTCGACTGACTCCGAAATTCGTTTTTGGTCAAGTTATCAACCGGAAATCTCTCTCCGAACCCCAAAGACTTCCGGTTCGTGTCAACCCACGCCAATTTGGATCGCAATTCCGCTACGCCGGAGGCATTTTCTTCGAGTTCCAGTCGCAAATCATACTCATAGAGGTCGAAGATGGCTCGCCAGATGAACTCGTCAAGCCGTCCAGCACCTGCGATTTTTCCCGAACTGCTTCGTGGATCAACCTCTTCGACGGGATCCCACTCATCTACCCAGTTATTGAAAGACGCCCTAAATTGTTGGTACCGCTCAGTACTAGGTGGCGCGGTCAGAGTCGTTGGCTTACACGTGAAACCAAAAGCCTTGGTCGACCAGTCAAAGATCTGCGTGATATCCACCTCATCGTGCCGCTTGACGCAAAGTTTTATGAACTCATCGGGTTGCCCCAAGAGAAGTGCCAACGCGACCTTCGCGCGTTCTTCGCTCAATGGCTGATTGAATTTGTCGCTGCCCCTAGTATCCGTATGGCCAGCTATGAACAGCTTCTTGCCAGGGAAGCGCTCATTGTATCTCAGCACCGTCGCGAAGAGGCCAACCGCCGTTACCGCGCGCCCCCCGCCCTTCAACGTCGTCGGATCTTCGCCCTCCGGCAATATCACCGCCGAGTTCGTCCGGAAGAGCGCGTCGTGCATCTCGACGAAGGTGACCTCCTTGAGCCCTGCCTCCGTCGTAAGATCTTCAACCTCTGCCTTCGCGAGCCACGCCGGATATTCCGTCGATCCAAGTGCGCTCGTATTGCTTGCCGGCGATGGCGCTACTCCGCCTGCCTGCTCGAAGAAGAAGAACTCCACTCGTCGATTGCGCATCTCGCTGAAGCGCTCCCACGCACAACCGTTTGCCGCGGGAGGCAGAGGGAAGGCTTCGCCGCAACCGTGGATCACGACGCGCATATTTGTCGGCAACGTCGTGCCGTCAAGATTCATGTAATCGCCGATGAGCTGGGCGCGGGTGATGGGGCCGAGTTTGCCGTCTTCTTCCAGGGGCTCCCAATTCTTGGCGCGCTTGTCGGGAGCCAATGCGTTGTGCCAAGTTTGGTAAGACTTCGCGTCGGGCTTCGCGAGGCCAGCCTTGCGCGCGACGATGCCGCGAAGCATCTGGCGATCTTCGCCGGCTCCCCAGCACTTGCTCGTGTCGTTGGCGCCGTACCACGCCATCCATGCGTCCACGTCATCGAGCAGAAAGGCCATCACCGCCTGCGCACGCTCGAGACTCAGCTTCTCGTTGGCAGCAACGCCACCTTGACTGTCCGCGTGACCCACGATCATCAGGGTTTCACCAGAATGCGCCTCGTAAAGCTCCTTGATGCGTCGCAGTGTCGGCAGCGCCGTCGGTAAGAGGAAACTCTTGTTCGTGTCGAAGTTGACGCCAACGAGCCTCGCCATCGCCACGTGGGGCTGCACACTGATCTCGTGCTCCTGTCCTGGAACCAACGCGATACGGTCGAACGCCTTGAACGACGCGGCCGCCCTCGTGGCAATCGATTCGGCGGCTCCCGCCGCTGTCGAAGAAGCAGCCTTCGTGCCGCCCGCCGCAAAAGCGCTGGCCACTGCGGCGCCACCGACGTTCTCGGTCGTGGAGGCTTCGGACGTATCGCTCAACTGCTCCTGCAGCGCACCACCGCGAATCGAAAGCACCGTGCGCTTGCCAACTTCCGGCTTGAGCCACTGCGCCTGAACAAGAGCTGCGGCCTTGCCCCACACCGACTGCATCGCCGTACCGAGCTCGGCCGCGTCGTGGAACGAAGCAGACACGTCATCACTGGTCGTCTTGTAGACGGCGACTCCGCTGCTGTCCGCTGGAACCAGGTTGTACTTCTTGCCCTCCGTAAACTTCACCCACACGTTGGGCACGCCGTTGCCCGCTTCGTCCGTGACCTTGACGCGATATTCCTTCTCCTCGGGCCACACTGGGGCTTCCGCAGCGCCGGGCGTACAAAGTGGAGTTGCCCAACTCGCCGCGCTGAAGCTGCCGCTTCATCGCTTCGGTCTTCCCCAAAGCCGTGCTCGCGCTGGCCTTCGGCGAGGACAGAAGATGAAAGGAACTGTGGCCCGCGCTGCGCGCGGCAGGGGAAGACGGGCGCGACGGGTTGCTTCGAGGGAGTGCCAAGTAGCAATGGGCTCGCTCTGAAGGACTTTACGCGTCCCGGTGCGTGCGCTCTTCCGCCGGGGCTCATATGTGTACGAGTCACTTCGCGCTTCACCCGCGTCGCGGTCGGGCTCCGCAGAGCCGGCGCAACCATCGCGCCAAGCCCGACCGGTTGCAGGGCGGAGCAGCGGCTTGGGCTTGTCACGCTGCTTGCGCCATGGCGGGCGTAGCCCGACCGCTTTGGCGGGCGAAGGAGACGCTCATCGTGGCTCGCTTCGAACAACATGCCCAGCTCGTCTTTGCATCGCGGCTCATCGAGCGCGCTTCCGCAATGCGCGAGCACCCTACCACATCAGAGGCCGCGCTCTGGCGCGAATTGCGCGCACGTCGCCTGGGCGTTGCCTTCCGTCGGCAGGTGCCGGTGGGTCGCTACATCGCTGACTTCGTCGCTCCTTCCGTGAAACTCATCGTTGAAGTTGACGGTGGCTACCACTCCCGTCGAACTACCGCTGATGCGCACCGCGACCGTGACCTCCGCCGGCTGGGCTACAGCGTGTTGCATCTTGATGCAGCACTCGTGCTGCGGCAGTTGTCGGTGGCGGTTGAGGCTGTTCGGGCAGCGGTTGAGGACGCACGCCACGCGTAGGGACTCTCGGGCGTTTGCCCCTGCGCGACTCGTCATCGCATCTTCACCAACTTCGCCACAGGTGTTTCCATCGCACTGACCTGCTGACTCAAAATGACTGCCCATTCGGGATTCGCGAGCTCACATGCGTGGCGTACAGACGCGAGAACGCGCGACAGCGATTTGAAGTTTGCGCACGCAGACATCCTATCGGTCACATTAGCCTGACTGTAGACGCTCGCTATCTCGCCAGTTATTGGCACGGAGGGCCCCTGGCAAGCGTCTGCTTCGGCAAGGATACGCGCTTTGTCTTCGGCGCTGAATCTTCGCCACTGTCGGCGATCGTTCTGTCGAGTTGGGACCACTTCGGTCTCCGGGGTCGTATTCGGTTTCGGCACTTTCGGAACTCCATCCGCCCACGCGGTCGATACAGTAAATTCCAGATGCCGCTGTCTCGCTAGTTATTGGCACGGAGGGAGATGGGCGAGAACGTCACAGCAACGGGCGCGGCCTAAGATGCAATTTCAATGAAGGAGCACGCGGTGTCGGCAAGTTGGACAAGTTCGTTCGAACGTTCGAGTTCGCGGATCCAATTCGACGGGATTGCTTCGAATCCCAAATGCCCTCCAAGAATGGCGCCAACGAGCGTGGCGATGCTGTCGCTATCACCCGGCGTATTGGCTGCTTCGAGCAACGCACCAGGCAAGTCAGATGGGTGGCGAACGCACACATAAGCGGCCGCAGCAATGCATTCGTGTGCCGCCCACCCCTGTAGGCTTTCTAGTGCGCAAGTGGGCGGTACTCCAGCCTTGGCGTCGTCCACCGCCTTGGCTATCATGTCCCCAGTCTGCCGATCGTGGCGCATCGCCGCCACCACCATCCCGTTCATGATGTCGGAAAGGCTCCCTTGATGGATTGCAACCGCCACCGCAATTGCCAGACCTGCACAGGCGGCGAGGGCCATGGGATGTCGGTGTGTCATGAGTGATTGGCTGGTAGACCACAGCTCGGCTTCTCGGAGATTGTCAGCAAACAACAAGCCAGCTGGGTAGGCTCGCATGACCGATCCGCAGCCGCCCGCGGCTTCGCTTCCGGCTGTGTTCCAAGGCTCGCCGGTGGCTAGCAGTCGGCAACCTGCCAAGCATGCATTGCCGGGGGCACGATGCCCGCCTTGTGGTTGAAACGACCGAAATCACGAATCGTTTTGCCAGATACCGCATCGCCCGATCCAACTCCGCCCCGTTCTGTCGGGCCCAGATGAACGTGCGCAGGACCAGTTCCGCCATCTGCGTATCGTCGGTGTATGGAGCGAAGCGCTTGCCGTCTCGCTCCCAATACAAGACATAGCCTGCAACGCCGCTTGGTCCGTACTTCGACCGGATCGCTTCAAAGGAGCGCAAAAACTCCGCCGGATGCCCCAACGCATCACCGACGGCCGCTCCTATTACCGTTCCGCGTGTTCTGCTTTGCAGAGATACTGACATCCCTCAACGACGTGTCCCAATGACGGTAGATTTCTTCGGAGTCGAATCAATGGGTTCGCTCTGCCCAACCAGCACCATATCTCATACGTTAAGCTTGCCGGCGTTCACGAACTGGACATCCTCGTACTCCTGGTTGCAGCTCTTGGTCTAAAGCTTCGATCGCGGCAATCTCGTCCGGCGAGAGGATCTTGCGAACCTCGTCCATGATTCGGTAGTTCGCAACTCCAACCTTGATACATTATTGCATTCACCTGCGGCCATCCGCCCAACGTGCGTGCCTACTTCACAGTAGGCTTCTTCGGATTCCAATCAACGGGCGTGCTCTGACCAACGGGAACCATGCCTTTTGCATCAAACTTGTCCGGATTGACGTAGACCACGCCCGGACTCTGCATGGCCAGAAGCTCTTTGACTGCTGCCTCGATCCGAGCAATCTGATCCTCAGTCAAGTTCGCGCGATCTTCGTCGGTGATGCTGAAGTTCTTCAGCATGTGCTTGAAGTCACTCATTAGTGGACCTCCTCCATCATGGAATGGCTCCGCTCCGGCGGACAGTTGATTTGTCAGTTTACGCTGCTTCGGGCAACCTCACGTTGCTTTCATAGCTGATGGGGCTCACGTAGCCCAGGGTCGAATGGCGGCAGTTGGAGTTGTAGAAGCCCTCGATATAGGCCGCGATTGCGTCGAACGCTTCGGTGCGAGTCGCGAATACCTTCCGGCTGACGCATTCCTTCTTCAGGCTGGCGAAGAATGACTCTGCCACGGCGTTGTCGTAGCAGCTTCCTGTTCCGCTCATACTTTGGCGCAGGCTATTGGTCTTGAGCAACTTTCGGTACGCTGCGCTGGCGTACTGGCTGCCACGGTCGGTGTGCACGATCAGCCCTGCTTGGGGAGAGCGTAGCTCGATAGCTCGTTGCAGCGCTCGAACCACCAGCTGCGCCCTCATGTTGTCCGCGACTGCCCAGCCGACAATGCGTCGCGAATACAAGTCAATCACGGTGGCCAGGTAGCACCATCCCTCTCCGGTCCAGATGTAGGTAATGTCCGAGACCCAAACCTCGTTGGGCGCGCCAGCGGTAAAGTCTTGCCCAAGCAAATTCGGCGAGTACCCCAGCTGGTGATCGGAATCCGTCGTTTTCCGGAAGCGCTTCTTGTGGATCGGAAACAGGTCATATTCGCGACACAATCGTCGGATTCGGCGTCGACCAACCTTTTCGCCCTGGGCATTGAGTTCGATCCGAAGTCGGCGCGATCCGTATACCCACCCGGTCTGCCGTTGAACGGCACGCGCTTTTACGATCAAGCGTTCGTCCGTCGAGAATGCTTCCTTAGCTTCCCTCTTCCGCGCAAGCCAATCGTAGTACCCGGAGGGGGATACGTCGAGCAGCGTGCAGAGGCGTCGAACCGATGCACGTGTCTTGCGCTGTTGAGGGTCTTTCGCCGCCTCCGATCGGATGAGCTCGAACGCGCTCACTTCCGATCCCTCACGAAGACGGCGATTGATTTTGCCAAGGCATCCCTGTCGCGCTTCAGATCGGCAACTTCCCGCCGAAGTCTGACCAACTCTTCCTCCGGGGTCTCGCCTCGGTCAGACGGCGCAGGCGGTTGATTGCTGCGCGCCTTCCAACTGTGCAGGAGGTGTTCCTGCACGCCTAGCCCCGCCGCAACCTCCGCTATCGTGCGGTCGCCACGCTCGTGCATCGCACGGAGTGCTTCTGCCTTGAACTCGGCGGTGTACCGAGCTCGCCGCTTTATCTTTCTTGCCAACTTCGGACTCACAGACGGAAGGATAACCCCCTTCCGAGGTGTCCGCTAAACCGGAACCACTCCAGACTTTACGCGTCCCGGTGCGTGCGCTCTTCCGCCGGGGCTCATATGTGTACGAATCACTTCGCGCTTCACCCGCGTCGCGGTCGGGCTCCGCAGAACCGGCGCAACCATCGCGCCAAGCCCGACCGGTTGCAGGGCGGAGCAGCGGCTTGGGCTTGTCACGCTGCTTGCGCCATGGCGGGCGTAGCCCGACCGCTTTGGCGGGCGAAGGAGACGCTCATCGTGGCTCGCTTCGAACAACATGCCCAGCTCGTCTTTGCATCGCGGCTCATCGAGCGCGCTTCCGCAATGCGTGAGCACCCTACCACATCAGAGGCCGCGCTCTGGCGCGAATTGCGCGCACGTCGCCTGGGCGTTGCCTTCCGTCGGCAGGTGCCGGTGGGACGCTACATCGCTAACTTCGTCGCTCCTTCCGTGAAACTCATCGTTGAAGTTGACGGTGGCTACCACTCCCGTCGAACTACCGCTGATGCGCACCGCGACCGTGACCTCCGCCGGCTGGGCTACAGCGTGTTGCATCTTGATGCAGCACTCGTGCTGCGGCAGTTGTCGGTGGCGGTTGAGGCTGTTCGGGCAGCGGTTGAGGCTGCGCGCGAAGGGTAGGGACTCTCGGGCGTTCGACGCTTCCGACGCTTCCGCTGCATTTTTCGAGATGCCCACCAGGTCGCGATTCGATAAGCAAGGCGCGGCGCAGAAGAGTCGAGTACTGGCATGTCCAAACGTCCGGAACCGGCACCGCAGTTGCGAGCAAACACCATCGTTCGGTAGAGATTGTTCTGCGGCATCGATTTTTGCAACCTAGTCTCAAGTTCATCGCAGAATCGGTGGTTCCGCAAGACCACATTCATCGCGTGTTCGGATAGTTCCTCCGTGAGTTCTTCTTTGACCGAGTCGGAAGCCATGAACTTATGCGGAGCAGCCGAGCAGTCGACATGAGACCGTACCGAAATCAACGCTGTCCGGACTTATATCGAAGGCTTCTACAACAAACGGCGCCATTCTACGCTTGGCTACGAGAGCCCGAGCCGTTATGAAGAAGTAGCGAGGCCGCCCGAAGCGGCATGACCTGACAAATCAACCGACCGTTGACGCGGAGCCACTCCACCTTCCCACGTGTCCGCTAAATCGGAGCCATTCCAAAAGTCACGGGATCTGATGGTGTGGACCGGTCTGCTTGTCTCGTGATATGGTCGAACTCATGAGGTTGGAGCGGAAGAAGCAGATCACGATTGGCGGCCTCGTCGTTTTGACCGGCATACTTGGCTACTACTACTGGGAGAACGGCTACCGAAGCGGTTACGGAACAACCGGCGCTGTCGTCAGCTTCCTACTTTGGCCGGCATATTTCGCAGCTGGCGCTTGGAACGGCTCCGATAGGGTCTTTGCGCGGAGAATCGTGAAGGCTGCCCTTGTACCAATGCTTCCAATACTTCTCACTTCTCTTGTCCAGTCCTGGACAATCTATCCTGACTCAGTGTTTTGCATGCTCAGTCTGCTGTCAGGCCTATTGCTAAGCACATTCATTCTCCGCAAACCGACAGTTGCGAAGTCAATTACGCGACCCAATGTGCGTCGGGAAACCGAATAGCTTAGGGTCGGCCATTGGGGAATCAACGCACCCTACGCGAATTCTGTGCTCATGGCGCTGCCAAGTCCGCTTACCACCACAGACTTCCCTGATGCGGGAACAGTGCATGGCGCTGCCACCAGCAACCCGTGATTCGGATTCGCGCTTGGTGTTTGTACGGAGTTCAGGCCAGTGTTCATCAAGATGCGCCAAGTGATGTTCTCGAGTACTTCGGCGAATACGTTTAGTCCTGCCGGCAACGCTGCGATTGTGATGGTGCTCTTGCTTGGGACGACTTGCACTGCTCCAGTAGTGAGTGAGCCGGTGCCCCTAGCCGCATTTGGATCAGCAGGGTCGATGATCAGTTCCGTGCTGAACGGTTCCGGCGGTCCCACTGGCTTATGAATCTGACCGGCAATGGCAACCTTGAATGTGGCACCAGCCGCGTAGGTGCCGTATTTGATCTTGAGCTCCTCATGTGCGATTTGAGTATTGGAAAGCCCAATCGTCACGCCGAACGCAAACAGCAAATTGAAGGTCGCGACAATCTGATGGTCCAGTCCGTCGGTGGGGTCGTCCCATTTCGAATACGGAGCGAGTGCCCAGGACGGCTGCTGAGAGTCCTTCTCGGTGTGCCGTTTTCCCAGGAACACGTGTTCTGACAACAACTCAAAATCACTGTCCTTAGCGATTGCATATATCACGGCTCCAAGAATCGCCAACACTGCCCCAAAGACTCCTAAGAGCGCGGGGACCGGGGTGACTACCCCTCCATTGAGAATCACAAGAGCAAACCCCACGCCTGCTGCTACCCCGCCAGCCCCGGAAAGCGCTGCCCCAAACGTGGCATTGTAGTCACCAGACTTGATTGCGTCGGTTGCGTCCGCGAAACTCGTGGCTGTACTGAGCACTGCGCTCGCAAGTCCAAGGAATGCGACACCTCTGCCCGTAGCCTTGATCAACGCCGCCAATGATTGAGGGAATGCCCCCCCCGTATCAACAATGGCGCCAACCAACTTGACAACCGTCATCGTGTTGTTCTCTTTAGGGTTGATTGAATTGGAGCTCACAAGAGCTTCGTATGCAGCACCAACAGCAAGCGCCAGATTGATCAGAGCGATGCCCCTCGCGAAATGCGGCAAGGCGAATGGGTTCTTTGAATTGAACTGTGTCTTCGACAGGATTATGATCCTGTTGTCCTTGAGCTCGACCTGCATATACTCCCCAAATCGTACGTCCCGAACGTTGCCGGTGATGTAATCCTTCCACACGAAATGCGGATTCAGCTTTGTCAGCGTAACGGTTAGGGTGGCGTCACCGAACACGGTATTGTACGTCGTGACAAGCTTACCAATCGTGAACACTGAGTTAGAGTCAACCCGTTGCGTTGGCAATCGCGAGGCGAGCGCCGCCATCACCGCCCCTACAGATATCCAAAGCTTCGAAATGACATCCCAACAGGCTGCGCCAACGCTCCTCACCGTAGCGATATTGCTGTCATTTAGCCCCTGAGGTCGACCAATAAACTCCCGGATGAGGTAGTCAGGCGACCTTGCCAAATCGCGTATATGACAGCTGCCGTGGTACGAATCAGCAATGCGTGCCCTTACGGACGCGTCTACTTTGACGAGCTCAGCAATCCGCGGATGCCAATTCGCGACGGAATTGTCCGCGCCGTACGTCGACCGGGCAAACGTCATAAGCGGCCCGTTCAACCAGAGAATACAGTGACGAGCGGCCTGTTCGCGGGCGATGTCGGCGTCTGACCTCTTCTTGTCCGCACGTTTGAGGTAGTCAGCTGGAGTCGTCGTGTATCGCGAACTTAGCTTGGACGCCAGCGTGGGTTCGTTCAGGCAAGACGCAATGAGTCGCTCCTTTAGAAGTCTGACAGTCGCCTCCTTCTCCTTGTCAGACTGCTCATCGAATGGCGCGCACACTGCCACGTACTTCCTGCGGAGTTTCTCATACTCGATGGAAAGCTGCTCTGCGATGGTCAGCGGATCGGTTACGGGGATTGTTGTGTTGCCGGCATTCAGCTGATCGAGCGTTACGATCGGCAGCCCCTGCCGAGGATTCTGAGCCAAGTCAAGCAAGAAACTTCCATCCAGAATCTGCCGTGATACGTAGAAGCAATATCTGACGAGCTGCTGTTGAACAGTGTCGAAGAAGCGTGTCTCCTGACTGGGCGTTCCCAGTACAACACTTGACTGACCGCCCGCGTTCGGGAATATGCCTTTGAGCGCATCCTGCGCAGAAACTTCTACAAGGTTCCCGTCGGACAACGCATGACACGCATTAAGCAGCTCAAACGGTCCGCCCACGAGCGCGTCGAAGGAGCCTCGCATATCCACGGGAGCCACGGCCACGAACACTCGGACCGAAGGGGGCAGGCTCAACATGACCGCAGCACCCCGACCAACCTGCGCAGCGTTGCCTCGTCGAATCGAGCGTCAACCTCGAGTTCCAACTGAGCCAAGCGAACCACGTAACGCCCTGAGAGTGACGGAGCAGTCATCGGCACAAGCTCCACCAACCTCATCCGGCGGCCCCGCTTCGCCGGTGATGCCTTCCGTAGTACCCCCGCGCCGCCACGCGCCAGATTCACATTCCAGGCGTGCAGTGAACGACCGTCCACCCCTTCTGCACGAGCCCACGCTGCCAACGTAAGCCCGGATGCCTTCATTCGCTCGATGCAATCTTTCGCGTCGTTTTCGTCTTGGATCTTCCTTGCACTCATCGGGTCCTCCTGGACCCAGAGCCTCAATCGTAAGCCCCTTACGAGTCGCCTGAATGCGGGATCGCGCGTGCGGACTCAGACTGCGCCACATGCAGAACGCGACAGGCAGCACGAGGCGTGAGAAGCGCGCGTCGAGGACGCGTGCGGATTGGGTCACCGAAGTAAAGCGGTGGCGCGACAGTGGCCAGAAGTGCGGGCAATATGCCCGAGCGCACGACTTGCACCCAGGGACGCTGTCATACTGGGCGAGCCGACTCCGGCACGAGGGGGGAACGAAGAGCCCTGCGTCGAAGCGGACGAAACGATTCGTTCCTCTTCGCGTCACCAAAGGTGGAGCGGTTGGGGAGACGAAGACGCGACTGCCGACGACAGGCGGGGAGTTCGAGGTCGTGTTGACCAACGGACGAGCCGTGCGTGTGACGGGAGCGTTCCAGCCTGAGAACGTTGTCTCGCCTTCTAGCAGTCGTGGAGGGAATGAAGTCATGCTGACACTTCCGCCGAGCGTGCGTATCTACGTTGCCACTGAACCAACCGATGCGCGCAAGAGCTTCGATGGATTGGTTACGTTGGTAGAATCTGAGTTTGGGCTCGAGCCGCGCAGCGGGCATCTGTTCGTTTTCCTGAATCGAACGCGGTCACGTGGCCCAGATGCTCTTTTGGGACAGAAACGGCTTTTGTCTGGTGAAGAAGCGTCTCGAGGCGGGCACATTTCGTTTGGTACAGCAATCTCGAGACGGTGCTCGTCAGGTGGAGATCGATTCAGCGGAGCTCGCGTTGATGCTCGAGGGCATCGAACTTGCTGGTGCAAAGCGACGCAAGCGTTACGTGCCACCGCGCATCGAAAACTGAGATTCGTTGCACGAATCTGCTTGCACGAATGATCGCGATTGATCATACCCGTGCAAGCAGTCGTGACTAAACGGAACACCGGCAACAAGAGCGAAAAACGGGGAAAGGCGAGCAAGAATCTCGTCATCTCCGGGCCGTTGCCGGTGGCTAAAGATCTGCTCGTGGCTGGGATGGTCCTCGATGACGAAATCGAGAACGAACGCCAGCAGCGCATGGAGCAACTCAAAGCGACGCTGCTTTCGATGGCCCATGAAGGCAAATTCGAGCAAGCCATCGACTCCGTTGTTTCCACCATGCTGGCGATGGAGCGAGCCAGTGACCGTCTCGCCTGGCGAGTGCTCAAGGCGGTGCGCTACCGCTTCGGACGCAGCACCGAGCGACTGTCACGGGACGAGCTAAAACAACTGTTCCTCGCTTTCGGCGGCGACCAGCAGCAGGCGGAAACCACGACCGAGCTGCCCGTGCCGGTGGCGGAACAACCCGAGCAATGCGCCGGCAACGAAGCAGCAGCAACCGAGGAAGCTCCCGCTTCGGACCCACCGAAGAAGAAGCGGACTCGCGTCCAATCGATGAAGGCGAGCGCCAACGTCGAGCGTGTCATCAAGAAGGTCGAAGTGCCGGCAGAGGAGCGCAACTGTGCGGTCTGCGGCAAAGAGATGAAGAGCTTCGGTAATGTCGAGCATGAGCTCTTTACCTTCGTGCCAGCCAAGATCGTGGTCCATGTCGAGCAGCGCGAGAAGCTCGGCTGCGACTGCCGACAGGACGCCGTGACGGCTCCACGAATGAGCACTCCAGCCGTCCATCGCAAGGTCGATGCTTCGCTGCTGGCGAAGATTGTCCGTGACAAGTGCGCACTGGCTCAACCTCTCGACCGCCAGCGTCGCGAGTTTGCTCGAATGGGTCTCGAAATCCCAGACAAGACGCTTCAGTCTTACTGGGACTACACGACCGACATCATCGAGCCCGTTGCCCAAGCGGTGCTGTCTGGAGTCTTCGCGTCGCTCATCGTGGCCGCGGACGACTCGCATCTCAAGACGTTGAACAAGGCGGGCAAGCACGGCGCCTTCCGCGGGCACCTTCGGTGCTTTGTCGGCACCGATGGCTCCGTGGGCGAACGTGAGACGGTTGCCTACGGTTACACCAAGAGCTGGGAGGCGACCGAAATTGCCGACTGGTTCAGCAGCATCGAACACTTCATCCAGGTGGATGGGTACGCCGGGTACTCCCGAGAAGTCGAAGATGACGATGGCGAAACTCGAGTTGCAGTCCCCGATGACCGTCGGCTCGGCTGCGGCATGCACATTCGCTCTAAGTTCCATCAGGCGCTGCTAGCGAAAGATGGGCGGGCTTCGATTCCGCTGAAGTACTTTGCCGATTTGTACGCCATCGAAGACGACTGCAAGCGGAGAGGACTGTCGGCTGATCAACGGCTCGAAGAGAGACGGGGGCGCTCGTGGCCTATCCTGGACATCTTCGATGAGTGGGTAGACAAGACCGATCCCAAGTTGTTGCCAAAGTCGCCCCTGCGACAGGCAACCACTTACGCCATCAATCAACGGCACTACTTCCGTCGTTGCTTCGAGGACGGCCGATTCGAGATCGACAACGGTCGCTGCGAACGTCGGATCAGGCCCTTCGCCGTCGCCAGACGCAACTTCCTCTTCACGGGATCCATTCGCGGAGGCGAGCGCCTCGCCAATGCCTTCACTCTGGTCGACAACTGCCAGATCCTGGGGATCGACGCGCACGCTTACTTGGTCGACGTCATCACCAAGCTCGAGTCCGGCTGGCGCCTGCGGGATCTCTGCGAGCTTACCCCGGCGAATTGGGCTACCCAACAAGCCACCAAGTAAGGCGCCCAGTAGGCCTCCGTCGTCCGCTCCGAGTGATCGTTGCTGCTCTGCGGTCTTCCGTGTCATCGCCACGCCATTGTGGCGGACGCGACCTGGACCGCTAGCAGGCGCGACATAAGGGGCTTACCCTCAATCAACGTCCTCGCGCCAGTCATCCCGGTGTCGCTGAGCGGTCACTCCGCAACGTCCTACCCGCAGCTCGTCGTGACCTAGCCAAGCAACAGCAAGACGCTAGGTCGCGGGATACCAACTCGTCGACCACAACTCCAGAGAGTTCATTCTGCCCGGTACGGCCACTGGAACTGCGCCTGGCGGAGCCAAGGGATTGACGCTCACCGGCTTCGTCGTATCAGGCGCCGGCTGCACCAATTCGTAGGTCAAAAACTGCCCGTGGTCTCCGTGTCGGGGCACTGGTACGACGATGAGAGGTGTGGCACTGCTCGGCACTGCGGTTGCCTTAAGACCGGGAATCCTGATCGAATCCCAACGGAACGGCGATCGAATCAGTCCGGAAACGCAGTCCTATTGAAGACAAATACGCGGCGCGGCAGAGCTGGGAAACAATTTGAGCATCAGTTGATTAAGTTGCTTCCGTTGCTCCAGTGTCTTCACTCCACAAAATGGCTTCGACAGCTTAGGAGCCATGTATTCACGACAACGATTGGACGGGAGTCGCCCATTGAGGCAATCCGCAACCAACTCACGAGGATCATAATCGAACACATGCAGAACTTCGTGCTTACCAAGAAGCTTTCGTAGACTCACCCAGTCGGAGCTACTCGTATCACAGTTGGTGCTGGCCACCCACAGCAAGATGTACTCGGTACAGGGTACAAAATTTAACATACTTGGGTTCAGCTGAGCCAATGTGCTTTTTACCTCCGGCAAAGCCGTTCCAGGCCGCAGAATCTTCACCAGCACACCGCGCTTTTCCACAGGAAACAGAGGACTCCACGTATTGGTCCAATCTGTCGTCTGCGCCAGACTACCCGCGAGATGGCAGACGGCATCAGGGTGTTCGACGGACAAGTTGGCCCCGCTGTGTGCTCTCGCCGTCTCGGACTTGTCAGTTGTCACGGGGTTGGTGCACGAAAGTGCCGTCAGACACATGCAAAAATATGCGTATCGCATTTCAGCCGTCCTTGCTTGAAACAGGATCCCTGGAAGCGAGTTGAAGATCCAGACGAACCGAGAATGGAGCGACGGGAGGGATCAACACGCGACCGTCACCGTGAAGGTCCAATCGAACCCAGCAGGTTGCGTGACTCTGAAGAAATGAATATTCAGGAGTTGAACCGGGTTTCGGTACGAAAGTCAGCTCGAACGCAGTTGCCGCACCATCTTGATCTTCGAAAAATGAAATGGCACGCTGATTAATCGGATGGCCACTTCCAACATCTAGCATGGTTTTTGTTGCGACGTTCACGGTGACTTCAAATCGACAATGCACAGTCTGACCAGCCAGCCCCGTTCCTACCGCGTCAGCGAAAATGACGAAGTTCGACTCCGGACGCAAGTATGAGGGCGTGACGCGAACACACTCGCTTGAGCGATACTCAAGAGAAAACGCCGCCAGAAGACTTAATAGCGACTCCAACTGCGCCGTAAAGTTCTCTGTCTTCCGATCCCAGACATTGCCGACCTTTGTACCTCGCCAGGCACCGAGAGCAGTGGGTGACCACTTGGGAGTGGCTGTGCCTTCACCGTAGTCAACTCCAAAGCAGCAGTGGCCTACGAAGACTTGAAGGTCGCTGTCTCCGAACACAGCAATAGTGGCCCAACCTATACCGACGGCGATGGCCCCCCATACTCCCACGGACAGTCCACCGAACGTGGCTGCGGTTGACGGTCCAAGTGATTCGACCGCACCCAGACAAGCCATTGTCGACCCCAAGCCGACGGCGAAGTTACCAGCGACCGAAGAATAGTCGTTGGACGCATAGGCCGCCGCACCCGCCCCACCCGCCAAATACGTGTCAATGACGGACGACAGGGCGCCAATGACCCCTATTGGACGAGAACCCAAGCCAAGTAACGACGCAAATGCAGAACTGGCGTCAAGCCCCGAACCGATGAGGTTCACGTAATCGTCAAAGCTGCCATCCGTCAAAACTGCGCTCGCGGAGGAAGCGAGATTGATGACTTCAAGAAACCGCGCGATCCCCTGACTGACAACAGATGAGAGCTGAGTGGTGTTCTCTATCAGCCGCGCGATCTTTACATCAAGGTCAAGCTGCGCAATTGCGGCCGCATGGACAACAGTCACAGGAGTCGCGACGTTCAATTTGGAGCTGACGTAACGATAGGTTTCGACATGACCCTTCTTTTCAAAGAGCTTGTCTCGAAAGACACGTGTTATGTGAGTCTCTAGCGTTGTGAAGATCGGTTCAAGCTCGCGAGGACGCAACGCAATCTCAGCCTTTGCCATTTCCTCGAGAATCGCCAGTACTGCAGCGAAAGACTTACGTGCCACCTGAAATTGGGGATCTGAAAGCTGAGTCTGTGGCTGTACATACGTGGCCAGCCAGTAAGGATTGCTCCGCTGCCATTTACCGAGGAGAGTTCGACCATTCAGACACTCGCTTAGCCTTGGGACGACTCTTCCCAAGAAGTTAAGAATAATGTCGTAGTCCTTGTCTTCCTCAGAATTGGTCGCGCTGTACGTCGTCGCGACCAATTTCATGAATTCCGATTCCAAAAAGTAGACCAGTCTCGTCCCGCTGCGTTCACGCTCTGCGATTCGACGCAGGATTCTGATCCTGCCATTGATCTACGTAGGAGCGAACGATTGCACCAGACCCGTCACTAAAGCGGCTGATGATATCGAGATCACTTGCATTCGGGCCATCGAGAATCTGTTTCAAGATCCGCGCGATCACGAGTTTTTGCTGACGACCTTTAATCTCGTCCGTGTTAGCTGCTGCCTGGTGAGCAACAGCGTAGTCAATGACTGCGTCACATGCTGCGATGTAGTCGCTTGCCAATTTTCGGCTACGGAAAGAGGATCGACGGCGCGAATGAGGTAACCTTGCTGCCGAAGTGTCCGTTGATACGCAATGCAGTTGGAATTCGCGTATATCGCAGGCGAATTACTCTCATTCCATAGAAGAAAGGGCGGTGCCGGGATCCAGTGCTCGAGGATCCATGCGTTCGTCTCCGTGAAACCAGGGTGACGATAGGTCAGTATGGCTTGAATGGCAGCCGTCGTCAGACGCACTCTCGATACGAAAAGTGCATAAATTTGCGGGTTGCCATTGATCGTCGTCGGAAGTCTGGCCTCCCGCGTGCCGGTTGCGATCGGCAGAGTCCCCGTTCGCTCGATACCCATTCGTTCTTCACCCGCGAGAATCGAGAGCAACCCTTGGGCGTCACAATAGTATTCAGCGAAAAGTTGTCGAGCGGACGCTCCAAATTGAATCGCGTAAACCCAACGCTCCGTCAGTGGTCGGGGTGAGTTCGGATCTGGGTGCGGGTAGTACCATTGCCCTTCTGGCAGTAGTTCATACTTCTCGTTGAGGAGATCGAGCGTGTCGCACAGCGAGAATTCGACTGGTACTTCATAGTCGGTGGATGCCTTGTAGCTGTCAGGGGTTGCCATAGCGTCTCTGGACGGTCGAACTTTCAACGCCGACTCTGGGTCTCGACGAGCCATGGGTCGAGGCTGCGCGTATCCGACTGCTCCTCATCTGGCCTATTTGGCTTCGAAACCGCACCGGGCGGGTCCAAGCGACTCCCGAAGTTATGGATTTGGGTGAGCGGAACGTCACGAAATACGTGCTGACGCGCTCCATTTGCAAGTGCGTAGGAGAGACTATACTTCCTACCCAACTGAAGAGCGCCAAAGCGCACACGATACCTTCCGCCTGCAAATAGCTCGGATTTGGAAACGGCAACCGCCCGTGAGTATAAGCCGTCGTCGCTGACAAGCTCAAACTGATCCCCTGAAGGTGCGATACCATCGATCGTTCGAAAGGTGACGCTGTATTCGAGCAAAAGAAGTGGCTGCCTACACACCGCCCGTCTGCCGACGGATTCTGCCGCAAATAGAAGGTAATAGGGACCATCGCCCATGCCGTGCGCGAATACCTCATCGCGTCCCGGACACCACGAGAGCGACGCTCCGCCGTCCATGCTGATACCGACTTTCTGCGTTGCGTTGCTGCCGCCCTGGACCCAAATGAAATACCTCACGGGCTCCCCAGCTGGGAGTCCTGGTGCAATGCGCAATCGCAACGTGCGTGTTTCCATCCATCCGGTAGAAAGCTCGTCCCACTCCGCCCTCCACGGCCTCGCACTCACCATCGGAGGCACCGGATTCTTCCCGTATGCCCCCGGCAAGTACGTCTCCATGACTTCAGGATCCGTAGCTGCCGCGGCCAAATCGGGTTCTTCTCCCTCGTCGAACATCATCACCTCGACGCGACGGTTCGACTGGCTGCGGAACTCCTGCTTGGTCATGTTGTCGACGGGGAAGCGTTCGCCGAAGCCCATCGTCTGGTGGGTCGATTCGACCCAATTCAACTTGCTGCGCAGCTGTGCGACCTCTGCGGTGCCCTCTTTGGACTTTTCCATGTCGCCCAGTTCGCAGCGTAAGCCGTATTCGTAGCAGTCGAAGACCGCGCCCCAGAGGGCTTCGTCCACGTTGCCGTTGGGAGAGGCAAACTTCTTCGCGCCGGGCATGTCGGCAAACTTCGTGTCGAAGTGCGCGTTGTATTCCTGCTTGAAGTGAGTGACGGTCGTGGTGCTCGGAGCCTGATCCCGAAGCGTGGGCTTGCACTTGAACTCGAAGTCCGTGCTGTCAGCAACCCAGTGGAAAATCTGGGTGAGATCGACGCCGTCATGCCGTTTCTGGCAGAGCTTCGCGAAGTCCTCTCGCCCCTTCGTTCCACCCGTCAGAAGCGCCAGCGTCACCTTCGCGCGCTCTTCGCTCAATGGCTGATTGAATTTATCGCTGCCCTTCGTGTCCGTATGCCCTGCAATCAGCAACTTCTTGTAGGTGGGCTTGCCCGCTGCATCAACGGAAGAAGGATGCTCCTCGTTGTATCGGAGCGCCGTCGCGAAGAGACCAACTGCCGTTACCGCGCGTCCCTTTCCCTTCGACGTCGTCGGATCTTCGCCCTCCGGCAAGACCACCGCCGAGTTCGTCCTGAAGAGCGCGTCGTGCATCTCGACGAAGGTGACCTCCTTGAGCCCTGCCTCCGTCGTGAGATCTTCAATCTCCGCCTTCGCAAGCCACGCCGGATATTCTGTACTTCCGGGCGCACTCGTATTGCTTGCCGGCGATGGGGCGACGCCGCCAACTCGATCGAAGAAGAAGAACTCCACTCGTCGATTGCGCATCTCGCTGAAGCGCTCCCACGCGCAGCCGTTTGCTGCGGGAGGCAGAGGGAAGGCTTCGCCGCAACCGTGGATCACGACGCGCATGTTTGTCGGCAAGGTTGTGCCGTCAAGATTCATGTAATCGCCGATGAGCTGGGCGCGGGTGATGGGGCCGAGTTTGCCGTCTTCTTCCAGGGGCTCCCAATTCTTGGCGCGCTTGTCGGAGGCCAATGCGTTGTGCCAAGTTTGGTAAGACTTCGTGTCGGGCTTCGCGAGGCCAGCCTTGCGCGCGACGATGCCGCGAAGCATCTGGCGATCTTCGCCGGCTCCCCAGCACTTGCTCGTGTCGTTGGCGCCGTACCACGCCATCCATGCGTCCACGTCATCGAGCAGAAAGGCCATCACCGCCTGCGCACGCTCGAGACTCAGCTTCTCGTTGGCAGCAACGCCACCTTGACTGTCCGCGTGACCCACGATCATCAGGGTTTCACCAGAATGCGCCTCGTAAAGCTCCTTGATGCGTCGCAGTGTCGGCAGCGCCGTCGGTAAGAGGAAACTCTTGTTCGTGTCGAAGTTGACGCCAACGAGCCTCGCCATCGCCACGTGGGGCTGCACACTGATCTCGTGCTCCTGTCCTGGAACCAACGCGATACGGTCGAACGCCTTGAACGACGCGGCCGACTTCAACGCCAGGGAAGCAGCTCCCGCCGCTGTAGAAGAAGCAGCCTTCGGGCTACCCGCCGCCAAAGCACTGGCCGCAGCGGTTTCACCGACGTTCTCGGTCGTGGAGGTTTCCGACGTATCGCTCAACTGCTCCTGAAGCGCGCCACCGCGAATCGAAAGCACCGTGCGCTTGCCAACTTCCGGCTTGAGCCACTGCGCCTGAACAAGAGCTGCGGCCTTGCCCCACACCGACTGCATCGCCGTACCGAGCTCGGCCGCGTCGTGGAACGAAGCAGACACGTCATCACTGGTCGTCTTGTAGACGGCGACTCCGCTGCTGTCCGCTGGAACCAGGTTGTACTTCTTGCCCTCCGTAAACTTCACCCACACGTTGGGCACGCCGTTGCCCGCTTCGTCCGTGACCTTGACGCGATATTCCTTCTCCTCGGGCCACACTGGGGCTTCCGCAGCGCCGGGCGTACAAAAGTCGAGGAACTCGATCTTCGCGTCTCCCGTCACCGCGATGCCCTTGACAAAAATCTCCCCTGCTGAGTTGCTCTTGGCTTCCTTCTGACTGCCGTCGGGGAACGTGATTCGAACGCGAGAATTGCGAACGGGTTGCTGTCTCTGATCCTTCAGACGCAGGCCGATGAAGTGGTCTTCCTCTTTGTCCTCTGCAGGTTTCGGCGGCGTGTAGGGCGTCTGCTGCCGCGCCGCCACCACGCGCGTCCGAACCGGCGCCTGCGGCTCGAACCGAACCTCGTCCGATTGAATCATGAACGCGAGCCAACGCTCGAGCGCGCGACACTCGCTCGAATCGAGATGTTCGGCGCGTTGCGGATTGTAACGCTCGCCCTCGAGCTTCGCCTTCAGCGCAAGCGTCGCCTGCCGCGCCTCGAGCTCCCGCTCGAGCGCACAACGAAAGAAGAAGAGCAGACCGAGCAGATCACGCTCGTCTGGTACGAAGCTCGGCTCTCCACGGCTTCGTACGAGACGAAACCTCCCCATCGGCGTGCGTAGCTCCCAATCGCGACCGAACATTCCGGAGCGGAATCTAGCGCGTCTTTGGTTTTGGGCGGAGTAAATACGTGAATGGTCGGAAGAGAACGCCAACCTGCCGTCACGGCGGGACGGGCGTCCTGCCCGCCCCGTGACGCCGGTACGCTTGGGCTAAACTAGAAGCGAAACCTTGAAATGAAGACGCCGGGCTCCGCGCCTTGCAAATCTTCCGCCTTACCGGGATGGAAATCTGCCGCAGCACGAACGTTTCCGAGCACGTAGAGATTGGCCGTGCCGCTCGCAATTATGGTAGATGCCCCAGCCGGGCGCCGTCGACCGAACGAGAATGAGCTGAGCAGTGCCCCCGTGTCGCCAGAGAAGAGACTAAGTTGTACTGGCAGATCACTGTTTTCGAACGGTAGATAGTCGACCACGGCTATGCGCCCTCCCGGTGCGTTTTCCACGAACTCGGGTTTCGCCGCCAGCACCGTTCGCCACGCGATTTTACCGGTTCGAGTCACTTTGACCAAGACCGCCCCGGCGCCTTCGGCAAAGGCCTGCCCCCCGTTGAAGGTCGTATAGCCAAAGGTTGACGCGGAAAACACCATGCTGTCGTCCGGAGTCATCACGACGTTCGTGACATCTACCGCCCAGTCTCCCTCGGTAAACCAAGGACCGATGCTACTGCCATCGTCATTGGCACCTATAATTACGAAATCTCCCCTCTGACGATTGGGATTTCCAGGATTATTCCAGCTCTTCGAACCCCATGGATTCAGGGTGCCACCGCCGTATCCCGATAGCCATACCGTCGAACCGTCGCCGCCCGCGAGGATGTCTTCTGCAACGTTCGGTGCCGACAGGCAAGTCACCCGCCCCTGCGCTCCCGAATCGACGACTCGACACACGGAACCAGGTGCTGGATCACCATCGCGCGGAGGCCTCCCCACTGTAATGAAGTCGTTCTGTGCGGACCGATACGCCACCTTCTGGGCGTCACCGGATTCGTACATGACCTCCCAAATGAGGGCCGCGGTGTTCCCATCGTACTTCCCCAGCCAATAATGACTTGTCGGTGGAACCGGCCCCGTCTGTGGATCGGTGCGAACGAAGGGAATTGCGATTTCACCTGACTTAGTCACGGTGAAGCGCAGTGGGCTGCCATCGCACATGTATTTCGCGTCACGGCCCCAAACCAACGTTCCGTCGGCAGTATAGCGCGCGAAGCCCGCTCCCTCTCCACCCCAAGATACGGCAGATGACACCGGCATACCTTTCGAAGAGAACACGATGCTCGAATCCACGAGGCGAACCTGGAGCAGCAGATCACCATGTTCCTTCGTTGACAGCGCCGCCGCCGCCACGACATCGACCGAGTCACCTGCCGTCAGGAGTACACGGGTGTCCGAATAGACCGGCAGACACGTGCCCCTCTCGCAAAATTGATAGTCCTCACAGAGACTACCGCAGCTTCCGCAGTGATTCTTGTCGACGTTGACGTCGACACAACCCTCGCCGCACAGCCGCATCGGCTCAATGCATGATTGTGTTGACGCAGTTCCACTCGAAGTTCCCCCGACTGCGCCTCCCACGGTTCCCAACGAGCTCGCCCCCCCAGAAGCCTCAACCGTGGACGCGCCTCCCGCGGTCGTGCCAGCTCCACCGGTTCCTCCACGGATGGTGTCTCCAGAGCTCGACCGACCGCCATCACCTGCAGAGTTCGTGTCATCAATGTGAGTCTCGCCGCCGTCGCCACCAGCAGCCCTCTCGTGATGCCTCGTGAAGTCCACGGCGAGCTGACAGGAGCTCGTTGCGAAGATCCCAAGTGCCACACCTAAGTTCCAAATCCGTCCACTCATCTCGACCTCCCCAAGTCACACCACAGCCAAGCGTTCTCGCCACCACAACGAGTCTGTCTACATACATGCCCCAGCGTTCAGCTCGACCGCGTAGCATCGGTTAGTGCAATACGCAAAGTAAGTACCGGTACAGTTCAAGAGTATTGGCGCTCGGGCGGCGAGACTTGCTCCAAGAGCATTTGGCTTCGAAGGCGCGTCATCGTCGTCCGAGCCTAAGCCCCCCAAATTGGCGCACGCGACAGGACGGCGATTACCAGGCGACAAATGCACATGCAGCGCCGAGACGTTCGTGCGGCTCGACGCTGCTGCTCAATCCGACAACGACAAACTTCGTTCGCGCCCCGAACTGGCTTCGTCGCCGGCTACCAGACGATGCGTTCTCGGAGAGCCGCAACGCGGTGAGGTACGTCTTCGACCGCGCCTCGCAATCGAGGCGCGGTCTCGCAATCGATTCTGCCTGTTCTGTTACGTACTCAGCTCGGAACTGGGAAATTCCCGCTCATGATCAAGAGGGTTATCATGCCGACGGTCGACGGGAAGTACGTGTGATTGAAGTCACCGTTCTCCACGATGTCGAGAATTGCGCGAAACGCACGATCTCGCATGACCGAATTTCCCACCGCCATTGCCCCAACGCCGAGAGGTCCAATGAAGGAACCCTGGAGATCCTTTGCACTGGCCGCAACACCCGAGTTCTTCACCCAACCGGCCTTCATCAGATCGATGGTCGCGCCCTGGTCGTATTGCGCGGCGAAATAGCTAACAATCGAGGAAAGCACCGCCTTTCCGTCGTTGGAGCCGCCACATACGTCCATGCCGATGCGCCAAGGCACTCGAGCAGCATCGTATCCGTAGGCGTTCTGCATGCCGCTCGTTACAGAACCCGTATTGCCAGGATCTCCGTTCGTCGGGTTGCACCAGTCGGTTGGAAAAGTACCGGTACCGTTCGCGACGTTCTTCGCGATTGCAGCGTAACCATTCGCGATCGTGGTCGTCAGTCCGCCGAACTTTCGATAATACGAAGGCGCAAAATACGATGGATTAAACAGGCTTGTCCAATTCGAACTGCCCGCCGTAATCATGTCGTTCACAACATCCTTCGATTTGAACGCGGTAATCCAAGGCGCAGCAGCCGTTGAGTAAGAGCTGTCCCATTGGTTCGCAGCCATGAGCAATGCGTAGATGATGTCTTCGTCACCATCCGTGGCGGTCCCCGAATCGTTGGGCTTCCACTTCATCATTCCACTATCCATTTGAGTTTGGACGTAGCCCCACATCTTGTCGAAGGTAGTCCGATCGCCCATTGCTGCGGAAATCAGCATGCCGTAACCCATCGCCTCGGAGGTGGTCACGCCAGCCTCTTGCTCCGGAGCAATCACTTTTAGGTTGCTACCGGCAGCAACGACAAACCGACTCTTCCATCGGGCATAGGCTTGCGACACCGCGGTGTTGTACTTCGCAGCATTTGTTGCCATGCCGCAACTTCCCATTCCGGAGTTTTGTGGGAAGGGTTTCGCCGTGCCAGCAGTCGATGTGAAATTGGCCGATGCGCACGGTTCGGTGGTGAACTCCAAGTCATCCAACCAGAAATCGAAAGCACTCGTCTTGGGAATGACGGGATAAGCGCCGTTCGTCGGGTAAGACCCACTGTAGTTCTTTCCCTGGTTGAACTGGTACTGAATCTTGAGCATGTTTGAGGCGACCGCGTCCCGTTGGGCGTTCGTCAACTTGCTGGGCAACGAAAGGGGATAAAGGTCCCGATCGAAGCACAGAGTAATGGTCTTCCAATCCGTCGAAAGCTGATACTCTTCCTGCAAGAACCGCCCCACGTGTTGATAACAGTCAATTGCGGCCTTGGTAGTGGTCGCCGTCGTAGCGGTACACTTACCTCCGGGATTGGTTGCGCCTTCCGTTTCGGGCGTGGAGATGTTGAAGCGCACGGCCGCATTCGCAGCATGGCCTGTCCCCAACTTGGCCTTGAAACGTAGCCCGGTGTAGCTCTTCGCCGTGGCGTTGTACGGTGTTGGTGCTGCCAGCGTTCCGGCTAAATGGGTGAGCCCCATTCCGACATAACTCGTCCAACCGCTACCCTTCGTGTGGAGCGCGTACTTGCTGCACTCCGTGGTGCTACCCGTCGACTCTACGGTGATCGACTTCGTTGCAGAAGAAGACGCGGTGTCACTGAAGGTCTCCCACGTTCCCGTGATCCCAGTCGGAGGAAGGACGACCGGAGTTCCAGGTCCTTCTTCGAAGTCCGAAATCATGTTCGCACCAACGGGACATGTTCCTCGCCCAGGAGCCGTCCCCCCGCTTCCCGTCGTTCCACCCTTCGCAGACGTGCCTCCCGTCGAAGAGGCTCCGCCCTTTGCCGAGCTTCCGCCCTCGGCGCCGGTGCCACCCGTGGCCGTCGCGCCGCCCTTTGCTGCGCCACCGGAGCCGCCCTTGGACGATGCTCCGCCGGTGGATGAGGCTCCACCCGTCGTGGCAGCGCTGCCGCCCGTTGCCGTGCCGGCGCCACCGCGCACGACCGTTCCCGCGCCGCCCAAACCAACCTTCAATCCGCCCTGCCCCAAGCCCGTCTGAGATTGCGAACCGCCGACGCCGACGTACGCACCACCTTGTGCAACGAACGTGCTTCCACCAACGGTTGGATAGGTCGTCCCGCCATCGTCACCGGAACAAGCGGTGAGTGCGGTGACGCCGAGAACTGCCCACGGCAAATAGCTAGTCTTCATGTCTTGCCTCCAAGCCGAGACATTATCTTCGGAGCTGCACCGACAAGCCACGACAAGTGAACCAAAGTCGCATTTACGTTACCGACGCGCCCCCAATTGTACACACTGAGCGCAATGTTCGCCTGAGGTCGTGACAGATAGGGGACACACGACATCGGCGCATCCTGCCCCATGGACTCGCGCCCAGAGCGCTCACGCATGCAGTAGCCCAGCGACTATGGCAGCTCGCTGCGCTTCGCACGCACGCTCACCTGCATCTCACATCGCAACGAGCAACGAAGCGACGCGAATTGACGCAAGTCACCGTCACGCAACGTCGCACCCGACACCGGAGCTCCTCGCTAAACTCGCGTTCACTCGCTGCACCGCTCGGCAAGACTCGACTTCCGAAGTCGAACCCATGTTACGATTCAGATCTGCCGCACGTAATTCGATTCCAGCCTTCTTCGGAGATCTCGATGCCGACGTCCAGAACACTGTTGCTCTTCACTCTGCTCCTTCTTCCGAGTTGTGCAGGCGACGCTTTCACGAGCTCTGGCGGCGAAGGAGGAAGTGGCGGCACCCAGAACGGCAACGGCGGAACGACGAGTTGCTCGAAGTTGGCGGAGACCTATCTGCGAGCACTTCTTCAAGCGCGCACCTGCAATCCCGACGACGAGAATTCCTGCAACGATTCGAAGACGCTCCTCGATCGATGCGGTTGCGAGGTGCCCGTCAACACGAACTCGGACGCAATCAACACGGCAGAAAAGGCATTCTCCGCCTACGAGGACGACAACTGCCCCACCGTCAGGCCGGCAACTTGTTCAGAGAGCTGCCCCGAGATCACGTCCGAGTTCGTCGCGAGCTGCCAAGAGGCAAGCGGCGGTGCCTTCGTCTGTGACTGGGCGAAGTAGCGGCGCCGTCGTCAGCAAGCGGCCGCGCCTTAGCCTGTAACTGGGCGAAGTGGCGGCGCCTTCGTCAGCAAGCGGCCCCTACTTCGCCTGTGACTGGGCGAAGTAGCGGCGCAGCCGTCGGCCCCTCGACGTCACCCCAAACGCAAACGAGCCGCCGGTGAGGGCGACTCGTCGTTCGATATCAGCGGAGCGGGAGAAGGGATTTGAACCCTCGACGTCCACCTTGGCAAGGTGGCACTCTACCGCTGAGTTACTCCCGCGGTTTTCGGGCAAATGCCTCAACGAAAAAGGCCGACTCTTTCGAGCTGGCCTTTGACGGTTCAGCGGAGCGGGAGAAGGGATTTGAACCCTCGACGTCCACCTTGGCAAGGTGGCACTCTACCGCTGAGTTACTCCCGCGGTTTCGTTGTGGGGCGCATAAGTAGCGAGCAAGGAGGGGTCTGTCAAGGAACTATCTCGCGGACGATTGAAGACCGGCCCACCAATCATGATTAGACGCGTTCGACCTCGAGCACGCCGCTGATCTTCTTGATGTCCCGCATGACCAGGCGGAGCTGATCGAGATCCGACACGGCAAACGTGAAGGTGTTGCACGCCCGGCCGTCATCCCCTGCCCGGCAATTGGCCTCGCTGATGTTGAGCCGCTGGGCGCTGAAGACCTGGCTTATCACAGCCAAAATCCCCGGTGACGTCGACGTCGTGACACGCAGCTGCACCGGGCGATTGATCTTCGCCTTGGTGTCCCAGTTCACCTCGATGCGACGCTCGGGATCCATGTCGAAGGTCTTCGGACACTGACGTCGATGCACCGTGACGCCACGGCCACGCGTGATGAAACCGACGATGGCATCACCCGGCAATGGGTTGCAGCACTTGCCGAAGCGCACGAGAACGTCGTCCTCGCCGCTCACCTTGATGCCGCCCTGATCTCGTCCCGTCAGACGGCGCGCGAGCTGCTGGAGTCGACCCTCGCGAAGATCGGCCGGGGCATCGCTCTCGATGGGTCCCTCGCGGTTCTTCAGGGCATTGACTACCTCGTCAGCGCTCACCTTCCCGTGTCCGACGGACAGGAGGAGCTCCTCGAGATTCGTCAGCTTGAACACCTGGGCGACGCGCCGCTGCTCGTTCTCGTTCTTCGAGAATTTCGCGAAGCTCATCTCCGCGGTGCGCATCTCGTTCTCGAGGAGTTCGCGCCCGAGGTTGATGCTCTTCTGCCGCTGCTCGGCGCGGAGATAATTGCGGATGCGAGTGAGTGCGCGTGGAGTCTTGCAATAGGACAACCAGTCGCGGTTCGGCTGCGCCGACGCACTGGTGATGATCTCCATCGTGTCGCCGCTGCGCAGCTTGTACCTGAGCGGAACGATTTGCCCGTTTGCGCGGGCACCAGAACAATGCTCTCCGACCTCGGAGTGGATCGCGTAGGCAAAGTCGATGGGCGTCGCGCCGCGCGGCAAGACTCGAACGTCGCCCTTCGGCGTGAAGACGTACACCTCGTCCGGGAAGAGATCGATCTTGACGTTCTCGAGGAACTCGACCGGATCCTTCACCTGACGCTGGTATTCGGCGAGTTCGCGGAGCCACATGAACCGCTCGGCGTCCTTCGGATCGACGCCCCCCGAGATGCGCTCCTTGTACTTCCAGTGCGCAGCCACGCCGTATTCGGCGACGCGGTGCATCTCGTGGGTGCGGATCTGGATCTCGATGCGCTGCCGGCTCGGTCCAATCACCGTCGTATGAAGCGATTGGTACATGTTCGGCTTGGGCAGCGCGATCATGTCCTTGAATCGACCCGGGATCGGCGTCCAACGAGAATGCACGACGCCGAGCACCGAGTAGCAGTCCGAGACGGTCTCGACGCAGATCCGGAAGGCAATGAGATCGAACAGCTGATCGAAGCTGCAGTTCTGCTCACGCAGCTTCCTCTGGATCGAATAAAGATGCTTTGCACGACCGGAAACGTCAGCCGCGAAGCCCTGCTCGGCGAGCCGCGAGGTGATCGTGCGGCACACGCTTTCGATGTACCGTTCGCGATCTTTTCGCGTCTTGTCCATCTGCGTGCGCACGAATTCGTAAGTGTCCGGCTCGAGATACTTGAAGCTCAAGTCCTCGAGCTCCGCCTTGAGCGTCTGGATCCCGAGGCGACTCGCGAGGGGCGCGTAGATGTCCATCGTCTCGCGAGCCACGCGTTCCTGCAACTCGGTCTTCATGAACTCGAGGCTGCGCATGTTGTCGAGGCGATCGCACAGCTTGATCAAGAGCACGCGGATGTCGCGAGCCATCGCGACGACCATCTTCCGAAAGCTCTCCGCCTGACGATCTTCGCGACTGGTGAAGTTGATCTTACCGAGCTTGGTGACCCCATCGACCAGCGTCGCGATCTCGTCGCCGAAGTCGCGACGAATGTCGTCGACATCCGAAAGGGTGTCTTCCACCACGTCGTGGAGCAGCCCCGCACAGACGCTCGCCGTGTCGAGCTTGAGCTCCGAGATGATCTCCGCCACCCGAGCCGGATGCACGAAATCGGGCTCGCCACTCCGACGCGTCTGCTCGCGATGGGCCCACTCCGAGTAGCGATACGCCCGCTCGATGAGCTCCGCATCAGCCGAAGGATGATACGTCTGGATTCGCTGGACGAGGGCTTCGAGACCCAACACTCGATATTGCTCCAAGCAATGGCTAAGCCGAAACTTGTCTTAACCTCGATGGAAGGTAACACCCAGGGTGACCCACGCAAAGCCCCCGCAGGCTACTCTCAGGGGACCAGATCCCCACGGAAATCACCTCGGGCAGACAACCGATCGGCCGGCTCCCCCATTGGGTGTCTACGTGCATTTTCCGTGGTGCTTGAGCAAGTGCGGCTACTGCGACTTTTATAGCGTTGCGCTGGGCCCGGACACCACCATCGACCACGAGGGCTACGCCGAGCAGAATCTTGCGCGAGCTCGATCGACGAAGCGAGGAAATCCTTTCCCATCGCCTCACAACCATTTTCATGGGTGGTGGCACACCGTCCCTTTGGGACACTCGCGCCCTCGCCCGCGTCGTCCGCGGCATCTTGACTAAATTCGGAGCGAAAGCGCAGGACGTCGAAATCACCGTCGAATGCAACCCGAGCTCGTTCGATCGAAAGGTCATAGGTGGTCTCCTCGAGGCGGGAGTCAATCGAATTAGCCTCGGGATCCAGAGCCTCGACGCGAGCTCCCTCGCCTTCCTCGGGCGACGACACGACACCGCAGGTGCCCTTGCTGCGCTCGAGCTTGCCCTCGGTGCAGGCTTTCGTTCCGTGAGTGCCGATCTTTTGTTTGGGCTCCCGCAGCAGACGACCGCGCAAGAGCTCGAACAGGTGCGGCGCGTCGCGAGCTTCTCGCCGACTCACTTGTCCGTATACGCACTGACCATCGAGGAAGGCACCCACTTTGGCCAGCTGAAGCGCGCAGGCAAGCTGCCCCTGGCCGTCGATGAACGTGTCGCGGAGGCCTTCCTTGCCGTCGATGAAGCCCTCGAGGCGGAGGGCTTCGAACACTACGAGATCAGCAACTACGCACGCCCTGGACATCGAAGCCTGCACAACCAGCAATACTGGTGGGGAGTGCCGTATCTGGGGCTCGGTGCCGCGGCATGGGGCACCCTTCCACTCGGGGAGCGTCTCGTTCGATACCGAAACCCCGCCAACATCGGTCGTTATGCGGCGCTCGACTTTACTCGACGTGGGCCACCTCCCTTCGAGCTTGCACCCGAGGGAACCCTCGAGCAGCTCGAAGAAGTCGACCCATCGATGCGCGTCGCGGAACGCCTTTTGCTCGGTCTTCGATTGCGCGAGGGCGTCGATCTCGACGCCCTCGCCAATGAAACGGGCATCGAGCTACTCACCCCCGCACGGCGCAGAGCGCTCGAACGGCAACTGCAACGCGGCAACCTCGTCCGCGAGGGCTCACGGATCGCCATCCCTCCCCGCGCGTGGCTCCTCGCGGATTCGACGATCGCAGACATCGCGTAACGCATGCAGCCGCTGCCCCGTCGCGGCTCGTCGAACTACGGCGTCGCGGCTCGTCGAACTACGGCGTCGCGACTCGTCGAACTACGGCGTCGCGGCTCGTCGAACTACGGCGTCGCGGCTCGTCGAACTACGGCGTCGCGACTCGTCGAACTACGGCGTCGCGGCTCGTCGAACTACGGCGTCGCGACTCGTCGAGCTGCGTCAGCTACGCCCCTAGACTGGCGTCGCAGCGTCGACGGAGTGGGCTGCAGGTGCCACGGCGTTGCGATCGCGCCAGCGTTCGAGAATCAGCCAACGCCCGCTCGGCCATGAGCGTGCCACGCTCGTCCTTCGAGCGCTTTTTGCCAATGACGTCCGGGAGTGGCGCAACCAGGGCAAAGGTGACGTTGGATGGCTGAAAGTGCTTCGCATCCGACGCAAGGTGCCGGAGCAGCCCGCCGAGCGCCGTCGTCTCCGGTGGGAGCGTCGGGGTACGTCCCTCGAGCTCGTCGCGAAGCAGAAACGAGCAAGCGAGCCCCGATGCCGCGCTCTCGACGTAACCCTCGACGCCGGTGATCTGTCCGGCAAAATAGATGGAGGGTTCGGAACGCAGGCGAAGCATACCGTCGAGGATCGACGGTGAATCGATGAACGTGTTGCGGTGCACCGAGCCCCAACGCAGAAACTCGGCCTTCTCGAGGCCGGGGATCATGCGGAACACGCGCCCCTGCTCGGGTTGCTTCATCCGTGACTGAAAGCCCACGAGGTTGTAAGCGGTGCCGCTCTGGTTCTCGCGGCGCAGCTGAACCACGGCATAAGGGCGTCGCCCCGTGCGCGGATCGGTGATCCCGACGGGTTTCATGGGACCGAAAGCGAGCGTTCGCGGACCGCGCTCGGCCATGACCTCGACGGGCAAACACCCCTCGAAGTACTTCGGCTTTTCGAAGTTCCGCGGCTCGACCTTCTCTGCCGCGACGATTGCCGCGACGAACTCGAAGTACTCCGCTTTCTCGAAGGGGCAATTGAGGTACGCGGTCTTGTCTTCCTCCGTCTCGCCTTTGTCCCAACGCGAAGCAAAAAACACCTTGTCGTAGTCGATGCTGTCTGCGGCGACGACGGGGGCGATCGCGTCGTAGTAGCTGACGCGAGACGTGCCGAGGCGTGCCTCGAGGCACTGCGCGAAGGCATCCGACGTGAGTGGGCCCGTCGCGATGACGAGCGGACGCGCTTCCGGAATTTCTCGAAGCTCGCCGCGAACGAGCTCGATGTTGGGCTCGGCGTGCACCCATTCCGTGAGCAACGACGAGAACGAATCGCGATCGACGGCGAGGGCGCCGCCCGCAGGCAATCGCGTCGCGTCGGCGGCCTTCATGACGAAGGAACCGAGACGCCGCATCTCTTCCTTCAAGAGACCCACGGCGTTGGTCAGTGCCGCACCGCGGAAGGAGTTCGAGCAAACGAGCTCGGCGAGATAGTCCGACGTAGCGGCCTCGGAGCGTCGCTCCGGCTTCTGCTCGTGCAAGCGCACGCGGTAGCCCGCGCGAGCCAATTGCAGGGCAAGCTCGCAGCCGGCAAGCCCTGCACCGACGATGGTGACGATAGGCGCGGGCATCACTCGGCGTCGGCAGCGGCCGCCCCGGCTTCGGCGCTTCCGCCGTCACCGTCCAGCTCTAGCTTACGTGAGTAGCCGCACTCCTTGTCCCCACAGATGAGCTTGGGATTCTTCTCGCCGCCGGCACGCAGCAGGTATGGAGCACCGCAGTTCGGACAGGGCTCCGCAACGGGCTTCTGCCAGAGCTTGAAGTCGCACTCGGGATAGCCCACGCAGCCGTAGAAGGCTTTGCCGCCCTTCTTGCGTGCACGCACCTCGACGACATCGCGACCACACTTGGGACACGGCACGCCGAGGGGCATCGGGCGCGTCGTCTTGCACTCGGGATAACCCGAGCAAGACAAGAACTCGCCGAAGCGGCCAGTGCGGATCACCATCGGCTTGCCGCACTGCTCGCACTTGTAATCCGTCATCCGCACTTCTGCGGGCTGACCGTCGTCGCCGAGGCTCCTCGTGAATTTACACTTCGGGTAGCCCTCGCAACCGACGAACCACCCGTTCTTGCTCCAACGCTCGTAGAGGCCCTTGCCGCACTCCGGGCAAGCCTCGCCGAGCATCTTGGGCTCGGGTGCCCAACGCTTGTCCTTCTTGGCCTTGTCGAGGGTCTCGCGGAACTTTCCGTAGAAGCGCTCGAGGAGCTTGACGCGTTCGAGCTTGCCTGCGGCTACGGCGTCGAGAATCCTCTTCCATCTTCGCGGTGAAGCTCGATCCATGAAGTCGAGCGACGTGCCGACGAGGCCATCGACGATGACCTTGCCGAGTTCCGTGGCCTTCATTTGCCCACCGGGAAGCTTCTCGACGTAATCGCGAGCCTGCACCTTGCTGATGATTTCCGCGTAGGTGCTCGGACGTCCGATCCCGCGCTTCTCGAGCTCGCGCACGAGGGAACCTTCGTTGAATCGCGCAGGAGGCTGAGTGAACTTCTGCTCCGTGAGGACGCCTGGCGGCTTCACGAGCGAGAGCTTCTGGCCCTCGACGAGTTCGGGCAAAAGCCCCTCCCCGTCGTCTTCACGGATGCGACTGGCGGCAGTTGTCGCATGCGCCTCTTCGCCCTCGGCGGCTTCGTCTTCTCCGGCGAACTCGGCGGGGACTTCGCCCTCTTCGGTCTTGCCGGCCTTGCCTCGGTTGTACTGTTCGAGCCAGCCCGAAAACTTCAGGACCTTACCGCTCGCTCGGAGCCCAATGCGCTTCGAGTCTGCATCCTTACGCGTCGGTGTCGCCTCGATGTCGACGCCAGTCTGATCGTAGACGGCGTGAGTCATCTGGGATGCCACGAACCGATCCCAAATCAACTTGTAGAGCTTGTATTGCTCGTCCGTCAGATGTTTGCGAACGAGCTCCGGGGTGAACTCGAGGGACGTCGGTCGGATCGCTTCGTGCGCCTCTTGAGCGTCCTTGCGCGACTTGTAGACATTGGGCTTCGCCGGTAGGTACTTGCCGCCGAACTCCGACTGGATGTGCGTACGCACCTCTTCGATCGCATCAGCGCTGATGCGCACGGAGTCCGTACGCATGTAGGTGATGAGACCGACGGGACCGCCGTCTTTCTTGAGATCGACGCCCTCGTAAAGCTTCTGCGCGATGCTCATGGTGCGCTTGGCAGCGAACCTGAGATGACTCGACGCATCCTGCTGGAGCTTGCTCGTGGTGTAAGGCGCGGGCGAGTTGCGCTTTTGCTCGCGGCGCGTGATCTGCGCCACCTTGAAGGCGGCCGTGTCGAGGTCGGCACGAAGCGATGCCGCCTGCTCGCCGTTCTTGACCTCGAGTTTCTTGCCGTCGCGCGTGACGAAACGCGCCTGGAAACCCGCGTTCTTCTCGGTCTTCAGGGCAGCGGCGACGTTCCAGTATTCCTCGGGAACGAACGCTTCGATTTCCCGCTCGCGTTCCACGATGAGCCGAAGCGCGACACTCTGCACACGTCCTGCGCTCAGCCCGAAGGCGAGCTTGTTCCAGACGAGCGCAGACACGTCGTAACCAACGATTCGATCGAGGATGCGACGCGCACGTTGTGCGTCGTAGAGCTGCTGATCGAGTTCGCGCGGATTCTCGATCCCCTTGGTGACGCCCTTCTTCGTGATCTCTTCGAATTCGACCCGAGAGATATCGAGGCCCTTTCGGCCCAACTCTTCGGCCAAATGCCAGGCGATTGCTTCGCCTTCGCGATCAGGGTCGGTTGCGAGCAAGAGGGTATCGGCGCTCTTCGCATGCGCCTTCAATTCTGAAAGGACCTTGGCTTTGGCTTCGATGATTTCGTAGGTTTCGACGAAACCCTTCTCGACATCGATCCCCATCCGCTTGGGCAGATCCTTTAAGTGCCCCTTGCTCGCGAGCACCTCGTACCCAGTGCCGAGGTACTTCTTAATGGTCTTCGCCTTGGCCGGCGACTCCACGACGACGAGGGTCTTGCCCATGAACGGCGGGTTCCTTTCCGCCCCCGAAATGCGATCCCAACCGCCGTCGTGCAAGGGGCGTTCCACTTCCACTTTAAAAAGACTAGTAATTTTAGTCACTTACAATTTCAATGGCACCGGACCGGCCCATGCGAACTCTCCCCTGAAGGGTGAGTCGCAGCACGTCCGACTGAACGACCGCTGCCGGCCAGCCCGTCCGCTGGCACAGCTCGTCGATGCTGCGAGCACCCCCAGCCAGTACGACGAGAAGCGTGTTCAGTTCGGCATCGAGAGTCGGATTCGACGCCACGCGATTGCCGTGTTCGTGACGCGCGCTTCGTGGATTGGATTGGGTTGGTCCGTCGTGGCAACGACGCGCCACAGGTTGCGAAGAACCGCGTTCCCGTCGAGCCGCTTCAGACGCCTTTTCTCCACTCGGTGCAACGACGTCGGGCTCGAAAAGAAGCCCTTTCGTCGGCTCGTTCGCGTGCGCATCGTCGTCATCGGCGTCAGGGAACGTTGCCGCGGCGGACCAACCCAAAACGGAAGAGAGATGACGAAGGATCTCCTTGGCCGAACCAAATGGTCGCGCGCCGAGAGCGAGCTCGACGTTGCAGCCCGCGCCCTGAGGAACCCACGGACACGATGGGGCGGCGAACACGGGACGCCCAAGGCGCCGCGCGGTTTTCGCCGCATTGCGCGCGCCACTCCTGAATCCGGCTTGCACCACGACCAAGGCTTGCGTGAAAGCAACGAGCAACGCGTTGCGCGCGAAGAAGTGATGACGATGAGCGACACATTCCGCCTCCACGAGTGACAGATATCCACCACCCGAGTCGACGATCTCGCGATAGAGCTCCGCGTGTTGCTCGGGATAGGGCCGCAGCCAACCCGCGGGAGCAACCACCACGGTTTTGGCGCCGCAGCGAAGAGCCGCGCGATGGGCCGCCGCATCGATCCCCTCCGCACCCCCAGACCAAATCGAGTATCCGGCGGTCGCCAGCCCGGAGACGAGCGTCGACGTGAATGCCACGGCTTCTTCCGTCGGGTGGCGCGTTCCGACCACGGCGATGCTCGGACCTCGGGGCAGCGCTCCAACGAGATGGAGAATCTCGGGTGGATGCGGCAAATCCGAAACCCAGTGAGGGATTTTGTTTCCGGTGAGGATCTGGACGAAATGCTGGCTCATTCCGCTTTTTCGACCGTCGGCGTGACGAGTTGCTCGAAATCTTACAGGCCCTCCACACCCGAGGGACGCCCTCACCTGGAGGCAGGTAAATTGGCCCCCAATTTTGACGCGCGTTCGGCCCTTGCCGGTCGAGAATCGAAGAACTTGCCATGCCACGACTGCATCGCCGTGATAACCAGGGGGCATGCGTATCGTAGTCGCCACGCACGGGCACTGCTTCGACGGCCTTGCCAGCGCGGCGCTTTTTTCCCATTTTGCAGGCAAACTCGAATTGAGCGCACCCGACTTCGAGTACCGCGCGTGCACTTACGGCCCCACTCAGCCCACGCCCAGCAGCGCGATGTTCGACGGTGACCAAAACGCGATGCTGGACTTCCAGTTCAGCCCCAACGACAACCTGACCTGGTACTTCGACCACCACGCAACGGCGTTTCCGAACTCGGCCATGCGCGACGCCTTCGAGGCCAAACGCAGCACCGGGCGTTACCACTTCGATCCTCGCTGCAGCTCTTGCGCAACGCTCATCGGTCGCACGATGACGAGCCAATTCGGCCTGTCACTGGATCATCTGTCGCCTCTCGCCGAGCTCGCCGATCGCGTCGACAGCGCCAAATTCGAGTCGCCTCGTGCCGCCATCGACCGAAGCACCCCGCTTTCGCGATTCGTCGCACTCGTGGAACGCTACGGTGACGATGCGTTCCTCAACGAGTGGGTTCCTCGCTTGCTCGCGCGTCCCGTAGGCGATGTGGCTCGTCACCCCGATGTCGAACGGCGCTTCGCCGCCATCGAGCGAGAGCAGAGAACATTTACCGAGCACTTGAAAGCGCGCGCCATCGAACGAGGCAGCGTCGTGTACGCAGACTTGACCGATCGCGTGCACTCGACCTTCGCCAAGTTCGTCGCGTATGCACTCTTTCCGAAGAGCGTGTACTCCGTCGTCCTCGGACGTATCCCTGGCGCGATGCGTCTGGCCGTCGGCTACAATCCGTGGTCAGGCCTTGCACGCCGGCACAATTTGGGTGCGCTCTGCCAGGCTCATGGCGGGGGTGGACATGCCGTGGTCGGCGGGGTTGCCTTCGCCCTGGATGCTACGGAAAAGGCGCGAGAGGTGGCACTCTCCGTCGTGCGTGCGCTCGAAGAGGAATGACCGCCCCTCGCGGCATTCAGCGGAGTTTATCGGGATCCCCGAGGAACTCGAAGTGCATCGTGTCCTCGAGGGAGTCGAGCCCGAGCCAGTAGAATCCGTAATACTGAAACGCATCGACCCAACACTTGGGCAGATCGGCGCGATCGTACGGTGACTTCGACGCCTTCGCGCACTTTGGGTGCTCTTGCCACTTCTTCACGCAATGGCAGCACGGATTTCGATTCGGATCGATGTCGATCGCGATACCGAAAAGATGATTGGAAGATCTCCCCCTGACGGATCGTGTTCTCGGTGCGAAGCCCGCCGATGCTCCGCGGTTCGTAGTGAGATTCGGGTGAGGTGCACCGCTGCGTGATGCGGCGCTCCACGCATTCGAGGGCTGGCACGACCTTCTCGTGCATCACGATGGGCAGACCAAAAAACGAAGTCGTCCGCGTGTGTGCGGAAACGCGGTCGGGATTGCTCTCGGTCGCACCAATCCCGGGGATGCTTCCGTATTCGGCAACTCGATAGCGAACGGCGCGGTCATGCGCCTTCGGATCGAGCATGCCACGACGAACGTACGACGATCGCATGAGGAACCGCTGGGGCTTCTGGGCGCGGCAGCCCGAACGACGAGCTTTGGCCTCCGCTGACACGGTCGGAAAGAGGCCAACGGCGACGAGAGCCAAGCCGAGCAGGAGACCCACGAAGGAGCTGCGTGACACGTGGCACGTCCTACGTGCCGCACCGGCAAGTTCTGCCCAGAGCGTCGCCAAGGCTCGCCAATTTGGGGGCACGGTCGCATGGTCGAGCGCCGGGGAGATCTTCACCCACCAGCTTTGGCACGTATTGTCGATACCGTCAGCGTTCCAGAAGCGGCTTTCCGCGATAACGGTCGGCTCCAGGCTCTGGGCGCAGCGATGCTTTCGGAGCATCCCCTAGCAGTCGACGACCAGTCTCGCGAGCGACTCGGACGCTCGGCGCAGCACCTGCAGTCGACGACCGGCCCTCGCGAGCGACTCGGACGCTCGGCGCGACGCGTGCAGATGGTCGGCTCGACGCAGCACCGGCTCAAGGTGCCGCGCAAGATGCCCGTCGCACGGTCACACCGCTCGGGCGGACTTGTCGGAACGCGCCCGATACGAGAGGCGGATTGTGGTGAAGACTGTCGAACCGCACCACGAGATCCCGACCGTTCTCGGGGATGACGAGGCGGAGTCGCCTCGGAACCTCCGCGTGACAAGCGGGACCGCTCGGCGCGATGGGCGGCTCGAGGCCGTCGGGATCCTCGCGCGGTGGAGCCGTTTCGGCCCGACGATGATCGTCGAAGAGCGCTTCGTAGAGCGCGATTCCCTGCTGCTCGAGGGCAACTCGACTGACGCGAATGCGTTGTTCTTGCCAGGGACGACCGTAATCATCTGGATGGGGTAAGAACTCGATGCGCTCTCGAGCCTCGTTTGCCCCGTGGATGTCGATGACGTACCGCCCTCCACCAAAGAAACCGCCGCTCCAATCGAGCGAGGCGTCGGATGGCACGTGCTTCAACACCGGTGCCTCACCCCGCAATAGCTGGACGAGTGCGAAGGCGGGCATCGGGACCTGCGTGAAGCGCGCGATGTTGCACGCACTCGCCGGCCCCTCGAGGAACAGACGCTGCTCGAGATCGTAGTAAGCGAATTGGCCGCCGTCGGTCGTCAGCGTCGAGAGACTGACGCCGAAAGGACTAAAGGCATCCAGCCGCGTGCGATCGGGAAGCGACGCCATGATGGCGATGCTTCCCCGGACTCGTCCTCGATCGTCCATGTAGTCGATCTTCGCCTCGCCAGCGATCCCACGGCTGCACGAAAGGCCGCGCCGCATCGACCGAATCGCGGCGTCGGCATCGGGGAACCGCGACTTTGGCGTCGCGCTGCAACCGAGCTGCACCGAGCCAAGTAGCAGCGCGACGGCGAATCGGACCCGCGACGAATTCGCGGGTCCGCACGAGAGGACGAGACTCGGCACGCCGTCAGCCTCCCGACTTGAGCGCGTCGAGGAGCTCGAAATCAGCGACGGGCAATTGCAGGGTGATCCGGCTGGTTCCAATCCCGTGTTCCTCCATCAGACGCACGAGGGCCATGCCGTCGACCAGATGCACCGGCGCGGCGAACGTCGCGTTGGCCTCTTCCTTTGCACCACTGAGCACCTGCCCGGCAGTGATGAGCCAACCGGCGCTGGCCGGACCATAATGATGAAGAGCGCCCCGAAGCTCCGTCACGCGCTCACGGCCGATTTCACGCCCATCGCGACGTAGAACCACGGCCGTGCGCATCTCGCCCGAAGGCCCTGCGAGCCGCCCTGTCAGGTGCAGCTCCGCGCCGTGGGTGCCCGGGCGACGAACGGGGGTCAGCTCGGTGAAACCAACGCGCTCGAGGAGCAACAGGACCAATTCACCAAAAGAGCGTTGCGGAAGCTCCTGGATTCGACGCAAAAGGGAGCGCTTGGCTTGCTCTCGGTAACGTTCGACGGTCGCGTAGAGCTCACGCTCGATGCGTTGGAGCTCGGAGTCCGTCGTCCAATCGGTGAGCGCCACCCGACGATCACCGATGCGGAAACGAGGTCGTTGCCCCTGCGATTGTCGACGCAGATTGTCAGCACGAGCGGCTGCTTCGAGCAACGCCTGCCCCTGCGCGATCTCCGACTGGAGACGGCCGCGACGTTTGGCGGTCTCTGCGAGGCGAGCAAACGCCACGGGGCCACCATTGCGATCGTAGGTAGACAGCAGGCTGACGATCGCATCGGCGAGATCGCGCCCGACGAGTTCGTCGAGCGCTCCCTGCGCGCGACCGTCCCTCGTAGTTTGCACCGCCTGGGTCGCGTCGCGATTGTCCCGGTCCCGATTGTCCCGGTCCCGGTTGTCGAGACGGTCACGCCCGTCGCGCTCGCGATTGTCCCGCTCGCGATTGTCGCGATCGCGGCTTTCCATGCGGTCACGACTCTCCCGTTCACGTCCCTCACGTTCACGGTTTTCCGTTCGGTCACGATTCTCGCGGTTCTCCGAACGGTCGCGGTTCTCCGAACGGTCGCGGTTCTCCGAACGGTCGCGGTTCTCCGAACGGTCGCGGTTCTCCGAACGGTCGCGGTTCTCCGAACGGTCACGGTTCTCCGAACGGTCGCGATTCTCCGAACGGTCACGGTTCTCCGAACGGTCGCGATCTCGCCCAGAACGGCCTTCACGAGCCCGAAGCTCCGCGTCGGCAACCTTCAGCAATTCCGTGGAGGGTTCGGACACGGTGTATCCGGGCAGATCGTCATTGACGCGAACGACCTCTTCCCCGTTGCGACCACGCTTGCTGCGCCGCCGACGATGCCTTCGTCCCTCGCGATCGCCGCCTTCTTCGTCGTCCTTTTCCTCTTCTTCGTCGGCCGCACCGAAGATGGGCTTATCGTCGTCGTCTTCAGGCGTAAAGAGCTCGTTGGCTCCCGCCGCGAGTTCGGCACGTCGGCGATCGTCTTCGTTGGTGATGACGACTTCCTCGACTTCTTCGGCACCTTCTTCCGATACCGCACCGAGAGCCGCCGCAGGGAGCGCGTCTTCGCCTTCTTCCACGTCGACGAGCACTTCGCCTGCCGCGGCCATCGCCGCGGCGAGTCGCTCGAGAGCTGGGGTTCGATCGGCAAGGCCCTTGGCGATGGTTTCCGCGTCCCAGTCCCGGAGTGCAAACACGCCAGGCTTCACGCGCACCAGCGGGTTGTCCCTGTCCGACTTCTTCACGAGAGCGGCAAGACGAGCACCCATCGTCACTTCCGGACTTTTTCCGACGTGACTCAGGAGGTTTTTCTCGATCGCGACGTCCGTAATCTCTTTGTAGTGTAAAGGCTTTCCGACGAGACGCAGCACCTGCGCCGCAGCTTCCGTAAACGTCATGCGTTCCTGAATTTTCCGATGAAGAGATTCACTACCGAAGGGGACAACATGCCCAATTCGGGCCCGAGTGGCGCCTGGGGAGCTGCGGACATCGATGGTCCCAGTGGCTCCCTCCTCCGGACGGTCACCCGGCTGCCCCGCTTACATAGCATGGGTACCGCTGGAACACACGCAATCATTGCCGGTCCTCGCACCTGAAATGGCGATTTGTGACGCGCCCAGGCTCGTCTCGCCATGAAGACCGGCTCACGTGACGCGACACCGTCCCGGCAGAGCCCCAAACCACGAACGACTGCCCGTGTGGGAGCATGGTCTTTGCCTTCCGATTTGCTCGTCCGAGCGCCCGTGACGTCGGCATCCCCCCGTGCCCACGCGCGAGTCGTTCTTTTTGTCTTCTTCGTCGTGACAACGACCCGGTCTCGCGACGCGTGGATCGTCGTGCTCACGACCGGATTCCGCGACGCTTCGCGCCTCGATTGCCGGCCGCGTGGCGACTCCGCAAGACTCGGACCTTTCGGCAACAAAGAATCGCTTTTATGATGGGACTCGTGGATCCAAAGGCCCTCCTCGACGAGCTCATCGGCGCCTGCCGCATGCTCGGTCTTTCGGTGCGCGAGGAGCCCATGAAAGTGCCAGCGACGAGGCTGGCTGGTGGACTCGTGCGTCTGCATGGCATTCCAGTGGTCATCGTCGACAGCCTTTCCCCCATCGTCGATCGCGTCGCCGCGGTCGCGGACGCCATTTGCGAGCTCGACATCGATCCAATTCACCTTTCGACGGAGGCGAGACGCGCTATAAGCCACGCTCGGGCTCGTCGTCGCCGGGCCCGTCGCGGCCTGCGCAATCGCCGATCGGATCCCACCTCTCCCTGGAGAGCCTCGAGAATGCTCCGACCGAAACCGCTCTCCAAGCCTCGTGATCGTGATGGCGATGACTCCAATTGAAATCTTTCCAATCGAGCTCCGATGCAACCACTGAGAGACGTCGTTCTAGCTCCGCTTACGACATTCCGATTGGGCGGGAGAGCCCGTTATTTCGTCGAGGTGCAGTCGGACGACGAGGTACTCGAGGCCTGGCGTTGGGCGAATGACGCCCACGTGTCTGAGCTCCTGGTGCTCGGGGGTGGAAGTAATCTGCTGATCGCCGATCCAGGAACGCAGGGACTCGTCCTGCGCACGGGGCAGCGAGGGATCGACTTCGAAGAACGTGCCGACGAGGTGTGGGTCACAGCGCGAGCGGGCGAGCTCTGGGACGACCTCGTACGTCAATCCGTCGAAAGGGGGTTGGCCGGACTCGAGTGCATGAGTGGCATCCCTGGATGCGTCGGCGCAACCCCAGTGCAGAACGTCGGTGCATACGGACAAGAGGTCGCGCAGACGCTCCTTCGCGTCGAACTCTTCGATCGCACGGATGGTCAGCGACTCACCTTCGGCAATGGCGATTGCGCCCTTGGCTACCGGGATAGCCGATTCAAGAGCCGCGAAGCCAACCGGTACATCGTCCTCTCCGTCACGTTCCGGCTGACGCGGAATCCACCGGAGCCGCTGCGAAATCGCGAACTCCTCGCGGAGCTCACGGCACGTGGAGTCGGCGTTCCTCGGGTTTCGGACGTCCGCGACGCCGTGATGACGGTGCGAGCGCGCAAGTCGATGCTCGCCGATCCGTCGGATCCCCTGGCGCGCAGCGCGGGCTCCTTCTTCGTGAACCCCATCGTCTCGCGCCCGACTGCCAATGAGCTCCGAGCAAGGTGTCCGGGGCTCGAGGTGCCACATTGGGATCTCCCCGATGGGCGCGTCAAGCTAGCCGCGGCATGGCTCATCGAACAGGCGGGCTTCGCCCGAGGTGACCGATTTGGACGGGCTGGATTGAGCCCTCATCATTGCCTCGTCATCGTGGCTCACGCGCGCGCGTCTTCGGCCGAAGTCGTCTCCATGGCGCGACGGATTCGTACGACGGTAAAGGACCGATTCGGCATCGACCTCTATCCGGAGCCCAATTTTTGGGGATTCGACGGCTACGAGGGCGACGGACTGCCGCTCATCGACGACGAGGGACCAAGGACGCTCGATTCCGCGGCGTGTCCTGCGCCCGCGTCGCGCTGACGTCGCAAGCATCACGTCAACATGGCTGCGCATCGAGGCCCTCCGCGTGACGCGCTGGGTTGAATCATGTGCTCCGAAGAGAGGACATCGCCGAGGACACCGAACCCCTCGCGGTCCACCGATGGGACCTTCCGAGGGGTTCGACGTTGGGGTTGGTCGCGTGATTACTTGCCGTGTTCGTCGGCAAAGGCCGCGAGCCAAACGAGCGGAGCATTCCAGTTGATGGTGATCTCGTTCAGGCTCCACGCCCCGATGTGATCGAGATAGCACTTCATCGGCTTGCAACCGTCGAGCTTGGCGTCACCCGCAATCGGATCTTGCAGTCCCGAATTGGGCCCCCCTACGACGATGCCTGGAGGTGGTTCGGGATAGATGTCGAGCTCCTGGTGAGCCCAAAATCGATGATGCGGGTTCTTCGACGGGAAAGTGCCGAAACCGGTGATGTAACTGCGCCCCATCGCGTTGTTGCCGAGGAGGTAACCCAGACCGTCGAGGGCACCGGCGACGTACTTCTCGTTCTTCGTGAAGTCGTACGCGAGCGCCATGGCCAACGCGTTGTTCACGACGAAGGAATTGCTTCCCCACGGATAGCCCGACTTATCGGCAACGAGTGGGACTCGATAGCCAGTCTTGGCGACCATCGCGAGGTACTTGTCGGCGTGGCGTTGGATCTCTTTCCGTGCCGCTGCAATCTCGGCAGGCGGAAGCTCATTGGGAACGATCGCCAAAGAGATGGTGCCAGCGCCGCTCACGGCCTGCCAGGTGACGGGAGTCTCCGTCCCCTTGCCATCATCGCCCGAACCGTCGGGGATCTTGTTGTGGAACGGCGAGGCTAGAACCTCTTGCTTGTATTCTGGCTTGCCCGTCGTGATGAACAGCTCGACGGCGGCCCAATAGAACTCGTCGGTAACGCGTTTGTCGTCGTACGGTCCACCACCTACGGTGTCCGTCGCAAGCGCGTACTTCGCGGGATTGGCCTTGGCAGCCTTCCAAGCGCGCTCTGCGGCCTCCAAGCACTTCTTCGCGAATGCGGCGTCGAAGGGCTTGTAGATCCGAGCCGCTTGCGCGGCCACGGCGGCCAAATTGAGGGTCGCAGCCGTGCTCGGCGGTCGCAAGATGCGGGGATTGTCCGCTTTGATCTCCGCGGGCGGGATTTGACCTATCCCAGTCCACTTTTCGTCATGCATCTTGTGATGCGCCATGCCGGCCAGAGGTTGACCTTCTGGCACCTGCATCTTCAGCAGGAATTCGACCTCCCACCGGGCCTCGTCGAGCAAGTCGGGAATCTTGTTCCCCTGCTCCGGAACACGCAACTTGCCGTCGGCGAAGTCGGCGAGTGAAGCCTTGTTGAAGGCATTCATGCGCTCGTAGAACGCGAGCAACGTCCACGCGGAGATCCCACCGTTTACGACGTATTTGCCGTGGTCGCCAGCGTCGTACCACCCGCCGGTCACGTCCAGCTCGTAGGTGCACCCGGCGTCCTTCGCGCAAGGGACCTTCTTGTCGCTCAGGTGAGCAGCAGGACGCTCCCACTTCTTCTCACCGGCGTAAGGCATCGAAATCGCGATGCCGCTGCGCTGGTGGTAGAAGAACCAAAGCGCGTCCAACTTGAGCTGCTTGTAGAGATCGGGCCGAACGTCGAAGGGATGACTCTCGTCCTTGCCCACCTTGAGCTTCAGGCCTTTACCCGTGCCCTTGAAGGACGAAAAATCGATCTGGTGGATCTTGTCCCCGGAGTCCACGTCGATCCCAAAGGGCTTGGTCTTGCCGGTGGAAAGGACCTTGCCCTGAGCGTCGACGACGGAGTACTCGAGCGGTTCCTTCGAATCGGAACCAAAAGTGGCAAACTTCGGCTGACTCGGGAGGTAGCCCAGTTGATTGAGCCGCAGCGCCGGGGCCGGCGGATCCTGCGGAATTGCGTCTTCTTCCCCGGTCAGCACGACCACGTTGGAATTGCCCGCGGCCTTCGGTGCTTTCGCAGCTCTGGAACCACAAGCCGTCACGGCAGCGAGAGTCAATGCGACCCCGCAGCCTACCAGCCAACCCTTCGACGTCCTCATGTCCTTCGGTCCTTTCTAGGCGGCACTCGCTCAGGTCTCGAACTTCTTGTAGAGGCTCGCGAGAGCCTCATCGAGCTTCTCGGGTTGCGTCCCTCCCGCCTGAGCCATGTCGGGACGACCTCCGCCCGAGCCGCCCACGACGGCGGAAACGCCTTTGATCAGAATCACCCGCTGAATACTTGGCAGAAAGCCCCTTGCTCACGGTGAGCACGAGCTGCGCTTTGCCATCGGCAACGGAGCCCACCAGGACGACGGCATTGCCGAGCTTGTCTCGAAGTTGTTCGGCAAGCTCCCGAAGCGCACCGCGATCGGAGACTTCCGTGCGCAGAGCGAGCACTTGCGCGTCACCAAAGGTCTTCGCCTGCGCCAGTAGAGCCCCCAAACCACCACCGCCACCGGTAAGCAGCTTGCGCTCCATTTCCTCGAGTTGCTTCTCCAACATGCGCTGCCGATCGACCAATTTGCCGACCTTCTCGAGGACGTCCGCGGGCGAGCTCTTTGCCTTCTCCGCGATGCGCTCGAGTCTGTCTTCGAGATCCCACAAGTAACCGAGAGCGCCCGCGCCAGTCACGGCAGTGATGCGGCGTACACCCGCGGCGACGCCCTGTTCACCGGTGATCTTGAGCAAGCCAATATCCCCCGTGGCTCGCGCGTGGGTTCCGCCACAGAGCTCGACGGAATCCCCCATCGTGAGCATGCGTACGACGTCTCCGTACTTTTCCTCGAAGATCATCATGGCACCCCGGGCTCGCGCCGCGTTCATGTCGAGAACCTCGGTGCGAACCGGAACGTTCTCGAGGATGCGTCGATTGACGAACTTTTCAAGCTCACGGAGTTGCTCGTCCGTGAGCGGGCGGTCGTGAGTGAAGTCGAATCGAAGTCGCTCTGGACCGACGACGCTTCCCTTCTGTTGAGCGTGTTCACCGACGAGCGTACGGAGTCCGAGATGAAGGAGGTGGGTGGCCGAGTGATTGCGTCGCGTGGCGTTCCGACGCTCGAGGTCGATGGCCAGGCGCGCGAGCTGCCCTTCTTCGACGCTCCCGCGAACGACCTTGCCGATGTGCACCCACAATCCCGGTAGCGGCTTCTGGGTATCCTCGATTTGGACGAGCCCCGTTTCCGTCTCGATGGAGCCTCGGTCGCCGACCTGTCCGCCCGATTCACCGTAGAACGGCGTCTCGGCGACGACGATCTCGACGGCCTGCCCCTCGGAGGCGGTCCCGACGAGTGCGTTGTCCGCGATTAGCGCAAGGAGCTTCGATTGAACGTCATCGCGATCGTATCCGAGGAACGTCACGACTCCGCCGGGAACACGTTCGAGGGCACCCCGATAGACGCCTTCGACGGCGCGTTCTGCGCCCTTGAACTCGGACCGGGCGCGAGCGGCCTCGAGTGCCGCTTCGTAACCTTCGTGATCGACCTGCATTCCTCGTTCGACGCAGATGACCTCAGTCAAATCGAGCGGGAAGCCGTAGGTATCGTAAAGCTGGAAGGCGTCTGCGCCGGCAAGCACGGTTTCCCCTTGCGTGGACATGGCGGTAAACCGCTCCTCGAGCATCCCTAGCCCGCGCTCGATGGTGGCACGGAAGCGAACCTCTTCTTGCTCCGCAACGCTCGAGATCAGCTCTGCGCGCGACTTGAGCTCGGTGAAATGTCCGCCCATCAACTCGACGACCTTCGACGCCACTTCGTGGAGAAACGGTCGCTTGATCCCGAGACGATGCCCGTGGCGAATTGCACGACGCATCACGCGCCGCAGCACGTACTCTCGACCGGTGCGATCCGGCAGGATCCCTTCGGCAATGAGAAAGGCCGTCGTGCGCGCGTGATCGGCGATGACGCGCATGCTCACGTCGTCGGGTTGCATCGTACCGCCGTAGGGCTTTCCGGAGATGTTGGCGGCACACTCGACGATCTCCCTGAGGAGATCGACGTCGTAGTTGTTCGTTTTCCCCTGAACGACGCCGCTGACGCGTTCGAGTCCGGCGCCCGTGTCGATGCTCGGCGCGGGTAGCGAGTCGAGTTTTGCCGAACCGTCGACGATGCTTCGCTCGAACTGCATGAAGACGAGATTCCAGATCTCCATCCACCCCTGGCCGTTCGGGAGTTGCTCCTCGCCGAACTGCTCGAGGGGACAGCCATCGCCGTGATAAAAGTGGATCTCACTGCATGGGCCGCACGGACCGGTGTCACCCATTTGCCAGAAATTGTCCGCCATGCCGAGCCCTCGGATCCGCTCGTCCCCGAAGCCCGTGATCTTCTTCCAGAAATCTCGCGCTTGCTCGTCCATCGGGATCCCCTCTTCGCCCTTGAAGTAGGTGAAGATCATCTTGTCGGGCGGCAGGCACAGGGTCTTGGTGAGGAAATCCCATGCAAAGACGATCGCCTGCTCCTTGAAGTAGTCCCCGAAGCTGAAGTTGCCGAGCATCTCGAAGAACGTGTGGTGACGCGGCGAGGGCCCCACTGCTTCGAGATCGTTGTGCTTGCCGCTGATGCGAATGCACTTTTGGCTCGATGTCGCGCGCGTGTACGCTCGCTTCTCGCGTCCGGTGAACAGATCCTTGAACTGCACCATACCGGCGTTGGCGAACAGCAAGGTGGGATCGTTCGGTGGAACCAACGGACCACTTTGAACGACCTCGTGGCCGTGACCGCGGAAGAAATCCAAAATGCTTGGCGGACGCTCGCAGAAGTCTCGTTCATCGCGCGCGGGGTCTAGCACGCCCATGGCCCGACGCAGGGTTTCTTCGGCCATTCCGCCGCAAGATGCGCCCCTTTTTGCCCAACTCGACCCTCCGTTTCCGCTTCGAGGTCCCCCTGAGGGTCCGCTCGGGGTCGCTCCGTGGGGGATGACAGCGCCACTCGTGACACCCTGCCCAGCAGACGCCCCAGGACAAAGCCCCCCGCCCGACAGGGACGACCCGAGCTCGGAGCGAACGTGCGAGCGGCAGAATCCGCCGGGATCTGCTGCAGGAACCGACTACTTCAGCAGTTCGTCGTAAAGGCCCTCGTACGCGCGCACGACACGCTCGACCGAGAATCGCTCCCGAAGAGCGCGGTATTGATCTTCGACGCATCGCGCGCGTCGGCCGTGGTCGTCGATGAGCAAAATTGCAGTGTTCGCCAACGCAACGTCCTCGTTCGGAGCGACGCGGAGCGCACCGTCGAGCTCCGATAGCGGACCCTCGTCCGTTACGACGACGGGCGTTCCGAGCGCCATGGCCTCGAGTAACACGATGGGAAGATCGACCTTGCCGTAGAGTTCGTCGACGGGAAAGAGCACGGCAGCACTCGTCCGTACCAAAGCCAAGATATCCCGGCACTCTCGCACGAATCGCACCCGCTCGAGGGGTACGATGTCGGCGAGTTCTTGCCGCAGAGCGGTTGCGCGCGTAGTCGCGTGGGGCGTCTTTTCTCGGAACGCAAACACGACTACGGCCGTCCCATGCTGCGCCAAGATGCGTCCGGCAGCGCGAGCCACACGCGAGGCTCCCTGGCTGACCTCGAGATCCCCCGGATAAAGCAGAATCGGCACGTCCGGACCGATCTCGAGCTCCCGCCGGATTGCGTTCGTGGCATCGATGTCAGGGATACGTACGTCGCCCAGAGGCGGAGCAATGACCTCGATTCGTGGTCGCGCTTCCTTTGCCACCTTCTCGGCATCGAACGCACTTTCGAAGCGACGACGAGTGTCCTCACTCTGAGCCACCACGATGTCACCGAACAGGAGCTTGCGGGGCTCGACGAAGGCGCTCGGACGTGAGGCGATGGTCTGAACGACGCGTACACGACGCACACCGGAAAGCAGTCGCCCCATTTGGCTCGACAGCGCATTCGGAGCGAAAACGAAGTTCCAGATCCGAGCGTGTCGATTGAGCGCGAGGTGCTTTACGGCTCTGAGGTTGTTGAGCAGGCTCGGGGCGTACGAACTCGCGGGCTCGTAGATTGAATCGACGCCGATCCCTGCCCCGACGTCTTCGACACCGCGCGTCGTCATCACCCGAGGTGCGTAGCGGGTCATCTGCCTCGCCAGCGTCAACACGATGTGCTTCGTGCCGTCGTTGATTGGAGGATCCACCGGCTTCGAAACGAACTGAACCGTAGGCACCATGGTCGGGCGGAGTCTATGCTCCGAACGCGCGCCGTCGCAACCTCGACGCCAATCCGCCCCGCCGGAACGCGCCCTCAATCGAGGGCGGCTTTGAGCGCGGGGACGGTTCGCTTGGCCGCGCTTTCGACGGCCGCGGCCACCAGCTGCTGCTCGAGTTCCTCGCGCAATCGCCGCTTTTGAACCTGCGCGGAGGACACCTTGGCGCGCGCAGAGCCACTCACGACGGCGGCGATACTGTGCCCAGGCATTCGATGCACGAAGTACTCGACTTTCGCCGACACGACGAAACCATCACCTTCCGCCGACTGCCCAACCTCGAGGAGCTTGCCCGTGATGAGAACGACCGGCGGCTTTCGTTTCGCTGCCGCAACCTCGGCATCCTCGCCGTCCGGGAGGAGACGCACGCCAGGTAGCTCCGATAGCGCGTTGCGCGACGCAACCGACATCGCTTGGCTCAACCGCGAGTGCTTTGGCTCCGTCTTCATGTCCCCGAGCGCGAGGAGCATCCGGGTTTGACCCGCGCGAGCCTTCGCCCCCGAAGTCCCAGCAGCGGCTGCCGGCGCCGTCGCGCTCGCTGGCGAGGCCGCCACCAACACGAGGGCGAGGGAGAGCAACCAAGGAGAAAACGGGGACGGCATGGCGGAAGTGGGTGTCGGATCGAGAGAGAGCTCCCTATACCGACGGTAGTGTCAGGGTCGCACTTTAGTGTCTCGTGACGTCGTCCACAGGTCTAAAAAGCTGCAAGCGCGTGAGATTTGTCGGACATATCTCCTTCGATATCGGAAATTTCGACTCGAGCCGGAAGCACCCGTCGAACGTGACGCGGAGTCCGCTCCATATCAGTGAAAACCACATGCAAAACGGCCCCGAGCCGAGTGCCCGAGGCCGTCGTTGCGTGGTGGCGCGACCGTGACGCCGCCACATCGGGGAATGTCCCTACTTACTTCTTTTTCTTTGGATCCTCGTCGGGACAACCATCGGTGTCTTCGAAGCCGTTGACCGTCTCGGGCTCTTCGGAGCACTCGTCAGAGCTATCGAGCACGCCATCCTTGTCGTTGTCCGGATCGGGACAACCGTCGGTGTCGTCGAAGCCGTCGGTGTCTTCTGCTTCCTTGGGACACTTGTCCTGCTCGTCGCCAACACCATCGTTGTCCGAGTCGGCAACGTCGGGACAGCCGTCTTCGTCCTTGAACCCGTTCTTCGTCTCGGGCTTGTCGCGACAGGAGATCGCGTTCGTCTGGCACGCCGTCCTTGTCGTCGTCGACGTCGGGGCAACCGTCGCCGTCGTCTACGCCGTCCATGTCCTCCGCCTGATCGGGGCACTTGTCCGACGCATCGACGAACCTGTCGCCATCGTTGTCATCGTCTGGACAACCGTCGGAGTCGTCGTGATTGTCCCGATCTTCCGGGGCTGCGGGACACGCATCCACTGGATCGAGAATGCCGTCCCCGTCGGCGTCCACCGGTTCGGCAGAATAAGTGACCCCAGCGAAAACGCGGAATGTCGGGATCCCGACGCCTTCGATGATTCGCGCGCCGCCGCCGAGGTTGAAAGCGAGCGGCAGACCTTGAGGAACGATGCGTGCGCCGAGAAGACCCTCGAGGCCGCTCGAACCGTCACCGTCGGTCTTGAAACGCGTATGCCCAACGCCCTCGACCATCAGAGCGAGGATGCCGATTTCATACCCAGCGCCCGCCGAATATCGCATCTCGGGGCCAATCTTCGTGGCACCAATCCGCGCCGTCTTGCGATACATCCCCGCGAGGTTCGCGGCGGCGAAGAAGTTGCCTTTGCGATAATCCGCGATGCCGCGCAGTCCCACGTCCGGAGACGCGTCGCCGATGTACTTTCCATCTGCCATCGAGTGCCCAAGGGGTGCCGTGACGAAGAAGGCGCCCGCCGCGGCGATGGGAGACTTGATATCGCCGAAGAATCGGTACTTCACCTCCAGCATCGGATCGCCAAGCGACGTCTTCTTGCTACCGCCCTTGGCCATCGTACCGTCAGAGGGATCGAGCCCCTGGCCATTGACGTAGACCACGGGGACGCGAAGCCCGAACTGCAACTTCGGCATGAGCGTGAAGCTGCCTAGCAATTCGCCAGCCACCAAGGACTTGACCACCTTGAGCTCCGTCGGGTCGTACTCGTCGCAAGTGTACGCACCACATGGCGCCTGAATGACGAACGGATCCTTGCCGTACGTCGCCATGAGCCCCGCCGTCCAAGTCTTGTTGCCGTCGGTGCGAGCCGTACGGGTCACGAAGAGATTCCGCGGGCCAGGAGCGATGTCGAGCCGATGAACGGACAGCTCCCGCGTCGCCTCTCGCGCTTGAACGGGTTGCGTCGCGAGCCCTGCCGCAACGACCGTCAACGCGACGGAGCCGCGAGTCAGCGCTCGCGTAAGGCTTCTGGAGGAACGGCATCGTCGACTATGTTTCTTTGGCTTCATCGTGAATCCCTAATGACCCTTGGAGGGGGAGTCGGTGCAGCCAATAACCTCGCACAGTCCACCTTCCGTGAGCAACGGGCTTGCTCGATTGGGGCTTTCAGTCTGATCGAAATGCCCCTCAACACCGAATCGAGCTATGTTCGGCAGCGTGCCCCTCTGCCGACATTGCCAATCCGCCATCGCGGAGCAAGACGCGCGATTTTGTCCAATGTGCGGAGCACAACTGCCCACCTCGACGCCCTCGCGACTCGATCCGGGCTCCGTACTTTCCCTGGGTTACGGCGAGGTCGTGCTTGGCGACATCATCGGAGAAGGTGGGATGGGGATCGTGCGAAAAGGCTGGCTCCACTACTCCGAGCGCGGTTCGCGCCACGGCACGCCCGATCACCCGGTGGCCGTGAAGTTATTGAGCCCACTCCTCAAGGCGCGAGAGCGCGCTCGCAGGCTCTTCCAGGGCGAGGCCGTCGCTCTGGATCGACTGTCACATCCGAACATCGTCCATTTTTTTGGAATGCCCGAGGGTTCAGGGCAGCTCGCCATCGTAATGGAGTGGGTGGACGGAGAACCGCTCTCCGAAGTCATTCGCCGTCACGTGCAAAACGCCGCGCCGCACGGCCTGCCCTGCATGCCGATGTTCACCGTTTGGCAGATTTTCTCGCAATTACTGGGCGCCCTCGCGGCGACGCACGCGCTTCAGATCGTCCACCGCGACGTCAAGCCCAGCAACATTCTCCTGCGTCGCGATGGCATGGTGAAACTGACGGATTTCGGGATCGCTCGGGTACCATCGACGTCTTCGCGACAGTCCGCCGGAATGGCCCCCGGGACGGGTTGCTACATGTCTCCCGAACAAGTCACCGCGTCCACGGTGGATGGCCGAAGCGATCTCTACTCGGCCGCAATCGTTCTCTTCGAGATGCTGACGGGAATCACGCCCTTTGGCCAACCAGGGCGCAGCGAGCTCTCCATTCGAACCGCACAGCTCGAAGAGGCGCCTCCACCGCTCACTTCCCACGTCCCTCAGGCCCCGCCCGTCCTCGACTTGCTGCTCGCGCGCGCGCTTGCCAAAGACAAGATCCACCGTTTTGCCACGGCCCTCGAATTCGGAGAAGCACTGCGAACCTCCCTTGGGCTCCCCGATACTCCAGGCTGGCAAGCGCAGAAAAAGTTGGCAGGGGCTGCCGGTCGATTGTCTCGGGCACTCGCGCAACCGGACTGCCGCACGGAAGACGACGCGGAGGCGCTCAAGCTGCGCACGGACGTGATGCAGGCCTACGGCGGCTGAAAAAACGCGCCGCGTAAACGCGACGCCAGATCCGCCACCAAGCGAGAAACATGGCGCAATAGTGCACCGGCCCTCGGGACCACTCGCCTCAGGGCCGCGCTTTACGGTCCGTCTCTTGACGCTCTCGGTCCCGCTGTGCGAAACCGTCGCCGCCCGTTTGGGTCGAATTCGTTGAAAGCTCAGCTCATGCCGAAAGCAAGCCTCGCCGCCCTGCTCGCCGCTAGCGCCGTTACGGTCGTGCCTCTCACTCTGTTTGCGCAAGCCGCACCCGCGCCGGGCGGAACGCCGCCTGCGGCGCCCGCACCCGCAAGCGAAAGACCCGCGACAGATGCGTCTGCAGCTTCAGCGCCTGCAGCGCCCAGCCCGGCAGAGGAAGAAGCCGAACCCGCTGAGCCCAATTCGGCACCGGCGAGACCAGCTCCGAACGCACCACCTCCGGCGGCTGGCCCCTTGCTCCCAGGAATGGCCTATGGAGCCACGACCGAGCCGGTCAGCGTGGCCCAGCCCAAGTCGAGTGCGTCCGCCAACGACAACAAAGCGGACACGACGCTCGCCGAGGATTGGTGGAGCCATAGCCGCCCGATCGTCGAGATCCACGGCAATTTCCGCACGCGAGCGGAGATGTTCTACAATTTCTCCCTGGGACGCGTCGATGCACCGAACAACTCGATCTGGCCGCGCCCGACGGATACCTACTATTCGGGCTTCGATGATGGAAGCTCGACCCGACGCGCGTACGGTCCATCCGTGTGCGGTTCGGCGGAGTCCGACAAAGAAAAGGGGTGTTCGAACAAGACCCAATCCTCCGCCAACCTGCGGCTCCGGCTGAACCCCGAGATCCACGTTTCCGACAATCTGCGGATCATGACGCAGATCGACATCCTCGATAACGTGGTGCTCGGCTCGACACCGTCGGGCTACGCAACGGTTCCGTCGTCGAGCGGAGGATACACGGTGTATCCTCGCAACGGTTACACGCCGCTTTCCTTCTTCGACAACACGACCGAGGTGCCGAGCGCAGGAGTCAACGGCTACAAGGACAGCGTTCGCGTCAAGCGAGCTTGGGCCGAGTACTCGACGCCCCTCGGACAGCTGCGATTTGGTCGCATGCCGGACCACTTCGGCTTGGGTATGCTCCACAACGCGGGCGACGGTTACGACCACGATTACCAGTCGACGATGAATCGCTTGCAGTTCATCACCGACATTCGCCCCCTCGACCTGTACGTGGGCGCCAGCTGGGACTTTCCGAGTGAGGGCAAGACGAGCGAAACGCTCAGCAATACGAGTGGCCAACCCTACGACGTCGCTCAACTCGACGACGTGAAGCAATACAGTCTTCTCGTGATGCGCAAGAAGAGTGCACAGCTCCAGCGCGCATCTTTGAGCCGTGGCGATGCCGTGTTCAATTTCGGCGCCTACGTGACGTACCGGAAGCAATACCTCGCCATGGATGGCAACGGTCAGAATTGTAGCTCTGGAAGCACTTGCACGTACGGCGAAAGCGAGCTGGAGTTCGCGCGTCGAAATGCGTACGCTTGGACGCCCGATCTGTGGGGACAAGTCCTTTACAAGGGCTTCCGCTTCGAGATGGAAGCCGCGACGATACAAGGACAGCTCGATAGTATCTCGACGACGACCAACTCACCCCGCTACTTGGATGCGACAGGCGGCAAGCGCTGGCGACTGAACGCTTGGGGCGTTGCAACGCAGCTCCAGCAGAAGCTCCTCGAGGATCGATTGGATCTCTCCTTTGGCTTCGGCTGGGCCTCGGGCGACGCCGACGCCGACAAGGGTGGGTCCACGAACTTCGAAGCGGGCAACATGGGGCTTACGCCAGGAAGCTCGGGCCTGCAGCGACAGCGCGGGGACAACGTCTTCTCCACGTTCCGGTTCCACCCTTCGTACCAAATGGATTTGATCCTGCACCGCAATCTGCTGACACGCGTGCAGGGCACTTACTATTTCCGCCCGAGTGTCGGATACGACTTCTTGCGGCGCGCCAACGGTCAGCGCCTCGGCGGCAACGTTGCAGGGATCTGGACCCGAGCGAGTGAATTCGTGCAAGCGCCGGGACACGAGCGGGATCTCGGCATCGAGCTGAACGGAAGCGTGTATTTCCAGTCGAAGGACGGCGTTCTCAACGACCAGCCCGGCACCCTCGGCGGCTTCTTCACGATGGTTCAATATGGTGTGCTCTTTCCCCTCGACGGCATGGGCTATCCCAACAACGTGAGGGGCTCGGGAACGTCGACAGCCCAGATCCTTCGCTGGTACATGGGCGTGTTCTTCTGAGTCGCTCGACGGAACTGCCTAAATTTCAGCCAGAACGGATGTAGCCAAAAGCGTCCTCGCCCCAGCGAGGGCGCTTTTTTCATTAACCATGACATTTGGATCAGAGCGCAGAACTCCCCCAAATATCTCCGTTCATCCGAGTGGCGGGGCAAAGTGTCCCCGCCCCGAACGGCGCACCGACGAGGGTGCCGAAATTCGGTGATGGTAATTTCGCCTAGGGTTGGTCTAGTCTTTGAACACTTTTGCGAGACGGCACGTCAAAGGTTCCGACCGACAGTGCCACGTGGTTGCTCTCGGAAGTCTGGATAAGGAGACACGCTAGAATGAAAAAAGGTTTAATCTTTGCGTCCGCTACTGCATTCGCTTTCCTCGCAGCAAGCTTCGTTTCGGGTTGCGACGAAGCCAACAAACTCGGTGACGACGTCTGCGGCAAGTGCGGCGAAGTAGCGACGGGCGACATCGGCATCTCCGGCAATGCCAAGCTCGACGGCTTCTTCAAGGCCGTCGCCGACTTGAACAGCGCCAACGTGGCGATCAACGCTGACTTCGTCGCCAACATTGCCGAGCTCGAAGCGGCGTTCGGCGTCAAGGCGGACGCGAAAGCGGAAATCGGCGCGCGCGTCACGGCCCTCGTTGCCGCCATCAAGGCGCAGGTCTCCGCCAACGTGCAGGGTGGAATCAAGATCAACTACGTCCCGCCCCAGTGCTCGGCGAACCTGTCTGTCGCCGTTGATGCGCAGGCCAAGTGCGAGGCGAAGGCGGAGTGTGACGTCAAGGTCGATCCCGGTAGCGTCAGCGTGACCTGCGAAGGCTCTTGCACCGGCAGCTGCTCGGGCGAGTGCGAAGGCACCGCGACCTGCAAGGTCGAAGCACCGAGCGTGGCTTGCTCCGGCACCTGCGAAGGTTCCTGCAGCGTCCAGGTCACCGGCGAGTGCTCCGGCACCTGCAAGGGTGATTGCGACGTCGAGTGCTCCGTCCAGGATGCAGACGGCAAGTGCAACGGCACCTGCGCCGGTAAGTGCTCCGGCACCTGCGAAACCAACGTCCAGGGCTCCTGCTCGGGCACCTGCAGCGGTTCTTGCACGGCCTCCGGTGGCAGCGCGTCCTGCTCGGGCGAAGTCAAGTGCGAGGGCTCTTGCAAGGGCTCCTGCTCCGGCGGTTGCCAGGGCAAGGCCGTTCCGCCCAAGGCCGAGGGAAGCTGCGAGGCTTCCGCGGATTGCCAGGCTCAAGCTTCCGCACAGGCGAGCGCAAACCTCGAGTGCACCCCGCCGCAGCTGAGCGTCGGGTTCGAGCTCAAGGCAGGCGTGAGCGCCGAAGCTTCGGCGAAATTCGAAGCCCAGATGAAGACGCTGCGCGTCAGCGGCGCCGCCATCTTGGCTGGCTTCGCGAAGTACGAAGCGCTCATCAATGGCAAGATCGACGGCAAGGTCGTGTTCGAGACCTCGCCGCTCGCTCAGATCAAGGGCTCCCTCGAGGGCGTAGTCGAAGCGGGTGTTGACGGCGACCTATTTGCCGACATTCCCAAGGGTCGCATCACCTGCGTGATCCCGGCCATGGAAGCGTCCGTCTCGATGCTCGGCAACATCGCCACTGGTGCCGCAGCCAACCTCAAGGCCCAGGGCGACTTCGCCGCGGCCTTCAAGGGCGGCTTCAAGAACTGATCTCGACCGCAACGTGAGCTAAGTTCCCGCCATGGGAACGCCCTCACGCGATGATCGATGGCTGCCGGCAAGTCTGGCAGCCATCGGCTTTTTGTCTTCAGTCTTCCTCGAATACCAACACGTTCGTACGTGGCTGTCGCCGAGTGCGTCGAGCTTCTGCGCAGTGGGAAAGACCGCCGATTGCACGGCCGTCGCGCTCTCGAAATGGTCGAGCTTCGCGTCCATCCCCGTCCCAATCTGGGGCATCGTTTTCTTTTGGGTCTTGCTCGTCGCGATAACGCGCCGCAGCCGCTGGGCATGGCCGATGAGCGTCGCGGCAGCACTCGGTTCGGTGGCGCTGCTCCTGATCGAACTCCTCGCAATAGGTAGCATTTGCTTGGTGTGCGAGTTGGTGCACATGGCGAGCGTCGCCCTCTTGATCGTGATGTGGACGCGTCGAAGGAGCTACGTTGGTCCAACCCGAGACGAAACCTGGCTCACCTACGGCGTATATCCCGCCTGTGTGGCCCTGCTCGCTGCCGCTTTCGTCATGCCACCTTATTTTCGGGTTCCCACCTGGCGCGGCGAGTTACCTCTTCCGACAGGCAAAACGTCGACCGGACAACAGTGGATAGGCAGCGCCACACCGAAACTCATCGTGGAGGAGTGGGTGGATTACGGCTGTCCGCATTGCCGAGCTGCGTCCCAGCGGACGCTTTCCCTGCTCGCGAAGCGAAGAAGCCACGTCCGGGTGATTCGACGGCACGATCCACGAATGGCGTGCAAAGTGACTTCGCCGACGTCATGCGCAACCCTCAGAGCGGCTCTGTGCGCAGATCGACAAGGCAAGTTCTGGCAGATGGATCGATGGCTCTTCGCCCACTCGGAAAAAGGTAAAATCGATCTCGAGTCGGCGTCCCAAGAAATCGGCCTCGAATCGGAATCAAATGGCAACGTGTTTCGCGAGTCCCGACACCTTTACGGCAGCCCAAGCCGAATACCGAGCTGCAAGAGACGCCCACGTCCAGGAGACGCCTACGTATCGTATCGACGGTAAAAAGGTAACCGAGCGAGCAGCCCTGGAGCAGATGAAATCTGCGAATTGATTCGTCCCTCGTAATTACGCCATTGGCGCGCGATGCGAACCTCTAGGCGAATTGACGCTCGCCCTGGTCGCGCATCGTGCATCGACGCGAAGGGATGCCAAGGTCGACCAGCGTGCATCGACGCGAAGGGATGCCAAGGTCGACCAGCGCGCGTCGACGCGAAGGGATGCCAAGGTCGACCAGCGCGCGTCGACACAACGTGCACCCTTTCGTCACGTCGAGCGTCGACGTGACGAAAGGGTGCAGCAGGCGGCGTCTTGGCACCCGAGCAACGGCGTTTGCACGACGCACCGACAACCCAATTCTGCGGTAGCTACAAATTCTGCAACTCCACGGCGCTCGACGGAGCTCGCGGCACGCATGGGCTCCCCGCGCCGCCTTATCGACGCGGTTTGCGCGGCCGTTTCAATGCCTTTGCATGCCCACGGCGTCTGCCGCCAAGTTCCTCCAAACGGATGCCCCGGCGCCCCACGTGCCCACGAATCGTGTCCCCCTGACCGTGCCCGGGGAGCTGAAGAAGGTGGAGCGCCGCAAAGAGGTTTGGAGCCGGGGTCCCGTCTATCACCACCTCGACCCGAGTTTCTTGGAGCGCCCGCTCATCCCTCGCGCACCTCCAACCCCTCGACTCAGGATCGATCGAGTCGACGGAAGCCTGCGCGTCTTCGATGCCGTGGCGGCCCCCGACGAGTCGGCCATCCCGGAAACCGTAACCCTCCCGAAGGTGGCGCCTCCCGTCGTAATTTCAACACCGAAGCGGTCGCGCGTCGGATTTCAAGTCCTCGCCGTCGTGCTGGGCTTTGCCGCCGGATTGCTCGCAGCGCTGATCTGCGGCTGGCTCTGAATCGACGTGCACGTTTCCGCTCGGGAGGACGCCCCCCGATCGGTGATTAGTCGTTTGACACGCACTCGGCCGCGCCCTAGGGAACGCCTCGTATGCCCAAGAGCGCCGACGCACTAAACGAGCTGGTTTCTGCAACCGTTCAGCGACTCCAAGCCAATTCCGAGGACGATCCGTTGGAGATCGAGCTGCACCTCGACGGCGATCGAGACGTGGACGTCGCCCTACGACACGCTCGCCCGCGACGGCTCGATTGGGGCGCACTGCGAGCCGCCGTCACCCGCGCTTTGGCCGACGAAGGACTCAATCTGCGAAGGTTCGAGGAGGCGCTCACGATCTCGAGCCGAGTCATCGGTGACGACGATCCGGTTCCCCAAGTCAAAAACGTCGTGCTCGTCATGAGCGGCAAGGGCGGCGTGGGCAAAAGCACGGTTTGCGCGAATCTGGCCTGTGCGATGGCCGCAATGGGAGCCAAGGTGGGGTTGCTCGACGCCGACATTTACGGTCCGAGCGTACCTACGCTGTTCGGGATCCGCTCACAACCGATGAGCGATGGCCAGAAGATCATGCCCGTCGAGAAACACGGCGTGAAGCTGATGAGCATCGGGTTCCTCCTCGAAGACGACAAAAGCGCCGTCATTTGGCGTGGTCCAATGCTCCACGGAGCCCTGATGCAGTTCCTCAAGGACGTGGCTTGGGGCGATCTCGATTACTTGTTCCTCGACATGCCGCCGGGAACCGGCGACATCGCCCTCACCTTGTCCCAACGTGTTCAGAGCAACGGAGCCGTCGTCGTGACGACGCCGCAGGAAATGGCTCTGCAAGACGTCTACAAAGCCGTGGCAATGAACCAAAAGGTGGGGATCCCAATCTTGGGGATTGTCGAGAACCAGAGTTACTTCGTTTGCTCGAGCTGCTCGACAAGACACGAACTCTTCGGCAAGGGCGGCGGAGCACATGTCGCAGAACAAGCTGGAGCACCACTCATCGGCCAACTCCCCCTCGTCCCTGAGGTCCAGCAGGCCAGCGACGCTGGCCTACCGGTTGTCAAGTCCAAGCCGGATTCGGCGGGTGCAGTCGCGTTCTTCGAGGTAGCCGAGCGCCTGGGTCAAAGAATCGCAGAGGAAAATGCATCCGGTACCGAAGCGCTATTGATTGACAGAACCGGTGGAAAAAACCGCCATCTGCCCCTCGCGCGATGAGCACTTTCTTTACCTTCCCCCCTCACGTCTCGATTGGCAGCTTGCCCAAGGCGCGATATAGCCGAACCCCCGGTCGCCATGGTCCCTGACGAAAACACCCCAATGCCCGACGCTCAAACCGTCGAGCCCACACCCAATACCGATCCCACCGCCAACTCCGGAGCATCCGCGTCCGCGTCCACACCACTGGACACGGCTGGAGCCGCCGAGAATCCGGCTGCCGCGAGCGAGCAACACGGCGAAGTCAACGCCGAGGATGCCAGCTCCGAGGAAGGATCCGGCGAAGACGAGTCGGGTGACGCCGAATCCGAGGAGGGCGAAGCTGCGGCAGCGGCGACCAAGAAGAAGAAGCGTCGCCGAAAGAAGAAGAAGCCGGCAGCGGCCGCTGCCGACGGAACGACGGATCCAAACGCTCCCAAAGCGGCAGGTGCACAAGCCCGCGCCTCGGATCGGACACCGTTCCGTGTCGGTGAGGAAGTGTACGGTAAAGTCACGGCAGTGCTCGATCACGCCGTGATGATCGACCTCTCTGGAAAAGCCCTCGCGGTCTTCGATCGCGGTGAAATGGCCGAAGACGATCTCGTTCCCAGCATCGGGGATCGCTTCGTCGCCCACGTGCACAACGACGGCGCCCGTGGCGGTCTCGTGGTGCTCACACGCAAGCCGCTTCGCGAAGAGGAAGCCAAACCCGTCGTCGAGAAGGCTCATCAAGAGGGCACCCTGATCAAGGGGCTCGTCACTGGCGTCATCAAGGGTGGCGTCGAGGTCGACATCGACGGTCTTCGCGCGTTTGCCCCCGCGTCGGGCATGGATCTGCATCCAGCCAACGCGAATTTCACGAACCTCGTTGGTCAACGCCTCGACTTCAAGGTCATTCAATACGAGAAGCATGGCCGTGACGTCGTGGTCACGCGCCGTCCGATGCTCGAAGCCGAAGCCCACGAGCGACGCAAGCAAGCCCTGACGCTGCTCACCGAAGGCCAGGTCATGGACGGCGTGGTACGTACGGTCGTCGAGTGGGGCGCATTCGTCGCGATGCCCGCAGCGGAGAACCTCGAAGGCTTGGTGCACATCTCCGAAGCCAGCCACGATCCTCGCGCACGCCCGGCGGATCTGTTCCGCCCCGGCGAGAAGCTCCAGGTCAAGATCATCAAGATCGACGAGAAGGGCAAGATCTGGCTCAGCCGCAAGGCTCTCGTCGATGATCCTTGGGCAGTGGCCCGGGAGCGTTATGCCCCCGGAACGCGGCACCAAGGCAAGGTCACGCGTCTCGAGGACTTCGGCGCGTTCATCGAGCTCGAGAACGGCATCGACGGGCTATTGCACGTTGCCGATCTGGCGTTCGATCGCGTGGAGCATCCGAAAGAGAAGCTCGAGGTTGGGCAACAACTCGACGTGGTTGTCGCGCACTTCGACGCTCGCAATCGCAAGATTGCACTCCACCCGGCACTGACGGGCGCGCAAGCCGAAGAAACCGCGCAGCGTATCGCGCGCAACCAGCAGGTAAAGGTCGAGATCGTCAAGATCGAGAATTCCGGCTTGGTCGTTCGCGTCCTCGGCGCAACCGGTCGCGGCGCGCGCGGCTTCATCCCTGCAGGGCAAACGGGCACGCCGCGAGGCACGGAGTTGCGCAAGTCCTTCAAGCTCAACGCTGTCATCGACGCGAAGGTGATCGACGTCGATCCGAAGCGTGGCGAACCGCGTCTCAGCATTCGTGAACTCGCCGAAGACGAGGAGCGTCGCGCCACGCGGGAGTACCGACAGAAGCTGAATGCTCAGGGCGGCTTTGGCACCCTGGGTGATCTGTTCCGCAACAAGCTGTCGGGAAACTGACCTAGATTGCAGGCCAACGGGCCATGCGGTGCCACTTGGGCTCCGATTGCGTCGAGGACGACGGAATCGGGGCCCGAGTTTCATTTCGGCGCTGGGCTTTTGCCGGACAATTTGCCCGGTGCCAAAGGTTTTGTGGGCGCGAGCGGTCCGATGCGTGTCCCATGAAGCAACTTGAGCAAGAATGTGGGCCATGCCTCGGCCCCTTTTGGCCCGAACCAACGAACCCGCCCAGAGCGATCGCGAACTGGTCGACGCTGCGCGCGGGGGTGACATCGCCGCATACGGCGTGCTCGTGGGACGTTACCAGCAACGGATATACCGCCTGGCGGCCCACATGCTCAAGAATCCGAGTGACGCGGAGGACGTTGCGCAAGAAACGTTCGTTCGCGCCTTTCGCGCCCTGTCGCGCTTCGATGGCCGCAGTGAACCATTTACGTGGATTTATCGCATCGCGATCAATCTATCGCTCAATCTGCTGCGCTCGCGACGAGTCAGAAAGCACGCCACCGCAGACGACGATCCGCGCATCGAGTCCGAGTTGGTCGAACATCGTCCGGGCTATGCCGATCCTGCAGGTGACAGTGCCGATCGGGAGATCTTCGGAAAGCTGAGCGAGGCCATGGATACGCTGAGCGAAACCCTGAAAACGACCCTGATTCTTGGTCTGCGTCGATGGGCTCAGCCACGGCGACGCAGCAAAGATCCTCGGTTGCCCCGAAGGCACCGTCGCGTGGCGCGTGCACGAAGCACGAAGGAAGCTGAAGCAACATCTCGAAACCGCCGGCGTCGAGATTGAGGAGGAATCATGACCCAAGCGCGCCAACGATTGGATGATCTGCTGGCTCGCCTTCCGGCGTCCGTTCCCGAACCGCCACCACGCGCGGTGACGACATCGAGCGTCAGCGATAGTCATTGGGAGCGAATGCTGCGAACGACGCTCGAGCGCATCGACGGTGAGCGAAGCGGTAGAGTCGACGACGGCGCAGCGACGGCGGCACGCTTCGACATCGATGACGTGCTTCGCACGCCCCTTCCCGTTGCTGCAGACGAACGCAGAGACGAAGTCGCAGAAACGGAACATCGCAACGGATTCGAGGATCTTTTTGCGAACGACAGCGAAGATTTCGATCCCTTGCGAGCACCGCTGAAATCCGGCGAACACGCGCAGCTGCCCACGGCAACGCAACCGCATCACGGAATTTCAACCGCGGCGACAATCGACACAGCGCGAACGCGGAAACGTCCTTCATTTTTGGTTTGGGGCGGCGCAGGAACGCTGGCAGCCGCAGCCGCACTGGTGCTCGCACTTCGCCCTGCGTCACCGCCAATCGGCTCCGAAGCGACGAAAGTCGTTGCTGCGGACAAGAACGTCACCACGGCGCACCAACAACCCTCCCCTGCCCAGGCCGGACCAGGCATTTCGCCAACGAGCCCAGCTTTGGCCAAAGCGACCACCGAAAGCGCAGCCACCGACGCGACACAGGCGACCGCTCCTGCAGGAGAAACCACGCAGGAAGCTGTTGCCGCAATGGCACGAGCGAGTGCGTCGAAGGTCGTCGTCGGCGGCGGGGCTATGCCCAAAGCAATGAAAGGGAGCGCGGCATCGCGCGCGCCCGCTGCTGCGGCCGAACCAGCCCTTGAACCGGCAGCGGGACCGACCTCATTGCCGGATCATCCCTCGACGGGAGCCGTAAGCGCCGCACTTTCGAGTCGAACCAGTGCCGCTCGTGCCTGCGTGAGCACTGGCGGAAAACGCGTGATGGTCGCAATCACGTTCCGGAGCTCCGGCGAGGTGCAGCAGGTCGCCGTCGCGGATCCTTCGCTGACCGCCACCGAGCGAAAGTGCATTTCCTCTGCCTTTGCAGGCGCAAAGGTCGATCCTTTTGCTCGCGCTCGATTCGACGTCAATTATCCCCTCTCCCTCCCATGACCCACGTGCGCGGAGCAAGGATTCCATCCCCAAATCACCACGACCAGCTGACTTGCTCCGCGTCCGATTGCCGCGCGCCGAGTCTTGGTCGAACTCGCCTTGCCGTCAGCTCGTGAGCTCGCCCGATCCCGGTGTCTTCTGCGTGAACACGTCGACGCGTGACCACCTCTGCATCGCGACCATGCCGCCGCGCGAGGCACGCAGCGAAGGTGCCACGCGGCATGAGCCGACTCGGGGCGACGGCCAATGAACGGCGAGACGGTCGACCCTTCGCCCGCGGCTGACCATGCCCAAGTCGGCCCCGAAAGCAGACCGGTGAGCGCGCCTCGGTCAAGAAAATCGACGAAAATCGAACAGGAGACCGACTTTTTACATAAACGGACGTTGACAAGCCGGTGAACGTCTTTCATATTCCGCGCCTCGCAAGCGGGCCGGCTTGGCCCAAGTTCGAGGATCCGAACATGGTTTCGCTAACCTGCCAGACTGACCGCCGACGACGCATCCGCAAGAAGACCCAGGGCAAGACCAACTCGAAGGTTCGAGCTCGCCTTGGTACTCCGAAATTCCCGGTTCACCCGGAAGGGTACAACCCTGAAGCAGCGGACGCCAAGAAGGCGTAATTTACAAATCTAGGGACTAATCGATGGCTAATCATCCCTCCGCGGACAAGCGAAATCGGCAGCGCATCACCCGCACCGCCCGAAACAACAGCATCACCAGCACGGTGCGCACTGCAGTCAAGAAGGCGCGCGTTGCCATGGGTGCCGGTGATTCCAAGGCAGCAGCCGAAGCCGTTGCCAAGGCCAGCGTTCTTTTGGCGCGAGCCGCGTCGAAGGGCGTGGTCAGCAATCGCGCGGCGTCTCGCACGACCTCGCGCATTCAGTCCCAGCTGAACAAGCTCGGCGCTCGCTAATTTCACTTCACGTCCCCTCGGGGCTTGAACGACACCCTGCAAGGCGGGTCACTCATCGTGGCCACTTGCGGGGTTTCGTCGTTTCCCGAGCGAGAGGTCCAAGCCCGGACGTGCGTCACGTCGAACCCAGACCGACCTGGATGGACCTGAACGGATCGGGGCGCCCCGGACGGATCACCTAGGATTCTCTGCGGACTACCTATTCGGACGGCCAGGGGCGGCGCGATACGCGCGAGGGAAGGCGCTCTCGATGCGTCTGGGATCCGTCGATGGCAGAAACCTGGCGGCGATTGCAGCAACACTCGTCGGCAAGCCCCGCGCATGCAGGAAATCCGGAACTGCGCTGTGTCCGCCCGTGCCCGCCTTCGGCCGCGTCAGGTCATCGCCCGCGCCTTCGGCCGCGTCAGGTCATCGCCCGCGCCTTCGGCCGCGTCAGGTCATCGCCCGCGCCTTCAGCCGCGTCAGGTCATCGCCCGCGCCTTCGGCCGCGTCAAGGCGCCGACACCTGCTCGGATCTGGACTCAGCCGTGATAGCCTGACTCGGGGTATGTCGTGAGCACGCGCGACCGAGACGATTCTCCAGATCCTGACGAACGCGACCGCTGGCTCGGCCAGATCCTGGCCAACCGCTATCGCGTGGAAGAGCGCATTGGCCAGGGGGGAATGGGGGTGGTGTATCGCGGCATTCACCTGGAACTCGGCAAGCCCGTTGCCATCAAGCGATTGGAACGCCGACTTGCGACGGAAGCGCTCGCGTTCGAACGATTTCGGCGGGAAGCGATCGCCGCCAGTCGCGTGAACAGCCCCTTCGTGGTGCAAGTATTCGATTGGGGTAAGGCGGAAGACGATAACCCCTTCATCGTGATGGAACTGCTCGAGGGCCGGAGCTTGCGAGCTTACTTGGACGAGGAAGGGCGCCTCGAGCCGTCGACTGCGGTCGCCATAGCCGCGCAGATCCTGAAAGGACTACATCGAATCCATCAGGCCCATGTTCTGCACCGAGATCTCAAGCCCGAGAATGTGTTCCTTTGCGACTACGACCACGAACGACCCTTCGTCAAACTTCTCGATTTCGGTATTTCCAAGGGACTCGATTCAAGTGACGCAAGTCCACTGACGCGAACCGAAGCCATCGTGGGCACGGCTGCCTATCTCTCACCGGAGCAAGTGCTTGGAGAACCACCGCTCGACGTGCGCTCCAATCTTTTCGGTTTGGGGATCGTCCTTTACGAAATGCTCGTCGGCCATACGCCACACGCCGGGAAAACTTACGAAGCGACCTTGGTCGAAATCTGCTCGCGTGACGTGGAAGATGTTCGCCTGGCGAACCCGCTAATCGAGCCACGACTCGCTGAGGTGGTTCGGATCGCGCTCTCGAGGGATCGGGATCAGCGCTTCGAAAGCGCAGCGGCATTCCTCGACACCTTGAAGGGTGCCCATCCGAGCGCGGGGCTGGAACGGGCGAGCGATCCGGGTTTTCAGATTGGCACCCGCGGTACGCCGCGCCAATTGCCCGACGAACGGGACTTCGAGCGTGCAAAGCGCCTCAGCGACGCTGCCTTCGCCGACACGACGGCTGCATCACCGCCGTTCACCGACACGACCGCTGCACCCGCAACTTTCGCGGATCCGACGACTGCCGCAGCGCGACTAGAGACGGGGAAGAACCAGAATCCGACAGGACCTGCAACCCGTTGCAGCCGATGCCACAGCGGAACCCAACGTCGAAGTACCGAGTGGCCCGTCGATGCCATCTTACGTCCGTCCGTTTCTGCCCAGGCCCCGATCGGCACTCGTCATGCGCTGGCTCATCGGCTCGGTGCTCGTGGGACTGCCATTCGTTCTCTGGACGGCTCGCCCCCGTCATCCGTCGAACCCATCAGCCGAAGAAGTTCGGATTGCCCGAACCGCGTCGAGTCGAAACGGAGTGCTGACGACACCCTTGGCGCACGCGTCGAGTCGCGAACTTCCGGCGTCTTCGCTCGCAACCGAAGCGCCCCTGGCGTCGACCAACGACGCGAGGACGTTCCCGACAACGACCTCGACGACGATGGCCCCTGCCGTCCGCCCCGGTCCTCACAACGGAACGGTCCGCACCAACTCGGCGGGTGGCTCGAGCCCTTCGGTCGGTGTCGTCGGAGGTCTCAAATTGCGACGGACGATGCCATGAGCCATGTGACACCTCGACGTTTCTCTCGCGGCGAGAAACATACGGATCCGCACGCAATAGCAGGGCGTCGTTGCGTGCAATACGGACACTCGCACAAGCGTTATCCGAGCCGATTCGGACGAACGAGAGTACACCTGGCAATCGGAGCCGCGATCCTGAGCATCGTTCTCGACGGCGCAGCCGAGACTTCGGCACAGAATACGAGTGCAACGACATCACCTACCTCGACCAACGAGTATCGTACTTCGGCAACTCCGGAAGTGGAGCAGTCGAGTTCTGCCGTGAGCTCAGCGGAGCGACTCGCGCGAGAGGCCGACATCGACGAGGCAAAGGCAATCAGTCGCCGACACTTCGAAAGCGGGATCCGACTCTACGAGGATCGAAACTACGACGGAGCCCTCGCAGAATTCGAAGCGGCGTACGCTCGCTTTCCCTCCGCTTCGGCACTGCAGAACGTGGCGCTTTGCCAGAAGCAACTCTACCGCTATTCGGAAGCCAAAGAGACGCTCCTCCGACTGCTGGCCACTCACGGAAACGAACTCACGCCAAAGGAACGCGCGACGGTTCGAGAAGCCGTCGCCGAGCTTGCGTCTCTCGTCGGCAGCGTGCGCCTGACAGTCTCCCCATCCTCGGCGACCGTCAGCTTGGACGGGCGTACGCTGAACCCCGCCGAACTCGCCCAACCGCTGTCGCTCGACGTCGGAGAACATCGCATCGTCGCTGAAGCGGATGGATTCGCTCCCCTCGTGCGCGCGTTTCGGGTTTCCGGTGGTCATGTCGAATCCGTCGCATTGACATTGGTCGAGACGACTGGAGTGGTCGAGATCATCGCCCCCGACGCACAAACGGCGATTGCCGTCGACGGACGCCCGGTGGCGTTCGCCTCTTTCACGGGACGATTGTCCCCGGGCACTCATTTCGTTCAGATCTATCGTGAAGGCTTCGAACCTTACGAAGAACAGATCGACGTGGTGGTTGGACAGAAGCTGCGGATCGTCGGAGCACTGGGCGAACCGACGGAAACGCAAACCGCCGATGCGAAGCGAACCGATCCCGCGGCGGCACGACGAACGCTGACGGGTTGGTACGGCCACGCGACGAGTTCGGTACTGGCAGTGCGCGGACATCCACCCGATTTCCGCGCTGACTCGGACTACGATCTCGGTTTCGACTTGGGGCTACGCGCAGGTTACCGCTTCTCGACGCGACTCGCTGCGGAAGCGCTATTTGCCTCCGGAACGTTCGTCGTCCAAGGACGATGCACTCGTCGAGCCGGAGACTCCTGCGAGGAATCGCGAGAAACGGCTTATCACCTCGACACGCGACGCATCGGCGCAGCGATGCGCGTATTCAGCCAAGGCGAAGGTTCACGGCTATACTCCGTCGTTGGCGCGGGTGTCGTCGCACAAAACTATCGCCGATTGGCCGTCGATGGGGCTGGCGTCAATCCGTTCGCGATGCTCGAGTTGGGCGTGGAGCTCAACTACAAGCATTCTCTCTGGGGAGTCTCGTTCGTCGGAATATTCGATGGGACGAAAGACATCATGGCTGACGGAAACCGGCCATTCGAGTCGAGCAGCGGTCTGCAATTCCTCGGACTCGGTGTGCACGTCGGTTGGGGCGAATGGAGCCCGCCGAGAATCGTCCCGCCGCTGCCGAAACTCGATCAGCACCCAGCATCACAAGAGACCGCACCCGTGCCACCTAGACCCCCTCCGCTCGGGCCCAAAGCAGCAAACGGTGGGGGTCCCACGGGGACTTGAATCGAACATGGCTCCCCAGCCGCGATCGAGGAAGGATGAGTCTTTACCGAACGCGTTCTAGAGCACTTCGGCAAGGCGCCGCAAAATGCCATAGCCAGCTTCGAAATCGGTCAAATGAGCCGACTCGTTTGGCGCGTGGTAACCAATGCCTCTCCCGAACCCGGTGATTTGAACGTCGATACCACGTGCAGCGAGATCGCTGACGAGTGGCAGCGAGCCAGTCATGCTGTAAGGACGCAGACGCTCCTTGCCGGCAATTTCGGAAATCGCTGCCGAAAGCGCTCGCTGTGCAGGGGAAGACAGCGCGCAGGCAACCCCGCGCGTGCGCTGCTCCTTTGGCATGAAGCGAAGATGCCCCACTTCGCCCGAAACAGTACGGAAGCGTGACAACGGATCTCCGGGTGCGGCGTTTTGGATTCGCACGTCGAGGGATTCGACGAAGGAGCGGGCACGTTCTACCGCCTCATCGATGTCGTAGAACGGAGTCATTCTGATATCGCCCCGCACCATCGCTCGCCCAGGGATCTTGGTGACTTTCTGGTTGTCGACGTCAATCACGGTGGACTTGAGCGACGAACTCGACGCGTAATTCCATCGAGCTTCGTCCGGGTGCGGCGGATAAGAGTTCGAAAACCACTTCGAAAGCTCCAAGGCTGCCACCATCGCAAGTTCGAGCGCGTTGACGCAATTGTGCGGCATTCCCGAATGCCCAGGAACGCCCGTAGCAACGAGTTCCCATGCCGCAATCCCGCCCGTGCCCAGAGTCGGACCGAAGTCTGCGCTGTCGAGCCAGATCACCGGGCCCCCTGCAAGACCATCGAGCCCCCCTTGGGCCGCGACGTAATCGAGGCCGATCCCAGGCACGCTCGACTCCTCCTCATTCGAAATGAGGACAACCACGAGGGTGCGACTCGGAGTCACGCCCTCGGCTACCAGATCGCAGAGCAGCTCGGTGAGCAACGCGACATGACCGAGGCAATCAGTGACTCCACGGCCCCGCAACGTACCATCGGGTTCGACCACCAACTCGAAAGGCGGTGTCGTCCACCCCTCGGCGACACGGTCAGCCGGAACCACGTCGAAATGGGCCCCGATGAATCCGAGGGTCTCCGTACTCTGGCCCGGTAGTGTCACGACGAGATTCGGTCGGTCCGGAGTCTCTGGGGCACAAATCTGCTCGACGCGGAGTGCCCCGCGCGCAACAGCGGGTGCCAATCGATCGATCACCACCTGAGCCGCGAGGCTCTCTTTCGGCACCTTGCCCGCGTCCACGGAGTTTTGGAGACGCTCGCCCAAAGCGACGAGACGACCCAAGGTTTCGAGAAATCGAATTCGGTCGAGGGCCATGTTCGGTGGTTCATCGAATAGCCGATCCGGGGTTAGAATGCGAGCCTCCGACACGCGCCACTCGCTCCGTGCGCTCGGAACCGAGATCTCTGCCATGCCCCCGGGTCGCCCATCCCTTCCCACCGTCTCGACGCGAGAACTCCTTGGCCACCTCGCAGCCGCTTCCGGCGACGAGTACGCACGACGAAGTAACGAGTCGCCGAGCATCTTGGCCTTCGACGGCGACGGGACGTTGTGGTCGGGAGACGTCTCGGACGATGTGTTCTTCGAGGCATGCCGAAGCGACTTTCTCCGCAACGATGCACGAGAAGCCGTCGTCGCCGCGCTGACGTCGTGCGGATTGCCGCTCCACGGAACGCTCGGCGAGCTCGGTGTTCGACTCCACGAGGGGCATCTTGCCGGAATTGTTCCGGAGCGACTGCTCTTCGAGGTGATGACCTACTGTTACTCTGGGCATCGTGAAGCGGACGTGACGGCGTTTTCAGCTCGAGTCCTCGCCGCGAAACGCATCGAATCGCGTCTACGTCACTCGTTCGACGAGGTTCTCTCCTGGGCGCGCAGCGCTGGACATGAATGCTTCCTGGTCACGGCATCCCCCGCCCCGATCGTCGTCGTGGCGGCCCGCTACTTCGGCTTCGACGAAACGCACATCGTCGCGTCGTCCTCGGCAACGGCGTCCGATGGCAGGATCGAAGCTCGCCTAGCAGCGCCAATCCCCTACCGTGAGGGCAAACCGAACGAACTCGCCAAGCGCGCACGAGGACGCGATTTACTCGCAGCCTTTGGTGACAGCCCCTTCGACCTCGATCTGTTGCGGGCCGCGCGCCTGGCCGTTGCCGTAGAACCCAAAGCCGGCCTCGTCGAAGCGCTTCGCACTCTTGCTCACCCTCGAAAGCTTTGCTGGTTACCGACCCGAGCATGAATTCGCGCGTAAGAACGCCGCGCCGACCTACCCGCGCCGCTTGGATTTTTTCAAGACGAAGGGATTTATCGCACGGCGCATGCGACGCTCGGGGTTGTTCCGCAGACGCTATCGAGGTAACAGTTTCGCTCCATGTTCGGCAGCTCCTCGTCTCGCATCGTCCCTCTCGCCATTCTGTCCTTGGCTCTCGGTGTCGGTTGTGGTGGTCCGCGAAATACGGCGCAAACGTCACCGCGCTCCTCGAAACCCACCACTGCGGAAAAGCCCTCGGACGTTTCCGTGAGTGCGGAGATCGGTGGATTGAACGAAGACGAAACCGCAAAGGTCTTTCAACGTGCCGAGCCGGGCTTCGAGCGATGCTTCAAGAAACGAGCCCAGCAGGTCGAGCTACTCGCTGGAACGGTCAAGTTCTTCGTCATCATCGGCATGAACGGGAAGGCCAAATCCGTAACCGTGGAAGAATCGGATCTCGGGGATCGTGATGCCGAAAAGTGCATGCAGCAGGTCCTTTTCGGCATGAGCTGGCCCAAACCCGTGGGTGGCAAAGTCGCCCATGCGCACTACACTGCAGCGAGCTTCGAACCGCTCGACCCTGACGTTCGAGAGGCGGTCTCGATGGATGCAGGTCAGGTGTCGCGTCTGCGTGGTAAACTCAAGCAGAAAACCGCGGAACAATGCCAGGTCGGCAGTCCCACGCCGTACCAAATCACGGCCTACGTCGACACGTCGGGCAAGGTCATCACGGCAAGCGTCAATTCGAGTGACCCCAACGGGGAACTTACGATCGATTGCCTAGTGGATATCGTCAAGCAAAGTGAATTTCCGTCGCCTGGGAGCTACGCGGGCAAGGTGACCTTTTCGTTGTGATGGACGAAAACGCAAGCCCGACGAGTCCCGGCTCGTTCGCGAAGGAGACCCGAGTTGCATTGGTCACCGGCGCGGCCACTCGCGTGGGCAAGGCCATCGCGGAAGAACTTGCAAACGCGGGCATGGCCGTAGCGATTCATTTTCGAAAGAGCGAAGCCCAAGCATTCGAACTTCGAGAATCGTCTGCGCGAATTCGGACGCGTTGCAGAGTGTTTCGCAGCCGATCTGGAACGCCGTGACGAAGCTCGACACCTTGTCACGCGGGTCATCGAAACGTTCGGGCACCTCGATGTTTTGATCCCGAGCGCCGCCATCTTCGAACGCGTCGCGATCGAGGAGATCACCGACGCCGCTTGGGATCGCATGCTCGAAGTCAATCTGACTTCGGCGCTCGTCCTCGTCCGGCAAGCAGTCGGCGCGCTGAAGGTGCGCAAGGGAAATGTGGTCTTCATTACCTGTTCGAGCGTCGAGTCGCCCTATCGTTTCCACCTGCCCTACGTGGTTTCGAAGGCAGGGCTCCACCAAGCCATGCGTGCGCTTGCGCTCGAACTCGCTCCCGAGGTGCGGGTCAACGCCGTCGCGCCCGGTACGGTCTTGCCGCCGGAAGACATGGCCGAACGGGATCTCGAGATTTTGCGACGGCGAATCCCGCTACAGCGCTTCGGTCGCCCCGAAGACATCGCTCGAGCGGTCCGGTTCCTGACCGAGAGCGACTTCATCACCGGACAGCAAATCATCGTCGACGGTGGACGCGCACTCGGTCGGGTCCCCGACGGAAGCTGATGCTCGGTTCGGTGGATTCCTGATTGGAGTCGTGTCGACCCACCGCAAACGGCTTCGTCGAACCCAAGGTCGTCGCCGCCCCGACGCTCGGGGCGCGGAGGACGACTTCGCAGCGACACGGCAAAGGATATGCGTGGGTCACCCCGACATTCCGGGTTGCTGCGACGTGGAGCCCCGCGAACGGAGCGGTGGATTACCGACCGGCCCAACTCACGCTATTCACCGGAAACTTGGCCCCAATGACGTAACTCGCTATGCGACGGTTCGTGCGTATCTGCCGCAGCCTCAGTCTTGGCCTCGCGCCACTGTTACTGGCCGGTTTCGGCACCACACCAGACGTTGGTGCATCGCCGAGGAAGGCCAGTGAAAGCGCGGAGAACACTCTCCAGCCGCAAGAGGCCGGCAGACTACTCGACGAAGGAGTCTCGGGGCACGAGCTCGAATCCGACCACGCTACGCTGGTCCAACGCTCGAGCTTGGATGCACGACGTCACGGGCCAGGCGCATTGCCTTGGCCTCGACCGAACTACGCAACAATTCGCGATGGCGCAACTCCGAGCTGCCAAGCCCAGGCAGGGCGCCATCGTCGTGGTGCGCGTGACCGATGGCCGCGTGCTCGCGGCTGCGGATTATCCGCCACACACGCCACGTCAAAAGAGCGTGCTTTGGTCCGCACTAACGCCCTCGGCCAGCCTCTTCAAGCTCGTGACCACGGCGGCACTCATCGAGGAAGCCGGTCTGACGTCGAGCCATCGCGTTTGCAGCGAAGGTGGCGAGCATCGAATTTCGGCGGAGCAACTCAGCACACCGCGTCGCGGCAACATCCGCTGCCAGACGTTCGACTCGATTTTGTCCACCAGTCGGAACGCGGCTTACGCCCGACTCGTCACCGCACACCTGACGACGGAAACCCTGTCGAACTTCGCCAATCGGTTCGGCTTCAACCAGGACAGGTCCGCCACCATTCCGTACGAGTTTGGTCGATACGAACCAGCCTTTACCCCGCTCGGACTCGCGAGAACGGCGACAGGGTTCAAGGGGTCGACACTCTCGACCTTCGGTGCGGCTCACCTCGGCTTCGTCGTTGCGACAGGCGGCCGCGATCTACCTTTGCGGCTCTACTGTGACGAAGATCCATTTGCGCGAGGGCTCGCTGCCGACGAATCGAACGTGGAACGCGTCCTCGAGCCGACCACGGCCACGAGACTTCGCGAGATGATGGAATCCGTGATTCGCCATGGCACGGCCCACGACGCATTCTTCGACGAAGCAGGACGCCCTCGATTGCCGCGAGTCAGCGTCGCGGGAAAAACGGGCACACTGAGTCACGACGAAGAAACGAGCAGCTGGTTTACGGGGTTCGCGCCGAGCCGTTCGCCAGAGCTCGTCGTCGCCGTGTTGCTCGACAACGGTCCGGTATGGCGAGTGACGGCGAAGCAGGTCGCGGTCGAACTGTTTCGTCGCCATTTCGAGGAAGCCACGAGGCTATCGGCGTCTTCTCCAACGGCGTTGGCGCCGTAGACACGTCGGCGTCGTCGCGCCGAAAGCGTGACGAAGACGCGTCGCGCCGAAAGCGTGACGAAGACGCGTCGCGCCGAAAGCGTGACGAAGACGCGTCGCGCCGAAAGCGCGACGAAGACGCGTCACCCGCGGGAGAATCACCCCCTTTCGACCTCACGCCGGATCTGCCGTTCGACGTATTCGGCGACTCTCCCATCGAGTGTGCGTCATTGGGCGTGTGGCAGGGAGCCGTCACTGCGACGACCCAAAACACACGAAACCGAAAGGCGAAAGCGTTGGAGAGGCGCCTTCGACCCATTCGGTATTCGCGTGTCATGGCATCGGAAGCTCACGTTCGACGAGCACGCCGACCGCGTACGGAAGCGATGACGGCAGCACAGAGAAGCCCAAGCCAGCCCGCGCGGTTCTTCGATTCCGAGCCCGCAGCGCGACAGCCACACCCCTTACCGCTCTTCGCCGTTTCGAGACCGGCGTCAGCTCCGGCGTCGACGACGGGAGCCACCTCTTCGCGTGCGAGCCCCAAGGCAGGAATGCTCGTGCGAATGACCTCCTTCGCCTTGATCTGAGTGCGACTCTTTCGAGCGAGATCCTCGACGACCCCAAATCTTGCGCAATCCGCGGTACGTGCGCGGCGGCTTGCCCCATCGGTACCGCGCGGGTTGCTCGCACGCCATCATTCCCTTCCACGGATGGAAGTTGATGTAGCGGGTCTGGTACTTGAAGTCTTCTGCAGGCTTCACTTCGCGAGAAACCTCGCCGTTCTGCCCCTTGGGGATCCGAATCCCGCCTTCGAGCCCGCCTTGCGCCTGGCCAATTTCGACGTCGTTCGGTAACCCGTCGTCCGCGTAGCGGTGATGAAGACGCGAAATCACGTAGTGATGTCGTTCGAGCAACGCCTTGCGAACGACCAACGCTTTGCGTTCCTCTTCGACCATCTTCTTGCGTTTGCCGCAATCCGCGACGGGAAGACCTTCGAGCTCGACCTTGAGCTTCTGCTTCTCCTCGTCGGTCATGGGAGCAACCTTTGGCTCGCGTTCCTCCTTGGGAACGGACTTTTCGAAGACGTCGCCACCGAGCGTCAAGAGTTCATTGATGAGTATCGGATCGTTCGGACAGGGTTGACCACACTCGTCCGCCTTCCAGGCATACTCGAGCCAGAAGGTCTTTGGATGCTTGGCGAGCCATGCGTCGTGGAGCCCGGCGAAGAACTCGGCCATGCGTTCCTTGACGACGAAATCGACCTCGATGTTCGTCGGCGCGTAGGCCACCTCGTAGTTGGTCGTCTGATAGCGATGCTCGGGATCGAGAACGAAGACGAAGAGCTCTTGAGGACCTACCGACGAAATTCGTCCGAGCTTCGATGGAAGCTTCGCGTAACGTTGATCGGTCCAGAACCGAATCGGCGACATTTGCGCTTTCTCGCCGCCGATCAGCTCGAGGCGATTCGGATCGACCTCGGCGAGCACGAACTTCAGGCCTTGCGCGCCGTAGGTCTTGATGGCCTCTTGCATCGGCCCCGAGAGCACCCAGCCTCGCTCCTTGACGAGGTCCTCGAAGGATTGGTCTTCCTTCGGCATCATGAAGGTATATTCGCCGGACTTCTGCTCCGTCTTGACGCTCAACAGCAGCTCCTTCGGCACCTTACGCGTCGGTCCGAAGTCCATGTTCGCGCCGAGGAAATTGTCGCCACTCGTCTGCACGCGGAGATCGCGCTCCCATTCCTGGGATTCTTTGCCAGGCTCACACGGATCCATCTCCCAGAACTCGTGAAAACGCGGCGCGGAAATCTGGTCGATACGATCGACGAACTCACGGCGAATGGCCGAAACGCGATCGAGCGTCACGTCCGAGGGAACCGCCAAAACGACCGCGAAGGGCTCGAATGGCCCCTGATAGTCACTCACGACGGAGACGACACTCTGATCGCCTCGGTTCATGACGACGTAGCTGCTCGTAGTAAGCGCTCGCTTGGCGTCGTTCTTTCCGACGAAGAAGCCGGGAAACGAAAGTGCGTCCGCCGATAACAAGGTGAGCAGCGACGCGAGAGCAAAACCTGTGGTGCGCGACGAGAGGGACATGTTGGCGCCGGCAGGCTAGCAGAAAATGGGGAAAGATCGCCTACCTTGCCGAGGTCGTTGCCACAACTTTTCCAGCCTTTGCGTCCAATCGTCCGAGTGCGCTATCGTAGATTCGGTGATTGAGCCCTTCAGTATCGAGACGGTCCGCGATCGGTTGCGGCATCGCGACGTTCGACGAACCCACGCAGCCCAACGGGCCAGCGTGGCCATGATTTTGGGGCGAGCAGAGGATCAGCTGCATCTGATGTTCATTCAGCGGGCCGAGCACCCCGCAGATCCGTGGTCGGGGCACATGGCGTTGCCCGGCGGACGCCGCGATCCCGGCGATGCGTCGGATCTCGATACGGCACTCCGAGAAACGTTGGAAGAAGTTGGAATCGACTTGGCCACCCAGGCAGAACTCCTGGGAGAGCTCGACGACGTGCGCGCCACCGCTCGAGGACGGGCAATCGACATGGCCATTGCGCCGTTTGTGTTCTACATGGAAAGTCTCAGTCCCGTTGTGCCGAACATCGAAGTGGTCGCGGCGCATTGGGCGCCGCTCGGACCCTTGTTCCACGGTCGTGCAGACTCTTGGATTTCCGTCGCCCTGCCCCAGGGGCTCACCCGCCTTCCCGCCTGGACCGTCGGCGAAAAGCAAGTCTGGGGCCTGACGTTCCGCATGGTAAAGGATTTGTTCCGACTCCTCTCTCCGACCACCGATCCCTCGACGCATGCGCCCTAATCTGCTCGCCCATGATCCCAATCCCGACGGAACGTGTCGAGTCTGTCGAGGTCCCATTCACCCCGAAACGTGGCTTTGCACCCGCTGCGGAGCTGCGCACGGAGAGCGCAATCGTTGTCCGCATTGCCGAACGATCGCGCGCACGCTGCCCCATCCGACGTTGGTTCACCGCTGCAGCGTTTGCGGCAAACCGCGTTTCCCGGGCGGACCAACGACACAACTCGCTTCCCCGTCGAGCGTCGCCGCGCTGAAACGCGCCGGCTCGGCATCGACGACGGCTCGCGTGCTGTCGATCCTCTCTTACGCGCTGATGGCCGTCGGTCTGGGTTCGCTGATTTTCACGCTGTTGTTCCTCTGGGTTTGGTCACCCGGAATACTCGGGTATGCCATCGCACTCACCTTGGCATTGCTGCCGTGGATGGTGGCTTTCTACGGCCGAATCGCCGCAAATCGGTCGGAAACTACGCGAGAAGCAGCGTTGTCCTCCGCGTATTCCGAGCAAATCCTCGCCGCTCTTGGGGCAGCCCACACCGGAGCCACGGCAGAGCAAATTGCTGGCTGGTTGGGTCTGCCCGTCGTGAAAACGGAGGCATTGCTCGCAACGTTGAACGCCGACGATCGTATGACGTCTCACGTCACCGACGATGGCGAACTCCTCTACGGCGTCATCCAGCCTCGACTGCGCGTCGCGTCGACAAAGCCATTCGACACGCCTAGCGACTCCAAACGTATCGCTCCGTCTCTCGAACTCGAGAACGCTGAACTCGAGAACGCTGAACTCGAGAACGCTGACGTCCGCCAGAACACTGCTCGCAAACCATGAACCAGCCCTTGCTACCGACATTGACGGCAACACCAACGAACACGGACCCTCGCGATACGATCCACACGGTGTTGCGTCAGACTTCGCCACAAGATTGGCTCGTGCTCGCGTACCTCGTGTACCTGAACGTCGCGCTTCTGCCGAAATATGGCACGTCCGGTTATGCTCACTCGGCGGTGAGGATGCTCGGCTTGCTGCTTGCGTTCCTCGTCGTCGTTCTCCCCATTCGCGCACGCTGGTTCAAAGATGGGTTCTGGGCGCCGCTCGGTTACCGCGTGGCGCTGCAAGGGACGGTGCAGACGAGCTACTTCTTCTTCGCGGCCTATCTACCGCTACTCAATCCAAGGGTCGTCGATCAGCAGCTCTTTGCCTTCGACCTGCGCTGGTTCGGCTTCGAACCCTGTCTCGTCTTGGACAACTACATCAACGGATTTACCGCAGAGTGGTTCGCGTTCTTCTATTTCTGCTACTTCCTGGTGCTCACTGTCCACACAATCCCAATCCTCCTCTTTGCGCGCAACGAGCGGCTGCTCGGGGAGTTCTCCTTCGGGATGCTCTCGCTGTTTTGCGTGGGACACGTTCTCTACACACTGGTGCCCGGTTTCGGCCCCTACCGCGCCATTTCACACCTCTTCCAAAACTCACTTCCAAGCGGACACTGGGTCGATTCTGGTGCTCCGCACCGTCGCAACCGGCGGGGCGCAAAAGGACATCTTTCCTTCGTTGCATACCGCTGCGCCGACGTTCATCACGCTATTTTCCGATTCGACATCGCGCCACGCTCCCATTCCGTCTGACCTGGCCCGTCATGGCGTTTTTCGCCGTGAACATCGTGATTGCGACGATGTTCATGCGCTGGCATTGGCTGGTCGATGTCGTGGCGGGACTGACACTCGCCGCGGTCGCACTCGTCCTGTCCGTGGCGGTCACCCAGTGGGATTTGCGCAACGAGCGCGGCACCAGAAGGGTCCAAGTTGGCCCGCATTCAGCCGCATCCCATTCTTCGGCCCGCTCCGGACGCCGAATCAGGTTCGAACCTGAGTTCCCCGACAGCAGCGCAGACGACGCAGCGGGGCCGATGTGAGCAGCGCCGCGGCATCGTCCCGATGGTCACATACTCAGGCGGCGCCTGGCCCAGCGCAGAACCCTTCGTAGTCGATGTAGCCCTTGATCGTCGGGTTTTCGCCACAAGCGGAACAGGTGGGATCGCGCCGAAGCTTCAACGTTCGGAAGGTCATTCGCAGAGAATCATAGGTCAGAAGGCGGCCCACCAATGGGTCGCCAATGCCCAACACCAACTTGATTGCCTCGGTCGCTTGAAGAGTCCCGACGAGCCCAGGCAACACGCCAAGGACCCCCGCTTCCGCACACGAGGGCGCGAGATGCGGCGGTGGTGGCTCCGGGTACAAGCACCGGTAGCAGGGTCCTCCCAAATGCGGAGCGAAGGTCGTGACCTGTCCTTCGAAGCGGAAAATCGATCCATGTACGACGGGAATGCGGTGCATCAAGCTCGCGTCGTTGACCAAATATCGGGTCGGAAAGTTGTCGCAGCCGTCGATGATGACGTCCCACTTCTGTCCGAAAATCCGATCAACGTTGTCGCTTCGAACGCGCTCTTGGAACAACTCGACCTTCACGTCGGGGTTGAGATCGGTAATCGCTTTCTTGCCGCTTTCGACCTTGGGCAACCCCAAGCGCGACGTCGCGTGTAGGATTTGTCTCTGCAGGTTGGATGCATCGACGGTGTTTGCATCGACGAGTCCAAGTGTTCCAACGCCTGCAGCAGCCAGGTAGAGCGCCGCTGGCGCTCCAAGCCCACCGGCACCGAGCAAGAGGATCCTGGACTCGAGAAGTTTCTTCTGCCCCAGCTCACCGACCTCAGGCAGCAGCAGGTGACGGGAGTAGCGATCGCGTTGCGTGTCGGAGAGTGCGACCGGAGTCTCGACGGGAAAACCAAGATCCTTCCAACGCACGAACCCTGGATTGAGGCTGATTACGTTCGTGTATCCGAGCTCCATCAAGGTTTTTGCGGCGAAAGCACTCCGGACGCCGCCGGCGCAATAGACGAGGATCTCGGCGTTCTTGTCCGGCAATCGCTGCTCGGCCTGCATCTCGAGAAATCCCCTCGGGAGGTTGAGCGCGCCAGGAATGAAACCGGCCTTCACCTCGTCGCGTTCGCGCACGTCGACCAACGTGAAGGACCGCGCGCGACCCTCGGTGGCAATTCGGTCCTTGAGCGCCTCCAAGGGAAGCGTTCGTACCCGTTCCTTCACGTCTGCAAAAAGAATCGCTGTAGGTCCTCGCCATTGCGCTCGACTCCATAAAGTCGCGTTTTCCGATGCGACAATTATCCCCAGTATGGAGGCGGGGCTCCGATCGTCAAGGGTTCGAACAGCGACGGCCCCAATGCGGCCACAAAGCCGGACCATCGAGCGGCTGAATGCCCCCGAATGCACGCTGGCGAAGTTCCAAAGCGACGCGCTGGACTCGATTCCGATATAGTTTCGGATCTATCTCGGCCGTAAAGGTCCGAGAAGAGTCGGTGAACTGATGTCGAGTTCTAATCGTTTGGGGGAACTGCTTGTTCGAGAGAAGCTCATCAGCCTACAGCAGCTGCGGCAGGCGCAAGACGAGCAGCGCAAGTCCGGGCAAAACCTCGGATACACGTTGTCGAAGCTCGGATACATCTCCGACGACGACATCACGAGCTTTCTAAGCTCCCAGTATCGGCTACCTGCCATCGATTTCGATAGCTACGACGTCGACGCCGAGGTCATTCGGATGGTCTCGCGTGAGGTCTGCGAGAAGCACAAAATCCTACCGGTCTCGCGCTCTGGTTCGTCGCTCATCGTCGCGATGGCAGATCCGACGAATCTCCACGCCATCGACGACATCAAGTTCCTCACTGGTTACAACGTGGAACCGGTGGTGGCGAGCGAGACGGCAATCCACCAAGCCATCGAGCGCTATTACAACGTCGGCCCCAACTACGACGAGGTGATGGCCGAGTTCAACATCGGAGACGAGGACATCGATTTCTCCGGCGATCAGGAGGAGATCAACGCCCTCGAACTCGAACGGGCCAGTGCAGACGCCCCAGTCGTTCGCTTGGTGAACGTCCTATTGTTGAACGCGATCCGCAAGGGCGCGAGCGATATCCACGTCGAGCCATACGAACGAAAGCTCCGGGTGCGGTATCGCGTCGACGGCGTTTTGCTCGAGGAAATGACACCTCCACTCAAGCTGAAGAACGCCCTCGTCAGTCGCCTCAAGATCATGAGTCAGCTCGACATCGCCGAGCGGAGACTGCCACAGGACGGACGCATCAAGTTGAAGCTTGGCCGTGGCAGGGAGATGGACTTTCGCGTCTCCGTGTTACCTACGATGTGGGGCGAGAAGTCGTGCTTCGCTTGCTCGACAAGAGCAACCTGCAGCTCGACATGGTGAAACTCGGTTTCGATCCCAAGCCGCTCACCGACTTCAAGTGGGCCATCAGTCAGCCCTGGGGAATGGTGCTCGTCACGGGACCGACGGGTTCGGGAAAGACGACGACACTTTATTCGGCGTTGAGCGAGCTCAACAAGCCCGACGTCAATATCAGCACCGCCGAAGACCCCGTTGAGTACAACCTACCCGGGATCAATCAAGTACAGATGCACGACGAAATTGGGCTCAATTTCGCCATGTCCCTGCGTTCCTTCTTGCGCCAGGATCCCGACATCATCATGGTCGGCGAGATCCGCGATTTTGAGACCGCGGAGATTGCCGTCAAGGCGGCACTCACGGGACACTTGGTGCTCTCGACGTTGCATACTAACGATGCCCCGGCAACGATCTCCTCGTCTCCTCAACATGGGCGTGGAGCCGTTCCTCATCACGGCGAGTGTCAACCTCGTCCTCGCACAACGTCTGGCACGCAAGGTCTGCGTCGACTGCAAAGCGCCGGTTGATTTCGACCGAGACACGCTGAAAGACATGGGCTTCTCTCAGGAGCAACTCGAAACGGCGAAGGTCATGAAAGGTGCGGGTTGCGCGACCTGCAATGGTACGGGTTACAAAGGCCGAATCGCCTTGTACGAGGTCATGCGTTTCACCGACGACCTGAAGGAATTGGTCTTGGGTGGAGCGTCGGGCGCAGAGCTCAAAGCCGCCGCAATCAAGGGCGGAATGAGCACCTTGCGCATGAGCGGCATCCGAAAGGTGATCGAAGGAGTGACCACCCCCGAAGAAGTGTTACGCGTTACCATGGCGGATTGACGCGTCAGCCAACCGCGAGCGAGCAACCCAATCCATGTCCCAAAGTTCCCCGGAAGGGCTCAAGGTCAATCTTCATCAGTTGCTTCGCGCCATGATCGAAAAGGGCGCAAGCGACATGCACATCACCACCGGTTCACCGCCACTTCTGCGCATCGACGGGGAAATCGTTCCACTGAAGCTCCCTCCTCTCGGCGCCGTAGAAACGAAACAACTTTGCTACTCCGTCCTGACCGAAGAGCAGAAGATCCAGTTCGAGAAGAACAAGGAACTGGATTTTTCCTTCGGCGTGAAGAGTCTCTCCCGCTTTCGAGCCAACATTTTCCTGCAGCGGGGCGCAGTCTCTGGCGCCTTTCGCACGATCCCATTCAAGATCTTGAGCTTCGAGGAACTCGGCCTACCTAGCGTTGCCGCTGAGCTCGCATTCAAACCCCGCGGGCTCGTCCTCGTCACAGGTCCCACTGGCTCTGGCAAGAGCACGACGCTCGCGTCGATCATCGACAAGATCAATACGGACACGCGTCAGCACATCATGACCATCGAGGATCCGATTCGAATATCTGCATCCTCACAAGCGCTGTATCATCAATCAGCGCGAGGTCGGCACGGACACGGGAAGCTTCAAACAAGCGCTGAAGTATGTCCTAAGGCAGGATCCGGACGTGGTTTTGGTAGGCGAGATGCGAGATCTCGAGACCATCGAGGCCGCGCTGACGATTGCCGAGACGGGACACTTGGTGTTTGCGACGCTTCACACCAATTCGGCACTTCAGAGCATCAACCGCATCATCGACGTATTTCCTCCCCATCAGCAGCCGCAGGTGCGGGCGCAGCTGTCCTTCGTCCTCGAGGGTGTCATCAGCCAACTCTTGTTGCCGCGCGCTGGCGCGCCCGGACGCGTCCTTTGCATGGAGGTGTTGGTTCCCAACCCGGCGATCAGAAACCTGATCCGCGAAGACAAGGTCCACCGGATCTATTCGCAGATGCAGATCGGCCAAGTGAAGCACGGCATGCAGACGATGAATCAAAGCCTGTATGCGCTGCTTTCCCGGCGGCTCATCACCCTCGAGGAGGCACTTGGGCACTCAAACGATCAGGAGGAGCTGCGCCAAATGCTCGAGGGGCGCACGGCGCCTGCCGTTTCGCCTGCGACAGCACCGCAACAGCGACGTTGACCCCTGGATGAGTTTGCCCACCCCGAAGGAATCGCCCGGGGAATCGTCGAACCATATTCCGTAACCGTCGAGCGCCGTCACCGCGACCCTCGACGCCCGAGACTCGTCGTCGAACCATATTTCGTGACCGTCGAGCGCCGTCACCGCGACCCTCGACGCCCGAGACTCGTCGTCGAACCATATTTCGTGACCGTCGAGCGCCGTCACCGCGGCGCTCGAGGGACCCTTTGCGCGCTCGAGTGCCGTCGGGATCCACGACGCAGCCACGGTGTCCCGAGTGCGCACGTCAAGCGTCGTCACCGCGGGTCAATGACAAAAGAATGCGCGCGGGTTACGGCGAAACTCGTGCGAAAACTCCCAGCAACACTCGGTCGCGATAGTTGCCCTAACGATGCAGGTCGACACGACCCCACCGCAAAACACCCTTTTGGAGACTGATTCATGCGCATGACCCTCGCCTCGCTCACCACGAACGTCGCTATCCTGGCCACTCTGGCCATGCCGAGTCTGGCCGCCGCGCAGGACGCAGCCCCCGCAGCGCCTCCTCCGCCCGCCGCAGCCGAAGTTGCACCGGCACCCGTCGCGGCCGCACCGACGCCCACGGACGCCGCGCCCCCCGCAGCGGCTGCCGCCCCCGCGCCCGCTGCGCCGGCAGCCGAAGCGCCTGCAGAAACTCCCATTCCGAGCTACTTTCGCCTCGACCACGACTACATGTTCGGGCTGCAGCTCTGGGCGGGTGCCACCTATCCCCTGACGGATAAGATTGGTCTCGCGACGGATGTCTACATTGCGGAAAACTATGTTTCCGCGGGCGATACCGGCGCAGTCCAGTCCTACTGGGGCGAGTTCGACATCGGCCCCGCGCTGACGTTGGGTCCTGTCGCACTCACTCCGATGGTCGGCGTGGCCTTCGATTGGGCAGCGAAAAAGGCGGTCGCGCTCAACGGTCCGCAGCTCTATACGATCGTGAGTCTCGACAAGTTCTACTTCGAGTCGTGGATCTGGACGATGCTCTACTCGGCCTTCGACAAGAAGGGCCCCAACGACTACATCCACACCCGTAACTGGGCCCTCTACAAGGTCACCGACAAGATCGGTGTCGGTCCACAGCTCGAGTACACCTACGACATCGAGGACAAGAAGACCATCTATGGCTTCCCCGTCGGTGGCCACGTGGAGCTCGCCTACGGCACAGGCAATTCCTTGGGCCTCTTCCTCGGTTACGACACGAAGAAGTCCACCCGCGTGGACGATGCCGCCGCCGTCGGCCGCATCACCTTCGTGCACAACTTCTGAGCGACTTCATTCTGCTCCCTCCCTCCTGAGAGAAACGCGACAGCAAGAACGGCCCGTCAACCTTGGCGGGCCGTTCCCTTTTTGACCGATTCGGCTAACCAACCCGCGAATGCACGAGTTTTCGTGTTTCTTTTTTGTTTCGAGCTCCGTGGTGACGGGCGCCAGGCCCGTAGGCCGCGCGCGCGATTTGCGGGATTGGAGCGACGCACAAACCGGCGCAAGAACCAAGAGCGTCTTTGCCCGCTCGAGGTCATCATTCGCCCACGCCAATGCCGGCCGAGGATTCGGAACCGACCGATCCTCACCCCCAGAGGAGCGAGGTTTCCCTCGATGTGCGGAGTATTTGGAATCTACGGACATCCTGAAGCAGCCAATCTGACGTACCTGGGGCTGCATGCCTTGCAGCACCGCGGACAGGAGAGCGCCGGGATCGCGACGAGCGATGGCGAGCAGATCTACCTGCACCGGGGAATGGGACACGTCATCGACGTCTTCCCAACCGAGCAACTGAAGAAGCTCCAAGGCGACACAGCCATTGGGCATGTTCGCTACTCGACGGCTGGAGGTTCCTTCTTGCGCAATGCGCAGCCCCTCGCCGTCGACTATGCCCGCGGCTCCATCGCGGTGGCCCACAACGGCAACCTGACGAACGCCGAGGCACTCCGCGAGCGACTCGAAGAGCGCGGCAGTATTTTCCAGTCGATGAGCGATACGGAGGTGATTGTCCACCTGGTCGCCATCAGCACCCAACGCGCCGTCGAGGATCGCGTCGCTGACGCCCTCAGCCAAGTACAGGGCGCATTTTCGGTCCTTTGCATGACCGATCAAGTCCTGATTGCCGTTCGCGATCCACACGGCATTCGACCGCTCTGTCTCGGCGTGCTGCCTGGCGAAAAGCCGTGCCACGTCGTGGCGAGTGAATCGAGCTGCTTCGAGCTGATCGGCGCGACCTTCGTCCGAGACATCGATCCCGGCGAGATGCTCGTGATCGATCGTCGTGGCATTCGCAGCTCTCGACCGTTTACGAAATCTTCGGCTCGCTCCTGCATCTTCGAATACGTCTACTTCGCGCGCCCAGACTCACTCATCGACGGAGTGAGCGTCTACGAAGCCCGAAAGAACCTCGGTCGACGCCTCGCCGAGGAACATCCGGTGGAAGCGGACGTCGTTATCCCCGTGCCGGACTCTGGCGTGCCAGCCACGATTGGTTTCTCCGAGCGCTCGAAAATCCCCTTCGAGCTCGGACTCGTCCGCAGCCATTACGTTGGACGAACCTTCATCGAGCCGCAGCAGAGCATCCGCCATTTCGGCGTGAAGCTGAAGCTCGCACCGATCGCCTCGGTACTCGCGGGCAAGCGCGTCGTCGTCGTCGACGACAGCATCGTCCGTGGCACGACGAGCCGCAAAATCGTGAAAATGGTGCGAGCAGCGGGCGCGAAGGAGGTTCACCTCCGAATCTCGAGTCCGCCCAATGCTTGGCCCTGTTATTACGGCATCGATACGCCGACGCGTTCGGAATTGATTGCGTCGTCCCACAGCAATCACGAGATCAATCAGTACATCACGAGCGATACCCTCGCTTACCTCTCTCTCGACGGAATGATCGGGGCGGTTCGCCAAGCTCGCCAGAACGGCCCCCGAGGCTCAACGCATTCGCTCCCCGTTCTCTCCGAGCCGCCCGATCCCACGGGACGGGAGAACTTCTGCCACGCATGTTGGTCTGGGGATTACCCCATCGAGTTCGTGCCGCATCCCCGTCATCGACAGATGCGCCTCCTCGATACGTGAGTCAGCCGAACACCGCTCGCGTACGCCATCGGCGCATCGAGCGGTGTTCTTGCGCATGGGTCACACCACGAGTCTCGACGTGGCCGACGACGTGGCGTTGCCGTGTTCCCAAGCCCGGGAACGGGCGCGCCCGGGGCTGCAGCCCATGTCAGTATCGAGCCTCCGGAATGCTGCCCTGAGGCTCGATGAACCACATGAGCCCACGGTGATCACGTCGCCCCACGTCGATAAACGTGAAAGTCCCATGATTCCGCCATGAGCGGACCCCTTCGAGCGCACCTCGTCCCATGACCTGAGTGGTCGAGAAATCCGCGGAGGGATTCAGCGCTCTTCGTCGTGAGCCGTAATTCCATCGAGCCACGTTGCTCGATGTGGCCCACGACGCATGATCGAACTCCCTCTCGCCCGCAAGGCTCTCCTGGTCACGTTCCTTGCGATTGTGGTCATCGCGGCAACCATCCACGGTATCACGTATGTCTTCGTGCTTCGTCATGTCGAAGACCATGATCGTGAGCATCTGAACGTTCATCTGAAGAACGTGGAACAGGCTCTCCGTTTCTTGGTCGACGAATACGCACACGAGGGCCGTCAGTTGGCCGAAGGACGCTCGCTCTACGCGCCAACGGAGGGGCCACTTCGTCCTTCGCAAGCTGCTCGAGTCGACTATACGCTCTTCGATGCAGTGGGCTGGACCGAGGCTTGCGTTTTCGGTTCCAATGGCGAGGCCCGCTGGTGCGGGAAAGGAAATCCAGCGACGCGCAGTGTCGAACCGCTTTCGCCAAACGCGATGGAACGACTGGGCTCGCCCCGGCTCACCCATCCCGCGAACCCAGCGGCGCCGATTTCGGGACTCGCGGTCTTCGATGGTGTCCCGCACGTGGTCGTTTCACTCCCGATGGCGAAGTTCGACGAGTCCCCGGGAACGAACCCCGACGCCCGACTCGTGTACACGCGGTCCGTGGACGAGTATTGGCTCAATCGGCTCCGCCAGCTCACGGCCACGAAGGTTTGGCTCCATGAGCTCGACAGAGGACGCGATGGGCGGCTCCCTGCAGACGTACTCGTGAAGCTGCGAGCGTCGCACCGCCCCGTCCACGTCCTCTCGACTCAGGGCGGCGCGAAAGCTTATGCGCCGCTGATGGACTTGACCGGCACACCCACCCTCGTCCTCGAAGTCGAAACGGACCTTCGCTCTGCGGCCCTGATTGAACGCATCCTCGATGCGGTGCTCTTCGCCTTGGGCGTGGGAGGCCTCGGTTTGCTTCTTGGAGCCGCCTTTGCGACGAGACACGGCGTGATTGCACCACTCAGCAAGCTTCGTGACGCGGTGCACAAGTTGGAGCAAGGCCACCATTCGGCCGTCATTTTGGAGCGACGCGACGAGTTCGGTGACCTCGCCAGCGGATTCAATCGCATGGCACGAACCATCCGCGAACGGGAAACCACGCTGAGACAAGCACACGCGGAACTCAAATTGATCCTCGACTCCACTGCCGACGCGCTGTGCGGATGTACGCTGACGGGCGGATTTCGCGGCAGACCATCCGCCATGGGTCCGCGTTGGTTCGGGGAGCCGCAACCCGATCAGGACGTACCGAGCTGGCTCTTCGGCAATCAACCGTCGCTCATCGCACTCTTTCGACTCGGGCTCGGGCAAGTCGTCGACGAAAAGCTCCCGCTTCCGGTCGCACTCGACCAGCTACCTCAACGTTTCAGCCGAGATCAGTCGACCTACGAAATCGTCTATCGCCCCATTCGTGAAGGTGACGACGTCATTGGCTTGCTTATCGTCATCAAGGACATCACGGCGAAAATTCGGGCAGAAGCAGCCAATCGCGAGGCTCGAGAGCTCCAAATCGTGATCGGCAATCTGGTGCGAGACAAGGGCGCATTCGACCACTTCGTAACCGAATGCGAAGGCCTGTTGCAGGAGATGTCCACCGAAACGGAGCTCTCGAGACGACTCGTCCACCTGCATACACTCAAGGGCGCCTGCTCCATATTTGGCCTTTTGACGTTTTCGGAGGCATGTCAATCCCTCGAAGCCCAAATCGCCATCAATGCCGAAGCGCTCAACGAAGAGGCCCTTCGCACGCTGCGACGCAGCTTTCAATCGACACTGAATCGCGTCAGACGGTTCGCCCCAACCCTGAGCGAAAAGCGGCTTTCGATCAGCCTCGCCGACTATTCGAACTTCGTCGAATTGCTCGAGAAGCGCCTCGGACACGAGCGATTGCTAGCCGAAGCGATGCGGCTGCCCCTCGAGCCGGGCGAACGTTTGCTCGCCAAACTCGTCCAACAAGCTCACCGCATTGCTCAAGAGTTCGGCAGAGCGATTGAAGTCGAGATCGACGACGGCGGACTACGCCTGGTCGCCGAGAGCACACAGTTGCTCTGGTCGGCGCTCGTCCATGGGGTCAAGAACGCGATTGAACACGGCATCGAAGGGGAACCCGAGCGACTACGCCAAGGCAAGACGCCTCACGGCAATATCAGATTCGTCATGCGCGAGAAGGGACACCATCTCGCCGTATCCATCATCGACGATGGTCGAGGAATCGACTGGAACCAACTCGAACGTCGCGCCTATTCGAGTCGACTCCCTTCGAAACGAGAAGATCTGATGGAGCTCCTTTTCACCGACGGGCTCTCGACAAAAGCCGAAACCTCCTCGATTTCGGGTCGAGGAATTGGATTGTCGGCCATCCGCGCCACCTGCCACGCACTCGGCGGCACGAGCATCGTCTACAGCGGACCGAACGGTATTGGAACGGAACTCTACTGCACGATCAGCATGGCAGTGGCAACACATCCACCATCGCGAACGGCGCTTGAGTCCCATAGCCGACTTAGCGTCCACCCCACGGGCGAGGTAGCGGCGACCGAGCCGGCAGCCGCCGCGCCTTACGAGTCCAGCAAATGAATCGTGACCGTCATCGCGATCACCCTTCGTTTTCGATGCAGCGGAGACCGAAGAAGAACGACTGCCACACCCCCATCGCTCGACTGCGAAACAACACACCGAGATTGCCGTCACCCTGCGCCGCAATGGGCGAAAACGAGTCCGTGTACAGGCGAGTGAGTCGCTGACGCGAGCCAAGAGGCTGCAGGGTTTGATCGAACATCTGCCCGCTCAACTCGAGCCCGTCGTAGTCGAAGAAATCGTCCGCCGAAATCAGATACGAGCGATCGCCGTAGGGTGTCAGGTGTGGCGTCCGAGCGAGCGTACCGCCAGCAACGATGGCACGAGGCTGCGTGAGAACGCGTCCGGTTGCGTCGAGGGTCATGCCCGAAATCTCGGAACCGTACGTCGTGGTGCGCACCGACCAAGCGATCACGAACCGATCGAGGTTCCACCGCACGGCGAGTTCGCCAACGTCCTTCGCGGCAATTGCAACGGGCGTCTGCGGTTTGAGATTGGTCCCGAGTGGCAATAAATAGGGGCTCTCGTTGGCAACGCTATAGATGAGCGATATCCCGTTCGTGGTCTGAAACAGCCGAGGGCGGCGCGCGTCCGTGAAGCGATCCGTCACCACGACGGGCTCCCCGAGCACCGCCCCGTCGTAGGTAAGCCGCCGAACGACGATTCGAAACCCTCCTTCGTCCGATTCCTCGCTGAACGCGATGACCCACTCGGTGCCGTCCCACAGCAATGACGGCTCTACGGAAAACCCGTCGGTGTCCGTGACGCGCACGTCCGGCCCGAGTTTCTTTCCCGTCGGATCGAGACAATTGAAATAGATGTCGTAACTCCCTTCGCGGCGGTCCTCCCACGCTGTCGCGTAAATGGCCCCGGTCCAAATCAAAGGTCCCGCTGCACCGTCACTCGCTGCCGAGGTGAGCGCAACGGGATACACCGTGGGAATGCCTTCGGCGCTCACGGCCTGAAAGTAACCTTGCCAACGCTCGTTGTTCTGCACGGTCGTCATGGCGAACTGACCATCGGCATAGGTCATACTCGCCGGCATCGATTCGCCTTCACGCGAAAAGGAAACGAGCACCGGCGACGACGGTGCTCCGAATCGCTGCACCGTCATCGATGATGCCGTTACAGTCGTTGTCTACGCCATCGCAACGCTCTTCGCCCCCCGGGCGAGCCTCGGCGGAACTGTCGTCACAATCGTCACCACAGGAGCCAAGCTCGCCCGGACGAGTCCCGAGCAAGCTTGCGCGATGACCATCGCCATCTTCGTCACTCGTCCGCGGAACGGCCTCACAACGTCCCGTCTCGGGTACGCACCGGTCCGTCGTACACGGATCGTCGTCGTCACAGGTGACAGTGGCTGTGATCCGGCAGAATCCTTGGATGCACGCGCGCGTCTCGCATTCGTTCCCGTTTGCGCAATCCGCAGTCGACAGACAGGCGGATTCGTGGGTTCCGTCTCCCTCCGGAACGCTAGAACGACCGCAACCGACCACGATGGCGCCGACGCAGGCAACCCCAACGCATGCCTTGCGCAGCAATCGAACGATTCGATTCAAAAGCATATTCCAATTCCATGTAGATCCACGCCGTCACAGAAGAGGCCATGGGGGCATGCAGCAGAAGCCGTTGGATCGCACATCCGTAGGCATTCCGTACCCAGACTGGTGACGACGCAGGTGAACCCAGGAGCGCAATCCGTCAACAAATCGCAGGGGGCCCACTGCTCGCCATTTCCAGCCGGTAGACACGTGACTCGATAGGTCTCCGTCTCGCACACCCGAGACGCGTTGACGGTCACGGGATAGCAACCCTCGCCATTGTCGCAGTCCGAGCCATTCCCGAAAGGATTACACTCCCACGGAATCGGTACCTGTACCGTGTCTGGGCACGTCGACTCGACGAAAGTCGACTTGACCGTTCCCCTTGGCCCATGCCACTCCTGCCTCCGTGGGCGCCACCGGTGCCGCCACTCGCCGGCGCGCCAGCGAAACTCGATGTCCCACCATCCGTCGAGTCCTCTCGCGGTTCCCCGACGGCACCTCCGCAACTCCAGCAGAGCGCCAAGCCAACGACCAGAACCCACTTGGACATTGGGCGAAGGATAGCCAATTCGCGGGGCCTTGTCTGGCCAAAGATGGTGGGGAACCGTGCTCGAACGGAAGGACACTGCACCGCGACGTCGAAGGCGTGGTATGCCGGCGTCGCTGATGACCAAAACGACGCTTCTCCTCCTCGGATCCGCCGCGCTCGCGGTGGGATGCCATCGGGCCGAGGGAGTCTCCCAACCCGACCCCGTGAGCACGGGGCATGCTCCCACGAGTACGCCCACGTCAGATTCGACGCCGCAGGTGACATCGACGGCACCTCCTCGCGTGCAGATCGAAGCGGCAAGCTGCGTCGTTCCGTGGTCGAGCTCCCCGCCCACGGAAGCAAAACCGGCAGCCACTTGCCCAACCGCGCCCGACGTCGCGGTGCCGCTCAATCACGGCCGAGTCACTTTCGTGGATGCGCCCGGTGCGCCCAGCGTCGACGTAGAACTCGCTCAATCCCCCGAGGATCAGCAGCGCGGTTTGATGTACCGAACGTCGATGTCGACGGATGCAGGGATGCTCTTCTCGTGGACTGGGGACCGTATCCGTACGTTCTGGATGCACAACACCTGCCTCCCGCTCGACATGCTCTTCATTGCGCGAGACGGAACGATCTCTGGCATCCTCGAGCAGGTGCCAGTGCTCAACGACGAACCGCGCAGTGTGGGATGTCCCGCCGCGCACGTGCTCGAAGTGAATGCCGGCTACAGCCGAAAAAAGGGCATCGCGCCCGGTCAACACGTTCGAATCTCCACCTCTTGAAACTTGCGTAAGAGACCCATGACTCAACGGAATACCGTCCGCCTTTCCTCATTGTCCCTCGCAGCCATCTCACTCATCGCCGGCTGCCGGAATCGGCCCGCCCCTCTGGAACCCGAGCCCATCGCTCCAGCCAATACGCAAGCAGTGGTGGTTTCGAGTGCCGCGGTTACGGCCACCCCGGTGCAAAGCGTTGCCCCCGAGGGTTCCAGTTCGGCCGCACCGAGCGCGTCGACAAGCGGCGCTGCTGCACCGAGTGCCAGCGCGGAGGCAGCACACGCAGCCAGCGCAGGAGACAAAAGTCGTACCGCCAGGCGCCGATCCAGAGCAAGGTGAATTCACCCTCGACGAAGCGTTGAAGGGGCTTCCGAAGACGGGAACACTCGTCGCCGAGATTCAGACCGACGCCGGCAAGTTGAAGTGCAATCTGTACGACGACAAGGCTCCCATCACCGTTGCAAACTTCGTCGGATTGGCTCGTGGACTCCGTCCTTTCAAGGAATCCGAAAACCAACGAATGGGTCAAGCGCCCCGCATACGATGACGGCGTTTTTCACCGCATCATCAAGGGCTTCATGATTCAAGGAGGCGATCCGACGGGCACCGGCAAGGGTGAAGGCGGATACGTTTTTGCGGACGAAGTGTGGCCTGGAGCAAACCACGATCGCCGAGGCCTCATCTGCATGGCAAATCGTGGCAAGAACACCAATAGCATGCAGTTTTTCATTCTCGACGGCTCGGCGCCGCACCTAAACGGCGGGTACACCATCTTCGGTGAATGCGGGCCCGACTCGGTCATCGAGAAGCTGGCATCGACCCCGGTGCAAGGCGATCGAGCGGTGACCCCCCCGAAGATCAAGAAGGTCAACATCAAACGAGTGAAGTAACCTTCGGGTATCGAATGCGGGCTCCGAAGGAACCCTCGAGTGACGCCTTCGGAGCAATACCTCGGAGCAATACCTTCGGAGCGACGCCCAACGAGACATCGCGCCCGTAACGTTCGGCAACACATCCGAGCCTGGCCGAGGCTCGGATGTAGCGAACGGGCACGCAATCCGGGCCCACTCGGCGACAACCCTCGTTGCGAGAATCCGCAATGGCCAATCAATCCGGCTCGTAAATCACGCGTTGGGTCCGTTCGACGTAATAGTACTCGCTCCCCGACGCACGACCGAAGGTCCACGCTCCGAAGGCATTGACGACCACGGCGAGGCCGCACGCGACCAATAGCAGTCGCGTCCGCACGAACCCACCCAAAGCAAACAACAAGACGAGAAGAGGCGCGTAGTCGTTGGAAAAGCGCTGTCCGAACTGGAGCCAGCCGCTGTTTTGATAGAACAGCGACGGCGCCATGCAGAGCGGCAGCGTCATATAGACCGCCCGATGGAGATCGGTGTGACGCTTGGGCCAGAGCAACCAAAGAAAGAACGGACTCGTCAGCCAAAGCGGGAGACCATGGCCGTTGATTCGAAACGACGGCACGCCTCCGTCGAGGTGCACGTACGGAAGATTCGTGAGCAAAATGCCCAAGTTTCGAGCCAAGTAGTGATACCCGAACAATCCGTGTGCCTCGATTCGCGACTTCCATGCAATCGAGAGATACCGGTAGCCGAATTCCGTCGGATCGCCGAAGCGCGCGACGTTCAGCGCCGCAAGACCGACCGCCGTTACCACGACGGGCAAAACCAATCCGGAAAGACGTTTTGCGAATGACGGCCATCCCTGCGATGAGCCAACAGGATCGCGAAGCACTCGACGTAGCTCGATCCAATGAAAGACGCCCAACACGACGAGAGGCGGACGAGTCGCGAGCACCAAAGCAAGTGCAAATCCGGCGATCACGGGATTCGAGCACCAATGCTCGCCCATAGAAACACGCACGTGGCAACCGCCGTGACGACATGCGCGGCAAACCAGACGGTGCCTTGGACCGCAGTGAAGAAGTAGACCGTACCGAAAGCGTAGAGAATCGGAACACCGAGGATTACCTCGGCCGAGAGCTCTGCGATCTGCATCTCGCGGATCCGATGCAACGTAAGGAACGCAAACGCCGGCGCGAGGCCAGCCAAGATCAGAAAAAACGCGCCGTCGGGGACCCGCGACGAATCACCGAGAAGGGTCACCCAGGGCAATAAGAGCAACGCTGGAAACCCAGGAAAAACGACGAACCAACGGCCACCGTAGCGAGCGAAATCATTGCCGCCCGAATACGAAGGCGGTACCGTGGGCAGATCGACCCGCCCCTGTCGCCAAGAGTCCGCGAGCAGCGCGAAGTGGTTGTACGGTGTGTGACTCGACCAGAGCGCAGAGGGTGCAAAAGCGGCATACACGACGGTCGTCAGCAGATAGATGACCATCGCCGTCCGAATCGGCCGCTCGAGGTGACGTGACGTCCACGGAGCTCCCATGCCCCGGGAAACTACCACCGCCGCCCGCCAGGGCGTTGCTCGATTGGCTCGAGAGCGCTAGCGTTCGCCCGCCTTGACCACGCCAACGCTCAGCATCCGACTCGTCGACGTCGACCGCGGCAAGCGAGACTACGAATGGGAGCTTTCGCAAGATTGGCTCCGTCGTGCCTTCGCCGAAACGGAGGCGGAGCCCACCGCGCCGGGTCGCCTCACCGTGACCGTCAACAAGGACGGTCCACAAGTGCTCTTGCGTGGTTGGGCCAAGGCAAGTGTGAACATGCCCTGCGCGCGCACCGGCGATCCGGTGCCGGTGACCCTTCGAGCCGAGCTCGTCGTGCTGCTCCGTCCGGCGCCGACCGTCGCGCCGCGCGGAGCGGACCACCAATCGTCCAAGAAACGAGCTCAGTCGTCCAAGAGTGCGGGACCCGAGGCCGCCGGCATCAAGAGCGCCAGTCGGAAGCCGGCCCAGAAGCCCGAGTCGGAACTCACGTGGGAAGAGGCCGCAGACGACTACTATACCGGTGAACAGAATCGAGCTGGATGACCTCGTCCGCGAGTTCCTAATCCTCGAGCTTCCGATGATGCCCCTTCAATCGGACTTGCGCGACGAGGAAAGGCCCGCTATTCCCGCGGCCCCTGACTCGACCAGCGGCGACGACGCCGACGCGATCGACCCAGGCTTCGACCACTCGCCGAAATTGCGAGTCGATTGAAAAAAACGATCAAGGAGTAATGTCCGGTGGCTGTCCCCAAGCGACGAATGACCAGCAGCAAGCGCGACATGCGCCGCGCAAACCACGACAAGGTGACCGCACCGAACGTCGTTCCCTGTCCGAACTGCTCTGCACCGATGATCTCTCATCGGGTTTGCCCTTCTTGCGGGCATTACGCGGGTAAAGCAGTGATCGACATGGGCAGTTCGAACGCGTCAACGCCCGCAACGCCTGTTGCCGCGACGGAACCGGGTAAGGAGTGATCCGAGCAGGTCACGGTCCTTCCTCGGGACCGTACCTGCGCCAGATGGCACCCCTTGTCGGGTGCTCGGTTTTTTTGCGGTCCAGAGAAGCTGCCGCAGATTTTCACCGGGAACGAGCTTCCGCGGTGACAATGGGATTGTTGCGAAATGTCAACCAGTATGCGAACTTGGCCTGCTAGCCGCATCACGGGCACGGGCTCTTACGTCCCCGAGAGAATCGTCACCAACGACGACCTGGCGAAGTTGGTCGACACCTCGGACGAATGGATTCGACAACGGGTTGGCATTCGGGAACGACGATACGCAGCCCCGGAGCAGGCCTCGAGCGATCTCGCCTTCGAGGCCTCACGCCGAGCCTTGGAATCTGCGGGGCTCGCCGCTTCCGATCTGGACATGATCGTCGTGGGGACGGTGACGGCAGACGCGCCGCTCCCCGCTTGTGCGGCGTACCTCCAGAAGAAGCTCGGTTGCAAGGACGTGCCGTCCTTCGACGTCGCCGCAGCGTGCGCCGGGTTCGTTTACGCGCTGTCGATTGCCGACCAGTTCATCCGCACGGGAACCGCAAAGCACGTGCTCGTGGTTGGCGTCGAGACCCTCACGCGGATCATGAATTTCACGGATCGCAACACTTGCGTGCTGTTCGGCGACGGTGCCGGCGCAGTGGTGCTCTCGCGAACTGACGACGACTCCCAGGGTCGCCTTCTGACGACGCGCATTTATACGGACTCGACCTTGACGGATTCGCTCTGCATCCCCGCCGGTGGCAGCAGAGAGCCCATCACCGAGGAAACCCTCGCGAATCACCGCAACAAGGTCTACATGAACGGCCAGGACATCTTCAAGGTGGCCGTCAAGAACTTCACGAGCGCGTCGCTCGCCGCGATGAAGGAAGCACAGCTCGAGCCCAATCAAATCGATTGGGTGGTGCCACATCAGGCCAACCTTCGGATTATCAATCAAGTGGTGTCACGCTTGGGAGTTCCCTGCGAGCGAGTGATCATCAACATCGAGAACCGCGGCAACACGTCGAGCGCGTCCATCCCCATCGCACTCGACGAGGCCGATCGAGACGGTCGGATCAAGCCAGGCCACGTGATCTTGATGACGGCGCTCGGCGCCGGGATCTCCTGGGCCTCGGCCATCGCCCGTCTGTGAACGGACCCCCGACACGCCCGACGTGGCGTCGTCGCCAGAAGGAGCAATACGACTGTGAAGCTTGCATGGCTATTCCCTGGGCAAGGTGCGCAAACCGTTGGCATGGGCAAGGCGCTGTACGACAGCTCGCCCGCTGCGAAGGCGATCTTCGATCGCGCTGACGAGGCACTCGGTTGGAAGCTATCGAAGCTCTGTTTCGAAGGGCCCGACACCGACCTGATGCTGACCGCGAATACCCAGCCAGCGATCTTGACGACCAGCATCGCCATCCTCGAGGCCCTGCGCGAGGCGCTCCCCTCCCTTCCCTCGCCGAACTTCGTCGCCGGTCACTCACTCGGTGAGTACTCCGCCCTAGTCGCGGCCGGTTCGCTCAGCTTGGAGGACGCCGTTCGACTGGTGAATCTCCGCGGTAAGGCAATGCAGGAAGCCGTCCCCGCAGGTGTGGGCGCCATGGCAGCCGTCATGGGCGGCACCGTCGAACAAATCGATGCGATCTGCGAGCAAGCACGCGACGGCGAGAATCGTGTCGCCAGCCAACTTCAATGCTCCGGGTCAGGTCGTCATTGCCGGTCATGCGGGCGCAGTCGAGCGCGCCAAAGCCAAGGCCGCCGAAGCAGGCCTAAAGGTGATCCCGCTGAAGGTGAGTGCCCCCTTCCACTGCGCGCTGATGCGTCCCGCTGCGGACGCGGTGAGCGCCGCACTGAAGAACATCGTCATCAGCAATCCGTCGGTGCCCGTGGTCGCCAACGTCGACGCGAAGCCGAATCAAAGCGCCGAGAACGTTCCTTCCTTGCTGATCCGACAGGTCGACGGCACGGTGCGATGGGAACAAAGCGTCAAGGTCATGGCCGACGCTTCCGTCGAGAAAGCCCTCGAAATTGGCCCAGGCAACGTTCTCGCTGGTCTCGTGAAGCGCATCGATAAGCGAATCTCGACGCTCAGCGTCAACTCGCCGGAAACCATTGCCAAGGTCGCCGCCTTTCTCGGATGAGTGACGGCCAGCGGACCGCGTATCGACATTCGCAGCGATTTCCCGCGTTTTTCGCAGCAACTTGCGGCGATTTACCCCCTTTACGGAGTGAAAACCGTGCTAAGTACGGCGCCGTCGTGACTTGCTGCGGGACCCTGAGATGGGCCCCAAGTCTCGTCAAGACGAGCTTCGCTTTCGCACGAGGCCGCGGCTAAGCGCCGCTGGACGAGCGGCGAGACAGATTAGTCCACGGAATCGTTTGGTATCGAACAACGCCTTCCCTCGCGGAGGCTTTAGTGTAAGGGAGCCCGATGGCTCCCGTCGGAGGAACCATGGCTGAAGGGCGCAACGTAGAAGCCGAAGTCAAGAAATCATCAAAGAGCAGCTAGACGTCGACGAAGCAGACATCAAGATGGAGTCTTCCTTCATCGATGACCTCGGCGCCGATTCGCTTGGGCTGGTCGAGCTCGTCCTCGCATTCGAGGAAGCCTTCGAGATGGACATTCCCGACGAAGACACCGAGAAAATCAAGACCGTCCAGGACGCAATCGACTACATCACCAAGCACTCTGGCGGCTGAGTTTTCCGCAACTCTAGCAAGAGGACGAATATGGAGCGCGTCGTCGTTACTGGCATTGGGATGGTCACTCCAGTCGGAGTGGGCACCGACGAGAGCTGGAATTCTTTGATCGAGGGCAAGAGCGGCGTAGGACCAATCACGAGCTTCCCGATCACCGATGAGTACCCAACGCGGATTGCTGCCGAGGTCAAGGGCTTCGACCCGACCGCGTACATGGAGAAGAAGAAGCTCAAGGAGGTGGCGCGCTTCATCCCGTTTTCCCTCGCAGCAACCCACATGGCGCTGCAGGAATCCGGCCTTGAACTCACCGAAGAGCTCAAGGAAGCCACCGGCGTCTACATCGGCGTCGGACTCGGCGGCCTCGAGGTGCTCGAGGACTGTGCGCTGACAATCAAGGACAAGGGTCCCAAGCGTGTCAGCCCCTACATCATTCCGGCCATTATCGCCAATATGGCGGCTGGTCAGGTTTCCATCAAATACGGCTTCCGCGGTCCGAGCTTTTGCCACACGAGCGCCTGCGCCTCGAGCGCCCACGCGCTCGGTGAGGCATTCTACGCAATCCAGGCTGGGCGCGCCCCGGTCATGATCGCGGGCGGAGCGGAAGCAACCATCACGCGCGTCGCCATCGGTGGGTTCTCGGCGATGTTCGCCCTGAGCCGGCGTAACGACGACCCCACTCGCGCCAGTCGCCCGTGGGACCGCGATCGTGACGGCTTCGTCTGCGGCGAAGGCGCGGGCACCTTCGTGCTCGAGTCGCTGACCCATGCCAAGGCGCGAGGCGCCAGAATCCTCGCCGAAGTGGTGGGTTACGGAGCAAGCTGCGACGCTTTCCACATCACGAAGCCGGTGCCGGAAGGTATTGGCGCACGTCGAGCCATGGAGCTCGCGCTCCGAGAAGCCAAGCTCGCGCCGGAAGTGTTCGACTACGTGAACGCTCACGGCACCTCGACGCCCGCGGGTGACGTGGAAGAGTCCAAGGCGATTTGCCGAGTCTTCGGCGCTCATGCCACGGACAAGAAGCTCTGGGTGAGCTCCACCAAGTCCATGATGGGTCACCTCCTCGGCGCAGCTGGGGCCGTGGAGGCCGCCGTGTGCGTCAAGGCGATTCAGACTGGAATCGTACCGCCCACGATCAACCTCGAGAATCAGGACCCCGAGGTGCTCATCGACTGTGTTCCCATGAAAGCCCGGGAGCGCAAGATCCGCTACGCGTTGTCGAACTCCTTCGGGTTCGGCGGAACGAACGCATCGCTGGCGTTCGCCGCGTTCGAGGGCTAGACCTCCCGCTGTCTAGGGGATCCAGCACCGCCCAATCCGTTCGCATTGGGCGGTGATCCCCAAACCGACTCGTGAGATCACCATGGAGTGCCCCTATTGCCGCCAGCTCGATAGTCGTGTGGTCGATTCTCGACTGGTCGCGACTGGGACAGTAACGTGGCGTCGTCGCGAGTGCGACGGGTGCCATCGGCGATTTACGACGTACGAGCGTGTGGAACACACCGTACCGGTCGTCGTGAAGAAAAGCGGGCACCGCGAACCCTTCGATCGTCAGAAGGTGCTGCGAAGCATGCAAATTGCGTGCAATAAGCGCCAAGTCTCGGCAGATACGCTCGAAGGAGAAGCCGCCGCACTCGAGCGAGAGCTCAGTGAAAGCGGCGAAAAGGAAATCTCGAGTCACGAGATTGGTCAGCGGGTCATGACTCGCCTGAAAAATCTCGATGGCGTTGCCTACGTTAGATTTGCTAGCGTCTATAAGTCTTTCCGCGATATCGACGAGTTTATGGCGGAGATGAGTAACCTGGTCCGGTCACGAAGTCCGGAGTAGCCCATGCCCGACACTAGGCTCGATATCGATGCCCAGATGATGACCCGAGCGCTCGAGCTGGCGCGATCGGGCGATCCTTCTCCGAATCCGCACGTGGGCTGTGTCATCGCCCAAGGCAGCGAGATCGTCGGCGAAGGATATCACGAAGCCGTTGGCCTGGAGCACGCCGAGATCGCGGCGCTGCGGAGCGCGGGAGAACGCGCGAAAGGCGCCACGCTTTACGTCACGCTCGAACCTTGCAATCACCAGGGCCGCACGCCACCTTGTGTCGATTCGATCTTGCAAGCGGGGCTCTCGCGCGTCGTCATCGGATGTCGCGATCCAAACCCCGATGTCGCTGGCGGTGGCATCGAGCGACTCGAAGCAGCCTCGGTGGGCGTGACCATCGGTGTGCTCGAACGCGAAGCTCGAGCACTCATTCAGCCCTGGACGAAGTACATCACCCAGCGTCGCAGCTACCTGTCCCTGAAGCTCGCTGTGTCGCTCGACGGTCGAATCGCCACCCGAACGGGAGCCTCGAAGTGGATCACTTGTGCGGAATCTCGCTCACGCGTCCACGAGCTTCGCGTCGCGCACGACGCCGTGATGATAGGCATCAATACGGTCACCGCCGACGACCCGCGGTTGACGGTGCGTGACGTCCCCGGAACGTAGTCCGATTCGAATCATCGTCGACAGCAAGCTCCGCATTCCGACGAGCAGTCACTTGATTACGACGGCACGCGAAGTGCCGACCTGCATCATCACGACGCTCGAGGCGTCTCGCGCTGTCGGGGATTCGCTCGAATCCGCCGGTGTGAGTCTCATTCGAGTCCCTGGAACGGCAGAAGGCCGGTGCGACATGCAGATTGCACTTGCCGAACTCGCCGCACGCGAGGTCGTGAGCGTCTTGTGTGAAGGCGGCGCCGAACTCGCCGGCAGCCTTCTCGCGGCCGGACTGGTCGACGCTCTGCACGTCTTCGTTGCACCGGTACTCCTTGGTCCCCGTGGACGCCCAGGCGCGGTGGATTGGGCCGGCCCGGAAAGCCCATCCGATGCTCCTCGGATCGAGAATCCGCGTTGGGAACTCTGCGGCGCTGACGCGTACGTTTCTGGCTCTCTGGTTTATCCGAAGCGCGCAGCGCGCGGGGCGTAGCCGCTCCCCCGACCGCGGGCTTCCCCGGATTGCCGCCATCAAGCTCGAGTGTTAGGCATTGAGGACGAATGGCTATTCGTCCCATCCTCGAGTATCCCGATCCGAAGCTGCGTGAAGTGGCCCGTCCCGTCGCCGAAGTGGATGACTCCATCCGAAAGCTCGTGGAGGACATGGCAGAAACCATGTATGCGGCGCCCGGCGTTGGCCTTGCAGCACCCCAAGTGGGGGAGTCTCTCCGCATCTTCGTCATCGATACCGCAGACGAAAACGAGCCTTCGGGTTTTCGCGCCTACATCAACCCTGAAATCTTGGAGACGATCGGAGCCCAAGCCTGGAAGGAAGGCTGCCTCTCGTTTCCCGGAGTGGCCGAGACCATCAAGCGCGCCGAACGTGTGCGTGTGAGGGCCCTCGGTGTCGACGGTAAACCCTTCGAACTCGAGGCAGAAGGCCTGCTCGCAATTGCGATTCAGCACGAGAACGACCACCTGAACGGCGTCTTGATGATCGACAAGGTAGGACCGATTCAGCGGCGTCGCATGGGCAAGAAGCTCGCGGAGCACAAGCGAGCCTAGGTGCCATTCGAAGAGGGGGTCGGTTCGGCGCGCAAACGGAAGCTCCGCAGCGACGGCCACCGAGCTAGACGTCCACTCGGTGGCTCGCAGCAACTGCAGCCGAACTAGCCCCAGTCAATCCATCAGCGAGTTTGTCGGTTGAACACGTTGGTGTCGAAGGTTGCGCCGCGCGCGAGCAATGCCTCGACGAATCGAGGCACGACACCGGTGCTGCGGAATGTACCTTCGACGACCTCGCCGGCAGTGCCGGCCGACGCAACGAAGTTGAAAATGTCGCTGAACTCGACGAGTCCACCGGCAGTGCTCACCATCTCTGCAACGCGAATGAGACGCTGCCGACCGTCGCGATACCGCACGACCTCGAGAACCAAGTCGAAGGACGTTGCAAGCATTCTCGACGCGGCCTCCATCGAGAGTCCTCGATGAGCGGTCACGAGATCGTTGCACAATTGCGAAAGCGCAGCTTCGGCGGTCCGAGCCTCACGAACGGCGACCACGCCGACGGAAGAGGATCCGAGGGCATCGACCGCAGCTGCAACGGATTGAGCTCGCTCGAGCACGATCCCGAATTGGGCATTCGTCGTGCGAGCCGCGGCGGCAACGAGCGGAGCGGGGTCCTCCGAACCAACGAGAGACCAGCGGAAGCATGGGACCTGCGCGGAAAGTACGCCGAGCTCGAAGGAGCCCTCGAGCAGCGTCAGTGGCCCCTCGGTGACGCTCGTCAAGAGCGCCCCGCTGATGGCCGGCAAATCCGCGTCCCGCGGGCCCACGATGAGTACACGGCCTCGCCCTTGCACGGCTTGTTGCAGAAAGACCGACATGGGACGCGAGACGACCCCCACGCGAACGAGACTCTGGAGGGAAGAAGCCGACTCGCGGCTCTTGCGAAACACGAGCGATGGCTGCCCTGGTGCGTGGGGCGGAAGGACCGCCCATAGGATTCCGCCGTTGGGAAGCACGCGCTGAATTGCGCATTCTTGGGGCGTCGCGGGCTGCCCCGACTTGATGCACAGACGGAAAATGATTCGGCGCAATGAGCGGCGCGACGACAATCCCTGCTCGACGACCTCCAGCGCCGCACCGCGACGCACCCAAACCTGGTCGTGTCGAGGAACGAGCACCTCCGTTACCTGTGGATCGTCCAGCAGTTTCCCCAGCGATCCGAGCCCGAGCACCTCCAACCGAGCAAAGACGCGAAGACGTTCGGGTTGGATGTTGTTCGGTATGGTGCCACTCTGCAGCAGCCGCTGGAGCTGGTCATCGATGGTTTTCTCGACGTAGGTCTGCTGGTCCGGATCGACCGCGCCCGAAGCCCATCGCTCTCCAAGCAATTCGAAGATGTCCTCGACCAAGCCAGAAAGAACACTCGTGAAATCGCGTTCGTTCGGCGCCAGCGTCGCGACGGAGCCACCGGGCAGTGACGGCTCACTCAACGACGCCCTAGCCGCCGCCTGGAAATCCTCCGTGGAAAGCGCCAAACGACCGGTGGAATTGTCCGACCAGGAACTAAACGTCGTCGCGGGACTCGGCACCTTTGGAGGCGCCGGCACTTCTGGATAGCTTGCCGCGCGAGCAATCCCTTCGCGTCCCAGCAGGTTGACTTCAGCGGGGATTCTTCCCTTTGTCGTCGTCGAGTCCGAGACGGAACCCGTCGCGTTCGCTGCCTCCATCACTTCGGAAGGGACGTTTGCTGCTGGATCCGCCGCCGGGTGCTCAACGAGCTCCATTCGAAGGACGTAATCGCCGATGTACAAGCAATCCCCTTCGTTTAGCTTCGTCGGCTCCTGGATACGGCGACGGTTGATGTACGTCCCGTTGGTGCTGTGCAGATCCGAGACGGTGAAAACCCCGTCCCGATACGTCAACGTCGCGTGCTGCTTGGAGACGTTGGTCTTGTTGAGGGTCAGATCGTTGCCTTGGACACGACCAATGCTGACCTGATTCGCTGTAAAGCTGACGCGCCGTTCCGAGCCACCCTTCTCGCTGACGACGATGAAAAATGAGGGTTTAGGGAGCTGCATCGGCGTGGTCGCAAAATCTCACTACCTTCTAAGACTTCCTCACGCCGAGGCCCCTCGTCAACCAGCATCGACATCGAAGCCCCCGAGAACCGAAGGACGGCCCCGCGAGCCAAGCGGCTCGACGACGACCGTCCCCTCGTGCACTCAGGTCATCCGCAAGCAGGCCGCTCAGCCAACGGCTGCTCGACTCGAACCCGTCTTCACTTCTCGAGTCAACAACGAGAGCAGCTCGCCCGCGAGATGCATCACGTCTTCGCCGGAGTATCCGCTCGCTCTAACCTCGCGATAAAGGCTCTTGGCAAGGATCGCAACGGACTTGGGATCTTGGATTTTCTTGTCGATCTCGTTCATGGCTTACGTCCAGTGGTACGCCCACGCAAGCCGTGCGCATACAATAACCATGCCTGGCCAAATTTGCGCATTGAGGTCGCGTTACCCCGCGAATTTCTCGGAACTTTTTGCCAATCGTCTCCGAATCGTTGCACGACGCGTACAGCTATTCGCAGGGAACGCGTAAATCCTACGCCAGCGCGGCTGTCCGCCCAGCAGCTCTAGCCTCCGGCGCGAGGGCGCCTTCCGGATCGAGATTTTTGGTTAGGTGTCCGCGGGCACGTCCGTATCGAGTTCGCACGGACCGACGGCTCGCGCCGTTCCCCTAGGTCAGGGGTGCTCGGTCTCGATTCGACGCACGACGCTCGTGAGGAGGGGGTCTCCCGCCTCACCAAGTAACAAGGACTCTCCAACGCTCGGCGCCTTTCCTCTCATCACCTGATGCGTGCCATCCCGAAGCCACCGCACCGAGGCAACGATTCGCTGTCGCACAGCCCGATGACCATCGACCACCTCTCCTCGCTCTCGCTTGCGCACTTCCAAACAGACGTCTCCAGTAAACAGATACTCGGAGTTCTTGGTGATGTACTTATGCAAGCGAGCATCGGTCTCGGCTGCTGCGCACTGTCGACCGTCGTACGTTCGTGTGACCATATCAATCGGCGATTGTCTTCGGTTCGACGCGTTCCGGACAAGTTCGCGCATTCCGCCACTAATTTCTCTACCTTCGACGCTTCGTCTTAGTATGGCGTGACGTGAAACCCAAACGCACAGGACCGGGTTTGGTCAAATCGAAGCAAGCCCCGCTCCTCGAGCGCAGGGTTCGCGGATTCGTGCGCTGCACGGATTATCGATGGCGGGAACTCTTCGACCACGCGGAAATCCTGAGCGAAGGTGCGGTGCGTACCGATGCCGAAGGAAGAGTGTACTACGGGTCGACGCACATTCGTCTCTTCGACGGCAGGCTCTTCGGAGCGAACGATGCGGTCGCTCGCAACGACTTTCGGCAATTGATGGAACGTGATCCACACGCCCGATTGCGCGCAATGCGCATTGCGTGTTTGGAAGCGCAAGTTCGTTCTGGGACATCCTTCGAGTGGACACGCACGGAAGTTCGATTCTCGTCCGACTCGGATGCCATCGATATCAGTATCGACGTCGAAGCACGCCTCGTTCGTGAAGGACGGGTTGGACGCCTGCACCATGGAGCTAGGTGAGCCGAGTTGGACCTGTCGACGATGAACGCACAACTTCTCCACAACCCATTTCGGCATTTGCGTCGCGACAACGCACGAGCTTCGCATGTCGAGAAGAATCACGGCGTTGCACATGTCAATAGTGAACGTCGGCACACCAACGATGGCTTCGGCTCATCGAAACGCTGGAGACTCAGTCAGTTGTTTTCAATCCGCTCCGTGAACGTGGGGGCCAAAGATGATCAATGGCGGGTTGTCCCCTTGACAGTCCGACACCCAAAGTCATTGTTTCGACTTCGGTCAATCGCCACTCGGGTCAACGGCATTTCGACTGGACAATATGCGGCGCAGTAATCGTCGTAATGAAAACGTCATCCACGTCTCCTTCGGTCCCGGAGGAGGTCGAGTTCGGGAGCAGGAAAAACCGACGCCAAAGCCGGAAGGCGCAGAGCCGTCGCGTAAAGAGCCGCTGACGGATCTCTTCACGCGTACGGAAATCGCGCGACTCCTCGGCATGTCGACGGCTCGGCTTCGCTCCCTCGACCGCACTGGCGTGGTCACGCCCACAGGACGAAAGAAAGGGCGCCGCGCGTATACGTTCCAAGACCTCATCGCGTTGCGTGCTGCTCAATCGCTACTCGAGAAGCGTGTGCGTTTGCGCGACGTTTCGCGAGCCATCGATGTACTCAAGGGCTCTCTTCCCAAAGTAGCGCGTCCCCTTGCCGAGCTGCGCGTGATATCCGACGGTCGTAAGGTCGTAGTTCGTGGTCAAGATGGTCCCGCATTCGAGCCCATTACTGGCCAGCTCGTCCTCGACTTCGACGTAAAGACACTTCGTGACGACGTCGTACGCGTCCTTCGACCTACGGCGGGGCGCGAACGAGCTCGCACCGCTTACGAACTCTATTTGAAGGCAAGCCAACTCGACGAAGATCCAGCAACGGTCAGCGAAGCCGAGGATCTTTACGAGAGAGCGATTCAGCTCGATCCCTGGCTCGCGATTGCGTACACGAATCTTGGCAACATCCGTTTTCGGAACAACGATCCCGAAGGCGCCGAAGCGCTCTACCGAAAGGCACTCGAAGTCGATCCGAGTCAACCCGAAGCCCAATACAACTTGGGATACGTCATGCTCGAACGAGGGTTACCGGAAAGTGCCATCCCGCTGTTCGAGGGAGCACTCGCATCGGACCCCAAGTTCTCGGACGCCTACTTCAACTTGGCGATGGCCTTGGAGCAAGTGGGCGATGCCGCTCGCGCACACGAATATTGGCGCAATTACATCGCACTCGAGCCGTCTGGGACATGGACGGAAATCGCGCGACGCCATCTCTGAACATCGCATCGTCGTCACTCGCGCATCGTCGTCACTCGCGCATCGTCGTCACTCGCGCATCGCAGTCACTCGCGCATCGCAGTCACTCGCGCATCGCAGTCACTCGCGCATCGTCGTCACTCGCGCATCGTCGTCACTCGCGCATCGTCGTCACTCGCGCATCGTCGTCACTCGCACGATGTTGAAGCAGGCGGTCCGTGACTGCCTGCGACTCGACGTCACACGCTTTAGGCGACTCGATGGCGACGCCCAGCCCTCTAAACTGAAGGGATCGGCGTCTAGTTTCCACCGAGCCCCAATCGCCGATGCTTGAGGCTGGGGAGACGTTCGCGAATGGTACGGAGCCAGTCGAAATCCAGCAGAGCAACGACTAGGCCCTCTTGGTCACTGGCATCAGCAACGACCGTTCCCCATGGGTCGACTACGATCGAATGTCCGTACGTCTGTCGTCCACGACCATGTTGCCCCCACTGGTTCGGCGACACCACCCAACATTGGGATTCCACGGCGCGAGCTCGATTGAGGAGGTGCCAATGATCCCTTCCCGTCTCTGCCGTGAAGGCAGCAGGAACGCAAATCAACTCGGCGCCGCGATCGACCAGGGCGCGGTAGAGCTCTGGGAAGCGCAAATCGTAGCAGATCGTCAACCCCACTGCGACACCCTCTACGTCTGCCACGACGACGGAATCACCCGCTGTCGTTACCGAGGACTCCATGAGCGTTGCACCGCTCGGCAGGGTGACGTCGAACAGATGGATCTTCCTGTAGTGAGCGACGATCCGTCCATTTGGATCGATCAAGGTGGCCGCGTTGTATGGGCGTGTCTCGTCGTGACTCCGCTCTGGCCATCCACCACCGAGCAAATGGACACCGTACTCCGAAGCCATCCGCTTGAGGGAGCTCACGATGGGTCCGTCGCTCGAGACCGACTCTGCACATCGCCTCCGCTGCTCCTCGGGACCGAAGAATGCGAAGTTCTCAGGCAAGACCACCAACTTTGCACCTTGGTCACTTGCGCGGTGCACCCATTCCGCGCACTCTCGCAGATTGAGTTCGACGTCGTCACGAGAATTGAGCTGAACGGCGGCCACGCGCAAAGAATTCGACATTTGCCGAGCGTAGCCGACCGTCAAAGGAACGCACGCCAGCGCGCTCGGCTGATAGGGGCGAATCCCCCGGGCGCGCTCGAACCATCTCTGCCGATGCGCCGACGCGCGTGTTCGTGCGTTCGTTCATTTGGGCAGCGGCCAGGTCCGGGATCGCGACATCGACGGTCCCCTGCTCGACGAAGGCAGCCGTTTTCGGCGCTCGGTCGGCCGCCAATCTCGAGTGCCAGACACGGCGGGCCTCTGCCAGGCTCCCCAGACGGACGAAACAGGATCGGAAACCGAACGCCCGCGGCGCTACGCTTGCCGATTCTGGAATGCCCCGCGGTGAGCAGCTCGATGTCACCGCCGATTTTCACCTTTTCCCGCGGCACCAACGCCAAACGGCTGAAAATCGCTGTATAGTCGGTCGCCCGAGTCCGCACCATGACCGACCGTACCACTGGAGCAATGCAACAAATTGGGGTGCCGCAAAATCCCAAGGCACCAGGAGCCACCGCCGACGCCGGTCTGGTTCTCCTGTACGCGAGCGAATACGCGGAGCTAAGTGGTGGATGGGTATTCGAGTCGCCTCGCGCTGTCATCGGGAGAGATCCGACTGCGGATCTTTTCTTGCCAATCCAAGCCGTCTCGAGGGTGCACGCCGAAGTGTCGTGGGATACAGGGCGATGGGTCCTTCGAGATTTGGATAGTCGCAATGGCATCTTCGTCGATGGCCACCCCGTAAAGTCTGCCGTTCTCGAGCCCAACGCCGAGGCAAGAATCGGAGACGCGTTACTCAAATACGTCGATGAGGGTGCGAGGGTTGCAAGTCACTACCGGATCGACGGACGAATGGTCCAAGGTCATCAGCGCAAAGTCACGTCGACCGATCTCGTCGGCGGTGCGCAAATGGACCAAATTGCGGCAGAAATCGAGAAAATCGCAAAGACGCCGCTCAGCGTGATGGTCCTCGGGGAAAGCGGCACGGGCAAAGAGGTCGCAGCCCGTGAGCTTCATCGCAAGAGCGGGCGCACTGGCCAATTTCACGCCATCAACTGCGCAGCCATCCCATCGACGCTTCTCGAAAGCGAACTCTTCGGTTACCGGCGAGGCGCGTTCTCTGGCGCTGATCGAGACAAGCCTGGCATCGTGAAGATGGCCGATGGAGGAACGCTCTTGCTGGACGAAATCGGGGACATGCCCGTGGAAGCACAGGCAAAACTCCTTCGAGTGCTCCAATCTCGAGAGGTTTATCCCCTCGGTGCCACAGCCCCAGAACGGGTAGACGTGCGCATCGTATGCGCGACGCATCGAGATCTAAAGCGGCTGATTCAAGCAGGAAAATTCCGAGAAGATCTCTTTGCCCGACTCAACGAGTATCCACTCCGATTGCCGCCACTACGCGATCGAAAGGAAGACCTGTTCCTTTTGTGTCGAGCATTTCTCGAGCGCTATGGTCGACCGGAGCTCGAGCTCTCCTACGGCTTCATGCTCGGGCTCGTGCATTACGATTGGCCCTACAACGTAAGGGAGCTAGAAGCCTGTATCAAACGTTGCTGTGCACTCGCCGAGAGTCGACTCATCGCAGACGCGCTCCTACCCGAAGCAGTTCGCGACGCGATGCTCGAGTACGGACAAACGTCGAACGAACGAGATTCGGAACTTCCAGTACAGCCCGCAATGGTTCCGAGTACTCGCCCACTCGGACGTACGATGCCGACGGATGCAGAGCTTCGCGAGCTCCTCGAGCGACATCAAGGTAATGTCGCCGCGGTAGGCCGACAACTCGGCAAAGCGAGGATGCAAATCCATCGTTGGATGCAGCGATACGGCATCGAAATCGACGACTTTCGCTGAGACACGGACGCCATCGTCTGCGTCGATGTTCGTCGTGACACGGACGCCATCGTCCGCTTCGACGTTCGTCGAGACCCGAACACCGTCGATTGCCACCGTTCTCGTCAATGTCGAACGAGGTCGACAACCGCTGAGACGAAGAGCAAGCGGTTCCACGCCGGACCAACAAAAGAAGACGTTACCTGGATGTCGGGATAGGCTCGACCGTACAAGTCGCGCCGAAGACGACGTCGCTTGGTAGGGCAGACGCATCGATGGTCGTTGCGCAACGTCCGTCGATGCACGCGCGAAGTAGCTTTTGGCGTGCGCCGCCGTCACAGGAAACGGGCAAGGGCCGACACACCTTTGCGCTCTTGCACACTGACATCGGCTCTGCTCCAGTAGTGCTCCGACAAGGAGTGCAACCACAATCCAGCAGTTCGAAGAGGACGTCCCGTTGGTGCTCGCGGCCTTGCACGACTACGTTGCCGACATCGAGCCGCCCCTCTGCTCTGCAGCCCCCTTCGCATTGACGCGCTTCGGCCTCGAGCTGCGCGCAGTGCGCGAGTTCCTGTGCAGTACCGGTTCCTACCCCGACGGCCCCAGGCGGCTGCAGACGCGCGTCGCTCTGGCTCGCTTTCGCCACGGCAGCAACGCATTCAACCCACTTGACGAGTGCCAGCGCGCAGGTCGGACCTGAACCATTCAACCTGGCCAGACAAGCCTCTCGACAGTTGTGAACCGGGTCTTCCGGCGCAACCGCGAACCCCGACTGGCAAGCCTTGGAGCACGCGACCGATGCCCTTGCCGCACGTCCGGCCTTGCCGCACCCGTCGCAGCCACTGGACAACGAACCTAGTCCAATGCACAGCAAAATGGCCGACAAATAGCGGCATTCGTCATTGGCCATAAGGGACTCATAGCGCGTTTTCTGGAGAACCCCAGTTGACTAAACCGCGAAAGGCTCCTAGCCAATCGACCCCACGATCGTTCCATCGGCGCAGAGGAGCGCGACCCTTGGCCTCTAAACCCACTCCGCCTTCCAACCCGAAAACTCGCCACAAAGGCGACGACAAGACGCTGGATTTGTTCGCCAAGACCCGCGGCGCGGAGCCTTCGCCCCTGCACGACATCGCGAAGACCCGATATCTGAACTATGCCCTCAGCGTCATCACATCCCGAGCGCTCCCCGATGTTCGGGATGGGATGAAGCCGGTTCAGCGCCGCATCCTCTACACGATGTGGAATCAGAACCTAACCCCCGATGCCAAGCACCGCAAGTGCGCAAAGATCGTGGGTGACGTGATGGGTAATTACCATCCCCATGGTGATTCTGCGATTTATGACGCGCTCGTACGCATCGCACAGCCCTTTGCAATGCGGGTTCCGCTCGTGGACGGGTCGGGGAACTTCGGTTCGCTCGACGGTGATCCCGCCGCAGCAATGCGTTACACGGAGTGTCGACTCGCTACCTCGGCGCCCGCGCTTCTCGATGAGCTCGATCAGAACACGGTCCATTTTCGGCCCAATTACGACGGTACGCGCGAAGAACCCGTCGTACTACCGGCGCGATTTCCGAATCTGCTCGTCAACGGAGCCGCAGGAATTGCCGTCGGAATGGCGACGAGCATTCCGCCACACAACCTCGAAGAGGTATGTACCGCGTCGCTTCGTCTCCTCGACGCCTTGGTCGAAGGTCGCCAGCTGAGCAATCGCGAGCTGTGCAGGAGTGTCAAGGGCCCGGACTTCCCCACTGGCGGGCAAATCGTGTCGCCACTCGAGGAGATCAAGCAGATCTACGAGACCGGCCAGGGAACGATCAAGGTCCGCGGAACCTGGGAGGCGGGCACCGACACGAAAGCCGGACGGACTCTCTTCATCACGAGCATCCCCTACAACGTCAATAAGGCGACGTTGGTCGAGAGAATTGCCGAGATTGTGACCAGTCGAAGCATGCCGCATCTCATCGACGTTCGGGACGTCTCGACCGACGACGTGAGAATCGAGCTCTTGGTGAAACGCGACGCCGACGACGAACTCGTCATGGCGTACCTCTTCAAACATACGCCCCTGCAGAGCAATTTCAGCGTCAATCTCACCTGCCTCGTGCCGACGGAGAATCCAGAAGTCGGTCGGCCCGAGCGGCTCGACTTGCACTCGGTGCTCTGGCATTTCTTGCATTTCCGCTTGGACGTGACCACGCGTCGGCTGGAGCACGAGCTCGGACAGCTCAATCAGCGCATCCACGTCCTCGATGGGTTTGCCACCGTCTTCGACGCGCTCGATCGAAATCATTGGCATCATCCGCAAGAGCGATGGCAAGCAAGACGCAGCCCAGAAGATCATGGCGCGGTTCAAGCTCGATGCGGAGCAAACCGACGCCATCCTGGAGCTCAAGCTCTATCGTTTGGCGCGCCTCGAGATCCTCGTCATCCAGAAGGAACTCGCAGAGAAGCGCAAGCGAGCGAAGGAGATTCAGCGCCTTCTGGACGAAGCCGATCACAAAGGGCGTTGGGGATTGGTTCGAACCGATCTAGAGGACGTAGTGCGCACGGTCGGCAAGGGTGACAAGCGCCGAACCCTGATTCTGAGTGTCGAGAACGAGAGAGAAATCACCGCCGAAGATCTCATCGTCGCCGAAGACAATCACGTCCTCGTCACCCGTGATGGCTGGGTCAAACGGCAAAAGGAGATCAAGGATCCGTCGACGACGCGACTGCGCGAAGGCGATTCCGTGCTCACGTGCGTCGCGGGCTCCACCCGTGCAACTTTGGTCTTCTTCACCAATCTAGGAACGGCCTATACCTGCCGTTTCATCGACATTCCTGCGACGACCGGATACGGAGAGCCGATTCAAAAGCTCTTCAAGATGCGCGATGGCGAGGGCATCGTCGCCGCGTTCTCCTTGGATTCCCGTGTCATCGGAGACATCGCAGACCGCGACGGCAAACTGCCGAAGCGCTATGCCGTCGCAGCAACCACGGACGGCAACGCGTTGGCATTCGGGCTTTCGACATTCGTCGAGCCGAGCACGCGCGCAGGACGTCGCTTTGCGAAGCTGGGAGACGACGCGACGATCATCGCGGTCGAGATCATTCGCGGCAAAGAAACGCTCATCGTCGCGTCCCGCAACAAAAAGGCACTCCTCTGCGCAGCGGACGAGGTGAGTTACTTGGCCTCGGCTGGCAAGGGCGTGTCGCTCATCAAGCTCGAAGACGACAACAGAGTCGTTGGATTTGCAGCTTCGAACGGGCCCGACGAGGGACTCGTCCTCAAAACGTCACTCGGCGGCGAACAACGCATCACACCGAGCAAGTCCGAAATCGTCGCACGCGGCGGAAAGGGCCGGGATGCCATCAAACGCGGCCAGTTCGTCGAGATGGTGCCCGCGCCAGTCTCTGCCCCCACCCTACCCGGCAATTGATCGAGAGCCATTGTCATGAGCACGAACTACACAGCCAAGGACATTACGGTACTCGAAGGGCTCGAACCCGTCCGCAAGCGCCCCGGCATGTACATCGGAGGGGTTGGCTCGGCGGGACTACACCACCTCATTTGGGAGGTCCTCGACAACGCGATCGACGAAGCAATGAACGGCCATGCGTCGAACGTGTCCGTTACGCTTCACAAAGATGGGTCGTCCGCCACGATTTCCGACGACGGGCGCGGGATCCCAGTCGATATCCATCCGAAGCACAAGAAGAGCGCCCTCGAAATCATCTTCTGCACTCTCCATGCGGGCGGCAAATTCGATGATTCCAATTACAAGACGGCGGGCGGTCTCCACGGAGTCGGAGCTTCAGTCGTCAATGCCTTGTCGTCCGAAGTCATCGTCACCGTAAAAAAGGATGGCGCCGAATGGCAGATGAAATTCCGCCAAGGCGCCGTCGTGGGCAAGCTCACCAAATCGGCCCCGCCAAGGGACACGGCACCACCGTCTTTTTCCGCCCCGACCCGACGATCTTCCCCAAGACCGATTTTTCCGCGGAACTCGTCCGCGAACGACTCGAGGTGGCAAGCTTCATCCACCGCGGCCTCAAGGTCAATTTCTGCGACGAAGGCCACGGAACGAAACACACGTTCTTCCATGAAGAAGGGATCGTCGATTACCTGAAGACGATCCTCGCCCTGAGGAGCGCAAAGCCCATTCACGACGCCCCCTTCTACGTGAGCCGCGAGAATGGTTGTCGCGTAGAGGTCTCACTCCAGTGGACCGAATCGACGGACGAACACGTCCGCAGCTACGTGAACGGCATTCCGACGGGTAGCGGCGGCACGCACGAGAACGGTTTGCGTTCGGGTCTCGTCAAAGCGGTGCGCAACTTCGTCGAAACGCACAACCTGACACCGCGAGGGGTCACTCTGTCGGCTGAAGACATCCGCGAGGGGTTGGTCGCGGTACTGAGCGTCTTCATTTCGGAGCCACAATTCCAGGGTCAGACCAAGGACCGCCTGAACAATCCCGAGATTCAGCCGACGGTCGATGGATTCATTCGACCTGCGCTCGAGCAATGGTTGAACACCAATCGATCGAGCGCCGAGCAAATCGTGGCCCGCATCATCCTCGCCGCACGCGCCCGCGAAGCGTCGCGAGCCGCCTCTGCTGCAGTGACGCGCAAAACAGCGACCGGTGGCCGCTCCGCACTACCGGGAAAGCTCAGTGACTGTTCGAGCTCGGACCGCTCGCAGACCGAGCTTTTCATCGTGGAGGGCGACTCCGCAGGGGGCTCCGCGAAGCAAGGCCGTAATCGCGACTATCAGGCCATCCTGCCCTTGCGAGGAAAGGTGTTGAATACCGAAGCGACGAGCCTGTCGAAGGTGCTCGAGAACAAGGAGCTTGCCGACTTGGTGACCGCTCTCGGCTGTGGCGTCGCAAAATCCTTCGATATCTCGAAGCTTCGGTACGAACGCATCGTGCTCCTCGCGGACGCCGACTCCGACGGGCACCACATCACGACGTTGCTCCTGACGTTCTTCTATCGGCACCTACCGGAACTCATCCGCTCGGGCAAAGTGTTCATCGCGGTTCCCCCACTCTACCGCATCGACGTCGGGAAGCAGACGTTCTGGGCCGTGGACGACGCAGACAAAGACCGCATCCTTTCACAACAAAAGAACACGAAGGTCGAGATCACCCGATTCAAGGGACTCGGCGAAATGATGCCCAAGGTGTTGTGGGATACGACGCTGAACCCGGCCACGCGCCGACTGCTCTCCGTGAGTATCGAAGACCAGCTCGAGACCGATCGCATCATGGCGGACCTGATGGGCAAGGATCCATCGGCGCGTTTTCGCTTCATCATGGAGCACGCAGAACAGGCAAATGGGCTGGACGTCTAGGTGGGCACGGCTCGGCCAGTTGACCTACCTAGAACGCAGTACCTGCAACAAAGGCTCCACCCGCACCGGAATCGATGGTACGAGCGGTGGCGCACGGACGACTTTACTTGAGCTGCCGCGCTCTCTGGGCTACGCAGGCGCGGTCGGTTCGATAGACCGGGCAGCAAGCACCCCCCCTTTGGACTTTTGATGCGATCGAAGCAAACGGCTTTAGCAACAGCAAACTGGGGGCGGGTCTGTCGAACGGCGCTCGCCGTGACCCTTGGTGCGAGTCTGGTGACACCTGGGCTCTTGGCTCAGACGTCCCAGCCAACCGATGGAGCCGCATCTGGTGGCGCGCCCCGTCATTTGGCACCAACACCAAGCGAAGTCGAACTGGCGAGAAATCTCCCCATCTTGGGGATCGAGGTCACCGGCAATCGACGCGTGACCGGTGAAGACATCTTGACCTATCTCCGGGAAAAGCGCGGAAATCCGTTTGCTCCCGAGAAACTCGCGCAAGACGTCAAAGAGCTTTGGGGTTCCGGTTTCTTCGATGACATCGCCGTCGACCTGGATCGATCGGACGCGGGAGTCACGCTGCGGTTCGTCGTGCGTGAGCGCGCGAACGTCGCGGAGGTCGAGTTCGTCGGCAACGACGAACTCGAATCCGATGACTTGAAGGAAGCCATCGAGACCAAAGCCAACAGCATCCTCAGCCAGCCCGCCGTCGGAAGAAGTGTCCAGAAGATCCGCGATATGTATGCCGAGAAGGGCTACTTTCTCGCGGAAGTCGACAGCGAGGTCGTTGCCCAACGCAACAACGAGGTGCGCGTTCGCTTCACGATCCGCGAGAACAAGCAGGTCAGCGTCAGGCGTGTCTCGTTCATCGGCAACGAACACATCTCCGACAGCGAATTACGCCAGGCAATGATCATCGGAAACGGTGGGTTCTTTGCCTTCGGCTCGGGTGGCCCGTTTCGTCAGGACGCCTTCGAGCGCGACATCGCAATCCTGAGTTCGCTCTACTACGACCGAGGCTTTTTGCAGGTGTCCGTGGCAACGCCGCGGGTCAGCTTGACCCCCGATCATTCGGGTATCGAGTTGGCATTGACCATCGACGAAGGACCTCGATTCAAGATCCGACAACTCCGCGTCTTCGAACGCGGCGAGAACGGCGCCGAAGTAGAACCGCTCGAAGGGCGTCGCAATCTCCGCATGATGGTCCACGCGGAGCCGGGCGATTACTTCAATCGCGCCGCCCTCCTCGAGGATCTCCAGAAGATTCCGCCTGCTCTACCGCAACGCGGGCTACGCCAACGTCGAAGCGTCGCCGGAAACACGGGTCGATCCCGACACGCACGAGGTCGATGTGATCGTGCCCGTGGTACGCGGTCCCCTGGTCCATTTCGAGCGCATCGAGTTCCGAGGAAACAGCAAGACGCGCGACAAAGTCATGCGTCGCGAGCTCGAGATCACCGAAGGCGACAAGTTCAGCGAATCTGGACTGGAGTCGGCCAAGCGTCGCGTCACTGCACTTGGCTACTTCGAGCGCGTCGATATTTCGACGGAGCAAGGCTCCGCGCCTGACCGCATGAACGTCTACATCGAGGTCGCCGAGCGCCCCACTGGAACGTTCCAGGTCGGCGCCGGGTTCTCGAGCCTCGAGCGATTCATCGCGACCGCTCAGGTGCAACAGGCCAACCTCTTCGGCAACGGACAGAGTTCTAGCGCTGCAGGCTCAATGGAGCGGAATCCGACAGCTGGTCAATTTGCGCTTCTTCGAGCCGTATTTCCTCGATAGCATGTTCAACAGCAGCATCGAGCTCTACCGGCAGCAGCGCCGCTATACGGACTTCGTTCAGGATAGTACGGGTGGCGCGCTCACGTTCGGGTACCCACTGATCGCGCCGAAGCTGTACGCCTCACTCACGTACACGGGTGAAACGACGAACATCTCCACGGATACTACGTCGTCCTTCTTCGCGAGTTCGACGGGCTTGAGCGTGTTCCGTCGATTGCCTCTCGCAAACTTGTTCAACGACGGCATTACCTCGAGCTTTCGCCCGGCGCTCACCTTCGACACGCGCGACAATAGGTTGTTTCCCTCGAGCGGTGTCTACCTGCGTGCCTCGACCGAGCTTGCGAGCACGACGTTCGGCAGCGAAAACCAGTTCCTCCGGCATCACTTTACCGGTCGTTTCTACTATCCGCTCATTTCCGGGTTTGGTTTTCAAGCTGAACATGGAAGCGGATCACGTGACGAGCCCGACGTCCGAAGGCGTTCCCATCTTCGCGCGAAGCTTCCTTGGTGGCATCTTCGACGTCCGAGGGTTTCGCTATCGCAGCCTCGGTCCCCGCATTCCGCTCACCGGTTCGACCGATCCGAACAGTGCACCACTCGCTTCCGGCGCGAACATCGGCGGCAATCTGAGCTACTTCCAGAACGTCGAGCTCGAAGCCACCCTCATCGAAGCCGTCGGCATCAAAGGCGTGCTCTTCACGGATGCCGGAAACGCGTGGAACCTCGAAAAGAACTACTGCAACGCCACTCTCGCGATTCATCCGGAGAATAGCCCCTGCTTCGACGGTTGGGACAGCCTGGCCCGGTTACGGACGTCCTGGGGCTTCGGCTTGCGGTGGTTCTCGCCCTTGGGCCCCCTTCGCTTCGAGTGGGGCTTCCCCTTCAAGCCCTTGCCAGGAGAAGAAGCCAGCGTCTTCGAGTTCACGATTGGCAACTTCTTCTAAGCATTTCGATGTGCCCGCTCTCCCCGTCGGGGGTGGCCGGCCAATTATCCAAATCGGGCAGTGGATTGCTCGGGATTCATTGTCAGCACACGGCACGTGGGGTACGTCCCACTTGACCAGATTGGCGCAGTAAAAGCCCATGGACAGCGAAGCTTCCAGCCACACCAACGAGCACCCCATCAACATCCAAGACGAGATGCGCACGTCGTATCTCGACTACGCGATGAGCGTCATCATCGGGCGCGCGATCCCGGACGCACGCGACGGATTGAAGCCGGTCCATCGGCGCATCCTCTACGCGATGCGCGACTTGAATCTCTCGCCGGGCGGCTCCTACCGCAAATGCGCGACCGTCGTAGGTCAAGTGCTCGGCAACTATCACCCGCACGGTGACGCGAGCGTTTACGACGCGCTGGTGCGTCTCGCACAAGACTTTTCGATGCGTCATCCACTCGTGGATGGTCAGGGCAACTTCGGCTCCGTCGATGGTGATCCCGCGGCAGCCTACCGCTACACCGAGTGTCGTCTCGCGAGAGTGGCGACCGAGCTTCTGACGGATATCGAGAAAGAAACCGTCGATTTCACGCCCAACTTCGACGATTCGCAGCTCGAACCAACCGTTCTGCCTGCGCGCTTTCCTCAGCTGCTCGTCAATGGTTCAGGCGGAATCGCGGTGGGCATGGCCACCAACATTCCTCCGCACAACCTCTCGGAGATCATCGAGGCAACGATCTACGTCATCCGCAATCCGGAAGCGCAGGTCGAAGATCTGATGAAGATCGTACCCGGACCGGATTTTCCGACGGGCGGTATCATCTACGGACGCAACGGCATCTATCAGGCCTATCGAACCGGGCGCGGCAGCATCGTCGTTCGCGCGCGAACGACCGTCGAGAAGGTACCCGGCAGCGCGGATCGCGAACAAATCGTCGTGGTCGAACTGCCCTATCAGGTCAACAAGGCCCGACTCCACGCCAAGATTGGCGAGCTCATTCGAGAGAAGAAAATCGAAGGCATCCGTGAAGCGCGCGACGAGAGCGATCGCGACGGAATGCGACTCGTAATCGAGCTCAAAAAGGACGCTTTCCCGCAAGTCGTTCTCAACCAACTCTACCGTCAAACCGACCTACAAACCGGTTTCGGCATCATCAATCTCGCCATCGCAGACAACCGTCCACGCGTCTTGAGCCTCCGCGAGATGCTCCAACTCTTCGTGGAGCATCGACGCGACGTTGTAAGCCGGCGCACACGCTTCGAACTATCGAAAGCCGAAGCGCAACGAGAGCTCGTCGAGGGCCTCGGCATGGCCGTCACCGAGGTCGACGTGGTGATTCGGACCATCCGCGAATCGCCGGATCCGGACACGGCACGTGAGCGCTTGATGGCTCTTCCGCTGAAGGGCCTCGAAGCCTTCGTGCGCCGCGCCGGACGCCCCGAAGAGGAAATTGCCCAGGCGAACGCGCGCGGCGACTACACCCTCAGCGAACGGCAAGCCAAGGCCATCCTCGAGATGCGACTCCAGCGCTTGACGGGGCTCGAGCAAGAAAAGTTGGCTGTCGAATACGGCACTTTGTGCGACGAAATTGCTCGACTGCGCGCCATCTTGGCGAACGAAGGCCTCCTCATGGACGTCATCGTCGCCGAGCTCGAAGAGGTCAAGCAAAAGCACAGCAATCCGCGACGCACCGACATCATCGAGGACGAGGCCGAGATTCAAATCGAGGACCTCATCCAAGAAGAAGACATGGTTGTCACTATATCCCATCAGGGATACATCAAGCGAACTTCCATCTCGGACTATCGAGCCCAGAAACGTGGTGGCAAAGGCAACCGCGGCATGGAGGCGCGCGACGACGACTTCGTAAACCAATTGTTCGTCGCCAATACGCACTCCTACGTCTTCTTCTTCAGCAACCGCGGTAAAGTCTGGGTCAAGAAGGTCTTCGAGCTGCCCCAGGCACCACGAACGGCGAAAGGCCGAGCGATCATCAACTTCATCGAGCTCTCCCAGGACGAGCGAGTGGCAGCGATCGCCAACGTGAAGGAATTCAGCGAGAACATCTTCATCACGACCCTCACCCGCGGCGGTCAGATCAAAAAGACGTCCGTCATCGAATACGAGAATTATCGAACGAGCGGCATCATCGGCGTAAAGATCGCAGAGGACGACCAGCTCCTTACCGCCGTCGTCACCGATGGCACTCGCGACCTACTCATCGCGACTCAGAACGGTAAGTGCATTCGGTTCGACGAAGGGCAGGTCCGCCCGATGGGTCGTAACACCAGCGGTGTGAAGGCCATCGAACTCGAAGAAGGCGATCACGTGGTCGGTTTGACGGCAACCGATCCAGAGCGAGACCAGGTGCTCGCGGTTTGCCAACGTGGCTACGGCAAACGAACCCTGCTCTCCGAGTTCCGCGTTCAGAATCGCGGAGGAAAGGGCGTCATTCTGATCGACTGCAGCGATCGCAATGGGCCCGTCGTCAGCATTGCCTTGGTCAAATCTGGAGACGAGGTGATGCTCATCACCGATCGCGGTCAGACCATTCGGACGAGCGTCGACAACATTCGCGAAACGGGTCGCAACGCGCAAGGCGTCCGAGTGATGAACGTCGATGACGACGAGAGAGTCATGGCGGTCGAGGCCATCGGCGAGCGGCCCGCAGAAGACGCCGCCGGAGACGATTCCCCAGGGCCAGACAGCGGCAAAGAAGGAGCCGAGGGCGACGGGCGTAGCGTGCTGCCACCGTCACTCATCCCTGACGACGCCAATGAAAGCGCTTCGGAAGAGCCCAACGCGGAACCGTCGGGCGAACCCGAAGAATCCTGAAAGGAGGCGCGTCACCCGTGGCTAGCCGGAAACCTAGTGCACCTCGGCCGCGCGGTGCCATTGACCGCGAGCCCTCGAGGCGCGTCATCCACGAGCATACGGAGGGCCGCGTGTGGTCCCGCCGCGATCGTCATGGCGCACCGACGGCTCCCGCGGACGGACCCACGCCCTCGAAGCCGGCAAAGCGCCATGGCGACGCAGCATCGCCCGCCCCCGCAGCCTCAAAGCCACTCGGGAGGACACCCAAGGGAGAAGAGGTAGCGCCTGCGGGTACCGAGAAGCGACGAGCATCACCTCCCACGAGCGGACGCTCCACGCCGATTGGAGGCTCACCGCGTGAGCGTGCCGGCGCAATCTATGGCGCCCTGACGGTGGCCTATCCCGACGCCCATTGTGAATTGGAACATGCCTCGCCGTTCCAGCTCCTCGTCGCCACGGTGCTCAGTGCTCAAACGACGGACGTCGCGGTCAACAAGGTTACCCCGAGCCTTTTTGCACAGTGGCCGACGGCAACGGATCTTCGCCAGGGCCGATCTGGAGACGGTCCAGTCGACGATCAGCACCATTGGCATGTTTCGTCAGAAGGCAAAGAACATCATTGGACTGGCGCAAAAGCTGGTCCAGTTTCACGGCGGTGCGGTCCCCTCACGTCTAGAGGACCTGGTCGAGCTCCCGGGCGTCGGTCGCAAAACTGCGAACGTGGTCCTCGGAGTTGCCTTTGGCACGCCGGAAGGTGTCGTCGTGGACACGCACGTCCAGCGACTCTCGCAGCGCCTAGGCCTGACGAAAGCGCAAGAGCCCCTCGAAATCGAGCGAGATTCGATGGCACTCTTTCCGCGCTCCGAGTGGGACCGGCTCTCGCATACCCTCATCTTTCACGGCCGAAGATGTTGCACCGCGAGGCAGCCGGCTTGCGCAGCCTGCCCAGTCGAAAAACTCTGCCCGTCAGCACATCGAGCAGAGAACGTCGGACGGAAAAATGGCCCCAAGGAAGCCAAACCGACCACACTCGGAGTGGGCGTGATTGCCGGACGACGAAGCTGAGCCGTACTCGGCGTGGGCGTGATTGCCGGACGACGAAGCTGAGCCGTTGCCCGGACGAGCTCGATACGTCCGCGTGGCCTCGGCGACGAACTCGCGAACGTGGTTCGCCTCACTCCGCCTTGCGGCTCCGCGTCCATTCGCACCACCACACGGCTCCATTTCGCATCGCGTTCGTAGCCCCTTGCAAATACGGCAATGAGCACGCGGTCGCTCGGCTCGGTTCTACGCCGCTCTCACACGGAACGCCCGTCATGCCCACGCGCTCGGCGAAGCGCGTGGGCGCGAGGAACGACTACGGCCTCGATGGTCCGATCCGTCGCTCCTCGATGATCCGCTCGACGGTTCGGGTCGTCATGCGTCCAGCGCGCACTTCCTCGTCCTCGAGCAAGATGCGATGCAGAGGTATGTTGGTTCGGATCCCGCCGATGATGAACTCATCCAAGGCGCGTCGCATCCTGACCCGCGCTTGCTCGCGCGTGGGCGAGTGGACAATCACCTTGGCCAACAGCGAATCGTACGCACTCGGAACCCGGAAGCCGCCATACACGCCGCTGTCGACGCGTACACCGGCGCCGCCCGGTGGATGGTATTCCGTGATGGTGCCGGGCCAAGGCGCGAAGGTTTCGGGATCTTCCGCCATGATGCGACATTCGATCGCGTGCCCTCGGAAGCGCCAGAGTTCCTTGTCGGGAAGCGTCAGCTTCTCCCCAGCGGCCGCGCGGATCTGCTCGACCACGAGATCCAAGCCAGTCACCATTTCCGTGACGGGGTGTTCCACCTGAACACGCGTGTTCATCTCCATGAAGTAGAGCGAACCATCGGTGTCCATCAGAAACTCGAGTGTCCCGAGCGTCGTGTAGCCGGTCGCGAGGGCGGCCGCGCGAATCACCTTCGCCATGCGGCTGCGGGTCTCGTCCGTCAGTGCTGGTGACGGCGACTCTTCGATCAGCTTCTGATGGCGTCGCTGCAACGAACACTCGCGTTCGCCGAGAACCCACACACCACCGTGGGTGTCGGCGAGCAGCTGAAACTCGATGTGCCGCGGACACTCGACGAATCGCTCGAGGTACATCTCGGGATTTCCGAAGGCGCTCGCCGCCTCGGCGGTCGCGGACTCGTAAGCGCGGCGCACTTCCTCGACGCGACGCACGATGCGCATACCCCGACCGCCGCCTCCCCCTCGAGCCTTGAGGATGACGGGAAACCCGACCCGCTTCGCCTCGGACTCCGCGTGTTCTACCGAAGTCAGCGCCTCACTACCCGGCAGCAGTGGGAGGCCGTATTTGATGGCTGCCTCGCGCGCAAGCAGCTTGTCACCCCAGGTCTTCATGGCTTCGGGATTCGGACCGATGAAGGTCAGTCCACATTTGCCCACGATGGCTGCAAATCGTGAGTTCTCCGAAAGAAAGCCGTATCCGGGGTGGACCGCGTTCGCGCCCGTAATCTCGGCCGCGGCGATGAGCGATGGGATATTCAGGTAACTCTTGTTCGGCGCCGCAGGTCCAATACACACGGCCTCGTCAGCGAAGCGCACGTGCAAGGCACCAGCATCGACATCCGAATGAACCGCAACGGTACGAATGCCGAGTTCGCGGCATGCACGTACCACGCGCATCGCGATCTCTCCGCGATTTGCAATCAAGACCTTGCGAAACATGGCCTATCCTTTGCGGATCTTGAAGAGTTTCTGTCCGAACTCGACGCTGACACCATTGTCGACGAGGACCTCGGCCAACGTCCCCGAAACGTCCGCTTCAATCTCGTTCATCAACTTCATCGCTTCGACGATGCAGAGGGTTTGGCCTCTCGCAATCGTCGCTCCCACCTCGACGAACGCAGCTGATTCGGGCGACGACGAGCGATAGAACGTCCCGACGAACGGTGACGTCACGTAGACGAACTGATCCTCCGTGGCAGATTCGGCCTTGGAAACGGGCGAAGCAGGCACCGGCGAGGGCGCTGCTTCTGGCGAGACCGCCAGAGTCGAAACGGTCCGGGCGGCAGATGGCGTTCCGAGTACGAACTTCAGGCGAAGCTGTTCGTCTTCGTATTCGAACTCTCCCACCTGACCGTTTCGCAATGTGTCGATGAGCTCACGAAGGCTGTCGAGTGTGATTTGCATTGGTCGCGGTCCCTAGCCCCTGTGGGGTCGGCGGAAAGCTAGTGTTGTTCCTTTCCGACGACAACTGCCCAAACCCTGCGAATTTTCGTACGCATGGCTTCGGCGTGGGGGTATTTCGCACCACGATCGTGGTCCGAAAACCACGCAATTCACACTCGTCCAATCCTCCGTTAACGCTCGCCTCGAGCGAGCGGACGCGTCTGCGCCTGCAAGCGCAGGTGATCCACGAGTCCACGGAGCGCGAGCAGATAGGATGCCGCGCCGAACCCGGCGACACGCCCGAGGCACGCCGGTGCCACACGCGATCGCCTGCGAAACTCTTCTCGCGCATCGGGGTTCGACAAGTGAACCTCGACGGTCGGGAGGAGCGCGGCTCGCAAGGCGTCGTAAAGCGCGTAGGACGTGTGCGTCAACGCCCCCGGATTGATGAGCACCCCGTCGGCAGCTCCGTCGGCGGCTTGTCCGATCCAGTCGATGAGATCACCCTCGTGATTGCTCTGCCGGCAATCGACCTCGACGCCGAGCTCTTTTCCGCTGGCTGCCAGACGACGATGAATGTCCTCGAGAGTGTCGGTGCCGTAAATACTGGGCTCACGTCGCCCCAGACGGTCGAGATTGGGGCCACTCAGGACGAGCACGCGAAAGACGCGTGCCGCAGCAGTGGGATTTTCGGTCACCCGACGTTTCACTGCCGCAGCGACACCGCGGACTGGCACACGACGAACCGAAGGTTGTGAGGCGTGACGACGACGAGTTGCCACAGGCTCAGGACTCCAACTCTTCCGCAACCTTGGGAGCGGTGATGCGTAGCAAGTACCTGCCCTTGCCGAAGTTGCCGTCCGGCGAGAGCGACAGGGCGAGGAAGTAGCTGTCGTTGATGACGCGAATGAGCGTCACCATTCGCTCACTCTTGAACGCCACCTCCATGGTCTTGCCAGCGTCGAGCATTTCGGAGGCGCGTTGGATTGCCTTGACGACGACGCTGATCTCCCGCGCCGACAGCCTCGATGTCGAAGGGGGCTTCGTTGCTCGTGTACGTTTCGAGGGGGATCCCCTCGAAATCCATGAGCAAGCCTGCCAGGCCGCCCTGAGTACCTTCGACGACGTTCTGAAGAGCCTCCTTGAACATGGGCTTTACGTTATCCGTTTTTGGCCCCCGTTGAGAATTTCTCGATGCGAGTTGGTTCGATGAAGCGCAGAAAGCGCTTCGAGCGACCGCTGCAGCCTTGCGGCCAGCGGACCGCATCGTTGGCTCAAGTACCCTATTGACCGGCAAGCCTACCGGCGGATAGCCTGCCAAACGTGTCGCAAAGTCGCGACGAACCATCTTTGGAGGGGCCACTGATGTCACTACGTGCGGGGAATGGTCCCCGTGGAATGACCGAGAAATTGCTGGGCTGCCGGTTCGAGGAACTCACCGATAGTGCTCGCGTTTCTCCGTGCGCGGACCACATCGTGCTCTCGGGATTGGGCGCGAATGGTCCTGAGGCACTCGAAGCGTTCGAGCGTGCACCGGGGATCGATCTGGCCATCGCCTACGAGCCCAACTGCCTTCGCAATGACGAGCGGTCCCTGAGCGAACCGCGATGGACCGAAGCACTCCGCCGCGTCGGAGTGCTTCGCGGTCGACCTGGAATCGGCTTTCCGGCTTCGGTCCACCTCGAACGCTTCGGTGCGCCCGGTCGCACACTGGTTGGAGACGATCCGAGGCTGTATCTCCTCGGTGGAGTGGGCATGCTTCCCCTGGTGGTCTCGACCGAGCAAGCACTTCGAGTTCTCGGCGGAGAGCCACTGTCGTTCGCCACGCCGCGAATCATGCAGATTCTGCTTTCAGGGAAGCTGAATCCGTCCGTTGCGGCACGCGACGTCGCGCTCAGTCTGCTCCGCATGAATCTACGCGAACGCACGGAGACTCTGGCAAAGGCGAGTGGGTGTCCCGTCGTCCTCGAATTCACCGGACCGGGATTGCGAAACCTTTCCGTGCAGGAGAGAGCTTTACTTTGCTCACTCGCGCCAGAGGTCGGTGCTTGGTCGGCCGTAGCAGGGAGCGACGAGAAGACGGAACTCTATCTTCGCGATCAACGGCGCTCCAAAGCCCACCGCCAGTTGTCGCCCGACGCGGGTGCCGGATGCGCCGACGTGATGCGCTTGGAACTCGGAGGAGTCGAGCCGCTCGTGCAACTGGCAGACGGCACGATCGCCGCGTTGGGTGAGCGCGAATTCCAACCGGTGCGCGAAATCGTACTGGGTGGCGAGGTATCAGGCACCCTGCGGGACGTGCTTTCGGCGGCACAATGGTTCAAATCGAAGCGAGCCCAGCCGGACATCGATCTCGTGATCGTCCCTGCGACTCGCCAAACGCTGGAAGCAATGACCTCCGATGGGACGCTGGCGCTCCTTCTATCTGCAGGAGCGCGTCTACTGCCGCCGGATGCGCGTTGGTTCACTGCCGAATGGCAACCACCGCCCAATGTCGGACAAAGCGTTCGAAGCTTCACCCCCTCCCCACATGCTGCCCGAGCGGGTGCCGCATGGGCGGTAGCGTCGACGGAAACACTCTGCCAGGCGGCGATTGCCGGAAGACTCCAAGATCCACGCCTTCTGCGGAGGGCGACGAAGGTGCCCTGCCCTCGCGAACTTCCCATCGACGATACGTGGCTCTTCGATCGGAAGCCGTCCTTGCTTCCGCCACCGCTCCCCCGTGGGCCACAACTCGTCAGCGACACTGCCGCAAGTGAATGGCTGGAGACGCCAGCCTCCCAATCCGCGCAGTAGCGCCGGGAACGTGACTCGATCGAGCGCCGCGTCACGACATCGACTGGACGCGGCGGAATCAGGTCGCCTGGTTCGACGCAGAGGGGCGAGCACTCGCCCCTCTGCGATACGCCTCGCACGAGCCACCATCGATTCACACAGCGATGGACTTCCTATGCGTGGGCTCGACGTTTCAGCTCGCCCCACGGGGTGAGGCTGTCGGGCACCTCGCTTTCTGGAAGCCGAGGCAACGACCTAGGCGAAGCCCTGCACCTGCGCTATCGTGCGTCCCACTATGTCGGCCCGGCTTGCATCGCGCTCCTTTGGTTTCCTTGGAATGGTTTTGCGTTGGTCCGTCGCGGTGACGGCTCTCGCTGCCGAATCAGAGCAAGCAACCGATGTCGGTAGTTCCGCGGACGACGAGAACGGCGTTTCCGCCGAGACGCCCTCGAGTTCAGTGCGCTCCTCGGGCGACACCGAAGCCGCCGGCAAAGGTCCGGAGAAACGTCGCGCCAAGGACACCGGTCACCAAGGTCAGTTCACGGTGCGCCTCGACGTCGTTGCGAGCTATCGCATCGTGATGCGGTATGACTCTTCACCGCTTTGCGCCGACCCCCAAGCAGGCAAGGAGCCACAAAAATTCTGCGGCTTTGGGGCTCCAGCAGGACTCGAGACCGCCGTGGGTTATGCGCCGACGGCCGGCATCGAGCCGTTCCTTTGGGGACGGTTCGGGCTCGCATCGGAAACCAAGACTCACACGGCCCCCCTCCTGGTGTTCGGTGCGGGCGTTCGTCTGTATTCAATGAGCGACGCGCCGTTCAAGTTCTTCATCGAGCCCGCTTTCGGTGCGGAGCTCGAAGGCCGCGCATCGGGAGCCACGGACGCGACGGGCACGTCGAGCGCGTATAAGCAAGATTGGCTCGTCCGGCTCGCGGTCGGACCCCAGTACGATTTCCTCTCGTCATGTGGGCATCTACGCCGCCGGCGCCATGACGGTCGGCTTCGTTCGTGATTTGCACAGCTTCATGGAGCTCCACGGCGGCGTTCAGGCGCGCTTCCCATGAGGGTTTCGATGCCGCGGTCGAGTTGCGTCCATCGAACTCGATCGCCTCGACGCGCACGCGAAGCGAATGGCCACGCACACTCATGTGCGTGTGCGGCGCGCATGCTCGAGTGGCCGCAGTCGTGAGGTCGCCGCAGCAGTGAGGTCGCCGCAGTCGTGAGGTCGCCGCAGCCGTGAGGTCGCCGCAGTCGTGAGGTCGCCGCAGCAGTGAGGTCGCCGCAGTCGTGAGGTCGCCGCAGTCGTGAGGTCGCCGCGGTCGTGAGGTCGCCGCGGTCGTGAGGTCGCCGCGGAATCAGGATTGCTTTTTCACACGAACCAAGCGCTCGAGAACCTGACTTGCTTTGCCGACGAGTGTGTCGACCCATCGTGTCACGGCAAAGGCTTCGTCGAACCGACCGACGACGATGACGAGCGCAGCTCGGTTGGCGACGCTCACTGGCGCGATGTAGATTTCCTCGCGAGCGCGCATCCCGAGCACGGCTCCGAGCCCGATGGCATTCCCATCGGGCGGCAGCGGACCAAGGAAATAACCCGCCTTACACGCCGTGCGCAGGACGCTCTGTTGTTCGGCGGTCAACTCGAAGCTCGAAGGCGATTGCTGCGACTTCACCCACTCGAGGACGAACCGCTCACTTCGCACGGAAAAGAATGCCTGGCACGGCGCCGTCGTACCGAGCGCTCGCTGCAGCCGCTCGATGAGCTGACGTGGGGAAGCCGCCGTGGCAAGGGACTCGAGAGTGACTTCCGCGGGCTCTGCCATTCCGGACGGAGACTTCGGCGCCGGTGGCAGTGACAGACGAAAGGCTGCCGTCGGTTTCTGCTTCACGAGCTTGAGCACGGGTTCCGAGTCTTGAGGAGCGCGACCGCCTAGCGAACCCAGGCTCGGTGCTGCCTCGAGGGGCGCGGGTGCAAGCGTCGTGCGCACGAGCGGGATTGGCGGTTCACTGGGGTCACCCGGTGACTCGACGGAGGGCAAGGTGAAGCCGCGTTTGCTGCTGGAGCCGGGGCCCTCGGCGAACTCGCGCGTGCGTCGGCGCTGTCGAGTCTCGCGCAGCACCCGGGTTCCAAAAGCGGGGGTCTCGTCGTCCCCGACTTCCAGCAACGATTCCCCACCCACCGCGACGGCCGAGCGGACCCCCTCGAGCGCCTGGAGCACCCGCGAGAGGCTGGCGCGAATCGGCGTCACCGCGAGCCCCAGACAAAAATGAAACTCCGAAAGAACGTGACTGTCGAAGGGATCGACGACGGCGAGCGGTACCGGATCCTCGGCGCGCGCACGCTGAAGCGGAATCGCGAGAAAACGTTCACACATGCCAAGCGGAACGCGAGACGCGAGTGCAATGTCAGCTGGCAGATGGGTCGTATATGGGCCGGGCCAACGAGAGAACTCACTCTCGAGCATCGACAACGCCCCAGGAACGCGATCCGCGATCGCTTGCACGAGGGAAATCCCGCGCGTGACGCAGTCCTTCAAGGCCAGCGCAACTTCCGTGCGCGACAGAAGCTTGCTCTCGAGCAAACGACAAGTAAGCGAAACCGTCACGAGTTGGGATCCTAGAGCACGACCGACACCAGCATATCGCTTCTCGCGTGCCCAAAGGTCAACGGCCGAACTGAAATACCACCTCGGTCTGACGAACGAGGCCGAGTTCGTCCCGCGCCACCTGTTCGACCGCGGCAGGATCGCTCTTGATCCGCTCAACTTCGGCCCGCAACTCGGCGATCTCCTGTCCGAGCCGCGAGACCAACTCCGTGGTTCGCGCCTTCTCCTCTTCCAGATGTCGCAGCTGAGGCAATCCGCTGGCGGAAAAAATCTGAAGAGGAACGGAAGCCAGAGCAACGCCCATCAGAGCCAGAGGAAGGAGTAGGTCGAATCGGAGCCAATCGCGGGTCACGTCGGACGGTAGACTGACACGAATGGACGCATCACGGCGAGAAAATGACGGCTGGGAGGGAACTTCGTCCCCAGAAATGCGGATTTATGGGCTCGATTTGGGGGCGGCCGCGGTATTGTTCCCCGCGTGTCGGGCCGGTGCCGCGCCCCGTCCACCACTCTTACGATATCCGGGCCAAGCCCCCGACGACGGACTCAAGGACTCCCATGGAGATCGAAACTCTTCAAGCCGAGCTGGAACGCCTCTTCGACCTGAACGCCTTATTGGACCTCACGCGAGACGTGCTTGGGTTCGATCCGGATTCCGTTGGCGGCACAACCGCGCTGGGATCCTTTGCACAAGCGCTCATTCGCTACTGCATTCAAGCAGATGCGACCGAAGCACTCTGCGACGCAGTTCGAATCCTCAAACCCAACGCGAAGCCCGAGCTCGATCGCATTCGCACACTTGGGCTGTCGCTCGATGAAGCGTTGAAGCCCGGCGAACATATCGGAGAGATCCACATCGTTCGTTCCCTCGGTAGTGGACGGGTCGGTCACAGCTATCTCGGCCACTACGGTGCAAACCAGGTGCGCGTGAAGATCCTCCGGCACGAGGCAACCCGCGATCGGCGCGGACTCTCCCGATTTGCCGCACTCACACGCCTCGCCGCGCAACTTCGGCACCCAGCTTTACCTTCCAACGTCGTCGTAGCCACGGCCGAAGATCGCGTGCTGATCGTCCACGACTACGTGGAGGGACAGTCTCTCGCTCAGCGGCTGGCTCGCTCCGGCCCAATTCACGTGATGGAGGCATTGCCACTCATCAATGCCCTGCTCGAACCCCTCGCCGTTCTCCACGAACAGCGCATCGCCCACGGCGACTTGCGGCTAGAAAATGTCCTCGTCTATCGCGACGCCCAGGGACAAGCCAACGTGGTTCTCTTGGACGCTGGCGCCGATCGTCTGCGCGCCCGTTTGAGGGACGCAACCGAGCTCGATGCTCTCGTGGTTTCGCCAAAATCCGTGGCGCCCGAGGTCTTGCGAGGTGCCCCCGTGAGCCCGAGTGCTGACGTTTACGCGTTCGGCGCACTGCTTTACGAAGTGCTAACGGGTCAAGCCCCGTTCAAGGCCTTGGGCCTCGACGCAGCACACGCTCACCTTCACGAGACGCCGGAGCCCCCGAGCGCTGTCGCGCCCCGCGGGTGGATCAATCGGGAACTCGACGACTTCGTGTTGTCACTACTCGCGAAGGAGCCATCGGAGCGCCCCTTGCACGCCCGCGCCATCATCGAGCGGATTGGGCGGATCGGGCGCTTCCCGTCTTTCCAACCGAACCCGGCCATCGAAGAAGGTGAGCTCGCTCGGCGCATCGAAGCGGTCACGCTGGAACCCGAGAATCTCGCGGCAGCCGCGGCGCTCGACGAAGCACTCAACGACGGCGCGGATCCCGAGCGCATCGCCGACGCATTCCGCATGGCCGCTCTCGATCTAGACGAAAACGGAACGGCGAAGCAGCGTAGCATCCGGAAAGACCACTTCCTGCGTGCAGCTCAGATTTACGAGCACACCCTTCGCGACCTGGAAAAGGCCGAGAATTTGTACCTTTGGGCGCTCAACGCCGCCCCCGAGGACACCGTCGCCCTTCGTTCCCTCGAGCGCGTGCGACGCGGCCTCGGTAAGTTCGAAGAGATCATCGAGGTGCTCCTCAATCGTGGCGAGCAAGCACCCACGCCGGCAGAACGCGGCCGCTGCTACTTCGAAATCGGGCGGATCTACTTGTCCGATCTCGCCGACATGGAGCAGGCGCTCGTTGCCTTCACCCAAGCCTTCTGCGAGGACCCAGAGAAAGACGCCTACGTCGACGAGGTCGAGAAGCTCGCGGGCACGAAGCAAGAAGCGTGGGCAGAAGTGCTCGACTCTTGCAACGCGTCTCTCCAGGAGGAGACGCTCTCGCTGGATGCAAAGAAACTGATGATGGTGCAGGTGGGGCGCTGGTACGACGGCAAGCTCGCGCGTCCGGACTTGGCGCTCCCGTGCTTTCAGACGGTCGTCGGCTTCGACGCCGTATACGAGCCGGCCCTCGAAGCCATGGCCCAAGTCTATCGCAAGAGCCAGCAGTGGCCCGAGCTGCTCATGGTTCTGACGCGATGGGCGGACACCGTGAAGAACGCCCCTCGGGCGCGCGAGATCCGAGCAGAAGCGGGTGAGCTCGCGGAACGTCAACTCGGCGACCTCGCGGCCGCGCGCGCTCTCTACGAAACCGTGCTGGCGGAGGACCCGACGCACGAGCGAGCCAGCGACGGCCTTTGTCGTGTCTGTGAGCGGGCCTCGGACTTCCAAGGTCTCGTCAAAGATCCTCCAGGTGCGCGCGGACGCGCTCCGCGGTGACGCGCGTATCGATGCGACCATCAAAATCGCCGAAACCTACGAAACCCGCCTCAACAATGACGCGGAGGCGGCGAAGATCCTCGAGCGGCTACTTGCCGAGGCGCCGGACTCCCTCGAAGTGCTTCGCGCGCTCGAACGCGTCTACGCAAAGATGGGACGGTTCACCGATCTCATCGCGAATCTGGAGCGCCAAGCACAAATCGCGACGACACCGCGGCAGAAGACTCAGCTGTTCGAACGCATCGCGGCCGTCTACGAAGAGGAGTTCCTCGACAACGAGCGCGCCTCCTCTGCGTTGCGCGCGGTGCTTGCACTCGATCCGAATCACGAGGGCGCACTCAGTGGCCTAACCCGCATCTGCCGCACGGCAGATCGCTGGAACGAAGTTGCCGACTTGCTCGATCGCCACCTCTCGGTCGTCACGGAGCCGGCCAAGAAGATCACGCTCGCGCTGCAGCTCGGTCGTGTGCTCGCCGAGCAGCTTTCCGCGGCGGACCGCGCGATGGAGGCATTCGAGCTGGTGCTTTCCTTCGAACCGCAACATCCCGAAGCCCTCGAGATGGTGGCCCGGATTCGCGCGTCCCTCGGTGACGCGGACGCGGCGCTCGCCGCAATCGACGTCTTGGCTGCCAAGGCGACGACCCCCCAAGGCAAGGCCGAGCACCTCTGGCGTGCAGCAAAACTCCTCGAGGAACGAGGCAGTCTCGATCAGGCCATCGAGTACTACAAGCGCGCCCTCGACGCCGTCCCCGACCACCCGGCGACGACCCTCGCCCTACGCCAAGCCTATCAAGCAAAGGGAGACGCACACGCCGCGGTGCAGCTGCTCGAGCAGGAGATTTCGCGCACGGACGGCGATCGCGCGAAGGCCAAGCTCTACGGCGAAAAGGCGCTCATCCTCCAAGAGCAACTGCACGACTCCGCTCGGGCCGAAGATGCGGCCAAGGCGGCGCTGTCCCGTGATCCGACGAGCGTCGAGGCCCTCATGGTGCTCGGCGACATCGCGTTTGCCAACGAGCGCTACATCGAGGCGTCGAAACACTTCGCTCCCTTGGTGGACCGTGTCGATAGTCTACCGTCGGCGCAAGCCTCGAAGGTCTTGGTCCGTGCAGTCGAATCCCTCGTCAAGGCGGACTCCATCGAACGCGCACAGGCCGCAGCCGAGGCCCTACTTCGACTCTGTCCAGAGGATATGGATGCCCAGATGCGCGCATTCGGGGCCCTGTTCGGCAAGGCCGATCCTTCCAAGGTCGCAGAACTCCACCTCGGGTTGCTCCAGCGCTTCGGCGACCGACAGAATTCCGAGCAGCGTGCATCGACCCTGTTCCGCTATGCCGAGTCCGTGCGCCGCGGCGGCAACCCCAATGCGGCAATTCAGCCACTCGAGGAAGCTTGCGATCTCGATCCAAACGCGACAGACCCCCTGGTGGCTTTGGCCGCTGCGTACGGTCAGCTCAATCGTTGGACCGACGTGGTGAAAACCAAGTATCGAAACTTGGACATCGCCACCGGAGAAGACCGCGTGCAGCTCCTCATCGAACTCGGTGACATCACCGCGGAGAAGTTCGGTGACAGGCCCAAGGCGATCCAGAGCTTGGTTGCCGCCCTCGAAGACCGCCCCGACGACCGCCGGCTCCTGACCAAGCTGATGCAGCTGTACGGCGACGAGAAGGACTGGACTCGCCTGGTCGACGTGGTGATGCGTTTGGCCGGATTCGTCGACGACAAAAAGCAGCGGGCCAAGTACCTTCACACGGCTGCCATCGTCACGGCTCGTCAGATGGGCGACATCGAGTCTGCGCTCGAACTCTTCGAGCAAGTCATCGAGCTCGAATCCGACGATCTCGAAGGCCTTGACCGAAGCCATCGAACTTCACCGAAGTCGCGGTGACTTCGCAGCCGTCGAGCGTTTGCTGCGACGCAAGCTCGACGCAGCCGTCGCGGCTGAAGACGTGCCCACGCAGCTCGAGACGTATTCCGCCCTCGCGGATCTCTATCAGAAGGACCTCGGGTGGCTGGATTACGCCGTCACGGCCCTAGAACACGCACAAGCACTCGATCCAAACAATCTCGAGAGAACCAAGCAACTTGCCGAAATCTGCGCGAGCGATCCGGCTCGCCACCTCGATCAAGCGGTTGCTGCACACCTACGACTCATCGAAAAGGAGCCGCGACGCATCGAGTCCTATCACGCCATGCGTCGACTCTATACGGAGACGAAGAACGCCGATGGCGCGTGGTGCCTGTGCCAGGCATTGACCGTTCTCGGTTTGGCGGATCCGGACGAGGAGCGATTCTACAAGCGAATGCGCGCCGAGACTGCAGCTCCAGCCCAAGCGGTCTTTTCCGAGTACGACTGGATGGCCGTCACTCACGGCGACACGAATCCGCTGCTCACGAGCCTCTTTGCCGTGATCGAGCCCGCTGTCATTGCGGCACGAGCGCCGGATCTCTCGGCACTCGGTTTCCATCCGTCGCAAGCCATCGATCTGTCGCAAACCCCCGCGCCGATGACGCAAACGTTGTTCTACGCCGCAGGTGTGATGGGGATCCAGGCACCGCCCGCTTTCGTCATCAAAGACGATCAAGGCGGACTCTCCTTCCTCCACGCACGAACGCCGGCAATCGGACTCGGCCGGGTCGCAATGAGTTCCAAGGTTCCCCCTCAAGCAGCGGCGTTCATCGCGGCTCGACACCTGTCGTATCTGCGACCGGGCTTCTACCTCCGACAGCTCCTCACGTCGGCAACGGGACTCAAGGCGTGGCTGTTCGCTGCCATCAAGCTCATCTCCCCGCAGTTCCCAATCACGCCCGATATCGAGGGACCAGTGAAGGAAGCCATGGCCGCGCTCGACGCCGGCGTCCGAGGCGCTGCACGCGACGAATTGGCGAGAGTCGTCTCGACTCTCCTGCGAGAAGGTGCGGCGCTGGACCTGAAGAAGTGGGTGACTGCCGTCGATCTGTCTGCCGATCGCGCCGGCTTCGTCCTCGCTCACGATCTCGAAACCGCCGCGCAGATCATCAAGGCGTCCGACGAGAGCGCGAGCGCCGTGACCGGACCCGAACGACTCCGGCAAGTCGCACTGTTCGCGATTAGCTCGGAGTACCTGGCTTTGCGACAACGCCTCCGAATCTCCGTGGACGTCTGAGCGAAAAGCTCGGCACCATCGCGCCGGTGCGGCCCCCAGAGCCGCACCGAGCGCAGCCGGAGTGGGCGCGAAACGTTTTTCTTTCGGAGTGACCGCGATGGACGCTTGTCGCTCGATGAGCGGACTGCTTTTTTTTGGGTTTGCGCGGCGTGGTCACGGCGTCCGCGGTCACGGCCGGCACATCGATTCTGCTGCGCCAACGAACGTCTGCTCCGACCGGGCACCACAATCGAACTCGGAGCCCGGCTCGACTATCGAACTCGGCGACCGCTCGGCTACCGAACTCGGCGCCCGCTCGGCTATCGAACTCGGCGACCGCTCGGCTACCGAACTCGGCGACCGGCTCGACTATCGAACTCGGCGACCGCTCGGCTACCGAACTCGGAGACCGGCTCGACTATCGAACTCGGCGACCGGCTCGACTACACCTCACTTGCGACGGGCTTCGCCGCGCCATCCCGCGACCCTGCCCGAGGCTGCTCGGCGACGCTCGAGGGGCTCGAATGACGTCCTCCCGGGCGGACGCGCGCGCACGCGCACGCGTCGCAGGCCGCGGTATGGCAGCCGACGTCGAACTCCGATGACGAGTCGAGTCGCGACTACATTCCGCCCGGTGTCGGAGACTTGAGGTTGCGATGCGCACCCGTGTTGCGCGTCGTGGTGCGTCCGGTAGACGCCGTGCCGCTCGGATTTGGCTCGACGTTTGGCTTCTCCATCGGGCCGATGATGCGCCAACCATAGAAGCCGTCCTCGCGCTTCGCGCGCCGGACCTTTTCATCCATCTCGAACAAGCCAGGCACCCCGTTACTTCCGAATAGCCCCTTCGTGATGTCGTTCTTGTTCTTGTAAGAGTCCAAGAACCGAAACCGCATCCCCATGTCGAGCACACTGGCACCGACGGGCTCCCTGAGGCGAACGCTGCCATCCATGACCATCTCGAAGTCGGCGCCCTTCGCAGTCACCGTATCGAGCTTGACACGCCCCTCGGTGATCGTCGCCGCTACCTTGACGGTGCCAACCTTCAGTTCCGGCAAAGCGATGACCTTGAGAACCTTGGCCTTACCGTCACCCGCGGAGATGCCTTCCATCGTGAGCGCCACCTTGCCCTCGGCCTTCGTGGGCAATTTCTCCGGCAAAGTTACGTCGATTTCGCCATCCACGAGCCCCTTCAAAGGCAAGCCCGCCAAATCGGAAATCATCGGTATGTCACCCACCGCCACCTGACTCAACTTGAGCGCGAGGGACTGCTCTGCATCTGACGACGCAAAGTCCCCCTCGATTTCGCCAGACTGCATCGTCGCGCCGAACGATCCGGCAACCCTGCCGAACAACAGACGCCAAACGGAGACGCTTCCGTAAAGCTCATCGATGACGGTCACCTTCGGCTTCTGTTCCTCGACGTTCGCACCGAAGCTCATCGGATCGGGCGCCGGCGTACGCGTCAATTTCACGTTCTCAGCTTCGACGCCGAACAAGTAGCGACCGCTCATCTCCTCGATGTCGAGACGAAGACCACTGGCTGCCTGCTTCGCATTGAACTCGGCAACGACGCGTTCTTTGACACGCTCATAGGGGAAGGTCACACGCGCGAAAATCGCAAGCATCCCGAGATAGATGAGCGGATAGCCGAAGTACCCCACCCAGCGTTTGGTCGTCGCGTTCATGGCGTCTCCTTCGCGCCCTCCGAGGGCTGCTCTCCAGCGGACGATTCGCTCTTTTCCGAGTCGGACTTCGCTGGCTCCTTGCGGTCGTATGCACTCACGATGAGCTCGACGTCGTAGGAGTCTGGCTCCGAGATCCGCTTCCGGATATTGAGCTTCGAGAGCACGACGGGATGGCCCGCTTGTTCGATCTTTTCGAGGAAACGAGCCAGATTGCCCAGCGAGGCCTTACGGAGCTGAAGACGTAGCGAACGTTCCTCGTAGCGCTTTCCATGGGGCACGACGGGACGATCCTGAGTCTCAGGGATCTCGATTCCACTTTCCTTGGCCAAGCCATCGACGAAAGCCGCAAGGGGGGGCGCAGGTCGAGCGTAACGTTGGGCAACGGTTTGCCTGCGCTGTTCGGCTTTCGCGAGCGCCGATTGGCTCGAAGTAATTTCGGCAATGGCGTTGCGGAATGCTTCGTCTTGGTCCCTCGATGAACCGAGGAGCAATTCACGCCCGAACAAGACGAACGAGAAGACGCCCACGCCGATGCAAATCGAAAATACGCGAAGCAGACGTTGCTCTCGCGTGTCCAACCGCTCGAATGTTTTTGCAAGACTCACTTCTGACCTCCCGCGGATGCCTCGGGCTTCTCGGTTCGTTCCGGCTTCTCGGTCTTCTTCTTGGCCTTGCTCGCTTGGTCCTCGGGACACCGCACGTCCCACTCGACGCCATATTTCTGGCGATCGCTGTTGACGACCTGCGTCACCTTACCCAACCTCAGTTCCTGAAAACAGCGGTGCTCCTTCAGCTTGGAGACAATCTCCTGGGCCTCGGCGGCGCTGCCCACGATGCCGGTGAGCTTCACGCGCTCCTTCTGCATGTCGAATTCCTCGATGTCGTGCGTGATCTGCTCGGGAACGGCCTTCGAGATTTCGACGACGACATCGAAAGCGTCCATGTATGGCATCGGATCGGCTTCATCCGAGCTGCGTTTTTTTTGCAGCAACTCCATGGCCGCCTCCGGTTCGGAGACCTCTTGCCCCAAGACCGTTCGTGTGACGTTCGCCAATTGTGCGGCAAGCACCTCGTGCTGCTTGTCTAGGCCGCGCATCTCGGCCCAAGTGGAAAACATCACACTGATGACGAACGCCGTTGCGAGACCGCTCAGGAGAGGGGCCTTCTCCTTCAGAAACGCGTATCCACGCTGAAATGCGAGCGGTCCGCGCCGCAAGTCGGGATCCTTCGGTCGAGATCCCAAGCCGAGCGCAACGCCCAGCGCCTTCATGAACCGCGGAATGTTCGCCCGCTCGGACTCGGCAACGTCAATGCCTTGCGGGATCGGCAGTCCGATGACACTCGACCGAACTTCGGTCGACAGGTACGCCTCGGCTCCCGCCACGTTGGCCCCTTCGCCCGTCAGGTAGATCGTCGTTACGGATACGCCACCGCTCGCGGCATACGCGATCAGGGTCTGGCGAATGCTGGCCGCGATCTGTGACGCGCCATCGGGAAGCGCCGTAATGCCGATGGCGACGGTTCTTGCGAACACGACTTGCCCTTCCTCGACAACGAGGACATCCATGCGCCTCGACCCGAGGTCGATGACGGCAACGGGACCCGATGCGAGGATCTCGGGGCCAAGGTGGCCTACCAGGTTGGCGAGGGGCAAAGGACCGCATCCGACGCGTTCCACTTCGCGGCCCAGCTCGCCTTTGACCGTATCGATTGCAGCTCGGACGCGATCGACTGGTGCCGCGGCGACGAGCACGCGAACGGCTTGATCCTTGGACTTGCGCCGAACGACCACGTAGTCGTGCACCAACTCGTCGATGTCCGCCGGAACGCGCGCCTCGAGTTCGAATGGCACGACTTGCTCCAGCTTCTGAACTGCAGTGCTGGGAAGCTCGATGTGCTGCACGTAGCTGTTCGAACCGTCGATTGCGATCGCGACGCTCTCACCGTGGAGGACGAGGGGCTTGGCGACGTGCCGAACCGCCGCAGCAAGGTCTCCAATTTGACTGATCTCGACCTCGACCATGCGTTCGATGGCGACGCGTCGATAGCTCGTCGTAATGGCCACCGCACGAACGTGGGTTTGGGAGATGTCGATGCCAACTAGCCTGGCCATTCTGGGGGTTCCTCAATTGATCCGGTAGTAAATGATGTGGCCGCCAGCACTCGCCTGCAGTGCTGCCAAGATGCTTTCGGGTGTAACCATGCTCTGATCCACCCCGGGGGGGAGGCCTTGGGCAGTCGTTGCGGAGGCGGCGGTCGTCGTATTCTGGGCGTTGAGAGCCATGTTGCCCCCTTGCAGCTGCGCAACATCGGTAGCCACACGTGTCTGCCCCGGAGCGGGCGCGCCTCGAAAGTCGACCACGGCGTGGATGCGCGTCGTCGTTTCACGACGTCCACTCTTGACGATACCCTTGGCGTAGATGCTGAAAATATCGCTCTTTACCTTGATGCGTTCCTTGAGAAGCGCTTCGTTGACCTGAATTGGGGGAACGCCGAGCGCGGAAAGCATCATTGCGAACATGTCGGGATTGCTCGAGTTCGCCTCGGGTCGAATCTGTTTGATGAAACCGGAGGGACTCTTGAAGACCGGCACCCCAGGAACGAAGCCACGCACCATCTCGATGGCGCTCACGATCTTGGCGCGCATCGTGGGATCACTGCATGCGGGGGAATTCTGGGCAAACTGGCAGATGAGCGTCACCAGCGTGAAGCCGTTCGCGGTGTTGATGTTCACCTTGTCACTGCCCCACACCGTCACGATCCGCTTCTTCGGATCGTCGGGATCTGCAATCGATGAAGGTGTTCCAAAATTCCTCGTCGACTCCCCTCACCCGGTGCAGCTCTTCCAGACTATCGAATGCCGCATTCTTGCGGTGATAGGGGCGCTTGAGCTGCTCGTAGAAAGAATCCTCGGTAGAGGTTTGTGCTGCGGTCGCCAACTCGGGTGTGCACGGATCCGCCTCGACGTTGGGATCCACCCAATCGACGATGGAAGAGCACGTGATTCGCCGGTCGCGAAAGTTGCCGCTGACGTCGCGCCCTTCGAACAACTTGTCGTATTGAGCCCCTCGAACAAGACTGAGGAACTGATTGGTGACGACCATGTTCGCGGGGACCGTGCCTCGCGCTGCGTAATTGAAGTTCAGCTTCGAGTCTTCGTCGACGATCGTGACTTCGAACTTGGTTCCGGGCAGTCCGAGCCCTTTGGTCGAGCTCATACTTCCGCCGAGCATGGCGCCGAACTCTTTCGCACTCTCGGAATCGTTGAAGGCGCCAAGGAGTAGATCCGTATGCTCCCAAACGGGGATTTGGACCTGTCCACCAAGCCCCGTCGCTGCCAACAGAAAAGCCAACCCCTGCCGAATCGTCGGCTCCGCGGCGATGATGAGACGGGTCAGTGCGATGGCGCTCTTGGCGGAGTACTCCGCCTGCACCGCGTCGCGTTCGCTCATGGCGCTGCCCAGCTCCGCGCTCGTCTCCTGCTGAAACTCCGTCAGCATGACCGCGAGAATGGTCAGCGAGCTCAAGACCATGAGGAGGGCCACCCCACGCTGTCGTCGTCTCGCTTTCGCGTACTTGAGGGATAACCGTTGCATCGCGTCATCCTCCCTGAGTGGCGAACGTAAGCGCCTTCGTCATGGGTAATCCGACCTTTGTCACCAGCCGAATCGTTCCCATCTCGCGATCCGACGAGTGACGTTTGCCGCCGTTGAGAACGAGTACGAGCCGGACTTGGAGTGGCAGTCGTCCGGCTTGCTCGGTTGCCTGGGTGGTGTCCCAGCGATCCTGCCATTGACCCGTCGCGGCATCGAGGTACTCGACCTCGAACAGATCGATATCCGTCGCCAGGATCTCGGTCTTCCCCCCTTTGTCGGGAACGGTATCGATCTGGGGACTGACGCGACGAAGCAAGTTGACACGTCCGGGGTGTTCCTCGTCGGCAGCCGAAAAGTACGAAATCTCGGCTTGATCGCTCTCTGGCGAGTCTTCGAGAAGACGACGATGGGAGAAAGACACCGGAAATCGACGCGATCGCCAGGTGAGCCCTGCGTTCCCCGAAACACGGTCTTCTGCACCGCAGAGACCGGCGCGATGGGCTCGTGCGCGGAAATATAAGCACTCTGGAGATCGCGCACCATCCTCGCCATCGCCATGCGGCCTTCGCGATAGCGATCGTTGACGCGCTCGATCCCCTCCTTGCTACGCTTCATTCCAGAAAAGGCGCCATAAATGAGCGTGGCGATAGCCGGAAAAGGATCGCGATCGCGACCAACACCTCGATGAGGGTGAAACCGCGCCCAGCCGAACGACGACGTTGACGACTCACTTTGCGACCCCCGGCGAATTGCTCGCGCCCGTCGTCGTTCCGGTCGCCCCCGTGGTACCGGTCGTTCCCGTGGTGCCGGTCGTCCCCGTGGTTCCAGTCGGAAGCCCCATCATCGATGCTGCCGCTGCCGCTGGATCGTAACCGGGCATACCAGGCAACATCCCGCCTTGTTGGGGATTCGTAAGATACTGTCCAACTTCGAAAGTGCGTTCGTGAATGCCTTCGGTCCACGTCACCTTCACCGTGACGCGCCGAATGCTCGCCTCGAGCATGGGCTTTACCGTCGGATAAACCATCGCGAGGGCCATCGATGCAAAGCCGCTGAGGCCTCCACTGAGAGCTCCCACCGCCCCAGAAGTGCCCGATGCGGACCCAAGCCCTGGCAGTCCTGCGCCAAGCGCACTCAGACCCGAGAGCCCAGAACCGGTCGAGAGATTGAGGCCGCCATCCATCTTCATGCCAGCGAGACTTCCCGAACGAGATAGTCCAGCAACGCCGCCGTCCTCCGTCCCTCCATCGAGAGAATTGAGCTCCGGAAGCTTGATCGTCTCGACTAGCCAATTGCAGCGAAACCCGTCGTCGTCCTCTTTCTCACAGCAATGACCATCGTCCTTTTCGTCGCTGAGAGGAAATCCATCGCGAGCCAGAACGACCTCAATCTCGCTCATTTTGCAGCGGGCAAGATTGGAAGCGCGGGTCATGTTGGCGCCCCGAGAAGATGCGGAGAATAGTCCGGCTTGAGCAGACAGGATCGTCGTCAGCCCGAGCCCGAGAATGGCAACGGCAACGATGACCTCGAGAAGAGAGAATCCGCGAGCTCGCTTCGCAATCACGATGCTCCCTCGACTTCCTCGAGCTCGCCATCGTCATTGGCCTTCGGTAACTCGACGTTGCCGCGCTCGATCTTTGCTCGGCCCGTCAGAGGACTGACCATGACCGTCAAGCCGTCCTTCTCGCCGGAACGACGGATCTGTACGCTCGCCCATTCCGTTTCACCACCGGGCCAGAAATAGAGAAATGCTCGACCGTTCGTGCGCGGCTCACCGTCGTGAGCAATGTGAACCTGACGGAACTCGACACCACTGCCGAGCTCGCGTGGCTCTCCGACCTTTTCGCCAGAGATCTCGAGCCCTGTGACGGGGCGAAATGCAGCTTTCTTCAGTGTGGTTCCCTCGGTCAATCGCTCGCCCTCGGCCTCGGCCTGAGCCTTGACGTCCGCGAGACGCTCCTCGTCCGAGCGCTTCTCGGCCTTGAGGCGCGTATTTTCGTCCGAAAGATTCACGCGAAGCGCTCGAGAATTCGACGACTCCTCGAGCCAAACGCTGTGCTTGTCCAAGTCGAAAACGAGACGCACGGGGCGACCAGTCGCGTTGGTCCGCGTCGCTGCGACACGACTCAATGCAACGACGGTCGATGCGGCTCCTCGAAGGCGAGCAGCACCGACCCCTCCCGTGCCAGCCACTGCGCCAGCAGCGAGCAAAGCGATGAGTACGAGCACGACGAGAATCTCGACGAGCGTCATCCCCCGTTCATGAGAACGGTTCATCCACTTGGAGCGTCGGAGGAAGCCAGCCACGATGAGGCCCAACCCCACTCAGGGAGCGGGTTCTGCGCCGGCAGCGGCTTTCGGGATTTGGATGTCGTCTTTGGTGCCCTTCTTCTTGTCTGGACCCGTCGAGAGTACGAACACCTCGTCCTCCGAACACGTCAATTGGAACTGTTGTCCCCACGGGTCGACCGTGGTCGAGCCGGAGTCGAGATGCTTTTCCTGTACCAACTGTGCGATCGTCGGACAGCTGGTTTCGTTGGAGGTCGACTGCCAGTTCTGAACTGCCGCACGAATCGTGCGTGCCCAAGTCTCTGCGCTACGGATCTGCGCTTCTCGATATCGCGGCAACGCAAAAACCGTCACGCCACCGGCAACCATCGCGACGATGGCAACGACGATGAGCACCTCGACGAGGGTGACACCGCGTGTGAACCGATTGGTGTGACGAATGCCGCTCCGTGCGCGTACAAGTGCATAAATCATTCTGGCCATGACAATGGTTCCCTTCAGTTACTCGATTCGGTCTAGACCGCCCGGAATGCCATCCGGACCGTCGCTCATCAATTCATAGGCAACCCCCGGCTGCGTGCCGGGACAGAGCAGCTCGAGTGGGCGTTGCCACGCGTCCTTCCTCAAGCCGTCACCCTTGAGCAGTGGAGCAACGCTCTCCAGATTCGGAGGACAGGCGCCTTCGTGTGCGCTCAAGTACGCGTCCACGGCGCGGCGCATATCGTAGAGCGCAGCGCGCGTCTGCCCGTTCACCGGACTTTTGACGCTCACGAACGGCAATGACGCTGACGAAAGTCACGATCCCCCCCACCGTCAATACGGACCGGAACCGCCCAAGAAGCAGCCAACGAAGCACGCCGACCCTGAGATCCCAGGGGAACAAGATTCGCTGCTGACTCGGCCGTTTCCTTCTCATGTTTTCCTCTCACTGCACGAGGGAGTTCATTTGCATGAGGGGCATCAGGATGGACATGACGATGAAGCCAACGCCAGCACCCAGCACTAGGATGAGCATCGGTTCGAGAAGGCTCGTCAAAGCGACGACCTTGGTTTCTACGTCTGCTTCGTAGGCGCGAGCGACGTTCTCGAGCATCTGCTCGAGCTGGCCAGTACGCTCTCCTACCGCGATCATGTGGGTGACCATCGGCGGGAACGCTTTGCTACGCTTCAGCGGCTCGGCGATGCTTTCACCCTCGCGAATCGAGCCGATGGCTTCCGCAACGACACCTTCGAGTTTCGCATTCTCGAGAACGTTCTTTCCGATTTTCCATCGCCCGAAGCAACTGGACACCACTCGCGAGGAGCGTCGCCAGAGTTCGCGAGAACCGAGCCACACTCGCCAAAAGATTGAGGCGGCCAAAGATTGGAGCACGCAGACGGAAAGCGTCCCACTGCAGACGTCCGCGTTCGGTCTTCTTCCAGCGTCGGAACCAATACGTCCCACCACCTAGCACGAGAAGAATGGCCCACCAATAGCTGGCCATCGCCCTCGACATGAAGATGAGCAACTGCGTGTACCAGGGCAACGCCTGACCAAGATTGTCGAAGATTGCCGTCACCTTGGGCACGACGGTGACCATGAGGACGCTGACGACGCTGACGCCCACGAAACTCATGAGCACCGGATAGGCCAAAGCAGCGACGACCTTGTTCTTGAGACGCGCTTGCCCCTCCATGAAGTCGGCGAGACGCTCGAGTACGCCTTCGAGCGTACCGGACGCCTCCCCAGCCGCCACCATGTTCGAGTACAACGGCGGAAAGACCTTCGGGTGCTGCTCCAGACTCTTCGCGAACGCGATGCCTTGATTGACGCTCTCGCGTACTTGTCCAAGCACGCGAACCAGCGACTCTTTCTCCACCTGCTCCATGAGAGCGCTCAGTGAATCCACGAGCGGCACGCCAGCCCGAACCAAAGTCGAGAGCTGTCGCGTCATGATTGCCACATCGGATGCAGACGGCCGACGCATCGCGGCAAAGAGATCGATGTCCTTCCGTTCCCTGCGCCGCCGATCCTTCTCCTCGGTGGCTTCCGTCAGCATCACCCCTTCTTTTCGAAGCAGTGCGCGCAGAGCCTTTGGGCTCTCGGCATCGCGAACGCCTTTCGTCGCTTTGCCGGACTGAATGATGATGCCGCGATATTCGTAGACCGCCATGATGACTACTCGTCGAGTACGATGTCCTCTTGCGTTGCAGCAACGACCTCTTCGACCGTCGTCTTGCCGGCGAGAACCTTGCGCGCCCCGTCGTCACGGAGAGAATCCATTCCTTGGATCTGAGCGGCGCGTTTGATCGTCTGGGCGTCGGCCTTCTGCAGAATGAGTCCACCCACTACGTCGTCCACCACGAGGAGTTCGTAGATGCCAACCCGGCCGGTAAAACCCTTGTTGTCGCAATGAGAGCACCCCTTGGGACGATAAAAGGTCGGCATCTCCTTCTTCCACCAACCGAGCGGGCTCGCGTCCGCGCCGTGGGGCAGATACTTGGGATTGACCTTTCGCTCCTTGCGCCAACGAGAACGCTCGGGATCCAAGCCGAGTTGCTCGAGCTCCCATGCCGTCGCCTCGTAGGACTCCCGACAGTGCTCACACAGGCGGCGAACCAGCCTTTGGGCGAGAATGCCGATGACGGTAGAGCGCACCAAAAAAGGCTCCATCTCCATCTCGACCAGGCGCGTCACGGCGCCCGCAGCGTCGTTGGTGTGAAGCGTGCTCAATACCAAGTGACCGGTCATGGACGCATGAATCGCGATTTCGGCGGTCTCTTTGTCGCGAATCTCACCGACCATGATCACGTCGGGGTCTTGGCGCAAAAAGGCGCGCAACGCGCTCGCGAACGTGAGGCCAATCTTCGCCTGCACCGGGACCTGGTGGATGCCACCGATTTCGTATTCGACGGGGTCTTCCGCAGTGAGGATGTTGATGTTCGGGCGATTGATGCGGTTCAAGCACGCGTAAAGTGTCGTGGTCTTGCCGCTTCCGGTTGGCCCGGTTACGAGAATGATGCCATCGGGACGCTCGATGAGCTGATGCATCAGCATGTAATCGCGCTCCCAGAAACCGAGCTGGGAAAGCTCGAGCAAGACGTTGGTCTTGTGGAGTAGGCGCATGACGATGCGTTCCGAGTCCCGGCTCGTTGGAACCGTCGAAACACGAATATCGAGCGAGCGCCCCGCGATCTTCAGCGAAATGCGCCCGTCTTGAGGCAGCCGCTTCTCGGCGATGTTGAGGCCCGCCATGATCTTCACGCGGGCGAGAACGGCGCTCAAAAACTGGCGACTCGCCCGGCGAGCGACGTAGAGCTCACCGTCAATTCGATAGCGAACGATGACCTCCTTCTCCTCGGGCTCGATGTGAATATCGCTGGCTCGCTCCTTCACGGCTTGAAAGAAGAGGCTGTTGACCCAACGAATCACCGGTGCGTCGTCGTCCGATTCGAGGATGTCGACTTCCTCTTCCTCCCCAGCGGACTCTTCCGACTTGAGCTCGTCCGTGGTCTGTTGACGCTCGTAGACCCGATTGATCGAGTCGATTACGACATCGGGAGCGGCAACCTTGACGGCGAGCGCCTTGTCGAATCGCGCCCGCACCGCGTCCAGCCCCTCGACGTCGAACGGATTGGCGCAAACGACGTCGACGTGTGAATCCGCCTCGCTCACGACGAGAAGCTGATGGCTCTTGGCCCAACCAATCGGTAGCTTCGCGGCGACGGCGATGTCCACGCTCGCAATGTCGATCTTCTCGACGAATTCCATTGCGCATTCGGACGCCAAAGCCTTAGCCACGTCTGCCGATGTTGTGATTCGACTTGCGGTGGCGAGCTCGACGAGCCCCATCGGCTTGTCCCGCTGCATCTCGAAGAGCTGCGCAAGCGCGTCCTCGCTGAGCACGCCGTGCCGCAGAAGTACTTGACCAAGAACCTGCTCGTTGTTCACGGACTTTCCCTCGATTCGTTGGTCAGTACTCGGAGTTCACGTTGCGAACCATGGGTCGCAGAACCACGGGGGTATCGAGCTCGCTTCGCGGCTTGCCCCCTTGGCGGCGCGTGGGTCGTCGGCGAGGCGCGGTTGGCGTCGTCGGAGGCGTCGCTTGAGCTGGCGCCTGAACGGGAGGCGCCGCATTCGCCGCGCCGACGGAAGCGGGCGCTTGTGCCGCGGCGGCAGGCGCGGGTGCACCACCTGTGGTGTTTGGAGTCGTCGCCGGGACCTCCGGTAGATCGATGGCCTCACCGGGTTTGTGCTCGCGCTTCGTCGGTTCGCTTTCCTTGAGCAGACGGATTTGCTCTTCGACCTTGAAGTATGCTTGACGGATGTCTTCGACGAGTCCGTTGGCCTTCGCGTAGTCCTTTGGAGGACTCCAGTCTCGTCCGCTGAAGATGAAGTAACGATTGAGGAACTCTTGTCGTTCCTGCATCTTCCGGCTCGAAGACCTTCCGTAGGTCGGTCTGATCGCGAATGATGTAAGGAGTCAGAGATCAGCATCAAATTCGAGCGCTTCTTGTCCGTGGTTTGATGACGGAATAGAAACCCCAGGATCGGAATGTCGCCGAGCACCGGCACCTTCTCGTCACTTCGACTCTGCTCTTCCTTGGTCAATCCACCGATGACGACCGTCTGCTGATCATCGACGGTAATCGTGGTGTTCGCCGTACGCTTGATGATCGACACGGCCCCGAGCTGACCTTCTGCGGCGCCGCGATCGCTACTCTCCTGCTCGAGTTCGAGGCGAACCTGTGCGGCATTATTGATGTGTGGCGTGACCTTGATCTTGATACCAACGTCCTGACGGGGAGCCGCGCCCATCATGCCCATACCCATCATGGGCATCGCTGCTGCGATGTTGGACGTGTTTGCGCCAGACGTTCCCGCCGCACCAAGGAGCGACGAAAGCCCCGACCCCGTATTCGTCTGCAGCGGAACGTTCTTTCCGATTTGAATCTCGGCCGGTACGTTGTCGGTCGCAATGATGTGCGGAGAAGCAAGGACGTTGCTGCTACCGGAGGTAGTGAGTGCGTTCAGCACGACACCGAACGCCGGAATGCTCACGCCCGCCTGACCCAACAAGGTGTCGGAACCGGCGAGGTTCGGACCACGTACACCCAAGGCAAGCCCCTGAAGCATGGTGGGATCGACGGGCCGAGGGAAGGCCATCGAGCGATCCGCCTTGAACCCACCGAGGAACGTGGAGTCTTCGTTGCCGCCGCCAATCGGCGTTTGATAACCGCCGTGCCAGGACGTACCGACCTTGGTGTTGTCCGTGACGTCGAGGTCCATGATCACCGCTTCGATGAACACTTGACGGCGCGGCATGTCGAGGTCCGACAGAACCAGGCGCATGGAAGCGTAATCGCGCGCAGACGATGTGATGATGACGGAGTTCGTCGCCTTGTCCGCCGTAACCCGCACGTCTCCTTCGAACATGTCGGACTTGGACGGGGTGCCCGGAGCCGCCCCTTCCTTCTTCTGCCCCTGAAGCATTTGGGTAAGGACGTTGGCGAGATCCTCGGCTTTCGCATGCTGCAGCGCCACGACCCGCACGCGCCCCGTATCCTCGGGAGCGGCATCGAGGCGCTTCAACATCTGGAGCAGCTTTCCGTAAGAGTCGTCGGTTCCGACGATGATGAGCGAGTTGGATTGCTGATCCGCAACGACCTTGGCAAGCCCCCCGCCCATGTTGCCCTGTCCAGGCGGCGCATTGAGACCAAAGAGCTCATTGATTCGCTGAGCCATGTCCGTCGCGGATCCATAGTGGATCGGCTCGATCCACATACTTTGTCCCGCCCCACCGACATCGATCTCTTCGAGGATCCGAATCATACGATTCGATGTTCGTGCCCGTGTCGGTCATGATCAAGAGACGCCCGGGAGCGTGCACGGACACGTCGGCTTCTTTGCTCTTGAACTTCGAAATGAGAGCCGCAGCCTCATCGGCGCCGATGTTCTGCATGCGGTAGAGACGCGTCACGTAGCGGTCGGACTGCGGAACGGGTTCGCCCCGAGAGACTACGGGAGTCGCCTGATTGACGACTCCTCCAGAATCCACGATTTTGTAGAAGCGACCGTGTGGGATCACGGTCATGCCGTTGGATTCGAGAATCGACAGGAACGTCTCGTACGCCTCGGCAATGGTCACGGGCTCGGGCGAAACCACCGTTGCCTTGATTTGCCGCACCTTCTGGCCGTAGATGAAGCGTCGACCAGTGAGGCCGCTGATGTGATTGACCAGCTCCCCGAGATCGGCGTCCTGCAGATTGAACTTTACGAGATGGCCGGCAGGTTTCGGTCGGTACGGAACGTCGACCGCTTTGGCAATGGCATCCGTCGAAGTGGGCAACGGTCCTTGTGCGCCAGGAGGCTCACGCTCAGGTACTGCAGGCGGGGGAGCGGGCTGTGCCAACAGCGACCCCGAGATGAACGTGGCGCTCAATGCCAATCGGCTGATAATCGTCCGCATCGGTTTCTCACTCATTTGATCTTGTAATCGATAACCATCGGCGTCCCGCGTCGATTGACCTGGACCTTCAGGCCGTCAGCCGTACGCAAACGCATGTAAGCTTCGAGTGCCTTCTCAGGACTCGCCATGTCGAAACCGTTGATCGTCTCGAGACGATCCCCGTTTTGGATTCCAAGCGTGCCAAGCAGCGTATCGGGACGAATTCCGAAGAGTCGTACCCCGACGACTTTGCCGTCTTGCGTGTCAGGAACGACGCGAGCGCTCTTCATGAGCTCGGCTTGATCCGAAAGGATCTTCTCCACCACGGCGCGATCGACGTGATATTCCGTGTCGCTCAGCTTCTGAATCTTCGACGCAATTTCGCTCGAGATCTTCGGTGGCCCACGGCGAGTGGTCTCGGCCGTACCCGACGGAACCGGTGCGGCGGAAGCGGGCTGCGCAACTGGTATGGCGCTGGCGAACAGCATCGTCTGACACAGCGCCGACCCACTTTCGAGCCACACCGAAGGACTCTGATGCCGCGGGTTGAAACCGATGTAAGCGACCCGTTTGCCTGCCACGTCGTCGCCAACGCGTCTCATCTTCGGAGCGGTCTCGCCCGGACCCTGGAGTGCCGCGAGCGACCAGACCGGATCAGTGGACTCGGTGATGATCAGAGCCTTTACGCCGTCGCACGCGGGCACAGAAAGGGGATCGCTCAAATCCGGAGCAGGCGGCTTGTTGTCACCCTCGCTGACCGGCTTCGGTCGTATGGGTCCCGTCACGGAATCGAATGCATTACGTGCGAGAATGGGCTCTGCGCTCTTGGGCCCCGTCGTCGAACCGGTAGGCAATTTGACAGGGGCCGGAACGAAAGCCACGGAGCTCGGGGGCGCCGTCAGCGCCGCACCCACCAGTTGCATCGTGCCGTTCGCCTGAAAATAGGCGACCAGGGCGACGAGCCCTAGCACGACGAATGCGAAGTACCTTTTGAGTAGTAAGTCGAACGACACAGGCGGTTCCGAGCCCCTTAGCGAGTTCTGTGCCACGCGTCATTGTCGAGAAAGGCGCAGAAATCCAGCGAAATTGCGATGGGGCCTACCACTTAGCCAAGCTGTCAAGATTCGGCCCTCAGGAAGACGCCTCCTTGACAAATTGTCAGTGGGCTTGCTTCGGGCGGTTGCGCCTTAGATCTGCAGTCATCCGGCAGGACCACAGGCCCTCGACCCTTGCCTGCCTAACAGTCGACCGCCTCGCCGGTTGCGCGCATCGCTCCCTGTCATTGGCTACGCTCCACCACCCAGCGGAGGACGAAAGGCTGTTCTCATCGGTCAGAAGGAGTGCTTTCGCCGACCGAGCACCGAAGTTGCCCCGTCCGAACGTGATCGAGCACCTCCGAATGCGCGCGCCTCGGTCGAACGCGTACCCAAGACGCGCCTCGGTCGAATGCGTACCCAAGACGCGCCTCGGTCGAACGCGTACCTAAGACGCGCCTTCCGTCTCGCCCAACTTGCGATAGATCGTGCGGGCGGAGATCCCGAGTAACTGCGCCGCCAGTGTCTTGTCCCCCTTCGTGTGCCGCAACGTCTCGCGGATCAGGCGGAGCTCCACCTCTTCGAGGGGCGTCCCGATCGGAAAAGCCATCGCTTCAACGGGGATAGCCGAACACTGAGCAATCACCTCCGGGAGCTCTTCGAGTCGCAACGTGTCCGAACGACTCAACACGACGGCGCGTTCCATCGCATTTTCGAGCTCACGAACGTTCCCCGGCCAATCGTAGTCGGTCAATTTGGCCATGACGTCGCGGGGAACCTGGGGTTGTGCACGTCGGTTCTTCGCGCTGTATATGCCGAGGAAATGGTCGACGAGTAACGGAATGTCCTCACGTCGAGATCGGAGCGGTGGCGCCGTGACGGCAATCACGTTCAGTCGGTAATAGAGGTCTTCGCGGAACCGACCGGCATCGACCTCGGCCTTCAAGTCCCGATTGGTCGCAGCAACGATCCGCGCGTCGGTTTTTATCGTATGACCACCGACGGGTTCGTATTCGCCTTCCTGAAGTACCCGCAGGAGCTTCACCTGAACGGAAGGCGAGAGCTCACCAATTTCGTCCAAGAACAAGGTACCACCGGTCGCGCGAGCAAATCTGCCGTCGCGTCGAGTCGTCGCACCAGTGAATGCTCCCTTCTCGTGACCAAAGAGCTCCGCTTCGAGAATGCTTTCCGGAATGGCAGCGCAATTCACCGCCACGAATGCTCCGGTGCGGCCGCTCCTCGAGTGTACGGTTCGCGCGATGAGCTCCTTTCCGGTACCGCTCTCCCCCAAGATGAGAATCGTGGCCGTCGAAGGCGCGGCCTGAGCCACGATGTCGAGAACACGACGCAACGGTGCACTCTGCCCGATGATGTCCCGATCGACCAAACGTCGAAGTTCCTGGCGGAGGCTTCGGTTTTCCGCAACGAGAGAACGTCGCTCCGCCGCCTTGCGGACGCTCTTGACGATGCTCATGCGCTTCAGCGGCTTCTCCACGAAATCGTAAGCGCCATCGCGCATGGCCTGAACGGCGACTTCAACGGTGCCGAACGCCGTCATCAGCACGACTTCCGTATCGGGACTCAGCTCCTTGACTGCCTTGAGCAACTCCGCGCCGCTCGTTCCGGGCATCATCAGATCCGTCAGAACGACGTCGATACGGACCTTGCGAAGTTGATCGAGCGCCTCCTTGGCACTCGCGGCCTGCACCACTCGCATTCCCTCTTTGACGAAGATTCGTTCGAGGCTGCTACGATTCGCTTCTTCGTCGTCCACCACGAGGACGGTAACGTCACTCGACGAAGTGGTGGGTGGTTCGGAAGCGCAAGGGCGATCGGGGGTCATTTCGGTCACGAGGCACTGGTCCAGGATAGGTCGAGGAGAAACGCCAAGCTATCCTAGTCTATTCCCCGATGAGGTGCGGCCATCGCGAGACGACGGACGAATGGAGACGGCCATGCCGACGCCCCCCCCACGAACAAGGCCTCCGTCAGGCGCTCCAGGTCCGCCCGGTCGCCGACAATCGAACGTCCCACGTCCGCCTGGTCGCGCCGACAATCGAACGGCCCGAGTCCGCCTGGTCGCGCCTACCCTTTCGCGCCTACCCTTTCGCAACGACGAGTCGCTGAACTGGAACCCCGCTGCGAAGGCCCTCGACGATATCTGGAACGTCCGAAAGTTGCACCTTGCCGTAAACGACGTGATTCGGGCTCGACGAGAACCGCTGGACCGTCGTCACAACAATCGAGACACCCCGTTTGGACGCACCGTGCCTGCTCTTGGGCGAGCCCTGCCGCCCCTATCGCGCGTTTGAGTTCGGCGAACAGCTCGAGTGAACCTTGAGCTTGGCAGGAGGTTCGGGGACCTCCGTCCGGACGGCGATTGTTGCAGACGAAGAGATAGTGCTTTCGAATCGGCACGAGCATCTTTATCGAGACAGTAGGTTCCGGCGTCAAGCGAGCCGATGACCAATTGCGTCGATTCACGACGACCGCGCGTCGTCGGACGAGTCCCGCCGCTGCTCGACGGACACCTTCGACGACCGCGCGTCGTCGGACGAGTCCCGCCGCTGCTCGCCGGACACCTTCGACGACCGGTACGCAACGATGCCGAACGGTTTCCTCAGGTGCGGGGACGACCTGAAAGCACTTCGCGCACCGACGACGAGACGATGTCCAGCAAGGCATCCAAGTCGGCGTCTGGGATATTCAGGGCCGGCGTGATGTACACCACGTTCCCGAGCGGACGGATATATGCGCCGCGGCGCAATGCCGCGTCGTAGACACGCCAACCGACGTCGGCGAGATAGTCCCCTTCGTCGTGGAACGCGAGAGCGCCCATCATTCCGAGACTTCGAGTCTCTTTCACACCGTCGAGTTTGCCGAGTTCTTCGAAGCAAGCCGCGATACGCCGCGCCTTGGGCCGCGCACACTCGACGATGTTCTCCTCACGATAAATCGCGAGCACCTCGCGAGCAACGGCTGCCCCCAGGGGATTGCCGCAGAACGTATGCCCATAGTGAAGGGCTCGACTCCGATCTCCGAAGAAACCCTCGAAGATCCGTTCGGTCACGACGGTAGCAGCCATGGGTAGCATGCCGCCGGAAAACCCCTTTGCGGCACAGAGTATGTCAGGAGCTATGCCAGCGTGATCGCAAGCCCACATGGGTCCGGTTCTGCCGTAACCCGTGAACACTTCGTCGGCGACGAGCAATGCACCAGCCTCGCCGACGAGACGCTTCGCCTCTCTGAGGTAAGCAGGATCATACGTGCGCATGCCACCCGCTCCTTGCAGCACCGGCTCGAGAAAGACCGCGGCCACTTCGTCGCCCTTTTCAGCAAGGAGCCGCGACAAGGCGGCAAACGCCGTTTCGTAGCCGTCGGCCGCCGACGGAACGACCAAAACGTCGATCACCAGGTGCTCGAAGGGCTTCCGAAAAGCAGAGACCCCGCCCAAGGACGTCGGGATGAGCGTTTCCCCATGGAAAGCGCCGGAGATCGACACCAATCGATGCCGCTTGGGCTGCCCATTCTGAAAGAAATATTGGACCGCGATCTTTGCTGCGACTTCGATGGCCGTCGATCCGTCATCAGAAAAGAAGACACGCGTAAGTCCCTTGGGAACGACCTCGACGAGCTCCGAGGCCAACCGCGCCGCGGGCTCGTGAACGATTCCAGCCAACGCAACGTGAGCCAAAGACTCAGCCTGCTTCGCGAGCGCGCGCACCAACCGCGGATGGCCGTGCCCGAGCAGCGACGTCCACCACGACGCATTACCATCAATCAGACTCCGGCCGTCGAGATCGACCAGGCGACTCCCAGCCGCGCTGGCAAGTACCAGCGGCTCTGCCGTCGCGATGTAGGACGACATTTCCGTGTATGGATGCCACACGGCCGCCTTGTCGAGGCGCACGAGCTCGTCGCGCAACGCAATCGAGCTCATCTCGAGGCTCCAATGACCATGACCGGTTCCTCTTCGGGCGAGAGTTTGGGAATGAACATGATGACTTTCGTACCCTGTCCGAGGGCGCTTTCGATCTCGATGCGTCCTCCATGTGCCTCGACGATACGCTGCACGATGGGCAAACCGAGCCCCGTACCACTCGGGCGGGTCGTGTAAAACGGATCGGTTGCACGTTCGAGCACTTGTTCGTCCATACCATGTCCGTGGTCGACGATCTCGATGCGGACGAATGGAGTTTCGCCAAGGACTTGCTCTCCGACGTTGATGTGCACGGTTCCGCCCTCGGGCATGGCTTGGAACGCGTTGGCGACCAAATTGTCGAACACGAGACGAAGTAGGTTTGCATCCGCCTGCACGACGCGGAGTAGCGGGTCGTCGGGAATCGACACGGCAAGGACGTGGTCGTCGTCCAATCGGCCTTCGACGCGCTTGGCGAGTTCGGAAATGGAGACACTGCTGCGCTTGATGATCACGGGGCGAGCGAAGCGGAGCAAATCCGTAACGAGTCGATTGAGCCGCGCCGTTTCCTCGTCCAAGATCCCGAGTAGCGTGTTTCGATCGTCAATCTGAAGCGTGGGCCGGCGGAGCCCCGCTGCTGCATTCATGATGATGGCGAGGGGATTGCGCACTTCGTGTGCAATGGCTGCCGCGAGTTCTCCGACGGCAGCCAGCTGTTTCTTGGTGCCAAGCTCCCCCTGCATACGCTCGAGAGAAGCGTTGTTCGCGCTGAGCTCCTCTCGACAGTGGGCCAATTCGGCGACGAGTGCGTGCTCCCGAGACAACATACGCTCGCGCCGCGCCAGTGCCACTGCTGCCAAGGTCAAAGCCCAGGGCAAGCCAATGTGGGAAAGCAGGGGGATCGGCGTTCGTCGAGCCAATGGCCCCACCACGTCGAACACACAAAACAGGAACGAAAGACAAGCCCCCAACCGCAAGCACGCAAGCTCCACGTGCACGGCGCGTTCCCTGCGCTTCGAGAAGAACGCAGCGAAGCCCAAGAGCACTGCCACTGCAGCGACCAACGCGCGGCCCGATGCCGATAGTTCGATGGTTGCGCCGACACACAGCGGCGGAGACCGAAAGAACAGCACCCCAGCGAGACCGGCGACGGCGACGACGGGCAACCCAGTGCGAAACGGGACGCGAACGTCAGCAGCGGAGAGCAGCGCAAGCAACAGTGATGCGACGGCGAGAAGTAGCCCCACGGCGAAACACGCGCCGGACCACGAGGAAGCAACCCTCGCACCACTCAGACCGAGCGAAATCGACGCGCTCACCATCGACGTACCGAAGGCTCCGGCGGCAAGCGTCAACCACGGGACGTCCTTCGCGGCAACGCGCGACGAAACGTAATTCCCAGCCAAGAGCACGCTGCCGAAAGCGAGCTGACTGGCCGTTTCGGCGACGGTTATGCCTGCCCAAAAGGTCTGGTTCATGAGAGCTCGTGCGGGCCACCAACGAGGAGCCGGACCCCATGCTACCCGAACTTGCGTGTTTGGGTGGGACGAAGCGAAGGCGTCCCCGATTATCCGACGACTTCTGCACCTGCGGAGGAATCGAACCGAACGATCGACACAGCCCCGAGGCCGATACGGTTGGGCCGAGCCCTCGCGCGACGGCCGGGTTTCTGCTAGCTCCGAGATTAGCAGCATGAGCTACGTCGTTCTCGCACGCAAATGGCGACCTACTCGGTTCGAGGATCTCGTCGGCCAAGAACATGTTGCTCGCACACTGGCCAACGCCATCGCGTCGGGGCGCATTGCTCACGCCTTTCTATTCACTGGCGTCCGAGGCGTCGGAAAGACGACGAGCGCGCGCCTTTTGGCCCGCGCGCTCAACTGTCTCGGCCCCAATCGGAAAGAGGGCGACCCGGATCCGGGCCCGACGGCAACCCCGTGTCTCGAGTGTGCGGCGTGCCAGGAAATCACCGCAGGAAGCGACGTAGACGTTAGGGAAATCGACGGCGCGAGCTACAACGGCGTCGACGAAGTCCGAAAGCTGCAAGACAGCTTGCCCTATCGGCCAACGAGAGAATCGCTACAAGATCTTCATCATCGACGAAGTCCACATGCTCTCGCAGAGCGCGTGGAACGCGTTCTTGAAGACCCTCGAAGAGCCACCGCCGCACGTCAAGTTCATCTTCGCGACCACCGAGGTCCACAAGGTTCCGGTCACGATCCTCAGTCGTGTGCAACGCTTCGACTTCAAGATGATCCCCGCGCGGCTCATCGCCGATCGTCTGAGGCACGTGCTCGGCGCGGAAGGAATCGCGACCGACGAAGCCGGCCTATCGATCATTGCCCGAGAAGCCGCGGGCAGCATGCGCGACGCCATGAGTCTCCTCGACCAGGTCATCGCCTGGAACGATCAGGGGCTCGACGGCGAGTCGGTCGCACGCGTCTTGGGCGTAGCGAGTCGAAAGGTGCTGCACGACCTCGCCGAATGCCTCGTGACCGGTGATGCCGCGCGGAGCCTGCGCGTCATCGAGCAGGTGAGCCAGCAAGGTTACGATTTGGCGCACGTCGCCAAGAATTTCCTCGAGCTGTTGCGCGATCTGGTCGTTGCGAAGGTGTGTACGGACGCTGCGGATCTCATCGATCTGCCCGACGAGGAGCGCCGTGACGTCGCGCGACTCTCGGATGGAACGTCCGCGGACGACCTCATGCGGCTCTACCAGGGATTCTCCGCTGGTTTCGACGACGTTTTGCGCGGAAGTCACCCGCGGAGCGCCCTCGAGATGTTGATGGTTCGCCTCTGCCGACGACCGCCGCTCATTCCCCTCGACGATCTCCTGTCGCGTCTCGGTGGCCTCGAGAAACGCTTGGGCCTCACCGGCGGCGCCGCGACGGCGAGGCGTCCTCCCAACGCAATTCCGGGTGCGCCCGCGATGGCACCAAACGGGTTGCCGCCGAGTGCTGCGATGGCGCCCAACGGGCTGCCCCCAGGCGGACCACAGCGACCCCGCGGACGCGAAGAGCACGGCGGGGGACTTCCTCGACGTGAGCCGTCGGCCAACGACGGAAAGGACGAGCCTGCGCCGGGTGCCTCACCAGCCACGGCGGCGGAATCCCCTCGACCCGCACCGGACTTCCCGCAAGCGCTGGCGAATTTCGGGTCCAACGGCGCCCTCGTCACCCATCCGTGCCGCGGCGGAGATCCCTCGCGCACCCGCGGCTCAAGCCGGCAATCCGCCGGAACCGACGCGCGTCGCGTCGCAGCAGTCCGTGGCACCCGCTCATCCCGCCGGACCTCGACCGCCAACCTCGACCCAAGGCGACGCGCGCGCGCGCCCCAGTCGTCCCCCGCCAAGGTCCGTTCCCGCGCCGGGCAGAAACCAAAACTCTGCCCCGCCAAGTCCCGAGTCGGAGTCCGATCCGGCGTTCTTGATGGCCAACTGGCAGGAGATCGTCGAACGGGTTCAAGCCGTGCGGCCCGAGGTGTCAGCGGTCCTCGAGCATGCCATTTTGCTCGAGCAATCTCCGGAGCGCATCGTCATCGGCTGGCCGCCAAACAGCGTGTTCGCCAATCATTACGAGGAGTCACTGCTCGTCGAACTCATCTCCGCCGCGCAGCTGGAGCGCGGAACGAAGGTGCGCGACGTGCTCATCACTCGAGACGATCCTCGCGTCATCGGACGCGACACCCTCTCCTCCCACGAAACGGCCGAACGCGCGCGAAAGTATCGTGAGAGCCAAGCGAAGGTTCGCAATCACCCGCGCGTCAAAGACGCCGTCGAGGTACTGGGAGCGCGCGTCGTCGCAATCAAGGTGGCCGACCAGTAGCAAGAGGAACGAGCCTTTGCGAGGGGCTTCGGTTCACGTCGCGAGCTCTCGAGCCCTACGACTCATTTTCGGCTTGTTTCGACGGACACCCCGGCCCAAGGTCACGCGGTGCTGCCCGATCCTTTACGTCGCCTCGTTGCCCTCTTCGCCCGCTTCCCCGGCGTCGGCGAGAAGACGGCCCAGCGCTTCGTGCTCCACTTGCTCTCGGGGGACGGGAGCCTGGCCACGGATCTCGGCCGCGAACTCGCGGATCTTCGTGAACACCTCGGCCCATGCGAGCGTTGTGGTTTCATCGCGGAACGCACCGAAACCGGCTCGCTCACGTGCCGGTATTGTGCCGATCCCCGTCGCGCCAATGGCACCCTTTGTATCGTCGCAAAGGTTCAAGACTTGTTGGCGATCGAACGCAGCGGCGCGATGAAGGGGCGGTATTTCGTACTCGGAAAGCTCCTCTCCCCCTTGACGGTATCGGCCCAGAAGCATTGCCCATGGATCGATTGCTCCACGTTCTGCGGGAGGACGAAGTAACGGAAGTCATCTTGGCGACACCACCTTCCGTCGAAGGCGAAGCAACGGCGCTCTACATCTCGAGCGAGCTTGGCAAGAGCGGAATCACCCTGAGCCGGATCGCGAGCGGCGTCCCACACGGAGGGGATCTCGAGTTTGCCGATCAGATCACGCTCGGCCGGGCCATCTTGGGCCGGCGCGCGTTTTGACGAGACCACGCCTCCTCGGGTGACAGGCTTCACCCGTCGATGCCCCCCAATCGGTTGGACCTCACGAGGAGTAACCCGACGAAAGTCCGCGCTAAATTGGCGCGACTTCCGTCATGCCGGTTGATCCTTTCCCCTCCCCGGGTAATGATGCGCGCCCTAAGGACTGAGGAATTCCAAGGGATGTCCAATAGCATCATCACGACGACGAAAGCCCCCGCGGCGATCGGGCCGTATTCGCAGGCCGTGCGTGCGGGATCGCTGCTCTTCGTGAGCGGACAGATCCCCCTCGATCCGGACACGATGGAGCTCGCCGGGGCTGACATCGAGAGCCAAACCCGTCGGGTGCTCGAGAACTTGAAGGCTGTCCTCACCGCGGCAGGATGTAGCTTCGCATCCGTGACCAAGACGACGATCTATCTGACGAACTTGGCGGACTTCGCCGAGGTCAACCGGATCTACGGCGAGTACTTCGCATCCCCCTTTCCTGCTCGCGCCACCGTCGGTGTCGCCGCGTTGCCGCGCAACTCCCGCGTCGAAATCGACGCCATTGCCGTTCTCGAATCCACCTGAAACCGCCCCGTGATTGTCCTCCGATCGGAGAGAGCCCAGCATGAGTACCAAGGAGACAGACCAGCCCCCCTTTGACGCCAGCCTCGTAGCAGCCGGTGCTGCGGAGGCCATCGCGGCGCTCGACCGAGCGGGGAGTCGCGCGGGTGAACTCATCGAGCAGTGGAAGAACGTGAGCAACGTTGCTGCCTTGGACGTCGCAGCCGACCTGGCCCAAGGTCCCGTGCGCAAGGCGGCTCGACGCGCCATCAGCGTGCTCAAGTCCCGCGGAGTTCCCATGCCCCCGCGACAGCGGGTCGCTGCATTGCGCAGTACCGACGTGGATGAGCGCGTCGAGGCGTATTCGGTTGCACCCGACGCCACGGGTGGCGTCGTGGTCGTTCTTGCGGCGCGCACACCGACGGGACGATACCGAACGGCCTTCGTCTACTTGCACGACGAGATCGGCATTCGGCGCGTGGAAGCGGGCGAACAAAGCTTGTCGCAGCTTCGCGAAGCGATGTCGCGCTTGGTGCCCGGCGGCGCGGTGCGGCCAGTGCCGGTTCCCGTCGAATGGGTGAGGTTCCGCATCGCGCAGGCACGGGCCAAGCACAAGGTGCACGGGCAGCCAACGCCCCTTGGCCTCACGACGGCCGCTTCGCTCCTCGAACCGTTGCCGGCTGAGCCTCCCCCTCATCCCCTCGACACGCACTTGCTCGAACCCAGCGAGGAGTTGCTCAAAGCGGCGCCTGGAGCATCGGGGGCGTTGCATCGGCTCCCAGAGTTCCGCGGTTGGCTTCCTCCCAAGGAGGCGGTTGACGCGCTCCTCGGGCAGGTCGGCGAAAACCTCCAACCGGGCGAGGAACCCTCCCAAGAGAAGCTGTCTGGACTGCTCGAAGCGGCCGTCATCAAAATGACGGATCGCTTCTTCGCCCCTCAGGTTCGCGAACGTCTCGTCATGACGATGAAGGACAGTGCGCTCAGCGTCCTCGGTCGCGAAGGCGAGTTGATTGCGATGGAAGTGTTGGCGACGATGCGCGTCATCTCCCAGGCGGGTCTCATCACCAATCCACCGCACGAGATCGGCTTCTTGCGTGGGTTCTTCGACAAAGCCATCGCGGTATTGCTCGCCCAAGGTCAAGGCAGCCTACGGATCCCCATCCGACAAGCGCCAGCGCAAGCCACGGATGCGCCCGTGAGCAACGGCGAAGCTACCGCAGGATGATTGTCCCCACGGACACCACGCGCGTGCGGTCCTAAATTCCCCTGATATTCGCGGAGAAGGGCGACTCGTCTCGAACGGACGTGTCGCTCTTTTTCTTTGTCGGCACGTCGTGGCGACGCCGCGAAACGAACGGCGCCGTCGCACCACACGGCGCCGTCGCACCACACGGCGCCGTCGCACCACACGGCGCCGTCGCACCACACGGCGCCGTCGCACCACACGGCGCCGTCGCACCGAATCGTTACCGAGCTATTCCGACCTTGCCGACTCCGATGATTCCGAATCGACGATCGATTCGATCATCGACGCGAATCGTCGAAGCAATCTGACGTAGATCGGCCCGGGTTGGGCGCTGCCAATCGCTCGACCATCGACGTGCGTAATTGCCAACAGCTGGCGAATGCTCGACGTGATGAAGACCTCCTCCGCCGACCAAAGTTGGCTCACGTCCGGGCAGGCGAACTCGACGGGGATCCCTTCCTCCGTCGCGGCCTCGAGAACGAATCTTCGCGTGATACCAGGCAGGATGCCGGCGGACTCGGGTGGTGTCGTCACCACGCCGCCCCGAACCAAGAAGAGATTCGACGTGGCCCCTTCCACGAGTCGTCCGGAGCGATCGACGATGAGTGCCTCATTGGCTCCCGTTGCCTTCGCTTCCTTCATTGCCAAAACGGCAACGAGGTAATTTCCAACCTTGGCACCAACGGCGGCAGTCTCGTCCGTCGAGCGTTGGGTGCGATACGTGATCGCCTTGACGCCCTCGTCGTATGCGACCTGTGCAGGCCGATGGAGCGGCGTTACGATCACGATACGTTGCGGCGCGACGGCGAGTGCAGGATCGAGCCCGAGATCCCCAGAACCGCGTGTCACAATCACGCGAACGTAGCTTTCGTCGTTGCCGGCTTCGCGAATCGCTCGACGAATCTCCGTCGCGAAGTCGCGCTGGGATACGGGGAACTCGATGAACACGAGCTCCGCGCTGCGACGCAAACGCTCCAAGTGTTCGCGGAGCGCAAACGGCCGCCCTCGGTAGGTTCCAAGGGTCTCGAAGACCGAGTTACCGTAAAGCAAGCCTCGATCGAAGACCGAGATTTTCGCCGCCTCGGGAGCGAACACGGCTCCGTTGATCATGACGAGTGTTCCCATCGTTGTCCCTTTCGGTCGTGGCTAACAGCAACGCTCGTGACTCGCGCTCCAGGCTGGGAGCACGAGCCACGTCGCTTCAGATGATTCGAGCCGTCGCCTCTACCATCGCATTCGCTGTCGGCGGCTAAGATGAGAAGGAATCACTGGGCTTTCAGAGTCTCGAGCTTCTCGCGCACCCAATCGAGGGACGGATCCTCCTTGAGTGCGCGTTCGAGATCCTGCTTCGCCTTCTCACGCTCACCGAGGAGGAGGCTCGCCTCACCTCTCCGGCCGTAGATGAGTGCCTTCGTAATGGGGCCACCAGGCTCGAGCTTCGGGATTTGGATGATGAGCGAACTATAGAGTTGCTGAGCGCGCTTGGCATCTCCCGTCGAGAGGCAAACCTCCGCCAAACGCGCAATGACGCGCACGTTGCCGGGTTCGATGCGGAATGCCTTTTCGAACTCCTCCTTCGCTCGTTCAGCCGCGACCTGACTCAAGTAAGCCTCACCCAAGCGGCGATGGATGTCGCCGAGCTCCTTCGAGCGGCGCCCACCGTAGGAGGCGACGATCCGTTCGAGAGCCTCCGCCGCACGATCCCCGCGACCAGACTTGTTGTAGGCGTCGCATAGTAACAGCAACAACTCACGATCTCGGGAACGAGGGCACTCGCACGCTCGAGGATTCCTGCGGCAGAAACCAAGTCACCCAAACGGTCGGCTCTCATGGACGAAGCCTCGCGAAGCAGCTTGACCTGTTCGCCAACTGAATCCGTAACGGCAACTTGGCTGATGAGGAGCTCCGCCACCTTGGCCCAATCGTTCTGCTCCTCGTAGAGCCGGCGCAGCCGCTGACGAATCGCGTCATTTCGTTCGTCCACGGCGAGAGCCACCCGAAGCGCGTCTGCAGCTGCAGACGCGTCGCCGAGGGCGCTCCGCGCGTCGGCCAAACGCAGCGCATGAGCGATGCGTTCTTCACCCGCAGAGATTCGAACCAGAGTTGCCAGAATCTCTGCAAGCTCCGCGGTCTCTGACTGTTCGGTGTAGATTCGCGCAAGCGCGTTCAAGGCTGCACGATGCTCGGGCTCGCGCTCGAGCACCAATCGGTACGTTCGAGTCGCGCGACCGATATCACCGAGTCTACGCTCGGAAACCTCCGCAATGCGGAGTGAGAGCTCGAGCTCGACGTCCAGAGCACCGCGGAATCGCGAGCACTTTCCACCTGCCTCTCGAGCAAATCGACCAATTCCTCCGTCCCGACCCGTTCGCTCGAAGGAGAAATCCGGCTCAGGGCAAGCACTGCTTCCGCATGGTTCGGCTCCTCATCGAGAATCGCTCGGAGCAGCTCCGTGGCGTCTTCGTCGCGGGAAAGCTCTTCGAAGAGACGCGACAACTCGAACCTGAGCGAGCTGCGCTCAGTGGGAGTGGAAGCGATTTCGACGAGTCGCTCGAGGACGCGCGCAAGGTCGTCCTTCCGCCCTGCCTGCGAAAGGAGTTGGCGCAGGGCCGTTGCAGCCCGAACGTCCATGGGATCGTCCTCGAACAACGCAGTGTAGAGCTCGATGGCTTGCGAGACGTTCCCCGAATTTCGTCTCGAGCCACTTCGGCGGCGTCGTGTCTCAAGGTACGCAGCAGACCAGCATCCACCTCGAGCTCGATCTGGCGCAGAAGGAGCGAGAGTGTCTCGGCGTGATCGCCCACTTGGCGACGGATCTCGGTCAGCTCGGCCAGAGCCCACGCATTGCGCTCGTCCAGGGCGAGAACTTCGCGAACGATGGCCTCACCCGTAACGGCGTCACCGAGCTGGACGGAAATTGCCTTCGCCTCTCGATACAGCGCCAAACGCTGTTCCTCGTCCATCGCGCCACGCCCGCGAAGCCGCAAGACTTCCACCAGCGCCGCCTCCTTACCCGGAACGCGTCGAAGAGCCTCGATTTGTTGCAGAATCTCGTCGTTGGTCCGATCGCACTCATGTGCCCATAGCAGTGCCGACTCGGCACCTGCCGCGTCAGCCGCCTTGTCACGGAGCCAACCTGCGACGCGCATCCACAAGTCCCGCCGCACGTCTGCGGGCAATTCCGGATGCGCGACAATGGCTTGCGAAAGTTGTGAAGCCAACTTGGCGAAGTCGCCCGTTGCGGAAAGTAGCCGCTCGAGTTCGTCGAGGAGCATCTGATCGGAAGGATCCTCCGCCAGCGCCTCACCGAGAACCGAACAAGCCCGAGAGAGGTCCTTGCAGTCTTCCTCGAGAACGCGGGCTAGATTGCGGCGACTCTCCAAACGCTCGGTTGCGCCCTCGGCGAGCGCGACCTTCTTTTCGTAGATGGCGGCGAGCTGTTCGGTCTTGCCTGTGCCTCGATAGACACCTTCGAGCAGCTCGGCAACCTCTTCGAAGAGCTCACGCCGCTCGAGAAGCGACTCGAGCAACGCGACGGTGCCGACGTGATCGTTGGAGACTCGCTCGAGGGCCGATCGCGCCGTGGCGAGCGCAGTTCCGGCCTGATGAAACTGCTCGAGTTGGATCTTCGCCAGTCGGTAATAGCAGTCGGCGATGGCCTCAGCGGTATCCTCGACGAGGGCCCGGCGTTCGAGCACGTCGACCAAAGCGGAAGCGTCACCGAGATAGGTGCTGTTCGGATTCTATCGTGTTTCCCTATTA
>JASGIX010000006.1:0-5688 GCA_049840955.1 Polyangiaceae bacterium
GCGTGCTGCTCGACCTCGACGCGAAAGCAGTTCGCGAAAAGCTCGAACAACGCACGACGCTGGTCCACCTGGACTCCGAACCTCTGCGCCGTCTCGAATGCGGTAGATGGCGCGCAGAGGTCTGGAGATTGGAGCCGAGTCTCCAGCCGCCACCAATGCTCGTTTTTCGATTCCGTCGTAAACTACGGGGAGCTCGGTCGCCGAACTCCCCATCGTGGCCAACACGTCGGGGTTCAACTTGATCCGATTGAGCCCCCTCGGCACCTCGGAATCCGAGGGTGAAACGGCAATGGAATCGTCCCCGTGAAGCGGTGCCCCCAGCCGATTGAGCGCCGCCGCCAACGTCGACTTGCCCTGCCCCAATAGTCCGACCAAGGCCACGATCCCCGATGAAGCCTGCACCGCACTCGCATGCAGAGGAAGGGTTCCTCGACTGAAGGAATGTCGGCGATGACCGGCCCGAGCAAGACGTGTTCGACGAGCCCAGATGCGACGGATTTCAACGAACGAACCGTCACGTCACGAGCATCCCGAATTTCCACCACACCGAGCTCGGGCCATCCGAAGCGATGTATTCCTTCGTCGAAGCAATAGTCGCCCTCTCCCCGCTGTTCGCTGGACCAGGAATCAGGAAGCGGCTCCAAACGTCGAATCGACACGTCGACGGCGCCGCAGAAAGGCTCGGACACGGAAGACGGTATCGGAAGCGAAATCTCGCTACCGATGGTCAGACCAAACACCTCGTAGCAATGCGATGTCATCCCCTAGAAACTCCAAAGTCGCCCGAGGGAACCCCTCACGCGACCTTGAAAGTCTATATCGCCGAGACTGTCCGATGCTCAACTAAAGCAACTTCCGTTGCACTTGCCGACGGTGATCGGACCACCGCTAATGATCGAAGCAAAGAGCTCGGCAAGACCAAAGCCGTATTCTTGCGTCAGCTCGGTCATGTCGCCAATCTCCGTTAGCTCGGGGGCTTCGTAGAGCTCCTTCTCTGACATGGTATTTCTCCCGGTCTCGCGCCGTCCGGAAAAAGTCCTACGGCCGCATCATCGAACTAAGCCACATCCTAAGCGCACACACAACCCAAATCTCTGCGAACGATGCGCTGATCGGCACTGCCATCGAGCACTTGCCTGCAGGCAGCGCGCACCACGCCCATTTCCACGAATTCGCCCACTCTGGAATCTCGCAGCTCCGCGAGTTCCAACAGCCTTGACCTCTCATCATTTCTCTATTCGGTCTTTGGTATTTTCTGCCCAGATAGATTTCGTAAGGCGAGTTCTGATGTTTTCCGGCACGAGGCCCTCGACGGCGCGGCGCTGAATGATTCGATCGACACCGCGTGCGAGCCGCTGTTCTGCTGGAAGCGAAAGGCAGAACTCAACCAACCGACGGTCAAAATAGGGATGGCGTCGCTGCATTCCCCGCACGGCAGCTTGACGCCATGCAAGCTCGAATGACGCCGGGAGCAATCCTGAGGTCAACTTCCCAAAGTGTTGCTCGCGAAAGCTCGAAAGCTGCGCGCGAGTCCAGGGCGCCCGCTCGCTCCGCATCCGCTCCGCGAAGCCGACCTCCTGCGCGAATCTCCGATTCATCAGGCGTGGCACGTAAGCGAAACCGCCCGGAACGAGCCGGTACAAAAGGCCCATGAGTGTCGGAACGATCGCATGCCGAAAGACGAACCAGAACGGGGAGCGGTCCGTGTGCTGCGAAAGCTCGCGCGCCAGCCGCGCCACCCGCCTCACTTTTCCTCGCCGGAGGAGCTCTCCGAGGTATTCCCAACCGTGGCCTACGGTCGTGTCACCATCGAGTCCGTCGATCACGATTCGCGCACCCGCAGCCTGGGCAGCGTCGAGTAGTGTCGAGTCCACGTAGTTGTTGGGCGAATAGAAGGGCTCACCAAACCGGGCGATCTCGCCGTCCAGGAATTCGAAGGGCGTGCGGCGATCGACCCGAACGAACGCCGAGCGAGTTACCCCGAGCGCCAGGACCTCTTCGATCCACTTGCTCTCGTCGATGCTTCGATAGTCCGGAAACAACGCCAACACGGTCGAAAGGGGACGAGCCTCAGTAGCGAATCCCAGGGCGCGAGCGCAGCCAACGATGGACGAAGAGTCGAGCCCCCCACTGAGGAGCACTGCCGAGTCGACACGGGATCGAAACCGACAAGCGACGGCTTCGAGAAGCAACGAACGGAAGCGATCCGCGTACTCCCGATTGTCCCGCAGACTCAGCTCGGGATTGAATCTCAACTCATAGTAGGTTCTGCGCGACGCCCTCTCGGACTCGAAGCGCAGGATCGTACCTGGAGGCACCCGGTTAACGTGTTCGTAGAACGTGCCTTCCCGATCTTCGAAAGATAGACCAATGAAATCGGCTATTCGTTGTCGGTTGGGGCGACGCGGAACCTCAGGGTGCCGAAGGACCCAGGGCACCATGCTACCAAAGACCACTCTTTCGCGCAGGTGCGCGTAGACTCCAGGTTTCACGCCGAGACCGTCACGGGCCAACGTCAGAGCACGATTCCGATCGTCCCAAATTGCGACAAAGAAGTCGCCAACGAGATGCTCGAAGATGCCGTCACCTCGTTGCCCGTATCCAAGCAACACGAGTGCTTCATCGGACAGGGTGAGAAGGGTTTCGGGACTGACATCGAGGAGATCCGCGAGCTCTTGCCGGTTGTCGATGCGCAGATCGGCGACGAGCGCTGTCCCCTGAGTCACGTCCCGAATGACGGTCGTGACCAGCTTTGCCTCTTCGGTGTGGTGATCGAGCATTTGCACGAGGCCGCAATGCTCACGCACGAACCGAACGTGCCCTTCGGGACCGAAGGCGCTCGTCTCGTCACTTGCGCTTTGCAGCCACGCTTCCACCTCGGCAAGGTTTTCCTTGAAACCTCGGAAGTCGCAGATTCCGAACAATCCAGGCATGTCCGCTCACTCCCTCTTGCTGGATTCGTCAGAAGTCACGCGAGCGCCGCTGGCTTGCTTTCGCCTGCCTGTCGGCCATCCCGAGAGCTTCGCATACCGGTCGAGGTTGGGTACACCTCCGATGATGACGTTTCCCCGATGAACGACCCAAGCGTGAGCCATGAAACGATTCCGCTCGTCACGTGCCACGCCGATCTCGAGATGAGCCGAGATCCCTCGACGTAGCATCATCTCGCAAACGGCCAGACCACGGGGCAGGCAAGCCAATTGCTCAGGCATCCGTCGACTGACGCGATCGACCGCCCAGACAATCTCTGCAACGACCGGTTCGATTCGGTGCACTTGCATGTTCTGCCTTCGGCTCGCCCGGCCCTCCTCCGCCGTTCTGCTCCATGAGTCGCTTCTGCCAACGTTCGAAGGAGACGACGCGTAGAAGGACTCGAACGGCGAACAACGTGAGCGCTGCTTCGAATGCCAGCCGCTGCGGCAGTCGAAATGGTCGTCGGGCTAGATTGAAGACACTACGGACGTGACTAGCGAGCTTGAACCAGCCCAGCATCGACCAACCCATTCATGAGGCGCAGCACGTCGGCTTCGCAGCGCTCGCGCTCGACTTCGAATTTCGCAGCGACGGCGTTGACCACCGATGACACTCGCGTGGCAGTTTGGATTTCGGCTCCAGACGAAACCACCGACCCGATTGAGGCTGAAGTATTTCCCTGACCTCATCTGCAGGACGACATGGTCTCTCCACTCATGGGTGTCGAAACCTGTTCTCTCTGCCGCAACGACGAGGGTATCGAGCGTTACTTGATTCGGCACGCCTGGTATTCCTTTCTTCGCACTGTCTTGAATCGGCAAGGATCCTCGGGAGAATACCCCCAAGAGTCGGTTCCGTGCCTAGCTGAGTTCGCGCGACCCGAGCGCACTGCCCAGCGCGAGCAGGCCGTTGCGCAAGGCAGTTCATTCGCGCCCGGCGAGTTCATTTCTTCCGCCGAAAGCCGAAGTGTCGATGGCGGTCACCGCGGTCGACTCTACTCCCCAGCAACGGTGCGCCAGAAACGAGACGTTCCCCAAGCTCGCCGGTCTCGAGACCAGCAAGACAACTCTCCCAAGCTTGGGGGGGTTCGGCCCTTTGGATTACGCAAACGAAGTACGGTGACGGCCAACGTCGCCCATCCCCGTGCCCTTCCGACACCGAAGAGCGCCATCCGACGCAACCGCAGCAGCGCATCGAGCGGATATGGCGCAACACGCTCGACGTCTCGGCGATCGTATCCGCAGGGCGAAAACCAAAGCTTGACATCGCCGTGGCGACGATGCGCTGGAACGCCACGTAGCACTCGATCTGACGGCATGCGCGTCCGAAGCCGTCCGAGGTCGAGCATCGCGCCGTGCTTGTGCAACACGTACGCTATGTCGAAAAACCAGCACAACATCGGGCCCGTGTCGCACTCGTGACCACCAAGGTGGGCACAAAGATGTGCCAAAAGTGCGTGCGGCTCGAAGACACGCAAGGACGTTCCCTCCAAGGGATTCGTCGTCGCGCGAACGCCTCCGGGTTGACTCTCGAAGAAGCTTCATGCGCGTGTGCAAGTCGACGACCACCCCCATCCGATTCTCGAACGGGGCTTCTTTGAGTGTGCGAGCGTCCGAACGACGAGTGTACCCAAGGGCGTCGAGCACAGCGAGACAAGTCCGCTCCTCGCTCGCGTCAACCCACAAATCGAGATCGTTCATATAGCGAGCCCCCGATTCCGGGTAGTACTCGCGCGCGAGCAATACGCCCTTGCACACGATGGGTTGGACACCTCTCGCGCCCAAGGCCGTCGCAAGCTCACCGAGTGCTCGGAAAAGAGCATCACACCGGGCCCGGGCGAGTTCGAACTGCATCCGATAGCTTGCGCCGTACGACGGATGGAATCGAGTCGAGGAGCTGAGTACGAGACAACACGGCAAATGCCAGTCCCATCAGCCGGTGTTCGTCTAGTCGAACGAGCGCCCCTTCCCACGATGTTGCCGACGCATACTCGACCCGTCGACGCGCATCGATGGCGTCAGGCTCGAAAGCGAGACGTAAGACTGCGTTGAGGAGCGGGTCCGCGTCCGCGTTAGTACTGGAGCAATGTTCCATCGCGTTTGGCCTGTACGAGCGCACGTTTGAAAATGACGATGCTACACGGCAATCCGATTGCGGCAAATCCGAACAGTACGAGCAGCTGTGTCGTGAACGCCGAAAGTGAATGACCGCCGATCAGACCCCCCGGAGCGCGGCGATTCCATGGGTGGTCGGAAGGAGCCAAGCGACGATCTCGAGCTACCATGGCAACACTTCGACCGGATAGATTACCCCCCCAAGCAAGAACGACGCGCCACCCACGACGAGACGAAACGGATCGCCTCGTCTTGTAAACCACGGCGAACGCCGCAGACAGAACGCCCACGGCTACGAAACTCATGTTCGTCAAGACCACGATTGTCGCGGCTGCAACCCAGTTCGAGTGAAATGACAACCCGAAGACCAACGCTCCTACTCCGAGCGTCAGCGCAGCATCGAGTACCGCGAACACCATGGTCCACATATTGGCCCCCAAGACCAGGGTGGGGATTCGGATGGGGCTCATGAGGAGTGACTCCAGAGTCCCCATCGCTTGTTCGCTCCGAATTGCGCTCGCAAAACCACCATAGCTTGCCATGAAGACCCCCATCATCGCCAGGTGCTGTTCGGAATCCATCGTGTTTCCCTATTAACCTT
>JASGIX010000007.1:0-58726 GCA_049840955.1 Polyangiaceae bacterium
ATCAGGTTAATAGGGAAACACGATAGAATCCGAACAGCACCTACGCTGTCTTGGATGAACTTGTTCAAATCGAACGCGAACCCGTCGCGTGGCTGCACGCTGACATACGTTTTACACGATGGCGAAGAGGCGTCTACCCAAACGTCCCACGTGCCCTCCACACCGGCGATGGTTGCACCGCGACGCGAGCGGAACCCTCGGGGTTGTCGGTTGGTGGGATTGAGGATCCAAACCATGAGAGATGCGTCGCCAGCTGGGGGCGAATAGGCGCTCGACGAGAGGGGCGCCGCCGTATCGGTGAACCAGACGTCGTATGCCGCGTTGTGATTGGCGATGCTGCCGTCTGCCGGGTTTCGTCGCAAAGATCGTCGGTACGGACTGAATGGCGGAGACCTGCTTCGGGTAGGTTGCTGTTCGTGGTCGTGTGTCCCGAATAGCTTCCGATGAAAATCGAGGGATATCCCATCGGGTTGCCCTCGGTGTTCGAAACCCCGGCTCCTTGCGGGTTGTTGACCTTGAAGGACAGTCCCTGATAGTTGATGCTTTCTGGCCTTGAAATACGCCCCACCAGTTGCTGTGGAGGTAGTAGCTCTTGCCGGAGGTGGTCGCGATGTCGGCGCTGCTGTACTGCGTGCTGAGCGTACCCGAGGCGGAAGCGGTGTCCGTGCACTCCGTGGAGCTGACGGGTCCGGGATTCACTTGGCAGGGTCGTCGTCGTGCCGCTGCCGCCCGTTCCAGGCAGTGGAAGGCAATAGGTGCCATTGACACAACGGTTGTTGCAGAGCACCTGCCCCGTTGGGCAGCTGGAGCTCGTCGCGTCGGAACCGGAATCGCAAGCCGCGTAAGTAAAACCGAGAGCAATGAGCAAGCAGGGCAGACTGGAACGCACTAGTCCTCCAAATTCAGCAGGGGCATGGAAGCCTATTGCATTCGGAACCGTAGATCGCGCAATTGCCGAGATTTCCGCGCGACGAGATTGGCTAGTCGGCTACGAGGCACTCGACGAGCCGGATGGCACAACTTCGTCGGCGGGACGGCAGGGGTGCTCCAAGGTCGGTGCGAGGCGCCTTCCTTTCGTCGAGAGCAGTGTCGTTGCCAAATGACGATGACACGAAACGAATGGGGAAGGCTGCGCGGGGAAGCATCGTCCGTCGAGAGCGGCCAGGCTGGGTAGACTGTTCAACGAAGGAGCCAGGCCGTGACTGTGAGGCCCCCGTTCGCGAAGCGCGCTGCTGGGGTCCAGGCGTGTCTATTCCGGTGGGTGGAAGGGTGTTGGTGATGACGAGTGCCGGACGCAAGTCTGGCCGTTGCGCCAGCAGAGCATCGAGGGCTTCGTAGGCTCCCGGCCCTCCGCGGTGCTCTCGCTTCAAACGCACACCGTAGGGCAGATTCGAGACCACGGCGGTCCCCTCCGGAACGTCGGTGTGGGCGCGACGGAAGTCCAACGGCAACAAGGTGCATCCGTCGAGGACGCCCGCGTTCTCGAGGTTGTGTCGTGCCGCTTCGAGGGTTTTGACGTCGCGGTCGCTCCCGAACGCACGGAGTTCGGCGACGGGATGCCTGCCGTGCTCACGTTGGTTCGCTGTTCTCCACGATGCGAATTCCTTCTCCGGATGAACCGGCCATCCCTCGAAGGCATATCGGCGCTCCTCGGTTCCAGCAAAGGCAGGCCAAGTTCCGGAGTTGGTCTGCATCCATTCGGCGAGCATGGTTCCGCTGCCGCAGCATGGATCCCAAATCCGTGTCAGACGATGCTTCGCGTGGGCCTGGAGGATGCGAACCGCCGCGGCCGCCAGGGTCTCGCGGATGGGGGCCTGTCCGACGTGAGTTCGATAGCCGCGTCGATGCAGTCGATTCCCCGTCGCGTCCACACTGACGGTGACTTCGTTGCGATGAATACGGACGAAGATGGTTCGAGTCGCGGGTGATTCTTCTCGTTTTATCCCAACGACGGGAGTGCGAGACGAAGGGTTCGGTTCATCTTCGTGGCCAGCGCTTTCATCGGACCGACCAAGGCTCTGAAGGACGCGACGCACCCGTTCTTCCACCGCGTCGGTGTGGTAGAGCTTGGAACTCGCGCAAGTCACGCGGACGTCGATTTTGCTTCTCTCGGCGAGGTACGCGTGAAACGGAAGCTTGAGCAGCCCAGCCTCGAGCTCCGCGAAGTGGGTTGCGACGAAGGGCTTCAGTCGTAGCCGGATGGACTCCGCGAGACGGGAGCCGAAGGCTGCCTGCCAAAGTACGGTAAGTGAGCCGCGCAGACTCACTCCTCCTGGTGTTGGTTCCCCGCTCAGGCCGAGTTCGAGGAGCTCCGCGCGCAAGAGTTCCTCGAGCCCTGGGCTGCACGTGACGAAATACCGATGGATGGAGGCGCTACTCATGGCACTTACGGAACGACGTTCGTATCGACGGGCTTGGAGGGGCGGTGGATTCGCCCGCGTTGCCGACTCGCCCGCAGGACGAACTCTTCGTAACATCGAAGGAGTGGTGGCTTCCGATCCGGATTTTCGATGAGCGCGAGAGCTTCGGCGATGGCTTCGATGGTCGACATGCCATCGGGATGCGGTGGCGTTCTGAGTCGCTGGGGAACGACTGTGGGGGCCTGGAGGGCGAGCTGGGGGAGGCCGCGAAGCGCCGAAATGCGTTTGTACATTCGACGTGCCTGGCGGAAGGTCGCGTCGAGGACCACGATGTGTCTTGGTCGCGGGAGTTCGCTCGCCGGCACGGTGGGCCCGGGATAGAGCAGCACTGCGTCCGTCGTCGGTAGCTGCGTGTCATCGAAGTCCGGGCCGCCGCCGTATTCAATGATGTGACACCTGGGTAAGCACAGCGCCGCAAGTCTTCCCGTATTGCTCGTCAGTCGCGATTCGACGACGTGTCGAACGATGACGACTTCGGTCTCGCATTCGACCTGTGGCAGTACGGCGCACATGCAGTGCTCGCTTCGAAGGTAGCAGCGGCGACAGTGGCCTTCGAGGGTGAGCGGGGTCCGCGAGCGCATCGGTTCGGCAACCGTAGCAACCAAGCTTGGTGCGTCTAGCGAGCGAGCCTGTCATCGGTGCCAGCCGACATCGATTTGCCGGTGCATTGCCGTCGATTGACGCGTATCGAAGACCGCGGTGCTGCGGGCGAGGCGAGCGCGTGCACCGCGGAGCCCCAGTCGTGGGGCTTCGGCCGGCTCGAGGGGACCGATTGGGCGTCGTTGAACGTTGAGACGGCCTCCTTGCCTCGCCGGGAACGCGGTCGCTCGGTCGAAATCGGGCCCCTTCAGGTAAAATCCAACACGGCACCCTTTGATCCTCGCGTGTGGCCCGGTAGCGACCCGTCGATTCTCGCGTCGGGGCGAGTCGGTCCGAGGGGACCGCATGGGGCGGCTCTCGAATCACCTGTCGGGACGAGCCCGTTCGGGGGGACCGCATTGGGCGGTGGAGTGGGCAAGAGCGGTGGTAGAAAGCGGCACCGGTGAGTCCCGTCGGAGGGGCTCCGAGGAGTACGTTCGCGTTGACTCACGGCTCGAGACTCAAGTTTTCCCTTTTCAAGGCGGCAGCACGACGAGATTGCTCAATCTCGTTGCTTCTCCTGGCGCTCCTCTTCGTGTCGAGACTTGGATTCCTGGGAACGGGGTTTGGGACGGATCGAGACGCACATCGAGTGGCCATTGCAGCGCGAACGATTCGTGAGACTGGAGATATGTCCTCTCGCGCGAGCCGGGCCATCCGGTTCAGGAGATCCTTGCGTCGTTGCTCGTACCTATTGGTCCTCGTGGGCTCAACGGCGCCACCGCCGCAATGAGTGTCCTCGCTGTGGCGTCCTTCGCTTGGGTGGCGGAGGCACTCGGTCTCCGCCGCTCCCGTTGGCTCGCCGTGGGACTCGCGTTCACGCCGCTCTACTGGATCCACAGCGTGGATTCGATGGACTTCGCATGGGCCATGGCCTTTGCTTGGCTCGGCCTGGGTTTTGCGCTTCGTGGAAACGTGCATCGGGCTGGCATTGCGATTGGCCTTGCCGTCGGGTGTCGCCTCACCGAAGTGCTGGTGTTGATCCCGGCAGTCCTACTGTGCTGCGGTTCGACGACGATCGACGACGCTGGCAGAATGTCTCGATCGGTGCGCGCTTCTCTGCGGTTCCGCGTCCGAATGGTGCTCGTTTCTCTGACGGTGAGTGCCTTCTGTTATTTCCCGGTGGCGCATGTTTACGGTACGCGTGCCCTGCGCGTCTACGAGTCCGGTCGCGTTCCTTGGACGATCGTTTTGCATCGCTCTTGGGTCGAGCTCTGGGGGATCCCGGGGACCATCGGGCTCGTTGCAGCCGTCGCGGCGGGTGCGCTCTTCGCCGTGCGCACGACGGCAAGACAAAAAACACCGCACGTCGAAGCGGTCGACGGCGTTGATGCCATGTCGTTGCGTGCCGGCGTTTGCGCGACGGCAAAGCGAGAGGCTTCGCACATCGAAATGGGCGGCCGCGTCGGTGCCACGTCGCTGCACGGCCGCGAACACCGCCGAATGGCGTTCGCCCTGAGCCTGCCGATTCTCGGCTTTTGGATACTGTTTCTCCGTCTCCCACATGACGCGGGATATCTGCTTTCCACCGTTCCGTACGTGCTCTTGCTCGTCGGTGTCGTGCTGCCGCCGATTTCGTCCCATCTGGTGGTCGTTTCACTGCTCCTCAGCAACCTGCCGGTTGGGCCAATTCGTGCAAATACGGTTTGGGGTGCAGAGGAGCGTCGCCGCAGTCAGGTGAAGACGGTTCGACGTTGGACGGCTCAGCTGCGTCGAGAAACGGAACCCATGGTGCTCGTTGCTGGGACGTATCAGCCCAAGCTCCTCTCGGAACTGCGAGGAGAACGACTCTCGGCGGTCGAGATCCGGTATCTACTTCGGGCTGACGAAGCGGCGCAAATGAAGACTGCAGGCCGTCGGATTCTCTGACCTCAGGCGCGCCCTCCTTCAGAACCGGGAGGTCATGGGGCTCGATCTCCAGTCAATCGGCGCGCGCGCCTTCGCCGAGTGAATTCGACGCCACCTCCTGCGGAATGCCGTGCTGAATGCGTCCGACTTCGACGCGACGGGAAGTGAGGCGCTGGATGCGTCCGACTTCGACGCGACGGGAAGTGAGGCGCTTGATGCGTCCGACTTCGACGCGACGGGAAGTGAGGCGCTGGATGCGTCCGACTTCGACGCGACGGGAAGTGAGGCGCTTGATGCGTCCGACTTCGACGCGACGGGAAGTGAGGCGCTTGATGCGTCCGACTTCGACGCGAGGTGACGCGATTACGCCCTCGCCGGCGAAGCTCGTTCGGCGAGATGTTTCTCAATCCGCCGTCGCAGCGGAGGAAACAGACGAAGGTTCAGCGCTTCTTCCGGCGTGTAGAAGCCGGCCGAGACGACCTCGCGGTGGTCCACCTCGACATTGACCGGCTCATGAACGACGAGATTGTACATGGTCACGTGGTCCCGCCGGAACTCCCAGTTGTGCGTCTCCTCATGGGACAACTTGAGCTGCGCGGGCTCGACGACCAACCCGGTTTCTTCCTTCAACTCACGGATGGCCGCCTGAATGGTCGTCTCACCACCTCGGACGTAACCCCCGGGCGGGCTGTAGTGGGGAACGTACGAATTGCGAACGAGCAGCAGCGTGTCCCCCTTCCATACGACGATGAGAGCGCCATGGGTGGTCGGACGCAAAACGGCCCATAGGAGGCGAACCAGCTGGTAGCCGAGCTTGTATCCGAGCTGGTAAAGGCGGTCGACGAACGTCACGGGCGCAATATAACGCATTGTCGCCGCGTGGCGAGACGGCATAAATGGCGGATTTTCGCGCAGCCACCTCGAGGCCCTTCGACACGACGCTTCGCGGATCCGTTTTGCAATCGAGCGTTCGGGCTCTGCAAACGGTTGCATTGATACCATTGTTCACGGGGTCGCCCTTGCCGTGTCCTTGGGACCGGGCGATGGCTCGAGGGGCGAGCCGGAAGTCGCGGGTTCTCCCGTAGCGTGGTGACGAGAGCTCGCCGTTGTCCTTCGGCGAAGGCGAAGCGGTGAGGCGGCGAGCGAAGAGCTGGCCGGTGTCCGTCGGCCAAGACGAAGCGGGCCGGCGGCGAGGATCCCTCTGCGACACCGAAGTTCCCGGATAAGGATTTCGCTGCGGCCGCCGATGAAAGTTGACGGCGGCGAGCCGTCCCGACCCCCAGAACGCGCAAGACCGACTGCTTAAGGAGGCGACGCGTGGGACCATCGGCCGATGTGCTCGGGCGCAGCCGCGTTGACCTTCGCCGTTCGTCCGCCCGAGCCGCGTGTCGATGGGGGGGCCCCGCAATTCTGAAGTGCGCAGGTCGAGAGGGGGGCGTCGATCCGGTCGGTCAGCGTGAGTACTGCGAAATCTCTTGGATTTTCTGTGAGTTGGTTTGGTTTTGGCGTCGTGGAGACGGACCGTGGCGATGTCGTTTCGGGGCGTCGGTCGGACGCATCGAATACCGGCCCGTCCGATTTCCCTGGCGCAGGGCGCATTCGCACACTAATTCGCGCGCGAACTCAACCGAGCCAAGCTCCCTTGGGGGGATTCTCCTCCAGGTACGCAAGGCGGGCATGGTGCAGCTGTGACAAGCGATCTGGCGAAACTGAGAAACATTGGCATTAGCGCTCACATCGACTCGGGCAAGACGACCCTAACCGAGCGCATCCTCTTCTACACCAAGCGTATTCACGCCATTCACGACGTGAAGGGCAAGGACGGCGTCGGCGCCACGATGAACTCGATGGACCTCGAGCGAGAGCGCGGGATCACCATCCAGTCGGCGGCCACGCACTGTGTCTGGAAAGACCACCACGTCAACATCATCGACACCCCTGGACACGTCGACTTCACGATCGAGGTGGAGCGCGCGCTCCGCGTGCTCGACGGTGCGGTCCTCGTTCTGTGCGCGGTGGCCGGTGTGCAGTCCCAGTCGCTCACGGTCGATCGCCAGATGCGACGCTACGGCGTTCCTCGTATCGCCTTCGTCAACAAGTGCGATCGCTCGGGAGCCAATCCGCTCCGCGTCAAGGAGCAGCTTCGCGAGAAGCTCAAGCTCAACCCCGTGCTCATCCAATTGCCGGTGGGCCTCGAAGACAAGTTCGAGGGCGTGGTCGACCTGATTCGGATGAAGGCGCTGGTCCACGAAGGAGCCAACGGCGAGACGATCCACGAGCGCCCGATCCCCGAGCACATGCAGGAAGAGGCTGCGATGGCGCGCGAGGAAATGCTCGACGCGTTGTCGATGTTCTCCGACGAGCTGACCGAGGCGATGCTCGAGGAGAAGGTCACCGAAGACATCATTCACGCGGCGCTCCGCAAGGCCACGATTGGTCTGCAAGTTGCCCCGGTCATGATGGGCTCCGCCTACAAGAACAAAGGTGTTCAGCAGCTCCTCGATGCCGTGACCGCGTACCTCCCGAACCCCGGCGAGGTCGTCAATAAGGGTGTCGACCTCGACAAGGACGAGGCCGAGGTCATTCTCGAGAGCGACGAGTCCAAGCCACTCGTGATGCTTGCGTTCAAGCTCGAAGACGGCCGTTACGGCCAGCTGAGCTACCTGCGCGTTTACCAAGGGAAGCTGGTGAAGGGGATGGAAATCACCAACACCCGCACCGGCAAGCGTCACAAGGTGGGTCGGCTCGTTCGCATGCACGCCGACGAGATGGAGGATATCGACGAGTCCTCGACCGGCAACATCGTCGCCATGTTCGGCGTCGACTGCAACTCGGGCGACACCTTCACGGACGGCGTGATGAACGTCGCCATGTCCTCGATGTTCGTGCCGGACGCCGTGATTAGCCTCACGGTGACCCCGAAGGACAACAAAGCTCAGACCAACATGAGCAAGGCGCTTCGTCGTTTCACGAAGGAAGACCCGACGTTCCGCGTCGGTGCCGACCCAGAGACGGGCGAGACCGTGATCAGTGGTATGGGCGAGCTCCATCTCGATGTGTACGTCGAGCGCATGAAGCGCGAGTACCAGGCCGAGGTCATCACGAGCCCGCCTCGGGTCGCCTATCGTGAGACGATTACTCGCCGTGTCGACTTCAACTACACCCACAAGAAGCAGACGGGTGGTTCCGGTCAATACGGTCGCGTCGCCGGCTTCTTGGAGCCCTGGGCCGAGGCGCCTTATCGGTTCGACGACCAGATCGTCGGTGGCGCAATTCCGCGCGAGTTCATTCCCGCGGTCGGCAAAGGCTTCCAATCGATGCTCCCGAAGGGCGCATTGATTGGTGCTCCCGTGACCGGCGTCTCGGTCACAATCAACGACGGTTCTTCTCACGCCGTGGACTCCTCGGATATTGCCTTCCAAGAGGCAGCGCGTGGAGCCTGGAGGGAGTCCTACCACAAAGCCGCACCTCGAATCCTCGAGCCGCTCATGAAGACGGCGGTCGAGGGGCCGAGTGAATTCCAAGGCGGAATGGTTGGACTATTGATGCAGCGTCGCGGCATCATCATCGGTACGACCGAGGGGGATGGATTCTCTCGCGTCGAGGCAGATGTACCTCTGTCCGAAATGTTTGGCTTCTCGACAGCTCTACGTTCGGCCACCCAGGGTAAGGCGGAATTCACAATGGAGTTTGCACGGTATTCGCCGCTCCCGAGTAGCCTCGCCGAGGAGCTGATTCAGAAGTACCAAAAGGAATTGGCCGCCAAGAAGAAGTGAGGAGTCCGAGGCATGTACCGTAAAGAGGTGAACGAACGAAGTCCGATGCGGGTGTTCGGAGAAATCGATGCACGGCGGGCTCGGTCGCGGCAACGTCGGCGTGGTGGCGTCCGTGCCAGGAATGGGGAAAACCCCGCTCCTCGTACAGATCGCCCTCGACGACCTGCTGCGCGATCGAAAGGTGTTGCACATCTCGCACGAGAACGCTGTCGACCACGTTCGCACGTTCTACAGCGAGGTGTTCCACGACCTCTGCGTGACGTCGCAACTCGAAGAGCCGGAAGCGGTCATGCTCGACGTAGAGCGTAATCGCATGATCTTCTCCCTGATGACGAGCCACGACGCGGCCCCGTCATCGCAACCAGGAGGTCGCACGTCGCTCAATCGAATTCTCGACGTCGTGAAGTTCGTTCGCCAGACGGCGCAGTTCAACCCTGACGTGCTCATCATCGATGGTTTCGATGTGGCAGGCAGTGGCGAAGACTCGCTCAAAATCCTTGCGGGACTTGCCAAGGAACTCGACGCGGAGCTCTGGATCTCGGCAAAAACCAACGGGATCCCAGTAGCCCCGGCAAATTGCCGGAGCCCCTCGACCGTTTCGCGTCGCACATCGGTGTTGCCGTCTACCTCGAGCCCGAAGGTGAGGTCGTTCGCCTGAGGTTGCTCAAGGATCACGACAACAACGAGCTCTCGAGTCTCAATCTACGCCTCGATATGCCAACGATGCGTGTCATCGACGAGGACGTGCCGCCAATCACGGAGCGTCCTCGCGATCCACGTCGCTTCCGACTCGTCTCGGGCGGAAGTCGCGGCGCAGAAGCAGAGTTCGGTGCATGCGCCGAGCGCTGGGGTATGGCCGAAGTCAACTACAGTTTCGACGGGCATCGCATCCTCGAGCGCCAGCGCGGGGTCGTGGTACTGACGGAGCAGGAGCTCAATCAAGGGGATTTCAGCCTCGTCTATGCGTCGAAGCGATTGAACCGGCAGCTCACGGACATTCCGCTCGTCCGCAACGTTCTCAAGACCATCTGGCATCAAAATCACGAATGCTTCGACGGTCTTTGCCGTGGGTGTCATCCAGGATGACGGCACGGTGCGAGGCGGAACGGGCTGGGGCGTGGAGCTTGCCCGACTCTGGAAAAAGCCCCTGTTCGTCTTCGATCAGGAGCGGCGGTCTTGGTTCCGTTGGAGCGGTCGAGCCTGGGAAATGTGCCCACCACCGGTGATCACGTCCGAGGCGTTCGCTGGTGTCGGCACGCAGAGCCTCACCGACGACGGCCGGCGAGCCATTGCGGAGCTGTTTGCGCGTAGCTTCGGCGAGCCGAACGCGAATTAGCAGCTCGTCCGTCGAGGGCTCCGCCCGAGCGGCGGAGAGACGACGAGCAACGAAGAATCGATGCGTCCGCGAGCCATTCGTTCGCGGACGTTTCGCGTTCAAGCGCAAGCGATCGGATGGGGCGAGTCGATCGATGAAGGAAAGGGACACTGAAGATGGTCGCGGCCAGTTTGGAACGATTTCCCCTCGTCGACGCCGAAGGACGCGTCACCGGATCGGCATCGAGAGCCGAGGTGCACGGCAATCCCGCATTGATGCATCCTGTGGTCCACTGTCTCGTGCAAAATGCATCGGGGCAGTTGCTTCTACAGCTTCGTAGCTTGAAGAAGGACGTTCAACCGGGGCGTTGGGATACCTCCGTCGGCGGCCATGTCATGTTCGGCGAGCGTGTCGGTGAGGCCGTCGTTCGAGAAATAGGAGAAGAGCTCTCGGTGAACGTCTCGCTCTCGCAACTCGTGCCGCTGCACCGATATGTGATGCGAAGTGAGATTGAGACCGAACTGGTTCACACTTACCTACTTCGAGCTGAAGGGCCATTTCGCGTCGAAGCCGGCGAAGCGACCGATCTCCGATTCTTCGAAAAACACGCCATCGAGGCTCGACTGGGAACGGGGTACTTCACACCGAATTTCGAGGACGAATTCCGCCGCTTCGGGCAATGGGCTTCGAGCACTCGACGTGTGACCATCACATCTGGTTTGGACTGGCCCCTTTGAGTGGTCTGTTTTTGACCCTTCCTACGCCGCCGATTTCCGCAACGTCGGCGCTCGTCCCACACCTCGCGATCCAGCAGACAATGCGGAACTCGCGTGCTAAATCGCTTTAGCTAACCCTGCGAGGCGCTCCAACCATGTTCAAGCTTCTCCCCGTTCGCTCGCCTTTTGCCGTCGGGATGTTCCTTGTGTGTTCGTACCAGAGCGTCGCTTGTGGATCGGGGGCGACTCCGTACCAGGACTCCGTATCGGGGGGCGGACAGACAGGAGGCGGACAAGGCGGAGAATCGGGCAGCGTAAATGGTGGCGGCGGACAGGACAGCGGTGGCGCCTCGTCTTCGACGCGCACCTGGGCGTTTTCTGCTCTGCACGTCGACGGGAACAAGATCAAGAACGAGGCAGGCGACGACGTCGTTTTGCGAGGCGTCTCCACAATCGATATCGGCACCACACAAGAGAGCGAAGGTGGCCTGATCAAGATGATCGATCGGTTGACGAACCGCGACGATGCTCAGGGTAGTTCGCCTGGTTGGTACACCACGGTCGTGCGGCTCGCCATCTACCCCGTGGACTCGGATCATGCCAAGAGCCCCATCACGTTTCAGAGCGGCAGCGACATCTTCTACGAAAAGCTGTTGAAGCCTGCGGTGGAACGCCTGAAAGAGCGCGGCGCCTACGCGATTATCGATTGGCACTACATCGGAGACACGAATCTCCATCGCGCGACGACGGAGGAGTTTTGGGCCTATATGGCGCCAAAATTCGCCGATCAACCAAACGTCATCTACGAGCTTTTCAACGAACCCGTGAACAAGTCTGGTGGGTGGCCAGCGGTCAAGACGGACATGCAGTCGTGGTACGACATCGTGCGCGCGTCGGCCAAGGAGAACCTCGTCCTCGTGGGCACGCCCAGCTGGTGCCAGGTGCTCGCTCCTACTGCAGAAGATCCGCTCGACGGATACAACATCGCTTACGTCGCTCACATCTATCCGATGCATTGGAAGTGGGCGGAAACCGTTCGTGGTGTCGAAACGGCGAACTCGGTGCATCCTGTCTTTTTGACCGAGTGGGGCTACGGGCAATCCTCCGACTCGGTGACGCACGGGGATCAGGCGACCTATGGCGATCCGCTCAAGGCTTGGGTCGAAACGCAGGGAATGAGCTGGACGGCGTGGTGTGCAAGCAAGTCGTGGACGCCGCCCATTTTCGACGCTTCGATGAATTTGCTCGTTGGGCCCGATCGAATGGGGGGATTTACCAAGGATTGGCTCTACGAGAAGCGCAACGATCGCTCACCATTCGGGGATCGATGACGAGACTCGGGTGGTCGGCAACCCGAATTCTGCTCGACGTTTGAATCGTCGTTCTGAGTCGGGCGCAGTCGAGACGCGAAGGTCAACTCGGGGAGAGAAGGCGTTGCGCTCAGTGTACGGCGTGTATCGGCCGAGTGTACGGATCTCACGAAGCTTCGGCGTCTGAGTCTCTACCCGAGTCTATCGCCCTCCAGACACGCTTCGACGCTCTCGCGGAAAGACTTCCTGTGGCGGGGACGAGGACGGCCCAATCGACCGGGAACTACCGCTTCGGCCTCGGGGCTCTCGGATCTTTTCAGGCCATGCACGTTCTGTCTTTTCCTCGACACGAGAAGAGCCGATATTTGTCGAATGCATCGCGTGTCCCGTCCGGCTCAACAGCGCAAGACACTAGGTCTATTCACCGACTGGCTCAAGGATCCGTATCAAAATGGCATCACGTGTGCCATTTCTCGGGCGTGCGCTGAACGCGACACCAATCTACTTTGCTTCGCGGGAGGCCACCTCGATCCCAAAGGATCGGCCTGGTCACGCCGCAACGTACTCTATGAGCTTGCGGGCGCTCATAATTTAGATGGGGTCATCGTCATGGGCGCAAACGTAGGGACCGTCGTCGGTCCCGAGGCGCTCAAGCAATATCTCGACGGTCTTGCCCTGCCCAACGTCATCTCGCTTGCCTACCGACTCGAGGGCTTCCCGAGTGTCGTCATCGACAACAGTGTTGGACTGAGAAGTGCGATTGAGCACTTAATCGATGTGCATCAGCGAAAGAACATTGCGTTCATTCGAGGTCCCGTCGAGAACACCGAAGCGGAAGCGCGCTTCGAGGTTTATCGCGCCGTACTCGAAGAGCGTGGGCTCACCGTCGAGCCGCGTCGGATCCGAGTGGGAGACTTCCTGCGTCCGTCGGGTGCGGTGGCGATGCAGACGATCCTCGGTAGTGGCGTGCCCGTGGATGCCGTGATTGGCGCCAACGACCTGATGGCCCTCGGTGCCATCGACGTCCTCAAGGCCGAGGGGATCCGCGTTCCGGAAGAAGTGTCAGTCATCGGATTCGATGACATCGAGGAAGCTCGCCTCGCAATCCCGCAATTGACGACGGTGCGGCAGTCCTTTTTGGTTCTGGGGCGAGAGGCAGTTCGGACGGCTCTGGCCGTAGTGAATGGCGATTCGGTGCCGATGCAGGTGACGGTTCCGACTCAGACCGTGATTCGACGGTCCTGTGGATGCGGGGCCAACACGTGGGACGTCACGGAGGACCTTGCGGGAAACGTCCTCGCGACCGCCAGCCAGGAGGAGATGCGACGTCGATTCCTCGATGGAATGGCCTCCCTCATCGGGGGAGGAATATCGGTCACCGAGCAAACCGCCATCGAGCTTTTCGAAGCGGTATTTGCCGAAATCGAGCGGGGCAATACCGGGCAGTTCGCACGTCAGCTGTCCGATCTGAGCCGCTCGAACTCTCCCGAGTTACTGAGCTCCCTCAGCCGACTCATGACGGTCATATTCCGGACCTTGCACGCATGGACCGAAGCCGATGCCGAACGGCGTCAGCGGGCCGACGAAATTGGACGGCAGGTACGTGCGTCGGTCGGCGAAATCGGCGAGCTCGCGCAAGGCATCGAACGCGTGCGCATGCAACGTTTGGCGCTCGATCTGAGTGAAGCGGGCGGTGCACTGGTGTCGGCTACTGGGTTCGAATCGGTTCGCGGAGCATTGGACAGTCACCTGAAAACACTCGGGATCCGCACGGGGTATCTCGCCCTGTACGACGATCCGAAGGCGCCCGCGTCAGGCGCCAAGCTGGTCTGGGCTCAAAACTCGAAGGATTACGGCGTCGGCAAGTTCGTGGGGCAGCAATTCGAGACGAAGCAGCTTTCGCCCTTCGGTTCTTTGTTCCGCGATGCTCGCGAAAGCATCGTCCTCGAACCCCTCTTCTTCGAACAGGACCAACTCGGCATGCTCGCGTTGTCCATGGGCCCAGGAGAGGGCGTCGTATACGAGTCGCTGCGTGAACAGGTCAGCGCGGCCGTCCGAATCGTCCGATTGCTGGAAAAGCTCCCTTCGAACGCGAGCCGTGAGTGATCTCCGTGGATGAGGCCCGAGTGCGTTCGCAATCGGGCCTCACCTCGCCAAGTACATCGCAAGAGACTCCGGATCTTGCGCCGCGACGCGCGCGACCTGGGCGGTCACGAGCCCAGCCTGGACGTAGTCCGCGAGGCAGCGATCGAGGCTCAGCATTCCGTCGCGCTTGCTCGATTGGAGAAGCGTTCCGATTTGTGAGGTGCGTCCTTCACGAATCACGTTCGCTGCGGCGTGATTGACCCGAAGCAGCTCGAGCGCCACGACCCGACCCGATCCATTGGCGCGGGGTAGCAGCTTCTGAGCGAGCACCGCGCGGAGAGCGTCAGCCAATTGGACCCGAACCTGCGATCGCCGTTCCGTTGGATAGGCGTCCACGACTCGTTCGATGGCAGATGCGGCGCCACCACTATGCAGGGAGCCGAACACGAGGTGCCCCGTTTCAGCTGCGGTAAGCGCGAGTTGAATCGTCTCAGGGTCGCGCAACTCGCCGACCAATATGACGTCGGGATCTCCTCGCAAAGCATCGCGAAGACCGCTCGGGAAATCGACGACGTCGCGACCGATTTCTCGACGTCGCACCAAGCTGTGCGCCGGTGTCGGCAGCCTGAACTCGATGGGGTCTTCCAAGGTCGTGAGCAGGATAGACCTTCGCTCGAGTGCTCGGCGCAGCAGCGCGCCAAGCGTGGTCGACTTTCCGGAGCCGGTAGCGCCGCAGACCAACACGAGCCCGTGGGAAATATCAACGAGGTCTTCGATGGGCATGGGAAGCCCGAGCGAGGCCAGATCGGGCGCTTCCTTGGGCAGCAGGCGAACGGCTGCGGAGAGTCCCGTTGAGCTTCGAAAGAGACTGACGCGGATCCGTTGAGCAGGAGCCGCGTCCAAGCCAAGATCGACGCTGTAGCCGTCGCGCAGGCGACTCACGGTATGCGGCGAAAGCCCGAAGAGCTCGGTGATTCGGAGCTCCGCGAGGGCAGGTATCACGCGGAGGAGCCCGTCGACGCGAAGATGAGGAGGCTCGCCGTCACTCAAGTGCAGATCCGACGCTCCACGTTCGAATGCAATTTCCAACAGCTCGATGAGCTCCAGGTTTGGGCGGGCAACGGGCTCTTCAGGGGACGTCGGCTCCTTCGATGCACCCCGACGGACTTCGTTCTCGTGCTCAGCTGCCTGCGGTCGAAGCGACGTCGGCGTATCCTTTCCGGGTGGGGATGCCGCTTCACGCGAGCCGATGTCGAGTCGAGGTACGGCCTTTCCTGCTTCGATGAGCTGAAATAGCACTCGAAGGGTTCCTGGGCCGTGTTCGAGGAACGTGACCTGAAATCGGGCAAGGCCCGAGACTTCGTGCTCTAGCGTGAGCTGCCCCTGGGTTCGGATCGCATCGTCGAAGTCCTTGGGGATCACGTCGGCGATGAGATGACGCAGGGCAAATTCACTCGTTTTCGCCAGGGTGAGTCGTTTGCGTTGTCCTGACGCAAACATCTGCGGCTCCTGGTCGACACCGAGACGAAGCTCGTTTGCGCCTTGGCCAACGACGAGACTGAGCAATTGGTCGATTCCTGACATGTAGAAACTCCAGGGGCGTACTCGAGAAGCAGTGTCGAGGAGCGAACGTCACGTCTAGCTTGGACATTCCTTCGGAGTTGGCGATTGCTCAGAGGGTCAGTCCAAGCTGTAAGCCGCCTCCCAGTCCACCCAGACTGATGTGGGAACCTTCGAACCGTTCGTACGCGACGTAGACTCGCACACTCGCATTGCGATGAAGGTCGAGGCCGAGTTCGGAACGCGTGGCAAGTGCCGTGGCCCGTTCGGCCTTCGTCGAGTCGTCGAGTCGTCCCCATGCAACGCCGATGGAGCCACGAAGATAAGGTGAGACCCAAGATAGCGGCGTCAGGCGAGCTTCGACAAAGGGCACGACCGTGCGCCAGTAGGGGCTGCAGGACTCGTTGTCCGAGCTGTCGCATGTCGAGGTTCGTAGCCTCGCACCCTGCAAAGCCGTGACTCCCAGTCCCAGGGACTTGTGCGGATAAACCACGGCATCGAGTCCGACTTGGAGCCATGTGCCTTCACTGTAGGTGGTTTGCGCACGAAGTCCGGCCCCCCACTTCAGTCGGTGCTGTGAGTGCCCGTTCGTGTTTTCTGTGGTCGCCCATGAACTGCTGGAACCTGGACGTTTCCAATCCCTCGATGGGCCTCCAGAGGTCGATGCGGATGACTGACCTCGCGGCGGCGCTATCGAGTCGGTTGGAGAAAGAGGTAAGTCGCTTCTTCCGGTCGCGTCGAGGGGGTGTTCGTCATCGAGACTGCCGTGGGGCGAGGACGTCATTGTCGCAACGGCTTTCGATGGCCCGCCTTGTCGCGCCTCCTGTTTTGACGTTTCATCTCCTCCTGTCGATTCGGCCCTTGGCAATTCGCTCGAGATGGACTGCCGAACGTCGATAGGCGTTGTCGCGACGCTCAAGACCAAAGACAAGGACTGCCAAATCATGTCGTTATCCTGACAAGACGATGGACCATGCAGTTGGCGTGCCAAACCCCGCGGGTCATGTCGGTGCTTGTCCTTGCGACCGCGATTCTTCGTCCGGGGCGCTGTTTGACTTCACGTTCACCGAACGTCTCCCTTCCTTAGGCTTCTTCGCGGCGCGCCGTAAGACTTCTGAACGCACCATGTTGGAGGCTAACGCTTGAAGGCCAGGTTGCTTTTGGTCGAGGACAGCGACGCCCAGGGTAGCCACGTCAAGCGCGCCCTGGAAAAACTCGGCTACTCCGTTTCTTGGGCGCGCTCGGGAATCGAAGGGCTCAAGCTCGCACGGACCGAGCATCCCGACCTCGTCATCTTGGATGTCGTAATGGCCGACGTCGACGGGTTTGCCGTGTGTCGTTGGTTGAAGATGCACACCGAAACGCGGGACATTCCAGTCATCATGCTCACCGTCAAAGGCGAGTTACAGGACCGGATTCGAAGGCCTCAACGTCGGTGCGAACGACTATCTCCCGAAACCCTTCGCGGATGAGGAGCTCGAAGCTCGCATCTTCGCTGCGCTGCGCGTTCGAGCCACGCAGACGGAACTTCGTGAACGCAATCAGCAACTCGAAGCAATGCTCCATCACGTCGAAGCGTTGGCAATTACGGATCCGCTGACGGGATTATTCAATCGGCGCCGGTTTTCGGACGTACTTCGGCGCGAATTCGCCGTCACCAAGCGTTATCAGAATACCCTGAGCTGCCTCATGGTCGATATCGACCACTTCAAGCTCATCAACGATTGGTATGGTCACGATGCGGGAGACCTGGTCCTCAAGGAGGTTGCGCAATCCTTGAGCCAGAACCTTCGCGAGGTCGACTTGCCTGCGCGGTATGGTGGTGAGGAGTTCGCGGTTTTGCTTCCTCACACGCCGAAGTTGAGTGCCGCTATCGTTGCAGAACGCATCATGACTCGTATCCGGCAACTCGCGCTCGAGTGTCGAGGTGAGACGTTGAGCATCACCGCGAGTATCGGCATCGCGGCAACCTCCGACGTTTCATCGAGCGAGCCGGAGGAGTTGTTGCGTTTGGCCGACGTTGCCCTCTACGAAGCCAAGCGCGCAGGGCGCGATCGTGTCGTGATATTCGCGGCAGAGACCGCTCGGCCTCCGGCGTCGACGGAAGCCATCGAGATCGCCGCGGAGAGCAAACGTCAGCACTGATTGCCTCGTTTCCGTGGAAAGGACGAGTGATTGAGACGGCTTGAGTGGCGATTCTTTCTGGATGGAATGTCGCCAACCACTGTTTTGCCACCGTGCAGATTGCTCGACGAATCCGAACTCGCGATCGAGGCAATATGGGACAAGTCTCTCCTTCACCCGAGGAGAGCGACGCATGGGTACCAACAGACCCCGCGACTGACCTCATCGAACGTAATCCGGTCTGCTACGAACGGGTGCGTTGGTGTGTTGCTCGTCTCCACTACGACGGCTTCGTTTATGTTCGGAGTGTGGTCGACGATTCGGGTAAGCTGATCTGCCATGGGTGAATCGTCGCGTCGTGACGGTCCGGCCTCCAACCGACCTCGCTCCAACCAGTACGAAGCCGCCGAAGGCATCGCCCTTCGGCGTGAACCCGTCTCGTCCGGCGAATCCACTTACGTGGGACGGTGCTCCACTGCGGGAATGCGTGCTGCCCGGAAGGATAACAGTGCGACACCGAGTGGGACACAAGCGGTCTCTTTGGAACGCGACTCTGCGCGCATGCGTCTTCAAACGCGCGACGTGGAGGTTCGACCGGATTCGGAGGCCAATCATCGCGAAGAGCCAGCCGGCAAGGTCGTGCGAGTGAAGGGGATAAACTTCATCTCTTTTCTCGCAGCGGTCGAGAAGACCTACGGGCTCCAAGCACGAACCCGAATCGAACGTGACGCAGCGGGCGACTTCGGGAACGCCCTTCGCTTCGGCGCAATCGTCGCTGGTGGTTGGTATCCGATTCGCTGGTATCGTGAGATGTGGCGTCTCATCGCCGAACAATTGGGCATGGATGACGTCGCGGTCCGTCGCTTGTCGCAGAAAGCGACGGGGATTGGGGTCAATGTCGTTTACCGTGCCCTGGCCAAGGTGAGTTCTCCCGGACTGCTCATCGAATCGGGTACTCGGATCTTCGGTCACTATTTCGATCGGGGGCGGCTCGAGGTCAAAGAAAACGTGCCGGGGAGGATTGTCGTAGAGTGGACGGAGTGTTTCGGCTTCGACACCTATGTGTGGAATCACGTTGCGGGTGGGGTTCAGTACTTCCTCGAAGCAGCAGGGGCGACGCTCATGGGCTTTGCAATACAAGGAGGGGGAAAGGACGATAGTTGGATGCGCGCCACCGTGACCTATCGATAGTGGAAGAGCTCGCGCCCCCGTCGCGGCGCCCTCGCGGCGGCCCGTCGCGGCGCCCTCGCGGCGGTCCGTCGCGGCGGTCGTGTGCCGTCTGCGCTGCATCCCGATGGGCCGCGCGGTGTGCCGTGTCCCCCGCACGCTTTGCTCTTCGGCTGATACGTTTCGACGCCGGTCCGCGGGTAGGTTGAGGCACGCCTCACGGAAGTTGAAGAAAAGGGTTGGGAGCCGTCACGGCTGCCGTCCGCTTTCGTCTATACGTGCGAAAGCCACGCAGATGAACCCCAAGCACCCGCCCCAATCTCAACCGGAAAGCGAATCCGACCAAGTTTTAGCCCTCCGCGCTCGTAACGGTGAGCTTGACGCGCTCGAGGCGCTGCTCGAGCGCCAGCAGCCGTGGATCTTCAATCTTGCGTTTTACATGCTTCACCACCGTCAGGACGCGGAAGACGCAACTCAGGAGATTCTGGTGAAGATCGCTACCGGACTCGCCGGATTTCAAGGTAAGAGCTCGCTCCGCACGTGGATTCGTCGCATTGCCGTCAATCATGTTCTCGACTTCCGACGTAGCCGCCCCGAACAGGTCGTGACGGGGTTCGGTTGCTATGCGAAGTACCTGGATTGTGCAGCAGATGCCGATCTGGACTTGGAGCTGGCAGGCCCGACAGAACGGCGCTTTCTCGTCGACGAGGCGCGGATCTCGTGCACTCTCGGGATGTTACTGTGTCTCGATCGCAGTCAACGCATCGTGTTCCTGCTCGGAGAGATCCTCGAGACGAGTGATGCCATCGCCGCGGAGCTATTGGACGTGACGAAGGAGAACTTCAGGCAAAAATTGGCGCGGGCTCGCGAACAACTCTCGAGCTTCATGCAGGGCCGTTGCGGATTGGTCAATCCGCAGAATTCTTGCCGTTGCGCGCGAAAGACAGCGGCCTTCATCAGAGACAAAATCGTCGATCCGAATCGCCTTCAGTTCGCACGCGGGCACATCACGGCGATCGCGACCGTCGTAGGCGAACGAGACGCCAATCTCCGAGGTTTGCTCGAGAAAACGCGTGCGGAGTTGCGCATGCTCTACCCGCTCTACGAAGCCCCCGCGGTCGTGAGCAAATTACGCACGCTCTTGAGCAGCAAGGAACTGCGGACTGACTTGAATCTCGCATGAACAGCATGCGCACCCAGATCTCGCTCGATGAGATGGCGTCGCGGTGTGCGTCGATTGCGTCGGACGGGTCGTGAGTGAGTCTACACCTTCGAAACGTTTCGAAGGTGTAGACTGCGGCGCGGCGACGGGCATCTGGCGTCGTCAATCCATGTTGGTGGGCGAACGTCTCGTCGCACGTGAACTCAATAGATCATCTTTTTCGTCATTCCGCCGTCGACGACGTAGTTCTGCCCGGTGATGAAGCCGCTCCGCGCGGAAACCAGGAATTCCGCGAGATTGGCGATGTCGTCGACCCGGCCGATCCTACCGACTGGGTGAAGGCAGTGGTCCTTCGGGTTGGATTCTGGGGCTCGGCGTTCGCTCGACTTTTGCCATGGCCCGACGTCAATCCATCCAGGGCTGATGGCGTTGACTCGCACGCTTGGTCCTAGGGACATCGCCAACGCGTGGGTGAGTGAGACGATGCCTCCTTTGGAGGCAGCATAGGCCTCGCCGTCCGGTTCGGACATGATGGCGCGAGTCGACGCGATGTTCACGATGGCTCCTCCTGATTCGCGCAGGGCCTTCGCGGCGGCCTTGGCAAATGAGAAGTAGGCGACGAGATTGATCTCCAAGACTCGGCGAAATGCAGCAACAGACAACGTGTCAATCGGAGTAAATTCGGAGATCCCGGCGTTGTTGATCAATGCGTCGAGGCGTTGGAATCGTGAGAGGCACATCGCGACGGCCCGTTCCGGAAGGGTCTCGTCGGTGACATCGCCACCGACGTACACCGAGCCTGGGACCGCGTGAGCCGTTTCATGCCCTGCGTCGTCGTCGCGATCGACGAAGACGACTGCGTACCCGCAGGAGGCAAAATGGTGAACGATGCCTTTGCCAATCCCCTGTGCTCCACCGGTGACGAGAATCGTTGGAACGTCGACGGTCATCCTCCGAGTGTAGTCGAACCTCGATTTCGGATGGGACAGCCGTTCGCGTCGACGCGGGCGGGGCGCCGCTCTGCCGTTTGGGGTCGCCCCGGACCAGACCTGGTTCGAAGCGGAATTCACCGGGAAGCGCGCGCTATCGCGCGGCCCTCGAACGCGGCATCTCGAGCCAAAAGACGGGGCTCGGGGCGCCTCTTGGACTGGCACTGCCCCGGTTACGTCACCACAAAAACAAAGTGGCCCAGTTTGGACGACTTGGGCCGCGAAGGGTGAAACTTGGAGCCAACTTCGAGACTTGAACTCGAGACCTGCGGTTTACGAAACCGCTGCTCTACCACTGAGCTAAGTTGGCGGAAGGGCCCGAAAGATACGCAACCCTTCGGGATCGTCAAGGAGAACTCGCCTCGACGAACAAAGTTCTCGCGTCCCATGGTTCCGCGGCGGACAGACCCAATCCGAAATCAGCACCACCGATGCAGCGGCCATTTGGCCTGGATCCAGAGTGCCCGTCCCAAGTTCTTTCGAAATCCTCCGGTGCGGGGCGTCGCCGTGTGCCTGGACCAGAGCGTCGACACGCATTCGGAAGAGACATCCGTCGGTCGTGCCGCGGCTACCGTTTTCGGTCTGGTGCGGCGCTTCGGCGGATTGTCCAAGGCGTTCACTGTATTTCATCGACGTGACCCACCCGCTGGCGCGTGGCAGAGCTGAGCGTGCTGAGGATTCGACGCTTCTTCTCGGTTTGGGGACCAGGGGTTGGCTTAGTCGCTCTCTCGTGTGCCAGTACACCGGGTACGATGGGCGCGCGGCTTGGACGGGCGAGTGACGGGCGAGTCGTGCTGCGCGAGGTTCCCGAGGGACTCGCGTCGGAGCGCGCTGGTTTGCGTCCTGGGGACGAAATCTTGCTCGTCGAGGGACGCGACGTGCGTGAGCTCTCGGAGCGGCAATTGCACCGTGCCCTCTCGGGTGACGAGGGAAGTCCCTTGCGCCTCACGGTCCTTCGTGGGGAGGCGGTCATTCGTGTGACGCTCCACAGAACCAAACCTCCGAAGAGCAGTCGTGCGCAGCAAGAGCGTGATGACACGGCGCGGTGATGCGAATTGGGGTGTCGGCATTCTGCACACCGAAATTCGGTCCAGAGTTGCGAAATTGAGATGACCGGGCCAAAGCTTATGCAAGGGACCCCCGTCCACTTCGTTACTTATCATGTTGCCGCTGATTGACTCGCAGGAGGACGCCAGGAGCTCGGTCCAACTTACGTTGGCTGCGCGTGTGGGTCTTCGACTGCCGAACGTCGAGGACGACGACCTCTTGCGCCAATGGTTCGAGTTGTCGGATGTCGAGTCTTCGTGGGGCGCACCCGAGCAAAATCTGGCGTTCGTGGCGCAACTTCGCGCCGCACCAGGACATGGCGATGCTGGAAATCGGGTCATCGTCGTCGAAAATGAGCCCGTGGGATACGTTCGGTGGCACCGCGCACCCATCGATCGTCTTCGCAATACGCCACTCTTCGAACGGTTGGGGGCAGCGGCAACCCGTGTGGACGTGTTGGTCGGACCCAGGGAACGCCGGTTCATCGGGATTGGCAGCGTCGCATTGCGCCATGTGCGGGAAGAGCTCACGCTCGGTTTCGGTCCGCGCAGCGTCTGGGGGCTCGCTGGCATCGCGCAATTGGCAGCGAGACGCGCATTCGAGAAGGCCGGGTTTCGCCATCACTACTTCTACGATGACGCTCAATTGGGGCCGGCCGTCGCAATGGTGCGACCCGCCTCCTAGAGATTGACTCTCGTTGGCCTCGCTCGTCGGTCGAACGCGCTCTGCTCGGGCCAGGTTCGAGACGTCGACAAGTCAGCGGTCAATAGCCATCCCAGTGCGACTTGCGCATGTCTCGTTGTTTGGAGAGCCGACGAAGACCGAGGGTTTCCGTTTGCTCGACGAGGGTTCGAGGGAGCCCCAAGTACGCCGAGATCTCCTCGAGGAGCATGGGGCCCTGCGCGGCCAGATCGAGTGCGCACGTGGATGGCAGGGCATCGACGAGTTCGGCGACGTCCTCGCTGGCCCACTCGGTGATGCGCGGGCGCTCCGCAAGCAACGAATAACGACACGTGCAGTCCTGGCACTTACCGGTGTCCACCCAGGAGCATTCCTGAACGTCAGGGAACCGAGGCAGGTAGACGCGGACGGCTGGCATCGACATGACTGATCTCTCGCGAAGAGGGAACTCAAATAGTCTAGGACCGCGATCGCTACGGGGTAGCGTTCCCCCTCGGCATTTGTGGAATTCCCGTTTCTTTTGTTGGTCGATTCACGCGGTAGACTTCTACTGGAAACTCCGAAGACACTTCGGACGACGGTTCGCTCCGAAGCTTGGCTCGCCTCGTTCTCGCTGCATGGCCGTCGCACGGACCCACTCGGGAAATAGCGGCGCCTTGGGGGGCGAGGGATGGCGTTTGCCCGCTCGCCATTGGCCGTGAGCACTGGTTCCGCGCCCAAATGGGGGCTACCCAGCGGCGATTCTGGACTTTTCGAGGCCTCGAGTCTAAGCGATTGGACTTGGGACGTCCCGAGCCGATGTAGGGAAGGGAACGAAGGATAACGATGCTGACGCGACAGTTTGGACAAACCTCGATTGCCATGCCCGTCTTGACCTGTGGCGGGATGCGCTTCCAACACTCTTGGGATCCTTCGGACCAGGCGCCCGCCGAAAACCAGGCGAATCTCGAGGCGACGGTTCGACGCGCACTCGCCCTCGGCATCAACCACATCGAGACGGCTCGTGGATACGGCACGAGCGAGAACCAGCTTGGGTGCATTCTTCCCAAGATCCCACGCCATGAATTCATCTTGCAAACCAAGGTGGCTCCGACGGCGGATCCGGCCGACTTCGAGCGGGACTTCATGGACTCCCTGGGGCGCTTGAAGGTGCCCTACGTCGACTTGCTCGCGCTACACGGACTCAATGACGACGCGACTCTCGAGCTTGCCGTGCGCGACGGAGGTTGTCTCGAACGAGCGCTTTCGTTGAAGCAGCGAGGGCTCGTTCGCGGCGTGGGCTTCTCCACGCACGCTCCCGAACCCGTCATCCTGAAGGCCATCTGCGACGGGCGGTTCGAGTACGTCAACCTGCACTACTACTGGGCTTATCAGCAGAATCTGCGCGCCATTCGTGCGGCTGGCGCCCGAAACATGGGTATTCTCATCATCAGTCCAAACGACAAGGGGGGACGCCTGTACGATCCTCCGGAGAAGTTGCAGCGTCTCACGGCGCCGTTGTCTCCGATGACTTATAACGACCTTTTTTGCTTGGCCCAATCAGAAGTGTCCACGCTTTCGATTGGCGTTGCGAAGCCCAGCGACTTCGACGAGCACGTCAAGGCGGTTACGCTCTTCGAACAACACGAGAAGGACGCGCGAAAGCTCGTTGGGCCCATCGAGGCGCGACTCACGGCCGAATACGAGCGGGTCTTGGGCAAGGCGTGGGCAACCACCTGGCACGAGGGGCTTCCCGAGTGGCATCGAGTTCCAGGCGAAGTGAACGTCAAGGAGATCCTTCGGCTTTACAATCTCGCAAAAGCCTTCGATCTCGTGGCTTACGGTCGAATGCGCTATAACCTGCTCGAGAACGGCGGGCATTGGTTTCCGGGGCGCAGCGCCGCCAATATCGATGACGCCGCCCTCGTCTCTGCACTGCAGAGCTCGCCTCACGCCGCCAGACTTCCTGAGATACTGCGCGCCGCCCATCAGCTCCTCGTCGGTCAGAAGCAGAAGCGACTCCAACAGGAGTGACTTCCAGACGGGCAGCGCGAGCGCTTCTTCGTGTCGACCCTTTGGGGCTGCTAATGGTGGCCCCCGTAGGAATGCCTCGTTCGAGTTGAAGTCAGTGTTGGGGTGAGCGAGTTGTCCGGCTGGTCGTTGGTTGCGTTGCGTGGCGACGTCACCGAGGCCACCGCGTTGCGATTGTCACCGCACGGCAGATTTCTGGTAACCTAAGCCGTGTTCGTGGCTCGGCACGAACGCGGCTCGGAAAAATCGCATGCGCCCACTTTCCAGCGACGAAGAGCGGCTCGATGCCGTCCCTGCGCGAGCGCAGCTTGAGCTTGCGGCTTTGGCCGACGACGAGATGGCGTCTGGAATCGTTGCTGCAGGTGATCACGAACGGCTCCTCGAGAACGAGCCGAAACGCGTCTTGCTGGTCGACGATCAGCCGAGTGTGCTCCGCTCAATGTCCCGTGTGCTCGCTGTGCGCGGCTACCTGGTGGAGACGGCCAACAATGGCGTCGACGCGATCCGCCTGGTTGCGAATGGTGACTTCGACGTGGTGGTCAGTGACATTGCGATGCCAGAGATGGATGGCATCCGGCTCTTGAGTGAGATCCGCGCGCATGATTTGTACGTGCCGGTGATTCTGATGACGGGAGAGCCAACCGTTGACACCGCGGTGCAGGCGCTGGAACACGGAGCGATTCACTACCTGACGAAGCCATTTCAGCTGCCCGTGCTCGAGAGCATGTTGGACAAGGCCATTCGTCTTCGCAAAATGACGAATTTCCGGCTCCGAGCGGCCGAGGCTTTGGGGCAAGATCCCCCTCATGCCGCAGACCGTTCCGGGCTCGAGACGAGCTTTCGGCGGATGCTCGGCACGCTTTGGGCGGCATTTCAACCCATTGTCGATGCTTCGACGACTCAGACGATTGGGTACGAAGCGCTACTTCGTTCCGAGGAGCCGAGTCTCTCGCATCCCTCGGCCGTGCTCGAAGCCGCGCGACGCCTCGGGCAGCTCGAAACCGTCGGGCGCAAGATGCGCGATCGCGTCGCCGAGCTCTACCAGGGCGAAACTCGTCCTGATTTGCTTTTCGTCAATTTGCACATCGCAGATTTGTTGGATCCTCACCTGCTTTCCCCGAATTCCGCTCTCTCTCGATTGGCACCGCAGGTCGTGCTCGAGATCACGGAGCGCGCGTCACTCGACGGTATTGCCGACGTGGCGACTCGAATCGCGGCCCTGAGAGATTTGGGTTATCGCGTCGCGATCGACGACCTGGGCGCGGGTTACTCTGGGCTCACGACGTTTGCCCTCATCGAACCCGACTTCATCAAGCTCGACATGGGCCTCATTCGTGACATCGATCAGAAGCCGATGCATCAGCGCATCGTCCGATCCGTCATCAGTCTTTGCGAAGACATGGGGAAGGCGGCCGTCGTCGAGGGCGTGGAGACCGTCGAGGAGTTTCAAGCCCTGCAAGACCTGGGCTGTCGGTTGTTTCAGGGGTACCTTTTCGGACGCCCTGCGCCTGGCTTTCAACGCAGCAACTGGCCCGTGACACGTCCTTGAGCACTGCCACTCGGGGGCGGTCCTTTTAGGTATGCCTTTTCTGCACGTGCGCCTGCGCGCAGGCGCCTTCGTTGCCGTTCGGGGCGGAAATGACAATGCGTTTTCGGGAATGCGCCGAGACGTGTTCGAATACACTCATCGAAATGGATTGCGCTTCGCAATGTCAGCCGTGCCCTTTTGCGGACGTGAGGCGACGAAACGAGGCATGGAATCGCTAGTCTACGTTGTACGACCCCAGCGTGGATCTGCTCACGTCTTCCGACGTGTGGGTTCGTCCCGCGTTCAAACGATATCGCCAAGGGTTGAATCGAATATTTCGCGAATGGTTGGGCTCCTATCGGAGTGGGGAAAGCGGTGCATTCCGCCTCGTTCTGCCCTACCATCAATCCACCGGCCTTGGTGCAAGGTCGGGTCGTGCAACTAAACGGATCTCGAGGGGAACCGTATGTAGCCTCGAGTTCGACTTACGAAATGGGCTGAACCTGGCGTGACCGAAGACGTACCCTCCCTACGAGCGAGTGCACTCCAAAAGCGGGTCCCAATGGGCACAGCCGTAAGCCATGGCGACGTTGATCAGCGCCTGGTGAGCGGTCTGCGAGTGGCAACGTCGATGCTTGGGGCTCGTGTTGCCGCTCTGCTCCAACTCGAACAGGATCGAGAGACTTGCCGGGCCGTGGTTGGGCTCGAGTTCTTTCCCGGCGAAATTACTGGCGAAGGACTGGCGAGCGCGACGTCCGGGTGGAGCCTCGAGTCCGCGCAAGACGCTTTGCAGAAGTGGCCGACACATCCGCTCGTCGTCCCGCTGCGGAAGGACATTCGCAATCAGGCCCTGTTGGTTCGCGTGCTCCGCGGAGTTACGGGGGCGGGCGTCGCGTTGTGCATATTGCTTCCCAAAACGGAGATTTCGGACGGAGAAAGGGCAAGCGTCGACGAATTAGCCAACTTGCTTTCTCTCGTCCTAAAGGCGGAAACACCAGACCCCCGTCCACTCGAAAGCTTTCGTCCTTTGGACGACTTCACCAAGGAGCACTGGCTATATCGACAGATCGTGCATCAGCTGCCCGAGCGACTCCTCTTCGTTTTCGATCACGAATTGAAGCTGCGACTGATGGACGGAACCATCACTTTTCCGTTACATACTGGGAGTTGCGCAGTAGGGGTTGGTGCGTCACTCGACGAGTTGGATTGCGGCGCCAACGGACCAAAGTTGAGGGACGCGTGCGCCCGGGCGTTGAAGGGCGAGACTTTGGCCCAAGTACTCGGATGTGGAGGGCGCTTCTACGACTTGCGCACGGCCCCATTGCGCGATCTGAGCGGTGCCATCGTGATGGGGTTCGGACTGATTCACGACAAGACCGAGGATCCGGCGCGAGATGCAATCGAGCGCCTCTTGTCTGCACGATTGCGCACGCTGGTCGACAGCATGGATTCGGGCATTCTGGTCGAGGACGAGAACCAAGTCATTCAGCATTGCAATCAGCACTTCTGCACGCTGATGCAGATTTCCGAACGCGCTGACTCGCTCATCGGTAAGGCAAGTCCAGAGCTCATCGAGAGGATTAGTCCAGTATTCTTCATTCCGGAGGCACTTTCGGAGCGAATCGAAGAGCTCAAAGCAGAACGTAAGGTCACCAAGGACGAACTCGTGTATCTTGCGGACATGCGGATTCTCGAGCGGTCGTATTCGCCCCTCGAACTCGACGGCAAAGCCGTGGGTCACCTTTGGACCTACCGCGATGTTTCGGATCGTGAGCGGAACAAGGACCTTTTGCAGCGCCAAGCGGACCAGCTCCGAGCGTTGTCGCTCGTCGATGAACTCACCGGTCTCTACAATCGTCGAGGATTTCTCACGCTCGCGACCCAACAACTCAAGTTGTGCGATCGATCGATGCGTTCGGCGTTGCTCGTATTCGTCGATCTGGACGGGATGAAGCGTATCAACGACGAACTCGGGCATGAGTACGGGGACGTAGCCTTGGTGGAGACCGCCAGTGTTCTGCGGCAGTGCTTCCGATATTCGGACGTCGTAGCGCGGCTCGGGGGCGACGAATTCGTCGTGTTGGCCGTCGAAGCGGATCCTCCGTCCGTCGAAGGGGTGACCGAAAGGCTGTACGAGAAACTGGCGGAAATGAACGCGAGGCCCGAGCGCAAATTCGAACTCAAGTTTAGCGTCGGAATCGCGCCGTACGATCCCAGTAAACTCGAGATGGTCGAGGAGGTGCTCGCTCGAGCGGACAGCCTCATGTACGAGCAGAAGCGTCTGCGCAAGAGCGAACGCAAGAGCTGAACGCAGCGAAGGCGACAATCCCAACGGGGTGCCGTCGTCGTTCAATAACTGTACATTTCTACTCCGATGCTCGGGATTGCGACTGGACCCGAGACCTCGTCCTTGCAAAAGCTCACCGAGCACTTTCGAGACGTGATCTCTCGAGACATCGTTGCATTGAGCATTTCCGCGACGAATGCCCAATAACCGCGTCCGCGTATCGGCCAGCGCTTTTCGAGCCGTAGATCGGCGCGAAAATAGGGATCGGAGCGTCGCGTTCCCGAGAAGTAACGCTCACGACTTTCGTTGAGTTCAAGGGCGGGAACGCCTGAGTAATAGGCAAGTCGCGCGCCCGCTCGATAGTTCCGTCCGAGATCGAACCCGAGCGCGCCTTGAAGCACGATCGGTCGATCGTAGGCGGAGAGCGATTCCCGGTTTCCACTGCTTCGATCGGAGTGCGACCACGTACACGCGACGAATCCACCAATCCGCCTCGTCATTGGTGCACGTAGCTCGAACTCGAGACCCACCGCAGAACCTCGCTCGCGATGGCGCAGACTATTGGGATCGAGAGTCAGATCGTTGTCGCGACCGATCGGATCGAGGAGGTTGAAAATCGCCGAATGAAAACCCGAGACCTGCAGCGTGAGATCGTAGGGTAACTGTGTCCCGATGGTCGTGCTCGCCGCGACGGCGCGCTGCAACCCGCCTTCGAGGGTTCCGACATAGGCAGCCGGAACTTGTGGAACGAAATTGGGCGCTTGGTGCATCACCCCGACGGTGTAGGCCGTAAAAAGACGCGGGTGCGGCTTGAATGTGGCGCTCAATCTCGGATCGACACTCCATTCCGTTCGGTCATTGATACGATAACCGTCGGCGCGAATCCCCGGCGCAATGCTGGCCCAAGGCGTTGCTTGCCAATTGAGCTGGGTGAATGCGCCGCCCGTGATATCGGTTCTCGCAGGAAAGAGAGCCTTGAGGTCGTCGGCTTCCGCGGTCGTTTCGTCGACGGAGAGGCGGTAGTCTTCGATGTTTAGGTCGCTGCCGAAATCCACGGAGACCGAGCGTCCCAGTCGATGCTGCGTCATCGAGCGAAACCCAAGCAGCCGAGAGCTGAGCGCGCCGGAGCTCGAGTCCGTCTTGTCACGACCCACCGTGACTGCGATGCGAGACTGCGTTCGAGACGTCGAGACGTCGTAGCGCGTATCGATCCGATGGAACTGAGTTCCACCCCACTGCTCGTCGGCTCCCTCCATTGCAGAGTACCTATCATACGAGCCGAACGCGAATACTCCGAGCCGACCGTTCCGTCCCACAGCGTAGTCCAGCCGAGACTGGTAATCCCAGTAGGCCAGATTCGTATTGGTGAGCAACGACGCGGCGAGCGCCGTATACGAATAGCGTCCCCCGACGAGTGCGTGACCGTTGCCTCCGGCGAATGGCGTTTCGATCAGCGCGCCAGCGTCGAAGATTCGGATATTTCCTTCGCCGCCGAGGCGTGAGATGGGCGGCCTCGTCTCTGCATTGATGACTGCGCCCGCGTACCGACCAAACTGCGCCGTTGGTGCGCCTCGATAAATCGTGACGTGATCGATCAACGCGGGATGAATCACAGAGGGGCCGAGTAGCGCGTGATAGAGCAGCGGGACCTTCACCCCGTCGAGGAAGATGCCAATGTTGCCAGGCGGCGCACCCCGGACGAAAAAGAACGGAACACCCGAGTAAATCGGTGTTACCCCTGGGCTCGATTCGATGGCACGTAGGGGATCGCCGAATGTCCCTGGAACTTCTCTTGCTTCGGCGCGTGTCACGACGCCGGTCGTGTACGCGGGACGGATGCCAACGACAACGACCTCGACTCCTTGAGTCTTGGTGGCAGCATTGCGAGTCGTTCCCGGCGCTGGGCTTTTGGGCGTTCCCTTTGCTTCCGGGGGCGGAGTCGGAGGAGAGAGGATTTCTTTCGGCTCGAAGCGAACGAGGAAGCGGATCTTCGCTGCGACGGCCTTGCCGCGGAATCGTGCCGGCGTGAAGCGGAATCGGGGCGCAGCCTCAAGCGCCGCCGTCGAGAACGGTGGGGTACCGGAGACGACCTTGGCTTCCTCGACGCCCCCCGAATCCGATACGAGGATTCTCGAGAAGTACCTGTTCGCTTCGATCGGGCTCGGTGGGACTCGAGACCTCTGCTGCGAGGGCTCGAGGTGGCTCGACTTCCTGAAGCAGGGTTGCCTCATCGGAGGGGGCCGCAGTCGGTTGCGTCGAGGGACTGTGCGTTGACGGGGAACCGGCCAAGACCCGGGAAGTCGGCAAGGTGACCAGCGCCAACCCAATGGACGCCGGGAGCAAGAATAAGCGACGAAGTTCGCGCACCGCCGCAGCATAGTCCGAATTGGGGCGAGCAGGGAAGTGACTGCACGGTGCGGCGGAGTCGTTCGTAGTCAAGGAACGGCCGCAAGCGGCGGAGTCGTTCGTGGTCCAGGGACGGCCGCACGCGGCGGATGCCACGTGTCGCGCCGACTCGACGTGATGCGTACTCGCTTACGAATCACGTCGCTTCGGTCGTTTCGAGTCCGATGGCATGCAAGCGTGCGCCAAGTGAAGTCAACCAGTCCGCGCCCACGGGTCCGAGTTCTTTTGCTTCTGGTTGTAAAGACGGTCGTGCCAGCGTGTAGAGGTGAACGCCGCGAAGGGGAACACCGCGGCCGAGTAGTCGTCGTAGCGCCTCGACGAAGCCGTCGACCTCGGAGAGCTCCGGCTCCCTGTCGTTACGACGGAACCAACAGCTTTGAACCCAAGTGGGGCAGAGGCGGGCCGATATCGAGAGGCGTTCCAAATGACGATCGAGGCGAGTCGTTACGGAATTGGTGCGGCGGAGCCCTTCGTCGGTTCCCGCGTCCACTTTGAACCACACGACGCCACCTAGGCTCGCTAGCAGCTCGAGCCCGCGTTGAACTTCTTTACGGTCGACGAGCGACCCATTGGTGATGAGCACGATGGGGAGTCCCCGTAGTGCAACTCGCTCATCGCGCACCTGACGTACGATCTCGAGCGCTGCGCAGAAGTCGGGGGAACTCGTGGGCTCACCATTTCCCGAGAAGGCGAAGTCCTTGAGCGGAACTGAGCCACGCTCTTCGTCGCGATCGAGCGCGTCGAGAAGCTGTTTCAGTTCCGTCCGGAGGCGTTCCAAGTCGATCGCGGGTCCGGAACCGCGTGAAAGGTCGGGAACCTGACAGTACACGCAGCGAAAATTGCACGCGTTGTTGGGATTGAGATTGATGCCGATGGATACTCCACCGGAACGTCGCGAGAGCACCGGGTAGACGTAGGTCAGGCCTGCGACGTCTCTGTCGTGATTGGCGACCGAGAGTCGCCGTCGCAAGCTCCCGTCTCCCGAAGTCGGTGTCATTGGATATTCACCAACGTCAGCGGCACCTCGACGACCTTTCGATCGCGAAGCAGCTTGACCTTGACGGATTCGCCAGGGCGACGGCCGTCCAAAATCCCGTAGAGGTCGTCGTAGCTCGCGACGGGCTTGTCGTCGATCGCGACGAGGACGTCGCCGAGTTTGATGCCTCTCATCGTGCGCTCCAACCCTTGGATTCCCGCCTTTTCCGCCGAACTGCCCGGAACCGTGCCGATGATGACGAGTCCTTGGATGTCCAAACGTCGCTCGATACGTTGTTGCGGGTCGATTTCCACGCCCAGACCCACCTGTTCGACTCGACCGTTCTTGATGAGTTGAGGGACGATTCGCGTGATCGTCTGCCCCGGTACAGCGAAGCCGATGCCTGCCGAGCTTCCACTGCGTGAGAAAATCATCGTGTTCATACCGATGAGGCGGCCCGTACTGTCGAGTAGCGGCCCGCCGGAGTTGCCCGGATTGATGGCGGCATCCGTTTGAACCATCTCGCGAATTTTGACCCCACCGATCCCCTCGACTTGGCGCCCGAGTGCACTCACGACTCCCGTCGTGAGTGTCTGATCCAAGCCGAATGGATTGCCGATCGCAATGACCTTCTGGCCAACCTGGAGGTCGTAGGTCTCGGTGTACCGGTCGATGGGCACGAGGATCTCTTTGGGCGCGTCGATTTGCAGTACCGCAATGTCCTTTCGCGGTTCCACCCCAACGACTTTTGCGACGAAGGTTTGCTGATCGTGAAGCGTTACCGTGAGCCGCTCTGCGTTCGCCACGACGTGAAAGTTCGTGACGACGTGTCCGTCCGAATCCCAGAGGAAGCCGGAGCCCGAGCCAGCCGGAACGTCGTGCGCCGTCCCGCCGAGGTAGTCCATGACCATTTGCCTTTGAGTCACGAAGACACACGCTTTGGCGGCCTTTTTGAACACTGCAATGGTATTGCGCTCGTCTTCCGTCCGCGCTCCCGGCGCTAGATTCAACGGAGTGAGGTTCGGTGGCGCGACTGCAGATACGGCGCTCGGAACCGATGGCGCCGCGTGAGCTCGTCCCGGCGATGATTCCTGACTCTTACAGGTGAGCAAAACGAAGCTGAGGAGTGCGCCAGAAATCGCCGAGACGAAAGCGAATGCAATGTTGTTGCGACGGGTCATCATCCAAGGTCCGTGTTGTGGTTCAGCGGTTCAAGCACGCGATGTCGAAAATTCCGAGCGTTCGGGTGGTTCGGCTCGGGCTTGCGATGGTCAGTTCGTAACCGGTTCGCGCGGCTCTTGCCTGGTTGGATGCGTTATCAGAGGAAAGTTTCGATGTCGATGTTGGTTTCGGTATTGTCACGCGAAATAGTGACGAGCGTTCGATTGACGCTGGATTCCCCGAAACGTAAGGTTGAAATCTCTTTTCCTTAAGCCCAAGAGTAAACACGTCGAGCTTAGCTGTCACCACGCACGGTGGCGTTCATCAAACGGTACGAAGGTGAGCGAACCCTTCAGGGTGACTCGCAGCAGAGGACATAGGCCATGGATGGAGTGACGGCGAATCAGGTCGAAGAAAAGCAATGGTACTTGGCCGTGGGCGAACAGAGCCTCGGGCCACTTCCGACGAACCTCGTCACGCGCGGCATCCAGTCGGGGAAGGTTCCCGTCACGGCTTGGGTTTGCCAGGTGGGCGATAGCGGTTGGTCGGCTCTTTCCAGCTTCATCGAATTCCAAGAGGCGTTGGAACTCGCGAACGCTGGGGAGTCTGCGGCGGGCCCGGTTTCGATGGTGGCGAGAGCGGGCGGCGCTCAAGAGGTCGCCGCTCCGACTGGGAGTGAGACCAGCCACGTCGGTGCTCGGGGTGACACGACCGTCGAGGGCGACAATTCCTCGCTGCATCCTTCTGGAATTTCGATGCAGCGGGTGCGTCTTCCCTACGAAGCGGACGACGGCGCGTCGCCGGCCAACGCCTCGCAGAGCGGCCTCGTCTCCACGGATGTGTTCGGTGCGGCAGGTCGGTTCGACGCGGAGCCGCGTCAGGCGCAGGGTTCATTCTCCGACGTATCGGGACAGCGCGAGGTCGATCCCGAGCTGCGCCGCGAGGTGGCTCGTGTTTACGAGCAACAGCGTGAGCACGGCGCGGAACTCACTTCATCCGTCGAACTCCCCGATGGGCACTCCGTTCATGGGCATACGTCGAGTGAGGACGATGGCCTCGGCATCGACATCACGTTCGACGAACATGACCCGGCGGTTGACTGGAACGTGCGCTTTCATTCGTACTTTCTCGTGGGAAGCCCCGTAGAACTGCCCGAAGAGGAACGACTTCTAAAGAGCCTGCACGCGGCCCCGAAGTCGACATTCCTTCACGACGAGGCTCTTTGGAACCTCGCCTTGTGTCTTGCGTTCGGTTCAGAGGAAGTGGCTTCTGCTACGGCCACGACGTTCTTCCACTCGGTTTGCTCTGCCGCCGATCACACGGTCGAGCGACTGGACTGGATGTGCAGGACGCTCCTGAGCAAAGGCTTCATGCCGTCAGGGATCCCGCGAGTCGAAGGGAATCGCGGCATCGACGTTCTGCGGCAGCACTGCCCGAGGGAACTTGCCTCGCTGTTCGAGCGACAGATTTCCGATTGAGCTTCTGCTTAATGCCCGCAGCGAGTCGGGCGTGCCGAAGAGGGCGACACTCCAGATGGATGTGGCCCTTTTTGCTTGGCTGCTCCTCAGGGATGTCCGTCCGCCGCGTACGGATGCGGAGCAGCAGCGTCGATGCCGCTCCGGTAGTTGACTCGGACAATCGAGCCGCGTGGACTATCCGAGGGTAGAACACCTCACCGACTGAAACTGAGGCCGACGTGGATTCTGTCGAGTCGCGTCGAGTCGCGTCGAGTCGCGTCGAGTCGCGTCGAGTCGCGTCGAGTCGCGTCGAGTCGCGTCGAGTCGCGTCGAGTCGCGTCGAGTCGCGTCGAGTCGCGTCGCGTCGCGTCGCGTCGCGTCGAGTCGAGTCGAGTCGAGTCGAGTCGAGTCGAGTCGAGTCGAGTCGCGTCGCGTCGAGGGGTGGCTCCCACGTCTCGTCGGCGACTCGGGCTCGCCGTATGCGCTCCACCCATTCCTGCGAGGCCATTGGCCTCGCCACGCCATACGCCGCTGCGCTTCACGGTTGCGAACGGTAAGGGTTGCCATTGGTCCGCCTCTCGCGTTCAATCTCACTTCCAATGAAACGCGATCCACGTCTTCACGGGCTCAGCTCCGAACATCATCACTCGTTGGTACTGGTTCAGCGGATCCGTGCTTGGTTGTCGCGGGCCGACGTGGAGACCGAGCAGGCATTCGTCGATGAAGTGTTTGCTCGATACTCGGCTGAGCTCGAGCCCCATTTCGCAGCAGAGGAAGAGTTATTGCTGCCCGATCTCACTTCCGGCATCGAAAAGGATTTCGCGCTTCGAACCGCCTCGGAACATCAAATGATGAGGGAGCTTGCCAAAGATGCGAAGGCTGGCCAACTCGACGCGCTACGAGCATTTGCCGACGTGCTCGAAGCCCATGTTCGTTTCGAGGAGCAGCAACTCTATCCGCTTTGCGAACGGGTCATTCCCGATGAGCGTTTGACCGAGGTGGCGAGACGCGTGCCGAAGTCTGAGCCTCGCTGACATGAATTCCGTTGCGTTGCAGGTGTTCCCGACCTCACGGTAGCCTCAGCAGCGACGCACTCGACGTCATCGCGGCGCCGCTGGCAATGACGTCGGCGCGCGGGTCACAGGTCCATTCGACGGTATATCGCATGGTGCGCCGAAAGACGATCGGCGACCCGATCCCGCCGACGAACCTCCGCCGCGTCCACGAGGATTTTGCCTGCCCAGCGATAGACATTGAATTCCGCGACCCAACGTCGCATCGAACGCATGCGTTCGCGCTGCTCGTCCTCGGGCATGTTCAGGGCGACGGCCAGCGCGTCGCTGGCTTGGTTGATATCGTACGGATTGACCAGGAGCGCTTCGGTCAAGTCTCGGGCTGCGCCAGTGAACTGACTCAATACGAGAACTCCTCGCTCGTCGTCGCGTGCAGCAACGAACTCTTTGGCGACGAGGTTCATTCCGTCGTGGAGACTGCTGACGTAGCAGACGTCTGCTGCTCGAAAGAGTCGGAAGATTTCCGGCGGCTCGTGGTGAACGCGAAGCAGCGTGATTGGCAGTACGTCGAGGGTAGACCACTTCTCGTTGATGGTGGCGACCAACGTTTCGACTCGCGAGTTGAGCTCGCGATAGTGTGCGACCTTCGTTCGACTCGGGGCAGCAATCTGTACGAACGTGAACTTGTTTCGGAACTCTGGATAGCGAGAGAGCAAATCATCGACGGTTTGAAGCCGTTCCTCGATTCCCTTCGTGTAGTCCAAGCGATTCGACTCCGACACCGAGTCGAACGTCGGGGTTCAAGCGAAGTCGCTCGCGAAGCTCACGCCTACATTCCGAGACGGATGGGATTCCGCGGAGCCACCGCACGGGCCATTCGATTGAAATGGGATACGGACGAACGATGGTCCGACGATCTCCTTGTACGACAGCGTTGTTCTCTCGATCGATCCGACTCTCCATGTACGCATCGACCGAATCGATGAAGTTGTTGCAGTGCTGTCGGGTGTGAAATCCCATGATGCTCGAACCGAGGAGTCCGGAAATCAGCTCTTCGCGCCAGGGACAGATTCCAACCCGTTCGGCATTGGGCCAAGGGATATGCCAGAACGTCAGAATGGTCGCTTTGGGTAACTGCTCACGAATCATCTTGGGCGCGAGCGCCAAATGGTAGTCTTGGACGAACACGATAGGGTCATCGGTGTCGGATTCTGAGACGACGGCGTCCGCAAAGCGGCGATTGACGGTGACGTAGTCAGCAAAATCTGCAGCTCGGAACGCTGGGCGGTGATGCGCAATGTGGCAAAGCGGCCAGAGCCCTTCATTGGCAAAACCGTTGTAGTAGCCGGCCTCCTCCGCCTCGGACAGCCACACTCGTCTGATTTCGATAGGATTCTTCGCCAGGCGGAACCGCTACATGGTCGTGGCTGTCCGCCGTTTCGCGATCGGCGCTTCCGCTGCCGTGCGCAACCCATACTCCAGAACATGCGCGCATGACGGGCTCGAGCGCCGTAACCAGTCCACTTGCTGGGTGCAGAACTCGAACCCCATCGGGTCCCTTTTCGTGCACGTAGGGCTCGCGGTTCGCGGCGATGATGACGCGCTCCCCCTGGAGGTGCTTGGTCAGGACTGCGCGCAGTCGCTCGGGACTCCACGGACCCGTCACACCATCGGAACTGCGTTCATCCGCGAGCTGCGCGACGAGTGCACGGACGTCTCTCACGAGCGGTTGGAATTCCTTCTTTTTCCGACCCGCCAGCGCTTGACGAAAATCTGCAATCCAGTTGCGCCACGCGAGCCGCATGGCAACGAGCGTGACGAGTGATGCCCCGAGTGAAAGTACGAAGAAAGCAAGGATGCTGAGATTTCGAGTCGTGGTGGCCCGTCGAGTCAGGTGACTTAGGTCGTGGATGAGTATGACCGATCCGAGCTGGTGTCCATCGTTGCGCAATTCCGTTGCACTGAGTAGGACGGCGCCCGTTGGAAAATCCATCTTGATGCCGGTCGTTTCCGTTCCCAAGTGTCTGCCCTCGCGTGCCAATCGGTGAAGCATCGGTTCGCACTGGAGCGCCAGCGGATAATCGTTCGTTTTGGCGAGCAGATTTCGATCGGTACTGCAGACGGCTGCCGCCAAGATGCGATCGTCTCGAACGATGTCCGTAAGTACGGGCTCGAGCCGACTTCGATCGCCTTCGAGAGCCGCGATGAAGCTCTGTCTTGCGGACGTGACAGCCAGTTCAGAGCGTTGCGTTACGTCCAACTCGAACCAATGCCAGGTGGTTCGATCGAGAACGATGTAGCCGATGAGCGACAGGGCGCCAAGTCCGCACGTCAGGAACGTAAGGAATTTCAGAGCTCCTCGCATCTTGCCTTCCAAGTATCACCGTTGTTCGTTAGGGCCAAGGCTGCACGGTGTGTCAATTCGACACGTGACCGATCAGAGACGTACTTTCGTGGAAAGACTGCGAACTGGTCATTGGTAAGCGAATCGTTGAGGAGAACACTCGTCACGGGATGGGCTGCTCAGGTGTAAGGCCGACCAGTGACGCCGTAGCTTCGAGTGGAATTCCGACCCAATCCGGACGATGTCCAAGCTCATACCCGATTTCGTAAAGGGCTTTCTCGAGTAGATAGGTGCGGAGCAGTAGATTCAGATGTGCCGTCGACTTCGGCAACAATCGAGTTTGCTTTGCCGCCGCGAGATACCCGTCCAAGAAGAATGCGCTCACCCAATGAAGCCAAGTATCTGCCCACGGAACGAGCTTCGGTCGATCGATTGGACGTAGGATCGCTCCAGGACCCTCGGAATGCAGTACTTGCCGCGATGCATACTGAAAACTCCGCAGCATTCCCGCTACGTCGCGGAGCGCACAGCGTCGGATGCGGCGCTCGGCAACGGATCGGAGCGGTTCGCCCTCGAAATCGACGATGACGAAATCCTGGCCAGTGCAAAGCACCTGGCCGAGGTGGTAGTCGCCATGAATTCGAATGCGAAGTACGTCTTCGATCGGAGTGTCTCGAATGCCTTCGAATTGCGATAGAATCAATGCCTCATTTCTCACCAGTCGTGCCGCCGCATCCCGCAAATCCTTGGGAAGATCCTCGAGACTCTCGGACACGCGATAGATCGTGCGGAGTGCGAGGTTGCGGAAGCCTTGATAGAGCTGCCGCTGGTAATGCGCCGTAAATGGCTCGGGCGCGAGACTTGCGAGATCCACGGCGCTTGCCAAGCAAATGTGCATTTGCGCCGTACGCTGCCCGAGAAGACGTGCCGCATCCAGGTATGGTCCGAGCAAGAGCCGCAGCCGCGGCTCAGGTTGCGCGTCGAGTGCTCCGACGGTTTGCATGGATGCCGGGGCGGCCCACTGGGACTGAAACTCGGTCGTGAGTGCGGTGCGGAAGTATCGACCGATTCTCGCCTTGTGTGTAGGCCCATGCGTCTCCGACATTCGTCACGTACTCTTGAAGGACGGCTATGGTTGCGGGTTGTTTCGCTCGTCCGCAGTGGAGAGTTACGGCGCCGTTCGTCTTTGCGACGTGTTCGAACCCAGCCGTCGTCAAGTAGCGACCGAGCTCGAGTTCTGGGTTGGGGCCGTCCTCGTATCGACGTAAAACTTTGAGGATATGGCGACTACCGACGCGCACCGACGAATTGCTTTGCTGCACCCCCATCGGTCGCACGTCGAGACTCGATTCCGATTCATCGTCGGTAGTCGAGCGGATCTGCCGGATACTCTCGCCAACGAGGCGGCAACCATTGGACTCGCGCTTGCTTCCTAGATTGACCTGTTGGAACAATGCAGTCACGAACTCACGATCCATCGAGGCGTCGTGCAGTAGTCCGAGACTGGTTCCCGCGCGCGTGACCACCTCGGCGAGCACGAGGTCAGGTCGTCGGGTCGCGGAGAAATTCGGTGTACCGATCGTCGGATACCGCCAAAGGAAGGAGGTAGTTGACGGTTGGTTTCGCGACGAAAGTCGCCTCGACGAGGGCAATGAAGCCATCGCGCGGATCCTTTGACACGGAGAAGTGGGCGGTGATTGCCATGCGCGATACGGCTTCACCTTTGTTGCCGTACCAACGCTGACGTTGGACGAAGGGCGCAAGTGCGGCGTCGAGCTCGCCTCGTCGTTGCGTGAAGACCTCGAGCCACGTCGATTCCACGGTGATTCGGGGCCACGGCGCGGTTCCTTCCGCGATGGGCAGTCTCCGCCGTTCTGACTCGGAGAGTTGTAGCCAGTACCAGCCGTGGGGACCTACGGTTATTGAGTACGGGCGGCGACCAATCGTGCCGAATCGGGACTGTCCGAAGACCTCGATTGGTCGCACTCCGCGATAGTCGTGCAGGTCCAGCTCCACGTGTTGAGAAAAGCCGGAGAAGTTGGCAACGACGAGGAGTGTCTCGTCGCCATACGTCCGAAGAAATCCTAGGACCCGTGGGTTTTTCGGGTACAGGAGCTTCAGCCGTCCGCGTCCGAACGCTCGGAACTGCTTGCGAAGAGCGAGGACTCTCTTCACCCACCACAACAACGATTCGGAGTTTCCCTGCTGGTTTTCGACGTTGACCGCTTCGTAATGATACTCGGGATCGATGACCACTGGCAGCAATAAACGTTGGGGATTGGCTCGAGAGAATCCGGCATTTCGATCGGGACTCCATTGCATTGGCGTGCGAACGCCATTGCGGTCCCCGAGGAAGATGTTGTCGCCCATGGCAATCTCGTCTCCATAGTAGAGCACGGGAGTTCCAGGCAAAGACAGGAGCAGGGCCGTCATGAGCTGGATGCGCGCGCGACTACCTTCGAGCAACGGGGCGAGGCGACGCCGAATGCCGAGATTGATCCGAGCCGTGGGCTCGCTTGCATAGGCGCGCCAGAGATACTCGCGTTCCTCTTCGGTCACCATTTCGAGCGTCAACTCGTCGTGGTTACGAAGGAAGATTGCCCACTGGCATGGCTCGGGAATATCTGGTGTCTGATTCAGGATGTCTACCAAGGGAAACCGGTCTTCCATCTCGAGCGCGAGAAAGAGTCTCGGCATGATCGGGAAGTGGAAGGCCATGTGACACTCGTCGCCTAGTCCGAAATACGCGGCGGTATCTTCGGGCCACTGGTTGGCTTCGGCTAGCAGCATGCGATTGGGAAAATGCTCGTCGATATGCGATCGGATTCGCCGAATGACGTCGTGCGTCTCGGGCAGATTCTCGCAGTTGGTCCCTTGCCGTTCCACTAGGTAAGGAATGGCATCGAGTCGTAAACCGTCGACTCCCATCTCGAGCCAGAAGTCCATCACCTCGAGCACGGCAGTGAGGACGTGTGGATTGTCGAAATTGAGATCGGGCTGGTGAGAGTAAAAACGATGCCAAAAGTAGCTCTTCGCTACGGCATCCCAAGTGAAGTTCGACGTCTCGAAATCCTTGAAGATGATGCGAGCTTCCGCGAGTCGCGTCGGGTCGTCACTCCACACGTAAAAATCGCGTTCGATGCTACCTGGAGCTGCGCGCCGTGCCCGCTGGAACCACGGGTGACGGTCCGAGGTGTGGTTGATCACCAGTTCGGTGATGACGCGCAATCCGCGCTGGTGAGCCGCGTCGAGGAAGCGACGAAAGTCATCTAGGGTCCCTAGATCCGGGTGGACGTCGGTGTAGTCGGAAATGTCGTATCCGTCGTCTCGTAAGGGCGACGGATAGAAGGGCAGCAACCAGAGTGCAGTGACACCGAGATCTTCGAGGTAGTCGAGCTTTTGTTCGAGTCCCTGAAAATCGCCAATTCCGTCACCATTGGCGTCGAAGAAGGAGCTGACGCGGACCTCGTAGATCACCGCGTCCTTGTACCAATAGGGATTTGCGTCAGTAGCTTCGTGGTGATTGGGGGGATCGATTGAAGTCACGACTGTCATACGGTACCGGAGAGAGGGGCAGGGGGGGAGTTCCTGCTTCGCTAATGCACGTAGGAATTTGGGCCGAACCCCTGGGGGGTAACGGGCCTCTTTGCAAGATTCACTCCACTGCACCGAGGTTTGAAGACGGCAGATTGCTTCACGTTTCCCTTGGGAACGAGCAAGACTGCGGAGGATTCAGCGCATGCGACGCAGCGGCTCGATTCCTCGTTCGCGTGTACTCGACTCCAATGGTCCGCGGCAGAGGCTCGGCTTCGAGTGCTTTGCCGTTCGAGGGCGACGTGGATGCGGCCTCCGAAGGAGTGGCGAAGACGTCGAGCGTTCGGCACGAACGTTCGCGATTACGTCGTGTGGCGCTCTGCCTCGAAGGTCCCCTAGGGCTCCACCAAGCTGCAGAGCAAGCGTCGCACTGCGTCCGTGTCTTTGACACGGAATCGAGCATCCGTTGGTCCGGGACCTACTTTTATCGTCAAGGCGTCGGACGACGCCGCGCGGAAAAGATCTTCGTCCGTGCGATCGTCTCCGATGCAGAGAATCGAGGCTGCGGGTATGCCAGTTCGGCGAAGCTCATCTACGACCAGCCCCTTGTGCGTACCGCGTGATCGAACCTCGAAGACCATCATGCCTTCGAGGATTTCGACGTCCTTGCCGGCTGGAGCGTTGCGGATGTCGCTTCTCAATCGAGCAAGCGTCTCCGATAGTCTTTCCGTCGGCGCCAACCGGTAATGCAAGGTAAGAGCGCTGTCCTTCACTTCGACGAAGGCGCCGGGCAAGCTATGTGTGGCAGCTTCGAATATTTCCCGGAGCGAATGGAGCGCAGCGAGTGCTCCGCTCGCGTTGGTGCGCCACAAGCCATCTTCACCGCGGGACCAGAATCCGTGTTCTGCGTGGAGTAGCAGCGGTATGCCGCCGAGGAGAGACTCGATTCGAATCTCGCGTTCGCCCCGTCACGATATGGACCCGATTGCCGTGGCGCACGCTCAAGTCGGAAAGGAGTCGGCGCAGGTCGCGATCCGCGACAGCGAGCTCCGGGCGGGACGCGAAGGGCACGAGCGTGCCGTCGTAGTCGACCAGAATGTGTCGCTGCGGCCGTGCTTTGAACCGTTCGAGTTCCTCGCGCGGCAGTGCTGAGTTCTCCGGGGTCGTCATGAGCGCCTTCACCAATTTGCGTTCATGAGGTCGTCCCCGCCAGGCCGGCGATTTCCGCGTCGCCAAACGTCCTGATTCGGCGCAAAGAACTCTTCCGAGCGGGGCACGGTGGAAGGGACGTGGCGATGTGCCACGTCACCTCCGCGCCCGAGTTTGCGACTCAGGGAAACATCTCATCGAGCATTCGTTCGAAGACTCGGATCGCTGGAGATGCCAATTGCGGAGCGCAGCGTTCGGTGTCTTTCCTCAGATCGACGACACTTCGCTGCCCCCATTGCGACAGCTCCGCAGCATGGCCCACGTACCAAGACTCGAGCGATTGGGCCTGCACTTCGAGGTGAAATTGCAGCGCCAAGGCGTACTTGCCAATCTGGTAGGCCTGATGGGGCGTAATTGCCGTGGACGCGAGCAGCTCCGCTTCTTTCGGCAGATCGAAAGTGTCGCCGTGCCAATGCAGGACCTCGAGACCGTCTATCTCACCGAGCGGTCCCGTCGAACCAGCGTGGGTGAGGCTGAGGGGAGCCCAGCCGATTTCCTTGGCTCGGCCTGGATAGACGCGTTGTCCCAGGGCTTTGGCCATGAGCTGAGCCCCGAGACACACGCCAAGCAGTGGGCGCCTTTCCTGCAGCCTTCGGGCGATGAGCTCGACCTCGATGTCGAGGAACGGGTACGACTCGGATTCGTATACCCCGATCGGACCTCCGAGCACGACGAGAAAATCGGCTTTGGGAATCGCAGAAGTTCGCAGATCTCCCACTGGTACGTCAATGTACTCGACGTCGAAACCTTTCGCGTGCAGGAGGGGTTCCAGCAGTCCGAGCGACTCGAAAGGGACGTGTCTCAATGCGACTGCACTTCTCATTGGAGGTACCGTTGTTCCGGAAAAATGAGGACGTAGGAGCGAGGACCAGTTCTGTACAGGGTAAAGTGTTTCTCGAGTGTTTCCGAGCGGAAATGGGGGTACCAGGGTTGGATGGAGAACGTCGGACCGTCGTGAACTTGTTCTCGCAGCACCCAGTCGAGTTCGACGTATTGGTCTTCGGTCGACCGAATCATGTGAGGACCAAAGCTCCAGCGTTCGCGCCCGTGACGTGGTGACACGTCGTTGTGGAGTGCTCCTCCGTAGGTGATGACTTCAGGCAAATTCGCTGGAATGTGCGTCGTCTTCAGGAGCGTGTCGACGAGTTCCGCCGTTTTGGTTGCCGTCAGTTCGAGCATTCGGTCCAAGTCATCGCTCTTCGCGTTGACGATGGTTTGATAATCTTGGCAACTCGGAACGAGAGCATGGGGCATGATGCCGAGCGTCTTTGCACGGGCACCGAGCTCGAAGTACTCGTTTTTGTTGGTGTCGGCTTGTGCCGATGTGACGGGCTCCTGTGCCTTTCTGACGCGCTCCACCCGATCGTCTCCACAGTCGTTGCGTCCCGTCCACAATTCGACGACCAAATGTTTCGCTCGATTTTGGAACCAAGGCAAGACGTCCACGAAACGAGCGGTCGGAGTTTTTGCGAGCCGGTGGCCCTTCTGTGCGTGGATTTCGCCCACCGCGAGCACTCGCGGACGAGCTTCGGTGACGACGTGAGCCAGGGCACCTTCCGCAGACGCGAACGAGTTGCAATCGAGCGGCCCACAAGACGTAGCTTTGTCGGTGGGGGCTTCGCGATCGAGGTTCGTCTTTGCTGAGGGGCGACCATCGTCCGCCGTGGTTTGGGCAATGGCGCGATGCGTTTCGACTCCGTGCGTGCCATGCGGTGTCGAAGCGCTTTCCTCTGCCGTCGGGCCCGCCTTGGCGGCGTGTGAATGTGGCGCTTCCGAAAAAGGCGGCGACGAACGGTTGCAGGCCACCAGCATGGTCCAAAGGGCCAAGAGCCGTCCGTACGAGATTACCCTTAGAATCGTCATATTGGCTTCATCGTCGTTGTTGCGAGAGCATCAACTCGAGTTCGTCTAGGGCATGGGCGATGGTCGAACGACCACCTTTTCCACCGTAAGCATGGGGAACATGTGCGCCGCGTGCGGTGCTTACCAGTGGATCGCTGTGTCGATGTTGGACGAGACCTTCGAGGATGAGGAGCGCCCCAATGCGCTTGTCTTTGATGCGACGCTCGAGGTTGCCGATGGCATGGGTGCCTTGTCGAGTCGTGTCGACCCATTCGACCTGTCCCTCGGATCCCAACGCCAAACTTGCCAGGCGCTCCAAGTGTGGGGAGCCGCCAACGATGACCAACGGTCGATTTGCCATCGTAGTTCGAAGCAGTGGCCAATTGGCATTTGGGGAGGAATTCGCCGGATTGAGCTTGTTGGCGTCGTTGATGAGTCCGGCAATGCCATTGGCCACGCTGGTTTTCGTCGCTGGATTATTCACCCCCGACTTTCCCGTGCGAAGCCCGTCGCGCTTCGCGCGGGGCTCGGTTGTGGCCTCGACTGCTCGACACTCTATCTCCGGTTCGTTCCCTGGCAGCACGGCGACGATTTCCGGTAGGGCTTGCACCTTCGAGAGCAGTTCGAGGGCGAGCTTCGTGCGATCGGGGGCGGGGGCTACGGCGGGCAGTCCGTGATTTTGTGCGAGCTCTCGCAAAATGCTCTGGTCGACGGCGCTCGAAATAACGCTGAACCAGGTCGGTAATGGCCTGACAGGTTGCAGCGACGTCGCGTCTGCGCGCGTGAAACGTTGCACGTATCGGAGAAATCAGAGTCTCGAGCTGGTCGACGGAAGTCATGGTGCACCGAACTTATGGCGTATCGTTGCGCGCTCGCGAGGCGATTGGTCGCCGGTTGCCCTTGCGCAGGGACGACTTGCCGTTACACTTAGCGCACGATGTCCTTTGCTCGTAGCTATCGGTGGTTCTTCTATAGCGAGTCGGCCTATTGGCCGCGTCGCCTGGGAGCTGCTCGGTAGTTCGATATCGCAACGGCAGCAAAACAACCCCGGGTCGCGGTCAGCGGCCGGGGGTTTCGTCATTTCGGGGTCCGTCATGCATCAGACCAACAATCTCCACGTACTCGAGACTTCTCCGCTCATGTCACCGGATCGGCTCAAGAGCGAACTCCCCATCACCGACGAGATCTCCGAGCTCGTGTTTCACTCGCGGGAGGCAGTACGCGACGTGATTCATGGGCGCGATCCTCGCGTACTTTGCATCGTTGGGCCTTGCTCCATCCACGATCCCGAAGCCGCGCTCGACTATGCCAAACGCTTGACGCGACTGCAGCGGCGTTTCGCGGAGGATCTGTTGGTCGTCATGCGCGTCTATTTCGAAAAGCCTCGAACCACCGTGGGATGGAAAGGGCTCATCAACGATCCGAGCATGGACGAGACCTACGACATTCCGCGAGGTCTAAGGCTTGCTCGCGAAGTATTGCTGCGCGTTGCCGAACTCGGTCTACCCACGGCAACCGAGATGCTCGACCCCATCGTACCGCAGTACATTGCCGATCTCGTCACTTGGGCGGCGATTGGAGCGCGCACGACCGAGAGCCAGACTCACCGCGAAATGTCGAGCGGACTCAGCATGCCTGTCGGATTCAAGAACGCGACGGACGGCGGGATCGAGGTGGCGGTCAATGCGATTCAGTCGGCACGGCGATCCCATCGTTTCCTGGGAGTGGACGGCGCGGGGCACGTCTCGGTGGTGCGCACGGCTGGCAATCCCGATTGTCATCTGGTCCTTCGTGGTGGCGCTGGTGGTCCCAACTACGACGCCGAAGCCGTTGCGAGCGCTGCGGCTCAGTTGACTGCCGCAAAAGCGAACTCGCGCATGATTATCGATGTCAGTCACGACAACAGCGGTAAGAATTTCGAACGTCAGCCGGAGGTGGCTGCCGCGGTTGCAGCTCAGATCGCCGCGGGTCAGGTGAACATCATGGGCGTGATGATCGAGAGCAACATCGTGGCGGGAAAGCAGACTGCATCCAAGGAAAAGGGCCTCGTGTATGGTCAGAGCATCACGGACGCGTGCGTCGATCTGGAAACGACGGAGGACATGTTGACGTCACTCGCCAATGCCGTCGTGGCTCGCCGTCAAATCGCCGCATGAGTTCGACGCGGGCCGCGTGCGAAGCGCATCCCTTTTGACACTCCTGCTGAGCTGCCAAGCACTCGTTCGTGCCGAGTTCCGGTGCGGTTCGGGACCGCCGAGTGACTCGTCTAGGTCGACGACGCGAACCCGCGCCGAGGTCGTGAGGAATTATTGGGAGTCCTCGCGGCTTCGGTCGGACGGAAGTAACGCAGTCTCGTTGGGCCCGAGGCCGTGTCCTTGCGGCGAAGCATGCTAACTTCGGGCCCGTGAAGCCGACCGACAAGGAACTCGCAGCGAGCATCAACGAGCAACTCGTCGGACTCGAATCGAACCCTAGGACTCGAATTGTCGAGTGCGTCAGCGGAACGCGTCGAGGCACGGCTCCGAATCGACGAGCGGCACTTACATATCCACGGAATCGTCCATGGCGGCGTGTACACGAGCATCGTGGAGACACTTGGGTCGATAGGGGCGTGGATTTCCTGCGGCCCCGAACGTCGAGCTGTCGTTGGTGTGGACAATCATACGTCCTTCGTTCGCCCCGTCCGAGGGGGTAGCTTGCACGCCATTGCCGAACCCATTCATTGCGGTCGGCGTACGCGTCTCTGGCAGGTGCGAATCGAGGACGATAACGGCAAGTTGGCTGCGACGGGCCGCTTGCTTGCGATGGTCGTCGACGAGCCTCGAACGAGCAGTATTTCCGAGTCCAGTGGCACCGAGCCGCGCGAAGGATTCGGCTCGAAGGAGGGCTGAAGATGTCGTTCTGGTTGCCGCGGTTGCGGATTGATGCCGGTGAGCGGCCTTTGGATTCAGTGGATCGGGGGATTGCGGTTTCTTCGGGTTGCGGCCTGGGCTTTGCTCTCCCGCGCGAAGCGGGCTTTGGCCATCCTCGTCGTGCGACAGCGGTCGCGCGAGCTATCGAGACCTGCGGCGTCTGGCGCGCGACGCGATTCGCACTTCTGGTTGCGAGTGGCGTTCTTTCGACGATTCCGTCTGGATGTAAGACAACCTACGAGCCACCGGGTGCAACCAACGATGCGGGAACCGCTCGAATCCTCGCCGAGGTCGGTGCGAGTGGTCCCCTTGCCAGTTCATCTCGGGTCAACGAAGGAGACCCATCGGAAGCCTCGGAAGCGGAGAGCAATGCAATTGACGTTGGCGGTCCTGCCGAGCCGGGCAGCGTCAATGACAACGTACCCTTCTCGCCAACGGGTCAGAAGGTAGCGAGCACCGCTTGGCGCACTTGGATCTATACCGACGTCGGCCCGAATCGCACTCGATTTGGCTATTTGCGTGTGGGTGCCGTGGTCGAATACCGCGGCCCGGTCATCAAGAACGGGGGATGTGACGAGGGTTGGGTGAGGATCAATCCTCGCGGCTTCGTGTGTCTCGGAAAGGGCGCGACACTCGATCTCCGAACCCCGATTCTAGCGCAAGCATCCATCCGTCCGAAGCGAGGCGGCGGCTACCCCTACCTCTATGCTCTCGCAGGTGACGAGCCGCCGCACTTCTATTTTCAATTGCCATCGACCGCTCAGGCTCGACGGGTCGAGGGACGGGATCCGGTCTCGCGTTTCGAACAATGGCGCCTGCTCAAAGTCGCTTCGAATCCGCAGGTCGCTTCGCTGATCGGTACCCCGGAAACGGATTTGTCGTTTTTGGATGGTCAGGGGCGATTGATCAAGCCCTATGGCGTCCTTCATCGGCTCGAGGAGAAGGTCCACTCCGGGCGAGCGGCTGCGGACAGCGGGTTTGCGATTGCTCGGATCGTCGAGCACGAGAAGCGCTGGTACGGAATGACGACGGAGCACGACTTCGTCGCGCTCGATCGACTTCGGGTCGTCGTTCCGAGCGCGCTCCATGGGATCGAGATCCCGAGCGACGCGTCGCTTCCGGTCGGAATCGTCAACAAAGAACAACTCGCGCGGTTCGAACGCGATGCCCGGTCGAACCTCGTAGCCGTTGGGGCACTGCCGAAGCGCCAAGGCGTTCTCTTGACGGGCAAGACGCTGCCTGGCGGAATGATGGAGACGCGCGACGGGCATTGGGTTGCCGCAGAGGGGCTCACGGTCATTCCGGCGCGCAAGGAGTATCCCAGTTTCGCAACTGGCGACCGAAAATGGCTCGATCTGTCCATTCTGCGCCAGACGCTCGTTGCTTATGTCGGTCAAAAGCCGGTGTACGCCACGCTAATCAGTTCGGGGCGTGGAGGAATGGGCGATCCAGAGACCGAGTTCGCGACGCCGCGAGGTACGTTCATGGTCTACGCCAAACACGTGTCTGCGACCATGGACGGTGAAGACGACGCGACGGACTCCTATAGCCTTCTCGACGTGCCATTCGTGCAGTATTTTCATAAGGGCTTCGCGCTCCATGGGACGTATTGGCACGACGAGTTCGGAAAGGTACGCAGTCACGGCTGCGTCAACTTGTCCGCGTATGACGCCGCTTGGCTCTTCGAGTGGACCGATCCACAGGTCTTCTCCGACTGGCATGGCGTGATCAACAAGGAGCGCGGCACCGTCGTGCACATTCACGGCTGAGGAGACTGCCTCACGGAAGCTTGCGACTGCTCGCGCACGCGTGTCGGTTTCAGTCCAAGCAAGTAACGTTTGGGGTTGGCCCAGCAGATTCGATGTCCCTACCGTTCTTGGTTCGCGCCCAAGCTTTTGCCACGACCTCGTGGAGCGCTATCCCAAGGACAATCGATACGGCAATGATCGTCATCGACGAACCGGTACTCGATGCTGCCACCGCGGGCCCCGGGCAAACGCCGGCAAGGCCCCATCCCACGCCAAAGAGCCCGGCTCCGAGGAGTAACGAACCATCGACGCGTTTCGGGGGACCTGGTGGCGAAATGCTCGCCAATAGCGATGGGTCCTTACGTCGACGTAACCAAAATACCGGCGCATAAACCGAGATTGCGCCGCCCATGACCCAAAGCAGACTCATGTCCCAGTGACCTGCGAAGTCCAAGAAACCCTTCACTCGATTCGGATCCGTCATGCCAGAGAGGACGAGTCCCGTTCCGAAGAGCGCACCGGCGACGAACGTCGATAGCGTTGACTTCATGAGAAGGTCCCCCCAAACACGTGCCGAACCAAGAAGACCGTGAGCGCGCCCGTTGCGATGAACACCGCCGTTGCCACCAGGGAACGCGAACTCAGTCGACTAACGCCGCATACGCCATGTCCGCTCGTACAACCGCCGCCGAGGCGCGCTCCGAAACCCACGAGCAAGCCAGCGACGACGAGGAGTGGAAGCGGCCCCGTTGGTCGCCCCGTCGAACCTGGGAGCGCAATCGATGCGAGCGTGCCCGCGACGAACAAACCCAAAAGAAAGGCAACACGCCACGATTTATCGGCAACTTTTGGTGAGACGAGCCCGCCGAGGATCCCGGAGATCCCTGCGATACGTCCCTGCGAAAGGAGCAGATAGCTCGCCGCAGCACCGATGAATACGCCGCCCAGTAAGGGGGCGAAGAACGGGAATTCGAAGGACGACATGGGCGTTGACAGAGATAAGGCTCCGTTCATCGAAGGTCAACGGGACGAGTCGATGAAGAAGGTCTCCGTTCATCGAAGGTCAACGGGACGCGTCGACCTTCGAGATTTCCACCTTTATCCCGTCGGTGTCTTCACGGATTTCGAAACGTTCCAGCGCCCGACCGAAGCATGGACCGAAGTCGCAACTTCCGTCTTCGGGGACGAAGGTCGCGCCGTGGTTTTTGCAATAGATCCGGTCGATGGCGCCGTCGTAGAAGCGCTCGTCTCCCAGGTCGAGATCGACATTCCAATGTGGGCAACGGTTGGCATAGGCGAACAGGGCGTCTCCCTTGCGTAGGATGAAGCCCTGTTGCCGCTGGCCTTGAGACTCGAAGGAAAACGTCGTCGTTTGGCCGCTCTCGAGTGCACGTGCGGCGGGGACGACGAGCCATTTCCCGTCGACGGTGCGGGTCATTGGCCGCTCGAGACGAATTCGTTGATCGACGACGCAATCGTTCGAAACACTCGAGAAAACGTCGCGTCGTCTCGTTCGAGTAGCGTGACTCGGAAGCCATGCAGATCACAGACGAATCCCGCGAGAGGAACGACGCAAATCTGATGGGCGCCGAGGAGTTCGTAAACGAACTTTCGATCGAGGGACATTCCGGAGGTGCAGCGTTCTCGGACGAACTCTTCCACACGGCGATCCTCGATGTGCAGCCCCATGCGTTCCGTGAGTTCTTCGGCGAAGACGACGCTCATGTAGAACGCGCCGCGGGGCTCGTTGACGATGAGGGAAGGGCAAGTGCTCAGGATCTCCTTCGCTTGACGCGCTCGCGAGGCGAAGAAGGCTCGTCGCGAATGCGACCAGGGCTCGTATCGTGGATCCGCGTAAACTCGGGGGATGATCATCTGCGGGAGGGTGGTGGAACACACCTCCAGCATCTTCGCGTCGAGCAAGGAGCGCACGTAACGTCGGAACATGGGCTGCTTGTCCGAGTTGTAGACCTCCATCCAGCCGCAACGCCCGCCGGGCCACGGTAAATCCTTGGAAATCCCTTTTAGCGAGATCGCGGGGACGTCTTCGATGAGATCACACAAGGGCTGATAGTCTTGCCCGTCGTAGACCAAGTGCTGATAAGATCTCGTCTGCGACGATGAACAGTCGATACTCGCGCGCAATCGCCACCATCTCGCGAATGACCGACGGCGGGAACACGGCTCCCGTCGGATTGTCGGGGTTGATGATCATCAGCCCGGCGATGTTTTCGTTGTACTTGACGCGGTTGCGGAGTTCGTCGAGGTCCGGCATCCAGTGGTTGTGGGGATTCAGCCGATAGATGATCGGAGCCGAGCCCGCGTGGGCCGCTTCAGCCGAAGAATGCGTCGAGTACGCAGGCGACGGGCCAATCACGCGAGCCTGCGGGGCGAGCATCGAATAGACTTTGTTGATCGCATCACCGAGGCCGTTGAAGAAGAGAATGTCGTTCGGCGTGATCTTCGTCTTGCCTCGCTTGTTGACTTGCTCGGCGAGGAACTCTCGGGTCGCAAGTACACCGCGCGTAGGGCAGTAGGCGAAGCTCATGTCGTTCTGAAGGGTCTCCGCCACGATCTCCTTCACCCAATCCGGGATCTTCTCCCCCTTCTGTACCGGATCGCCGATGTTCTCCCGGCAAATGGGTCGACCACTTAGCTTTGCGATATCGTTGGCGAACTCCGTGATCTGGCGGATCTCGTAGATGAGTTCGGACGCTCCCGGGTGAACGATGTTTCGGCGCATGGGGCGACCCCTTAGCACGAACGCGCCCGTTCCGAAATCGACTTGTCATCCGGATGGGCAGTCTTATGTCCAGGCCAGGTGCTCATGTCGGTGTCTTTCGAACAATCCTGGTCCGAAGAGAGCAAGCGTTACAGTCCGAGTCGTCGGGAAACAGCGTTTCTCATGCTCGCGGGTCTCTTTCTGGCCCATGCGCTGCTAGGCGAGCTCATCGGCGGCAAGCTCATCGAAGTCGGTGGATGGGTGATGAGCATCGGTGTCATTCCCTGGCCAGTCGTCTTCGTGGTGACCGATCTCATCAACGAGTACTTCGGTCCGCGCGCGGTGCGTCGATTGACCCTCCTTGCAGTGGGGCTCATCGTTTACGCGTTCGTCATCTTGTACCTGTGCATGCAGGTCAAAGCGGCCTCGTTCTCGCCGGTGAAGGACGCTGCGTTCTCGTCGGTTTTCGGTCAATCCCTCTGGATCATCGTGGGAAGCGTGATCGCGTTCGCGATAAGTCAGCTGATCGACGCGTTGGTGTTCGTGTTCGCTCGTTCGAGAACCAAAGCCAGTTGGCTTTGGCTGCGCGCTCTCGGATCGACGCTCGTCTCGCAGCTCATCGACACGTTCGTGATCAACACGATTGCCTTTGGAATACCGGGCAAGATAACGAAGTCTCAGGTGATCGAGCTCAGCGTCACCAATTACGGCTACAAGGTGCTCATCGCTTTGGCGACGTTACCGGTCGTCTATCTTGGTCATGCTCTGCTCGATCGTTGGTTGGTGCGGGCCGTTCCCGAGAGTGAAGGCGAGTCACCGGTCGGGTTCGTGGTTCCGCCCTCGGCCGGTTGATTCCCGATGGGTGGGCGTCGCAACTCCATGGGCATTTCTTGCTTGCCGCGCGCGCGATCGAACGTGCTCGGCAGCAGTCGCCGATACGCAAGGTCTCGCTTCCTCGTCCGGTGGATCGGGAAGGTCCTATTGCGGAATGTCGAAGGGGTAGAAGAGGGTCACCGAGTCTCCGCTGAACGCTGGGGCTCGGGCTTGGCGGAACTGAGCTGCGACGCATGCGCCAATGGCCGTTCCGGTGAATTGCTGCGAAAGGCTTACGGCCGCGACGCTGCCATCGTTGGCAAAGGTCACTGCTGCTCTGCCAGAGCCCGTCGGGGACTCGCCTCGACTTCTGCAGGCTCTCGCCGCCGCTGCCGCCGTCGCGAGGGCAGCATTGGCGGCGCTGCGGTTGATCCCTTCTTCGACCGGCGCGGGCTTCTCGTCGAGATCGACCTTGGCTTCACCTGCCGCAGGTGAGTCCGATTCTCCCTCGGCACCGCCAGCTTTGGGGGTGTCGTCCGATTTTTCGTCGGTCGGCTTCGGCTCTTCCTTCGTCTCGGGCTTGGCCTCTTCCTTCGTCTCTTCGGATTCACCCGACTTCGACGGCTTCTTGGAAGCACCGGCATTCGCGGGGCGACTTTGATCGACAGCGACTGGGAGATTCTCGGCGTTTTGGGCGTCCGCAGCCGCTCGCGTGCCGGATTGGCCTACGACGTGCCCATTGGCATCTCGTGAGCCTGGGGCGCCCTCTTGCGCGGCGGGCTGCATGGCTAGAAATTGCGTGGGCGAAGTGCGACCCCGATTCATCGCAACGTAAAGGCCAGCCGCGCCCAAGAGCAACGCGACACCGAGGAGCGAGATCCAAAGCCACGTCAGGTTCGAGGCTCCGTTTGGAACGGCCTGAGGAACCGCCGGTGGACGACTGCTGGGCGCAATGGGCAAAGACGCGACCGTATGCGATTCGAGGCGTGCCGCGATACCGAGCGCGGTTGGGCCACCCGCGTTGGTCAACGTGACGTTGAACGGATCGCTGTTGATCGGAGACAGGTCGGCGAGAGCTTCGAGCTGATGGGGGCCCATCTCGCCCGTTCGCAGTTGTCCGTCGACGGCTTGGATGATCCGCTGGATGACGTCGCGACGCTTCTCGATCCGTTGCCCCATGATCCGTTGAAGGAGTTGCGCGACCGCGGCATGGGAGACGAGCACGCGCTCTTCGTAGAGGTAGCTCGTCAATTCCTGCTCGAACTCCTGCGCAGTCTGGAATCGCTGTTCGGGATTGCGATCCAGTGCTCGCATGACGACCGCTTCGAGCCGTTCGGGATACCGTGGGTTCAGGTGACTTGGCCGCGGGATCGTGCCGTGACGCACGAGCTCGAGGGTGTGGGCTGCGTCGCGTCCCTTGAAGAGCTGCTCACCGGTCGTCATCTCAAAGAGGACGATGCCCAGGGCGAAGACGTCGGTACGTCGATCGACTCGTTCACCCCGCGCCTGCTCCGGCGACATGTAACTGAGCTTCCCCTTGATGATCTCGCCGTCCGTAGCGGGTTCGAGACGTCCAAGGGCGTTTGCGATGCCGAAGTCGACGAGTTTTGCTTTCCCATCGACGCCTACCAAGATGTTATGGGGCGACACGTCGCAGTGGACGACGCCACGGAGCTCGCCGTCCCAGTCGCGGAGCTCGTGCGCCGCATGCAATCCGGCGGCGGCATCTGCGGCGATGCGGACGGCAATCTCCGGCGGCAACGCACCGCGGCTCTTGGCCGTCTTGATGACGTTGCGAAGCGAGTCCCCTTCGACCCACTCCATTGCCATGTAGAGGGTCCCGCGATCCTCTGAGACGTCGAACACGCGAACTACGTTGTCGTGATGGATACTCTGGATGATCTGCACCTCGCCGAGGAACATCGAGCGGAACTCCGAGTGCTGTGCCAGCTCGGGCAACATTGCCTTCACGGCAACGAGCCGCTGCTTGCCGCTTACGGCAGAACGCTCGCGGGCAACCCAGACACTCGCCATTCCACCTCGTCCGATGCGGACGAGGAGCTCATAGCGACCGAGAACGACGCCAGACTGAAGCTCGGTCATGATCCATCGATCGACAATTCATCGGCAGAACTTGCAAGAAAATCAAGGCGCGAAGGACGCGCATCCAAAGCAAAGCACGCCGGATCCCCCTTGGGCAAGGTCACTTCTCATTCCCTAGACGTTGCGGTCGCGGAACGCGGACCGGTAGGGCGACCGAGAGCCAGCCGTGGGACGTGGAAGTTTTCCAGGTCGACCTGAGCTGGTCGCACTGGGCGCGTCATCGACAGGCCGCTCCAAATCTGCTCTAACCCGGGGGTGCCAGCCGATCCCGCCGAGGTCCCGACCCCAGGGACGAGCCGATTTCTGCCGCGCATTCACCTCTTCGTCGAACGATTCCTGGTGGACGGCGCCAAGGGGGATTTCGAGCTCGAACTTCCGGTATTGAGCCTTCTCTTCGACTACGGCGGGACGGTGCTCCGCGCGAACGACCCGCGTGACCGGTTCTTCATCGGGACTGACGCTGGTATGAGCGAGGTCGAGCGCGACCGACCGGCAGAGATTCGGTTCCAGTGCCTGCTCGAGAGTCTCGGTGCCGTCGAGGTCGAGCAGGCCGAGGATTATACTCCGCCCTTCGATTCCCCCGCGGATTACCTGGTTCAACTCGGGGGAAACGTGCACGGCTATTGTTCGTTCACGGCGTTTGCGCTTCGGGAGCTGACGCTCCAGGGCTGCGTCGTCACCATCGCGAAGGACTATCCCTATCAGGTCGTCGACGACGATCCGCCTTGGAGTCTCGTCATCGAGCCCGAGACCGGACAAATCGACTGGTTTTCGATGCAGCTCGGGATCGATGCCGACGGTCGACGAATCGACTTGCTCCCGGTGCTGCTCGATACGATCAACGAGCACCAAGACGGCCAGTCCCTGAGTTCTTTCGTTGTCTTTTCCGGCGCGACGACGGGCCATTGCGGTCGCACCCAATCGCTATGTGACGTTACCTCCCGAACGGTTCCGCGCACTGCTTCAGGTCGTACTCGAACTTTACCGCGGGGACAGGACAAAAAATAACACCCTGCGCGTCGGAAGGATGCAGTCGGGAAGCCTGGCGCGTCTGTGCAAGGTATTCGAGGACGGATGTGGACTGCGGGTCGAGGGCGGAGCTCAGCTGATTGAACAGGGGAGACTACTCACCGAATCCCAGCCGGCGAACACCTGTGACACGCCCCTCGAGCTCACGGTCACGTTGCGCAGCTATCAGACCGAGGGCCTTGCGTGGTTGCAGTTGCTTCGGAGTCTTTCGCTCGGTGGTGTCTTGGCCGACGACATGGGGCTCGGAAAGACGCTGCAGACCATCGCCCATCTACTAACCGAGGCCAGGGAGGGGAGGATGGATTGACCCTCGATCGTCGTCGTTCCGACGAGCCTCGTCGACAATTGGGCGAGAGAACTCGCCCGTTTCGCGCCTTCTCTGCGCGTGGTTCGTTACCAGGGACCCAAGCGGGCGAACGTGGTTCGCGAGTTGCCGACGGCGCAGATCGTGATCACCACCTATCCGGTCCTCATTCGTGATCAGGACGTGCTCACGCCCCTCGAGTACCACTACGTCATTTTGGACGAGGCCCAAGCCATCAAGAACCATCGCAGCCAGTCGGCGGTGGCAGTGAAATCGCTCAATACGCGTCATCGCCTGTGCCTCAGCGGCACTCCCGTCGAGAACAATCTCGACGAGCTTTGGTCACTCTTCGACTTCGTGATGCCGGCATTGCTCGGCAAGAACGCCTCCTTCAAACAGCGATTTCGGCACCCCATCGAACGAAGCGGCGACCAAACCCGGTTGCAAGCGCTTCGGGAGCGAGTGTCGCCCTTCGTTCTACGGCGAATGAAGGAGCAGGTCGCCAAGGAATTACCGCCAAAGACGGAGCTCCTCCGTCCAGTCGAACTCGAAGGGGCGCAGCGCGATCTCGACGAGAGCATTCGGCTTGCGGCGCACGCGGACGTCCGTAAAGCGATTCGCGGTAAGGGAGTCTCCGGTAGCGCGATTACCATCTTGGACGCGTTGATGAAGCTTCGGCAGGTCTGTTGCGATCCGCGGCTCGTGCGACTGCCGTCGGCGCGAAACGTCGACCAAAGTGCGAAGCGGACATTGTTCTTCGAGCTACTGGAAGGGCAGTTGAAAGAGGGGCGACGCGTGTTGGTTTTTAGCCAATTCGCTCAGATGCTCGCAATCCTGTCCGAAGGCTTGTTGGAACGAGGGGTCCGTCACGTCACGTTGACCGGGCAAGTTCCCGATCGGCAACGTCGAGTGGACGCGTTTCAAAAGGGCGAGGTCGATGTCTTTCTCATTAGCTTGAAGGCCGGTGGAACTGGGCTCAATCTGACCAGAGCCGACACGGTGATCCACTACGATCCGTGGTGGAATGCGGCGGCGCAGCTCCAGGCCACCGATCGGGCGTATCGTATCGGTCAAACCAAGCCAGTTTTCGTCCATAGTCTGATCGTTGCTGGCGGCGTCGAAGAGCGAATCGTCGCGCTGCAGCAGCGTAAGCGTTTTCTGTCGGACTCGCTATTTGGCAACGATGCCAATGGTCAAAAGGGGATCTTCGACGTTGCCGAGATCGAGCACCTCCTCGCTCCCCTGGACGATTGACGTTCCGGTCGCGGTCGTCCCTCGCGGTCGCTTCGAGTGAGCGACGTCGGTTGACGCACGTCGGTCGAGCGTCGCGGTTGACGCACGTCGGTCGAGCGTCGCGGTTGACGTACGTCGGCCGAGTCTCGCGGTTGACGTACGTCGGCCGAGCGTCGCGGTTGACGTACGTCGGCCGAGTCTCGCGGTCGCTTCGAGTGCGCGACGTCGGCGTGCGTCTGGAGTTGCGCGTTTTCCGCTGCGATGTGGCATCGCGAGCGGCGAATCGTCATTCAGCGCAGGGTGCGGAGATGTCTTCCGGCGGACGGACCATTCGATGGTGCCATTTCGATGAGCTCGGGCCGCACGTTCGTTGGATTGGGCAGCAAGGTGACCTTGCTACTCGTGGTCCAATCGTCCCAATTCGAAGGGAGCGGACCGGGTAGCGTCGGCTGTTCCGTACGTTCGAAGAGCTGGAATTCATGACGCACTTGTAGCTGAAGTGGCGCGCGCCAAGATTGGGCCGGAGGTGTTCAACGACTCACGCGCGGCGGACGCGTTGCGCAAGAGAACGTAATGCTGAGGATTCGATTCGAGCCGCACAAACGAGCTCGTCCTTTACTTGGGCGAAATGCCCTCGTCGCAGGGCAATGCAGGCCAGGGCATTGTGGACGATTCCGGGTAAGGGATATCCGAGCTCGAGTGCGCGTCGAGGTAGCCGTTCGGCCTCCTCGAGATCACCTTCTTCGATGAGGGCTTCGCGCGAGTTCGACGAGTGCCGGCGGATGGGCGCCCCCCAGGCGGATACTGACCTCGCGCAGTTCGTCCGCGGCGGGCACGTATCCAGTTCTTCAGTCCGCGGTTCTTCGCGAACCAATCCGCGAGCAAGGCTGCTACGTCGGGTTTCGCGTTCGATGGTACCTTCATTTCCTGAAACGTGCCCTGTGCAATAGGTTCTGCATTCGAGCCATCCGCGTCCGACGGCTTCCTCGTAGTCCTGGGTTCCGGGATAGATGCTCAAGCAGGAGAAGATGTATTGGTCGGGCTCTGGCTTGGTCGAGGAAAGCGAGTGTCTCGCGAAAGGTTTCCTCTGTCTCGCCTCGATTGCCCGAGCATCATGTAAAACCGCGCCTTGATGCCATAGCGGCGGAGGAGTGCCGCCGAGCGCTCGATCTGTTCGACCGTAATCTTCTTATTGATCGCTTTTAGAGGTGCTGTTCGGATTCTATCGTGTTTCCCTATTAACCTTAGCAATACGT
>JASGIX010000008.1:0-29461 GCA_049840955.1 Polyangiaceae bacterium
AGGAACGAAGCGACGGCGTTGCGGATTGCTCCTGGCGAGACCGTAAAGTTCGAAGTCGAGTGGCCTTCGTGTCCCTCGCGGGACGAGTGTGGCGATGGTCTGTGCGGGATCGACGAGACGGTCGACGATTGCGCTTTCGATTGCACGACGCCCATAGGCTGTGGCGGCGCTGAGCGGTATCTCCTCTTCGATGCGGAGCGCCGCGAGCTCGTCGAGAGAGACGAGCACCTGACCGTCTCTTGGTACGCCGATCGCGGAAACTTCGACCACGACCGCTCCGCACCCGAGCGGGCGGGCGCGAACTCCTCGGAGAACGAGTGGGTCGCTCCGACCACGGAAGGCATCGTGACGTTTTGGGTCGTGCTGCGCGACGACCGTCGCGGAGTGGGTTGGCAGACGTTCCACATTGCCGTGGGAAAATAGCCGTTGCTTGTCTCTGAACGCGTGCAGCAACCCGACGCCGAAGGCTTGCGTGCGCCTCCCCCCGCTGCACGGTTCGTCCCGAGGGGTGCATGGGCAGTCGTTTCACGTTCGACACGAAAAGTTCACACGAGAGTCCTAAGGCTTACGCGGTATGGCACACGTATTGGTGATCGAAGACGAGCGCGACGTCGCCGATGTCATCGAATACAATCTTCGAACGGCAGGTTACGTCACCACGGTGGCACACACGGCAGAGTCGGGGCTATTGCGGCTCCGCGAGGTCAAGCCCGATCTCGTGTTGCTCGATTTGATGCTCCCGGATTGCCCCGGAACCGAGGTGTGTCGCATCGCGAAGAGCAATCGTGAGACGGCGCATGTCCCCATCATCATCGTGACGGCGCGTACGGAAGAAATCGATCGGGTCGTCGGCTTCGAGCTCGGTGCAGACGACTACGTAACGAAGCCATTTAGCGTGCGAGAGCTCCTACTGCGCGTGAAACGAACCTTGAATCGCAGGGAGAGTGGGCACTTCGAGAGCGCGGACGATCTCAGTCGACCGCTCTTGTCCATCGACGTCGAAGCCCATCGCGTCAAAGTGGCGGGTGAGCCGGTTCTGTTGAGCGCGCTCGAGTTTCGTCTGCTTCGAGCGCTAGCAGAGCAGCGTGGCCGCGTGCTCACTCGCGAGGCCTTGCTCGGTTCTGTTTGGGGGCAAGATACGACGGTGAGCCTTCGCACCGTCGACGCCCACGTGAAGCGGCTTCGATCGCGGCTTGGTCGCGGCGGCGGCTGTATCGAGACGGTGCGCGGAGTGGGCTACCGATACTCGGCATTGACCGTGGATTCGGCGCTGACCGTCGATCCAGCGAAGGCCAATGAGGGCGTGCTTGCGGTAGATCTAGCCGAATTGCGATGACGGCGGTTTCGCGAGCGCCAAACCCAGGGTCAGCCCTTGCGCCTCCCGACGATCGATGGCATCGCTCGGCCGATCATGTCCGCTGAGTTGGAGAGAGCCTGTGCGTTGCTTCGCGGGAAGTCGCTCGTGGCCTTTCCGACGGAGACGGTCTACGGGCTTGGTGGGAACGCGCTCGATGTGGACAGCGTGCTCAAGATCTTCGAGACGAAGGGACGACCGCAGTTCGATCCGCTGATCGTTCACGTCAAAGATGCGGCAGCGGCGTTCGCTCTGGCTCGAGAGGTTTCTCCTCTGGCGCGAACCTTGGCCGCGCGATTCTGGCCAGGACCATTGACGTTGGTTTTGCCGAAGCGTGACATCGTGCCGGATCTGGTGACCTCCGGATTGCCGTCGGTTGCCTTGCGCGTGCCCGCACACCCGCTGGCGCGTGCGCTGCTTCAGGCCTTCGACGGACCGATCGCGGCGCCGAGTGCCAATCGCTTCGGTCGCATCAGTCCAACCACAGCCGAGCACGTTCGCGCCGAGTTCGGCGCCGAGCTCGAGCTCGTTCTCGATGGCGGTCCTTGCGAAACGGGAGTCGAGTCGACGATCGTTTCGCTGCTCGAACCCATTCCCGTGCTGCTTCGTCCAGGAGGCACCCCCGTCGAGGCGCTAAAGGAAGTGGTCGGGGAGCTTCGCATCCCGAGCAAAGATCCTTCTCATCCTCTGGCGCCAGGGCAACTGCCAAGTCATTACGCGCCGCGGACACCGCTCTTCATCCGAGGTGAAGGTGTGGCTCCTGCAGGTCGACTCGGGCTGCTTTCTGTCGGTCCGGCGCGGGAATCGTCGGGGTTCGAACGCGTCGAGGTCTTGAGTGAAACGACGGATCTCCGCGAGGCCGCGGCGCGCCTTTTCGCGTCGATGCGTCGCTTGGATGCTTCGGGTCTCGACGGGATCGTCGCAGAGCTCGCGGACGAGCAGGGCCTTGGATTGGCCATCAACGACCGCTTACGTCGAGCCAGCCGCAAGTAGCCGTCAGCGATCAGCCGTCAGCCGTCAGCGATCAGCGATCAGCGATCAGCGATCAGCCGTCAGCAATCAGCGATCAGCCGTCAGCAATCAGCCGTCAGCAATCAGCCGTCAGCAATCAGCCGTCAGCAATCAGCCGTCAGCAATCAGCCGTCAGCCGTCAGCGATCTGAAACCTGAAACCTGAAACCTGATAGCCGTCAGCCGTCAGCGATCAGCCGTCAGCGCTCTGAAACCTGATACCTGAAACCTGATAGCCGTCAGCCGTCAGCGATCAGCGATCAGCCGTCAGCGATCTGAAACCTGATACCTGATACCTGATAGCCGTCAGCAATCAGCCGTCAGCGCTCTGAAACCTGATACCTGATACCTGATACCTGATAGCCATCAGCCGTCAGCCGTCAGCCGTCAGCGCTCTGAAACCTGATACCTGATACCTGATACCTGATAGCCATCAGCCGTCAGCCGTCAGCCGTCAGCCGTCAGCCATCAGCCGTCAGCGCTCTGATACCTGATACCTGATACCTGATACCTGATACCTGATACCTGATACCTGATACCTGATACCTGCTCAATCGAAAAACGCGTAAACGATTTCGAAGGAGATCAGCAAGATGATGATGATCTCGAGGAAGTGGGCGACGCTGAGCTGCGCGCGGTCGTAGAGCGTTCTCGAGAGTTCCGCGACGGCTTGTTGCCGTCCGAGCACGGAGCTGCGCCAGGCAGGAACCTGGAAGCGTTCGATGGCGCCCCGGTAGATGCGTGCAAAGTGGACGTCTTCCGTGATCTTGAAGGCGTTCTGGGTTCGATCGACGAAGTCGTTGATGTCGATGAGCAGCCGATTCACGAGATCGACGCGCCGACTGGCTCGTCCCTGCCTCAGCCAGTTTTCACCACGGCTTCGCCCCGCCGTCCACTCGTAGAGGGTGTTGAGCTCGCGTTCGAGGATCGCATCATAGCGCTGGAATTCGAGCAGCTGGGTCAAGGCCAGCGCCAACAAATCCGGGATGTCTTCGGTCGGCGAGGGATCGATGGTGACGGCGGTGTCCCAGTCGATGACGCATAGGTCGTCGACGCCGTAGCGGTAATTGTGACTCGTGAGTTGCGAGAGAAACCCCTGTGCGGGTTCGAATGCCGGGGCTTCGCCGAGCAAGATCCGTCCGAGATCGGCGGAGCGGAGCGCATCGTCGATGGAGATCGGACTCGTGAAGTTCTGAATCTGAAAGAGAGTGTACGTCTCGTACTCGGGATAATCGATGGGGCGGTCGAGCGCTCGCGTGACCAGTGAGAGCACGCGCTCCACCTGGTCCTTACCGACACGAGTCAGCTCCGTGCTCCCGTTGAATTTCGAGACCAAGTTCGCCGCGTCCTTCGCCGACAATGTGCTCGCAATGGGAGACACACCGTCCGACTTGCCAATGACGAACTGAAAACACGCGGCGGCTACGCCGAAGCTGAAGAGCAGGACCGTGCAATCCGCTTGGAGCCATTTTCCGGGTTCGAGTTCGACGTCCTTGGGCCCGAGCGCCGCGACGCTGAGCATGGAACGCAGCCTTCCAAAGAAGGTCAGACGTCCGGGGCGCACCTGAATGGACGGCGGCAGGGCGAGTTCCCCGACCTTGCCCAAGTTGACCTCTTCGGCGACCTCGAAGAGGCGGTAAACGTAGAAGGTACCTTGCGCAACATCGGGAAGCGTCACGGTATTGATTCGATTATGGGCGCCTGCTTGGGACAAAGAAAGCGCCTCGTTGATGGGACGCACAAAAACGAGATCCCCCGAGCACCACGTGTGTGCTCGAGGGATTGGGTGTGGTTTCTAGAACCTTGGCTTACGCGTAGACCTTGGTCATTTCCTTGAGGGACTTGGCGCGGATCTTCGAAGCCTGGCCGGCCTGGCCGAACGCGATCATGCGGGCCTTGCAGACCTCTTTCATGGCAGCGCGAGCGGGACCCATGTAGTCACGTGGGTCGAACTTCTCGGGGGTCTCGGCAAAGATCTTGCGGATGGCGCCCGTGATGGCCATGCGGTTGTCGGTGTCGACGTTGATCTTGCGGACGCCGTGCTTGATGCCGCGCTGGATCTCTTCCACCGGCACGCCGTACGTCTGCTTCATCTTGCCGCCGTACTTGTTGATGATGTCCTGCAGCTCTTGGGGAACGCTGGAGGAGCCGTGCATCACGAGGTGGCAGTTCGGGAGCTTCTTGTGGATCTCCTCGATGCGGCTCATGACGAGAACCTCGCCCGTGGGCTTCTTGGAGAACTTGTAGGCGCCGTGGCTGGTGCCGATGGCGACTGCGAGAGCGTCGACGCCCGTCGCCTTCACGAAGTCGACGGCCTGATCGGGATCGGTCAGGTGCTTGAGTGCGTCTTCCTGGCTGAGGCCGGCGCCGTGGCCGTCTTCGATGCCGCCGAGGCAGCCGAGCTCGCCTTCGACGGAGATGCCGAGGCTATGGGCGACGTCGCACACCTGCTTGGTGACCTGGACGTTGTATTCGTAGGTGGCGGGGCTCTTGCCGTCAGCAGCCAAGGAGCCGTCCATCATGACGCTCGTGAAGCTCTGATGGATCGCCGAGTAGCAGGTCTCCGGCGAGTTGCCGTGATCCTGATGCATGCAGATGGGAAGCTCGGGGTAGAGCTCGACTGCAGCGAGCATCAGGTGACGCAGGAAGTTGTCGTTCGTGAATGCTCGAGCGCCACGGCTAGCCTGGACGATCACCGGGCTGTCCGTCTCGCGAGCGGCTTCCATGATGGCTTGGATCTGCTCCATGTTGTTGACGTTGAGAGCAGCCACGCCGTAGCCATTCTCGGCGGCGTGATCCAGGAGCTGGCGCATTGCAACTAGGGGCATCGTTGACCTTCTTGACCTTCCTCGAAGGAGATCTTCGAGCATCGTTCGGGGGTGCGAGTCGATCACCTTTTGATCGAGTTCGACCGCGAAGCAGGGGCAGTCTACGTGGCTCATCGTCGATGTGCAATGCGGCCCGAGCACCGCGTTTTGCGCGACGAAATAGCCAAAATGCCTGGATTACCCGGTCGTTCCCGCGGGAAGGACTTTAGGGTGCGCAAAATTAGCGTCGGCAGTCGGTTTTCCCGAAACATTCGTGCGCCGTCAAGATCCGTCGAACAGATCCGTCCAGACACTGCCATTGAGCTGATTGGTCGTCCTGAGATAGTGCCGGAAACGCGCGTAAAGTTCGCGATCCACGGTGCCTGGATTTTGCCAAAAATCCGCAAGACTACCCTGGTGTGTCAGTCCAGAAATGTCGTACACGGCGTCACCGAGACATTTCGTCGGTGTTCCGAACTGCACGGACGAGAGTCCGACCGTGCTGTTGATGACGATGGTGCCTCGCGCGAGCTTCAATGCCGGCGGGAGTGGAATGACGTCGACGTAAACGAGTCGGTCACCTAGGTCGAATCGTCGCCGCAACTCATCGACGAGAACCGTGTAGTCACGGTAGGGACGATCGAACGGATGATGCTTGACGAGGAGCCGATTGTCCTTCGGAGCGTGTCGAGCGAAGGACTCGACCACCTCGGTGATGAATTCTTCGATGTCACCAAATTTGCAATAGTTCATCTGTGAATCCAGGTGAACCTGCAAGGCGACGAGAAAGTAGGGCTCCATTCGCTGTTCGAGGATACGTCTCGAGATCTCGCGGTCGCGCCACTTGTAGAGCTGCTTACGGTAGAGTCCACGTGCCCAGAGTGCACACTGTTTCCACGTGTTGACATCGCGATGATGTCGGTACTTTGGATAGCGAAAGCCGAACAGGGTACAAGCCAAGCTGTTCAGGATCGTGACGAAGGTCGCCTCGGGCATCACGTTGCCGACCGGGTGCGCCTTCGGAAGCGTTGGTTCGAGGGAGATGGCGCGATAGAACTCGGGATCGCGAGGGAGCTTCGATTTCCCGTTTACCCCGCCGACCTCGAGGGTCACGTAGTTCGGTCTCAGATAGCCCTCTTCGAACACGGCGACTTCGACGCCGAGGACTTCGGCGCGGTCCATCGCGGCACGATGATACGGACGACAATCGCCGAATAGAAGAACTGCTTCGATGTTTCGCTCGCGGACGATGCTTTCGAAAGCATCGGGCCAAGCCTCGAGCCCGTCGCGGTACGTGATGACGTTCGGTCCCGAGAAGAAGAGCGAATCCGCTGGATTGAAGTTGACCTTGGTCACGGTCGCGCCCAGCCGGACCAGGCGCTTCGCCACGCGTCTGAAGAACCACCCGTTGGGTCCTTGGAGCATGAGGATTCGTTTGCCTGCGTACCTAGCCAGCATGGCTGATGTCCTTTGCCAGTTGCAGTAGACTGTCGAGACGCCTCAGCAACTTGGGTCGACGTTTGCGTGGCACCTGCGTTCGTTGCGAACGTGCGATGGCCGACGCCATTTGAGCGGCGCTGCAGAAGCTCGCCGTTGGGAAGTGATAATAACGTGGGTAAAGGAGCAGCACAGCAGCGACCAGCATGGGAAGCGTCAGGTTTCTGTCGCGGCGTTCCTGCGGGTACAGGTCTCGTGTGAGTCCCCAACCCGAGTAGAACGGTTTGCCGTGACACACCACTGGGATTTCTCGGAGTAGTGCCTCGAATCCAACCAAGGAGCTCATGGTGTGAACGCGGTCGACGACGTTGAGGCATCGAGCAATCGGGACGTCGAGGACGAGCTCGTCGAACCAAGTTCCCAGCCCTTCGTCGACGAGGCCTTTACGATTGCCACTGAGCACGTCGGGATGCGGCTTGTAAACGATGTGTGCGTTGGGTTCGAGCTCGCGAACGGCCACGAGCAGTTCACGTACCCCACCCACGGTGGCACCCCCGAGCCTCACGGAAGCATCGTCGGCGACTTGACCTGGCACGAGCACGACGGGGCGCCCCGGTTTCGCCGCGGGAACGAAGCTGCGATCCCCGTGTGTGTTGTACTTGCTGATCCGTAAGGACAAGATTGCCTGTCGCAGACGCTCTGCCGCCTTCAAATCCGCTTCGGAAAAGTCGGTTTCGGCAAGCAGTCGTTCGAGGCGACTCGGGCGCGACGGATCGTAATAGATCCCCAAATCGTCGAAGACCAGGGAGCCCGGCGCGGCCCAATCGGAGCCGAGCCCCACCGACCGCAAAAAGCCATCCTCGACGCGTAGCAGCTCGAGTTTGCGCTCCTCCGCAAGTCGACGAACTGGCTCGTGTGGTCGACTTGCCCAGACGACCAGACGCGTACTTTCGTCGATGGTCGTGCTTTTGAGGGCTCGCGCGTCGCGGACGAACTCGATGCGATTGTCGGGCGACTCGAGGTAGCGCCGGAGAATGGCTTTCTTCCAGAAGGAGAATCCGACGCAAACGAAGTGGCCACGGTTTTCCACGTAGCGACGTCGTTGGAGCGCCAGATACGAGAGCATTGCCTCGGGAGACGTCCGTCGCTCGGTGACGGGATTGACGTAAATTGGCGCAAGTATCAGCGCCGCGGCTACGAGCTCGTCGAGACTGCGCGTCGAGGTGCGCCTCCACGTCGGATTGAGATCCGTCGTGAGGCCCCAACCAGCGTAGAACGGACGCCCGAGAACGGTGACGGGCACTCCGCGGAGCAAGGCTTCGAACCCAAAGGGCGAGGCGACCGTGTAGACGTGCTTCGCGCAATCGAGGAGCTTTCCGCGGCAGACGTTCGACGGAAGTTCGCGTGCGTGGGACTGCGAACGGGGAAGCTCGAGTGTTCGCCGGCAGCGGGCCAAGGGCTCGAAGTCGCGAAGGATCCACACGGGCGAGTTCGGGTGATCCTCTCGTGCGCGAGTGAGCAGACGCTCGAACTCGTCGCGCGCAACGGATCCCTTCGTGCCGGAGTCGAGCTCCGGTAAGACCACGACGACGGGATTGCTCGCGCACTCACGGGAGAAGGGCTCCGGAAAGGCGAGCGCGTCGGTGACGCGTGACAGTCGCTGCTCGACGATGAATCGCCTGAGGGAAGCCGCGCGCTCGCACAATTCCGTGGTAAATAGCGATTGCTCGGACTCGAGCCAGGCTTCGATGAGCGACGGTTCTCGGCTGAGCGCGGCGCCACGTTCGCGTGGGGCGCCGTTCGAAGGCCCAAGAACGAATCCACACGGGCGCACTCGCTTTCCCTTCGAGATGCTCCCGAAGAATGCGGGCTCCACGGGAACGAAGCGCTTGCCGTGTTTCGTCGCGTACGCTCGCGCATCGTCCGCGAGGGGCCCAGTGCCGACGCCGAGCACCGCGTCGACGCGTGATGCATCCCTCGCTGCGGGTCGCTCGAGGACGTGCCGAGGGATCGAGCGCAGGTCCGAAAGGAGACTCGAATCGTCGACGGTCTCCGGGGGCGCCGCTTCGAGCAGTCGCGCAAGCCAATGCCCAAAGACCGCAACCGTATCGAAGGACTCGGACCCGTTGGAGAACTCAGGCATTTCCGATCTTGCCCGGGCGCAAGCGAACGGGAACTCGCGTCGGAATGTGCCGCGGGGATCGTGATCCGTTCGGCGAGGAGCGCCTCCACGCGATGAACGTCTTCTTCCGTGTCGACGCCGTGCCCCGGCGGGGTTTCGGTGATTGTCACGTGGATTCGGATGCCGAGCCATTGCGCTCGCAACTGCTCGAGACTTTCCGCGGACTCCACGGCTTGGGGAGCCGTCTTCGCGATCTCGAGAATGGTGCCTGCGCGATACGCGTAGAGCCCGACGTGCCTCAGGAACGGAACGCCTTGGGGGAGCGCGCTCGCTGGCTGATTCGGCGTGAACTTGCCGCGGACCCACGGGATGGGAGCTCGGCTGAAGTACATGGCGAAGCCTTGGGACGAGAGCACGACCTTCACCACGTTCGGATCGAAGAGATTCTTGCGCCGTATGAACGGGCGTCGCGAGCGTGGCGATCCCCGCTTGGGGATGCTGGTGGAGCGCCTTTGCCATTGCATCGATGAGGCCCGGCTCGAGCAGCGGCTCGTCGCCTTGGACGTTGACGACGATGTGCGATGGCGACAGTTGGAGCTTGGTTACCACCTCCGCCAGACGATCGGTGCCCGACGCGTGATCCTTCGAGGTCATGAGGGCCGTGAATCCGGCGGCCTCGACCACATCGCGGATCCGCTCGTCGTCGGTGGCGACGCACACGCGCGAGGCCAGGCTTCGCGACGCGTTCTCGCAGACCCGCACGATCATGGGCTTGCCGGCGAGGGGAATCAGGGGTTTGCCCGGGAGACGCGTGGAGGCGTAGCGCGCGGGGATGACGACCGTGTAATCCGGGATCGCGGCTTCGTTTGTTCTTTGCGTCGCGACTTCGGCGCGACGGTACTCGCCCGAAAGGAAGCGTTCGTGAACGGTGTGAAGTCCGATCTGTGCGTCGAGGAGCAAATCCGCGACGTCGCGAACGGCGCCATTGCCACCCGGGTTCGCCGTGACGTATTGCGCGAGTTCTCGCGCACACTCCCGCGCGTCCTTTACCGCGACGGGCAGACCAACCTCTCTCAAGCAGGGCACGTCGAAGAGATCGTCACCGACGAAGCAGATCTCGGCGAGGGAGATCCCGAGCTTTTCGGCGAGCTCCCGAAGTGTCGCGAGCTTGTTCGAGCGCTTCGCATAGAAGTGCTCGATACCGAGATCCTTCATGCGCCGTTCGAGGGGCGTCGACGTGCGTGCGGTGATGACCGCGACGTCGATCCCCGAATCGATGAGCAGACGGAGGCCGAGTCCGTCGCGGACGTCGAAGGGCTTCAGTGTTTCGCCGTTTTCGGTGAACCACAACGAGGGAGGGCTGAGCACGCCGTCGACGTCGAGGACGAGGAGACGGATTTTGCGGGCGATTTCCGACGAGCTCACGAACGGTTCGTATTGCCATGATTAGAGCATTTCGTCTTCGGCGTAAGGGCTCGCTTTGGCGACTCTGTTCGATCTCGAGCAGCGTCCGAAGGAGCGCTTCCAAACGTCCCGTAGGCCACATGTTGGGACCATCACTCGGGGCGCGATCCGGATCGGGATGGGTTTCCATGAACAATCCGGAGACGCCTGCGGCCATGGCGGCTCGCGCGAGAACGGGCACCATCTCGCGTTGCCCACCGGAGACGTTTCCGAGTCCGCCGGGTTGTTGCACCGAATGCGTCGCGTCGTACACGACGGGACACCCCGTCTTGCGCATCACTGCGAGGCCGCGCATGTCCGAGATGAGCGTGTTGTATCCGAAACTCGTGCCGCGGTCGCAGAGCAGGATCTGGTCGTTGCCGACTTCTCGGCATTTGTCCACGACGTGAGTCATGTCCCAAGGCGCCATGAACTGCCCCTTCTTGACGTTCACGGGTTTGCCCTGGCGCGCGACGTTCTGAATGAAGTCGGTTTGTCGAGCGAGGAACGCGGGAGTCTGCAGCACGTCGACGACGCTCGCGACCTCTTCGAGGGGCGTATACTCGTGGACGTCCGTGAGCACCGGCACGCCGACTTGTCGCTTGACCTCGCCGAGGAGCTTGAGGCCCGTCTCGATGCCGAGGCCACGGTAGGACTTCGAAGAACTGCGGTTGGCTTTGTCGTAGCTCGCCTTGAAGACGAAGAAGAGTCCGAGGCGATCCGCGATGTCCTTCAGCGTGCCTGCCACGTCGACGAGAAACGATCCCGGTTCGACCACGCAGGGGCCAGCGATGAGGAAGAACGGGGTGCGGTGATCGACGTTTCGTCCAAGGAAATTCACGAGCGGTCCTGGCTTGGGCGCCTGCCGATGGTGGTCGGGGGCTGGGGCGCGTCGAGGGCTACCAGAGCCCGGCACTCCCGGCCAGTCTTCGTACGCGGCTGCGCCATGCTACCCGCGCGTCGGGCCACCGCCCCGCCCGAGGAGCGCGCGGGTCGCCAACGAAGGCGTTGCCGAGTCGATGCACGGACCCGCGAGGCGGCTCCGTGGCCTATAGGTTCGTGTGCTCGCGGATTGCCGAGAAGAGCAGTGAGAGAATCCCCATGCCGACGATGCTGAGCAAGAAGGTGGTCAGCACGGCGCGACCACGGCGCGGATAGCGGGCTTCGTCGGGCACCGACGGTCCCGCGACGCGAGCCACGTAGCGGCTCTGGCCCTTGAGCTCGTCTTTTAGGTGCTGGACGCGTTCCTCGGCTCGGACGAGATGCTCCGCGCGTTCCTCGAGGAGCATGAGGCGGGCCTTGTGGCGAGGGTCTTTGTCGGTCTCGCCTTGGGCAGCGGCGTCTCGCGAACGCGGTGGGGGCGGCGGCTGTGGGGCCAGCGTTGCGGGCTCGAATTCGTCCAATTGGGCTTTGGCGCGGGCGAGCTCACGTTCCGCGAGGTTGAGGCGATCCTCGAGCGCACGCGCCCCGAGGGCGTTCAAACGCTGCTCGGTGGTTTCGAGAATGGTCTCGAGGGCGCGACGCGCGAGCGGTCCTTCGAAGGCGCGAAAGCGAACCGTCAGCGTCGAGGCAGCAGGGTCGTGATTGACGCTGAGTCGCTTCAGATAGTAGTCGTGGGATTGTTCGCGGCTGCTCGACGCAGGTAACCGCGACAACCAATCGATGCGACCGTCGCGATAGTGCGCGAGGATTCGTAGCCTTCGATCCAAGACGTCGACCATCTCGCTCGATAGGATGAAATCCTTGGCGAGCAGAGCTTCTTCGCGGGCGACGTTGCCGCCCGAGTCCTTGCCGAGGTCGCGTGTGCTTGCGCTGTCGTGGCGGCTGCTGCTGCCGGTCTGCGTGGGCCCTTCGAGTCCTGGCGCGTCGGTGCTTCGGCGCTCGATCACGAAGACGCACTCCGATTCGTACTCGTTGGTTGCAAAGAATCCGAAGTAGATGGCGGAGAGTATCGTCGGGAGCACGACCAGAAACAGGATGCGCTGCAGGAGCTTCTTCGCTCGCTGCCGTCGCAGTTCCTTCAATACGGATGCGGATTCTGGAGGACTCAGGACGAATGGCTTCGGGCTCGGCGCTTTGCCCGGATCCTTACTTGGATCCTTGCTTGGAACGCTGGCTTGAGTCGCGACTGGATTTGCGGCAGCAGCTTGGGTCTGCTGCGGCGGCGGCTCGGGGCTCGACGTGCTCTCGGTCGATGGCACGGGATTGACGACGGCCGTCGGGATCAGATTGGTCGAGGACGGCAGGGTCGGGGCCACGCGCAAGTTTTCGGAAGCACTCATATCGGTTCAGCTTTGGTAAAAACGAGCGGCGTCCGCTACGTTGTCGAATGCGATGAGATTGCCGCGGTGCAAGACGGCGCAGCGATCGGCATAGCTCTGAATCGTGCGAAGATCGTGGGACACGATGATCACCGAGGAGTGGCCCCGCCGCTCGGCGAAGGCTTGGCGGCACTTCTGCTGGAACGTCGAGTCGCCGACGGCGGTCACCTCGTCCACCAGGTACACGTCGAAATCGATGGCCATGCTCAGGGCGAACGCGAGGCGCGCTCGCATACCCGACGAGTAGGTGCGTACGGGCATGTCGAAGTAGTCACCGAGCTCGGAGAAGTCGTACGCAAAGCCGCAGACCCGATTCGAGATCGGCGCCGTAGAGTCTCGCGACGAACCGTGAGTTCTCGTGGCCAGTGAGGGACGGGCTGAACCCTCCGGAAAACCCGATGGGCCAGGACACTCTGCCCCGGCGCACCAGGTGACCTGCGTCGGGTTGCTCCGCGCCGGAGAGGATTCGGAGAAGTGTCGACTTTCCGGCACCATTCCGTCCCAAGATCCCGGTATTCGAGCCGGCGGTGAAGCGGAAATTGACGCGGTTCAGGACCACGTTGTGGCCGCTCCGCATCCGGTAGGCCTTGGTGATGTCGACCAGTTCGATCATGTGAGCTGAATCCGCCGACGTGCGACCCGCTCGAGACCGAGCCCGGCGAGGAGGAGCGCGGCGATCCAGAGCAGCGGGTAGGTGACGCCGATTTCCGCAGGTGAGTAACGCTCGAACCAACCATCGCGAACCAGCTCGATGACGTGCACCATCGGATTGTAGAGCAGTAGCTCGCGAGCTGCCGGCGGTACCGTCGAGGGGGCGTAGAACAAGCCCGATGCCCAGAACAATGGCCGCAAGCTGGGGCCGAGCAGACGCTCGAAGGTCGGGCTAAAAACGCTCAGGCTGCACATGATGAGCCCGAGGGACGCTCCGAGGCCGAAGGCCAAGGTGAGCCCGACGAGGATTCTTGAGGAGATTCGACGTCGGGGATGCGCCATTCGTAAATGCAGAGCGTCCCCATGATGAGGCAGAACACGATGAAGTGTGTCGCGAACTCCAGGATGACTCTTGCGAGTACGAGATCGAGCGGACGCACCTGCGGGTAGAACAACAAGCCCCGATTGGAGCTGATGGCGTTCAGTGAGCGGTTCGCGGATTCGCGAAAGAGCCCGAAGGGAACGAAGCCCGTCGTGAGGAAGGGCACCACGTCGAGTCCCCAGGGCACCAGTCTGCCGATCACGAGGTACATCGCAGCAAAGGTCGCGATGAAGATGACCGGCTCACACAAGGCCCAAACGTAACCGAGCCGGTGCGTGCCGAAACGCGTGCGGGTCTCGCGCAGGATGAGCGCGTAAACGACCTGAAGCTGAACCATCGAGCCACGAAGCACGGGGGCTGATTAGCACGTTCGGGGGTTCCGGCGACCCCGGGAACTCGGGTCGGCTCGCCCCGCATTTTCCGGATCCATTTCCGGCAAAGGGGAGGCGAGCCTGGGCCTACGTCGAGGCGCGAAGGCGGGTCTAGCTCGAGTGGAAGATCTCCACGATCCCGCAAACTTGATTGTCGTCGTTCACGACGACGAGCGCCTTGATTCGGAGTCGACGCATGCGTTCGTCGGCTTCACGCACGGACGCTGACTCGTGAATGGCAACGGGCTGAGTCGTCATGATCTCGCTCACCTTGCGGTGGAGCAGATCCTTGTTCGACTGCAGCGCCCGTCGCAGATCCCCGTCCGTGACGATGCCGCGCAGCTGGCGGTTCTCGTTCGTCACGACCACCAGCCCGCATCGACCGCTCGTCATGCACATGAGCATCTCCGAGACGGGTGTCGACTCCAGCACGAGCGGGAGCGGATTGGACTGCATGATGTCTCGGACGCGGCTGTTCAGCCTGCGCCCGAGGGAGCCACCGGGATGAAACTTGCCGAAGTCGTCCGCGCTGAAATCACGGACCCGCATCGCGGCCATGGCCAGGGCGTCACCCATGGCGAGAGTGGTCATGGCAGATGTCGTGGGAACGAGATTGTGGGGGCACGCTTCGCGATCGACGGAGATGTCGATGACCGCGTCAGCGGCTCGCCCCATGGACGAATCGGGTCGCCCGACGAGGGCGATGAGGGGGATTGCCTGCTCCTGCAGGAAGGGCAAAAGCCGGACGATTTCGCCCGTCTCGCCGCTGTTCGAGATGAGCATCATCACGTCCTGCGCGGTGATCATCCCGAGATCCCCGTGCGCGGCCTCGGCTGGATGGAGGAAGAAGGACGGTGTGCCGGAACACGCGAACGTTGCCGCGATCTTGCGTCCGATGAGACCCGATTTGCCAATGCCGCAGACGATGAGTCGCCCCTTGCACTGGATGATGAGACCGAGCGCTCTCGTGAAATCATCACTCACGCGCGTCGCCAACTTGGCGACGGCTTCAGCCTGAGTGATCAAGGATTCGCGAACGGCACCTAAGACAGACTCGAGGGGATTTTCGGCAACTTTTGCCTTCGCCGTGACGATTCTCAAGTTGGACATGCATACACCCCGATAAGCGATCAGGTGCCGTTATTAACGGCAATTACGGCCGCCAAGTAGCACCTAAGGAAAGCAACAACAAGATCCAATTTCGCTGCAAATTAGTATATTTACCGAGGTCCCGCAAGCAAGATGGGCTATGACTTCGATGTCATATGGCTGAGTCAGCGATGACTAGAACCGCGATCCTAGCCAAACCCCTGCGATATTTTGCCGAAGCCTGAGGTTCGTGGGTCCCGCTTTCGACACACGAAGCGTTGAAGAACCTTCGATTCCAGCAACGAAGGAACGGCCAAAATCGAGCCAGGTGCGAAGGGAAAGACTGGCTCGCACGTCTGATGCTTTCGTGTCCTCGGTGACGGATTCTTGATCTCGATCGAGTCCCTCGTCGGACCATACGGATTCCGCTCGCAACGAAACGTCGTTATTCAGTATACCGAAGCGTTGCCGCGCACGAGCCTGGCCAGCGAAGCCCCAGCCATAAAAGTATCCCTCGCGATCGAGGACCGTCTTCGATCGAACCCCGTCGCGATCCGACAGGAATCGGCTGAATGCGGGGGAACTGACGCCTGCGAAGACTGGGAATGCACGGAGTTCGAAGGTGGACGAGAGCCCCGCGCCTGCCCAGTAGAAGTCCGTTGCCACGCCGGGCAAGCCAACCCAAGCGCGACGTTCGTCCTCGCCTTTTGCAAGGCTGCTCTGATAGGAATACCCAACGGCGATCCCCACTGCGTGAGAATGCCCTTCTCCGTTTACGGAGAGGTTTTGATACGCATATCCGACGAGCGTCGAGTCGGTTTCGATGGAGAAGCCCGTGCCTTTGGTACTGGTGTCGACGAGGAGCTCCAAGCGGCTGACGTCGGCCTGGTGGAACCATCGCGAGTAGCTTCCAGGACTCAGGTATCCCGGAAATGCACGGAAGACGCCCGACGCGCGGAACCGATGAAGGACGAGGGACGAGCCATCCTCTCGCTCGAGGCCCGACACACCATAATCGGTGGCAAACTCGTGCCAGAGGCCCGATGCGTAACCGAGCGAGTCGACGGGATGAAGGCGTCGCGGCTCGTCATCGCAGCCGAGCTCCATGATCCGAGTGTAAGGCGTGAGCGTCCACGAGAGCCCGCTGCGGCTCGGACGCCGACTCGGGGCGCTGCTGAGATAGTAACCGAGTTTATGCGCGAATTCGCCGAGAGCGGCTCCGCCAATTGGCGTCACGAGCACGTCGTTGATGCTGACGCGCTCGTTGTATTCGATGACGAATTCCCACGCCATCGAGGTGCCGAGGGACACGAGGAAGCTCGATGCGACGCTCGCATGGCTGTCGCGTGCGGCGGCGTAGGTCGCCGCGCCAAACAAGGGATGAAGGACGAAATTCATCCCAAAGTAGTTGTTGTCGTAGCGCCACGAAGAACCGGTGAGCCGGCTTTTCAGACTGGGCTTGTCCCAGTCGAGGACATTGCGATCGTCGACCAAGTACCACGCCGTGCCAAGGCCGAGAACCGCGGCGGACGTGAGCAAGATCCGATAGGGATGGGCAGAGACGCCTGGCGGTAGGGTGACGTCGATCCCGTCGTCGGCTCGCGACGAAGAAACGAGCGGCGCGCGGTCAGTCGCGTCGTCGGCTCGCGACGAAGAAACGAGCGGCGCGCGGTCAGTCGCGTCGTCGGCTCGCGACGAAGAAACGAGCGGCGCGCGGTCAGTCGCGTCGTTGGCGATGGCAGGACTTGCGATGGCGAGTCCAAGGACGAAGACACGACCCGTCCACGGCATCGATCGAGCTCGCTGCGCGCGCCATTGCGCGGTGCTGCTGACCCGCAATTGCGCTTGGTTTCCGCCCTCGGAAACGAGGTTTCGCCCTCGATGGGATAGGGGATCGCCTGCGCCACTTCCTTTGAAGTGAGGACCAACTGCCAACGTCATCTGCGTCGAGCGCATCTTCGCTTGCTTGGTTGCCGGAAGGGTCGCGTCGTTCTCACGTCGAGAGCTACGTTTCGTACCGCACGCCGAGGGCTCCTCGGTTGCGTTTGGCTACGGAAACGCGACCTTTACACGGGTCACGGTCGTGAATTTGTGGAGCTGTGGGGGATCGAACCCCAGACCTCCGCACTGCCAGTGCGGCGCTCTCCCAGCTGAGCTACAGCCCCAAACGGGTGCGAGACGATAGCCGAGAATCGGACGCTGGCGAGTAAATTCAACGCCACAGTGTCGAATTTCGTCTAGGCCTCCCAGCCGCTCATGATTACTGCGTAACCGGCTGAGCGGAAGGCGTCGCCGATGCTTGCGTCTCGGGTGCGGTCCGCCCTTCGGCTCCGCAACGCACGGCGAGCCAACCCGCGAGCACGATGAACATGGCTAGTCCGACCAAGGAGAGCCACGCAGGCGTTCTCGGTTCTTCGGGTGGCGGGATGCTCTCCGTCGGGCTCGACGCGTGCGGAGATGAGGCCTGAGGATCGGAATGCTCGTCGCTCATGTTGCAGACGGGTATCACCCGATGGCCCCCAGCTGGTCAAGGACAATGCCCAGCATCCCTTGACCCAACATTCCTCCGAGGCCTAGGCTCGGGTGAGCCCTGGCCACCGCGGCCCGGTCTGGACAGAAACGACATGGCATTAAACCAGCAGCGCTACCGAGTCCTCAATAGGATAGCCGCAGGGGGCATGGCAGAAGTCTTTCGAGCCGAGAGCGCCGGCGTCGAAGGGTTCAAGAAGACCGTCGCGATCAAGCGCGTTTTGCCGCATCTCGCCGAGAAGAAGCAATTCATCGGGATGTTCTTGGACGAAGCGCGCCTGAGCGCGCACCTGTCGCATTCGAATTGCGTCCAAGTGTTCGACATCGGTGTCGGCGACAACACGTTCTTCATCGTCATGGAGTACGTGGACGGCGCGGATCTCAAAGGGCTGATCGAGCATCAACGTAAGCAGAACAAACCCTTTCCGCTGCAAGAGGCTTGTCTCATCTGCCTCAAGATTTGCGAAGGTCTCGAGTACGCACACACGGCGAAGGATTCCAAAGGCAGAGATCTCCACATCGTCCATCGCGACATGTCGCCGCCGAACGTGCTCATCACACGGTACGGCGAGGTCAAGATCGTGGACTTTGGTCTCGCGAAAGCCAACAGCCAGCTCGAGAAGAGCGAACCTGGGATCATCAAAGGCAAGTTCGGCTATCTCTCTCCCGAGGCTGCTTATGGTCGTTCCGTCGATCTTCGGACGGACGTGTTTGCCGTCGGGATCATCCTCTGGGAAATGCTCGCAGGTCGTCGTTTGTTCCTCGGCGAGACCGATCTCGAGACGGTGCGTCAGGTGCAAGCGGCGAACATCCCGCCGATCTCCAAGTTCAATCCGTTCTGCAATCGGGACGTCGAGGCGGTCCTTGCAAAGGTGCTCGCTCGCGATCCCGAGCAGCGTTATCAATCCGCACGTGACTTGGGCAGGGATCTGAGCGAGCTCATGTATCGTGCCGGGCGAGCGGCATCGTCCTTCGACATCGCCGATTTGCTGGCTCCAGTCGTTACTCAACGCGACAACAGTCGCGCCGAGAAACTTCGCGATCGTGGGACGCTCATTGGCACCCTCATCGAAGAAGCCCTCTTCGAGTTCACCTCGATCGAGAAGGGGCGAGAGACGTCGACCATGTTCGACGCGCGCGGCACGCCGATCTCATTGGGCAGTTTCGAGAATCAGACTTGGGCGAGTGACATTGGTGAGCTCAGCCTGGGCTCGACGGATACTCTCGGAAACACCTCTGAAGGAAGCTCCATCGAGATTGGCAATCTCGCCGCCCTCGAGGAGGACGCGCCCGTCGTCGTCTCGCCTGGTGCTCAAGCGGCCTTCGCGAAGCCGCACTCGTCTCGCCCGGCGCTCGACGCCGTTGCGCCCAAGCCGAAGCGAACGGGCTTCATCATCGCCATCGTTCTTCTCGTCATTGGTCTTCTCGTCGCTGGTCTGTACGTATCGGGAGCCTTTGGTTCGAAGGGGATAGCGCACAAGGCGCTGCACGGTCGCTGACATTGCAGTTGGCCGGGCTCCCGCGATGACGGATTGTGTCGTTGCATCGCGGGAGCGTCGCGATGACGGATTGCGCCGTTGCATCGCGGGAGCGTCGCGATGACGGATTGTGTCGTTGCATCGCGGCGCGACGAACGTCGGTGGTTCGAGCGCCGTCTCGGGGCCCACCTTCTTGCGGCGTGAGTTTCCGTTTGCGCGGGAGCCAGACAAAACACGAAGGGCCGACGGCGAATGCCATCGGCCCAAACGCGCTTCGGCGGTGAACCTCACCGGCGGGCACGCGCTGCATGCTCAGCCGGGCGATCCCCTTGGTCGAGATTACTTCTCGTCCGCGGCAACCTCGTCGGTGTCGTCATCGTCACCGTCGTCATCGTCGCCGTCATCATCGTCGTCGTCATCGTCATCGTCCGGATCGTGCAACTCTTCGTCCAAGTCCTCTTCCGACTCGACGGGCTTCGGAAGCGGTGCGCCCTTTTCGGCGGCACGCTGAGCCGCCTTCTCGCGCTGAATTCGTTCCTGGGCGAGGCGCTGAAGCACTTGCGGCTTCGGCGAAACGATGACGGCCATCGCGCGACCTTCCATCGTGGGTCGCTGTTCCACGTTGGCGAGATCGTCCAGCTTGGAGAGGATGGCTTCGAACTGGTGGTAGGCCACCTCGGGGTGAGTGATCTCGCGGCCGCGGAAGCGGCACGTGAACTTCACCTTGTTACCCGCCTCGAGGAAGCGCCGCGCCGCGCGGGTCTTCACCATCAAGTCGTGATCGTCCGTCTTCGGACGGAGCTTGATTCCCTTGACCTCGACGACGGACTGCTTCTTCTTGGCTTCCCGTTGCTTCTTCTTTTCCTCGTACTTGAATTTGCCGAAATCGAGGATCTTGCAAACGGGAGGACTGGCTTTCGGGTTGACCTCGACGAGATCGAACCCCGCCTCCTGCGCACGGCGAAGGGCTTCGTCCGTTGCAAGGACGCCCCAGTTCGAACCATCCGGTCCAACGACGCGGACTTCGGGGACGCGGATGCGGTGGTTGATGCGGACCTGTGGTCCACGCGGCTCCCGACTGAAACGACGGCCCATCGCCATAGCTATCGACTTGCTCCTCGGTATGAGACGATACGTGATCTCGTGACGCCAATGCGCAACGAAGGATTCCGGTCAGCGCAGCACGCGCTCGAGCCAACGACCGTGGTGGGCTTCTGCTCCACCACGCAGCCCAAGTCACGGCCCCAACGAAGGCACGCCGAGCACTTCATCAAGACAACTTCGTCATGAAGGAAGGCCCCACGTGATCTCCCCGTTGCCGGGAAACTCCCTGGATCCGAACAATCGAATCAGCACTTGTAGGCGCGATTGGGATTGAACCAACGACCCCTACCGTGTCAAGGTAATGCTCTACCACTGAGCTACGCGCCTGTGGGGGGATTTGGCCGCTGAGGGCCGGCTGATTCGATTCGTCGGATCGCAGGGGGCCATCAAGTACAACTCAGCACCCCATCTGTCAAGGAAGGTTGATGAACTTTCCGTCGGAGCTGCTCCTTGCACGGGTGCAATAAAGCCGGTATAGGCCGCCGGCCCTCTCGTTCGCTCGAGAGGGTCCGCGCGGTTCGCCTCGTCCACGGGAAGGGTGAAGCAGCGGAGTCTTCGTTGCCTTCCCGAAGCAATGTTCGACACCAGCGGGGGATCACTCGTCCGCGAAGGTGTCTGAAAGAATCCCCACTGTGGCCTCGGCAGCATCCTTTTTTCAAGCCGTTCCTCCCGCACCGGGTCGTCCTTCCGGGCCTTCCCAGACGACTTCGCAGACCGCAGCGCCCGCAGGGCATGACGCGCCTCACGCGCCGCCTGCCGGGAGTGCCTTCATGGGGCTGCTGCCCGTGCTCATCCTCATTCCCATGGTGATTCTGCTCATGTGGAGCTCGCGCTCGCAGAGCAAAAAGCAAGCAGCAGCACTCGCGTCCCTTCAAAAGGGAGATCGCGTGCTCTTGCAGAGTGGTCTCATCGGCAAGCTGGTGGAGATGGGGGAGCGCACTGCGAAGGTGGAGATTGCGTCTGGCGTCAAGATCGAGGTCTTGCGCACGGCGATTTCCGGTAAGGACGGGGGCGACGGAACCGTCGCGGCAACCAAATAGGGCGGGTCGAAGTGGTCAACAACGTCTTGTCAATTACCTTCGGGGCCTTCGCAATCCTTTGGATTGTTGCGGGACTATTACGAAAACCCAAGCGCGCGGGAATGTGGACCGCCGCATTGTGCGCTGCCGCTGCGGGCATCGCGGCGCACTACGATGCCTTTTGGCCCATGGCGTCTTTCGGCCTGCTCATGCTGTGGATGGCCATCATCGCCGCGAAGTTCATCGACGCGGGTTGGAGCGCGCGGGCTGGGCTCACCCTCGTCGTCGCATTGACGGGCTTCCTCGTGCTGTGGCCCAGCCTCGACGTCATGAGTGACGGGAAAGTCCCTTGTCCTCGTTGGGTGGAACAGCGCATCAAGTTCCGCCTGACCAAGGGTCTCGACTTGAGCGGTGGTTTGCGACTCGTCTACAGCGTCGACGTAGAAGAGGCGATCAAGGACAAGCGCGATCGTTACTACGAGGACATGAAGGTCGAGCTGGCGAAGGTCTATGGTCTCCATACGGGCAGCGACCGCCCAAGCGAAGCGACCTACGAGAAGCTTCGTGAGAAGGTGGAGATCGAGGCCCCGCGCAGCGAGACGAACGTCATTCGCCTAGCGGTGAAGCCCGGAGCCGATCCCGGCAAGATCGACGCGCGCTTCATTGCCAACTTTCAAGCCGATCTGAGCTACACGCGCAGCCCCGACCAACGGAACCTGACCTTCTCGATTCGAGACCGTGCCGAAACGGCCATTCGCGATAGCGCCGTCGGGCAAGCTCGCGAGATCATTCTCCGACGCGTCGACGAGCTCGGTCTCCGCGAAGCGGCAGTGAGCACCCGCGACGAGGACATCATCGTCGAGGTGCCGGGCAACCGACAGGCAGACTTCGACAACATTCGGGAGATCATCAGCCAGACCGCGCGCCTCGAGTTCAAGATCCTCGACGACGATCAGGACTTCTTCGGTCCCGTCGCGAAGACGGCGAAGCCAGAGACCCTACCCGAGGGCCTCGAGTTCCGTCAGGAAGTGGCTCCCGTCGGTCTCGACGACAGTGGGGAGCAAAAGACGAAGACGAACACCTTCGCCTATTTGCCGCGTAAGGAGAAGGAAGAGTCGAAGGCGACTCTCCGCCGTCTCCGTGAGTGGGTTGCGACGCTCCCGATGTTGCCCGATCGCGAAGTGGGCTTCCAGCTCATGCGCGAGACCGATCCCGACACGATGAAGGAGACGGAGGCGGGCTATCGCACGTTCCTGCTCCGCTCGCGTGCGGACATCTCTGGCGACATGATCCGTGACGCCGTGTCGATGCCCGATCAGAGCGGTGGTGGCCTTGGTGGTTGGCACGTCGCGCTGACGTTCACCGACCAGGGTGGTCGTATCTTCGAGCAGATCACCGGCGCCAACATCAAGCGTAGGTTCGCGATCATCCTCGACAATCGCATCGAGAGTGCGCCGGTCATCCAGACGCGCATTCCCGGTGGCCACGCACAGATCACGATGGGCTCGGGGGATCCGGAGGTTCAGCTCAAGGATTCACGCAAGCTCGAGCTGGTTCTCCGATCCGGTGCATTGCCGGCTCCGATCACCCCCTCGAATGAGCAGCGCATCGGTCCGACCCTGGGTGCGGACTCCATCAAGTCCGGCTTCCACGGTGCCGTGCTCGGTAGCGGTATGGTGCTCTTGTTCATGTTCCTCTATTACAAGCGCGCCGGGCTCATCGCCGACGTCGCCGTACTGCTCAACATGTTCTTGCAGCTGGCCATCCTTGCCTCCTTCGGAGCATCGATGACCTTGCCAGGCATCATGGGGTTGGCCCTTACCGTCGGTATGGGCGTCGACGCGAACGTGCTCATCAACGAGCGTATTCGCGAGGAAATCAAGGAAGGAAAGAGCCCCCGAGCGGCGGTCGAGATCGGGTACAACCGCGCCTTTTCCGCCATCTTCGATGGCCACATCACGACGCTCATCTCGGGTGTCGTCTTGGCTCAATACGGAACCGGACCCGTCAAGGGCTTTGCCGTCACCCTCATCGTTGGTGTGGCCGCGAGCCTCTTTACCGGTGTCGTCGTTTCCCGTGTGCTCTTCGACCTCTGGACGCGCGGCTTCATGTCTCGCGATGCGAAGTTGGATTTAGGTTAAGCCATGCAGCTCTTTCCGTCTCATAAGTTGTACGACTTCATGGGTGCCCGCTTCTGGGCCATCCTCGCGAGCTTGGTGATGACGCTTGGGGCTCTGGTCCTCATCGTTACGCCGGGTCCACGTCTTGGAACCGACTTCAAGGGTGGTACCGAGATCGAGGTCGGTTTTCACAAGAAGGTGAGCGGGGCCGACGTTCGGGCTGCGCTCGGTGCTGCGGGTTTCCACCAAGCCGATGTGGTCGGTGTCGCCGATCCGAAGCTTCCTTCGCGGTACCTCATTCGCGTGGAGGCGGTGTCTACCCTTTCGCAAGCGCAGCGACACCTCATCGAGAGTCGCATGTGCTTCGGCAAGGGCGAGGGCTGCACGGCGGAACGTGAATCGACGGAGGTGAAGTTCAGCCAAGGTGGCGACAAGATCACCGTTCGTTTCCGCGAGACGCCGGACGTCGCTTGGGTCAAGGAGCGCATGGCCGGGCTTTCTGGGATAGAGTTGCGCGAAGGTGCAACGAACCCCTTCGTTCAGAATGCCCGCGAGCACAAGGTCGAGATCCAACTGAAGAGCAAGGGCGATCAGCTCATGGACGCCCTCAAGGCGAAGCTGGTTCCCGGAAGTATCGAAGAGGACAGTCTCCTCCGCGTCGAATGGATTGGACCCAAAGCTGGTGCTCAGCTTCGTGACAGCGCTCTCAAGGCGATCGCGATCTCGGTCATTTTCATCATGACCTACATCGCTTTCCGCTTCGACATCCGGTTCGCACCGGGCGCTGTCGTGGCTATGATTCACGACGCCGTTTCGGCGATCGGTCTCCTCATCATCATGGGGCGCGAGATCAACCTGTCGACGGTCGCGGCCATCCTGACCATCGTCGGGTACTCCGTGAACGATACGGTGATCGTCTATGACCGTGTGCGTGAGAACCTGGGACGGTTGCGCGGGGCTACGTTCGTCGGGCTCATCAACGTGAGCATCTCGGAAATGCTCGGTCGAACCATCCTTGCCTCGGGAACGACGGTATTCAGCTTGCTCTCGTTCTTCTTCTTTGGAACCGGCGCGCTCAAGGACTTCGCTCTCACACTCGTGATGGGCGTCGTCATGGGAACCTATTCCTCCATTTACGTTGCGTTGCCCTTCACGGAGTGGCTCGACCGCAAGTACTTCGGTGGAAAGGGCGCGATTGCCGCGAAGGGAACCTACAAGAAGAAGGCGGAAGCCGTCGTGTAGAGTCGGTCGAAGTCGACCGCTCGGGTCGACCTCGAAAGTGCGAAGCCGCGGGTGCTCTCGAGTACCTCGCGGCTTCGCTGCATTTCGAAGCATTCGCCACAAAATTGCAGATTCGCTGAGGGCAGCGAGGTGCGGCCTTGCGTGGGGCTGTCGTGAAGTTGAACACGATGCTACCCTGTTGGGGTATTGGAGCCGCTGCCTTTGCGGGTGCGTCGACCGCAGGCGTTCGTCCGCTCGGCGGTGTGCAAATCGAGACGGGGATCGACAAGAACTCGCACGGTGTACTCGATGACGGCGAGAAACAAGTCAGCCTCGTTTGCAATGGAGCGACGGGTGTAACCGGCGCCACGGGACCAACAGGAGCCACTGGCGCAACGGGCGCCACAGGCGCAACTGGTGCAACTGGCGCAACGGGTGCAACTGGCGCAACTGGTGCAACTGGCGCAACTGGCGCAACTGGCGCAACTGGCGCAACGGGTGCCACTGGCGCAACGGGCGCAACGGGTGCAACGGGTGCAACGGGTGCAACGGGTGCAACGGGTGCAACGGGTGCAACGGGTGCCACTGGCGCAACGGGCATCAACTCGCTGATCCGTCTCACTGCAGAGGCTTCTGGGTTGAACTGTGCTGGCGGCGGCGTGCGCATCGACGTCGGACTAGACAATGGCGATGGTGGCGGCACCGCTCGAGACAGCGTCCTGCAAACGGGTGAGATCGATCAGACGAGCTACGTTTGTAATGCGGACGTCATTCGTCCGAATGTCATGGTGTGCGGATCTACGGGTAAGGATGTCACCCTGTTCTTCCCATCGGGGTATACCTTCACGCGGGTATCCGGCTGCGCACCGGACACCCAAACCCAGGCCCTTCTCGTCGTACGCGGCTCTGCTCCAACGGGGCTCGCCACGTACGTCGCCAGCGGCGGTGTGGTGATCAGTGAATACACCATGAGCGACGAAGTGTTCAGCGCGGTATTCGGCGCCGTCACTCAGGGGAACCGCTACGGCTCATGCTCCGACGTTGCCCCGACCGTGTACCAGTACAACGCCGCCGATCCAATGTAGGTAAGTGTTGGCTGGACGGGCATTACGTTGGCGCAGAGCGGTTGCGGCTACGATGTTTCGGCTTTCCCGGGGATCACTCCCTTGGCGGGTTGGGACTCGTCGTCCGTATCGATCGGGTACCGCAATAGCGGCACCGGTCGTGTGTGGTTCGCGGACTTCGACTGGCAAGACGGTTACAACGACGCCTACACGAACAAGATCATGGGCTACATGATCACGCATCGACGGTAAGGCAGTGACAGAGCGCGGGAGGGACCTTCGGGCTCTCCCGCGTTACTCGTTCCGACCGCGCGGCGGTCAGTTGAATCCCCATTGGCTCGATCTCGGAACGTTCAGCGGGGCGGCGGGCGCCGTATCGAATCTGCAACAGCTTCGCACTCGGGACAAACGGTTTCCTTTAGTGCTGGCGCTTGATCGCCGGCCAAGAGCCGTTTACGCACGACGGCGCTCTCGAGCGCGAGCCACTCCTCTCGGTCCGGGACACGGCGACAGAAGCTACAGATGGGGATATGCCGTTCCGCGCGACGCCGCTCGCAGTCCAGGAGGTGAACTGGCGGACGCTCGCGTGTCGACGTCAGGCGACCTTCGAGTTCGATGTCACCTCCGCTCAGACTCTGCATCTTTAGGGTCATGTGTCGCACTACCGTGGGGGAATCGCAGTTGAAAGGGACGATGAGCACGCGCCGTTCGGAGCGCAGGGTGCGAAACAGCTCCATGTACAGGCGACGAACGTCTTCTCCCGCGACGAATGACCAAAGGGAAGTACCAACGACTCGCGACGCCTCGAGGTGCGGCGCGCCATTCTCCTCCGCGAAGCCTTGCCACTGTCCGCCAACATGGACGATTCGGTCCTTCGAATCGATCCGATAAACGCAGCCCGAGTTGTCAGTTAAAGTTCTATGCACGGCCAGTGCCTCGATGGTTCTGGTTCGGTAGACGGCATCCGCGATGCTCGATCATCCAACCAAAGCTGCTCCGACGCAATATCGGTGCACCGCTGCGCCGTGCGCAGTCATTCCAACCGGGCGACGTGGTGAGACAACGTGCGATGAGCCTTCGTTACAGGCGGGGAGTCTGTTTATCCTCGCCAAACCTGCGACTGACCTCTCTCTCGAACGCCGAACTCGTCCTCAATAGCCCATGCGCAAGGCGATCCCCTGGTATCCAAGTGAGAACGCCGGCACGACCGTGAGGCGGCGATCTCTCCCCGTGGAATGGACGCTCTTGGACGGCCAAAAGACGTACGTGAGCGCCGTTGCGACAGCAAGCCCGCCCGACAGCGCGAAGGCGACGTTGGCGCGATGTGCGGCGCGATTGTAGTCGTTGAGCTTTCCCATTCGTACGTCGCACTCCGCGGGCGCGTCACTTGCGCAAAGGCTGTACGGATCGGTTTCGGGAGAACGCTTTTGGAGTGTCGCGTCGAGGTCATCGATCTGGTCACCCAGGGTGTTTCGATGCCAAGCGAACCCCACTCCGAATCCCAAGGCGACGAGGCTCGCACCAGCACCAGCGAGCGTGACGACGGTCCTCGTCTCCATTCCACGTTGCGCGTCGGACGTCGCGTGCAGATCGACCGCGACTGGACGCGGCGTCAACGTGGCCGGCGGAGGTTCTGCTTCTGCACGTAGATGGACCGTCTTCGTTTCGCCCGCATCCACGAGGATGCGAACCTCGTCCGTTGCTCCTGCCGCCCGCGCCGTGAGCGTGTGCGCGCCGGGCATGACCCAAATCTGATTCCCCAGATCGCGAAACTCAGACGGTTCACCGTTTACCAGCAACTCCCCATCGGGAGGAGTGAGCTCGATGACGAGTGTCCCGACGTGCTGCTTGCACTCCTCCAGTCTGGTTTTTGCTTCGGCAATGGCTTCTTTTGCAACAGGAGGGAGATGATACGCTGCGTACGCCCAGTGTGTTGCTGCGCGGTCGTAGCTTCCCAGCTCCATTTCCACTTCCGCCAACATCGCCGCGACGGAGCCAGAGCGCTTCGCGCTCCAGGTTTTCTCGAGGGCGGCTCGGGCCACGTCGTACTTACCCTTTCGGTACGCTTCGATCCCTTTCTTGAGTGCTTCACGAGCCTGCGCTTCCGGATCTGTTGCTTCAGCACGATCGGTTTGGACTTGTGCCAAGGCATGCGACCCCACCAGGTGTGTGCTCAGGCAAAGCACCAGCGCGAGGAACTGGCTCCCTCGACTCCTAGCCAGACGCGGCGTCACAGTTCGCCAGTTGGTGATGTTGAAGCTGGTCATGCCGTGCGTGTCCCCCTGTCGGTCATCACCGGTCGCCGTTCTGCCAATCGTCGTGTGCCGCGTTCTTTTATCAACTGGCCGGCTCGAACCCGTCCAGAACTTAGCGAGCATCGAGCTCCTCCGCCAACGAAAAGCGAGCGCCCTCAGCTCCAGTTGTGCCTTGGGACTTGGCTACCTTGGAGGAAAAAACATCTCGCGACTCACGGATCGTGAAACGATCGTGGGGCGTGGACGATGTGACTGCGCATGGTCGTGGCATTTCACCCATTGTTGGCTCGCTCTGGCTCCATTGGAGCCCAGGAGCATGGAGCTCCCAAGTGCATTCGTAACACCTGGTCCGAGGGCGTCGCGGTTGCTAGAGTTCACACGCGTGCGGCCCTTTGGGGCATGCTCGCGGCGTTTTCGTCAATGCTTCGCTTCTCCTGCCTTTCGTGCGGTCCTATGCCTGAGCGCACTCGCTTCTTGGCCCTATTTGCCTTGGCTCTCCACGTGACGGCTTGCACCACGAAGGAGACCCACGGTTGTCGTGCTCGGCTCACCTGCAAGCCCCAGTTCTCCGAAGACGGAGGTGCCGGAAACGGCGGCGCGGGGGAGATTGGCGCGGGGGAAAGTGTGGGCGGTGCGTCAGAAGTGAGCTCGGGCGCCGGAGGTTCCACGAGTCAACCCCTGACTCTCGTCGTTGCGCTCACGGTGAGCATTCGCTTGGATTCCTCTGCCTCCGTCAACGTGTCCATTCTGGGTGGCACGCGTCGAGGCGGCCTCCGTCTGACTGTGCAAGGCGCGCCGGTCGGGGTGAGTGTCCCAGAGGTCTTCGTGCCGGATGGACAATCTCAGGCGAACGTCGACATTGCCGTCGCGTCATCCGCGCTCACTGGAGGCCCCTATGCGCTTCGCCTTGTCGCCTCGACTACCACTTCGCCAGCGCAAACTGCGGAATCGAAGGTGCTTCTGTACGTCGCAGGAAAGGTGGGCTCGGCGGACGCCATCAATTCGAACATGGTGCCGGTGTCGTCATCCTCCGCAACGGGTGACGTGCCTTTGGATGCCATGGTCGATGCAAGCGGGCGTACGCTCGTCGTCGGGCAGGGCAAGACTGCTGCGGGTCAAGACGCTGGATGGGTGATGCGGCTCGACCGCGCCGGTGTGCTCGATGGCAGCTTTGGTCGTGGTGGCATCGTTTCGGGGTTCGGGAACGCACCCTCCGCGGCTCAGCGCGTCCTTCCTGCTGGTGATGGCTACGCGGTTTGGTCGACCGCGACGGCGAACGCCCAGTCGATTCGCTTCTTTCGGAAGCTGACGGAGCAAGGTGGGCTTGGGACGGACTTCGCTTCGAGCTCCGGTGGGGATCTACTGACCCTCGGCGTCGGTGAGCCGAAGACGCTGCTTCCCTTTGGCAGCGGCTTCATGGCCCTCGCGGGGCCCCTAGGGCGGCCCTTTGCCGTGAACGCCAACGGAACCATCAACAACAGCTTCGTTACGGTTTCGGGATTCGCTGTCGAAGCCATCACGGTCGACGGCGCGGGTAGGTTGCTCTACGGCGTCGTTCACGACGACGCGTTAGTGGTTGGGCGACTGCTCGGGGACGGCAGCGTGGATATGACCTTCGGAACCAGCGGGGTCACGAATGTCTCGCTCGTTCCCACGGACAATACTCATACTTTGGCGGCGCTCT
>JASGIX010000009.1:0-27168 GCA_049840955.1 Polyangiaceae bacterium
GTATTGCTAAGGTTAATAGGGAAACACGATAGAATCCGAACAGCACCTAGGCCTTCCTCCCGGGTTCTCAGGTCGATCTGCGCCCGATCCGCAACCTGGACAAGCTCATCGGACAGACCTACGAGTTCAAGGTCATCAAGTTCAACAAGAAGCGTGGCAACATCGTCCTGTCACGTCGCGTTCTGCTCGAACGCGAACGCGACGAGATGAAGCAGAAGACGCTTCAGAACCTCGAAGAGGGCATGGTCCTCACGGGCACCATCAAGAATCTCACCGAGTACGGCGCGTTCGTCAATCTCGGTGGCATCGATGGTTTGCTCCACATCACGGACATGTCCTGGGGTCGCGTCAACCACCCGAGCGAAGTGTTCAACGTGGGTGACGAGGTCACCGGTCAAGGTCCTCAAGTACAACCCCGAGACCGAGCGCGTCAGCCTGGGTCTGAAGCAGACGCAGGAAGATCCTTGGAATCATGCCGAGGAAGCTTACCCGCTCGGCAAGCGCGTCCGCGGCAAGGTGATGAGCCTCACCGACTACGGTTCCTTCGTGGAGCTCGAGCCTGGTGTCGAAGGTCTCATCCACGTGAGCGAGATGAGCTGGACCAAGAAGATCAAGCACCCGTCGAAGATCATGAACGTCGGGGACGAGATCGAGTGTCAGGTTCTCGAGGTCGACTCCCGTTCCAAGCGCATCAGCCTCGGTCTCAAGCAACTCGAGCCCGATCCCTGGACGCTCTTCACGGAGAAGTACAAGCCGGGCGACAAGATCGCGGGCAAGGTTCGCTCGATTACCGACTACGGTGTCTTCGTGGGCATCGAAGAGGGCGTCGACGGCATGGTCCACAAGACGGATCTTTCTTGGACCGTCAAGATCAACAACCCCGCCGACCTCTTCGGCAAGGGCGACGACGTCGAAGCAATCATCCTCTCGATCAACCACGACGAGAAGAAGGTCAGCTTGGGCGTCAAGCAGCTCTGGGACGACCCATGGGGCATCGTGCTCGAGCAGTACCGTCCGGGAACCGTCGTCGAGGGAGTCACCGTGCTCAGCACGACCGACTTCGGCGCATTCGTCCGCATCAGCGAGGGCATCGAGGCACTCATCCCGTCCGGCGAGATCCCGCCAGGCAGCGATTTGCGCCCCGGCGAGACGCTGAAGGCCGAGATCATGAACGTGGACAGCATGGATAGCCGCATCACCATGTCGCTTCGCAACGTGGGTGGCAGCGATCAAGCCGAACAGGTTCAGGCGCTCAACCGCGAGAAGCAAGCGGGCCGACCTGCAACGCTCGGGGATTTGCTCCGCGAGAAGCTCGGAGAGAAACTCTCCAGCATCGTGCCGCAAGTCACTCCGTCCGACGACGAAAAGTAAGGAACATCGGTTGCGACTCGCTGCGTATTTCACCTGGGCACCGGAAGCGGGACCTAGGACATGACGGAACGACTCTGGGCGCCCTGGCGCATGGAGTTCATCCGTGAAGAACACGCAGCGAGTACGACCTGCTTCCTCTGCGACTACGTAGGCGTGGTTCCTAGTGCCGGCACCTTGGTGCTCGCGCGACGGCCCCACGCCTATGTCGTTTTGAATCGATATCCCTACAATCCTGGGCACATCATGGTCGTCCCGAACGCCCATGCGAAGGACCCCACCGAGCTCGAATCCGGTGCGTCGGTCGCGTTGTTCCAGTTGTTAGTGGACTGCATCGATGCCCTGAAACGCGCAACCCGATGTCAAGGAATCAACGTCGGCATGAACCTCGGACACGCTTCGGGCGCTGGAGTCGAGGATCACCTGCACATCCACTTGGTTCCGCGCTGGGACGGCGACAGCAACTTCATGTCGGTCATTGGTGATGCTCGCGTCGTGCCGGAAGCTCTCGAGCAAACACGAGCGCACCTTGCTCCTTGGTTCGAAGGGCTTACTCTATCCACCTGAACCATGTCGGAATCAGGTCATGAGTCGTCCGCTGACGATACGGCTTCGAGAGTCCGTGAACCTTCGCCACCGGTCGTCGTCGATCGGGGTTGGACTCGTGAGCGCATCGTCTTTCTGAGCGTTAGCTTCGGGCTCTTCCTTTTGTTTCTCGTCGGGGTGAGGGAAGTCCTCTTGCCCTTCATCCTCGCACTCGTCATCGCCTACGTGCTCACGCCGTTGGTCGCGCTGTGCGAGCGCTGGAGATTACCGCGAAGCGCCTCGATTCTACTCGTATATGCCGTCGTACTCGGCAGCATCTACCAATCCATTGCCGTAATGGCGCCACGACTCTATCGCGAGACCTCTGGGATCGTGCGCGACATTCCCGCGCTACTCCGTCAGGGCGCAACCACGGTGGGACCAGCCTTGGACCGTTGGGCGGATCGCATTCTACCGGCAGCCGAACCCACATTGCCGGAAGCACGCCCCGTCGACGGAGCGTTCGAGATACAGCCGAAAGCGGATGGTAGCTTCGTCGTCAATGTGGGTTCTGGGATCGAGAATCGCTCAGGAGTCGGGGGATCGACTGCGCGTTAGCCAAGGAGAGCCTCGGCACACCGGGCGTTTCCGCGTAAGCCAAGTCCTCGACGACGCAGGCCATCATTTCTTCGAGTACTTGAAGAAGAATGCGATGGAAATCGTCTCGGTGGGACGAGCCATCCTCACTTCGGCCTCGCGTGGGATCTTTCTCCTCTTCATGACGCTCATGGTGGCGGGCTACCTCATGTATACGCGCGAGGACGTGATCGGCTTCTTCCGCGGTTTGGTCCCGGCTCGGTCTCGACTTTCCTTCGATCGACTTCTTTTCCGGATGGAACGCGGGCTCTCCGGCGTGGTGCGCGGACAACTCGTCATCTGCCTGGTGAACGGCATCTTGTCCGCGATCGGATTTTGGCTATTCGATTTGAAGTATTGGCCCGTACTTGCGCTCGTCGCAGCCGTCGGAAGCCTGATCCCCATTTTCGGTTCCATTTTGAGCACGGTGCCCGCCGTGCTCATCGGACTTACACAAGACTTCTGGACGGCGCTCTGGGCCTTACTCTGGGTGCTTGGCATTCATCAACTCGAAGCCAACTTCCTGAATCCCAGAGATCATCGGAACGGCCGCGAAGATTCACCCCTGTATCGTGGTCTTCGTGCTGATCGTCGGAGAGCATTTCTTTGGACTTTGGGGAGCACTGCTCGCCGTTCCAACCTGGTCACTGACACAGAGTCTCTTCCTGCATTGGCGTTCCCTCGTCGTTCCGGACGCCACTGACACGGTGCTGCCGCTATTTCAGGCACACCTCTCGTCCCACCCGCCGCCGCCGCAGAGGGCTTCCCGGCCGTCGGCCAGTCGCTGGTCGACGGGCTCGGACGTGTCGAATCGAAGCGCTGGTGGGCAAAGCAGTCCGGACAAGCAAGATCCGGAAAGTAGTGACCCGTCTTAGCCCGTTCTTGCGAGCAGAAAAAGCGCCCACGAAATTCCCAGACCTTCACGGTTGCATCGAGCCTTGTTGGGGCTAGATGGGAGCACGTGAGCAAGCCCCGCACCTCCGCTGGCCCGAATAAGGGTCAAGGTCTCGCGAAGACATCGAACTCGTCAGCTGCGCCGTCCGCAACCCCTCCCGCTTCGGGGCTTGGACCGCAACAGAATCCGAGCACTCCTGTTGCGCCTGGGTCTGCCCGTTCTGGCGCTGTGGATCGTGGGCGGCGCCATCGCGGGGATTTCGACGACGAGATGGATTCAGAGTCTTGCCATTGGGCTGCCCGTCGTGGTGACGGCGCTTGCGGTCGGCGTCTTGCTCTGGAGCCTACGACAAGCCAAGAAGGCGAGGGACGTCGCAGGTCTCATCGGTCAGGCGGGGTCCGCGGAAGAGCGCAAAGCGGCGATCGCCAAGCTCGAGCAGGACTACAAGAAGAACGATCCAGCCGCAGTGTTCGCAAAAGCTCAGCTGCAGCTCCAGGAAAATCCCGAAGCCGCCCTGAAAACACTCGAGCAAATCGATCTCGGAAAAGTCGTCCCGAACATCGCTGACGAAGCACGCGCGCAACGCGCCATGATCCACCTGCTCCTCGGGCAAGTCACCCAAGCGCGGCCGCTCGTCGACGGAATCGAGTTGAAGCGCCACGAAGATCCGCGTAGCCGCGCCATGATGGTGTCCGTCATGGCCGAAGCCTGGGCTCGCGGCGGGCAGGCGAAGCGCGCCAATGACACGCTCTCCGTCCTCGATCCAGAAGACCCTGCCTTCGAACAGGTGCGCCCTCAGCTCTGGCGCGCACACGCGTTCTGTGCCGTCTACAACAACGACACTCGAAACATGAAGCGAGCGCTTCGCAAGCTCGTCGACATCGATCCGAGAATGCTGGCCGGGTTCCTCGGCAAAAAGACGCATCCGATGCTGCAAAAAGAAGCCAAGCGGATGCTCGAGCAGAGCGGTGCCATCCCGCGAAAAGTCGTCTATCAGCGAGGGTAGTTGCATCCCCAATGCGCTGCGAGCGTCGCCCCGCCGATAGGACGCGACGGGACGCTCGAGTCAGCCGCGTTTGCCGCATGATGAGACAAGACGCCGGAATCGATTCACCAGCATCTGCAACGAGATGACAGGCGCTTCTCTAGCCCATTGGGCGCTCGGTTCGATCGGCGCTAGAACCTGAGAAATTCGGGCAAGTCATCTCCAGACTTGGCCACTACGTCAACGTTCGCACACGCCCCCGTTCGATCGGGGGCTAAAGCTTGGGGAATGCAGAGCCGCAGTCGCCGGACTTGCCCGTTGCGTCGCGTTGGCAGACAGCGCTCGAACGTTCGTTTTTCGTGGGGGTGTCCTCTCGCACGCAGTACGAGCCGTTCAGATTCTGGCCTCCGAGCAGCCCACTCTCCAAAATCGCCTCACAGCGATACCCGCTCGGACAGTCGTGATACCTTCGACCGTCTGCGCGATGCCCGTGAGCGTCGGCACAGAGCGCCGAACAATACACGGATTCGCTCGCCCGAGCGTCTTTGAGCTGAGGTGAGACCGGTACCGTTACGGCTCTATGCGCGTCCCTCGGGAGATAACAGCGCTGAGGGTTCTCCGTAGACATCGAAAGCGCAGATTCGTCCTGTCCATAGGGGCAACTGACACGCCCCTGAAAGCCGCGAACCAAGCAAAAACTCTCCGCAGCGCAATCGACATTTGCCGTCTCGACCGTGATCTCGTCCACGGCAAAACCGGAAAAGTTGGGGCTGAATTCATCCCTGGGCAAACAGGCGTCCCCGACGGCGGCAGTGGTCGCGTCGAGGTCACACGCGCATGAAGCCGACGCCACCGCGACACCAACCAGACCGCCACGAACCTTCGTCCAATTCCAGTTTCGCACGAAATTCGCCCAGGATTTGCTTACGTTTCTCATACTGACCGCCCTTCCGCGATGCACCAATGCTCCTGGCCGACGAGGAGCCGTAGGTGTCTTGCTTCCGAGTACCTATCGCCGCAGCTTCGACGTCCCATTTCGATCGCTGCATTTTCTCGTCGAGGTACGGGACGGTGTTGCCGATGCCAAACGACCCACTGGACACTCGAATACGCCAACCCGACCCAAGCGTTGTGCATCCGACGGGGCGTGCGGTGGCGAGACGGAAACGCTTTGGCCTCGATCCTTCGAATGGTCGCGCGAGCGAACGACGCAACTCGAGGCGAGTCCGAGCAAAGTCGCGAACACGACTCGAGGGTCGTCACCCACCGAGTCGTCAAGCTGATTCTCTAGGCAGTACGTTCATCGAGCCAAGCAGGATTCCTCGGCAGGAAAGAAGGCCCCGACGATGGACGTGCCCGACTGAGGACGAAGGACGTTTAACTCGGATTCGTAAACAGAGCGAGCGCGCCAGACATGGCCTGAACGACGACGTGGTTACCTTCCGCGTGGAGCTCCAGGGCGGATCGACTACCCAAAATGGGAAATAGACCAAGACTCTGCCGAATCACGGTTAAGTCCACGTTTGGCGCGCCATAGAGTTGTCGTCCTCGTCCTATGCCTTCGAAGTAGATTCCGAACCGAGGCGAAGTCCCACTCAATCGCTGCTTTGCTCGACGCATGGCATCCTCGAGAGTCCGCTTCGAACTACGATCGTCGCGCACGGCGAAAGCAACACGAGTTCCCCTCTCGATTGGCTCTTTGAGCACCAACGCACCGCGCGCAGGATCAATCCCACGCAAGGGACGGAATATCGGCTCGACATTCTCGTCGTTGTCGACGGACATCACGGAAAAGGGATGCATGGCGCCCGCAGTCACCGTCATCGGCGGCGCACGGTCGGGAAGGAGCGCCAAGACTATCCAAGCTCGTTCAGCGAGACGTGACGTCACCTTTCCAAGCGCAACCAAAGCCGGCGTCTGATCGAGCTCGAGTAAAGTGGTGCCCGCCGTAGCAGTGACGACCATGGGTTCGCTCACGATGCGACAACACGTTCCCCGTGCAAGCAGAGGGGCCTTGAGTCCCGGGAATTCCAATCGCACCGACTGGGCGGCACCGACCTGCCCCTGACGAGTGACGGTCCACAGTGGAGCATCGGTGGTCGTGACCGCGCCGAACCAACCCCAATCCTCTCTACGCGGTCCCAACCGTCCCGCGCGCTCCCGCAACCCCGACGGGAAGCTCGCGAACAGCTGCAGCATGGGGCCAGAAGGGGCAGGGTAGCGCGGAACGGCAGCGACTCTCGCTTCATCGACCACCACCGGGGCACCGAAGTCCTCGAATTCGAGAGGTCCGAACACGGATGGGAAAGGCGTGAGCTGCGCCGCCTTGCCCGAGTGAATCAGGCAGGCAAAACCCTCTTTTCCATCAATCTCGCCGCGTTCGGTGAATAGTCCTTCCGTCGCCGTCACGACCGCACACATTCCCGGAAGGCGCGCCCGCACTCCCGCCGCAATCGCGTCGAGGTGGTTGCTCAGTTGACCCATCACGAAGATCACGGCCGCCGACGGCGACGAAAGACGTGCTGCGGCAGCGCTCAACCGGCGAAGGAGCTCCTCCGGATTGCCCGTCGTTCCATCGATGGTCAGCGCGTTGACCCCCATGCCCCGGGACAATAAAGGCGGTTGGGCTGCTTCGGCAAGTGCCGGGCGGGCTCCTTCCGAAGCTGCGGTCCGGCTGGACGGTTTCCGTTCAACCCGTCGGCAACCGTTTCCCGAACCGAGCCGCATTCCAGGACCTTTCCAAGGCTAGCGTTTTTGCGTACCTTGACTAGACGATGAGTCTTCAGGCGCTTCAGACGCTATCGCTGCGGTCCTACGGGGCCTCTCACGTGGGACGGCGTTGTCAGCACAACGAGGACGCCTATCTCGCAGATGATGAACTCAGCCTTTGGGTCGTGGCTGACGGTATGGGGGGACATGCCGCCGGAGAGGTGGCGAGTCGTGAAGCCTGTGACGCAATCTACGGCGTTGTGAAGCAGGGAAAGCCGAAATTACTCGATCGAGCAGCGTGGGACGAGACGGCTCAAGCTGCGGCGTTCCGACTCTTGGAAGGCGCCATCCAGGCCGCTACCTACATCATTTACTCGATGGCGGAGCTCGATCTGGGCAAAACGGGAATGGGCACCACCATCAGCGCGATGATGGGTATCGCCGACCATCTGATCATGGCTCAGGTCGGTGATAGCCGCATTTATCGCGTTCGCGACGAACACGCCGAGCAGCTCACTGAAGATCACACGCTCGTTGCATGGCAAGTGAAACAGGGAATCATCACGGAAGCCGAAGCGCGCACCAGCAAGCAGCGCAACGTGATCACGCGAGCCGTTGGCAATCGAGATTACGTCCAAGTCGACACGCTATGCGTCGAAATGTAAGCTCGGCGACAGCTTTCTTCTCTGCAGCGATGGCCTCCATGGCTACCTAGAAACCGACGAGATCCCCGAGATCGTCGCACTGGGTGGGCAAAGGGTCGTAGACGGCTTCGTCGACCTCGCCAACGAACGAGGCGGCCGCGACAACATCACGGCGATTTTGGTAGAGGTTTGGTGAGGCGAGCGGACCAAGAAGTTGGCCCCTGATCGCGTCTCCTGATACCCGCATACTCACCAGTATGCGTAACCCTGGAGCAATCGCGATGAAGTCGAACCGCATCGGAGTCCTGATCGGAGGAGCCGGACAGGCTCGAGATATCTCGCGCCGGAGCGGACGAACCATTGCGGCGACACTCGAGCAAGCGGGCCACGACGTACGCTTGCTCGATTTAGGGAGCGCTGTGGCACAAGCAGAGCAGCTGCGAACGGCGGGAATCGACGTCGCATTCCTAGCTCTCGAAGGTCGAATCGCCGAAGAGGGATGCATCCAAGGGTTGCTCGAGCTGCTGCAAATCCCCTACACGGGCTCCGGTGTGCTCGAGAGTGCACTCTCCTTCGACAAACTCGAAATCGAAGGAGCTCTTTCGTCTCCATAACCTTTCCACGCCAGCCTACTACGTATACTCCGGCGCCTCGAATGCCGAGCGAGTGCTCGAGACTCACGGCTCCTTTGGATTTCCGGCGATCGTCAAACCGCGTCGCGAAGGCGGAAGCACCGCCGTGGCCCGAGTAGACGACAGCGAGTCCCTCGTCGCAGCAATCGGGGAAGCGGGACGACACGACGAGGACGTGCTCGTCGAACGATTCATTCGCGGACGAGAAATCACCGTCGGGTTGCTCCACGGTCGTGTCCTCGGCGCCTTGGAGATCGCACCTTCCGCCGACCTGTTCAACGCAGTCGCCAAACGTCAAACGCACTTGGCAGAGTTCCACTTGCCGGCACGTTTGAGCCCAACCCTCCAACGAAATGTCCTCTGCCTTGCGGAACGTGCAGCATCTGCGCTGGGAGTAACGGCAGCCGTACGGGTCGACCTGTTGGTCACGGAGAACCAAAACGAATACGTGCTCGAGGTGAACTCGCAGCCATCGATCCTTCCGGGGAGCCCCTTCGGACGCATCGCCGAGGCCGCCGGTTTTGGTCTCCTCGAGCTCTGCGAATCGCTCATCGAGAGAGCTCGATTGAATCTCAGGCAGCCGCAAACGCAGCAACGAGCGGCCGAGGTGCTCCCCATCGCCAAAATCGAGGGTCGCAAAGGGCTCCGCGCCGTCGCTGGCTAAACGTGAGAGCCGAATTTCCCTCGATTCGCCCATCGAAGAAGACACCGATGGGCGAATCTCGGCAAGGGTGCGTTTCTCCCGAGTCGACTCATTGCGACACTCCCCGGTGATCCTCCTCGAGCTCGTGCGGTCAGCCGCTGGTGTGGTCGCTCGTGGGTGCAACGACGCCGGTTGCCGCAACCATAGCCTTTGGACACATCAGCGACGTATCTCACACATTCGCTGAAGCACACCGACACGGCGCGACGCAGCAACATGCCGTCGCGTGGCCGACACGACGAGGCCACCCGCCGATACGGCGCGACGCAGCAACACGCCGTCGCGTGGCCGACACGGCGAGGCCACCCGCCGACATGGAGCGACGCAGCAACACGCCATCGCGCGTGCCGACACGGCGCGCCCCCTCGCCGACACGGAGCAGTCCGCTCCGTCCGTCGATGAAAAAAGCGAGATCCTGTCGGCTTCGGCTGCGCGGAACTCAGCGCTCGTGCCGCTCCGCACGATGGTAAGGCGCCTACGCTGACCGGTGCGAGACGTTACGCGGTGCTCCTGCCGCTCCGCACGACGGCAAAAGGAGCCAACGAGGTTTGGTTCGGAGAGTTACACGGCACTCGAGCCTGTCCAGTCAGCACCGGCGAATGGCGCGACACGACGGTCTGACGTGCACCGTGCCCTCGACCACTGCGGACACGGCGAAGGGAGATCGCGAGTTCCGCATCTTCCGTAAACTATTCTCTTTTCTTTGCGAAGGCGCGGTGGAATAATGTTTCCACACTGCAAGCTTGCCGGGCTCGGTGTATCGCGCGACGAGATACTCGTCGTCGTTCCCACACGTCTGCCAATCGAGATCCCATTTATGCCGTCAATTCCCCAAATGCCGGAGACGTTTTCCACCGTTTCGAGCACCCAAGGTCGAGGCATTGAAGCCCGACACGTCGAGAATGGGCGAAAAGACGATCGCGATCGCGTGCGCGGTGACCTTCGCCGCCTGAGAGACGCGACAATTTTCGCGTGTCTCTTGCTGGCCTGCGGCGGCACGCCCGAAATTCCCGACGGCGAGAGCTCGAGTGGCGGCTCCACCTCGAGAAACACCAGTGGTGGCCACGGGGGAACGAACGGAGGCGTCACGGTCCCCATTGCTGGTCAAGGCGGGGAAACGACGACCGAAGCGCCCTCGGTCTGCGGCAACGGCACGGTCGAATCGAAGGAAATCTGCGACGACGGCAATACCACTCCGAACGATGGCTGCTCCGCAGATTGCGCCACGCAGAATCCCCGATTCTCGTGTATTCCCGGCAAGGCATGCGTTCAGTGGATGATCTGCGGCAACGGTGTCATCGAGGGCGAGGAACACTGCGATGACGGAAACGTGGAATCCGGAGATGGCTGCGCCTCGGACTGCGGCACGGTCGAGCCCGGGTTCGGCTGCGCCCGTCCCGGCAAACCCTGTGTCGAGTTGCCCGTGTGTGGAAACGGGATCCGCGAGCGAGGCGAGGACTGCGACGACGGCCAGGTCCCACCGGCGAGTGGGGACGGGTGCTCCAACCAGTGCCAACTCGAAGCCGGCTACCTTTGCTTCGTCCCGGGCCAACCCTGCACTCGAGAGGTCTGTGGCGACGGGAATCGCACGCCCAAGGAACAATGCGACGACAAGAACCAAGCAGACGGCGACGGGTGCTCTGCGAACTGCCAGGTCGAGCTCGGTTACCGATGTTCCGAACTGGGGTGTTCCACGATTTGCGGAGACGGAAGGATCTCGGGAAGCGAAACATGTGATGATGGCGGCCTAGTTACTGGCGACGGCTGCTCTGCCGCTTGTCGCGTCGAACCCTTCTTCACGTGTCAAGGGACACCGAGTCGATGCACGTCTTCCATCGTATGTGGCAACGGCATTCGCGAACCAGGCGAGATTTGCAATCCCCCGAACGAAAACGGCTGTCTTCCAGGCTGCAAGAGCTTTTCACCCGAGGTCAGCAATCCGTCCGAATGTGGTAACGGCATCATCGAGTTCGATGAAAGCTGCGATCCGCCGGCAGTCGGGAAGGGGTGCTCGGCAAGCTGTGACGCCGAGCCTGGCTATACCTGTCCACGTCCCTCAGAGTGTTTCCTCATCCCTCGATGTGGGGATGGCATGGTCAATCCTGGTGAAGGTTGTGACGACGGCAACGTGGTGGCTGGTGACGGCTGCTCGCAATGCACCGTCGACAGCAACTACATCTGTGTCGGACTCAAACCATCGCTCTGCATCCGCGAAGTCTGTGGCGACGGCTTCCGCACCGCCAACGAGCAGTGCGACGATGGGCCCGGTGGTTCCACCGGCGATGGCTGCACGGCTTGCAAAACCAATCCAGGTTGGGTGTGTCCCGTGCCAGGAAAGCCCTGTCGGCCTCGCTGTGGGGACGGAGTGCTCGTTGGAACCGAAGCCTGCGACGACGGCAATCTCATCAATGGGGACGGATGCAACGCCACGTGTCGAGTCGAGCCGGGTTTCACGTGTCCAACGCCGAAGCAACCGTGCATTGCATCGGTTTGCGGCAACAAAAAGAAAGAGGCCCTCGAATCCTGCGACGACGGCAACAAGATTGCTGGAGATGGGTGCGGCCCGACGTGCCAGGCTGAGCCGAAGATCACTCCCGGAACGGACCCCACGGTGGCCGTGTCCTGCGGGGACGGCCTCATCACTGGTAGTGAGGCGTGCGACGACGGCAACAGCACGGCTGACGACGGGTGCTCGCCGACCTGCGCCGTAGAAGACCGCTTCAAATGCACGAATCTGCTGGATCTGCCGAAGTCCGTCGACTTCAAGGTGACCTACCGGGACTTCAAATCGGGTAATGCGCTCACAGCCGGCGGAAATCCGGATTTCCAATACAAGCACCTCAATCACGTGCCCGGCATTGCGGGTCCGGCATGCACGACGAACAACCAAGCCACCTGTGGCCGCTTGGACTCCGAGGGCAAACCCGCACTCGTCATCGATAACCAAGCCACGACGGGTATCGCGAGCAGCGCCACCTTTGGCCTTTGGTTCCGAGATACGAATCCGAAGAACGTCGCGGGCTCCAACGGCGCGATTCAAATCACCCCCTTCACCCGCGCGCTGACGCTAACGCAGTCTGCTGCGGGTTCGGACGTCTACACCTTCGACGCCAACGGCGCGTTTTATCCGATCCTAGGCACGGAAGGCTTCGGAAACATCGGAAAGGAGGTCCTCCTTTGCAACGACGGAGCAGGCGTGACCAACACCACCGGCTCACCGAAGTGCGATACCTGTGACGCCACGTGCATGAGTCGCAATTACGGCTTCACGACGGAGCTCCGCTATTTCTTCCAGTACGCCGGGGGAGAGACGCTGACCTTCCGAGGTGACAACGACGTCTGGGTGTTCATCAATGGGCGGCTCGCCGTCGACCTCGGCGGTCTTCATAGCCAGAAATATGGGCGAGTGGTGCTCGGGGACGACGGCTCACCGAGTGCGATCGACAGCGACTGCACGGTGAATTCGGCGGATGACCTGCCCACGGGAGGGATCGACACCTGCTACACGACGAGCGAACGCACCGACGGCAACGACGATCGTTTCGGCCTGAAAACAGGTGGTGTCTATGAAATCGTGCTGTTTCACGCAGAGCGGCACACGAGCGCTTCGAACTTCCTCCTGACTCTGGCCGGGTTCCTGGCGCCTCGGTCAGATTGTAATCCGATCTGCGGCGATGGCTTGCTCGCGTCCGGAGAGGTGTGCGACGACGGAACGAAGAACCAAGACGGCGTATCGGGCGTTTGCAACAAGAACTGCACCATGCTCGCTTTCTGCGGTGACGGCGTCGTGCAAACGGGAGAGCAGTGCGACAACGGCAAGAACCTGGATCTGTATGTCACGGCTCCAAGTTCGGAATCCTGTGCCCCCGGATGCGTGACCCCACCTTTCTGCGGTGATGGCGTGCCACAAACCACCACCGAACAGTGCGACAACGGAAAGGACAACAACGACAACAGCTATGGCCCGAAGAGCTGCACGACCGCTTGCAAGCTGGGCGCCTATTGCGGAGATGGAAAAACGAACGGTTCGGAGCTCTGCGATGACGGAGCGGAGAACGGAAGGAATTATGGTCCCGATTCCTGTAGCCTGGACTGTCGCCCCGGCCCCAAGTGTGGTGACGGCACTCGTAATGGCCCCGAAGAATGCGACGAAGGTCCGACGGGCGGAGCGACTTGCGACGCCACCTGTCACTTCGTGCCGCGATGTGGCGATGGCCTGGTAAGTTCGACGGAGGCCTGTGACTTCGGACCGTTCGCCTCGAATGACTACGGCGGATGCACGAAGACGTGCACATGGGGTCCGCGCTGCGGCGACGGCAACACCAACTCACCCTACGAAGAATGTGATTTGGGTGCAGACAAGAACACTGGCGAGTACGGCGGGTGTTCCTCGACGTGCAGCTACGCTCCCCGTTGTGGCGACGCGAAGCTCCAGACCGAACAGGCGGAGCAGTGTGACAACGGATTCAACCAAGACACGTACGAATACTACGCTGGCGCATGCAGTCCCGGCTGCAAGCGCCCCGAATATTGCGGGGACTCGAAACTCGCAAAGGGGTACGAACTCTGCGACAACGGAACCAGCAATAACGACACCGCCTATGACGGGTGCACCACGAAATGCGAGTGGGGCCCCTACTGCGGCGACGGCCACGTCGACCCCCAAGGCGGCGAAGCCTGTGACAATGGTCTCAAGAACGCGCTCTACGGTATCGACGGCGCGGCTTGCGGCTTCGATTGCCAACCGGCTCCATTTTGCGGTGATGGTGAGCGCAATGGTCCTGAGCAATGCGACTTGGGCGCCGACAAGAACGATGGCAGTTACGGAGCGTGCAACAGGGACTGCACTTGGGCACCTCGTTGTGGAGATCACGTCATGCAGGGAAGCGAGGCCTGCGACGATGGCCCCACCGGGAGTCTGCGCTGCGATGCCGCGTGCCGCCGTCGCGACATTCTACAATGAGCTGAACGTTGCAACTGGCTGAAGACTTCGAGCGTTCTGCCCCCCTCGTCGTGCAGCCAACCGCAGACTCGAGCGCATTGCAGCCCGAGTCTGCGGTACGCGCATCGATTCACGACCCTAGCTCGGGGCACGACGGTTCCCGGGCAGAGACTTGGGCAAAGCGAGGCAGGGCTCAAGCGTCGCATTCGCTCCTCGTGAACGTGGATTTTGCCGCTCAACGCCGAGGGCCACGAGTAACGTTACCCGCGCAGGGACCCAAAGACTGACGCCGCGTAACGCGAGGGCAGGGCAAACGACGTACGTCCCCAAGGCGCCCATTGCGAGCCCACCAGAAAACGAGCCTGCCAGGCGCGAGGAAACTCGCCAGCACCGGCTCGGTCTACTGCACCCACCTTACGTTGCGAACCTCTTCGAGCGCAGCTGCAGAATCGCTGCAGGGACAAAAAGGTAGAATGCCGCCATCGTGTTCGGTCTCACCGAACACGATGCGCCTACCTTAGAACCGTTCGCCGCTGCTTTCCCGGGACTGCCAGATGACCTGCTCGGTTCAGATCATCTTCGTTACACCGGCTGAAAGAACCTCGATACAGAGATAATTTCAGCGTCCCCAACGGGATTTGAACCCGTGTTACAGCCTTGAAAGGGCCGTGTCCTGGGCCGAGCTAGACGATGGGGACGTTTCCGAAAGCGGGGCCACTAAGTAGCTTCGCCATCGCCCCTGCGCAAGCGCGAAAGCATGAAAAATGAAGTCGGCTCACGGGTCGCTCTCGACGGGCCAACAATTCCTTCTGGTGAAGACAGAGTTCTGCCCGTCATCGTGAGATTGGCTCACGTGCTCGCCACCAAAATGTCTCGCTCCAACGCTGCGTAATCCACTTGGACGTCGAGCTTGGACAATAGGGAATAAAAGCCGAACTGCAGCCGATTCATCAGCGCGAGTTCGGGCGGAAACGCAAATGCCGACTTTCGATCCACGAGCAATTTTACCTTGGCCTCGCTCGCGAAAGTGACCAATCCGCGCAGATATTCCGACGTGATCCGAAAGGGCGAACGAAATACCGGCTCGAATGCCCGGCGCGTGAATTGGAGGGAGAAATCCTCGTAAGGTCCGCCCTTCGAATTGAGTAGCGCACGAACTCCCAGCGCGAAAGCCTTGTCGTCTCGCTCGATGGCCGCAAGATGAACGCGCCGAGCGGCGAGTCGTCGTCCTTCGGAGAGCTCCTGAACACACCCGAAATCCAAGAAACAGATCCGAGGCGCCTCCGCAAAGAGATAATTGCCAGGGTGGGGATCGGCATTGAATCGGCCACCGACGAGCACGCTGCGAAATACGAATCGCCAGAGGGTCTCGGCGTATTGCCGACGCTCTTCGGCGGATGCATCGAGCAGAACGTCTTGCAGTTTCTTTCCACGCAACAGCTCCGTCGTGAGCACGCGACGCCCGGAGTGACTGGAAATGACCGTAGGAATGCATACGTTCGGGTCGGCCTCGTGCAGTGACGAGAACGCGACCAGCGCTTGCGCTTCCAGCCGGTAATCGAGTTCGTCGCGCAGCCGGTTCGCGACTTCCTGAAATACCCGATCCGGCTCGAGCCCTTGCGGCATCACCGACCCAACCAGTCGTTCGAGCATTCGTACGTTGGAAAGATCATTGCCGATGGCCTCGTCGATGCCCGGGTGCTGCACCTTGACGGCTACCTCACGACCGTCGAACAGGACGGCGCGGTGCACCTGTCCGATGGACGCGCTGGCAATGGGAGCAGCATCGAAGACGGCAAAGCTATCGGCGAGTGTTCGACCGAGCTCCCGCTCGATCACTTCGGTCACCTCGGCAAGTGCTGAAGTCTGGGTTTGATCTCTCAGTTGCGACAGAGCCGCAGCGAACGGACCTTCAATCGATTCGGGAAGCACCCCCTCCACGGAAGACGCCATCTGACCAACTTTGGCGGCCAGCCCGCGCAAAGAGGACAACGTGAGAGCTGCCTGTTCGGCGAGGGACTCCGTGCTCTTCCCAGTCAGCCAGCCCAATCCCGCCCCAGCCCCCATCCTGGCGAGGCGCGCAGCGCGCTCAAGGCGACCTTTGGGGACTCCGCGAGGCATGACCGATTTCATCGGCATCCGACTTTCACTCGTCAAGGCGACGAAGGGCAAATACCGCGCAATTGGACTGACAGGACCGGCCCGCTCGCGAAAGCTGAGCTTCGACTGGAACGCGTCGCAACCATTGACAGTGCAGTCGACCGGCAGATAATCGCCCACGGAGAACCAGACACGATGCGCCATAGAGACGCTCTGCGCTTACTTCCGGCATTGCTACTGGCCGTCGCCTGCGACGAGCCAACAAAAAAAGGAGCGGCTCCTTCGGCAGCACCGAGTCCTTCTGCGATCCCAGCGACCACGCCCCCGACTGCGCGCATCGCACCGGCGGACGTCGACCTGACCTCCTCTCTCAAGGACCTGAAGTGCGGAGACAAGGCAACCACCGACAGCTGCCGAATTCTCACGGAGTTCCGAGACGCGAAGTCTTGGAATTTCAACCTTCCGTCGGGAGAAGGGCGCTGGGTCGGCAACGCCTTCGTGCGAGAAAAAGGGTCGGAAAAGAAACAGCTGCTCATCCTATGGGCGAAACGCATGCCCACGGCGCAGGTCGGTCCTGGCGATTTACCGCTCAAGGTTGGAACCGGAACGCTCCCGAGCGAATTGCTCGAGCACGGATTCAAGATGGTTCGAACGCTATCTCAAGGGGACCAACCCTCGAAGCGCAATCAGGCCCGGCCAGTTATCGAGAGCTTCGTGCCGGGAACACAACGCGGGGCAGTGGCCACCCAAGGGGCGTCGGTCCGTCTCATTTCCGAAGAGGCGGTCTACATCCGGCAGCAGGGGCGAAAGGTGCTTTTCTTTTCGCCGAATCTGTCACAAGGAGCGAGCAGCGGAGACGGCACCTATGCGGAGTTCTGGTTGTCGAATTGGTGACGCGACGAGCAACGTCCACCAGTTGCCTTTGCCGCCTTTCCACATTCGAATGGAACGTTTTCAATTCCGAAACCAACCACTGGCACCGTCGGCCGATCCCCCCAAACGTCTCCACTGCGATACGAGCAATTGCGCGATTTGGGCGAGCACGTTGTGCTAGTTTGCCAAACCATGGACGCCGTTCGGATGCTCGTGCATGATCATGACGTTCTCACCTCACACGTCGAGCACGTTAGCGCTCTCATGTACGGTCTCGTGGGGCGGAAGTTCTCGCCGGAGTCGCTCCACGACGAGCTCGTGCAGCAACTCGAGCTCCTCAAGGATCAGCTGCTCGAGCACTTCGGCTTCGAAGAGGAAGCGGCGTTCCCATATTTGGCGGAGAAGCTCCCTCACCATCGTGAGGGAGTTCGTTCGCTTTCCATGGCCCACGACCGCATCGCGCGCGCGCTCACGGAAGCCTACGACTTGCTTCGTTTGACCAACCGAGACACCTTGGCTCTCCAGGTTGGCCCGATCGCGGAGGCCTTCGAAGGATTCGTGAATGGCTACCGCAATCACGTCAGGGAGGAATCGGATATCCTCTCGGCAATGGAAGCGGAGCTCACCGTGAGTCAGCGTGGCGAGCTTTCGGAGATCGCTCGCGGCCTAATCTGAGTTCGCTCGGTTTTCGAGTTGGGGCTCCTCGACGGCGACCTCGACCCGATTTCGCCCAGCATGTTTGGCGGCATAGAGCGCTCGGTCGGCACGCTCGACCCAGCGGCGACAAGATTCACCGAGAACCAAAGCCGCCACGCCCGCAGACTGAGTCACGGGTACGGCCCCTGCGGGGGTTTTCACTGGGGATTGAGCGAGTACTTCGCGCGCACGCTCGATTCGCGCTGCCACTTTTTCGAGCGTGCTGTCCCGAACGACGACGGCGAATTCTTCTCCGCCATATCGAGTCACGAAGTCTTCCTTTCGCAGGAAATGTCGAACGAGATTGTCTGCGACGGCGCGAAGCACCAAATCGCCGTTCGGATGACCGTATTTGTCGTTGATTTGCTTGAAATGGTCGACGTCGACCATGATGACACAAGGCTCCGATCCCAATAAAAGGCCCAACCGCGCGACCTTCTCTATCTCCTGATCGAAGGCGGCACGATTGTACAGCTGAGTCAGAGGATCGACGACGGCTTGAGCCCTCGCGAGATCGAGTTCCTGACGCAATACCTTCACCTGCTTGCCGAGCTGCACCAACTGCTCGGTTTCGCGATTTCTGCGCTTCGAGATCGTGAGCTTGACCAACTCGGCAGTGTTGAGCGCCTCCCGCCGAATCGCATCCGTATCGTTCGTCGTCGCCATCGTCTCGAGCTTGACGAGCTGCTTTACGACTTGAGCGTCGCTCGCGCGATCCTCACTGATGGCCTCGCTCAGGCACTGCGCGAATTCGCGCACCGCCTGACGAAGATTTCCGAGGCTCGCGATCACGTAGTCGCGTTCGTGACGACGCAATTCGCTCACGAATCGATGGGCGCCCCCCCAATCACGACGCAGAGGACCGGGCTTCGCTGAGTCCGTCGACGCGCTCTTCGGATCGCGTGTGTCACCGAGAACGACACGTCGGATGAGTGCGGCACTCTGCTCCTTCACTTCCGCCGCGGAGCTCCGGTCGGTGTCGAATGCGTACTCACCGACCGCTCGCAATAGGGCGCCGATCGTATCGAGCGCGCGATCGAAGTCGTTGTCCACGGTGGGAACGGGGGCTTGCGCGGGCGACGGGACGGACGCGACCTTGGCGGATGGATCCGCTTTCGTCGAGTTGGAGCGACTCCAAAACATATCCGAAGCACCTACGGCGCTTTCGAGATCCTGCTTTAGCAGCGGGCAACAGTCCGAAAGCCCAACGACCGCAATCTTTGCGCACTTATCCCTGGTCTTCTGGGAGGATTTGCTGAAACGGCCAACGAATCTGTCGCCTTCGGGCTGGCGGAAGCGGGGCTCCGTTTGCTTTACTACCGCCCGCCGGGCAGCCCCCCTTCGATGGCTGGGCTGCGACCGTCGAAAGGACCCATCCAATGCCCAAGCTTTCTATCGACCAGGTCGATCTCAAAGGTAAGCGCGTGCTCATGCGCGTCGACTTCAACGTCCCTCAGGACAAGGCCACCGGCGCCATCACGAACACGGCGAGAATCGTAGCTGCGCTGCCGACCATCACTTACGCCCTAGATAAAGGCGCGAGTGTCGTCCTCATGAGCCACTTGGGACGTCCCGACGGAAAGGTGGACCTCAAGTACAGCCTCAAGCCCGTCGCGACCGCACTCGAGGAATTGCTCAAGCGTCCGGTGACTTTCCTTCCGGATTGCGTCGGAGCAGAGGTCGAAGCCGCCTGCGCCAAACTGGCCCCCGGCAGCGTCGTGTTGCTCGAGAATCTCCGCTTCCACATCGAAGAGGAAGGCAAAGTGAAGAACGCCGACGGCACGAGCACCAAAGCCGATCCGAAAGCGGTCGAAGCTTTCCGCGCGTCACTCAGCAAGCTGGGTGACGTCTACGTGAATGACGCGTTCGGCACGGCTCATCGCGCCCACAGCTCGATGGTTGGTTGCGCACTGCCGCAACGCGCCGTCGGCTTCCTCATGAAGAAGGAACTCGACGCGTTTGCCGCCGTGCTCGACAACCCGAAACGTCCGCTCCTCGCCATCTTGGGTGGTGCCAAAGTCGCCGACAAGCTCCAGCTCATCAACAATCTTCTCGACCGCGCCAACGAGATCATCATCGGTGGCGGTATGGCCTTCACCTTCAAGAAGGTCGTGGAAAACGTCGAGATCGGCAACAGCCTGTTCGATCCCGAAGGCGCCAAAATCGTCGCCGATCTCATCAAGTCTGCGGCAGCCAAGGGGGTCAAGATCCACCTCCCGGTCGATTACGTTTGCGGCGACAAGTTCGACGCCGCTGCCAACGTCCAAGCAGCCGACGACAAGTCGGGCATTCCTGCCGGTTGGATGGGTCTCGACGTCGGTCCGAAGACGATTGAAACGTTCGACGCCGTGATCGGCCGCGCGCAGACCATCATTTGGAACGGGCCTCCCGGCGTGTTCGAGATGGAAGCGTTCGCAAACGGAACCAAGGCCATGGCAGCCGCCATTTCCGCTGCGACCGCGCGCGGAGCCATTACCGTCATCGGCGGTGGTGACACGGCGACCGCTGCGAAGAAGAACGGCATCGTCGACAAGGTTACCCACTGCTCCACCGGTGGCGGCGCGTCCCTCGAGCTCCTCGAAGGCAAGGTCCTCCCGGGGATCGCCGCTTTGTCTGACGCATAACCCGCTTACGTCAGTAGCCCGTGGAAGGGCGTTCGGGACCTGTACCGGACGCCCTTTTTCGTTCAGCGTGCGACGCATGGCCGATCATCGTTGCCAATGCGCCTCGGTAACGACGGGGTGGCCGCGCGAGAGCGCCCACGAGCAGCCCGCTTCGTCGTGGCTACCTAAGTTTACGGGGTCCCTGGCAAAAGGCGCCATTTAGCGATAGCTTGGCCGCCAAGATGTCTCGGAAACTGAGCGTACGACAGCTGATGACGGAAAGCGGTGTAGGCTTCGGGACGAGTGGCGCCCGTGGTTTGGTCTCCGCAATGACCGACCAGGTTTGCGCAGCCTACACGATGGCATTCGTCCAAGCGCTGCAAGAACGAGGCGAAATCACGAGCACGACTCCGATTGGGATAGCGGGGGATAGACGTCCCAGCACCGGTCGGATATTGAGTGCGGCGGCGTATGCGATCCGGAAATTGGGGCATCCGGTGGTTCATGCCGGTCGCGTTCCGTCACCAGCCATCGCACTCTTGGGCCTTGAGCAACGGATCCCGACGTTGATGGTTACGGGAAGTCATATCCCCGACGATCGAAACGGGATCAAATTCAACAAGACCACCGGCGAAATCCTGAAGCGGGACGAAGCCGAAATCGCCGCGCAATCGGTCGATCTGCCCGATGACTTCGACGCGAACGGCATGCTGCGCGAGGGCGTATCGGACGCAGTGCTTCCCCCTTCCGATCCGACTGCGCAAACGGCGTACGTGGCTCGATGGCTGCGAGCCTTCCCGCCGGGGATCTTCGCCGGCAAGCGGATCGTGGTCTATGGTCACAGCGCCGTCGGTCGCGACCTTCTGGTCGAGGTCCTCCAAGGACTTGGTGCCGAGGTGGTACGAGTGGGTTGGTCGGATCGATTCATTCCCGTCGACACCGAAGCAATCCGCGACGAAGATGCGACGCTCGCGAGGGAGTGGGCAGCGCAATATCGCCCCTTTGCCATCGTCTCGACGGATGGCGACGCCGATCGCCCCCTCGTGTCGGACGAGAACGGTTTGTGGCTTCGTGGTGACGTCTTGGGCGTTTTGACAGCGCGATTCCTCGGTGCACACACCGTCGTGACGCCCGTGAGCTCGAATACGGTCGTGGAGCGAGCCTCCGCATTTGCCGCCGTGGCGCGAACTCGCATCGGCTCTCCCTTCGTCATCGAGCGAATGCTCACCGCTGTGGCAGAAGGCAGCCATGCCGTGGCGGGCTACGAGGCAAACGGCGGCTTCCTCACGGCAACGGCCATGCGAGTGCCCGGCGGGGACCATCTATCGCCGCTTCCCACGCGGGACCCCATCGTGGTCATGCTGAGCGTGTTGACGGCAGCAATCCAAAGCGGTCGCTCCGTGAGCGCCCTTGCCGCCGAACTGCCCTCGCGCGTGACGGCGAGTGGTCGGCTGCAGAACTTCCCGAACGCGCTGAGTGGCCCTCGTTTGGCTGCTCTGGCTGAGTCCGGGCTCGTTGGTTTCGACGCTCTGTTGTCAAAGGTGGCCGGTCATTTCGTCAACCTGGACATGACCGATGGGCTTCGAGGCACGACAGCAGAAGACGAGATCGTGCACCTCAGGGCATCGGGGAACGCACCCGAGCTTCGTTGTTACGCCGAATCGACAAATCAAACCCGAGCCGAGTCGCTGGTTGCCCAAACGCTCGCGGCCATCCAGGCCGCCTGGACACGCTAGTCCAAGCAAAATCAGTCGCGTAAAGAACCGGCTGTTTGGCGCCGCGGCAGGGATCGGTATCTCTGCTGCGGCGAATACGGACGGCTCCATCGACATCTCAGCATCACGATTCTTTAGCCAAGCGAGCAATCCGCCTGTTCCGAGCGCGACTGCATTGCGAACCAATGAGTCAGGTCACGCTTTCGACGGACCGCCTCGGTAACGTGTCCTACCGCCGAAGGGCGCTCCCGACGTTCCCGTGGTCGAGGAGAGCGCCGCTTCGCGGTTCACACGCTGACGATCAACCCACCCACTTGCGAGCGTTCTGGAAGAGGCGTGACCACGGGCTGTCTTCACCGGTCCACTCCGGAGGACAGTACGATAACTGCACGTTGCGGAAAACGCGCTCCGGATGAGGCATCATGATGGTTACACGTCCATCTGAATTGCAGAGCCCCGTGAGCCCTTCGGGAGAGCCGTTGGGGTTTTCGGGGTAGTGCTCCGTTGCGTGTCCCAGGTGGTCCACGAAACGCAGTCCGAGCTGCCCGGATTTGCGGAGCCTTCCGATCGTGTCGGCTCCGTCGAACTGCATGCGACCTTCGCCATGCGCAACCGCAATCGGCAATAGCGAACCTGCCATGCCCGAAAACAGGATGCTCTTCGATTCCGTGACTTCGACCAGAGAGAATCGCGCTTCGAACTGTTCACAACGATTTCGAAGTAGCCTCGGAAAATCCTCTGCGCCGGGTATGAGATCCTTGAGTGCCGCAAGCATCTGGCAGCCGTTGCAGATCCCGAGCGCAAACGTGTCGTTGCGCTTGAAGAATTTCGTCAGCTGTTCTCGAGTGACCGCTTGGTAGAGGATCGATTTCGCCCACCCTTGGCCTGCCCCGAGCACGTCGCCGTAGGAAAAACCGCCACAAGCAACCAGTCCGCGGAATTCGTCCAAGCTCACTCGTCCCGAATGCAAATCGCTCATGTGAACGTCGATGCAATCGAAGCCCACGCGATCGAACGCCGCCGCCATTTCGACCTGACCGTTCACACCTTGTTCACGCAAGATGGCCATTTTCGGCCGGTCGTGCACGACCACGGAGTCGAGAAGCGAGCGAGCCACATTTTCGGACGGCTCGAAGGTGAGGAGGGGCCGCATGCCCGGATCGGTCGCGGATTGGGCAAGCTCGTACTCCTCCGCAGCAGAACGAGGTTCGTCGCGGAGACTCTGCATCGCGAAGGTCGTCTCGCTCCAAACCTTTCGCAGCTCGGACCGCGAACGGGCGAAAAGCGTGACGTCGCCGTGCTCGATGACGAATTGGTCGTCGTCACGCAGGGTGGCGATGGGACGTAGACACTCCTGCGGCAGCCCGAACCGGGCGAAGATCTCGCGGCAACGTTCGCCGTCCTTGCGCCGAATTTGAATGACGGCGCCGAGTTCTTCCGCAAATAGGGTAGCAATCGGATCGGCAACGTCACCGAGCGAAACCGTAACCCCGACCCCACCGGCAAACGCCATCTCGCAGAGAGTCGCGAGCAAGCCGCCGTCGGAGCGGTCGTGATAACTGAGAACGACATCGCGCCGGCGCAGCTCTTGAAGCGCATCGAAGAAGGCAACGAGAAGCTTCGGATCGTCGACGTCAGGGGCCGCTTCACCCAATGCGCCGTATGCCTGCACCAACACCGAGGCACCGAGGCGATTCTGCCCAGCGCCCAAGTCCACGAGCAGTAGTTCCGTCTCCTCCTCGCAACGGACCAATTGAGGAGTAAAACTACCCCTCACGTCGGAGAGCGACGCGGCCGCACTGATGATGAGCGAAAGCGGTGCAACGACGGCCTTATTGCCCGAGTCCCACACCGTCTTCATCGACATGCTGTCTTTGCCGACGGGGATGCAAATCCCGAGTGCCGGACACAGCTCGAGCCCTACCGCACGAACGGCGTCATAGAGCGCCGCGTCTTCGCCCGGGTACCCCGCAGCTGCCATCCAATTCGCGCTCAATTTGATGTCCGCGAGGCGAGCGACGGGAGCCGCCGCGATGTTCGTAATGGCCTCGCCGACCGCCATCTTTGCGGACGCTCGCGGATCCAAAAGAGCGAGTGGCGGACGCTCGCCAATCGCCATGACCTCTCCGGAATACCCGTCGTAGTCGGTAAGCGTAATCGCGCAATCGGCAACCGGAACCTGCCAGGGACCGACCATCTGATCGCGGTGAATCAATCCGGTCACCGTGCGATCGCCAATGGAAATCAAGAAAGTTTTGTCCGCGACACTTGGCATGCGCAGCACTCTCTCGATGGCGTCATCGAGACTGACGTTGCTGGTGTCGAAGGCTTCTCGCGGTCGCACCTCGTGGCTGACCGTTCGCGTCATCTTCGGCGGTTTGCCGAAGAGCACGCTCATCGGCAAATCGATGGGAAGATTGCGGAACTGCGAGTCCGAAAGGCGAAGATGCTCCTTTTCCGTCGCTTCTCCAACGACGGCGTACGGACAACGTTCGCGGGCAGCGATGCGAGCGAATTCCTCGAGTCGATCTGCCGCGATCGCAAGGACGTACCGCTCCTGGGCTTCGTTGCACCAGATCTCCATTGGATTCATGCCGGGCTCGGCATTGGGAATGGCGCGCAGCTCGAAGTTGGCTCCGCGATTGCTGTCGTGAACGAGCTCGGGTAGTGCGTTCGAGAGCCCACCGGCACCCACGTCGTGAATGCTCAGAACGGGCGATTTTTCCCCGAGGGCATTGCAGCGATCGATCACCTCTTGGCAACGTCGCTCCATTTCGGGGTTGTCGCGCTGGACACTCGCGAAATCGAGATCTGCGGAGCTCGAGCCCTGAGCCATGGAAGATGCGGCGCCGCCCCCGAGACCGATGAGCATCGCGGGACCACCGAGCACGACGAGCTTCGCGCCGACCGGAATACTTCCCTTTTGCACGTGCTCGGCGCGAACGTTTCCGAATCCCACCGGCCAACATGATGGGCTTGTGAAAGCCTCGAACCTCCTCGCCACGTGCGCCAGGAACGCGCTGTTCGTAGGTTCGGAAGAAACCGGCAATGTTGGGTCGCCCAAATTCGTTGTTGAATGCGGCGCCGCCCAACGGTCCCTCGATCATGATGTCGAGAGGCGACACAATCCGTTCCGGTTTACCAATTCCCGTGTTCTCCCACGGCCGCTCGAAGCCCGGAATCGCGAGATTGGAGACGCAGAACCCGACCAGACCAGCCTTGGGCTTGGAACCACGCCCGACGGCCCCCTCGTCTCGGATCTCGCCGCCGGATCCAGTCGCTGCACCCGGGAAAGGCGAGATAGCCGTCGGATGATTGTGAGTCTCGACCTTGAAGAGCACGTGCACGGGCTCGAGATGCCGACGATACACGCCGTCTTGGGGATCCGGGAAAAATCGGGCTCCCATGCGGCCCTCGAAGACAGCCGCGTTGTCACGATATGCGGAGAGAACCCCATCCGACGATTCGCGATACGTATTGCGAATCATGTCGAAGAGCGAGTGGGGCATCGTCTCGCCGTCGACGATGAAGTCGGCGCGGAAGATCTTGTGCCGACAGTGCTCGCTGTTGGCCTGCGCGAACATCATCAATTCGATATCCGTCGGGTTGCGCCCGAGTTCACGATAGGACGCAACGAGGTAGTCGATTTCGTCCTCCGCGAGAGCGAGACCGAATTCCACGTTAGCGCGACTCAATGCGTCGCGTCCCTGCGCGAGAATGTCGACGTGTCTCAACAGGCCCGGCTTGGCTTTCTGGAAGAGCAGGCTAGCGTCGTCGATCCTGAGGAAAACGGCCTGCGTCATGCGATCGTGAAGCAGAGGAGCAACCTGAGCAATTTCGCCGCCGCTCAGGGGCTTTCCGTCGGACGTCGTGAGCGAGTAGGCAATCCCGCGTTCGATACGTGCAACCGAAGCAAGTCCAGCCGAATGAGCAATATCCGTCGCCTTGGAGGACCAGGGCGAAATCGTTCCTGGTCGGGGCACGACGAGCACCAGCGTCGCGTTCTGCGGCGCGCTCGGAGCTTCTGCGCCGTGATGGAGCAACGACTCGAGAACGTCACGCTCGAGCTCCGAAGATCCGTGCTGACGTCGACGAGGTACTGATATGCCGTTCCGATCCCGGCGATGCGGGGACACCGCGCTCCAACCGCAGCCAGCAATTTGTCGATACGGAATTGGGAAAGGGCAGCGGAACCGCGCAGCACGAGCATCTCGAGTCTCCTCGGCCGAGGGCACAAGGAGCTCGGCCGCCGCCGTTCTGGCCCAAGCTCGAAGCTTGAGCAAGGCGGATGAACGAAGGAAACCGTTCCGAAATCGACCCGGCGGCCGCAAAGGGCGACGCCAAGCCAAATTCGCCTTGCCCTGGCGACCCGGCTCAGGTCGGACTAGGGGACAGCACCGTGAAACCCTGGAAGGTCCTCCACAGCCGCGAGCTCGTCAACCGACGTTGGCTTTGCTTGCAAGAACAGCGCGTCCAATTGTCGAACGGCACCGTCATCGACGAGTTCCATCGGTTCGTCACGCCAAACTGGGTGGCTGTAATCGCGCTCACGCCCGCTCGGGAGCTCGTCATGGTCGAGCAGTACCGTCACGGCCTTGGCCGTCGGAGTCGCGAACTGCCCGCAGGGGTCATCGATCCAGGAGAGACCCCTGAGCAAGCGGCGCGGCGGGAGCTTCTCGAAGAGACTGGCTACGACTGCACGGCATTGGTGCCGCTCCTCGAAGTGAGTCCCGAACCCCACCGCAGCACCTGCCGAGCGTACTTCTTCGTCGCGCGCGACGTTCGCTTTTCCGGCCAGGCCCACCCCGAACCGAGTGAAGTCATCGAAGTGCTTCGGATTCCCGTCGACGATGCCCTGGTCCAAGCAGCCGCTGGGACGATCGACCATGCCGCACACGTTGGCGCGCTCCTCGCTGCGGAACGACGTCGAATGCTGGATTAGGCGGCGCAGAAGGGGCGGGATTTCGACCTGACGCAATGCATCTCGCTTTGGGGCCCAACTAGACCTGCGTCGCGAGCGTCGTCACGTCAATCATCAAATCGCTCCCGACCGGCTCGAGAAGTTAGGTGCTGTTCGGATTCTATCGTGTTTCCCTATTAACCTTAGAGCAATACGTAATCTACGAAGAACAAGCAATAACA
>JASGIX010000010.1:0-164458 GCA_049840955.1 Polyangiaceae bacterium
TCAGTTCAAGTGCGGCAATGGCATCAAGGACAGCGGCGAGCAGTGCGACGACGGCACCAACGACGGCTCCTACGGCACCTGCAACCACGACTGCACGCTCACGGGCTACTGCGGCGATGGCGTAAAGAACGGACCGGAACAGTGCGATCTCGGGAGCTCCAATAGCTCGAGCGCCTCGCTCTACGGCAAGGGTCTGTGCACGACTTCTTGCACCGTAGCGCCCTACTGCGGAGATCTCCGGGTCAACGGCAGTGAGCAGTGCGACGGCCAATCGAACTGCGACTCGGGCTGCAAGTGGATCATTCTGCAGTAATGCGAAAGTGGTGAGTGCGCTCCTCCCATCCGCGTTCGCGCGCAGCGCGGGACGCGGATTTGGGAGGAGCAAGGCTCCCGGAGCCTGGGCGACGGGAGCCGGTGGTGGGCAGCATCGCTCGGAACAGAGCTGACTCGCCATACGGGCGACGTGACATTCGAGACAATAACGCCCATGCAAATGGCGCGAGGCGCGCAGCAAGAAACGTCAAGCGACCTTCGCGTGGAGTACGCCTCACGCCTGCGCCACACGTGACGCTCGATACAAGCACGCCTGGGCCAACGCGCAGCACTCAAGACTCGAGTCGAATGCCCTTGCATCGAGGCTGTCGACAGGAGCCACTGTCCTCGAATGTCTCATTCGAGAACCGATAGGGATCAGCGTACGGGTGGCTACCCTAGCTGGAGCTCCTCGTATCGCAGCGACTTCCAGTCACAATGACCGAGGCCGGCCGCTTCCGCGAGCCCCAGGTACTTCACTTGGTCACGGGAGAACCTTAGCAAGTCACAGGCAAAAGCATCCGCAGCGACCGGATCCGTACTTGCTATCACGGTATTCATCACGCGAACGTCGTCCAGATTTCCGCCGCGGGGACCGTTACGCATGAGGACACGTGTCGCATCGATGATCGTCAACGTGGGACGGATGAGTTCAGCCAACGCGACGATGGATTCGTGAAGGGAGCCGTGAAAGAGCGCTCGATTCTTGTCCGTGATCCCAATCCAATTCTTCATGCCCGCGGTCAACTTGGAGCTGCCGTGATGTTTGGCGATAGGAACGTTGATGATCTTGTCGGCCCAAAGAAACGTATCGCGAATGGGCCACGGAAGCCGGTGACCACGAAGAGCTACGTAGTCGTAGCCGGTCTGTTCGGGAAGCGAGACTTGAGCCCCTGCCTGCCGTGCCGCTTGCGCAATACCGGTGCGTTCATACGTGCGATTCGCGTCGTCCACGGGACAATCGAGCACACGGAGCCGTTCGACTCCCGCCGCTCGACATGCCCGCACAATCTCCGCAACCACGCGCGGATCCGTCGTCGCGCCCTGCTCTGGTCGACGATCCCACGCGATGTTCGGCTTGATTAGCACCTTGTCCTTCGCGGTGACGAATCGCTCGATTCCTCCCAATGCCCCAAGGGTTGCCCGCACGTTCCGTTCCGGCGAAGAACCGTGCGCGACGGCGAGCACTCGGGCCCCAACTTGGTCCGGCACCCGGTGGTCACGCATTCGCTTCGGCGTTGTACCGAAAGCCTCGATGAGCCCCATCCGCTTGATGCCGACGGCTCCGGCGGTGAGCCCCAAGAGGCCCAAAGATCCGGTTCCGAGCAGGAGCCATTTGCGGCGGGTCATCTCCGTGTGGCGCGACTGACGGGGCTCGTCGTCCATGATCTCTCCCTGGGTGCGAATTGCCGCGAGATCTTTTCACGAGGCGGGACTCGACGTCACCGCTTTTTTCCACCGCGTCCGCGCGCACCCGCCGCGACGGCGCGGGATGTTGTCGGAACCACTGGCTTCTTACTTCTCGGCACGTCGAGCTTGACCTGGAGCGCGGCCAGATGACGAGCGAGCGCCTGCCCCGTGTGCGAGCCCGCAACCAAGGCAACCTGCTCGGGCGTTCCTTCGGCAATCAGGCGCCCCCCGCCGCTCCCGCCCTCTGGTCCGAGATCGATGAGGTGATCCGCTGCTGCGAGGACGTCCAAATCATGCTCGATGAGGATGACGCTGTTTCCCGCATCGACCAATCGATTGAGGACGTGAAGCAGCTTGGCAACGTCATCGAAGTGGAGCCCCGTCGTCGGTTCGTCGAGCACGTAGAGGCTTCGACCCGTGTCTCGCCGCGAGAGCTCCCGAGCCAACTTCACGCGTTGGGCTTCGCCGCCCGATAGTGTCGGCGCCGGTTGACCCAATTTGACGTAACCCAGGCCGACCTCGACCAGAGTCTTCAAGGTGTCCGAGATCCTTGGATGTGCCGCAAATACATCGATGGCTTGTTCGATGGCGAGCTCGAGCACGTCCGCGATACTGAGATCGCGATACTTCACCGAAAGCGTGGAATCGTCGTATCGTCTTCCCTTACAGACCTCGCAGGTGACGTAGACGTCTGCGAGAAAGTGCATCTCGACGCGGCGCACGCCGTCTCCCTCGCAGGCTTCGCAACGGCCGCCCTTGACGTTGAAGCTGAATCGACCAGGAGCATAACCCAGAGCGCGGGCGTCCGGGGTCATCGCGAAGACCTCACGGATTTCGTCGAAGACCTTCGTGTAAGTGGCAGGATTGGAGCGCGGAGTACGCCCAATGGGCGACTGATCGACGAGAACCACCTTGTCGATGGCGTCCACGCCGTGAATCGACTCGAAAGCGCCCACGCGCGCCTTTGCGCCGTGCAAACGTCGGGAGAGCTCCGGCTGCAAAATGTCGGAAACGAGGGTGCTCTTGCCGGCACCGGACACACCCGTAACCACGACGAGCTGACCCAATGGAAAACGAACGTCGAGGTTCTGCAGGTTGTTCTCCGTCGCACCGCGGATTTCGATGTATCCCGACGCTTCCCGACGCGGATGCGCCGCGAACACCCGCTTCCGCCCCGAGAGGTATTGACCGGTGAGCGTGTCGGAATTCCGCAATCCCGCAACGTCTCCCTCGAATACGACCTTGCCGCCCAAGGTTCCTGCGCCAGGTCCGAAATCCACGACGTGGTCGGCGGCTTCGATGGTTCCGCGTTCGTGTTCCACCACGAGCACCGTGTTTTCGGTATCTCTCAGGCGCTTCAACGTTGCGACCAAGCGATCCATGTCACGGGGATGGAGCCCGATGGACGGCTCATCCAGCACGTAGAGCACGCCCGATAGCTCGCTCCCGAGTTGTGCCGCGAGACGGATCCGTTGGGCTTCGCCGCCGGAAAGCGTGGCAGACGAGCGATCGAGCGTCAGATAACCCAACCCCACCGCAGACATGAATTCGAGCCGCGCCCGAACCTCCTTCACGATTTCATGCGCGATTTTCGTTTGGCGCGGGGTCAGCGTGAGCGCTGAAAAGTAGGCGAGCGCACGATGCACGGGCAGGCGAGTCACGTCCACGATGTTCTCGTCCCCGATGAACACCGAGCGCGCGACATCACCGAGACGAGAACCATCGCAATCCGTACACGCCGCTTCCGACATGTACTGTGCGTAGTATCGCCGCATGTCGTCGCTCTTCGTCTCGCGAAAGCGGCGCATCAGTGTACGAGTGACCCCCTCGAACTGCATGGGCCACGTCGTCTTTCCGTGGGTGCCTTCCCAACTGACCTGAACGCGCTTGTCGCCGGTCCCGAACAAGACGAGCTGCCGCTGCTTCTCCGGAAGTTTGTTCCAAGGTCGATCGAGATCGAGCCGAAACTCGCGCTCGAGGGCTTCGAAGATCCCGAAGCTTATCCCACTTCCCTTTGCCATGACGCTCGCCCAAGGCACGATTGCCCCTTCGCGGAGGCTCTTCGTCGGATCCGGAATGAGCAACTTCGGATCGATTTCTCCCTTTACTCCCAGGCCGTTGCAGCCGTGACACATCCCCAAGGGAGAATTGAACGAGAAGGTCTGTGGGCTGAGCTCGGGAATGGTAAATCCACATTGATGGCACGCCCGGTGTTGACCGAACCGCTTGGTCTCTCCGTCGGGCATGAGCAAGAGCAAGGAGCCATGACCCTCTCGAAGCGCCGTCTCCGCGCTGTCGGCAAGGCGTTGCGGTGAGATCCGCGACGGCTCGAAGCGATCCACGACGAGTTCGAGGGTGTGTTTGCGCTTCTTGTCTAGACTGGGAACGGCGTCGAGACGCGCGATCTCTCCGTCCACGCGAATGCGAGCAAACCCCTTCTCGCGTAGGGACTGGAGGACGTCGCGATGCTCGCCTTTCCGCTCTTCGACGAGAGGAGCGAGGATCGTCACCTGCCCGCTCAGGCGCGCAACCCGCTCGATGATCTCGTCGCGAGCGAGAGCCTCGACTCGAACCTTGCAGTGCGGACAATGGGCAACCCCGATGCGCGCATAAAGCACGCGGAGATAGTCGAGGATCTCCGTCGTGGTTCCGACCGTCGAACGAGGATTCGACCCTGCCGCCTTCTGCTCGATGGCGATCGTCGGGCTGAGCCCTTTGATGTGATCGAACGCAGGTTTGTCGAGTTGACCGAGGAACTGCCTCGCGTAACTGGACAAGGATTCGACGTAGCGCCGCTGCCCCTCCGCATAGAGGGTGTCGAACGCGAGAGACGACTTTCCCGAACCACTGACACCGGTGAAGACGACGAGCTTCTGCTTGGGGATCCGCAAAAGCTCGATGTCGAGGTTGTGCTCCCGGGCTCCTTGGATGACGATCGTCGATGGGTCGGTCGCGGACATGGTCCACCCCAGTGTACATCCGTTCAGGTACCGAGCCAGGACGAATTGCGCTCCGTGGCTCGGCCGCGGTCGCAGTCACCTCCGAAGGTCAGCGGGGCTGGTCAGTGAGGCTGGCCATCGCCGCGGTCGTGGACCCGCGTCGCCAAGGACGCGAGCCCGAGTCGCAGGCCGACGCGCGCGAAGCCCCCCGGATCCTCGTCGACGATATCACGCACGTGGATCCACAGTCCGTCGGCGCAAAGAAACCAGTGGTCGAGCGTGGAACACACGGAAAGGCGACTCGCATCCGCTTCCGCGTCGAGCACCGAATGCAGAACGGTGCCCTCGAGCCAAGCGTGTTCTGCACCGAACCGTGCGACGGCACCGCCGAAGAGCGGGCCCGTGCCACGGCTTTGGTTTTGCTCGACCACCGTCATCCAGCCGAGCGCCGGCAGCAGCAGAATCTCTCCGTGATAGCTGCCTCGATGAAAGCCGAATCCAAAGGGCACACCGATGGTCGCCACCATTGCGTCTGCGCCGGGCTCGAGCACGGCGAACGCCGCACCAGAAACGCGAGCCACGACGCCACTGCCTGCGCGATCGAGCGTAAACAGCGCTCCAGACGCAATTTCACCGGCAAGTTCGGAATGAGCACTGCCGCTTCCTCCGCCGAGGGAAAATCGGAGCCCCACGCGCGATGTCGTGCCCCACTGAAACGGCTTGGGCTCGAATCCTTCGACGGCAAGCCCGAGTTCACCGTCCATGCGCAGGTCGTAACCCAAGCGATGTTCTTCGGGCGAGCGCCAGCGGTCACGCCCCGCAGAAACCCCGAAGAGCGCGAGACCTCGTTCACGCTGTCGAAAGGTGAAGCGAGGTTCTCCCGCGAGAGCATCGCCGTCTTCGAACACGGTCGTACCTTCCACCCCACGCGCCTTGGCCCAGTCGATGATCGTCTGGCTTGACGCAATAGCGGGAGCCCCAAAGGCGAGCAGGGCCGAAACGATTCCCAGAAGAGAGCTCTGCACGATGCCCTCTAGCCTAAATCACCAACGCCGATTCGAAAACAGACTCGACGCGGTTCGGTCAATTTCGTGCGTTCTGGTACGCCGATGTCCTCTTCGCCTGGGGACATCGACGGTGGAAACACGCCTGGTGCGGTCGGACCGAGCGCTCGAAAGGACTTGCCAATGACCTCACGCACGAAGGACGCCCTCGTCCACCCACAGCAACTAGTAGAGCTCCTCGGATAACTTCAATTCCTGGGGGAGTTCCACGGGCAGCAACAGCGGCTCCATGGGATCGCCGTGTAGGTATCGATACATGGCGAGATTCGCGAGCACGCGCTCGACGTAGCCGCGCGTCTCCGCGTAGGGGATCCGAGCCGCGAATTCCTCGAGGGTGCATGATTTGGCGTGTGTCCACCAAAGCATGACAGCCTTGGGACCTGCATTGTAGGCAGCAACGGCAAGTACCAAGTTACCGTCGAAGACTCGCAGTAGTCGACGAAGATAGGCGGCGCCGAGCCGCACATTCACTCTTGGTTCGAACAGGTCCTGCAACGAGGTCGAGACCCCGCTCGTCGATGCCGACGAAGCCGCACTGCTCGACGATGCCGCACTGCTCGACGATGCCGCACTGCTCGACGATGCCGCACTGCTCGACGATGCCGCACTGCTCGACGATGCCGCACTGCTCGACGATGCCGCACTGCTCGACGATGCCGCACGGTTCATGAGCTCCGCTGCGATTTTTCGCGCGGTTTCAGGGATCAGCTGCAGGAGACCTCGCGCATCGGCAGGCGAGATCGCCGTCGGGTCGAAACCCGACTCCTGCCGCATGACGGAGTGGACCAAATGCTTCGGCAGGGTCATGTCGGACTCGGCCTCGTCCACGATGGTGGCGTAGGGACGCGGGAATCGACAATCGAAAGCCCAGCGATTCTCCTCGGTTGCTGTGACACTCTTCTGTACGCGCTCGCGAAGCGCAGAAGATAGGACGAACCCGCGTGGACCGTAAGCGATCTCGCCGTATGCACCGCAGAGACTGCGCATGTCACGTATGTCCGATGCGAGTCGTGGCTCCAGACTGCGAAGGGCGCTTGCCGCCAAGTCGTCCAAACCCATGGCATGCAGCATTTCTACTCGTTCCGGAAGGCGACTCGGGCTCGGCGCGGGCCCCGGCGAAATCGTCGGTGCGAGGGACTTGATGTCGACACCGAGAGCGATCAATCGAGTCCGAGCGAAAGCAGCCGCTGGCTCGAGCGGGAAGTCCGAGAGAACTTGTCGAAAATACTTCGACGCCGAATCCGTCCGACGCTCTCGCAATTCGGCTACCCCAGAGAGCTGCAGCAGCATCGCGCGTCGATTGCGAAATCGAGGATTGTCGGCGAGACGAGCGAACGCTCGAATTGCTACATCGTTCCGCCCGACGATCAAGAGGTTGAGCGCCGACTCGTACTCGGCGTCGTCACCGTACTTGTTCGAGCGAGGAGACGAGAGAATGCGCTGATAATAGCTCGACGCGCGCTCCGGATCGCCGAGTGTCGCATGGGCTTTTGCGGCGTAGTAGAGAGCCTCCTCCCGACGACGGGGATCGGTTCGTATGACGGCTTCGAAGTGCCGACGAGCGGCGGCGAGGTTACCCTGACGGACATACATACGAGCCGCGTCGATCCGCAACTGTGACGCCTCGCGATGCCCCAAGGTCGCGGCGAGAGTGAGCAACGACGCGCCCTTGTCCTGATCGCGACGTGAAACGAGCCGGACTTTACCGCGCAATTGCGCGGCGTCAGCCGCCGTCATCACGCCGGGCCTACCCAAAACGGCAACGAGTTCGCGTTCGAGACGCTCCACTTGACCGCGTTCTGCGAGGCGATGGAGGCGCGACATCGTCGCCTCCGGGGAGAGCTTCAGCGCACCAGATCCGAGAGCCTCGTCCACCAAGGCATCGCCCACGGCGTTGAGCGAAGGCTCTCCCGCGAGCCAGAGCAGGTCTTCGCTGTCGGTGCGCTTGGGTCCCTCCGACACGGCACCGAGTCGCAAAGTGCGCAATGCCGCCCGTCGTCTATCGGCGTTGCTCCCCTTGCGCCGATTCTCCGCAGCAAGCCCATCTTCGATTGCGCGGCGACACGTCTCGGTGAGACCGAGTTGACAGAGGGTTTCCGCAGCTTTCACCCAAGCACCGTCGTCCCGTTCGCCGAGGAACTTCGCGGCGTCGAGTGCGTCTTTCGTCGCCATCGAGGCCGTTGCGCGTAGCCACTTCGTTTCCTCGGACAGAGCCGGTAGCGCAAGTTCCAAGTCCTTCAGAAGGTCCACTGCAAGCTCGGGACGGCCTACCTTGGTGGCGACGTACGCGCGCAAAATCGCTCTTCGGCCGGGGTTTCTCTCGTGGTCGGTGGCTCGGCGAGCATCTGCCAAGCTTCGTCGAACCTTCGCCTTCGCACGAGTTCCGTCGAAGGATGGTGAATGCGACGTTGCAGTTGCGGCGCAAGCGAAGCCGTCGATGTCGAAGGGGCTGCGGAGCCGCGCGTCAGCGGAGCACGACCGGAGCAGCCACCTTTACAGGACAGACCAGTGCATGCCCATGCAGCCACTAGGAGAACGGCGACAATCCCTCGTAGTCTCCTCATGGCACCAACGTCTTACCACCCGAAGCGACGTTCGAAGCGCAGCACAGACGTCGTGTAGCGCAGCGCTGCGGGTGAGTCCTCCCCCGTGAAGGGTAGTGAGTGGAGCCCGAAGGCAAGCGATAGCCCGTACTCGCGATTGAAGGCGTAATCGATACCGAGTAGCACCGACACCCCCGGTTCGAAGGCGTGGCGTTTCGGTCCCGCGAGGTCGCTCCCGAATTGGTGCACGCCGAACCCAAGCCCCCCCCCAAGGAACGATTTGGATGACGTCCAGCTTGTACGTGAAGGCTGCGAGGGCGGAGTTGAGAAAACTTCGGGACGACTGCCCCTCTGCTTCGTTCCAAGACGAGAGTAATTCGACTCGCCCATCGAAGCTGTCACTGACGCCGTAGGCCGCGTAAAGACTCGCGGCTGGACCGATGCCCGACGCACGATCGTAATTCGCGACGCCGAAGCCACCGCCTACGTAGGTTTGCCCTTCGAACGCCCACACGGGTGTCGCAAAGGCGAGAATACCGAGGACGACGAGACCTGTGGGGACGAGGGAAGGACGCACGGCGCGAAGGTCGTAGCATCCCTCCGGCGAATGGTCGACCGAACGACTCATTGATGCCCTCGGAGACGGCACGCGGTCGCGCTACAGCATGCTCATGGGATCGACATCGACGATCAGGTGGACGCGGCAATCGATGGGCTGGCGCAGAACGGCGAGGAGCGTCTGGCGCAATGCCATGCGGTCCGGAGACTTGACTACGAACCTGAACCGATAGCGGTTCCTCACTTTGGCAATGGGCGCGGGCGAAGGCCCCAGGATCTGCACGGCAGCCGATCGATGCGCGCGTGCGGTACGAGCGAGCAGCTCCGTTGCGGCCTGGGTCACCGCTTCGTTCAACCCTTCGCAACGTACGAGGCCGAGACGCGAAAACGGTGGATACTCGAGCTCCTCGCGCGCCAGTCGTTCGTGAGCCGAAAATCCATCCACGTCGTGGGAGAGGGCGTAGAGTATGGCCGGGCAGTCCGGCTGCCTTGTCTGCACCAACACGCGCCCCGGCTTCGAGGCGCGACCGGCGCGCCCCGCCACCTGCACGAGCAACTGAAACGTGCGCTCCGATGCTCGAAAGTCAGGTAGCGAGAGCGCCGCGTCGGCATCGAGTACACCGACGAGCGTCACGTCGGGAAGGTCGTGCCCCTTGGTGACCATTTGGGTTCCGACCAAGATGTCGATTTCACCGCGCCGCATTCGAGAAAGAACCTTTTCGCTCTTCGCACCAGCAGCGACATCCCAATCGAGCCGCTCCACGCGTGCTTCGGGAAAGGCGGCCTTGAGAACGTCTTCGATGCGCTCGGTGCCGGAGCCCTCTTCACTCAAACGTGCGCTCTTGCACGCCGAGCAGCGACCGAGCAAAGGAGACGTAAAACCGCAATAATGACAGACGACCGTTGGACGATGGCTCCGATGCACCGTGAGCGCGACCGAGCAATCTGGACAATTGGCGATGGTGCCACAATCGTCACAGACGAGACTCGGCGCGAATCCCCGGCGATTGAGGAAGAGAATGGCCTGTTCCTTCGCCGCGAGCGTCGCCTCGAGCGCACGTTTCAGTGGCAACGTCACCAGTCAATCCCCCGTGGGACCTCGCCCCATTCGACGCAGATCGACAATCTCGATCTCGGGCATGGCGGCGGTATCTCGGGCTCGCCCTGGCAAACGCAACTTCGTCAGTTGCCCCTGGGTGACGAGGTGCTGCGAGGCAAGCGACGGCGTCGCGGAGCCGAGTACACATACGGCGCTCGCTCGATGTGCGCGCAGGAGCGCCATGTCGCGCGCTTGATAGCGAACCCCCTCCTCTTGTTTGAACGAGGAGTCGTGTTCCTCGTCCACGCAGATGAGCCCTAGCTCGAGTACAGGGGCGAACAGAGCCGAACGAGCACCAATCGCGACACGAAGTTCCCCTTCGCGGAGACGCTTCCACATCGTGTGCCGTTCCGCGTCGGTCATCGCGCTGTGAAGGACGGCAATCTTCTCGCCGAGCCGCGCGCGAAATCGCGCGACGAGCTGTGGCGTGAGCGCGATTTCCGGCACGAGCACCAATGCACCCTTTCCGAGCTCGAGGCACCGACCGACCGCGTGAATATAGACTTCCGTCTTGCCCGAAGCGGTCACCCCGTGGAGCAAGAACGATCGTGGTTTGGTTCCTTCCAGCGCTTCACCGATTGCACTCACCGCAGCCCGTTGGTGCTCATTGAGCACGGGCGGACTGTCGCGTTCGATTTTGAGAGACGTGAACGGATCGACGTGCTTCGTCGAGTTCGAAATAGCGACCAATCCGACCGCTGCGAGTCGCTCGACGTGCCTCTTTGCGGTGCTCCACTTCGCCGCGAGCGTCGAGAGGGGTGTGGTGCCTTCCTCGAGCAAAAACTGGTAAATCTCACCCGAACGTCCCTCGAGCGCACCATCGGGAACGGCAACGTTGCTCATCGCGGTCGCCGTTTTGATCACCTTGCCGACGAGCTTGGTTTTGACCAGCGATAGCTGCTCGTTTCCCTCGGCTTTGCGCTCCACCGCCGGCAATGCCAGCCGCATCACCTCGCCGACGGGCGCAAGGTAATAGCGGGCGAGCTCGACCAGAAACGCCAAGAGCTCCACAGGAAAAACAGGTTGCTCGTCGACGATCCCGAGGATGGGCTTGATACGCTCGATCTCGATCTCGGGCTCGCGATCGGCAACGTCCACGACGACCCCAACGGCGTGCCTGCGACCAAAACCACAAAGCACGCGAGCTCCCGGCTTGCACCCGGTGCGATGCTCATCGTTCACGCGATAGGTGAACATCTGGCCGAGAGGCACGGGAATGGCGACGCGAGCTAAGAGCATCTTGCGAGGCCATCTTCCCTACCCGAGTCCACCTACGCGGTCAAACCCGCCCCCCAATCATGTAGTCCCGCACAGCAAGAACCCACGGCAGGACGGGCTCGCGGCAAGGCACTGAGTCAACGCCCCGTCAGTCCGACAGCCCCGCGCGACGAACCGCGCGATTCAAGAACGGCACGAGCTCTTTTGCAGCAATCTGCTGGGCTTCCGAGCTGGGGTGGCTATCCGTTCCATCACCCGTTGGATATTGCAAAAAGAGCGATGACTGCCGGCGGGTAAGGACGTCGTAGAGATCGAACACCGCGACGTTCTTCGGCCCATCTTTACCCAGCCACCCGTTCTCGCTCACGATAAAGTCGTGGAATTGTCGAGCGAGCAGAGCCGCTTGCGTCGCCTTGTCGAGATCGCTCGGTCTACCGAGGAGCCCCTTGATGACGCCCTTCACTTTTCCTTCCGGAGCCGGTGCGGCCAGCGGAGGTGTCGTCAAAAAGACGAAGAGCGTGTCAGGATGCTGCGCGAAAATCGGTAGGAGCTCGCGGAAGGTCGCTTTGGCGTTCGCGAGTGTCAATTCCTTACCCGCGGGATTTCCAGGCTCGACACCTGGACCAACGAAGTCGGTATTGGGGTAGCAGCTCTTGAACAGCAAGATGCGGTTCCGTTCGGGCTCTGGGAGTAGCTTGTCTTGAAACTCGATCCGAAGAATCGACGGGAGGCTCTCCTTGAACTTCGGGAGCCAATCGAAGAGATCGGTGTGTTCACCGAGTTTCGAGCCGTAGGTCGCCTCGTGCACTCGATAGCCGCTCTGAGCGAGCAGACGCCGCGCGCCACCGCCGTTGGGCTCGAGTCCCGTTCCCACGCCAGGATCGGCGAGCAAATGCGAACCGACCGAGTGATGGAGGAACACGAGATTCAGAGACGTCTGCGGTGGAGCGCTCGCGAAGTTCTCCCATTGGGGGGCGACCACGCGCGGTGGAACGGTGACCTTGGTCGTCGTGTCCCCTCGGTCGCAACCGGACAACGCCATTGCTGCGGCGTACCAACCCACCAGACCCAGGCACCTCAGTTCGTTGGCGGAGAGCATAGGACGGTACTTTTGCACGCCATCGGACCGTCCCCAAGCGCCTCGGGCCTTCGCTGGATATTTCCGCCATGTCTTGGCGGTTTGGCCTTCATCGGGGTGAACGCCCACGCAGCATCGACGCACGACGCGCGAGGACGAAACCTCCGTCCTCCGACAATCTCAGGGTGATGACGAGTCCGAAGGCGGCGACGCCGAGCGAGCCTCCGCGCGTTCGACTTTGTTGACGTGCCCCATACCGAAGAGTGGAATGCTCTTTCGCGGCTCGGTCTCGTCATTGCTCGACACGAGCAATGTTCCCGTCGCGGCGCGAGCTTCGTCCGGAACGAGCCGGTTTAGCACCCTGACGATGATAGGATACTCGCCGGATGACGCTCGAGGTCCAACTTCAGCGACGAAAGGCCCTTCGGTCACTCGCGCAGCCAGTACCTTGAATCCCGGTTTGGTGCTCTTGACCATCACCGTCGTGGCGCGATCACCACTCTGACGCAAATTGAAGTAGGGTGTAGCCGGATCTACCGTGAGCGTACCCTTGACCTTGCAGCCCCAGGAGAGTGCTGCATCCGGGCCGGCACCCTTGGGCAAACCGAAGCGAATGCTGCCCGCGTGCATGCCTACTCGGTCGCCTTTACATTCGATGTGCAGAATGCGGCCAAGTGGAGGCGGCTTTCGCTGCAAGGCCGCAGATACGAGAATCGTCCCCAGTGTCCGTGATTTTGACGGACTCTGCCTCCGCAAGCTTGCCGATGAGTCGCACCTCGCGCGTTGCGCGCTCGCCAAAATCCAGCTCGAAGTCGACGTAGTTCGGTTCGAAGCCGAGAAGCGGCTCGATTCGCGCGGCGATCTCCAGCGGACGGCTTGCCTTGGGTTGATCCGTCGTGGTTACGTCGAGACGCTCCTGAACGGTACCTGCCGTCATCCAGCTGCAGGAAAGCTCGACCTGGACGCTCCCACCAGCAGGGATGGCCGCCGGCCACGACAGTCGACACGGACCAAGCCTCGAAGCGACGCCGAGCACGAGAGGATTGTGCGTAGGATTGGTCACCGTCACGGTTCGAGTCGCGGGCTCGCCCAACGTAAGGGTGCCAAAGTCGACACGCGCGGGTTCGATCTGGAAGTGCACCACCTCGTGTGGCGTCGCAGATGCGCTGGAAGTACCGCTACCCTCGCGGCTACAATCGGAGTTGCATGCAGAAGCACCGAGCGCGACCGCGAGAGCAAGAGCAAGAGCAAGAGGGGAAAGTAAGCCTTTTTGCATTTACCAGTCGAGAGCGTCTCAAGGACAATACTTCGGAGATTTCAGTTGGCTACGAAGTGAGGCGATCGTGGTTCCCCAATTCGAGTTGGGATTGTACTGGGCAATTGCGATCACACCATCTGCGATTCGGCTATTGACGTTGGTAGCGACGTCCCAAGCTGGGTCGTGACCCGCGGAAATGCCGTTTGCACCGTAGCCAGTGTCAGCCAGGATGGGCTTGCCCGTCGCCCGATTGAGCCCGGCCCAAGTCATGTTGTTCGACGAACGGATTTGGGTCGTGTTGGCATTCGTCCCGCCGCCGGAAGTCGCCACGAAGCTGAAGAGACTCATGTCGAAATTGGCGAACCAAGCGGAGCCATTGTCGGAGCCGTTGCTTGGCGCGACCCAGGGGGACACGTCGATGGCAAACCGCGCATTCGGCAAGCTCGTCTTGAGCGCCTTTACGAGCTCGGACATGCGAGACCCCGCTTGAGCGGCGGTCCATGGCGCGCTCTGAGACGAACCTGTGTATTGGTACCAATCCGGCTCCATCTTGAACACGATCGGACGCGTGGTGCCGTAGCATGCGGCGTAGCCGGCGGAGTAGTTCTTATAGGCGTCGATGATCTTGGTCCAATTGGCAGCGATCCGCTCGGCGCCGAAGTTGCACAAGTCGTTGATCTTGTTGCCGGTCGATCCGCACGAGGAAACGTTGCAATCACAGAGCTTGGGCGACATGTAGTTCTTGACGTAATTGGCCGCAATGTACGTCACGATCATCGGAACCTGATTCGCCAGTGCACCACCAGGATTGCCCTCGTCACAGACGTATTTTTGATCGAAGCTTGCGTTCATCATCCAGCCCGGAGTGAAGAAATCGAGCTGGTTTATCATCGAGGATCCGGCGCTTTTGGCTACTGAATCGATCGTTCCGAAGTGGAAACGGCACTGGTTGAAGACCTGCCCCGCGCCCGACGAACCGCCAACCGATGTACTGCCGCCCTTGGACGTCGTCCCGCCAACCGATGTCGTGCCGCCCTTGGACGTCGTGCCGCCAACGGATGTCGTGCCGCCCTTTGCCGTCATGCCGCCAACGGATGTCGTGCCGCCCTTTGCCGTCGTGCCGCCAACGGAGCTGGCGCCACCGGCTCCCGCGACACCGCCGACGATGGTCGCGGAAGACACCGTAGGTCGCAATGCCGCTGAAGGCGCATTGGCGCAAAAGCCGAAAGAGGATTGCCCGTTCGCACTGATCGTCGAATTGAATCCCGCCGGGGTCACCGTGAGCATGCCCCCACTGACGGAGGAACTGGCGCTCCAAAGGTTGCCAAGCGTGGACTGATTGAGCGCGATCTGCACGGTCCAATTGGTCACCGGTGCGGAAGAGGTATTCGACAACGTCACGGTCGCGCAGTAACCACTGCCCCAGTCCGACGTAACCGCTAGGACCACGTTGACGCCGTTGCTCGAATAAGCCGAGGCCGCCAATTCGGTAACCCCACCGCCGTGTTCAGGCTCGCCATTGCAAGCACCGAGGGAAGTTCCGATCATCGAAAGACACAACGCGTGAACGTAACGCGGCTTCATGAGAGTTCGATCTCCTAGGGTGGACGGGACCGTCCGTATTGGCTTCAATTTCGAGAGAGAGCGGCCACCGTGGTTCGGAGTGCGAACCACGCTGACCACAATCCAACGATCCGCGACTGCGGCATGTTGGCTGGGCTTACGAGCAAGAGTAAGAGAAGGGCAGTTGCCCTCCGCAACGTAAGTCAAGTGTCGTTGGCGAAGTCGGTCGCTCACTTTTTCACGTCACCGCTCGCTTCGCGAGAACGAAGCGAGCGGAATCGCAACGATCTTTACGGACAATATTTGGGCTTATTGAGCTGACTTCTAATCTGAGAGATCGTAGTTCCCCAGCTCGAATTCGGATTGTACTGTGCAATGGCAATCACACCGTTCGCGATGCGTGCATTGATGTTGGAAACCACGTCCCAATTCGCGTCATGTCCCGCCGATGCGCCGTCCGCTCCGTACCCAGTGTCCGCCAGGATGGGCTTACCAGTGACGGAATTTAGACCTGCCCAGGTCATATTGTTACTCGTGCGAATCTTATCGGTACTTGCGTTAGTGCCGCCACCTGACGTCGCGACGAACGTAAATAGCGACATGTTGAAGTTACCGAACCAGCTCGCGCCGTTGTCCGAGCCATTGTCCGGAGCAACCCATGGTGAAACGTCGATCGCAAAACGCGCATTCGGCAAGCTGCCTTTCAACGCATTGACGAGCTCGGTCATCCGGGACCCCGCTTGCGCTGCCGTCCAAGCTGCACTTTGCTTGCTGGTCGTATATTGATACCAATCCGGCTCCATCTTGAAGATGATGGGGCGCGTCGTACCGTAGCAACCCGCGTATCCCGCCGCGTAACTCTTGTAGGCATTGACGATGGCGGTCCAATTATTGGCGATCCGTTCCGCGCCGAAATTGCACAGGTCGTTGACCTTTCCGTTCGTCGAGCCGCAGGTCGTCACGTTGCAATCGCATAGTTTCGGCGAAACACTGTTCTTGACGTAGTTCGCAGCAATATAAGTCACGATCACCGGAACCTGGTTGGCGAGAGCGCCACCAGACTTCGCCTCATCGCATACGTACTGCTGATCGAAGCTCGCGTTCATCATCCAGCCCGGAGTGAAAAAGTCGAGCTGGTTTATCATCGACGCGCCGGCGTTCTTGGCGACGGAGTCGATCGTACCGAAGTGGAATCGACACTGCCCGAAGACGCCCGATCCGCTGCTCCCTGCTGTGCCACCTGTCGAAGTCGTGCCGCCTTTCGCCGTCGTGCCGCCTTTCGCCGTCGTGCCACCAGTCGAAGTCGTGCCGCCTTTTGCCGTCGTGCCACCCGTCGAAGTCGTGCCGCCCTTCGCCGTCGTTCCACCTGTCGAAGTCGTGCCACCAGTCGCGCTGGTGCCGCCCTTTGCTCCAGAGCCACCAGAGGCCGCGGCTCCGCCCGTGCTTTTACCGCCCTGTCCGGAGCCCCCGACGGCACTCTTACCCCCCGCCACGCTGCTCGCAGACCCACCACCGCTCGCCGAGGATGCTCCACCCGCAGCAGCTCCACCAGTTGCGACGTTTCCCTGTCCACCCGTACCGCTACTTTCTCCGTCGTCACCAGCATCACCACTGCATGCTCCGAGGACGATAGCCGCAGAGACACCGAGGGAACCGAGAGTGAGGCGCGTGAGGCTGGGGATCTTCATGACTTTACCGCGTGAGTTCGTAAGGCCGTGGGTTCTCAGGTCAGTTGCCGAGGTCGCCGCGCGAGGTCACCAAAGGAAGGCGCCTTCGGAAAAACGGCCATCGAGTTTCAGCTATTTTCTAGGGAAATTCGAAGATTTTGCTGTAGTCACCCGAGCCAATCCCTCGCACGATGGAATCTGCGAATCTTCAGCCGATGCTGCAATTGCGATGACTGCGGCCGTAAGCCGAAACGGGTCGCGACATCGTGACGGAGCAGCGTCGAGCACTTGCGCATACGTCAGGCCCTCACGCGCCTCTCCTGGTGCAGGTCGAGCCTCACTGCACCTGCGTCACGCGCGTCGCGCCGCACACTCAATCACGCGCGTCGCGCCGCACACTCAATCACGCGCGTCGCGCCGCACACTCAATCACGCGCGTCGCGCCGCACACTCAATCACGCGCGTCGCGCCGCACACTCAATCACGCGCGTCGCGCCGCACACTCAATCACGCGCGTGCGCGGCGCTCGCCGCCGCACTTCACCACGGGATCCGGCGTGCACGGGGGACGCCACCATTCACACGCTGTCGAAGCTCGGCTGGACCGTAAGTCTCGAGACATCGGTGTGCGTACGCCTGCGTGTCCGCGATGTGGGTCGGCATCTCGGCGGCGCAAGTGAACACCCGCGAGTCGAAAGGCTCGGTCAAACAGGTGACGACCAAGAGATCGAACTCCGTCTTCCACTCGGGGTGACGCTGGAGCAGCTGCTCGTGAGTCATGCCGACGAGCAACTCCGTAAAGGCGACACAGGTTTCGGAACTCGGCGCCTTCCGAGCACATCCCATCGGGAGCAGCACCATCATGGCCAAGGCGAAGAGTCGCGCGCCCATGCTCAAAGGACGATTCCGATCCCGAGGCTCAATCGATATCCGAGATCGAGCTTCGAAAGCGCGCCCAACGTCGTACGATGCCCGTCTTCGGTAAATGCCTGTCCGCTCCGAAAAGCGGAACCGTTCTGCGACGTCAGATGCGACACCCCCGCGGACACATCGATCGAGAGCCAATCCAAGATCGGCTCGTAGGCAACGCCCAGGGCGCCCTCGTAAGCAACGTACACCCCGGAACGTTCGAAGCTCGCAACTGCTGGCGTCGTGATGGGAGCCGGCGCGGTCAGGCGGGCCCAACCTAGGCCCAAGCCAACGTACGCGGACGTCCGCTCCGAAAGGTGCCACACCGGTTCGAAACGCATGTGCATGCGCATGAACTTGATCGTCGGCTGATATGCGGAGAAGTCGTCGTTGAGTGCGTGCGCGGGGAACGAAATGGGCTGCTTGCCCTGCAGCACGCCTCCGCGCACGTTCAGCCAGCGGAAGGGATCGATCTTCACGTCGAAGCCGTACACGGGTCCGAGTCGCGCGTCGTATCCCGATTGCTTGAAGGTGTGCGTCCATACGCCCACCGTGGGCATGAGAATGACGTGCCGTTCCGGTCGCTCTGGACGAATTCTTGGGTTGCCGTCCAAAGACGACTCCGAGGGCGACGCCGCTGGCTCGACCGCAGACGCGCGAGCGTCCGGTGTCTCGGCATTGGCGTTCGAAGTCGTGAACGTCGCGAACAGGATGGCGGCAAGTGTCTTCATCATCCCCTCAACCCAATGGCAAACCTCGTCTTCATGGCTTCGAGGACCAGTGCCTGACGCGCGTCGACTTCCGCATCGGTCAGAGTGCGGGCCGCGTCGGGCTTCGTGTAGGCGTTCGGATCGCGATAGACCAATCGGAACGCGAGTGCGCGCTTGTCCTTCGCAACGGCACCACCCTTGAAAAGATCGAAGAGCTCCACCGATTCACAAAGCTCACCTGCCGCGTCTTTGAGCAGACGAGTGACCTCTCCTGCCGAAACGTCTTCGGGTAACTCGAAAGACACGTCTCTGACGATGGCTGGAAGCTTGGGTAGCGGACGATACTTGGGCTTGGTCTTTCCGATCTCTTCCAACGCCGAAAGATCGATTTCGACGATCTGAATCGCCTCTCCCAAGTCGAACGACTCGAGCACGTCTGGATGAAGAGGTCCGAAGGTGCCTACGACGCGATCGTCCACGACGAGTTCGGCTGCGCCTCGCGGATGCAAGTGTCGCGTGCTCGAACCGCTCGGAGCGTGGCGTGTCGTGACTTCCCGTCCCAGTAGTCGTTCGGTGAACTCGACGGCGAGCCCCTTGGCGTCGAAGACATCGAAGTCATCCGGCTTTTTTAGGTAGCTTGGCCTGGGTCCCGCGAGCACGGCGGCAAAGCGAGGCAACTCGATGGGCAACTCCGAGCGATCCGCACCGAGACGGGGGCGAAGCTGTAGTGCGCGTTCGCTGAGCTCCGTCGCCGCGGGAAGAAAAACACTCCCTACGGCAAACAGACGTACGGAAGGCTCACCGCGACGTCGCGAACGCCCCACCGCGTCGAGAAGCCCCGGGAGGAGCGACGTACGTAGGACGCTTCGGTCCTCACTCAAGGGATTCTCGAGCACGACCTGGCTCGCGGGAGCCTTTAACTTCTCGAGCGCGGAGGGCGCGCAGAAGCCGTAGATCAGCGCCTCGCTCAGGCCGAGTTGAACGGCCGTGGCCACCGCCTCGCGCTCGATCTTACCGGTGTCCCGCGGTGCCTGCGGCACGATGGGAGGTAGCTTCGTCGGGATCTTGCCAAGGCCGTAAATTCGCGCGATCTCTTCGATCAGATCGGCCTCGATGGCCACGTCGGGGCGATGGGAGGCCCCCGTTACGAGGAGTTCTTCGGAAGGACGCACCACCTCCACGACGAAACCGAGACGGGAGAGAATGGCCGTCACCTCCTCGAAGGGCACGGTGATTCCGAGGAGCGATTGCAGCCGCTCGGTTCGCAGCCGGATCTTCGGCAATTCGATGGGCTCGTCTCCGACGATGCGCAAGCCAGACACGACGCGACCCTTTGCCAAGGTCGCAAGCAGCCCTTGCGCGTACTTCAACACGGCCATCGGCGCCGCCCAGTCTACGCCGCGCTCGAACCGATGACTCGACTCAGTGTGCATTCCGTGACGGCGCGCAGTTCTTCGGATCCCCTTGGGCGAGAAGTAAGCGCACTCGAGCAGAACGTTGCGTGTCGACGCACCAATCTCGCTCTCCGCACCACCCATGATCCCGGCGAGCGCCGAAGGTGCTGAAGCGTCGGCAATGACGAGATCGTCTTCGGTCAGCGTGCGAGCTACGCCGTCCAAGGTCGTGAACGGCTCCTTCGGCGTTGCCTTGCGCACGACGATTTTAGGCCCTTGCACACGCTCGAGATCGAACGCGTGCATCGGGTGCCCAAAGAGCAGCAAGAGCCAGTTCGTGATATCGACGACATTCGAGATGGGCCGAATACCGAGGCGATGGAGCCGCCAGGCCATCCACTCCGGCGACGGGGCAATCGTCACGTCGAGAACTGCTGCGGCGCCGTAGCGCGGGCAGCGTTCCGTGCAAAGGTTCTCGATCTTCACCAAACCGTCGAGGGTCACGTCGGTCGTGAGTTGCGCCGCGGGAACGCTCGGCGGCTGCGGTGCCACGAAGGGCACGCCGAGGCGCGCCGACAAATCCCGAGCGACGCCAAGGTGCCCCAAAGCATCAGGACGATTCGGAGTGATGTCGAGTTCGAAGATCGCATCGGCGAGCTCGGGGAAAGCCTCGAGCAACGAGGTTCCCGGCGCGAATCGTCCCGGCTCGATCAGGAACAACCCCGCGGAAGACTCGGCGACGCCGAGCTCCACCTCGCTGCACAACATGCCCTCGCTCGGCACTCCACCGATGGCCTTTCGCTCCAACGCGAAGCCGACCCCGGGCAGATTGGCACCCAGCTTGGCGAGCACGACGAGCCCCGGCGGTGCCGGCACGTTCGGCGCGCCGCACACCACGGTTTGCTCGACGTCCCCCCCGAGGTGGACCGTTACCAGCCGAAGATTGCTGCGGCTTGGATGGGGTTCGATCCGCCGAACCTCGGCGATGACACAGTGTTCGTAACGCGAACGGACATCCTCCACGCCATCCACGGCGAGACCGATGTCGGTCAGTTGCTCGGCTACGACCGCCGGATCCTGAGGGAGAGAGGGGAGAAGTTCGCGAAGCCAACGGAGCGAGACACGCATCGTGGGTGCCCTTCTAGCACGCCTCCCCGCCCGGCGCTGAGGCCCGTTGACCCATCTGAATTCCAACGAGTACGAAAATCCTGGCGCGTCCGCCGTCGAGGCTCGATGCGCCCGAATGCACGAAGGCCGCCTTCTCGAGGCCCGCAGGGGCGGAAAGGAGGCGGCCAGGTCGGCAGGTCCCGGCGTTCGGGACCGATTCGTAAAGAACCGTTACTCGCCCATGCCGGGCATGCCCGGCGGCATCCCGGCTGGCATGGACGGAGCGGCGTCGCCGTTGCCGTCCTTCTTGTCCTTGTCGCCCTTCTTTTTGTCGTCGGGCTTCTGGTATTTCTCGACGTCCGCCGTCACCCAGTCCGCGGTGTATTGGGCGATGGTGTAGAGCTCGTTCGAGCCGTCCACCTGTGCCCAGCGATCACTCGAGCTTCCCGTGTTCCCGAAACGGACGACCTTGTGGGCGCCATCTTCGAGAACGATCGTGATCGTTGCCGTCGGCTTGTCGAGCCCCACGTCGGCGGCTTGCTTGTTCTGACCGAAGTCGAGAGCCGTCAAGGATTTGAACGCGCGCACGACGTCCGCGACCTTGGCCGGCTCGAAGCGCTCGATGGGAGCGAGACTGCCGCCCTTGGCCTTCTTGAATTTGCCCGTCCACGCGTTGGCGTCGCTCGCACTCGATGCTTCGCCTTCCTTCTTTTCGCCGGATTTCTCAGCCGAGGCAGTCTTGATGAACTCGAAAGTGCCGTGTTCGTTCTCGATGCTGACCGATTTGACCTTGTCCTCCTCGAACTTGGTCACCGTCAGATCGCGGAACCCCTTCAGATCTTTCGCGTAGACATAGCTCGAGTAGCCCTTGACCGCGAACACGCCGTCCTTGCCCTCGATCCGCATCATCTGGCCGCGCGAGCCGCCTTGTCCGAAGTACAGATCCGCGAGGGTCTTGTCACCCTGCTTCACCGCGACGTGCAAGGCCTTGCCGTCCGCCAAGTCGTACTGCGCGTAGCTATCCTTGCTCGACGAGATCTGCTCGGTTACCTTGAGATCCTTCAGATTGTCGAGCAGCCCGTCGATGGCACTCTTGTTTGCCTTGGCCGCAAGCGGCTCCGTGAGTGACCAATCCTCGCCTGTCTTCTTCAGCACGACCTTGGCCGGCTTCCCCGCGTCGCCCGCCGGTTGCTCGATCGTGATGCCGTCGATGGCCTTGACCTGATCGTCCGTCAGTCCGAGCTTCGGCAAGTTCGCCGAAACCGCTGCATAGGAATAACTGGCCTCTTCGCGCTTCTCGGCCTGCTTTTGGAAGTAAAGCCCCGCTCCGAGCACGGCCAGCACGCCTGCCGCCACATAAAGCTTTTTGTCCGTCGTCATCGCCATGGTTTTTGTCCCTCATGGGCGAGGGGCGGCGAGCACATTACTGCCGCCCCTCACGACCCTAGGCTGCCTTCTTGATTTTCTTGCTCTCGCGGTAACGCCAACGACCCAAGCCGATCAGCGCAAACAGGACTGGCACCCCGAGGGTGAGCGTCCACTGCACCTTCTGCTGCAAGCTGGCTCGTGCCTGACGATATTCCTCGTCCGTACGCTTGACCTCTTCTTCGGTCGCGTTTGCAGAGAACTTCGGACGACCGAGGGAGGCGTAGGTGAGGTTCGGTTCGGAGAGGATCTTCGCACTGGCTTCGACGAGAATCGGAATCTCCCGTCATCCAGTCGAGGATGTTCTTCACCGACACGATGGTGTTGTTCAGATAGCGCTGTGCGTAAGGGTTCGCGATGGCTTGGAGCACCGGATCGCCCCCAATGCTTCCCATCATCTGGAACTGGCCACCGAGCTCTTGACCGTTACCGGCGTAGGCGAAGGGATTGGTCAGGAACAGACTCGACGAGATCACGAGAACGCGCGACGGTGCAGCTGCGACTTCCGGCGCAGGAACGCTCTCGTCCTTTTGCCCAGCGAAGGCACTCTTCAAGGGTCCCCTTGCCGTCGCTGCAATCACCTGCTGAGCCATGGGCGGCTTTGGCTCCCAATTGCTCTTCAGCTTCATGTCGACGGTATCGGTCGCAACGACCGTGGACTCCGGGGTCGAGCGCGCAACCACGGCGATTTCGACGCCCTTCGGTTGCTTGTCCTTGAGAATCTCGAGGCTGGACGGGAACGGGAACGCAAGCTCTTGCATCCGGAAGAATCCGGCGAATTTCGGATCGAGCAGTTCCTGCCCTTCTTCCATCCGCGGATCGGCAATCACGTGGGCAATGCCGGGGTGCCGCATCGATTGAATGCGCCCATCCTGGGTCGGAACGATGATGCCGAACTGGGCTCCGAAGTCGAGCACGGCATTCTTCTTCATGTTGATGCCGTAGCCCGCGATGAGCTTGTCCAGGTTGTGCAAGGACAGCGTGGCTTCCATCGTCGCGTCTTGCGGCTTGAGCGTGACGGCCGACGCAATCACGACGAGGGACTTGTTGCCCTTCATCAAGAACTCGTCGATCCTGCGGAGCTCCTTGTCGCTGTAGTCCTTACGCGGCTGCGTGACGATGAGACCGGTGAGCTCGGCATTGATGGGCTCTGCACCGTCCTTCAGATCGACCTCTTCGATCGAATAGAAGGGGAAGGCTTCGGGTCGAAAATCTGCTGAATGCTCGGAGACCCTTGCTGGCCTTGCCGGGCAACGAGATTGTTGTCGCTGAGCTTGATCTCGTCCTTGTTCGTAATGACGCCGACCTTGTGCTTCACGTTCTCGGCTTTGTCGAAGATCTCGCGGATCTGGTTCGTGATCCAGAACTCGAGACCATCCGCGCGACCGGGGTTCAGCTGCGGAATGACGTCCTTCTCGCTCTTGTACTTGAACACCAGGCCCATGTAGCCCTGAGCGATCGTCGCCTGGTCGCCGCCAGTTGCGCTCGATTCGCCGAAGGTCATGGACTTGAGCCCGGCCTCTTCGGCCTTCTGCTTCAGCTCCTCGGTGTTGGCTTCGATCAGAGTGAACTTGAACTTGCCGCCACCCTTGCGCTGATACTCCTTGAGGAGATCGGTCAAATCCCGCACGAAGGCGTCGAGCTGAGCCGTCCCGCGAGCGATGTACGCGTCGACCTGAATGGGCTCCTTCAGATTCTTGACGAGCCGCGCGCTTCCGACGCTGAGCGTGTAGCGCTCCGTCGCAGTGAGATCGAAACGCTTGTACACGCCCATCGAGAAGATATTGATGACGACGGCGATACCGATGATGACGGCCAAGTAAAGGCCGGTCTGGGTCGCAGCCTTACGCTTCTGTTCTAGGGTTGCCATCTTCAGCTCCACTTACGGCGCTCGAGCGCACGGAACGCGACGACCAGTGAGACGATGGTCACCGAGAGGAAGAAAATTACGTCGCGTGAGTCGACCAGGCCGCGGGTAAACCCTTCGAGCCGGGACTGGAAACACACGTGGTTCAAGGTGTTGCCCAACGCGCCACTCATGCGCATTGCTGCCGCTTCGGCGAACCAAAGGAGGAGCAAGACGAAGAACGTCACGAAGAACGAGATGGCCTGGCTCTCGGTGAGCGTGCTGATGAGCAGCCCGATGGCCACGGCCGCGGCACTGAACAGCACCAGGCCGATGTAACCCGCCGAAATCGGTCCGACGTCGAGAGGCCCGAGGCTCCAGGGGAACCCGAACATCGCGATGGGATAGATCGCCGTCGCAATGACGAGCGTCAGCACCAACCCGAGGGCACCGAAGTACTTGCCCAGAATGACGTCACTGTCGTTCACGGGCAGCGTGATCAGCATCTCGAGCGTCCCGCTTCGACGTTCCTCCGCGATGAGACGCATGGTGACCACGGGGATGACCAACACGCTCAACCCAAGGGGGGTGTACTCGAACAGGAGCTGGAGACTGGCGCGATCGATTTGCCAGAACCCGCCGCCGTAGAAGAAGAACGCAAGCCCGAGCAAAAGGAACGTCAGGCACATGACCACGTAGGCCAAGGGTGAATCGAAGTAAGAGCGAAACTCGCGTTTCGCAATCGTCAACATGGGGCTCATCGCTTACTCCTTCGCCTCCGAAGTCGATTCGCTGTTGTCACTTGCGCTAGACACACTCGCGTCGTCCGTCGTCTCGTCCGCGACGAGAGCACGACCGCGATCGGCGCGCTCGTCGCCCCGCGTGAGCTCTCGGAACACGACGTCCAGACTCTGCGCTTCGCGGCGCAGCTCGAGCAAGGTCCAGCTCTTTTGAACCATCAAACGGAAAATCTCGGCACGCAGATCGCCGTCCTGGGCGCCCGCGAGCTCGAATTTGTGGGCGGTCTCGTCCGTGGGCAATTCCCGTACTTTCTTGGCTCCCGCGAGACCCGCGAGTGCCGAGGTGACCTCGGACGCGGAAGGTGCGGCTTTGCCGCCTTCGGCGCTCCGCTCGTCCACCGTCACGAGGTAGCGCACCGAGCCGGTCTGAGAACGAATGCCGTCGAGGCCGCCGTCAGCGACGACACGTCCCTTGCTGACGATGATGGCTCGCGCGCACGCCTCTTCGACCTCGGCGAGGTTGTGCGTCGAGAGGAGGATCGTGCGATCCTTACCGATTTCCTTGATGTACTTGAGGACTTCGGCCTTCTCGTTCGGATCGAGATCGCTCGTGGGCTCGTCGAGGATCAGAATCTGCGGATCGTGGATGAGCGCTTGCCCGAGGCCAACGCGCTGACGATAACCGTGAGACAGATGCGAGATCTGCTTGTCGAGGGACTGAGCCAGGCCGCAGACCTCGATGACTCGCTTTAGGCTCTTGTTGAATTGCCCGTCGTCGAGACCGCGGATTTCGGCCGCGAATCGCAGGTACTCCCGAACGCTCATGTCGCCGTAGAGCGGCGCGCGTTGTGGCAGGTACCCGAGCGAACGTCGGACCCCGAGTGGGTCGTCGAACACATCGTGCCCGTTCACCTGCGCCGAGCCCGAGCTCGGCGAGATGAAGCAGGTGAGAATTCGATGGTCGTCGATTTTCCGGCCCCGTTTGGGCCAAGAAAGCCGACCACCTCGCCGCGCTTGACCTCGAATGTAACTTTGTCGAGTGCTCGAACGGTCCGAAATTGTTCGATAGGCCGCTCGCGCTGATCATGACGTCGGTAGTCATCCGACCTCCATCCGGGTCCCGGGAAAACCAATCCTCCCTGAAGAGCCCGTGAAACGTTCCGGTTACCCGGGGGGCGGCATCCTAGCCATCGACCCAACCCTGTCAACTGGTTTGGGCCCGTTGGCGGATTCCCACCGAGCGCGGAGAAAACCATCGAAGGGCCTGGGTATTCCCCACCCTCCGCCAATGCGTTGCATTTTGTTTCCGATCCGCCCGCGAAGACGGCCCTTCGGAAGTCTCCCGAGACTGGCCCCGTGCCCTGCCGAACCCGAGCCGTTTGTTGTCGGTGCGTCGCGTGTCCGCTTCGATCCGTTGTCACGGGATGAAGGCCCAGATCTTCCGAAGACGGCCACGTGTGTCAGCGACGACGCGGCGCGTGACTCGAGCGCGCACAGACCGACGTTGCCCGGTTCCCGAGACCTCCTATCCTCCGAGGTGCATCCTTAAATTGGTGGCTCGACGGGGTGCGGACAGGCAACTCATGAGACGATTACTCCTTTTATCGGCCCTATCTCTGGCTTTCGTCACGGCGTGCGGAGATGATTCGAGGCCCAACAACGTCAATCCGGACACTGGCGGCAAGGGAGGCCGGACCAGTCGTGGGGGCGCGTCGAACGCGGGCGATGGCGGCATCGGCGGCGATGGCGGAACGGCAGGGAGCACCGTCGGAGGAAGTAGCGCTGGAGGTCAAGGGGGAGCGACGGCGACCACCGTCATCAGTACCTCGCCAGGCGCGCCGGTCGTCACGTTCGTGAGCCCGGCGAGCGTGCTCGATCCGAATGCCGCGGGAGTGATCACCAACAACGAGGTCACGGTGACCTGCAAGGCCGCCGCTTCTTCCGAAGCCGGAGCAACGGTGAACGAAGCGAGCGCGCTCATCGTGCTCTCCCAGGACGGGCTTCCCGTTGCCGGTGGACAGCTCGGTTCGGCGATGGTCAATGGTGCACGCGAGACCCGGTTTACCCTCGAGACGCTCCATTCGGGCAAGATCGCGTTCGATTGCAGCGCCGAGGACTATTCCAATCCGAAGAAGACCGGGAGCGCACCCGCCCTCGAGTTGCTCTACGACGCCGGTCCCACCATCAACATCTCGCAGCCGAGTGCCGACCAGAACCTGTCTCTCACCGGTGGCGTGGACGTCGCGTTCTCGGTCGCGGGTAAGCCCATTGCGGACGGAGACACGCAATTCTCCGTCGCCACCATCAACGTCCTCATCAATGGCAAGACCGTCCCCATTCCGGAGTCCACGACGACACCCGGCAACTTCTCGGGGCACGTCGCGCTGAACGATCCGTTGCTGTTCCCATCCGCGGATCGCCCAAGTGGTCCGACGACCCTACAGATCGTCGCGAAGAACGCGCGCGGTACGACGAGCGAGCTCGTCCGCAATTTCGTCGTCGATAGCACGCCGCCAGTCATCACGTACGTCAACCCGAGCAAACCGACGGTCGTTGGCGGAAATACGAAGTTCGAATTCACCGTCATCGACAAGGGCGCTGGCGTCGACGAAAGCACGGTCGGCATTCGCATCAACTCGGGACCCACCTATTATTATCGTGAAACCGATGCGGCACGCTGGACCCATTCCAAGGCCTCCGATACGTACACCTTCATGACGACGGACGCCGACTTCGTGGGCTCCATCGCGCAGGCGACCATCAACGTCTCGGCCTCGGACAAGGTCAAAATGCCAGCGCGGCGGACCAAGCGCTCGTCGTCTTCCTGGACCAGCAACCACCGATCGTCAGCCTGGACCCGCCTACGGTACGTGAGCGCTATTACAACACGGCCACGAACACGTATCTCTGCTCGGTCGCCTTCGATCCCTTGGGGGAAGCCGTGAACGACGGCTCCATCGACAACGGAGCTGCGCTCTTCCGGGCATTGGTTTGGGACGCGACGAATGCGCCCCTCGACGCGTCCGCCATCTCGTATTTCGCGGGCACGAATTCCTCGAGCGTTTCGCTGTTCTTCCAGGACAAGCTCGACGTGCCACTGCTCGTCGATACGGACAAGGACGGCTATTGCGACGACATCGCGCGGGGCACGGACGGGGAACGCAAACCCGTGGCGACGCTCACGTCCATCGAACCGACAGGGACGGCTCCTTTTGCGGGAGCGCTAGTCACCACCGACACATTCGGATCCCGCGGTAGCAGACGATACGCGATTCGGAGCTGCCCCCAAGATGGAGAAGTGGTGCGCCTGGGAAGACCACTGGAACGCTTGGGATCGGGACGACGAGACGTACCGGTGCGGGTTGACCTCGGACATGGTCCGAGTGATCAAGCATAATCTCCAATCGACGCCGCCCGAGCGCGTCATCTATGGGATTGGCGTCGAGAGCGGCAGCTTGCTTGGTTGCACGGGCACGTATTGGGAGTACACGAGCTTCATCAAGCGTACGCCGCGAGACGGATGGATGTGCTTCGCCGCCATGGCCGTCGACAACGTAGGCAATCGCGGAGTCTCGGCGCCCTTGCGGCTCTGTTACGACGACCCTGCCACTCCAGAACACCCCACTTGCGCCACGTCCATCGCCAATCAGAGTCGCACCTACCTAGCGGAATGGTTGGGCTTCATCCGCAATGACACCCTTTGGGATCGATTCCCGGCGCGCAGCGCCGAGCCGGCTCCCACTTGCACGGACGGCTGTAAGCTGAGGGAGGTCTCGGCGCCTCGAGTGATAACGAATCAGTAGCGTCCGAAGGACGGGGCGACAAAGGCACTTTGTAGGCCTCCGAATTCGCCTGAACTCTGCAGCACGCGCCCGAGCCTCCTCCCGGAGGTACTCGGGCGCGGTCTCATTCGGCAGCGCGTGGACCAGCCGCGTTACCCGATGGACGCGACCAAGCTCGGTTTAACAGCCGTCGGGGCCGCAATATGCCCCCTCGGGAGTTTCCACCGATTGCCCCTCGTTTGGCTGTGACGCGAAGGCTTGCTCGAGGGCCTGCGCGAGTACCGCGACGGGCTGCGCGCCCGACACGGCGATCCGCTCGTCGAATACGAAGAAGGGCACGCCACTGATGCCGAGCTCCTTCGCTTCGAACTCGTCCTCCCGGACCTCGCGAAGGAACGCGTCGCTGTGGACAACGGATTGCGCGCGATCCGCGTCGAGCCCCACCCGAACCGCGAGTTCGACCAGCGTATCGGGACTGGAAATCGTCGCGCCTTCGACGAAATAGCCTCGGAACAGTTGCTCCTTCAGGGCATCCTGAACCCCTTGCGTCGCACCGAAATGGAGCAAGCGGTGCGCGTCCAAGGTATTGCCTGGGCGGATGTGCTCGAAGTCGAAGTTCAGGCCTTCACCGCGCGCGACCTCGCGCACTCGCTCGACCATTGCGTGAGCTTGCGCCGGTGAAGTGCCGTATTTCGAGCGAGTCGCTCGATGAATGGCCGACCGTCACTCTCTCGAGGGGCCGATGGATCGAGTTCGAAGGAGCGCCAGACGATTTGGGTGTTGGCCCCGTGCGGGGAGGCACGAAGTGCCGCCTCGAGCCGACGCTTTCCGATATAACACCAAGGACACGCGACGTCTGACCAGATGTCGATACGCAACGGGGACATTGGGCAATCCGTAAGACCCGAGAAGCACGACGCCAATGGCCTTGCCCGACAACGGGACCACGACGCCAATGGCCTTGCCCGACAACGGGACCACGACGCCAATGGCCTTGCCCGATAACGGGACCACGACGCCAATGGCAACGCTGCAGCCGAGTCGGACGAACACTTCTCGGTGCTCCAGGGCCTGGGATTCGGAGCGACTTTCCGAGGTCGCCGTTGGCGGGCCCGACGGTTCGGAGGGGGCACGGCGGGCCCCGATCCGAGAAGACCCCTGATTTTCCTCCAGGTCCGCTGAATAGAACCTTGTGGACGGCCCCCCGAAGGGGCTCGTGATATCTCACGGCCAGCTCCGTGGCACCAGCAGCCGTGTCGCGCGGCCCACCATGACGACCCTTTCGCGCCCTTCCTTGAATCGCTCGCAGCTACTGAATGGAGCACTCCTCCTGACTGCGGCCACCGCTTACGTCATCCTGCTCTATCGAACTGCCTGGCTGGGCGACGATGCGTTCATCACGTTACGCACGATCGACAACGCGGTTCACGGGTACGGTCTGCGGTGGAACGTCCTCGAACGGGTCCAAACTTACACGCACCCGCTCTGGATGCTGCTGCTGCTCGGTATATACGCTTTCACCCGCGAAGCCTTCTATACGACCTTGGCCGTCAGCGCGGCCCTGTCGATAGCAACGTTCCTATGGGTGGGGATCATTGCACGTCGCAGTCACGGCTCGGGCACTGTCCTTGTGTTGGGGCTCGCGCTATCGCGGTGCTTCGTCGACTATTCGACGTCGGGACTCGAAAATCCGCTGTCGCACTTGCTCACCGTTGCGTTCTACGCGCTATTGCTGTCGTCGAAAGCGTCGAAAAGCGCAACGACTCGTCTCGCTTGGGGTGCCTTCCTTGCCGGACTCAGCGTCGTCAACCGCGAGGACACCATCCTCATTTTCGCACCGATACTGGCCTGGGACGCAATGCGCGAAGGCGTACCGAAAAGGGCCGTACTCCGCACGTTCTGCGGCGGTGCTATCGCGCCGCTCCTCTGGACGCTCTTCTCCATCGTCTACTACGGTTTTCCTTTTCCGAATACGGCTTACGCCAAACTCAACGTCCATATTCCACGAAGCGCCCTTGCTCTACGGGGACTAGAGTACGTATTCGACTTCGTCACTTACGATCCGCTGTCCGCCGCGTTCGTTCTCACGATGCTCGTTCTCGTCTTTCGCAGCGAAAGTGCCCGGGAGCGCGCGTGGGGTTTCGGGATCCTGCTCTATCTCGCCTACGTCGTGGTCATCGGCGGTGACTTCATGTCCGGGCGATTCTTTTCGGTGCCGTTCCTGATGAGCGCGCTCTGGCTCGTCGAACACCTCCCCGCATGGAAGCCATTGCCGACCATCGGCACCGCCTTCGCCATGGTCGGACTGATGCTTTGCCCCCGTCATCCGCTTTGGAGCGCACCTGACACGGAACCCGAGGCCATCAACGTCTGGCAAGGCAGCGGAATCGTCGACGAACGACTCTACTACTTTGCGACCGCGTCCCTCGCCCACGACGGACCGACGCACACCATTCGGCCGTGGCACGAGCGCGCCATCGAAGGACTGGAACTCCGTCTCGCGGGCTACCGCGTCGTCGAGCGCGCCGCCGTTGGGTACGTCGGCTATTTCGCAGGGCCCGAGGTACACATCATCGACACGTGGGCGCTTTGCGATCCGCTTCTCTCGCGGATCCCTTATCGCGCCCCAAAGGGCAAGTTTCGAATGGGGCATTTCCCGCGCAAACGCCCGACCGGCTACGACCGGGCCGTCCTCGGTGACGCGAGGGCGATCGAGCCGCCGCAGCTCGCGCGGATCTATGAGGATGTGCAGCTGGCGACGCGAGGACGGCTGTTTACCCGCGAACGCTTTGCGGCCATCCTCCGCCTCAACCTGGGCGCCTACACGAAGGAGCTCAAGCAGATTCGGTACTGAACGCCAGCTCGCCGCTCCCGTCGAGGTCGACGCGCAATCGGCCGCCCGCGACGTTCCCAGAGGTGAGCAGTCGCTCCGCCAAGGGATCTTGGAGTTTCTGCGCTACGACGCGCCTGAGTGGCCTCGCGCCGAACGCGGGCTCGTAACCGAGCTCTACGAGGTGCTCTTCCGCCGCACTCGATACCTCGAGTGACATCGCGCGAGGCTCGAGCAGACGCTCCAGAGACTTGAGCTGGATCCGAAGGATCTTGCGAAGCACTTCGCGAGACAACGGGCGAAATACGACGACCTCGTCGATACGGTTGAGGAGCTCGGGACGGAAGAAGCGACGTAACTCTTCGAGCAGCGTCTCCTTCAGCTCGGCTCGTCCGGTCTCACTCTCGAAGAGCGACGGATTGGCGTCGAGGATGCGTTGGGAGCCGATGTTGCTCGTCATCACGACGACCGTATTCGAGAAGTCCGCCAGACGACCTCTACCGTCGGTGAGTCGCCCGTCGTCGAGGACCTGAAGGAGGAGATTGAAAACGTCGGCATGAGCCTTCTCAACTTCGTCGAAGAGAAGCACCGAGTAGGGCCGCTTTCTCACGGCTTCCGTCAGGAATCCGCCTTGCTCACTGTCGGCGTATCCAGGCGGAGCACCGACCAAGCGCTGGGCCATGTGGCGTTCCATGAACTCGCTCATGTCGAGACGCGTCAGGGATTGCTCGTCGTCGAATAGAAACTCGGCGACGGCCTTCGCGAGCTCCGTCTTTCCGACGCCGCTCGGTCCCAAGAAGAGAAAGCTGCCGATCGGTCGTTTGGGATCGCGCAATCCGACTCGCCCCCGTTTCACGGCGCGCGCAATTGCGCCAACGGCTTCCGGCTGTCCGACGACGCGCGCTTCCAACCGCTCGGCCATGTTCGATAGCTTCTGCGCCTCACCTTCGAGCATCCGTTGAATGGGGATCCCGGTCCACGCAGCGAGCGTTTTGGCGACGTGCTCGGCCCGCAACACGGGCACGCCGCCCAGGGCCCCACATGCCGAAGCGGACTGTTCCGCGCGCTTCAGCCGCTCGTCGAGGTTGGGGATGATGGCGTGCTCGAGCTCACCGACGCGTGCAAACTGCTTTGCGGTCTTGGCCGATGAGAGCTCGCTCCGCGCTTGGTCGAGCTCCGCGCGCAATTGACGTACGGCAGCGACAACGCCACGTCGCGATTCGCGCTCGGAACGATACTTCTCGACCTGCTCCTCGAGGGCCGTCTTCTCGTCGAGCAGCTCTTGTTTCACTTTGACGCTGTCCTCGTCACTCGCCGTCGCCAAGGACTCGAGCTGCACACGTAACGATCGATACCGTTGAATGGCGTCGTCTTTCTCGCTCGAGAGCCCGTCGGTCTCGACACGAAGGCTCGCCGATGATTCGTCGAGAAGATCGATGGCACAATCGGGCAAGAATCGGTCCTGGAGATACCGCTTACCGAGTTCGACCGCAGTCACGATTGCCGAATTCTCGATGGTGACCTGATGATGCGCCTCGAAACGCCCCGAGAGACCGCGGAGCATCTCGACGCTTTGGGAAATGGAAGGCTCCTCCAGGGAAAGCACCGAGAAGTGGCGCAAGAGCTCGGGGTCTTTGTCGTTCAATCGACGAAACCCGTCGGGAGTCGTCGATGCGAGAACCCGGAGCTCGCCCCGCGAGAGCGCCCCCTTGAGCGGCTCCAAGAGTCCAGTCGCGCTCGACCCCTGCCCGAGCCACTGCTCGATTCCGCGAACGAACAAGATGCTGTCCCGATTCGAGGCCAATGTCTGCAGCAGTCGACGAAAGCGCTCTTCGACGTCGGATCGGAGCTTGGCACCCGAGAGGAGCGCGCTCGGCTCGAGCTCGTGGAGCTTCGCCGAAGATAGCGACGTGGGGACGTCTCCATCGGCAATCTTTCGCGAGAGCGAGCGCACGAGCGCGGTCTTTCCGACACCGGGCTCTCCAACCAGGAGCGCATGACACTTGTAGCGGCGTTCGAGCACGGTCAAAAGACGCCTGAGCTCGGGTTCTCGCCCGAGGGTCGGCTCGAGCAGACCGCGGCGAGCTCGCTCGACCAACTCGACGAGTCCACGATCGACGACAGCGACGTCTTCGCTCCGCGCCGGCTTGGCTCGCCGCAAAATCGCATACTGCGGCTCGAGAGAACCGGGAAAGATCCCAAACGCGGTCAACAGGTCGCCCGCCGTGCCCCGTACCTCCTGCGTCAGTGCGTGAATGACGTGCTCGATCTCCACACGTTCGGCGCGGGCAGAGTCGGCACGCTGTTCGGCGCGTCGAAGCAGTTCGAGCATGGCCTTGGAGAGGTAGGCCGGTTCCGCTGCAGTCGCTTCGAGCGCGAGGGCGCGCGCGACTCGGGTGCCGAGCTCGACGGGATCCACGCCCACGGCCTGCAAGACGTCAGCGAAGCCGGCGGCGCGCTCAATCGCGATCGACAGCAGATGGATCGGGGACACCTCTCGATGTTTTTGCTCGTCCGCAAGTGCCTGAGCACCCGCGATCAGCGACTTGGCCTCGTGAGAATAGCGGGAGAGCGAGAGCGTCGACGGTGAGAGCGCGGCTTGGGCCATGGCGCAAGAGAGATTACCCGTAAAACAGGGTGCGCCGGAGCCCTAACTTGCGTAAGTTTCGGGGACCGTGCCCGTTTTGGCGGACTTTCCCCCCGTCTTTCTACAAACCGTCGCGACCATTCTCGGTCTCGTGTTCGGCAGTTTTCTCAACGTGGTCATTTACCGCGTTCCGCGAGGACTCAACGTCGCATGGCCAGGCTCGGCCTGTCCCGCCTGCGGCGCCCCAATCGCTGCATACAACAACCTCCCCGTGCTCTCGTGGCTCTTGCTCTTCGGGCGGGCTCGCTGCTGCGGCGCTTCAATCTCACCGCGCTATCCGCTCATCGAAGCCATCGGCGGGCTCTACGCGTGGGCACTGGTCCAAACGACGATTCTGTCGCTCCCACCGGACACGTCCATTGGGTGGATCGTCGTGCACTTCGCTTGCGGACTCGGGCTTGGGCTCGCGCTGGTCGCTGCAGCTTTCATCGATCTCGAACACCTCTACCTTCCCGATGGCCTCACCCTCTTCGCGGCAATCCTCGGCGGGGTGAGCCTCTTCGTTCGCAACGACATCGATTGGAAGCAATCGCTCCTCGGCGGCGTCGTCGGATTCCTCGTCGTTTGGCTGCCCTTCGACGTGCTCTATCGATGGATCCGCGGACGCACCGGAATGGGTCTCGGGGACGCGAAGCTGGTCGCACTCGCTGGAATTTGGTTCGGCATTCCTGGCGCACTCTTCGCGCTCCTCGCCGGAGCCGTACAGGGTAGCGTGATCTTGCTCGCGGTGTATCTCGCCCGCGGAAAACTCGACGAACCGGAAGCCGTTCGGAAGGAGCGTCGGGATGCCGAACTCGCCCTCGAGAGTGCGACGGCTGACGAGCGCGAGCGCCTCGCTGCGGAACTCGCGAAGGATCCGGTCCTCGCGCAACCCGCAGCGGATTCGCTGGGCCTCTCGATGGTGCCCTTCGGTCCCTTTTTGGTGCTCGCCATCATCGAGTTCCAACTCTTCGGTGCGTCATTGATATTGCCTTGGATCCTCGGAGTGGAGGGGCCCTGACCATGCGTCGAGGAGAACTCGGGGTGTTCCCCTATTTGCTCCTCGGCAGTCTTTGGTCTTGCTCGGCGCAACTACGGCTAGCACCAACGACGAAGTTGCCCGATATCGTGGCAACGGACCGTCCCGGTTCCGTCGTGGTCGGCTTTCCGCCTCCCCCGGCGCGAGTCGAGGTGGTCCCTCCGCCACCAGACAATCCGGAATGCGTCTGGCTCGATGGGCAATGGCGTTTCGACGGACAGGACTACGCTTGGATCGCCGGTGCGTGGGTTCACCGACTCCCGGGATGCGCATTTGCCAAAGCGCGATTCTTTTGGGATGACGTTCCGCCCAATCCTGCAATCCTGCGCTATCGAATCGGCCATTGGGTCATTCCCGCTCCGCCCTACACGGAGTGTCCCGCTCCTGCCCCCTGCACCGCGACCGAGCCCTGAAGTCCTCCGATGAACGCTGAAAGCCAACGTCCACCGAACACCGATTGCTGGACCATCCGCAGACTCGTCTCCTGGGCGACCGAAGACTTCCGCACGCGAGGGTTCGATTCTCCCCGACTCGACGCGGAGTTGTTACTTGGGAATGCACTCGGCAAGACGCGCATCGAGATCATTTTGGAAGCCGAGCGCCCCCTCGATGCAAAAGAGCTCGAATCGCTTCCGCGAACTCGTGCGGAGGCGCCGCACCGGAGAGCCCACCGCCTATCTGCTCGGACAGCGCGAGTTTTACGGCACGTCCTTCGCCGTCGACAAAAACGTGCTGATTCCGCGCCCCGACACGGAGCTCCTCGTCGAAGTCGCGCTCGAAAAAACCCAAGAACGACTCGCGGAAGGTCGCGCCGTCGATCTCTGCACGGGTTCGGGTTGCGTCGCGATCGCATTCGCACTGAAACGTCGCGGTTGGCGCGTAACCGGGATCGATCTCTCGAAGCCCGCGGTGGAAGTCGCGAAAAGCAATGCCGTGGCGGCCGGGCTGCTCTCGGGCGTCGATTTCTTGGATGGCGACTTGTTCGCGCCGCTCGGCGATGATGCGCGCGCTCATCTCGTCACCGCCAATCCACCTTACATTCCGTCGGACGTCATCCCAACGCTCGATCTTGGGATCCGTGGCTTCGAACCGCACCTTGCGCTCGATGGGGGACTCGACGGCATGGACGTCACGCGCCGCATCGTCGCCGAAGCGCCAAAGCGACTCGAGCCCAAGGGTGTGCTTGCCCTCGAGATCGGCTACGACCAAGGCCCCAAAGTCGCAGCGTTACTCGAAGCCGCAGGCTTCACCGACGTCGCGATCAACAAGGATTACGGCGGTCACGACCGCGTGGTTTGCGGGCGTTTGCCGTGACGCGCTGATTCGCCGAGCCACGTCGAATCGACCGAACCGAGGTACGGACATTTGCCGTGACGCGCTGATTCGCCCGAGCCACGTCGAATCGACCGAACCGAGGTACGGACGTTCACCGTGACCGGCCGATGCTCTCGAACGCGCCGAATGTACCGAACGAAAGTGAGCGCGTCACCTGCAGTAGGCGGCCTCGGTGCCCGTCGCATCGACGCAACCGTTCGGACAAGAATTGGGCACGAGCCCTTCATTGTCACAGTATTGCACCGTGGTACTCGTCAGGCAGATCGGCACGTAGTCGGCATTACAATCCACGCAGTGAGCATTGCGCGCATCCACCGTCACACATCCACGAGGATCGACCAGTACGGAACAATTGCGACGCAGACTCCACCCGCTGCGATCGGTATTGCAGCCGTAGAGAGAGGTGCCTTGGCACTTGGTGTCGGCTCTGTCGCAAACCACGCACCGCGCGTTGTCCACGTCGCATACCGGAGTCGCTCCCGAACAGGTTTGCACCACGACCCAACCGTCCAGATCGGCGTTGCATCGCTTCAACACGTTGCCCTCACACGCCACCTCACCCGATGCACACTCGAGGCATCGCGGCGCGTCCACGGTCGAGCGACACAATCCCGCACTCCGGCACGGCGTCGACTCACCAGTGAGGCAATCGATGAGAACGTTATCCTTGCAGTAGAACTCGGTATCGCCCGGACAGAACGGCGAGGAGCTCGAGGTGCTGCCGCCAACGGCCGAAGTCCCGCCCTTGGACGTGGCACCGCCCTTCCCGTCGCGACCGCCACGCGTGGTTGGAGGATCGTCCGAGGGATCGATATCCTCGAGCACCAAGTGACAGGCAGTCGGCAAGGATGCCCCTACCGCCACGAGTACGACGGCGAGGGACACGCGGCTCGAAAAGGAAGCGAAGCGGGCTCGCATGCGATTAGAAGAGCATAGCACGCCCACGAACGCCCCTTAAAGGAACGAGGTCGCCGCGTCGGGCAGGCAAGCCCCAGACACGGAATCGCAGCTTTCTCCGGTCGAGCAGTCCCCTGGGCCCCGACACGCCACGCAGAGCCCCCCATCACATGCGGGAGTCGTTCCGGAGCAAGTCTCCGTCTTCCACTGGTTTGCCTGACAGAATCTGCGAACATTGCCCTCGCAGGTCGATTCCGTGCCGGCACATGCCGCACAGAGTCCGGTGCTCGGCGCGCATACCGAGGTGGGCGCCACACATTCCGTCGGTACCCAGACCCCTTTCACGCAAGTTCGGCTGGTGTCGGCGTCCATGCACTCCGACCCCGTACCCGTGCAGGCCACACAGGCGCCGTCGAGGCAAAGCGGTGTCTCCTCGGGACACGCGACGCGCCCACCGAGCTTGCCCGAAGTGCAGGATTTGAGCCCTGTTTCGTCCGCACACTCGGACACGGTGGCGCTCCAGCCGCTCCCCGTGCTCGAACAGGTATGCACCCCAGTCGTGCCCACGCACGCCACTTCGTTCGGCACACATGCTTCGGCGCAATAATCCTTGGTGCCAGCATTGACGCATCCGTATCCCTCGGTGCAGGCCGACGCGGCCGACCACTGCCGTCGATCCGTGGGACAAGTGCGCACGGATCCAGGTGACGAGGTTTGGACGCACTCGGATCTCCCCTGCCACGGCACATCCGACGCAGTAGTCGGCATTGCCAGCGCCGTCCTGACACACATTGAGCTCGCAGGCATCGCTGGTCCCCCAAACCCTCTGTCCGGAGGTCGACGCTTCACAACGGCTCAACGCGACCCCGGACATGCATTGCGCATCCCCGAGATTGCAGAAGTGGCAGTACCCTGCGGCTCCCGCGGCGTAACAGAGACTTGCCGAATCGCACGCCATGGCATCCTTCCAGGATTGCCCGTCCGTCGAACACTGCCTCAACGTCGACGCATCGCAGCTGTAGCTGTTCGCTGCGCACGTGTCGCATTGGTGTCCGGCAGCGTCGCAGATCTGACTCGACGTGCACGTCGCGACGGCTTCGTAACCGGTTTGGTCGGCGTTGCAGGTGCGAAGCACGTTCGCGCTGCAGGTATACGTCTTCGGCTCACATGCTGGCGCGAGGCAACCGCCCGAAGAAACGCTGCACAACGCGGCCGTCGCGCACACTGCGACGGTTTCGTTCCACTTTGCCTCGTTGTTCCCCGTGTCTGGGTTGGCAACGAGATTGCAACGCTGGAGTACGGAGCCGCTACATTGAAGGTTCGGTGTCGGACAGCCATCGATGCAGTGATCGGTGCCGACCGTCGTGCAAAGCTCCGTGCTGGCGCACTTCTGCGCGGCGCCCCACTTTCGCGTGGTCGAGTCGCAGACTTGGTAGGCATTCTGGAAACACCTCGACTCGCCTACCGCGCATTCGGGCGAGTTGCAGCGCCCATTGAGCGAATCGCAAAGAGCCGCAGTCACGCAGTTGTCTCGAGTCTCCCAACCATTGCGATTGGCGGCGCAAATCTGCAGCTCTTTGCCGTTGTTGCAGCGGAACTCTCCCAACTTGCAAACGGGCGCCTTACACGCAGTCCCGCCTGCCAAACAGAGAGCTTCGCTCTGACAGACCTCTTTCGTTGCCCAGGTCTGATTGGAGTTGCACCGCTGCAGCGTTGCACCGCTACACTGATATTCGCCCTCCACGCAGGGCACGCAATCGCGTTTCGTTGCGTTGCAGTAGGCTGCCGTCGTGCAAGCCTTCACGAGCTGAAACCCCGTGCCGTCCAACTTGCAGACCTCGAGTCGCTCTGCCAAGCAGCGGTAGGTCCCCGGTACGCATCCCGGATCGCAGTGTCCGGTGATCGGATTGCACAACGCGGAGGTCAGACAGTGCTCGCCTGCGATGGGTTCCCAACCGAGCTGGCTGCCCGGGCACCCTTCGATTTGCGCACCATCGGAGGGGCTGCAGCGGAATTGTCCCAGCGTGCAGCCAGGTGGAACACACTTGTCGTCGAATGTCGCCGGATCGTTGGAACGCGACGTCAACGTCGCTTGACACAATTCGTTCGTCACGCATTCGTCGAGGACCACCCAATTTTGCGTGTCGTCACAGCGCTGCAAGCTCTTGCCGTTGCACTGATATTCTCCGGGCGTGCAGGGAACGCACTCCTTCGCCCGGGCGTTGCAAAGGCGCACTTCCTTGCAATCCGTCACGTTCCAATCGCGCTGATCGTCCGTGCATAGGTAGAGCAATGAACCATTGCAAAACGCCGCCTCTTTGGCGCACACCAAACAACCTCGAGACGCAACGTCACAGAGCTCCGGGGTGCTGCACTCGACTTCGAGCTCCCACCCTTGTTGTCCCCCGGAGTTCGTACAGGTCTCGACGCGCCAGCTCGAGCACCGCGCGGCGCCCGGCGCGCAATCCAAGCACACGCCGTGTTCGGCATCGCACTGCTCCGGCGAACCGCACGAAGCGACGGGTTTGAAGGTTCCCGCCTCACAGACCTCGAGACTGGTCCCGTCGCATCGATGTACACCGTCCTTCGTGCACGTCGTGGTAGCGGCTGCCCCTCCCGTTTCAGTACCTGCGCCACCGCTGCCACCGGACGCGTCCCTGCGCGAACGGGACGGATTCACGTCGTCCAGCACCAAATGGCATTGAGTCAGCAACGCCGCAAATCCAAGCGCAAGGAGAACGACGGCTGCACCACGCGGCTTGCGAGGCCTCCGGCACCCCCGACCATCGTCGTCTCGCCCACTTTCACGACGCAGGCGAGCACCGCTTTTACGCTCGTCCTCGCGCTCGCCCCCACGCCCACGCCCACGCCCACCCCAAGAAAGTGTCATTAGAATGCTCCTACGACGCCAACTCCATCGCCGGAGAAATATGGAGACACGTGAGCATGCTTCGAGCTTCGAAGGGACTCACCCTTGGGCGCGGACAAGAGCAGCCATAGACCAGCTGTGCCACTCGCCAAGCCAACGCCCCAACTTACGCCCGAGATGACGCTATAGCCGACGTACTTGTCGTAAAGACGATTGGCTTCCGCGTCTTCGGAACAGTCTTTACCCGCCGGGCACCTCGCCTTGAGGTCGGAGCGTGCACCGAGACTCACGATACCGGCAACGGTGCCGAAGATCACTGCGGCACCACCCACGCCCAGAGCGACGTACGCGAGGGTATTCGAGTGAGACTCTGCGACCTGTCGATCCGCACTCGGCGCTGACTCGATCCGCTTCGTCGGTGTGCCGACTTGGGGCGCGCTGGGTGCGACGTCGAGCTCCAGCGTAACGGCGCGCTCCCCGCCCTCGGGCAAGGTAACGGACACGTCCTTGGCATTGTACCCACTGGCGGTTGCGCTGATTCGCCGCGTTCCTGGATCCGTTGCCCGTCGCACGCCCAAGGCGACGACGGGCACCTGCACGCCATCCACGAGGACCAGAGGCGCGTCCGGCCCTTTGACGTAAATCGTGAGCCACGCGACCTTTGGCTTCACTTGATCGAGCAAAGCTTCGGCCTCTGGAACCGCTTTCTTCCAGACCCAGGGTGCGTTCTCCGGAACGCCCTCTCGCAGGACCTGTTCGAGACGCTCTTGGGCCTCGACGTATCGCCCGAGACCAACGAGCGCACGGGCGTGGTCGACCACGAGCGTCGGCGCGTGAACCAAGGCATCGGCACGTCGGAATCGATCCTCTGCCGTGGTGAAGTCTTGGGTTCTCAAAGCCGTGTAGCCCTCTGCGGCGAGATTTCTCGCCGTGGCTCGGTCGGCCTCCGACTGTGCCCAAGCGAACCTTGCGGTCGACAAGCACGCGAAGCCGATAGCGAGAGCGATCACGAGCAAAAGTGCACGCGAGGCAGAGATCGGTCGGTGACACGAAGCGAGTATGGGTCCCAGCATAATCGAGTTGCCCAAGCCTCCCCCGAGGAAAGCTCGCTAATATTGCGGCTACGGCTCGAGTTCGCTAGCACCCCTCACACTGAGCGCAATACCTTCGAGCCAGAGTGAAATTGGCACCACCCCGCCCCAATTGGATCTCGGCAGGCTCCCCCGAGCGAACCCGTCAAATGCCGTAGTCGGGCATTCCCGCCGGCGCGCGACGAACTGCGGGATTTCCCGGGGATTTCTTGGCAGGAGCCTCGGATGCCTTTCGGTCTGCCGAGCTCTGGGGCAGAACCTCGACCGGAGCCACCTCGGGAGCACTGGGCAAGCTCGAAGGCGGAGCCGCGGTAGGCAGCCCCGGTTCCAAAGCCGAGGTCGCCGTGACGGGGAGGACCACGATCTCGTTCGACGCCTTGGCGCCAGCGACATGGGCCGAGCGAGCGAACACGAAGAACATCACCACCGCTCCAAACAACGCGCCGATCCCGACCGCCGTGGCAAAGAGCGCCTTTTTGGGAACGAGCTTCAGACGTTCGATTCCCCAAGCGACGCTTTGTCGAAGCTGATCCACGGTCGAGCGCGACCGCGTCACGGCCTGGTCGGTCGCGCCCAGGGCATTCGGATCGGGACCGATCAGGGTTGCAGCGTCGAGGGGCTGCCTCTTCAACGAATCCTCGAAGGGCGGCGTCAGCCCTTTCAGCTGCCGCGGCGTGCGTAGCGGCTGGATCGAAGGGACGACCACGCGTGGATCTCCCTCATCGATCGTCGACATCGGACGCCGCGGGGGAAGCGTCGGCACGGTGACGACCGTCTTTACCCCCAGAGCGCGCCCCAAGTGATCTGCGAAATCGCGAGCGGACTGAAAGCGGAGATCGCGATCGCGTTGAATGGCGCGCGACCAAAACGCCTCGACTTCTGGTCCGAGTTCGGGATTGGCCGCCGTGATGCTCGGAATGGGCTCGTAAAGGATGAGCCCCATGAGTTCACCCAGGGAATCGCTGTCGAAAGGCGGTAGTCCGGTCAGACATTGATAGGTGATGACGGCGAGGGACCAGAGATCGGAACGATGGTCCGTCGGCTTTCCGCGCGCCTGCTCCGGGCTCACGTAATACGGCGTACCGAGAAAGGAGCCCTCACGTGTGGCATGGTCCTCGACGCGATAAGCCTCGTGCTGCGCGATGCCGAAGTCCAAAACCTTCGCGATCTCCTCGTCGTAGCTCGGCACGAGGAAAATGTTCTCGGGCTTCAGATCGCGGTGCACGATCCCGAGCGCATGAGCGCTCGAAAGGGCTCGAGCCACGTGAGCGATGATTCGGTAAGTCGTCGCAGCATCGAGCCTGCCCACGCGGGCCAAACGTGAACAGAGGTCTTCGCCTTCGAGGTACTCCATCGCAATGTAGAGCACCCCTTCGAACTCCCCTCGATCGAATACGTCGACGACGTGAGGGCCGCGCAGTTGTGCCGCAGCCTTTGCCTCACGTACGAATCGCTTCCGCACCTCTTCACTGCGGGACTTTTCGGGATCGATGATCTTGAGGGCGCAGCTTGAGTCCAGGGACAGATCATGCGAGAGCCAGACCGAGCCCATTCCGCCCGATCCGAGCTTTTCCACTAGACGATATCGTCCAGCTACGATGACTCCGGATGCTCGCTCCAACTTGTCTCTCGATCCTCTCTGCTCGTCACGATTGATGTAATGGGTCCGCAGCGATTGCCCAGAGTCGCGCTACCGGGTGAGCGCGAGTAGGGGACGAAGCGCCATCGACCTACATACGCGATGGGTCTCCGAGAGGCAAGTTACCACGGCGAGGGTCACTCCGACGGGTAACGTTATGTTACGGATTTCCACCGGAAACGGCCCCTTCCGAAGCAGGGATAGACCCCTGGTCAATCCCCCCTTTTCGAGCACGACGCACCCTGAGTGCTTGCCGAAAATCCCAAGCACACTCAAGGGCTCGTCGTAAACGAAGCGCGAAGGCCAACTTGCCCGAGATGTCCCGTGATGGTTTCGCTGAAGTAAGCCGAATAACCGACGGTAGGTCCGAGGGTGAGATTTCCGAGTCGAAGCGTCTCGTGAAATACGCCGATGCCGAGAACACCGACGGAGCCACCGTCGGCACGCACCACGTCACCTTCGCGATTGCGCAGCACGCCTAGACCGAAATCTCCATACGCGCCGAGATCGCGATACCATCGTCCGAGCTGCCAAAGTGGATAGATCTCGGTGCGAAGAATGAACGCGCCACCACGCGCTTCGAGATCGTTTCCTTTCACCTTCAACAGTTCGAACCCCAGCGCGAAGCCGAACCAATCGCGCGGATTGCCGCCCATCCAAGCCTTTCCACTCATACCGAGTGCAAGCCCGGTGTCGGATTCATAGCGAGGGTCGTCGAGTTTCAATGCATCGTTGGGATATCCCTGGACGTTGCCGAAACCGAGCCCGAAATCCGCGCCCATGGCAAAGCCGCCGCGCCGTTCCGTGGGCAGTCCATAAGCGCCGTCCCACTCTTCAGTGGTTTGAGCCAAGGCGGGAGCCGGCAACAACATGAGGGCCAAAGCAAGGGTCTTCGTTTTCACGGTGCTCGCAGTTTTTTCGTCGAGTACGGGCTCGGGGTCAAGCGCTCGCAAGAAGTGTGCACGAAACTGGGCCGGCCGGCCCAGGCTGTGGCAACACCGTCGCGATGCAACGAACGGCTTCCCTCCTGCCTCGCGCCCTTGGCGCCGTCGGAATTCTGCTCGGACTTTGGGGTTGTGACGACGCGGTTACGTCGCGACTCGCACGCAAACTCTCGTCTGGATCAGAGCAGGATGCACAGGAGCCGACGCGAGGGACGTACAAACAACGAATGGGGACGATCGCGCTCCGCACGGAGATTCGAGCGGAGCCGCGTGCTGACTCCGCCGTCGTTGGCGCCCTCGTCGCGGGCAACCTCGTGCCGCGTTCGCCCGAGCCCGTAGGGCGCGACGGATGTCCCGAGGGTTGGTACGCCGTCGAGCCCCGAGGGTACCTCTGTTTGGACAAGCGAACGACGCTGGACGAAAACCACCCGACGCTGCAGGTCCGCAGCATGGCGGCGAATCGGACGAATTCGCTCCCGTATCCCTATGCGATAACGCGTCACGATACCTCGCTCTACGAGCTCGATCCCAAGCGTCGCGATGGCGTTCGCGAGCAACGGCGACTCGGAAAAGGGTCGGTCTTTGCCGTCATCGGTTCCTGGGAAACCCTCGACGAATTCGATCAGAAGCAGCGGCTCGCCATGCTCACGACGGGAGGATTCGTCCCGGTGAAGGACATCGAACCGACGCGCTTTGGCCCGACTTGGCTCACCGCAGTGGGAAGCGGAGAAGCGCGCTTTCCCTTTGCTTTCGTCACGGAAAAGGATGCGAGCAGCTATCGTCTGAATCACGGAAAAGCCGAAGCAACGACGAAGCTCGCAAAACGCACGTTGTCGCTTACGGGCAGTTCACGCGTGATCGAAAAGGACCGCTATTGGGCATGGTCCACCGAAGACTACGTACGGGAATCCGACGTCGTGGTCCTCCGAAAGCGTCAAGATTTCCCGAGTTCCATCACCAAGTCGACCCACGTCGTCGATCTCGATCTCGCCCGCGGAACCTTGGTCCTCTACGAAGGAACGACCCCACTTTACGCGACGATCGCCCTTCGCGGGCCCCGACGAGAGCCCAAAGCCGAGGTCGCGCACGTCGCAGCGAAGTACGTCACGCTACCGCCGGATTCGCAAAACCGCAAAGTGTCGTCGGAACGACTCGACCTCGCGTGGGTCGTCGACTTGGACAACGGTCTTCGATTCGCCGCAGCCTCGAAACCGAACCCGAACGGCGATTTCAACGCCGAAGGGGTCATCGAACTGCACCCCGAGGATGCCCGACAGGTGTTTCAGTGGCTACTCCCCGAGGTTCCGGAACGATGGCACGGTGTCGTCACGAATCGGAGTGAGCGGCAGGCGTCTTCCATCCTTTTGCATTGAGCGTACGGAGGATCTCGAGACTCGCTGTCGAACGATTGAGGGTATAGAGGTGAATCGCTGGAACGCCACTGCGGAGAAGTCGCTCGCACTGCTCGACGGCATGCGCAACCCCCATCGCGCGAACCGCATCGGGATTGTCCTGGACGGCCTCGAGTTGCGCGAGGAGTCGCGCCGGCACGTGTGCACCGCACATGGCGGTGAAGCGCTTGATTTGCGATACGTTCGTGATCGGCATGATTCCGGGGACGATGGGAGCCTCGATCCCGAGTGCCCGAGCGCGCTCGACGTAAGCCAAGAAGTCTCGATCGTCGAAGAAGAGCTGGGTGACAACGAAGTCGGCTCCGGCGTCGCATTTGCCCTTCAGCGCGAGAAGGTCGCTCGCAAAATCCTTCGCTTCGGGGTGCCGTTCGGGATACCCCGCGACGCCGATGCATATCTCGGGGAACCGCTCACGAATGTAAGCGACCAGTTCTTCGGCGTGGACGAAGCCGCCTTTGGGCGCAACGAACTCCGAGGAACCCTTCGGCGGATCGCCGCGGAGTGCGAGGATGTTGTCGATTTTCGCTTCCGCCAACTGCTCGAGAACCTGCGCGAGTTCGTCCTTCGTCATCCCCACGCACGTGAGGTGCGCCATGGCCTCGATGCCCGTCTCCGCCTTGATTCGACGGACCAAGTCGACGGTCAATCGGCGAGTGCTTCCGCCTGCTCCGTAGGTGACCGAAACGTAGGCGGGAGTTTGCTCGGTGAGCTCCGCGACCGTACGAAACAGTTGTTCGACACCCGCTTCGTCCTTCGGCGGGAAAAATTCGAAGGAGGAAATGGGGTCCGCGGCGCTGGAAAAGCTCGACGATCTTCATGGCAACGAAGGGAGGCCATGAGTACCAGCGAACCCCCGGACGGAGCAAGCGCTCGCCGAGCGCAAGCTACGTTCGTATTCGAGATCCCGCGCAATGACGCAGAGAACGCGCCGAACACCGTGCGCCAACGCGCGGTGCCTGACGCGTGGCCTACCTCGACACTTATCGAAGTGAAACCACTATACGCCAGAAACTGGACGTCTTTTCAGTGGTTCGTTTAGAACGCTTTTCATGACGAATCACCAAACGGCCCTTCGACTCCTCGTGACCCTCTACCGATTCGCGTCGCGCGGCAAGATCCCAACGATTACGAAGCTTTCAATCGATACTGGTCTGACGACCAGCGAGGTCAACGCGTTGCTTGGCCACCTCGACAGGAAGGGGCTCGTCGAATCGAATTGGCCCCGTCTCACCCTGGCCGGCCTCGCCGTGGCCGTCGCCGCGGGCTCCAAAACCAAATCGAGAACGTTCCCTCGCGCGGCCTGAATCCCCTTCGAAGCTCTGCTACCAACCGCTCGATGCGTATTCACCTCGTTGCGGTTTCCGGGACCGGCATGGGTGCCCTTGCGGGCCTTCTCAAGCAACTCGGACACGACGTCCAGGGCAGCGACGTTCGTTTCGATCCCCCGATGGGTCCAGCACTCGAAGCGTGGGGCGTCCGGTGTCTCGAGGGATTCGATCCGAAGCACCTCGATCCGGACGAAAACGGGCGATGCATCGATCGCGTCATCATTGGCAACGTGTGTCGCCGGGATAACCCCGAAGCAGTGGCGGCCTTCGAACGAGGCCTTCCCGTCTTGCACATTGCCTCGGCGCTTCGCGAACTCGTACTCGCGGAAGGTTCTCCCCTCGTCGTCGCAGGCACTCACGGCAAGACGACGACCACGGCACTTACTGCATTTCTACTGGATCGCGTCGGCTACCGACCGGGGTTTCTCATCGGAGGGCTCCCACGAGATTTCGATGCGAGCGCGCGACCGCTGCCACCTTCGGTCTCGAGCTTGCCGATGCTTGGCGGACGCAAACGCAAGGTTCCCTTCGTCATCGAGGGCGACGAATACGACACGGCCTTCTTCGAGAAGACCGCCAAATTCCACCATTATGGCGCCGAATGCGCCATTTTGACGAGCATCGAACAAGACCACATCGACATCTACCCCACGTTCGACGCGTACGTTCGAGCCTTCGAGATCTTCGTCTCGCAGCTCCCGGAAACCGGGCTCATCGTCGCCTACGCGGGGGATCCCGTGGTCGTCGACGTGGTGCGCAAGCACGCACGAGCCAAGGTGAGTTGGTACGCATTGAGCGACGATGATCCCCACGGCATGCCCGTGCACTGGATGGGCGCCCCAGCTCCGGGACGACCCGAGGGCACGCAGTTCGACGTCTTCGCTGGCGGCGTCGCTGTCGGCGCGTTCCACACGCAGCTTGCGGGGCGTTACAACGTTCGTAACTGTCTTGCCGCAATCGCCGTCGCAGCGGAGGGCTACGGCGCCCCGCTCAATCGCTTGCGCGGCGCACTCGGAGCCTTCACGGGCGTGTGCCGACGACAGCAGGTCATCGGCAGCCCACGCGGAATCGAGGTCATCGACGACTTCGCTCACCATCCGACGGCGGTTCGAGAGACCCTGACCGCGTTACGAACGCGCGTCCTTGGCGACGGTCGACTGATCGCCGTGTTCGAGCCACGAAGCGCAACGGCTTGCCGTAAATTGCATCAAGAAGCCTACGAAAGTGCGTTCGCGGCGGCGGATCTCGTCGTCATCGCCCCCCTCGGTCGACAGAATCTGAGCCCTGAGGAGCGGTTGGACATTCCGACATTGGTCGCCGCCATTCGGCATCGAGGCCAGAAGGCCGAAGCTCCAGCGGACGTCGAAGCCATCCTTTCGCTCCTCGCGGACCAAGCAAAACCCGGAGATGTCATCGCCCTGTTGTCGAATGGCGCATTCGGTGGCATCCACGGGCAGCTGCTCGCTCGGCTCGGGGCCTGAGCGAGCCAACCCGAACGGAGAATGCAGTGACCTGTGTATGCGGCAAGGGTGAATCCCTCGAGACTTGTTGTGGACCGTACCTGAACGGTAAAGCGTGGCCGGAGACCGCCGAAGCGCTGATGCGGGCCCGATACGCGGCCTACGCAACCAATCAGATCGACTTCATCCTCGACTCTCATCATCCCACCACGCGCGAGCAGGTCGACCGCAATAGCACCGAGGCTTGGAGCAAGAACGCCGAGTGGATCGGTCTCGACATCCTCCAAACCGAGTTCGGCGGTCCCGCTGACGAAGCCGGCATGGTGGAGTTCATCGCCAAGTACAAGATCAAGGGCGTTCTCATTCCCCATCGCGAGAAGGCACAATTCGAGAAGCTCGACGGCAAGTGGTACTTCGTGGATGGCAAAGAGATGAGCGCACCCACCGTGCGGCACGAGGGGCCAAAGACCGGACGCAATGATCCGTGCCCCTGCGGGAGCGGCAAGAAGTTCAAGAAGTGCTGCGGAAAAGCAGCATGAGTGCCGCCCATCGCGAACTCAGCGAAGCCGCCCTCGACATCGCCAAGGAAGCCGGAAAACTGCTTCTCGAAGGCTATCGAACCCATCCGAAGGTGGAGCTGAAAGGACCGGCCGATCTGGTCACGGAATGGGATCGACGAAGCGAAGATCTCGATCCGCGAGCGACTGACCAAGCGCTTCCCGAAAATGCCCATCGTGGCCGAGGAACGCGGCGGAACCCATTCGAGCGATCTGTCGTTTTATTGCGATCCGTTGGACGGGACGACGAACTACGTCCACGGTCACCCTTTCTTCAGCGTCAGCATTGGCGTGATGGAGAACGGCAAAGCGCTCGCCGGTGCGGTCTACGCGCCCGCACTCGACTACTCCTGGATGGGCGCCGTCGGCGACGGCGCGTATCGTAACGGCACCCTGTGCCGAGTCAGCGACACCCAAGAGCTCGGCGCGGCGCTACTCGCCACGGGGTTTCCGCCCGTCCGTCATCGCGTGCCGCACAACAACCTCACCGCGTACGTTCGCGCCAAGCTTCAGGTGCGCGGGATCCGTCGTTGTGGAGCGACCAGCATCGATCTGTGCTTCGTCGCAGATGGCACCTACGACGGTTATTGGGAGCGAGCCCTGCACGCTTGGGATCTCGCGGCTGGTGTGGCAGTCGTACTCGCTGCCGGCGGGACCGTGACCGCCCTCGACGGAACGGAGCCGCAATTGGAAATCGGGCACGTCATTGCATCGAACACCAAGCTGCATCCGACGCTACTCGATCTGGTGGGCGAAAACCCGATGCAGCTGTATTGAGCGCGTCGCGGGGATTGCTCCGAGGCGTTCACTTCGCAATCCTCGTCGGGAGTCTCGACAACGAGCCCCGACGAGGGATGACCGCGCGGGGCGCCTTCGAGCCCGACGAGCGACAACGCGAGACGTCGCGGAGCCTCGACGACGGGCGGCACTCCGTGCAACGTCGACCAGAGACGAGTAGCGCCAAGCGGAACGCTCACGCGGGGCAACGGCTAGATTGCCAATCGGTTTGATTACCGTCACGAAAACGCCGAAACCGAAGCGAGCCGAGCGCCCGAGGAGCGAACACCGGAAGACGACTAGCGGTAATCTGAGGAGCACAGCGACGAGGCCGCTCGGCGCAGCGAGAGGATCGGCGTTTGCAGTAGGCAATTCAAACCGATTGGCCCTCAGGGACGGAAGTCGGGCATGGACAGTTTGAGGCCGCGACGGATCTTGTTCACTATCAACGACGAAAGCTCTCGCTCTACGGACTGACACTCCGGGCTCGTCGCGCTGGTACAAGTCTTCTCGCGCTGATCGATCTTGCTTTTGATGTCTGGGTCACGCGACAACGAGCGCTGCACGCTGGCATCGAGATCCGAATAGCGGACGACCGCGTGCTTCGGCGTCGCGGGCGGCGCAGTTGCCGTATCCCGGGCGGCGATCGTCGCGCAAGTTCCGTCCCAACGTAGGACGACCAAGCTGACATTCGTCTTGGGCGCGTTCTTTCCCTTGCCCTGTTCCGCTGCAGGCGTCTCGTCGTATGCCATGACGCGCACTTCTTCGACCGGTTCGAGGGGACCGCCGCTAGGTCCCCCCTCACCGTTGTGACCATCGTGGTCCTTGGCCTTGATCCAACGCGCTTGCCACGGGCTGCTCTTTTGGAAGAGGAACAAGGCCGCTCCAGGATAGCGGCCTCGGCAGAGCCTTGCAGCAAAGTCCCGCGTCGGACGGCAGGGCTTCTCTCCTCCCGTGCACCACGTCGGCAAATCCTCCGCGACCTTGGGTTCCGGGGGCGGCGCTTTGGGCGGCGGAGCCTCTGCCGTACACCCGGTGAAAAGGAGCGCCAGACTAGCAATGCCGAAGGTGCGCCGAAGGAAGGCGCGCTGAACGAACCAACGACGACGGCTGCCAATCCAGCGAAATAAAGAATGTTCCGAAGCAGACGCACTCATGTCGATTCCCGTCCACCCTGCTCGCGTTGTTCGTGCGCGAGCAGGGTCATTGGATAGCCGATAATCTCGTCGTGTCGCGCTCGGGCGATTACTGCAAGATGATCGAGCCGCAGTTGAGCGCCGGACCTTGATCGATATTGTTCGCGTCGTTGCATTCCGGAACTTCGTCTTTCGGATCGGCAACGCCCCACACCACCACGTCACGCGAGAGAGCCGCAGCCGTGACTTGCCCCGTGGCACTCGAGGCTGGTGCGATGGGGCCCGCGACGACGGTCTCGCCCAATACGGTGCCGCTCGACGACGGATCGCCGGCAAAGATGCGCACGAGCACGTTCGATACGGGCAGCGAGCCATCGTTGTACAACGTAAAGTCGATCTTTTGGCGCAGTACACTCGGACGCCTTGGTGACGACGAGACGTAAATCAGCCAGGGACTCGCCAGGATCGACGGAGCCGGTGATGCTGTTGTTCGTCTCGATGCATTCGAGAGCGGACTTCTCGCCATCCACGACGACCATCACCTGCGATGGCAGGGTCGATTTGGCACCGAAGCTCGCCTTGAAGGTCACGGCAGGAGTCAGTAACGACGAGCCCGGCTCGAGACTCTTCGACAGCGTGACGACCAAGGGTTTGCCTTGCTCGTCAACGAGAGCCAAAGGCTCCGCACTATCGGGCCGAGATCCCGAAGAATTCGACGGTGACGCCGGGGCCCACGCGCAAATCGCCTTGGTTGCGCACCAGCGCCGTGATTTGGATCTCGTCGGAGAGTTTGCCGCACGCAACGTTGGGAGAGAACACCTGGACGCCGGTGGGCGTCAAATCCGGCGCAACGTCGTAGTTGCGTGGCTGCGAGCGATAGGTGTTGTAGAAACGCCCATTCCACGGCTTCCAGCTCTCGGGCTCGTGCGCGGGAATGCGACCGCTCTCGAGCACGTTCGTCACGTGATAGGCGTGCTCGTTCCACACGCGACGAGCCGCGACCCAGGCGTCGCTCGAGTCGCCAAACACCTCGATGCCGTTCGGAAGCGCAGTCTTCGCCACGGTGCCGCTCCCCGTGGGCCACTTGTCCAAGTTGTCCGTCCCACATTGAAGCGCCGCATTGTTCTGAACGATGACAATCTCGGCGTTGCCGTCGTTGTCCACGTCGGCCACGACCGGATTGTCGACGAGAGTGCGATTCACCGCCGGGACCTGCAGGTAGACGCCACCATTGGTGCCATTGTAGACCCGGAAATAGCACTCGTCCGAGTACACGACCTCAGCGGCACCGTCGCCGTTGAAGTCGAAAACACTGGAGGAGGTCACCGCACTCGAGTCGTCTTCGGTGTTGCGCTTCCAACCGTTGTGGAGGCACACGCAACTGCCAATCTTCTCATTGCACACGGCGCCCGCGTTGCAATCCGCGTCGGCCTTGCACGCCGCCCCGGGATTGCGTACGGGGTTCGTCTGCGGAGGCGCACCGGACTTGTCGAGCGCCGCGGGCCACGCAGGACAGTTCGTTGCCTCCGGCGCTTGGAAGTCGACAACTTGATAGAACTTTTGCATGGCGGTGGCGACTTCTGGATAGCCGTCACCATCGAAGTCGTCGATGTTCGGAGAACCGCCACTCACGCATTTCGTCGACGACCCGACGCAGTCGAACGTGGCGGACGTTCCATCTTGGAGATTCTGAGATCGCAAGATCTTCCCCGTCCCCGAGTCGAGCACCAATAGGTAACCGTTGGCGACGACGACCACTTCGGGCTTTCCGTCGAGAGGATTGAGCGGCCCGGGCGACGCAGCAGAGTCTGCCCCAAGAATATCCGCGACCGCGCAGAAGCCCTCCCGCTGGGCGACGCTCAAATCAGTGCCATTCACGGCGGCGGCGTCCCACACGATATCCAGCGCGCAGGGACTCGCTGTGGTGCCACAGCCCGTTGCCGGAGCAGCCGGAAGGGCATAGAGCGTCGTACCCGCGACGAATTCCACACCGGGTCGAGCGGGCGCGAGATTTGCCGGACACACGACGGGACCGTTGTGTCGCAGCTCGTTGCCGGAGAACCTGTGCTGCACGCCTTCGGCTCCCGTGCCCACGTAGATCTTGTCGAGCGCGAGCTTCCCTGCGGTAGTCACGAAGGAGAAGACGCGATTGCCGATGATGATCTCCGGAGTACCCCGCGTGATCCAAATTGACGATGGCCGGGCCGGGATACTTCCACTGGTCATTGCTCGTCGTCCAAAGGCCCGCTGGACTACGAAGCAGTGGCGCCCCCTTGTTGTCGAGGATCATGAACGCGGCGCCCTCGAGCACCGTGACGATCTCGGGCTTGCCATCGTTGTCGATGTCGCCGACGGCAATCATCCCTCCGGGACGCTGAATCGCGCTGGTCTCGCTCGTCGCATCACCCGCATTGGGATTACAATCCTGAACGATGGGTTGTCCCTCGAACCAGTAGGCGCCGGCATTGCTTGTCGGGTCTCCGCAGGTCGCGAAGTAGTCCTTGCCCTTTTTCGGGCCACCACCGTGGATTGCCCGGACGACTCCATCCGTGTCCGTATTATCAGTCCGACCTACATGCGAAATGAATAGGATCTCGGGAAAATCCAGCTCGTCGATGACGCCATCCCCCGTGTCGTCGTCGAGGTTCGCCACGATAGGAGTCGTCGCAACCTGATTGGACCACTTGAAAGGCGAAACCGCTCCTGTGCCGTCAAAGGCGTCCATCGCCTCTTTGTTCTTACCTCCCCAATGCATCTCGCTTTGTGGAAGCACCTTTTCGAAGGGCACCGGAGGCAACGTGCATGTCGGTGCAACCCCCGTGCCTTCGCACACACCGGACTCGCACGCCGTGTACGCCGGACAATCCCAGTCGTCTTGACAGCCGCACCCTGCCGTTCCAGCCGACGAGCAAGTCGAGGTGAAATAGGCGGCGCTCCCGCAGGTATACGGCGAACTCTCGCCGCCACCGTTCGAAGCGCACATGAGCACCTTCGAGCCATCGCAGCGACGCGCGTCGGCGTCGCACGTGTCGTCGACGCAAATCCCGCCCTTGCAGAATCGCGCTTCCGGACACTGCGCATCGGTAGTGCACGCGATGCTGGCACAAACGTTACCCCCGCCGCTCGCCGGCTTACATTCTTCCGTTGCGCTGCACTTCAGTTCGTCGCAACTGCGGTTGACACAACTTGCACTGCCGTTTGCCAACACACAAGTCTGCCCCGGGCCACAGCCCAGCACGGAGCAAGGATCCGACGGGTTCGTCGTCGTCGACGACTGACCCCCGTTGCCGGATTCACCACCGAAGTGCACACCGCTCCCCTTCCCACCAGTGCCTCCGACTTGGCCTGCACCACCGGCGTCGTCACCACCTCGCCCAGCCCCGCTCTCGTCTCCGGTTTTTGGGCTGCCTCCGCCACAACCCATGAGCCAGGCCGTACCCAACGTCAGCAATGCCGCAATGCAAGTCGAAGGTCGCATGCGCGATTAATAACGCCAATCGACTCTCCCAGCAGTACAAACTTGCGGCGGCAATGCGAACGCCAACCTACATCGGCCGGGACGACGAGGTGCCATGGCAGCGAAGGGAGCGTGATGACACACGGTTTCCCAACGCATCTCGACAGGTCTCGAGTGGTTTCCCATGCGTCGGCCTTTGTATGCCAATTCCCTGCAACTACGACCAATGACGTCCATCGCCAAAGATCCGACGAGGCGTAGTCGCTTGCCGATTTCCTCGAATGAACGGCAAAGTGCATTGGCTCCGGACGACATCCTTCGCCCGCAACGTCAATCCGAGTACCATCCCGATGGGCGGTAGCGTATCGTCGATCCTCCGCCCCAGGAGGAAAGTCCATGCGCCAGATCTGCGCGACCTCGCAACACGTAGCTGCGTTCCTCGTCATTGTGGAAATGGTTACCACCATCGCCTGCGACAACACGACCGGTGTGGGAGCGCTACCACCCGATGAAAACGGCGGTGCCGCTTCCGGCGGCAGCGGTGGTTCCAATCAAGGTGGTGAGACAGGCTCGCCTCGCGGCGGTAGCTCGAATGGCTCCGGGCCCACCATCGGTCGGTGCCCCGTGTTCCCCGCCGACAACCCGTGGAATCGTGACGTCTCGGCGTTGCCGATCCACAAGAACTCCGCGACACTCATCGATTCGATCGGACGGGCCGACCACTTGCATCCCGACTTTGGAACCGAGTGGGAGGGTGCCCCCATCGGAATCCCCTTCGCCGTCGTCGATGGTGCGCCCAAGGTCAAAGTGACCTTCACCGACTTCCCAGAAGAGAGCGACCCGGGACCGTATCCCGTCCCGAAAGACGCAGCGATCGAGGGAGGGCCCGATGGCGACGGCGATCGACACACCCTCGTGATCGATCAATCGAATTGTAAGCTTTACGAGCTGTATCGCGCATTTCCTCAAAGTGATGGCGCTTGGGAAGCGGGGTCCGGAGCCGTTTGGGACCTCGCTACGAACGAGGGGCGCGGTCCGTCCGTTCCAAAACCGGCATCGGGCGAGCAGGGTTACACGAGTGCCGACGCAGCTGGCCTTCCCATCTTCCCGGGTTTGGCGCGTTACGACGAGATCGTCGAGAAGGGCGAGCTCCTCCACGCCCTTCGATTTACCGTTTCTCGATCGCGCGCCGCGTGGGTCTCCCCAGCCACTCACTACGCTTCCGAGGACGACGATCCATCCCTTCCTCCAATGGGACTTCGTTTGCGCATGCGAAAGGATTACGACTGCTCCGCATACTCGACCGAGGTTCAGGTGTTGTGTCGCGGACTCAAGCGGTTCGGAATGATTGTCGCGGACAACGGCTCGGACTGGTACGTCTCGGGCGCACCCGATCCTCGTTGGAACGACGAACACCTGAACGACTTCAAGTCGATTCCGGGCTCGGCCTTCGAGGTCGTGGACACGAGCTCCCTCGACTGACGAGTAATCGCGAAGCGTATCGTTTACGCCGCAATCGCCGGCCGCGATTCCCCGAGGCGTTTCTCACGCAAGGCCGCGGGGCTCCGCGGCCTTTTGCTTCGGATCCGACTCCGACACCAGATGGACCGTCTGGGTTGGGAATGCAAACTTCGCTCCGGCCCCTTCGATGATCCGCATCAATTCGAACAATGCGGCTTGGCGTAGACGTTGGAACTCTCCCCACTCCGCGGTCAAAAAGTAGACCTGCAGCTCGACGAGGAGCGCATGCTTGCCCAATTCCTTGAACCAAACGACAACGCTCTCCTTCTCGACGTTCGGGTGCGCCCGAAAGTAATCACCGATCTTTTCGACCACCGTCTGCATCTGCTCGACGGACGTCCCGTAGTCCAACGCCAGGTCACCTGCGAGCCGAATGCGATCGCGCGGAGCAAAGCTCTCGAGCCTCATTTCCGAGAGCTTGCCGTTCGGAATGGTGATCACCGTGCGATCGAGGGTGCGGATTTTGGTCGAACGAAGACCAATCGACTCCACCGTTCCTACGAAGTCCTCGACTTTGACGAAATCCCCGACGCGAAATGGCTGGTCGAAGCCCAAGGTGAACGCGCCGAATAGATTCTCGACCGTTTTCTGTGCCGCAAGAGCGATAGCCAAGCCGCCGACACCAAGCCCCGCAATGAGGCTCGCCGCTGGGTATCCGAGTGCCGAGACCAGCGCGACGACCGCAATCGCGAGCACTGCAATCTGCCCAAGCCGAACGCCGATGGGCACGAGGGACTTCGCAGCCGAATGCTCCGAGGCCCATGGCGACCCCATCGCGACGTGACCCCAAACCTCGATGAGACGGGAAACGACCCAAAAGAAAGCAAAGTAGAACCCGCCGCTGATCAGGCTCTGTACGAACTTCGCAGCGGGTAGATACAGGCCCAACCAAGGCACGACGAGCAGCGTAAGCACCAGCGTCCAAACGAGACGCAATGGCCCCCCGAGCTTCGCGACCAATGCGTCGTCCCATGAGCTCCTGGTTCGGGCAGCAAGCTTGCCAAATCCCCATCGAGTCACGTTGCTGAGGAGTCGACTCACCTCCCAAAACACCATGAACAGAATTGGGAGCGCGATCCATTGCCAAACGAGCAACTCTTTCGGACCCGGCCGAAGCAGTGACGGGGGAAGATGCTCGAGCATCCAACGTTGGTCCAACCGGGTGTACCACCCGTTGATGTGTTCGACCGTCGTGCGCGAGAAGACCCACGCGGGACCGTCCCCGGGGTTGGGCCGCTTGTAAAGACGAACCGGCTCCGGATGACCAGGATCCCCGGGGATCTTGGCAATGTCCTCGAACGCATGGGGCAGCCCGTCGTCGAGGTTCCCTTTCTCGAGAGGCGACAAGGTCTCGAGATCGATCCAAGCTTTCCGATCGAGAACGGCTTTCAAACGCCGAGCCAGCAATGGCCCTTGTCCCTGACTCGACTTAGGTAGATCGAGATAGCGCGCAGCAGAAGCGAAATCACCGCTTCGACATAGCCGCCAGAATGCCGATACCGTCGCACGCGGGGAAGCTTCGTCCGTCGGCTCTTCCACTACCGTGGTTGGCGGAGCGTTCGAAGCCTGCGGTGCCGTAGGAAGCTCGATGGCCCATGCTCTTGCGGGAAGGATCCCAATCACGCAGGAGGTAACCAAAACGACTAGTAGCAACGACACGCGTTTCATGGCGATGCGACGAGAGAACCCCGCCCAAACGGCCTTGTCAACCCCACGCCTCTACAGCGCGCGAGGCCGTAGTCACGCGCATGGGAGCCGCAAGCGGTCGAAGTCCGCCAATGCGGGCCATCGCCCCGAAAAGATGCACCTTTGACGGCCGTGTAGCCGTTCTTGCGCCGTGGCCGTGCACCGAAGATACGTCGTTGACGAAACGCGACGAGGCCGACGCCACGAAGGCAATTCCGGGTCGGTACTCACTTGCAACGGAGCTGACACGTCCTTTTCAAACGCCAGGCATTGATTGCGCGACGTCGTGCAACACGCCAATGCATCGTAACTCGTGAACCGCGCACGCTGCCATGCCTGCGCGTCGTCTTTGGAGAGTCGACCATGTCCGATTTGATGCGCAATCTGACCGTTTCCTTGCTCGTTTTCGGAACCTTTGCTTGCGGCGATGCCGAAGGCCAATCCCGTTCGAAGGAACATGACATAGGAGGGCAAACCTCCACCAGTTCGGGTGGAAGTCGCTCGAACTCTTCGAACACGGATGCCCAAGGCGGTGCCACGGAAGTCTCGAGTGCGGGCGGTGGTGTCGGCGGCGAAGGCGGCAATTCGGGTACCCAGACCGGCGGAGGAACGACCGCTCAAGGAGGAACGACCGCAGCGCCCGATCCGAACGGAACGGGCGGCACGATGAGCGATGAGGAGACGCCGGTGAAGGTTCACGGCAAGCTGCACGTTGCTGGAACTCGACTTCTCGACGAGCACGACGCCAAGGTTCAGCTCAAAGGTCCGAGCAGCATGTGGCTCAATTGGGAGAACTCCGGATACGCATCGAATCTGGACGGGGTTCGGCATCTGCGAAACAACTGGAAAGCCACGGTCATCCGTGCAGCGATGGGCGTCGACGCGACAGGTGCGTACCTCACCAACCCAGACGCAATGAAGACTCGACTGCGCGCCGTGGTGGACGTTGCGGTGCAACTCGGAATGTACGTGATCATCGACTGGCACGACCACGCCGCCGAGAAGCATCAAGCCCAAGCCGTCGAGTTCTTCACCGAAATGGCCACCACCTACGGCAATCTCCCCAACGTCATTTACGAGACCTACAACGAACCCCTGAAGGTCGACTGGAACACCGTCGTCAAGCCCTATCACGAGGCCGTCGTCACGGCGATCCGCGCCGTCGATCCCGACAACATCATCGTCCTCGGTACGCCGAATTGGTCGCAGGCCGTCGATGTCGCAGCCACGTCGCCACTAACGGGGACGAACCTGATGTACACCTTGCATTTCTACGCGTGTACGCACACGCAGTGGCTTCGCAACAAGGCGCAAACGGCACTCGATGCCGGCCTGCCACTCTTCGTCACCGAGTGGGGTGCAACCAACGCCGACGGTGGCACCACCGGCACATTGTGTTTGGACGAAGCGCAACGTTGGCATGACTTCATGAATACGAACGGCGTCAGCTGGGCCGCTTGGAAGTTCGATGACTGCCGTGATTTGAGTTGCTTTTTCAAACCAGGCACACCCGTCGACGGAACGTTCACGGCGGACCAGCTCAATGGTCATGGTCCGTTCGTTCGAGATCGCATGCGCGAGTAGTCGCACCGAGTGCGACGGCGCGGCCACGCCTCGAACGTCGCGGGGCTTGGTCGCGCCCCCGAATCGCCTCCGTCGAGCGGCCTCTGACGAGAACAGGGCCAGGGCAAGCGCAGACGCGGAGACGAAAACTCGGCCAGGGCATGCCAGGGCGGCTCGAGTTCGGGCCGAAGAAACGAGCATGAGTGAGACTTGCACTTGCCCTCCGCGCCACATCGCGACATGACTCATGGCGCGTGAGAGTCCTCCTTCCCCTTCTTCTCGTCGTTTCCGGTTGCGCAACTGGTGGCAATGCTTGGCTGCGACAAGCCTCGACGCCCGAAGTCGGGACTTGGGAGGAATCGAGTCCGCCACGACTACCGACGGGTGCGAGCGCCAATGGCTCACCGCGCCACCTCACGAGCGTGACGTTAGGCTCGCCGCGTCGGACGGGAGATCCAACGGCGTCGATTCGCGCCGAGAACGGTCCGCCCCAGTTGGTCTCTGCGTCGGGATCGAAGTCACGAAAGCGCGGCAACACGGCACGCGCTCTCGAGGGCAAGGTCCTCGGCACGTTTCGGAATACCTATTACGATTTTCCAGCGGAGAGCGACTTCAGCGGCGAAACGGTTCCGCTCCACAACGCCCAGTGCAAACCGTTGGGACAAGTTCCCAAGGATTTCTTCGAAGTCCTTTGCGTGCAAGGAAGCGGCCTACTCGGAAGTGGTACGCCGGTCAGCTTCAATCGTCGGGATTGCGAATGCGCCCAGATCTGTACGAAGACTGCGCAACGGATCTGCTTCGATGCACTCGACGTCGCGAAGTACCCTTGGGGTCGGGGCGCAATGGGTAACGCCATCACGCCGCTGCTCACGGTGGCAGTCGACAGCAAGGTCATCCCGCTCGGCACCGCGATGTACATCCCAGAGTATGATGGTTTGCCGAGGGACGTGGGTCGAACGTCGTTCCACGATGGCTGCTTCATCGCACAAGATCGTGGGCTCAAGGTGCAAGGGCAGCACGTCGATGTCTTTACGGGTCAACGGACGCTGACCCAGCTCTGGAATGGTCTCGTACCGAGCAATTCGGGAGTGACGGTCGTCCTCGAAAGCCCCCGTTGCGCTCGAGCAGACTGACGCCGAGCGCATTTCCTCGTTCGTCGAAATCGGTTCGAGCAAGCCATCTGTTGATGCACGGAATACCGATGCCAACCATGCGAAGATTCATTGGAGGATTTTTGGGTCTGGTATTCGCGGCGACGGCATGTCGGCGCACGCACTCGAGCGAAGAATGGGACGCCAAGTCGACTCCACGCGGTCGCGACGAGTCGACCCCAATGTCCGACGGAGCGCCTGTGTCGTCGGTACCACTCCGCACCGCATCGACGGCCTCGCCGGCAGCGACACCCCGTGACATTCAGGCGCGAACCGCCCTCACCGACGCCGCTGCACCGCGTGCGTCGGCGAATTCATCCTCGCTGTCCGAAGGACGGACACCCGAAGGCGCTCGCGGTCCCATCGAAGAACGAGAGATTCGCTTTCCATTCCAGCCCGAGCGCGCGCGACCGAGCGAGTATGCGATGAGCGATCCTCGCGATCGACACCGCATCGTCCTCTTCGGAGATGACACGCTTGCGCACCGAAGGACGGTGATTGCGTTCCACGGGCAACCTCGACGCGGCAAGGCGCCCCGAGATTACGCATTTCCCGGAAACGCTGATCCGACTCTCGCGTGAGCTCATCGCCCGCGGAGAGATCGAACCGTTCGCGTTGGTCTTGCCGGTATTCCGATTCGAAGGTCGAAACTGGCCCGGTTTTCTCCTCGACGAGTTCATCCCCGAGCTGACGCGGCTCCTCCGTCCTCACGGAGTGGACATCGAGCGACCATTGCTCCTCGGTCATTCGGGAGCCCTCGGTTGCGGAGGTGATGGCCTAAATCACCCCCTCAGAATTCACCCCGGTGCCGTAGGACTTTTCGACACTTGTATAGGAAAGAACTTCGTCACGACACTGCGGGCCTTGAGCGAACACCGCGTGCCGACCTGGATCGTTCAAAGCGTCGAGACGGCTGGGGTCGTCCCTCGGCACGTTCCGGAGTACGACGCTGGGTTCGACTTCGGTTCCGTCTTTCGCGATGCCCGGCTCGATGTGTTGACGTGTCCGACTGCGGTGCCGCGAGCACCACTTCGACAGCAACCTTATCGATGTGCAATCGATGCAACGGGGAGCGTGCGGGCCTTCGTCGTCGATACGGGTTCGGGCGAAGCGGCGCACGAAGCGGCTCTCGTCGTGGGCGCAGAGTTCTTCTTGCGCTCGAATCTGGGTCGCACGCACACCGACCGAAGCGACGACGGAGCCCCGACGACGAAGCCATCCACGGCGAATTGAGGAGCCCCGACACCATCTCGACGACGAAGCCACCCACGGCGAATTGAGGAACCCCGACACCATCTCGACGACGAAGCCACCCACGGCGAATTGAGGAACCCAACACCACCTCGGCAGCGAAGCCACCCACGGCGAATCGAGAGAGTCGATGAGCCATTGCTGTGGTTCGGTAGTGAATCGCCTTGCCCGTACGTCCGAAATTCGTCTCGCCGTCAAGCAGCGTTCGCTGCTCGGCCAATAACGTTGGCTCGCCTCGACCTGTCCAAGTCACATGGCCGCTTCGCAATGGCCCTGGAGACGGTGTGTTGTGTCCCGAAACTTGCGCCCAAGGAGTTCCTTCATGCCCCGCACCTGGATGATTGCGCTCTTCGTCACTTTCTGCGTGAGCGACGTCGCCGCAGCGGCCACAGCAGAGCCGGACGTGCCGCTGAGCGGAGATCCACGACGAGAGGCGCCTCCACCTTCGGCGTTCGAAGCCTGCGATGGCAAGGCGAAGGGGGACGCCTGTAGTGTGAAGCTTGCCGAACTGGAGCTCCAAGGATCCTGTGAGGTCGCCCCGCCCTCTTCGAAGGACTCGCGCCTCGCCTGTCGCCCCTCTGGTCCCTCACCCGAGGCCCCTCGAGAATAGAGACGAAGACCGATCCCAGCGCTAACCTCGACCAGCAATGGTGGTCTTGAATCCCCCTGCGTTCCTGGAGGACTGGCGTGACCAGCTTCGTCACGAGCTCTCACGCGCTGGAATCGTCGATCCAGACGACGGATCGCAAGACGAGGGGCTTCCGATCGAGCACCGTTACTTCGACATAACGGCACATTGGATCGAGCCGCGACGACGACGCGTTCACGAAGCTCGCGGCTTTCGAGTGCCCAATGCCCTGAAAAGGGCGTACTACGCACTACGTCACAAGATCAGCGAGGGGGGTGATCTACGCCCCCACCAGAGTCGGTGGACCCAGCAGGGGTTCAAGCGAGACGATCTATTCAACGATTGGGGCATTCACCACCTCCACCTCGGACGTAGACTCCGCGACGACGGTCTCGTCGAACGCACCGCCCCAGTCCTTTTCGGTGTTTTTCGCCCCGACGACGCGTTCATTCTCTCGTTGGAAGATCACGGCAGCGCCCATCCTCTGCTTTGGAGTGATGCCCGGCACCTGCAAGTGATAGCGAGCAACTGGCCTCATCTCCTCAGACCATTCGCCACTGAAGAGACGGATGCTCACGGTCTCAGGGCCTCTCCTCGCGAAATCCAACGAGCGCGTCGCGAGGGCATTCCGCTGACGTTCATGCTCGACAACGACGTTGCCTACAATCCGCCAGGAGGGGGAGTGCATCCCAGCGGACACGGCAATCGTGCCGTAGCAGTCGCCGAACAGTTCCGTAATCGAGTGGCCGAAGCACAAGCAGCCGCAGTCGCGAACTTCGAGCCCCTCGTCGAAACCGCCAGGGCTCTCGGTCTGACCTGGAATGGTGAGCTGACACTCCGACTGCACGTCGCAGACGCACTCTGGGCCAATGTCGAAGGGACTTCGTGGTATTGGCTACTCGAGCCGGCAATCCCCGTTCGATTGGAGGAGTGGCGACCGAGAACCGCAAAACTCGACGCGGCACCACGAGCAACGTCGTCGCGACGATCCCGCTGAGAGGCTGCTCGTGGTGGTCGATCGAGCCATCCCGGGTAACCCTCGCCTTGCCAGTGTCTCGCAGTGGCACCCCTCGGCGTCGTCGCAATTGAAGGACGGACACGGCCGCATCGATGCCCCGGATGCGGGACGATCCGCGATCCGCTTCATCGCTCTGCATCGCCGCCCTGGCCCTGGCCTCGGCGTGCCCTGCAAATGAACACTCACTCGCGGCACCAAACGCGCCACGATCCGCGAGTTGTCATTGCCGAGCGGCCATGACGAGAGAATGCGATTCAAATGTCAGGGTCGAAGCAGGATAGCCTCGACCCTGACACGCGAGTGGCGATCGTTACTCGGAACAGTGTCCGGGACCGACCTTTCCGTTATTGTATTCGTCCAGCCGCGAAGCGAGCCACAACAGGCGAGCACGATCGGCGGCACAGAGCTGAGTCGTTTGCTTGATTCGTTCGAACCACTGTGTCGCCTCGTCGAAGATGCTTGCGACTGAACCCGTGTCGGCACCGTTTAGCCCATTGAGCTTCGCCGCAATGTAGGCGCGAGCCAAAATGAAATACGCATTGCCACCCTTGGGGGGTGTCCAAAGCACGCGATAGTAGCTCATGCCGCTCGAGAAAAACGGCGTATCCGGTCCGTCGGCGAGAAGCTTCCAGGTCTCGTCTTCGGGCGCCGGTCCATAGGCGGAGTGGGTCTTCCAATAGCCGGGCGTCAATGTACATCCGATTGGACACGGAACGTCGACGGACACCACTGCGGAATCGGAGCGCAATGTCTTGGTGTCATTCGTCACGAGAGATGCGGTATTCTCGAACAGCTGATCATTGCCACACGCGTACGGACCTAGGTCCATCGAGTAGGCAAATGCGAGAAGCTCGTCATCCGCGCAGAGCTCGCCGAGCGGCATCTCGATGCGCGAGTCCGACACGACGACACATTCGTCAGTGACGCTCGTTGGCTCACCGAAGATGACGTTGGCTTGCGCCGAGGCGCCTTTCACCTCCGATGTCGAGTCGACGATCACGTTCGCAGTATTCGTCCGCGCCGAAGCGTCGGGCAGATTGGTAGCGTAGGTACATGCGATGGTCTCCGCCTCGCCGAGCACGACGGGCAATGCGGGCGTGCACGCCACGGAAAGTGAGCCCATACCGGGCATGACGTCCTCTACCGCGGTGACTTTTGCGGGGACCGGCCACGGATTGACGATCGAGATCTCACCTGCCACCTTGAACTCGGAGTCGACGCTCGTGGCCGTCAATTGCACGTCGTAGGGCATCGTGAACACCTGATCGCGCGACAACGTAAGCTCTCCCATGGCAGCTCGCTTATCGATGGTCCAGTCCCACGTACGCGTGTAACTCGGCAGCGCGGTCTTCTGCACCTGCAACTCGAAATCGAGACAGAACTCGATGTGGCTCACGCCATAGGGTTTCCCTGTCGCTTGGTTGATCGGAGCAATCAGTCCCTTACCCGCAGTCTGTTCGGGATCATAGGTATAAACGTGGCCCCCCGAGTCCGGACCGCCCTTGATGCTCACTTGGTCGATTCCGATGTTGGACTCCCAATCCACCGTTTCGTCTTCCTGTCGAATCGCGTGAATGTAATATCCGCCAGGTAGCTCGTAGACACTGATCCAAGTCGGCACGGGATCGTCGAGTTTGACCCCGAACATGTTCGGCCCACACTCCACCCTTTCCCACGTACAAGCCGCTTCCGCACCGACGACTTGCTCCGAAGGATTCCCCTCGCACCCCGCGAAACCGATTCCTATCAGGGCAAAACCGAAACTGACGCAGATCGGAAGTGAGTGGCGCATGTGTGCCTCCTTATGCTGACGCCGGACCAGAGACGATCCAGCGTAGTTATGGGAACCCATAACGTGATCCGTCAAGCGGATCTCTACGGCGACATGACGAATCCACACACGCGCGCGATGACTGCAAGAATGCCGCCACTCCGCCGCATCGCGCCGCATTCGACGCGCAATCCATGAAATTGCGGCATGTCGCGAGCACTTACCACTCGCGACGTGTTCTTTACGTTGGGACAGTCATGGGTATCGCCACTTCGAATTCACAGCTTCTTGTGTAAAGAGAAACCGTGAAACCTCGCACGAACTCGCGTCGACTGGTGCGCGACCAAACCAACGTCAGTCGACACAGGCGCTCTCCGGTAGTGAGATGGGAGGGTCGAAAACGACGGATCCCCTGAGCTCCACGGCGACGGTAATGCAAGCAGTCCGCTTTCGCCGAGCCGCAGTCACCCGCCTCCGCTGAACATTCGTTCGTCCCTAATGCTGGCTCACCAATGTTCCGTAAATCCCTCGAAAGAATGCGGACATGAACTCACTCGGAGGCGCTCCTGCTCGGCCGCTCTCGAACCATCGCCGTTCTCATCGATCACCTCGACTACCTCTTTGGAGGCTACGCGACTCAGGCGCGGTGTGGACTTGAAGAGGCGGCGGAACGTGAAGGCTTCTGGCTCGACATCTACGTCGGACACGAGTTGGGGCAGAGTCCGGAGTCGCGCATCTACGAACTCGCTTGTTCGACGTCTGCCGATGGACTGATCATACTTCCCGCGGGCCTCGCCTCGCACAGCGACTCGTCGACGGTCAATGCCCTCCTCGAGGCTCAGGGCGTACTGCCTTCGTGTAGCTTGGGCGCAATCATCAACGGCATTCCGAGCATCGTTGCCGACAACCGTCCGGGACTCGAGACCTTACTCGACCACTTGATCGTGCATCACGGACGTCGAAGACTCCTGTGTCTTGCTGGGCACCAAGGCAATCCGGACTCCGCAATCCGTTTCCGCGTGTACCTCGAGTGTCTCGAGAAGCACTGCATCGAATTCGACTCCACCCTGGTCGCGACGCAGGTGCTCGACACCTACGAAGCACGTCGCACGGTGCAACGGGTCCTCGCAAGGGGAACGAGCTTCGACGCCGTAGTCGCATTCAACGATGCCGTGGCCCTCGGCGCGCTCGAAGCGTTGACATCCGCAAGAATCCGCGTACCAGAACAGGTTTCTCTCACAGGGTTCGATGACGTCCCCTTTTGTCGCTTCACGCAACCACCACTCACGACCGTGCGACAGCCCACCCGTGCCATGGCCAAGAAGGCGCTCGAACTCGTTGCCGCTCAGCTTCGAGGGGAGTCCGTACCGCAGCTCACTGCAATGCCGGTACAGGCAATTCTGCGCGCCTCGTGTGGCTGCGCTTCCTCCGCGACGAACGCACACAGAGACGCTCCGCGCACGAGTCGCATCGAGCCGTCGCAATGGTTCGATGACAACGCAAGGCGAATCGAAGAACGCTTGGAAGAACAGCTCGATTCTGAAGACCCCCACGACGCGATCGCACGCGACGCGACTGCTCCTTGCATTCGAACGGGAGTCGCTGGGTGAACACGGCCGTTTCGTCGCGGAACTCGACCAACTCATCGCGGAGGCAAGTGATCACGAACGCGAGTACGACGTCTTGCAGCGTGTCCTTTCGACACTCCACGACCTATTTTCTACCGGTGGTGCGCCGGCCATTCCGCTCCTCATCGAGGCAGAACAGGCCCTCGCTTCGGCGATGATTGCCGATCACGCACGTCAACACGTCGCGCTCGAGGTCGCCTATCACCGATTGCTCGCGAGTGGTTCGTGTCTCACGCGCGCCTTCGACGAGGTCTCGCTCCGGGCTTCCCTCACGGAAGTCATGCCGGAAATGACCGATAGTGCTTGGATCGCGCTTCCGACGAGCGACTCGAAACATCACCTCAAACCCTTTTTCTTCCTGGATTGCGGCAAACCCGTCGAAGTATCGAGCGAACCGTTTCTCGCAAAGCGCCTCATTTCGGAAGAGCACGAGTGGCATCGACGTGAACGCTCTCGATTGGTCCTACCGCTCACGGTCGAGAACGAATATCTAGGTTTGGCGCTCCTCGAGCTCAAGCCGGGCTTGGGGATCCACGAAATGCTCCGAACCCAGATCAGTACTGCGCTCAAAACAGCGTCTCTCCACCAACAGATCGTACGACAGACGGCGCTTCACGAGCGAAGCGTTCAAGAACGAATTGCGACGGCGAAGCGACTGCAGTCACTCAGTGTCCTGGCGGGTGGCGTCGCCCACGATCTGAACAACGCGCTTGGACCGCTCGTTGCGTTGCCGCAGATCATCAGTGACCAACTGCGTGAGGTCGTGTTGGGCACACACGGAGAGGTCATCTTCTCGGATCTCGAATTGCTCGAAGGGGCTGCGCTTCGCGCCGCCCAGACCATCAAAGATCTTCTGACCCTGGGTCGCCAAGGGCAAATGCCCAAGGACCCGCTCGACCTGAATCGATTCACCGAAAACGCGCTCGAATCCGATCAATTGCTCAAAGAGTTCGCGCTGCGTCGAGGCGTCATCGTCACCTCGACTTTTGCGAGCGAACCGCTCTTCGTCTCCGGCTCCGAAGGGCAACTGCAACGCGCCCTCTCCAACTTGCTGCGAAACGCGATCGATGCCACGTCGCCAGGCGGAAAGGTACACCTCCGAACCTTCTCGCGGTCCCTCGAAAAGCCCTTGGACGCCTACGAAACCGTAGAACCCGGTGACTACGTCGTCGTCGAGGTCAGCGACACGGGTTGCGGAATTGCTCAAGGAGATATCGGACGCGTATTCGAGCCGTTCTTCAGCAAGAAGCAGCTTTCCGAAAATTCGGGGAGCGGACTCGGGCTAGCGATCGTACATGGAGTGGTCAAAGAACACGAGGGTTACGCGTTGGTGGAGAGCAATCCCGGACGTGGCACGACGTTCTCCCTCTATTTTCCGAGAATCCGTCACCTCGAGTCTCACGGGCGAAGTCTCTCCTTGCCATGCCCCGGTGTGGGACGAATTCTCATCGTCGATGATGATCCGGTTCAACTTCGCACGGCAAAGCGGGTGTTGGCGCATCACGGCTACGATGTCGTCACGGCGTCGAACTCGTCGGAGGCACATCGCATCCACGACGGCTCGACACGTGCGGATGGACGCTCCGGATTCGATCTCGTCATCGTGGATATGGTGCTCAACGAGATCGATGACGGGCTAGCCCTCTTCGCGAGACTACAGCGGCTCAGCAGTTCCAATCGCGGACTCGTCGTCAGCGGAAACGCGCCGAGCGAACGCTTGAGCAAGGCGATCGGCAAAGGGCTCGTCTTTCTGCCGAAGCCCTATCGCGCAACCGAACTCCTCGAAGCCGTCCAAACCGCACTGGTGAACCCAATCCCTGCTCCTATCACCATTGCGCCGGCTTCTGGATCCGCCCCTGCGGCGCCGTGGATGACGTCGGACCGCAGCACGGACGAATGACGTCCAAACGGAAAGAGAGGACGGGCCGCAACGGCCTCGTCCTCTCTTCGTCACACGAGCGATTCGTCGACCGCTACTCGTGACTCACGGGCATTCGATCCCCATGTCCTCCCACCACTGCGTGCCATTGCAGTGGCCAAGCGTGGGATTGGAGGGTGAGCAACCTGGCAATGGCCAGTTGACCTCCTCTTTCCCGACGTACTTGTAGAGGTGCTTGTCGTTGTCTTGAACGACGTACGCCCCTGCATTCATGGGTGGCTCGATGTTTTGTAGGGGTTCGGCGGTCTGCCAGATGATCGCGAGACAGCACGGATCGTCCTGACCGCACACGATGGGTTCGAGAGAGCCGAACAACGGCGAATCCTCGCCCTCCTTCGTTTCACCCGCATCGTAGGTGAGGCCGCTATCGCGGAGCTCCGTTGGCGTCGTGATAGGAGCCGAAGTCGTGCCTCCACCACCACCTGAGCCACCTGTGGCGACGGTTCCGCCCGTACCACCGGTGAACTTACCATCGGACGACGAACAACCCGATGCGAGTGCGAACGCGGCCGCAAGCAGTAATCCTATTGCACTTTTCATGGCTATTGGGACTTCCTGATTAGGCCTGATTAGAGGAGCGGGGGGTTTTCGGGCGGTGGAACGACGATGCGTCGCATGGGGTGACAGGGCGGTTCCTCGCCGTAAAGCAGCTCGCCCTTGCTGTACACCGTCACGTACGGGTTCTTGGCCTCTGCCTTGTCGTTGAGGCCCTGAGTGCTCCAGTCGTTGCTCGGATCCCAAACGCAACCCGGACCGGAATCCATGCCGTAGTCGAGGATCACCGTCCGCGGCGCCGTCAGGATTGGCATCTCACCCCAGAACTTGCCGCCCTCGTAGCCGAGCTCGACGTACCACATGTCGGTGTTCTCCTCGCAAGGCAGCGGGCCCTTCATCGTGGTCATGCCGCCCGTGGTGTTTCCAGCCGTATCCATGACCTTGCGGACACGCATCTTGGCGGGATCGATCCCCTTCTCCAGGAGCTCTTTGACGTTGATGTAGAAGTGCGCGGAGAGATGTTCGTCGTAACGCGGCGGGTGGATCGACTCGTTCACGAGGGTGATCTGCGTCTGCGTGAAGCAATCCCCCTGGGTGTTGATCTTGTCACGCGTGTAGAACTCGTCGATGCGCGGCTCGAGGGGTGGGAAGTTCGGGATGGGACAAGTGTTCGAGCCCATCGTCTGGTAGTTCGCCGCGATGGCCGCGAGGAACGCCGAGTTGTAGTCGATGGTGACCTCGTTGGAACCGAAGTCACCGCGCTTGTCGACGTGCTGATCGGTGAGATCCGCCGGGCCGTTCACGAGAGCGCCCCACAAGATGTGTCGGTTCTCGGGAGGATCGTCCGGCATGCCGGTGATGGACGCGTGACCTGCGGCATGGTGCGGCTGAAGCGTGTACTTGTTGGTGAACCCCATCATGTAGCTCTTGTTGAGCGGGTTCTTGCCCAGCAGGTACTCGGATTGCGTCTTTGCCCAATCCTTGATGTCCTGGGCTCGCGGATTGTCGGGGAAGGCCTTCGCATAGATGAGCGATAGGAACTGCCCTGCGGAGTTGTAGCGACCGGAGCCCCAGGTGTCGGAGATCTTCATCGAGAAGCCGCCGGGAGACTCGTTACCCTTTTCTACGCTCGTGTCGACCCACGCCAAGGCATCTTCACGCGCGATGTCGCGCATCTTCTTGGAGAGCATCGCTTCGGGGCGATTCGCGGGCATGTTCTTCATCAAGCGACCGAGCTGCTCGGCGAACTTCGAGAACACTGCCGTACGGGCGCTGCGCCAGACGTAGGTCCAGCACTCGAACCAGCCGTTGTTCGGCGATGCGAAGCCGGGGAACTTGCTGAGGTAGCCCTTGGACCAAACCGATTGATCCTGCCAGGTCTTCACGTCGCCAACGAGGTCGTTCAGGTACTTGGCGTCGCCCGTGGCTTCGGCGAGCCAAATCGCGGCCCAAGCGAGCTTGTCCGCGGAGTATTCGGGCTCGTAGAGACCACCGCTCGAGTCGTAGACCGAGTTGGGATACTGCTTGGCGAACCGATAGAGCGCCATCGCGTGAAGCAGGCACTGCTCCGCATAGGGCACGTCGATGCGGCGGTCGTAGAAGACTTTGCCAATGAGGGCGAGGGCTGCTGCTGCAGTGGCCGTCACGTCGGCAGCGGGGTTCTCGTGCGTCGCGAAGTAGGCCTTGCGCGGGCAGAACGACGTCAACCGAACCTCGGGGGGCATCCAACCGCAACTATGATCGGTGATGTCACCCACCTGATGGGCGAATGCGATGACCTCGCCGTTCTCGACGTAAGTGCTTCGCATCATGTAATCGGCGAACCACTTGAGGAGCGAGAGTCCTTCGGGTTCGAGCCGCGTCTGCTTGTAAGCATCGGGGAACTCGTACATGCTCCAAGCCACCATCGTGGCCGAGTACGCCGTGGTCAGACCGAACTTCGGGTAGTCACCTGCGTCGTGGAAGCCACCGCTCAGATCGACCGTTCCATTGCCGTCGGGATCGAGCGCCGCGCGGTGCTTCTCGATGTACTCCTTCGACATGTCGACGCCGTTCGGATCATCGGGATCGAGCTTGATCTTCGCATCACCGACGTGGGCGTCGCCGCGCCACTGCGTGTCCGTGCAGAACACGCCGGGCCCCGACTTGTTGATGCTGAAGAACCAGAGGGCCTTCTGCATCGCCTCGCCCCAGTTGATGTTCGTGGCATCTTGAGTGACGAAGTTGTTCGTGTTGCAGGACGCGTCGTGAGGGAAACGTCGCGGCACGCATTGATACGCTTCGACGCGCTTGGTCCCTTCGTAGTAGACGGTTTCTCCCGCGTCTTCACCGTCGGTAGACACACCGACACCAGTGGACGTTCCGACACCGGTCGATGTACCCGTGCCGGTGCTCGTTCCCGTAGAGCCCGCGGAGCCGTCGCCTTTCGTTCCGGTGCTCGTGCCGAACACGCCACCAGAGTCGTTCGCCGAACAGCCAAAGGAAAGCAGACACCCCAACCCGAGGGGGATGAGCAGTTGTGAAGAGAGCAAGGCCAAGCGTCTCATGAGTCCTCCAAGGCAGACCGGGAGCTTGCCGCGGTCCCGCTCGGGTATCGATCCGACTCGGGGCCACAGTGCTACCGATTCAAGGATTGCCGCAGTTCGTACTTAGAGCAACTCCATTGAGGGTAGGCTGGGCTAGAGATGCAATTTTGTATCGAGCGTGTAAGGCGTGGATGGCGCGCACGGCGCGTCATCCGGATGTGGAACGCAGTTTCCTCATCAGTTCCACAATGACGGCTTCTCGCCCGACAGAAAGGACATGTCCGGTCGGAAATGTGTGAGGCTCTACGCCGAAATGTCGCGCCAAAGCGAGCCCCTCCGAGTGTCCACCCACATGGTCCTCGAGTCCCAAAAGGACATCGACGCAGTTCTGGCGACACGCGGCTCGGGCGCTCGAGCGGGCTCACCCGGGCGTAATACGTCCGCAAGGCTTCGACTAGCCGTCGGAATCCATCGGACGGCGTTTCGTGGGCCCGACGCAAAGGGTCGCTCAAATCGACGAGCGGGCGATCGAACAGGAATCGTTCGGCGAGGGGTCCTATGGTGGCGAGCAGCGCCGCCACCTGGACACCGAGGCTCGAGCCGGCGACGCCGATCTCGTCATAGCCGAGCTCCCGAAGCCACGCGACGACTTGGCGTGTCTCCGTTACCGCGGTGAGCAAGCCCAAAACATTCCGAACGGGATTTCGACTCGGAAAAGACGGTAGTGCGGCGAGATTCGGGTGCCTCCGCGCACCGTGTCCCGGCAACGTGACGAGCACGAAATCATGGGTGCGGTACAGGCTGCGCAAGGGCCAAAAGACCTCGTCCATGAGACGACTTCCCCCGAGCCAGCCATGGACCAACACCCAAATTGGACGACCTCCTCGCGCGAACAATGTGGCGCGAGGGCGTGTCGTTTGCACCGTGAGACCGAAGGCATCGCTCGCGGGAACGTATGGCAGATCCCAAGCCAGAGTTTGGGTCGGCATCCCGCGGTAACGTCCCTCGTCGAGCACCTGCATCACGGCGCGGCTCGGCTCGGGAAAGAGCTCGGCGTCGCTCAGCGACGACAAGATTGCGGCTGCCTGCGCGAGTCGTTCGATATGTCCATCGACCCGACGGGGCACGAAGCAGCTCTGCACGATGGCGCGCTCGAAAAAACGATCGACGGCCGCTGAAAACGCAGGAACGACCATCATCTCGAACGTGTCTCGCGAGGAAGGAGGGTACGCGCGGCGAGGGCCGTGACGGCGAGCCCGAATGCGACTTCGGCGCCCGTCCAACTCAAGAGGTGAAACTCGTCCGCTCCACTATTCGACGAGATGAACCTTTGTGACAGAAGCACCGTCAAGTTGTAACCCGCATGAGCGACCATGGCACCAACGAGGGATCCGGTGGTCATCACGATGTAACCAAACCCGAGCCCCAGGATTGAAGTTGCCACCCCCTGAGCCACGTCGAGGTGGAAGAACCCGAAGGCGATTGCCTGAAGCACGACGGCAACTCCGACGCCAATTCCCCGGAGCGATCCGAAAACGAGCCCACGAAAGAGACTCTCTTCGACCAAAGCGGGCATCAGCGTGAGCACCAGCGCGAGGGGCACGAGTTCGATGGGACTCGCGCGACGAATCAACGTCGCGATTTGCTCGATCGACTGCAGGTTGGCTCCCGTCACCTTTGCAATGGCGAGCCCACACAGATTGGCGAGGGGCCCGAGACCGAGGATGAGCAGCAGCGAGGGCAGCCAGCGACTCTCCCGGTTTCGACTCCCCCACACCAACGCGTCACGAAGCTCTGGAACGAGTGCTGCGCGAAGCCAGACTACGGCGAGAAGGGCAGATTGCATCAGGGCCGCCAGCACCGCGAGTCCGAGTGCGGTCGACTCGAACCACTCGAGCAGCGCATGCCCCCCGATCCCTCGTGCCACGAGGACGAGCGCAAGACGTGCGAAGAGCCCTGCACCGATGGCTACGAGGATCGTAATCAACGCAAAGATTGGGTTCTGCGCGGAACGAGGCTCGGAGCTCATGGCGCCGACAGCATGACGCCGGGGCCGGTCGGGCGCAGGTCCGATCCGCAGTCGGCGAGAAGAGTTCGAAAAAAGCGGATCCCTCGGGGATGCTTCGGACTAACATCCGGCCCCAATGATGTCCCAAGCTCGCTGGCCAATCTTGGTTGCCCTGGGCGCCCTCTTTCTCCTATTCGGCTGCGACGATCCCGCGCCGAAGAAGAACCCCTTCGATCCACCGAAGGACGCTCCCGTCAAACCGCCGCCGGTGACGGAAGTGACGAAACCCAAGGGACCAACGGAACTCTCCGTGGACAACATGAGCCCCAAGATTGGGTTCTCTCGCGTGCTCCTCCAGAAGCCAACCGATCGCGAGAAGCTGAAGAACGAGATCGCAACCGTGCGTAGCGAGTTCGAAGGAAAAGAAACCGTTCTCTCGGTCGATTCCGAAACGCCGACACCAAGTCGGTGATCGCCATGATGGAAGAGCTCGCCAACATCGGCGCGCAACCCATCTTGGTCAAGACGTCGTTGAGAAAGGACTTCCCACAAGAGCTCCGGCTCGACGTGCAATTCCGCGCAGGCAAGGTCCCGGAGTGCAGCGTGGTTACCGCCATCCTTGCCGATCGAAGCACTGCGGTTTGGAAGCTCTCGGGTGGCACTGCCGCCAAGCGCGGCAAAGGGCTCGGCGGTCCCGATCTCTCGATGACCGGAGAGACGATCGAGCGATACGTCAAGGCGTGCAAAAACTCGAACACCCTCTTCGTCTCGGGCGCAGAGGGAGTGGAATGGGGCCTCATCTACGATCTGGCCGCATCGACGAAGACCCTCGAGAAGGTCTCCATCGAGCGGATCGTCTTGCTCTCGGAACCTCCCGTCGCAGGCCGTCCCGTCAAACTGTAAGCCAAGAGTCAATTCGGCGAAGTGGGGACTCGCGGCGCCGCCGGCGGGAACAATCCGCAGCAGCCCTCGGTTGCTCGCGACATCGCCGTGAATGCACCCTCACCTGACTGCGTCGCGAATCATTCGTGTCCGAATGGCCCGAGATTCTGGGGCTCCCATGCCGGCGGGCCCGCGCGCCCGCTTGACGCCCCTGCCCCTTCTTGCAACGCTCGACTCGCCCGACGAGAAAAAACGACCTGTGGCCGCCCGCTCTTCTCACCCACAAAGCGCTGCGAACGAGAGTTCGACGGTGCAGAAGCGTTCGAAATCCAAAAGCAAGGCAGCCACGGCTTCCGCCAAAGAAAAAGGTCAAGGTCGGTCCGGAAAGAAGTCCGGCGCGGGGCAACGAGGTGAGAGCTCACCCGAACGCGACGGGGAGGAGCTCGAGGCTTCGTCGGAAGCCGACGTCGATTCCGAATCGGGCGACGCGAGCGAGGCCAGTGACGACCTCGACCAGGACCTACTCGGCGACGGTCAGGTGATCGAGGTCGCGGGTGAACCTGTCGAAGACGAATCCCTGCTCGATACGGCGGCCCTCGAACCCGCGAAGATTGTCTCGAGGATCGCGGCCTCGCGAAGGTCGACGCTCTCCAACTCTATATGTCGGAGGTCCAGCGTCACGCGCTGCTCAGTGCCGACGAGGAGAAGCGTCTCGCAGAGGAATACACGCGCACGGGAAACGTCGATATCGCCGCAAGGCTCGTCACGGCGAATCTTCGCCTGGTCGTGAAGCTGGCCTACGAGTACCGGCGCGCCTGCCGCAACATCATGGATTTCGATCAGGAGGGCAACATCGGTTTGATGCAGGCCGTCCGAAGATACGATCCGTATCGGGGTGTGAAGCTGTCGAGCTACGCCGCGTGGTGGATCCGCGCGTACATGCTCCGGTACATCTTGAACAATTGGCGACTCGTCAAGCTCGGTACGACGCAAGCCCAACGGAAGCTCTTCTTCAATTTCGAATAAGGAGAAAGCCAAGCTGACGGCCATGGGCATCGAGCCGAGCCATGCCGAAATCGCCAAGCGTCTCGACGTCGACGAGAAAGACGTCATCGAGATGGATTGACGGCTGGCAAGCAGCGACTCGTCCCTGGACACGCCAATCGGAGATGCCGATGGCCGTCAAACGAGCCGCATGGATTTGTTGCCCGCGACTGCGGCCGGCCCCGATCAACTGACGGAGAACTTCCAACTCCAAGAGCTCCTTCGGGGGCATCTCGACGACTTCAAGACGACCCTCTCGGGGTACACGTTGCACATCTTCGAACAGCGATTGGTCGCGGACGAACCGGTGACGCTCCAGGAGCTCGGGGAACAGTTCGGCGTTTCTCGTGAACGCGTTCGCCAGCTCGAGGCGCGACTCGCGGGTAAGTTGCGAACGTTCCTGTCGGAGAGGCTCGGCGATGCGGTCCTCATCCGACAGTAGGACGCTTCGATTCGAGAGGACGAGATCGGCATGAGCGAGCAAGGGACGGATCCGAATCCGACCAAGGACGAACGTGGCCCACGACGAGGACGTCTATCGATCGTCGGAACGCCCCTCGGGAACCTGGGAGACATCACCTACCGCGCCGTCGAGACGCTGAAGAAGGCCGATCGCATCCTCGCCGAAGACACGCGGCACTCTCGTAACCTACTCACTCACCTCGGGATCGGCGGAAAACCGATGGTCTTCCCATCGAGGCCCATGTGTCTCTCGAGCGACTCACGCACCTGCTCGACCATCTCGAACACGGTGAATGGCTCGCGATGGTCACCGACGCGGGAATGCCCGCGGTGAGTGATCCGGGCGCGCGTTTCGTTGCGCTCGTGCGCGAAGCGGGGTTCGCCGTCGACGTGATCCCAGGACCGAGTGCCGTCACTACGGCCGTGGCACTGTCGGGCATGGTCGAGGGCCCGTTCTACTTCGCCGGTTTCCTACCGCGGCAGGGTGGCAACGGACGCGGGCCATCGATCGAGTCTGTCTCGGTGAGTCAGCCGCGGTCCTCTTCGAGGCGCCGGGAAGAGTCGAAGACACCCTACCGATCTGGCAAAACGGACTCCAAGTCGCCGCGCGGCGGTCTGTCGTGAACTCACGAAGCTCCACGAAGAGGTGGTCATAGGGACGCTCGAGGAGCTCGCCGCGCTCGGCCGCGAGTGGCGTGGCGAGATCGTGATCGTGCTCGCCGATCCAGGCGAGCTCGAGGCGAGTGGGCCCGCGAGCGACGCGCCGGACGACGATTCGTTGCTCGCTGCGCTCCGAGCGGGCAAGACCGTGCGCGATCTCGCCGATGCCACTGGGCTCGGCGGCAAAGAGCGGCGCGCGTTTTACACGCGCCTCCTCGAGTTGCAGAAGCGGCTCTAGGGCTCAATTCATCGTGCCCGGAACGCGCAGGGCGAAGGCGGGGATTCCGACTTCGAAGTGTTCCCCTTGTTCGTTCGTCATCTCGTACGTGCCATGCATCGAGCCGAAGGGCGTCGAGAGCGGGCATCCCGAGGTGTACTCGAAGGCGTTTCCCGGCGCGATCACTGGCTGTTCGCCAACGACCCCCGGCCCCCTCACTTGTTCCGTTCGTCCACGAGCATCCGTGATCACCCAGAAGCGGTTGAGCAACTGGACGGGTTTGGGACTCTCGTTCTCGATTCGAATCGTATAAGCGAAGAACCAGCGGCTCTGTCGCGGATCGCTGCGTGATGCGTCGAAGGTCGTCCGAACCTTGACGCGGATCCCTAGGGTAACTCGTTCCGACTCGTTCACGAGATTGGCGTTGGGCCAAAAGGACCGAACGGCAAGGGGCCGAAGCGCACCCGCTGACACCCAGCCGTGCCCGGCTGCAGCGTTGGCGGACGTCGCTGTGCGGTGGGCTCGCCCTCCCGGCGCTCGTCGGACGAGTCGGCCCAATGGCCACACCTGGTTTTCCCGGGGCCGGCTGTGCTAGAAGGCCGGCACCTTGTTCGACGCACTCATCAAAGGTTTTCGCGAAGCACAGAACCGTCTGTCGGGGCTCACCGAGCTGACCTCCGACAACATCCGACCCGCGCTGTCCGAGGTCCGACAATCCCTCCTCGACGCCGACGTCGAGCTCGGTGTCGTCAAGCGGTTCTTGGCTCGCGTGGAAGAGAAGGCCGTTGGGCAGACGGTGCAGACCCGCGTGAAGGTCGAAGGAGAAACGCACCGCGTCGGCGCCGCAGAGGTGTTCGTCAAGACGTGCCACGACGAGCTCGTGGCGATGATGAGCTCCGAAGGCGAGCCCCTCACCGTACACGACAAGGGCACGACCTCCATCGTGATGGTCGGTCTGCAGGGCTCCGGCAAGACCACGACTGCCGCAAAGCTCGCGCGCTTGCTCCAAAAGGAAGGCAAAAAGCCGCTCCTCGTCGCAGCCGACATGCAGCGCGCCGCAGCCGTCGATCAGTTGAAGGTGCTCGGCAGCCAGATCCGAGATCCCGGTATTCAATCTGGAAGGCAAGAGCCCCGTCGAGATTTGTCGCGCCGCCCCTGCGGAAGCAAAGAAGGCGGGTTGCGACGTCATCATCTACGACACCGCAGGTCGACTCGCGATCGACGAGGTGTTGATGACGGAACTCGCCGAGGTCAAGGCCGCGACGAAGCCCGACAACATCCTGCTCGTCATCGACGCGATGATTGGTCAGGACGCCGTGAAAACGGCGCGTTCCTTCAACGAGCGACTCGGGATCACCGGCGTCGTGCTCACCAAGCTCGACGGCGATGCGCGCGGCGGTGCAGCCCTGAGCGTCAAAGAAGTCACCGGCGCGCCTATCGCGTTCGTCGGTATGGGCGAGACGACGGACAAACTCGAACCATTCCGTCCCGAGGGCATGGCCAGCCGCGTCCTCGGAATGGGCGACGTGGTGAGCCTCATTCGCGACTTCGAGCAGGTCGTCGATCAGAAGAAGGCCGAGCAAGACGCCGCGCGCATGATGAGCGGGCAGTTTACGCTCGACGACTTCTTGAATCAGATCCGGATGATTCAACAGATGGGCTCCCTCAAGGATCTCATGGAAAAGATCCCGGGCCTCTCCGGCATGATCCCCCCCGGAGTGAACGTCGACGACAAGGAGCTCGTTCGCATCGAAGCGATGATCCAATCGATGACGAAGAGCGAGCGAAACGATCCTCACGTGCTCGTTCGCGAACCCACGCGGGTGAAGCGTATTGCGAAGGGCTCGGGCAGCCAAGAACAGGCCGTGAGTGAGCTCGTTCAGAAGTTCATGTTCATGCAGCAGATGATGGGCGGCATGGGACAGAACATGGGGCTGCTCGGAAAGATCCCAGGGCTCAAGGGCCTCGCTGCAGCGCGACATCTCCGACGAGCAGCGAAGGGCGGCGGCGCTCCCGGAATGCCCCCTGGTTTTCCCGGAATGCCCGGCATGGGTGGTTTCCCTGGCATGCCGGGCATGCCCGGTATGGGCGGATTTCCGGGAATGCCCGGCATGGGCGGATTCCCGGGTATGGGCGGCTTCCCGGGCGCTTCCGGTGCGGACGCGCCCAAGATGCGTCAACTCTCGGCTGCTGAGCGCAACGCAAAGAAGAACCAGCGCAAGAACCAGCGCGACGCCCGCAAGAAGAGCAAGGGCAAGCGCTGATGCCTCGCGGCACGGTGTGGGCGAACGGCTGGATCTCGCGTCCCTGGTTCGCCTTCACCCGTGCGCTCGCATGCCCTAGGCTCTCCGCCGACGGCGCGACTTCCGACGGCGCGACTTCCGACGGCGCGACTTCCGACGGCGCGACTTCCGACGGCGCGACTTCCGACGGCGCGTTTGCTTACCAGGAGCGCGCCGTCCCTCGCAGATGCACGCTCACCGTCATGGTGGTCGCCCATTCGCTCCTCGTTGCCGCCTGTAACAAGCCAACCACGACGAACGGAGACGACTCGCCCCGTCAGCCCTCGAGTGCAAAATCGGGTGACTTGGTTCATCGCGATACAGCGACGCGGAGCGCCGCAAATCACCTCGGCACAGCGGGACTGCGAACGCCTTCGTCACCGCGACGCATCGACGAAAAATCTCCCGGTGCCAACCTACCAGGTTCGACGTTTGGCAGCGGGGGATCGCGTGAAGCTCGACGGCAGACTCGACGAACCCTTCTGGCACACGACTCCGCAAACGCAGCCCTTCGTGCACCCAGGAACCGGCGAATCCCTTCCCGAATCGGCGCCCCTCGGCGGCACGGCGCGCCTTCGATGGGATGACGAACACCTTTACGTCGCCATCGTCGCCAAGGACATCGACGTGCGCGGAGGCTTCGCCAAAGACGCGCGCGATCCTCACTTGTGGACGAAGGATACCGTCGAGATCATGCTCGATCCCGAGGGAGACGGGGACAATCGCGATTACTACGAGATTCAGGTCAATCCCCAGGGCCTCGTCTTCGACTCGCACTTCGACGACTACAACCGCCCGCGCGTATTGCCCGATGAACCTTTCGGACACGAAGACTGGTCCGCACTGCTCGAGCGCACCATCACCATTCAAGGCACCATCGACGATCCGAATGACGTGGACGAGGGCTACGTCGTCGAGCTCGCCATGCCATTTCGCGCGCTAGCGAACATCGAACGCCCGCGCAAAGGCACAGTGTGGCGCGCCAACTTCTACGTCATGCAGAACAACGGCGGGGTGAGTTGGTCGCCGATTCTGGGCCAGGGCAACTTCCACAAGGCGTCCCGTTTCGGCCGCCTCGAGTTCGTGCGTTGACGGCTGTCTCAGGACGCCCTTCGCGCAGTGCGCGCCGCACCGGCTGACTCGCTCGACGCCCTTCGCGCAGTGCGCGCCGCACCGGCTGACTCGCTCGACGCCCTTCGCGCAGTGCGCGCCGCAAGAACCGAGGTGTCCTCACGCGGCACATCGACCGAGGCGTCCTCACGCGGCATCCAAGCAGACGTGACGAGCGAAACTACTTGGCGCGATAGCGATCGAGAAGGCGCGCCTCTTGCTCGACGCAAGCCTTCGCACCTTCACGCGCGCGCTCGAGCTGTCCTTGAATGGCTGCGAGCTTCCCGCCCGCGTTTGCGCCCGAATCACTCGCCGACTTCAGCTGCGCGATTGCGGAAAGCGCCGCCACCTGCTCGGCATACGCGTCGGCGCACGCCTTCTTCAGCGCGCAAACGTCCTCGAGCGAACAGGGCGTGCTCGCGAGATACTGCAAGAACTCGGGCTTGTTTGGGTTCGGGGCGTCGCGCAAACGATCGATCGCGACCGTGACACTCGCAACCTCGGCGCGCTTCGCTTGTTCGGACTGACCACACCCCGCGGCGCCGAGACACCCGAGGAGCAGCAACGTGATTCGACGTATCACTCGAAGGTCTTCGGCGGCGGGCCGAGCTGGATCCGCTCCCCGAGATAGGAACCGACCAAGGTGAAAAGGACGCCGACGGCGGCGAGCAGCAGGTACATGAAGAGCGGAAGTGTCTTCACGGTTTGCGACTGGAACAAGAGGAACGCCGACGGCAACGCGACGAGGAACGTGGCCACGACCGGTTCGATGAAGGTTCGCCCCGGAGACACCAAACCGATCAGAATGCCGCCCGCGAACCAAACGGGGATGGAAATCATCATGCCCGCCGAACCCTCGAAATCGAGCAATGGCACCACGAGGGGCAAACCGACCACCACGGCGGTGGTGAGGACGGCCATGATGCCGAGGGAGATGGCAAACCAGACGATGCTGAAGCCCTCCTGCTGAAATCGACGCTCGGCCTCTTCCTGGTGCGTCATGTTGCGCTTCAAATCCTCAATCTTGGCGCCACAGGAGACACATCGCTCGTTGGTGAGCGGAAGTGAGTTTCGGAAACCACAAGACGGGCAAACGATGGTTCTGGCACCTGCCATGAAATCCCTCTACGAGCTATCAGCTTAGACGAATCGCTTCAGGATGGTTCACAAAAGCCGCACCCGACACTCTGCCGATGCAATTGGCTCGGGAACCTTCCAAGGGGAAGCTTGTCGAGGTACGGTACGAACCACCCCCAAGCTAAGCGATGAGCCCCACCGAACCTGCTTCCCCCACTGGGCCGAACGACGGTCCCAATCCTGAGCTCGTCGAGCTGCCGCGACCGCGTCGACCTTTCCGCAAGCTCACCCTCGCGAGTCTCACCCTGACGGTGTTCGCCTCGCTCGGTCTGCTCTGGGGCCTGCACGGCGACATCGTCTATGCACTGCGCGGCGGCCCCGCTTACGACGCGGGCTCCATCGAAACCCTGAAGCTCGAACCACAGCTCGCGAATCGATGGGTGCGCGGAATGGGCGAACTGGCCCAAGTCGGTGGGATCCGTTACGTGCGTCCCCTCGACACCGATAGCTTTCGTTTGGCACCATTGACTAAAAGTCCGAATCTCTGGGTGCAAATCCGCGTCCCATCGGGATACGAGAACGAACACTTCGTGCCGCCCTCCGTGTTCTCGGGACGGCTCGTTCCCTTTTCGGCACTTGGGCTCCGCTACGGCGAGCTCGGCGAGGCACCGAAAGAGGCGGGCTGGCAGCCGGGACACCTGCCGAAGGACGCCTGGTTGCTCATCGACGGCGAGACCCCGAAGAGCAACCGCTGGCTGCTCGGCCTCGTCGCTCTCTTCGGCGCCTTCGGTGCCTTCGCCCTCTGGGCGTTGCTCTCGCTCCTTCGTCCTCTACCCGAACCCGCTCGGACTCGCGGACACATCGGGGCGTGACTCGACCCCCCGTGCTATGACGGCCGCCGCCATGGCCATTACCTACCGACAGGCCGGTGTCGACATCGACGCTGGAGACGAGCTGGTCGAGCGCATCAAGCCGCTCGCACGTAAAACCAAGATCCCCGAAGTCTTCGAGGACATCGGCGGGTTCGCGGGGCTCTGCCGAGTGCCACACGACGTCGATGAGCCTCTGCTCGTCAGTGGCACCGATGGTGTCGGCACCAAACTCAGGATCGCCTTTGCCACGGGCAAACACGACACCATCGGCCAAGATCTCGTGGCCATGTGCGTCAACGACGTGGTGACCTGCGGGGCGCGCCCGCTGTTCTTCCTCGACTACTTCGGGTGCGGACGACTCGAACTCGGCGTGGCCGAGTCGGTCATCAAGGGAATTGCCGATGGCTGTAAAATCGCCGGATGCGCACTCCTCGGCGGCGAAACCGCAGAGCTCCCGGGCATGTACGCCGACGGTGAATACGATCTCGCCGGGTTTGCCGTCGGTGTCGTGTCGGCGAAGAAGCTCCTCGGGCCAAAGCGCGTGAAGGTCGGCGACCGACTCCTCGGTGTCGTGTCGAGTGGACTTCACTCGAATGGCTACAGCCTCGCACGTCACGTGTTCGAGAAGGTCATGGGCCTCTCGTATGACTCGCAAGTCCCCGAGCTCGGCAAGACCGTCGGCGAAGCGCTGTTGGTGCCGACGACGATCTACGCCAAGCAGGTCGGCGCCTTGAACGCGGCCCTGGGTGAAGGCCTGCATGCCCTCTGTCACGTGACGGGCGGCGGCTTGCCCGGCAATCTTCCTCGCGTGCTCCCGCAAGGCACCCGCGCCGAGATGCGATTGCCCGAGGTTCCAGCACTCTTCGACGTGATCCGCAAAGCGGGTCCGGTCGAACACGACGAGATGCTGCGAACGTTCAATATGGGAATTGGTCTGGTCGTCGTAGTGGACGACGCGAAAGCGGACACCGCGACGCGAACGCTCACGTCCCTCGGCGAGCGCGTCCACAACCTCGGCACCATCACGGCGGACACGACGAGCGCAGAACCCTGGGTCAAGTTCGTCTAGTCCGAAGGATCTCGCCTTGGCCACCCTCAAGCTCGCCGTACTGGTCTCGGGCAGCGGAACCAATCTCCAGGCCATCTTGGATGCCGCTGCGAGCGGTCGACTCGACGTCAATCTGCGCCTCGTCGTCTCCAACGTCCCTGGTGCGAAGGCGCTCGAGCGGGCCGAGCGCGCCGGTGTCAAGACCCACGTCTTGAACCACCGAGACTTTCCCAATCGGGAAGCCTTCGATACGGCGCTCGTCGAAGTCTTGCGGCGCGAGGACGTCGAGTGGGTGGCCTTGGCGGGGTTCATGCGCCTGCTCACGCCGGTGTTCCTTCGCGGCTTCGAGGGCCACATCGTGAACATCCATCCCGCGTTGTTGCCCGCTTTCCCCGGCGCACATGGTCGTCGTGATGCGCTCGATTACGGCGTCAAAATCTCGGGCTGCACGGTGCACTTCGTCGATGGCGGCGTCGACACGGGCCCCATCATCGCGCAACGAGCCGTGCCGGTCCTCGACGGCGACACCGAGGCGACCCTCGGGGCGCGCATCCTCGAGCAAGAACACCAGGTGTACGTGGAAGTCTTGCAGCTCATCGCGGAAGATCGCGTGCGCATCCAGAGCGAGCCGGACGGTAAGCGCTCGAAGGTCGTAATCCTGCCCCCATGACGACACGTTACTTCGACGTCATCGTCCTCGGTCGCTCTCTCGGCGCCCTCGCCGCAGCTGCGCTCCTCGCACGTCGGGATTTTCGCGTCCTCGTCCTCGGACAAGGCGAGCGTCCCTGCGGATATCAGTTCGAAGGATTACCATTCCAGAGGCGTTCCTTTTCGATGCTCTTCAGCACGACGCCCCCCTGGAAGCGCCTGCTACACGAGCTCGCTCAGACCCAAAGCTTTCGGCGTCGACTCGCGCCACTCGAATCCGATGTTCCAGGTGCTGCTCCCCGACAAACGGTTGGAGCTCCCGCCGGATCTCGAGCTCTTCGAACGAGAAGTGGATCGCGAGTTCCCCGAGGTTCGTCCCATCGTCGACGAGCTCTACGGAACCCTCGCCACGACCAACGCGATCATCGACCAAGCCTTCGAACGAGAACTGACCTGGCCCCCAGCGACGCTCTGGGAGCGCTTCGAGACTGGCCGCGTCGCCTCGAGCCTTCCATACAGCGGCGACAAGGCCTGGACCGACTTGCTCGCGCGATTCCCGTTGGGGCACCCGTATCGCTCGATCGTAGAGCTTCCCGCACAGTTCGGTTCCAACCTCTCGGCGTTCCCCGACGGACTGCCACCCCTGGCCGTTGCGAGACTGCACGGCGCGTGGACCCGAGGACTCAACGCACTCGCCGGCGGCGAAGACGAACTCACGGAGTTCCTCGTCGAACGCATCGAGGCACACGGCGGCTCGTGTCGACTCGAGTCACGTGCAACGGGCCTCGTGCTCAAGCGCGGGACCATCGCGGGCGTCATGGAGGACGGCGAGGAGCAACCCATCGGCACGGCGCGCGTCGTCACGAGCCTCACAGGCGAAGAGCTCGCGGAACTCAGCCGCGGCGAAGGGGTGTCCGCCAGTGCGAGGAACAAGTGGCCGAACGTCACCGCGACGACCGGGCGTTTCGTAACGTCCCTCGTGGTGCGACGTGAAGGGCTCCCTGAAGCACTCAGCGCCGAAAGTTTCGTCGTGGCAACCCGGGCCGATCGCTTCGATCCTCGGCTGCCGGTCGTGCACCTGAAGCGTTCGCCCATCGGTGTGGTCACGCCCGCACCAAACCCAAACACGAATCCACGCGATTCCTCTCGACCCGCACCGAGATTCGTTTCTCCGGAAGAGTACGAATCGGTGGTCGCCGAGCTGCTCCTTCCCGTCCGCGGTCCCCTCACCTTGCTCGAAGCACGCGAGGCGGTTCTTGCGACCCTTCGCAGGTACCTGCCCTACTTCGAGCGACATGTCGTCGCCGTGGACTCGCCACACGACGGCCTACCCCTCTGGCTCTTCGAAAACGGCACCAAACGCGAGATCGACCGCGTCCACGTGCGAGAGACCTTGCCGCAGGGCGAACCCATGGCTTGGCAATGGGCCGTCGAACCTCGAGGTTACTTGGAGGTCGGTGGTGAACCCCTCCGCGGCCCCGTTCCGGGCACGTACCTGGTCGGCAGCTCGGTCCTCCCAGGACTGGGGCAAGAAGGCGAGCTCCTGGCGGCCTGGAGCGCTGCACGGATCATCACCAAGATGGACGGGGGCCACCAACGGATGCGTCAACGGATGTGGAGCCGAATCGAGACTTCGTAGCACTCGGCCCGAAATGACCGTCCGTGAAGGCGAGGTGCGTCCGCTCGAATCCCTTCCGGAACGGAGTTCCAACACGAGCTTCTGGCCCCAGACGCCCAAGCTTTGAGTATCATTCCCGTCGATGCGCGCCCACCTCGTCCCCCTTCTCCTCGTTGCCGCAACGTCCGTCGTCGCTCGTCCGACTTGGGCCGCCGATCCCAGTCCTGCGACGACGCAGAACGCCGAGGTCACCGTCACGCACGTACTCGGTTTCGCCGCTAACGATCATTTCGAACAGGCTTCCGCGCTGACCAAAGCGATCCGGCAAGTCATTTCGACCTCCACCAACGCGCGCTTGGGCGAAGGCGAGTTCTCCCTCGAGGTGCTCACGGCTGCGCTCGGTTGCAACGACGTGCCGGACGCTGCGTGTTTGAAGAAGATCTCGGCGAAGACGGGAGCCAAGCGATTCATCTGGGGAACGCTGACGCTCGAAGGTCAACGCGTGAAGGCGGAAATCTTCCTCTACAATGACGGTCGCGCCGACGCCAAAACGCAGTTCTCCTATCAGTCGACGATGACCGATTCGATGGACGCCGATCTCCAAGGCATTGCGGCCAAAGCGGTTTCAGAAATCCTACCCCCCTTGACCTTCCCGGTGCTCGTGCGAGCCCAAGACAAGGAGGGGCGCCTCTTGGTCGACGGAACGCCGGCAGGAACGCTCTCCGACGGACAAGCAACCATCGCTACGACCAGCGGTGAACATGTCATTTCGCTCGAAGCGGCTGGCGCAAAGCATGCCGAAACCAACGTGCGAGTGCGCGTCGATGGCACGACGAAGGTACGCCTCGATGCGGCCGAAATCCCCGCGACGACGCCCACTACGAATTCGGAAAAGCCCACCAAGGTCGAGACGGATCTTTCGGTTCCACCTGCGCCGTCCACGACGGACAGCAACGCACAACGCACCTGGGGTTACATCACGCTCGGCGCCGGTGGAGTGCTGCTCGCTGCTGGCGGCCTCTCTTCGGCGCGCCTTTACATGCTGAGCCAAGATAGTGACTTCAAGGCTTATCGCGACGGTCTGAGCTCCAACCAAGACGCGTGCACCGAAGCCGATCGCGGCCACGTCGTTCCCGGCGCGATGACACCGGGAGGCGTTCGCTCCGTGTGTAGCGAGGGAAAGGCGCTCGAGGTCGCGCAGATCGTGTTCTTCGCAACGGGAGCGGTTGCTGCAGGCGCGGGCCTCACCCTGCTGTTGACCAGCAAGCCCAAGGAAAAGACGGCGAGTTCGCACTTCGAGCCGCGAGTGACGTTCGGGAAAGACCGCACGGACGTAGGGCTATTGATGCACTTCTAAGATCGTCCGGGCGCAAGCGAACAGCACCGAATCGCCGCGCCTACGCCCTCGATGGAGCGACAAACATGCGAGTCATTGCCGGAACCCTGCGGAGTCGTACGCTCCATGCGCCGAAGGGACGCGACACGCGCCCGACCCACGACCGCGTTCGCGAGGCACTCTTCTCGATGCTTGGGGACGTGTCCGGAACGTCGGTGCTCGACATTTGTGCGGGCACCGGTGCGCTCGGGATCGAAGCGCTGTCCCGCGGCGCGCGGCACGCCGTGTTCGTCGAACGAGCAAAAGACGCACTGAGTTGTCTCGGTCGCAATCTCACCGAACTCGACCTCGTATCGCGAGCCGTAGTGGTTGCCCAAAGCGTCGAAACGAGCCGCGCACGCCTCGAGAAACACGCCCCTTACGATCTGATCTTCTGTGATCCGCCTTGGGCCGACGTGCCCGTGCTGCTCCGCTCACTCGCGCGACTCGAGCTCTCGGGATTGCTCACTGACGAAGGCACGTTCGTGCTCGAACACGCGGCGCGAAGCGAACCCGAGCCGAACGCATTACCCCAACTCACGTTGGTTCAAAAGCGAACCTGGGGAGACACCGCCGTCAGCATTTTCGGGCGCATCGCAGCTTCCGAGTGACGACGGAGCTCATTCAAACGCTCGTGCGCGCGGCAATGAGCGCGCCTCACGCGGTCGCGGGGGTTGCGCGGTCAGAGGACCAACGCCGCTCTGACCTCCCGCGACGAACCAGGGGTCCAGAAAAAAAGACCAAGCCACTCGGCCGACAAAAACCGACGTCGCCGAGCACCCGAAGCCGTTGGTCTGAACTATATACTGGGCCCTGGGATAAAGGACCTGCGGGTCGACGATGCGGGAGCCGCAATGACGAGCGAAATTCCGAAGAAGCCAAGCTCTGGAAGCAATCAAGTATTCATCGTGCTCGCAGCGATCATGCTCGTGGCAACCGGCGGCCTCATCGTGTGGAAGTTCACACGCTCATCCGACGATGCGCCTGCAGGTCCGGCGACACCACCGCCAACCGCAGAGGAGGAGCGCGTCCAAAATGCGCCGCCACCTCCGCCCCCCCCGCCAATGGAAGAGCCCACGGCTGCGCCATCTGCGCAAGCAACGAACAATGCCGTTGGTAAAGGGGCTTCGAAGTCTCCGTGTTCTTCTGAATGCAAGGGTGAGGTCACGGCCGCACTCCAAACGGCACTCGCTGGACGAGGCGGTGCAGGGCGACGCTGTTACGAAAAAGCGCTTGCACAGAACGCGACGCTGAGCGGCAAAATGACGGTCAACGTCAGAATCGCGCCCAACGGACAGGTCTGCACGGCAAGCGTGACGAACGACACGCTGCAAGATCCCGGACTCACCAACTGCATCTTGGGTGTTTTCCGAGCCTCCACGCTACCCGCACCGCAAGGTGGCTGCGTCGAGGCGAACGTGCCTTTGAACTTCGTCCAAAGCAAATAGGCCACGAACGGAAGAACGCGCGGGCGCTCCACCTACTTCGAAGCGCTCCCGTCCGGCTACGCACCGTCTTGGTGAGAACAGCCGAGGCCGCGGCTCAGCGGCGCGATCGAAGTGGCCGCCTCGATTTGCCGCTCGTGGTACGAGAAGGCCGAATCGAGCCGTAGCCGCGAGTGGCCGAAGTGGCGCTTGGCTCGGACGGCTCCGCCAACTTGCGACACCACTTGGAAGGCAGCGAAAAGACGACCGCAGTACGCGCGGTGAAACGGGTTTATGCCATGACATCAACGACGGGCCACGGTGTGCTGCTCTGGTTAGCCTACGATGGGACACCCTTCTCGGGGATGGCGATCCAGTCCAATGGCCGCACCGTCGCGGGAGAGCTCATGGGAGCGATCCGTGCGATGGATCCTCGAGCAAGTATGCCTCGCCAGGTGAGTCGTACCGACCGTGGCGTTCACGCTCTTGGCCAGATTGTCGCGTTGGATTCAACCAAGAACATACCACCTCGCGGATGGGTCCTCGGCCTGTCGAGTCATCTGCCTGCATCGATCGCGGTCGTAAGAGCTGCTCGTGTTCCGTCGGGATTCGAACCCCGTGCGCACGTCATCGACAAGACGTACCGGTATCGGATCCTGAAGAGCCCCGTTCGCGATCCATTTCTCGATACGAGCGCATGGCGCATCGACCAGAGGTTGAACCACGATTGGATGAACGAAGAGGCTGCTTCGCTGCTCGGAACCCACGACTTTCGCGCGTTTCGCGGCGCACAGGATGAACGCACGGACACGACGCGAACGATTCATCGTGCAAGCTGGCTTCCAGATTCATCGGATCCGCGTGTGATTTGGTTCGAATCAAAGGCGACCGCTTCCTCTACCACATGGTTCGCATCATCGTCGGAACACTGGTCGACGTGGGAAGAGGTCGAACCAGTCGAGGAGCCGTTAAAACTGCTTTAGCCGGTTTCGTCGAACGGATTTGGGAATCACCGCGCCACCGCAAGGACTCTTCCTGTCGCACGTTCAGTTGAAAGATCACGGAACGGAGCACTGGCCGTCAGTTGACGAAAGACTCGGTGAGTCGTAGGTTCGCCCATCTCAACGAGCCGTTGACGTGAGCGCCGATGCGCACGCCAGCGCCAACGCGTTCGAGCGTCCACTCGAGTGACGACCAATTGCGCATCCGAAGATGCGCTGCTTTGCTGGAGCTCCGCTCATGAATTTCGTCGACCGTCTCGCGACCGAAGGTCGCAAAATCTTGCTCAATCCCTACGTTCTGCGTCTCGCCACGGATGATCGTGTGAAACGAGCCGCCGAGGGAGTGCTGGACGCGAAGAACCGCGTTCGCGCTGCCTATCACGTTCTAGCCAACGGACAGGCGCTGCCACAGGTCGACCCAGCGCTCGACGAGAACATCGGGCAATCCGAGGAGTCCTTCACGAAGGCGCGGATGCAAAAGGGCACGGCACAAGCTCGCATCAACGGGCATGAATCCACGCCACCGGATTCGTCACCGTCGCAGCCCGACGTCACGGACATCGACGCTCCCAGCGAAATGACGGAGCAACAAATAGAGGATCGTCATTCTCTCGCCAACGTCGGGGGACGCGACGTTTTCGAGAAGTGCAAGCAGTTCAAGACGGCGGACTCCGCGCGCAAGATGGGAATCTACCCCTTCTTCCGCCCTCTCAATCTCAACGACGGCCCAGAGGCAGTCATCAATGGGCGTCGCGTCACGATGTTCGGTTCGAACAACTATCTCGGACTGACGACGCACCCGAAGGTACGTGCAGCGGCACAAGCAGCCATCGAACGCTTCGGCACGAGCATGACGGGCTCCCGACTCGTCAATGGCTCGATGAAGCTCCACGAGGAATTCGAAGAGAAGCTCGCTGCGTCGTTCAACAAGGAAGCGGCTCTCGTTTTCACGACGGGATACCAGGTCAACATCGCGACCTGTTCCGCCCTTCTGAGCAACAAAAAGTCCGTCGCTGTCGTCGATCGTAACATCCATGCCTCGCTCTACGACGGTGTGCAACTCGGTCAGGCCGCGGGCGCGAAGCTCGTCCGTTACAAGCACAACGACGCCGAATCCCTCGAACGCGCGCTCGAGAAGCTCGAGCCGGACGAGGGCGCTTTCGTGCTCACGGACGGCGTCTTCAGCGCCGAAGGTGGAAATCGCCAAGCTCGACGAGATCGTGCCCGTCTGTAAAAAGTACGGAGCACGCCTCTTCGTCGACGAGGCCCACGGCCTCGGCGTCGTCGGACCCGAAGGGCGCGGCACTCCCTATCACTTCGGCCTTGCGGATCAGGTGGATTTGATTGGCGGCACCTTCTCGAAGTCGATGGCGAGCATCGGCGGATGGCTCGTGGGCGATCGGAAGGTCCTCGATTACGTCCGCCACTTCGCACCGAGCTTCATGTTCGCGGCCAGCGCCGCTCCTCCTTCCGTCGCGGCGGCGATGGCAGCCTTCGAAGTCATGCGCGAGGAGCCCTGGCGCATCGAAAAGCTGCGCGAGAACTTTACGTACATGCGCGAAGAGCTCCGAAAATGGGCTTCGAGCTCGGGCACACCCAGACGGCAGTCATCCCCATCTACATTCGTCAGGATTTGCGTACTTTGATGATGTGGAGGGAGCTCCTCGAGGAGCACGGGATCTACACCAATCCCTTCATTTCCCCCGGCGTGCCCCCGAAGAGCGCCATGCTTCGAACGAGCTACATGGCCACTCACGAGCGGACCCATCTCGACAGGGGACTCGAAGCCCTATACAAGGTCGGCAAGAAGTACGGCGTCATCTAATCGAGGAGCGCATCGGTATGTCCGTCGAGATTCGTCGCACCCCCATCGGGGGCCGCATCAGGGATTTCTTGGAGGTCGTCGATTACATTTATCGCGACGATCCGAACTACGTCCGAGCCCTCGATATGGAGGTCAAGGAACGTCTTTCGAACAAGCATCCCTTTTGGGCCCACGCCGAAGGCGTAGTCTTGACGGCATACCGCAATGGCTTCTGTGTCGGCCGCTGCACGGCCCACATCGATCGGGAGCATTTGGATCGCTATCGCGACGACGTAGGCTCCTTCGGGTTCTTCGACACCATCGATGACGAAGAGGTTGCTCGCGCACTCATCGAGAATGCATCCAATTGGCTCCGTGAACGCGGAATGAAGAAGATTCGGGGACCCTTGTCCCTCAGCGTCAACGACGAGATCGGATGTTTGGTCGAGGGCTTCGACACGCCTCCGATGGTGATGATGCCCCATCATCTTCCCTATCAGGGCGGCCTCATCGAAAAGGCCGGGCTTTCGAAGCTGAAGGATTTTTATTCTTGGCGGTACATCGTGGGAGACGTCCCTGCGCGAGCACGCAAAGCCCACGACGAGATCGCGGCGATGCCGGAGATTAGCGCACGTCCCGTCGACGTGAAGAACGTCGACGCCGAGGTTCGCACGGTCATCGACATCTTCAACGACGGCTGGAGCGACAATTGGGGGTTCGTCCCTTATACGGACGCCGAACTCGCCAAGCAGGCCAAGGATCTGAAGCTCATTCTCGATCCTCGACTCACGCTCATCGTCAGCATCAACGGCGAGCCATCTGCGGTTGCGCTGGCGCTCCCGAACCTGAACGAAATCATCCGTGACTTCGGCGGCAAGATTGGCCCGGTGAATCTCGCGAAGCTGTTCTGGCGACTCAAAGTGCAGGGCCCAAAGACAGCCCGATTGGCCATCCTTGGGATCCGCAAGAAGATCCGTCACCAGAAGCGCTACGCAGGCCTCAGCACGTACATGTACGCGCAGATGAATCAAGCCGGGCAGCGCTGCGGCATCGATTGGGGCGAGCTTTCCTGGACCCTCGAAGACAACGCGCCGGTGAACCTTGCCATCAAGTTCATGGGCGGCAAAATCTACAAGCGATACCGCCTGTACGAAGGGGATCTGTAGGTCGGCCGAGCACAGCGGCCCCGGCTGGATCTGCGACGATCCCCTTGCCGGGGCCGAGGCACGCACTTGGGCGAGCCCGTTGCGCAATCGAGCGAAGCGACCTAGGTAACCGCGAAGGCCGCCGTCCGGAATCGTGATCACGACGTACAGCCCACAAGAGCCGAGCCCCCAATGAACGTCTCCTTGCTCTTCTTTGCAGCAGCGCGCGATGCCGTCGGTCGTTCACGCGAAGAGGTCGAGCTTCCCCCGACGGTGAGGAACGTGGAAGCACTTTCGAGCTGGCTCGCGGAAGCTTATCCGCCCCTGCGGCCTTACCTCGGGTGCGTGCGCATCGCCCGAAATGAGGTCTTTGCGGAACCCGATACGGTGCTTGCTGCCGGAGATGAACTCGCGATCATCCCACCCGTGGCCGGGGGCTGATTCGAGCGCGTCCCGCGCTTGGGGAAACACTGGGTCAGGCGAGCATCGCACGATGAGGCGCGCGACGTTACCGCGGGACGGCGCACCGCGACGTTACCGCACCGTGCACGAGGCGACTTCGTCGCGAAACAGTCGCTCTCGAAATGGTTTCCGCTCTGTGAACGAAGCATCCACGTCGCAACGGAACCACGGTCCGCTCCCTTGTGTGCACGAGGGGAGAGGCTTCAACCTTCTAAGGTGAATCTTGCCATTCTGCCCCTCGAACGGCTACTCCGTCATCCCGTCACGAGCGCAGATGGGGCCTCACCAGCAGGTCCCGTCGTGGATCGACGGGGCAGGCAGCTACTGGATCTTCGTCTCTCGGTCACCGATCGATGCAACTTTCACTGCGTGTATTGCCGTCCGCACGAGGACGGCGCACCGAAGTCCGCGCCCGCAGAGGCAAGCACACTGCTCGATTTCCCAACACTCACCGAGATTGCGCGCGCCTTCGTCGAGCTTGGCGTCACGAAGGTCCGCATCACCGGAGGTGAGCCGCTACTACGTCCGAAGTTGGTCACGTTGATCGAAGCATTGTCTCGTCTGGGCATCCCGGATCTCTGCATGACGACCAACGGATCGCTCCTCGCCCGAAACGCCAAGGCACTCAAGGATGCTGGACTGAAACGCGTCACCGTCAGTCTCGATGCCATCGATGAGCTCACGTTCCGAAGGACCACTGGCGGAGCCACATCGCTTCCGCGGGTTCTCGAGGGGATCGATGTGGCTCGAAAACACGGCCTCGGTCCCGTGAAGATCAATCAAGTCGTCAAACGGGGTCTGAACGATCACACGGTACTTGCCATGGCGGATTGGGCACGACGAGAGGGCCTCGAGCTACGCTTCATCGAGTACATGGACGTCGGGCGAGCTCACGCGTGGCGCGCCGACGACGTCGTTACGGCGAAGGAGATCCGCCAGCTCCTTCAGACTCGTTGGCCGATGGAAGCGGCCCCCTCCGACGATCCCCGGGCCCCTGCGACGCGATATCGATATCGTGACGGAGGTGGATACGTCGGCTTCGTTGCATCCGTCTCGGAACCCTTCTGCGGCACCTGCACCCGTGCCAGGGTCACGGCCCAAGGCCGCTTGCACACCTGCCTATTTTCGCCCTTTGGCGTCGATCTCGCAGACGTGCTCCGAAACGGCAGGGACTTGAAGCGGCATATCCAAAGGATCTGGCAATGGCGAGAAGACCGCTACTCCGAATTTCGTGACCAGCTCCATCCAAGCCAAGTTGGTCCCGAGATGATCGCGATGGGCGGATGAAGCCTCAGCCGTGACCACCACCTTGCATCATCCTTCGAGCATGAGGCAAGATGGGGATCACGAGCTCTCGCAGGGCCAAAAGCACGGCCTTCGGGCTCCCGGGGACGGCGAACACCATGACGTCGCGCACGGTCCCCGCGATCGCGCGCGAGAGCATTGCGCGAGGGCCGATTGCATCGAACGATAGCCGGCGAAAGCTCTCACCGAATCCCTCGAGTCTGCGTTCGACGAGTCCTTGGAGAGCCTCCGTCGTCACGTCGCGTGGCCCGAGTCCGGTTCCACCGGTCAGGAAGATCGCATCCGCGGCGCCATCGACCAAGTTGGACACGAGTTCGGCGATACGCTCCCGATCGTCGATCACGATATGGCGGTCGACTTGCGCACCGCTCTGGACCAACAACGCCTCGGCGACGGCACCGGATTCGTCGGTCGACGTGTTGCGCGTGTCACTCACCGTAACGCAAGCAATACGTATTCCCGAGAGCGCGCTCGACGCCTTGCCCGAAGACACCGACGAGGCGGCTGCCGCCGCACCGTGTTCGTGCGTCGTGTGCGCGTGCGTGTGCGTGTGCGTCGTGTGCACGTGCGCAGCGCCGTGTTCGTGTTCGTGCGTCGTGTGCGCGTGTTCGTGCGTCGTGTGCGCGTGTTCGTGCGTCGTGTGCGCGTGAGCAGCACCGTGCGCGTGAGCAGCACCGTGCGCGTGAGCAGCACCGTGCGCGTGTTCGTGCGCCACGTGGGCGGACACAGCGTCGTGATCCCCCGTACATCGAGCGTCCTGCCACCCTACCCAGTACGCGCCGTCGGGGCCGTGTTCGCGCTTCCATATGGGAACACGCGCCTTCACCTCGTCGATGAGTCGATGACAAGCGGCGAAAGCTTCCCCGCGATGGGCAGCACTCGCGGATGCCACCACCGCGATTTCGCCCACTTGCAAACGCCCTACGCGATGCCACACGGCAACACGCACCCCAGGGAAGACGGCTTCGAGTTCCCGCAAAATGGTATCCATTTCACGATGCGCCATCGCGGGATAAGCTTCGTACTCGAGACAAGTCACCGGCTTTCCGTCGTTGTGGTCACGGACCCGTCCAACGAACGTCACTACGGCTCCCGCGCCGTCATGTTCGACTAGCGCTTCGACGGCTCTTGCGTCCAGGGGGTCGCTTCGAAGCTCCGCATATCGGCTCATCCTACGAAATCTCCACTTCTGCCACCACTCTTCTCGACCAAGCGAATTTCGCGAATCACCATGCTTCGGTCGACCGCCTTGAGCATGTCGTAAACTGTGAGTGCCGCGGTGCTCGCGGCAACCAAGGTCTTCCATCTCGACGCCCGTTCGATCGACCGCCGTGACGGCGGCACGCACTCCTACGGATGGCGTCGACGTCGATACTTCGAGCTCCAAATCGACACGCGTGAGGTGAACGGGATGACAGAGCGGAATGAGATCGGACGTGCGCTTCGCAGCCATGATCCCTGCGATTCTTGCGGTTCCCAACACGTCACCCTTCGGAGCATTACCCGAGAGCAGACAGCGATGTGCTTCTTCGGTCATCTCGATCACCGCACACGCGACGGCGCGGCGGACGGTGACGTCTTTCTCCGTCGTCCCGACCATGCGAGCCTCGCCTCGTGCGTTCAGGTGAGAGAGACGTTGACCTGCGCCGACGATCTCGTCGTACGCGAGCGCGAGGCGATCGAGCTTCTGTCCCTGCGCAAGCTTGACGAGAACCCAACGCTCGAGGGGTTCGAGACCGGACCACACCGCCGTCATGAGCGGCCGCTCTTCCCCGAGGAGCTTCGTCACCTCACTCGGCACGCGATCCGCATTCGGATTGAGCATGGGCTCGGTGCTCCGTGGTAACGGATTTGCCGCGCCCACGACGCGTTTCACCACGGACACGTCGACACTCGGCGAAGACCCAATGGTCCAAAGAGTGCGACGATTTTCGATATCCAGCGATTGCCAACCGTCGAGGGAGAGCTTGACGCCTGCGAGATCGAGCGCGCGTCTTGCGGCCATGGGCACGAGTTCGAACGCCGCGTCCACCGGATCGAATGCAAATTGCCGTCCTTCGTACATATTCCTGCGTCGCGACGGCGATGTTCGGGCCGCGCACGAGAGAGAACCTGATGCACAATCGTGGATCCGCAAGGCACGTCACCGTCACGGAATGCGCTCGAAGCGCGAAAACGTAGAAGCACCATCCCCGAAACGCTCGCGAGTCCTCGAGTGCACAGCCGAGAACCCATGGCTCACGGGGTCAAACACCCCCACCTGAAGCGTTCGGCGTCCGTGCGAAACCATCTCGCTTTGGTAGGAAACGAATATGCCACACAGCAGACACGATCGAGTGGGCAACGATCCCGTCGTGAGTCCATCACCAAGCGACCTTCCCCGAACCTACCTTCGCGCGGTCGAGCTCTGGCGCACCAGAACGGACGACGACGCGCTCGTGCATGCAGGCGGCTACTACTCCCACCATCGAGCCTTCGGCGATACGAGTCGAGCCATGCTCTTTCCGAGAGGCCAAGGTCTCATCGGACGGTGCGCAGCGACGGCCAAGGCGCAACTCTGCGATGAACTCTCGGCAGAAAGTGGCTTTTTGCGCTCAGAAGCCGCCGAAAGGGAGGGAATCAATCTGGCGATCGCCTTCCCGCTCGAGCGGCTCGGAGAAGGTCCCGGCGTGTTGTCGTTCTTCTTCTCCCATCGGCGAGGCGATCCCTCGGGCGGTGTGGAGCTGTGGGACAACACGCCGGAACCGGACAAATGGTGTCTCCAAGCGGCGCATCACGGGGATGCCGAAGAATTCCGACGCGTCAGCTCACAATTCCGTTTCGAAAAGGGGGTCGGCTTACCGGGACGCGTCGCGCGCTCCGAGATTCCGGAGCTGCTCAATCGCTTGGACGATACGGAATTCCTCCGCGCGCTTGCAGCCGAAACGAGCGGATTCTCCCAGGCGATCGGCTTACCGGTGCCGGGACCTTCCCCGAGCGTCCTCGTGCTCCTCGGACATGTCACTCAGCCCGTGGCGTGGCGAGCCGAAGTCTGGGAACGAGTCAACGATTCGAATTTCGAGCCGAAAGCGGTCCAGCGAGCAACCCCGCAGGCGTCCATCGTCTTCGATCGGATTCCGTGGCTAGAACGTGCCGAGCGACTACGAGAGCCCGTGGTCTTCAGCTTCGTGGAGCCAGGGCATCCCGAGATCCCACATGGCGGCGTCATCCTGCCTTACTTTTCGCAATCACGTACGGTTTGCTGCGTCCTCATTTGGTAACCGACGAACTCGTTAAGCGACGGCCACCCTTCTCATGACGAAATCGCACGACATTCCCAGCATGCCCGAGCTCCCGTCGTCTTCTGCGCCCCAGGGAAGCGCTTGGGCGCTCGGTGCAGAAATCGCCGACCTCATCAATTCACGCGCCCCGGACGATCCCGCACGTCAGATCCTGTTGGAGCTCATCGATCGATTCCGGACACGCCTGGTCCATCGTGCGACGGTTTCGACGACCAAGCAGGAAGAACCCGTGACCACGATCGTCACGCCCGTTGCCCATCGCGACAAGTCGCGACGCCGAGAGTCAACGGCACCGCGATACAATCGAAGCAATCCGCGAGCCGCCCGACTCCTCACGGCCACGGAACTCGAGGACGGCGCGCGACTACTGTCGTTCGACGTCGAAAGCAGCGGACTCGAGGGGCACTTGGGCGACCGCGTGGCGTTGTGTCCGAGAAACGATCCAGAAGAGGTACGGCGAATTCTACGCGCCTTCGGCGTACGTGGAGTGGAATCGCTCGATACCGCGCAAGGGCCGAGTCCCGCGTGGCGAATTCTCCTCGAAGACGTCGACATCCACAACGTTCCCGAACCCCTGGAAGAACTCCTTCGCAGCCGGTTACTCACGAGAGACGAACGTTCGACTTTCGACGACTTCGTTGCTGCCGCTAGGCCTTCGTTGCTCGCCACCATTCGACGATTCCCCAAGCTCGCCAATCGGCTCGGGGAGGTCGTCATGGCGCTCAAACCGCTCCGTCCGATCCTAGGGCACTTGAGCGAACCCTTGGGGGAGAATCCGACGAGCCTTGCCGTGCTGCTGTCCGAACGGGCCCAAAGTGAGAGCCGTGAAGGGGGCTCGATCTCACCCCAGGAACGTGGATCCCACTCTATGTCGAAACCAACGCGAAGCAACACCTCGCGGAAGACAGCGATCTGCCCTTGGTCCTCGTTGCCGATCCAGCAACGTTGTCCCTGGCACGAGGCTATCTGCTCGAGCGTCATGCTCGTCAACATCGCGGGCGAACCGGGGTTCTGGCATTCGGCCTGACCAAAACGGCTCCCTTCGTGGACGAGCTTCTCGGTTGGCTCGACACTGGAAAGCTGACACGGTTCGACGTCATTGGCGCGATCGACGCCGTCAACAATATGCGGAACTCGTCGCCGAACGGGACATGTTATTCCGATGGTTCGTCGATCGAAGCGCCTTTCTCGTCATCGGTACGGATCCGGAACGCACCCAGCGATTGCACGACAATCTCTCGGCACTCTTGCTCGCGGCGTCCAAGAAAGATCCTCAATGGCTCGAGAATGCTCGCGCCGAACGACGGATTGCCAATCTCTACAAGCTCGTCTCGTTGTCCTAAATCACCAGTCGATGGTGTATCCGCGTGGACCTGTGCGTTAGGTCCACCGCGGACACCTCGGGCTCGGTGCACGAACATTGCAGTCAGCGGATCACGCGAATGGCCACCGGGAGTCGATGCCGTCGCCAGAAGCGGCGTCACTCCCGAGCGCGCCACGGGCCAGGCGAGCGTGATCGCCGCTCTCGTGGGCAAATCACCACGTGCACGAACGTAAGTTTCGAGTTGGCTTCGTCCTATCGCGCGTCCTGCGTTCTCGAAACCGTTCCCGGGAAGCCCGAAACCTTGCCGATATCGAAACAGCCCAAATTCGACCGACGAATTTCGTGCAACACGAGCACGAACGCGGCGACGACGCCAAATCCATAGGGTGCTAACCGACATCTCGACTGGTGCGATTCGGACCGAAAGCGACCCCACGTGGCGGCGAACGGCGACGACGCTGCCGGGCCCGGCGAGCGCGGAACCGAATCATGACATCGGTCGTCGCGCCCTCGAGCGAGGAGAACGGCGGCGACTCCCTATCCTTTCCGTCGAACGAAAGCTGCAAGAACAGCGAACCCTCACGGCCGTCGAGCGCTTCGCAGAACGGCACGAGTCTGACGATAGTCCCGTACAAGCGAAGTACTATCGCAGCCTACTTCCAACACGGCTCCCGAATCCGGGTGAACAGTACGCTTTCCAGGTCGACCTCGACCGCTGTACCGGATGCAAAGCGTGCGTGACGGCTTGCCACTCGCTCAACGGACTCGACGACGGGGAGGCGTGGCGAACGGTTGGACTCGTGCACAGTGAAGACACGGAGGCGCCACGCGCCCAAACCATCACGACTTCCTGTCACCACTGCGCCGATCCAGGTTGTCTGAAAGGCTGCCCCGTGGGCGCCTACGAAAAGGATCCTTCAACCGGGATCGTCAAGCACTTGGATGACCAGTGTTTCGGCTGCAAGTACTGCACCTTGATGTGTCCTTACGATGCCCCGAAATATAACCAAGCGCTCGGCATCGTCAGGAAGTGCGACATGTGCAGTCAACGCATGGGCGTCGGGGAAGCCCCCGCCTGCGTGCAAGCCTGCCCGAACGAAGCCATCCGCATCGAAGTCGTCTCGACGAACAACGCTCGTGCCCTCTCCGAGCGGGGCGAATTCCTCCCCGGTGCGCCCTCACCTCGCGCAACTGGCCCGACGACGAAATACACGACCAACAAGGGGATCCCCACTGACTGGAGGGCAGCGGATCGCGACGTAGTTCGCGTCGACCATGCTCACGTACCACTGGTAATCATGCTCGTGCTCACGCAGCTGGGACTGGGCTCACTGATTTGGTCGGCTCTGCTCTCGCCGCTCTCGAGCGAGTCGCAAGTCGCCCAGTTCGCTTCGGGAGCGACCGCCTTCGGCTGGCTCGCCTTGGGATTGATTGCAAGCGTGCTTCATCTGGGACGCCCTTGGTTGGCCTACCGTGCCATCATGAACCTTCGACACTCCTGGCTGAGTCGCGAAGCGCTCACCCTGGGAATATTCGCTGAAATTTCGCAGCACTTTATCCCATTGCGCTCCTTCCCGTAAATTGGATCGCCTTTCCTGGGCAGACGCTGATTCACGCGCATGCCCCAGAGCTTCGTTGGCTCGCCATTGGCCTCGGCTCCGTCGGCGTGTTCTGTTCTGCGATGGTCTATGCAGCAACGCAACGCGAGTATTGGAAGCTCAGTCACACTCTCAGCCGCTTCGGCGGCTCCGCGTTGGTCCTGGGCGCGGCGAACCAAACGGCGGTGAGCCTCCTCGGCACCAGTCGTTCGACGGGTCTCGATCTCGCCAGTGCCGTCAGCCTGCTTGCCCTGGGGCTCTTCGGCACGACGAAGCTGTTCGCCGAATCGCGCCGTTTTCGCGCGTCGACCTCCGCGAAAAGCCCGGCGTCGACGTGGGTGACCGAGGTTCTCCGACAGAAACTGCCTCAGTTGGTTCGAACGCGCTTCGTCCTCGGATGGTCCGGCGCGCTCGTCATTCCAGCAATCCTTTTGACCCTCGACGTTCCTCGAATGTTGGTGCAACTCATGGCTCTCGCGATTCTCGTGAGCGTACTCGTTGGCGAGTTACTGGAACGTGCCGCGTTCTTCATGGCGGCCCCTCCGTCACGAATGCCGGGAGGTGCACCGTGAAAACCGGACGCTTTGGTGCGCTCGTCGACGTCTTGCGCGATCGTATCGTTCAACGCGAAGGTCCGCTGACACGAAAGCTCGTGCAATCACCGGGGAAATTCGGGCTAGGTAACGTCCCTAGACGCCTGACGCCTGACGCGACGACGAGCATGGTGTGTGGCTTCTGCGCGACGGGTTGCGGGCTCACCGTCCACCTCAAGGAAGGGCACGCCATCAACCTCAGCCCATCGACTCATTATCCCGTGAATCTCGGAATGGCCTGTCCCAAAGGCTGGGAAGCACTGAGTCCCCTCGAAACCGACGCGCGAGCGACCGCCCCCTTGGTTCGCCACAATGGCAAACTCGAGTCCAGCTCCTGGCGCGAAGCCATCGGCGAAATGGTCACTCGATTCAAATCGATCCAAGCGCGCCATGGCCGGGGAAGCATCGCTTGGATCGGCACGGGGCAGCTCCCGACGGAGGAGCTTGCATTCCTGGGTGCGCTCGGCAAATTCGGCATGGGTATGACCCATGGCGATGGCAACACCAGACAGTGCATGGCAACGGCAGCCGTCGCGTACAAGGAGTGCTTCGGCTACGACGCGCCGCCTTACACCTATGCAGACTTCGAGCAATCCGATGTCATCGTGCTCATCGGTTCGAATCTCTGCATCGCGCATCCCATCCTTTGGGAACGGATTTGCAGGAAATCTCAAAACGCCGAAAATCATCGTCATCGACCCTCGCTCGACCGAGACGGCCCTCGCAGCGACTCGCCACTTCGCCATCGCGCCCAAGAGTGACTTGATTCTATTCTATGGTGTCGCAAGAGAGCTCATCGAGCGCAATGCGATCGATCGATCCTTCATCGACGAGCACACGGAGGGATTCGACGCCTACGCCGCTCACGTCGCTCCGTTTACCCGAGATCGCGTCGCCGAAGCGACGGGACTTCCGAGAGAGTGTGTCGCGGAACTTGCAGATCTGATCCAATCGGGCAAACAGGTCAGCTTCTGGTGGACGATGGGGGTCAATCAAAGCCACGAGGGGGTTCGCGTCGCGGAGTCCATCATCGCGCTGGCCCTCATGACGGGCAATATCGGACGACCCGGCACCGGGGCCAACTCGATCACGGGACAATGTAACGCGATGGGCTCGCGATTGTTCAGCAACACGACTTGCCTCTTCGGAGGTCGGGACTTCCGCAACCCCGAGCATCGCGCCGAAGTCGCCGACATCCTCGGCATCGACGTCGATCGGATCCCGAGCGAACCGAGTTGGTCCTACGATCGCATCATCGACGGAATCGAAGCAGGAGAAATCAAGGCACTTTGGATTGTGGGCACGAATCCGGCGCATTCCTGGATCGATCAACAACGCCTCCTTCGTCTACTCCCGAAACTCGAGTGTCTGGTGGTTCAAGATCTGTATACGGACACCGACACGGCCCAGCACGCGGACATTCTTTTACCAGCGGCGGGCTGGGGCGAAAAGGAAGGTACCTTCGTCAATTCCGAGCGGCGCATCGGCGTCATCAAGAGGGTCCGCGTCGCACCGGGCGAAGCCCTCGCTGACTTCCATATCTTCGCCCTCGTTGCCGAGGCTTGGGGATGCAGCGAGCTCTTCGATTCTTGGGATAGCCCAGAAGCGGTATTTCACCTACTCAGGGAACTCAGTCGCGGAACCCCATGCGATTTCGGGGAAATTCGTGGCTACACGCATTTGGACGCCCAAGGGGGGATCCAATGGCCACATCGGGACCCTGGCGATCCCGAGCGAGAGAGAAGGCTCTTCCACGACGGTCGATTCTTCACCAAAAGCCAACGAGCCCGCTTCGTCGCCGGCCCACCGCGTCCGATGCCCGAAGCACCGTCGTCCGAGTACCCTTTCCTGCTTCTCACCGGACGAGGCAGCTCCGTGCAGTGGCACACACAAACTCGCACGAAGCGTTCCAAGATCCTGATCGTCGATGGCTCCATCGCAACCGTACGTCGAGATGTCGCCCGACGACGCTCGCTCCCGCGGGATTCGAACCGGACAGCTCATTCGAATCCGTTCACGGCGAGGGCATTTCGACGCCACCGCGCATGTCACGACGACGGTGAAACCGGGACAGCTCTTCGTTCCCATGCACTACGCGGAAATGAATCGCCTGACGTTCGGGGCCTTCGACCCTGAGTCACGTCAGCCATCGTACAAGGCATGTGCGGTGCGGCTCGAGCTGCATCTCGAGAATGTTTCCGAAACTTCGACGTGACTTCTCCCCCACGCAATGTGCGTTGGCGGCCAAAACGCAAAACCACCAAGATCCAATCGAAGACGCAAAGCAACGTCTGCGAGGCAAACGCGAGGCAACATGAAGCACAATGACCCAGTTCGAGTCGTCGTCGTGGGAAATGGCATGGTCTCTCAACGCTTCGTGGAGCGACTCTGCCAGCTCGACGTAGAGCGCGAGTTTAGCGTCACCGTCTTCGGTGAGGAGCCACATCTCGCGTACGATCGCGTGCATCTGACGGGTCTGTTCGGTGGCAAGACCGTCGATGACCTCGTTCTCGCTCCGCGCTCGTGGTACGAGGAGCGCGGAGTCCGCCTCGTCACTGGCGTGTCCGTTACCGAACTCGATCTCGGATCGTCGCGTCGTAGTGGACGAACACGGCAACAGAACGCCGTGGGACCGACTCGTATTGGCAACGGGGTCCTCCGCATTCGTGCCGTCGGTGCCCGGCCTGGATCCCGGTCCACGGGTCCTCGTCTACCGCACGATCAACGACGTCGAGCGGATCAAAGCCGCGGCAACCGAGGCGGGCCGCGCGGCGGTGCTCGGCGGGGGGCTGCTTGGGCTCGAGGCCGCCAAAGCGCTCGTCGATTCTCGGAATCGAAGCGCATGTCCTCGAATACGGCACGCACCTCATGGGTCGGCAACTGGACGTCGCGGCGGGAAAGCTCCTGGCCCATCAAGTGACCGATCTCGGCGTGCGCGTCCACACGAACGCACGCACTCGAGAGGTTTTGGCGAGTCCGCTCGGGCTACGAATCGATTCCACGGCCTACCGCCACTCGACGTCGACTTCGTTGTCGTCGCGACGGGCATCCGTCCCCGCGACGAATTAGCCAGATCGGCAGGCATCGAGGTTGCCCCGCGAGGGGGCATCGTCGTAGACGAACGGCTCGCGACCCGCGCTCCCGACGTCTACGCCATTGGCGAGTGCGCCGCCAAGGACGGCATCGTTCTCGGCCTCATTGCACCGGGACTGAAGATGGCCGAGGTGCTCGCGAAAAACTTCGTCGGCACGACCTCCGAATACACCGGCTTCGACGGTTCCACGAAACTCAAGCTACTCGGCGTCGACGTGGCAAGTTTCGGTGATCCCTTCGCCGATAAGGGAACGGGGCGGGCCGTCGTGCTCGAGGACTTCGCGTCAGGGATCTACAAGAAACTCTGCCTGTCTGCGGATGGAACCAGACTCCTCGGAGGTATGCTCGTCGGAGACGCGCAACAATACGGCGAGCTCCTCGAGCTCTGCCGTAGTGGCCGCTCCCTCGACGAGCGTCCCGAGAGTTGGCTCCTGCCGGCGCGAAACGACGCCAAGAAGGGGCCTTTCGTGCCGAGCCAAGTGTGCTCGTGCAATGGCGTTTCTCGACAATGCATCGTCGATGCAATCGCAGGTGGCGCCGCTTCTCTCGGAGAAATCAAGTCTTGTACCGGCGCAGGAACGGGCTGCGGAGGATGCCTGCCCGTCGTGGCCGACGTGCTGAAGGCGGAACTCATCAGGCTCGGGCGAGCGGTGAAACCACGGCTCTGCGAACACTTCGCACTCGGGCGACAAGAACTGTTCGAACTTGGTCCGCGTCAAGGGTCACAAGACCTTCGACGAGGTGCTCAGTGCCCATGGTCAAGGCCTCGGATGCGAAGTGTGCCGCCCCACCGTCGCATCGATTCTCGCCAGCATTCACAACGAGCCGATTCTCGACCATGACACGCTGCAAGACACCAACGACCGCTACCTAGCGAATATCCAAAAGGGCGGGCTCTATTCCGTCGTACCGCGCATCCCCGGCGGTGAGATCACGCCCGATCAACTCCTAACGATTGCCCAAGTCGCCAAACGCTACGGCCTTTACACGAAGATCACGGGAGGTCAACGGATCGATCTCTTCGGGGCGCGGGTCGAACAACTACCCGCGATTTGGGAAGAGCTGGTCTGTGCGGGATTCGAAAGCGGACATGCTTACGGAAAAGCCCTACGTACCGTCAAGAGCTGCGTCGGCTCGACGTGGTGTCGGTTCGGCGTGCAAGACTCCGTTGGCATGGCCATACGCGTGGAGCATCGATACAAGGGGATCCGCGCGCCCCACAAGATCAAGGGCGCAGTCAGTGGCTGCACGCGTGAATGTGCCGAAGCCCAAGGCAAGGACTTTGGTCTCATTGCGACGGAACGCGGATACAATCTGTACGTCTGCGGTAATGGCGGAGCCAATCCACGTCACGCCGACCTCCTAGCGTCCGACCTCGATCCCGAAACGGCCATACGCTACCTCGATCGGTTCCTCGCATTCTACATTCGCACGGCGGATCGCCTGACTCGCACGTCAAAGTGGCTCGAGTCCCTCGACGGCGGGATAGACTACTTACGCAGCGTCATCATCGACGATAGCCTGGGGATCGCAGCAGAGCTCGAGTCACACATGGCGCATCTCGTTGCGACCTACCGCTGCGAGTGGGCGGACGTCGTGAATTCTCCCGAGAAGCGTCGCAAGTTCGAGGAACTCGCGGTTCAACCGAGAGAGCTTTCCGGATCGAATGGCGTCCCTCTTCCGCACGAACCTGCGACTATCGATCTCGTTCCAAAGCACATCGAGCGCGGCCAATGGCACCCCGATGTTTGGACGAGCGCACCCAAGCTTCGTCGGCTTCCGCTACTCGACGTCACTTGGGTCGACCTTGGCGAAATCGCCGACTTCCCCAAGGACGGCGGACGAACCATCGTCTTCGGTCGCGCCAAACTCGCGGTGTTTCATTTGGAAGCCACAGCGGAGTGGTTCGTCACGCAAGCTCATTGTCCTCACCGCGGAGACGCCGTAATTGGTCGAGGGCTCGTCGGGGACGTCCAAGGCGAACCCAAGGTTGCCTGTCCTCAACACAAGAAGACCTTCAGTCTACGTTCGGGAAAGAACCTCGAGAACGAGACGGAGGACTTGCAAACCTTCCACGTCAAAGTCGAAAACGGACGCGTATTGGCGGAATTGCCACGAAAGCTCTGGGACGAAGGCTTCTCATCCGCATGTGAAGGCCACTGCGAACAACCCTGCGCGGCGGAGTGAGCCCATGACGCCGTCAAGGCGCAGCTGCCGACCTCAGATCTACGACGCGCTTGGCCTTGTGCGTCGCGCGTGCGAGTGTCCCCGGCGGTAAGGTCTTTACTTGCTTGGGCCTCACGCCGGACCGTAGCTTGATCTGCTCCGCGACGCGGCGCGCCAGCTGGGCAGCCGAAACACCGACGCCGCTCGTCGGCTCGATCTCGATATCGAACTTCGTGAGCCGCTCCTCTTCATACACCACGATACGATACTCACCGGTGAGCTCGGCATCTGCTCGCACGACGTGTTCGATATCCGAAGGGAAGATGTTGACGCCCGAAACGATAATCATATCGTCCAGTCGCCCTTGAACGACGAAACGCGACGAGGATCGACCGCATGCACAGGTGGCGCGGTCCCTGACTACGATGTCGCCAGTGCGAAATCGGATCATCGGTCGCGCCTGTTTGACGAGTGTCGTCAGGACCATTTCGCCCGGATTGCCGTCGGGTACTGGTTCGAGCGTTTTGGGATCGAGGACCTCCATGAGAATCTGATCTTCGACGAGGTGCAACCCCTCGCGCCTCTCACACATGCCAGCACACGCGCCGTAAATGTCCGAGAGACCGTGAGAAATCGTAGAGCTCGGCGCCCCACAACTCTTCGATGGCCTTGCGTGTGGCAGGTATGGATCCGCCGGGTTCTCCAGCAACGATAATCTTCCGAATCGACAGATCACGGCGCGGATCGATGCCGTTCTTTACGGCTTCTTCACCCAAGTGCCAAGCATAAGACGGGGTGGTCCAGGTGATCGTCGGCTTGAATTGCTTCATCATGTACAAGAGCCGATCCGACGGTACCGTTCCGCCCCAGATACATAACGCACCGAGGTTCTGTGCGCCTATGACGTCGGGGCCGCCGACGAACAGGGAGAAGTTCAGGGCGTGCAGGTATCGATCCTTGGGGCGCATTCCCGCGGCCCAAAACAGCCGTGACTCGGCACGTTGGAAGTCGTCGAAGTCTCGCTTGGTAAACGGACTCAACGTCGGAACCCCCGTGGAGCCACTCGAAGCCGAGACGAAGACGATCTCCTCTTCAGGAACGGCAATCATGTCACCCAAGTCTGGAACGGCCTCCTGACGCTCGCGTTCGAATCTGTTTATCGATGAAGGGAAACCGTGCCAAGTCCTCCAAATGGCTAAGCGACGAAGGACGCACGCCTGCGGCATCGAAGGTGCGCCGATAGTACGGCGAGTTCGCGTACGCAAAAGCGAGATGCTCTCGAAGCCGCTCGAATTGTAAACGTTGGAGTGCTTCTCGACTCAACGTCTCGAGTTCTGGCTCCCAATAGCGCTGTTCAGTCATTGCAATTCTCCTCGGTTCGCGACTCCACACAAGAATCCTTGCGCACCCGGCTCGCGCCCTGATCCGCTTCTGCTCCACGTTGCCTTTCGACAGTGTTCGAGTGAATCCGACTACGAATGCGGTTCCACATCGCGTCACGGTCCCGCTCAATCTTTCCTAGGTCGTCCGCATCGAGATGACCGAATCGACCTTGCATGGTCGTGTACTCCCGCACATCGACAGGCACTCGTCTCGCGTGCTGAACCGAGTATTCGCCAGATGCATACTGTCGAAGTGGCCAAAGCCCAGTATCTACAGCCTTCCGAGCGAGCTCGATCGTCTTCGCCGAGTCCGTTCCCCAGCCAGTCGGACATGGCGCTAGCACTTGAATGTACGAAGGGCCGTCCACTCGAGCCGCAAGTTGAATCTTGCGCAGATAATCCCGCGCGTAGCCGACGCTGGCCGTCGCCGCGTACTCGATGCCGTGGGCGACCATGATATCGAACAAGTCTTTTTTGTTTGTCTTTGCGCCGCGACTACGGGAACCCACGTGGCTGGTCGTCGTACTTGCGCCCCACGGCGTCAAGCCACTACGTTGCACGCCGGTGTTCATGTATGCCTCGTTGTCGTAGCAAATGTACATGATGCGATCGCGACGTTCTATTGCACCGGACAGCGCTTGCAGTCCGATATCGGCTGTCCCGCCGTCTCCCGCGAAGCCAACGACGTGAACGTCATCGAGCCCGAGAGCACGAACGGCTGCGGCCATCCCGGAGATCACGGCCGCGGTCGCCGCAAAGGGCGTGATCATCGCGTTGACGTGTAGCGCCATCTGTGGATAGAGGAAGGATACGGCCGACATGCACCCCGCCGGGATCCCGAGGAACACTCGCGGGCCCAGAGCCTTGAGCGCCAGTCGTAACGCGATGGTTCCACCACAACCTCCGCAAGCTTTGTGACCAAAGAATGCTTCTTCGGATACGAGTGGTAATTTGACGGGACTCTCACTCATCGATCATTCCTCCGTCCAACCAGCGGACGCGACGGCTGCGTTCGCCACTGAGTCCGGTCGGTTCGTCCAACTCATGAAAGAATCCTTTCGATGTCCCCGACGTCGATACTCCTCCCGCCCAGTCCACCTACGAAACTGCGAACGACTGGACTCCCTGGTGCATCAGCAAGTGCCGAACGAACCTGACTTGCGACCGTTCCCTCGAACCCCACAGAGACGTTCTTCTCGAGTACCCCGACCGCGTGCGCTCCGCTCAGCGCTACGCGCAAGGCCTGCACTGGGAACGGTCTGAGCATGCGGAGCCGCAACACCCCCACCGGATGCCCCTCGTTTCGGAGCCGTTGGACGACATCACGAACCAAACCGGAGATACTCCCGAGGGTCACCAGAATCCGCTCAGCGCCGTCGAGGAAGAAGCCGTCGATCGCGCCGCCCCAGCTACGACCAAAGCGCTCCGAGTACTCTCCATCGACCTGCTGGAGAACGCCCAATGCCCGTAATTGCGCCTCGTGACGAGCTCGAACGAAAGCGGCATTGTGGCGCGGACCCGCACTGAAGCCAAGACTTTGCGGGCTGGTCAGATTCATTCGAAAGGGTAACCTTAACGGTGGCAAAAACGCATCCACGTCCCGCTGTCCAGGAACTGCCACGCTTTCGAAGGTGTGCGTGACGCTGAAGCCATCCACGTTCAACATGACTGGGGTCAAAACATCGGGGTGTTCTGCCAAGCGAAAAGCTTGGAGCGTCAAGTCGAGCGCTTCCTGCGCGTCCTCTGCGTAGAGTTGGATCCAGCCGCAATCTAGCAAAGATAGGGAGTCACGTTGATCGCCGTAGATGCTCCACGGCAGCGCCAATGAGCGATTCGCGTTGGCGAGAACGATTGGAAAGCGTCCACCTGCTGCGTAATGCAGGCACTCCGCCATGTAGAGCAATCCCTGGCTCGACGTCGCGGTAAACGTTCTAACGCCCAACGCACTAGCGCCCATCACCGCCGAGAGAGCGGAGTGCTCCGATTCCACGTCCAGGAACTCGCTCTCGAGTCGTCCAGCGGCGTGCCACTCGGCAAGTCGCTCGACGATGGTCGTTTGGGGCGTGATCGGATAGGAAGCAATCACCGCCGGACGAGCGAGCGCAACTGCGGTCGCAATCGCGTCATTTCCAGACATGAATTGCCGTTCTTGGTTCACGACTCATCCTCCATGACGATCGCGTCGTGCCGGCACTCGGTGGCACAAATGCCACAACCCTTACACAGGTCGAGATCGATCGAGACTCCATTTTTCGTCAGTGCAACCGCCGCATCTGGACAAAACAGGTAACAATTCGCGCAGGATCGACAACGCCCCAACGTCAACTTTGGACGGCGCTCCCGCCATGCGGCATGTCCCTCCACGACGTGGCCGGAAGGCATGTGGGGCCAAGCTGGATGCTCCTGCCAAGTAGCGGGTTCAGACCATTGCACGAACTTAGCCACGACTCACCTCCTCGAAGGCCGCTCCCAAGACGTCGAGGTTCGACGTTCGATGGGCCACCTTGAGCTCTCGCTCGAGCGCCCATTGCAATGCACCGAGCTCGATCCGGTGCGTCGCGGCAGACAGAGCGCCCAACATCGCCGTATTGGCGATGCGACGGCCAATCCGTCGCTCAGCCAAACCACTCGCGTCGAGTTCCACGCGTAGACGTCCGTTCTTCTCCTGCTTCGAGATGGGGCCAGGACGGTTCACGAGGAGCCAACGCGCGTCGCGCCCACCGCGACTATTCGCCAACACTTCGAGCGAGTGGTCCAAAAGGATCACCACGTCGGGATGGGTGATCTCGCTCCGGTCTCGGATAGGCAAGTCGTTTATCCTCGTGAATCCGGAAATCGGTGCCCCACGACGTTCTGGACCAAACGTCGGAAAGGCGAGCGCGTGAAGCCCTTGCCGAGTTGCTGCAAGCCCCAAAACCCGCGCCGCGGTGAAGCATCCTTGACCACCTCGACCAAACCAACACACCGTCAAGCTGCCCACGTTCGACCTCTCGCCTTTTCGTAGAGCGAGCCCAACCGCCGCCCCGCCTCTTGAAGTACTCCTTCGTCCTTGGCGAAGTGGAAACGCACGAACGAACGCTCGTCTTCCCGAAAGAAGCTCGAGCCCGGCACAGCCGCAACACCCACTTCGCGTGCCAACCACTCGCAGAACAGGATGTCACTTTTCGCTCCGAATTCGGAGATGTCGACCATGACGAAATAGGCGCCCTCCGGCTCATGAAAATCGAGCCTCGCTCGTTTCAACTGGTCGAGAAACACCGAGCGCTTGTGCGCATAGAGCGCAGCAAGCCCCTCGTAGTACTCATCGGGATAATCCAGAGCCACCACCGCGGCCTCCTGAAGTGGAGCTGCGGCACCCACGGTCAAGAAGTCGTGAACTTTGCGAGCTTGAGCAACGAGATGCTTCGGGGCAACCACGTATCCGAGCCGCCAGCCCGTGATGGAGTACGTTTTCGACAAACTCGAGCAAGAAAATGTCCGCTCGAACATCCCGGGCAACGTGGCGATATACGTGTGGGCGTGAGGCGCATAGACGATGTGTTCGTAAACCTCGTCGGCAAGCACGAATGCGTCGAACTCCGTTGCCAGATCGGCGATGACCTGGAGCTCGTCCCGACGAAATACCCGCCCCGTCGGATTCGCGGGATTACAGAGCACGATTGCCTTCGGACGATGTTCCGCGAAGGCCCGCCTCAATTGAAGCGGATCGAATTCGAAATGGGGTGGTCGAAGCGGCACGAACACGGGAATTGCACCAGAAAGAATCGCGTCAGCCGTGTAGTTCTCGTAGAAGGGTGAAAACACGATGACCTTGTCGCCCGGATTGCACGCCGTCATCATCGAAACCATCATCGCCTCCGTGCTCCCGCACGTAACGACGAGCTCGGACTCCGGATCGATTGGAAGCTTCATGAAGCGCCGTAGCTTTCGGGCGAGAGCGCTTCTGAATGCGTGGCTTCCCCACGTAATCGCGTACTGATGGGGGCCGTCGATGGCCACCCTTCCAAGAGAATCCAGAAGGGTCCGCGGCGGCGCGAAGTCCGGAAACCCTTGGGACAGATTGATGGCTCCGAACTCGCTCGCGACACGGGTCATACGTCGAATCACGGATTCGGTGAACGTCGAAACTCGTTTGCTCGTTACAGGCATGATGCTTGGCCTAGGAAAAGTGAATTGGTACGAAGGACGCACCTTGCGTCATCGCGGCTCGGCCAGACGAGCCGCCCAATCGCCGAGCCACTGAATGCTCTGCACGATTGCGATGAGAATGGCGACAGTGACGACCATCACCGCCGTCTCGTAGCGATAGTAGCCGTAATTGATCGCGAGAAATCCGATCCCGCCGCCACCAACCACGCCTGCCATCGCGGTGTATCCGACGAGACTGATGGTCGTGACCGTGAAAGCTCGAATCAGCCCGGGCAGGGCCTCAGGCAACAACACTTCGCGAACGATGAGCCAAGTGCTCGCACCCACGGACTGAGACGCCTCGATCACACCGCGGTCGACCTCGCAAAAGGCGGCCTCCGCCAGGCGAGCGAAGAAAGCGATACTGGCAATCGCCAGGGGCACCGATGCTGCGGTCGCCCCTGTAGAGTGTCCAGTCACGATCCGTGACAATGGCAAAAACAGGATGAGCAAGATGACGAAGGGGAGCGAGCGCACGAAGTTGATGACAGCGCCACCGATGCGCATGATCCACTTACTTTCGAGCGGCGCTCCTTCTTTCGCCAGGTAGAGCAATAGACCCAAAGGCAAGCCGAAGATCAATGCAAGCACCAAACCGATACCGACCATCAGAGCTGTCTCGGACAGTGCAGTCCCAAGATCTCGGAGCAATGCCAGCCACTTTTCATGCTGCATGGCTCAAGACCTCCACCTTGGCTACCTTCAGCTTCAATTCCTCGAGCGCAGCTTCGACATCCACGGATTCACCTTCGAGGGAAACGACGAGCACACCGATGGGTCTGTCGTGAACGTATTCGATGCGACCGTGCAATATGTTCAGGGTCACGCCAAATCGCGTCACTGTATTCGAAATCGTTGCATCCTCGGCGTTCGCTCCAAAATAGAGGAGACGGACGAGCTTGCCGCTCGAACACCCTCTCAGGCGTTCGGGAAGCGGTAACTCGAGACATCGGGCAACGAGCTCACACGTAAACGGATCTTCTGGTCGCGAGAAGAGCTCGTAAGTTCCGTTTTGCTCGACGACTCGACCTTGCTTCATGACCGCAACGCGATGGCAAATCCGTTTGATCACCGACATCTCGTGAGAAATGACGATAATGGTCACCCCAAGCGTCCGGTTGATCTCGGCGAGAAGCGACAGAATGGAGTCTGTCGTCTCGAGATCGAGCGCCGACGTGGGTTCATCGCACAGGAGGATCTCGGGCCGATTGGCGAGTGCGCGAGCAATGGCCACTCGTTGCTTTTGACCTCCCGATAAGTGGCCTGGCAGACTGAATTCCTTGTCCTTCAGCTCGACGAGCTCCAAGAGCTCCCGCACCCGTTTCCTTGCGACTTCGCCTTCGACGTTTGCGGCGCGCAGCGCAAGCGCAACGTTATCGTGCACGGTACGCGATGCAATGAGATTGAAGTGCTGAAAGACCATGGCGACGCGTTGTCGAAGCTCGCGCAACGCGAGCCCGCGGAGTCGAGTCACATTCTGCTCGCCTATCCAAACCTCGCCCCGTGTGGGTCGCTCGAGCAGGTTGAATAGCCGAAGAACCGTACTCTTTCCCGCGCCGCTCGTACCGACGATGCCAAACACTTCCCCCCGACGCACCGACAGAGACACTTCCTTGACCGCTTCGAAAGTGGTGCCGCCTGACCGAAAGTTCACCGCGACATCTTCGAGCGCCGCAATTACATCCGAATTCACACTCATTCTCCTGACCAATTGCACAGAAAGAAGGTCTACATCGCCGCGCCAGCTGCAATCCCGCGGGTGAGTGCGACCGTGATGCCGACTCACCCGACGCGCCGAATCACGCTTCTACGTACTTCCCCATTTCGTGCGATACCACTCCGGCTTTTGGAACGATGAGAAACCGTTCTCTTTGCGCTCGATGACTCGATGAAACTCTTCGGACTCGATCGCCTCGACGAGGCTCTTCAACCAGACGGCATTCTCGTCTTCCGTGCGAATAGCCACACCGACCTTGAGTTCCTCGCTCAGTTCCTCAAGGGCTAGGGCGTCGGAGAGATGTAGTCCCGACGCCATTGCGTAATTCCCGGGAATGACGGCGAGGGCGACCGTTCCGAGGGTCCGTGGTAGCTGAGCGGCTTCCGTCGGAACGAACCTCAGCCCATAGGAATTGCCATCGATGTCCTTCTCGCTCACCTTAGCGGGATCGGCACCCGAGCGGAAAGTGATGATGCCCTGCTTCTGCAAGAAACGAAGCGAGCGAGCAAGATTTACCACATCGAGAGGGAGGGTTACTTCATCTCCCGGCTTCAAGTCGCCCACTGCCTTGATGCGACTCGAATAAAGTCCGAGTCCCGCCGTTGGAATGCGGATCCCCGACTTGAGCTTCAACTTGCGATCCTTCGCGAACTTCTCCAGGTAAGGTACGTTCTGGAAGATGTTCAGATCGATTTCCTTGTTGTCGAGCGCGAGGTTCGGTTGCACCCAATCTTGGAACGTGACGAGCTTCACACGGTAGCCTTGTCGCTCGAGACTTGGCTGGATGGCCTTCGTTACGATGTCACCATAAGGTCCTGGTGCTACGCCAATCCGGAGCTCTTTCGACTCTCCTCGACACGCGAGGACGATGAACGAGCTCAGCAAAAGTGCGAGTAATCTAAGTGTCTTCATTGGCACATTTCTCCTCAAATCGACCGGGGCGGGGCGGACGTTCCGTAAGAGGCCACGCCGTCGGGGATGCGCGCGGCAGCGCCATCCCCGAGCAGAGCAGCTTGGCTCTCACGGACTGCACCCAATCTCCCTTAGCCCCTGCAGCAAACAGCTAGAAGTTGTACTGGAATGCGCCTTGAATGCGATGATTCTCCACGGGGCTCTCTGTCTTGAAGCTCGTCCGCAGGAAGCCGTATTCGGCGCCAATCGTCACGACATCGGTCGCTTTGAAGAAGACGGTTCCAAACACACGACTATTGAAGGTGCGCCCGGTCGCCGCGACATCGTTGTTGACGGGATTGTCTGCGGCAGCGCCGCCACCCAAAGTCCACTTGGACGAAGCATCCCAGAGGATCTGCCCCCACCCGCCGACCGCTTCGATGCCCGACTCGGAACTGGGATTGATGCCCTGTAGGATCCCCGCATTGTACTGATTGACGTTTCTTCCCCAGAAGACCGCACCTTGTAAAAGCACCGCGTCGGCGAGAGGAAACTGGAGGCTGCCGTGGAGCAAAGTGGCAGCAAACGTCTTTTTGTGGTCTGAGGGCGTGGTTGCAGTAGGAAATGGAAGGTTCACCTTCTCCTTCCCATATGCCCCGGACACGGACAAAACCGTCGGCTTGCTCGAGAGCAGCTTCACGGACAGAGTAACACCACCAAGCACGGCGGGAACGCCCGCAGCGTCGGCGTCGGTTTGACCATCGCCATCCAGGTCCCCGCTTCTGCCCTGCCCTGCACCAATCTTCACCGCAAGGCTGCCGGTTGCGTTGAACTTGATGGTTTTCGTGAGCCTCACTTGCGGGCGCCGTCCGTAGGCGTGACCCGTCGCGCCTAGGCTACCCGCGTCCAAAATCCGTGGTTGTGCGACGACGTACAGATCCCAATCCTGACCGGCGCGCACGGACCAACCGTCTCCAAAGGCGAGATCGAGAAAAGCCAAACGAAGACGTGGGCTGTACTTATTCGACGTGGCCGCCTCCTCGAGCCAATCGGCTTCGAACTGTCCCGTGGCCACGATCCCTGCAGTCTTCGGCGCCGAAAGTTTCAACCCCAGACGAGTCTCTCGAGCACCGAACGAGAGTTCCTTCTTTCCACCACCTGGACGACTCTCTGGAAGGACGTAGAAGGCGAGGTCGCCGAACGCCGTTCGAGAGCTATCACGAGTTACACCCAGCTTCAGAAATCCGTACGGAGTGATGGTGATTTTGCTGGCCTTCGCGTCACCTTTCTCTTGAGCGGACACCGTGGGAGCCGCCGTCGCTCCCTTCTGTTCGAGCGATGCGAGTCGCTCGTCCAACTTGGCTTGTCGCGCTTCGAGGGTTGATAGGCGGGGATCGCCCGACGCGCGTTGCTCATCCGACGACGGCGTTCGAACGATTTGCGTCCTGATTCGCAGCTGTATTGGCCGGAGGGGTCGTCACCGAAACGGACGAACTCGCTTGGGCCGCGCCATCCGGTGCGGCTTGGGCGAATGCAGAGCTCGACGCGATGACGTACAGAGCCCCGAGACCAAGACCCAGAAATCGATACTGCTTCACTAGTGACTGTCCTTTCGGAAACACGAACGAGGTTCACTGCGATGGTTTACGTGTCCGCAATGCGGTCTTTGCCGCGCAGAACCGACACTCTCGATCATTTACGCTCGCTGAAATGGTCGACCGTCACCGACATCACACAACGAGACGACCGACGTCGACGATGACCCTAAGCGTATTTGGAAGTTCCGTTACCGCTCGTCCCAATCAGCATGGTTGGGTTAGCGGAGCACGTGACGGCTCTCTTCGGCTCGGTACGCGAACACCTCATTGTCCACAGCAGACAACATGTCTTATATATTGGACACGGGCAAGCACTTTATAGCGGAACGGTCTGATTAGAATCCCTACCACTCCGGTGGAGATTCCCCGGAACGTCGACCTTGAGACGACTCTAAACGTGGCGCACGGACGCACGCGCGACCGGGAGAGACACCTGTCCGTCATCTTGAACAAGTGGAAAGACGTGACTACCCTCTACCCGGACAACACGCAGAATCGAGAGAACCGTCATTTTTTCCACGCCACTCAAAGTCTGAATTCGAGAGTGAGCGTACCCAGACCCAGCGGACGAGCCCAACGCGTCTCCTCTGGAGCCGCGTCTGCGCCGACAGCCAATTCGCGCTCGGGATGCGGTAGCAGAACGTCTGGCACGGCAACGCCGACGAACCCACCCAGTCGAAGGCCGAATCGGGCAAGCGGAAACCACGAAACCGACACTTCCACTTGCGGCAAAGCAGCCCACCGAGTGCCGTCTCGCCCGACGAAAACGGGCGACAGAGCTACGCTTCGATAGTGAGCTCGAAGCGCTGACACGCCTCCGCCCACACGAAGCGCGACAGCCTTGGAACCAAGCCAGAAGCTCCGTCCGCAACTTACACCAAGCAGCTGCGCATCGAGTTCGAGACGCCCGCCCGACACTTTCCAGACTGTCGTTTCGTATGTCGAGAGCCCATTGAGGGCGAAATGCAATCGACCAGACGGGTTCACGTCGATGCTCGAGGTGATCACGGGCAAAACGGGAGCGCCACCTGGAGAAGCCAATATCCCGGGCCCGATTGCGAAGCCCCACGGCAGCCGCGCCGAATCCTCACTCTCCGTTCGCGCCGTTTCGTCAGTCGTTCGACCGTCGTCGTCCGACTCCAAGGTCGTAACCGAATCTGCCGATGGCTCGGGGCGCCCTTGTGTCGAAGACTCGGTAGTCGATCGATCTCCATGCTCCGGAGCCGCGGGACTCGACGGATTCGTGTGAAGAATGCGAGCACGCAAGAGTTCGACCGCGGCAAGGGCAACGAGCTCTGGCCGCTTCGCATCGCCACTCGGAAGGTGTACCACTTCGCCATCGTGTTCGCTCGACAGTCGGATGATCACTTGCCGTCGACGCGACACGACGACGGCATCGCAAACCGTTTCGTTGTCCGATGCATCGTCCGATCGAACGTCTACACCAAGCAACCGCAACTCACTCTTCAGACGTGAGACGACCGGGTTGCTCGCAGCACCATCGATCCGCACACAGACGTCGCTCGGTGGTGCACCTACGGACACGACCACTCGCTTCGAGCGTGTCTCGGCTTGCGTCATCGTCGGTTGCGGTGTGTCGTCACGTCGCGACAAGTACGCTTTGCGCTCCGCGCCTTCGCCTCGCCATCGAGGCGCGGTCTTCGGGGATGATTTTCGCTGTAATGCCGCAGTCGCAGCACCGGGGATGAGGGTGCAGGCAGCGAACAGGAACAGAAACCGACGTTTACCGCGTCGCGGCCGCGGCATTGCTCTCGATGCTTCTCGCGAGGGGCGCATATGCACCATTGGGGTAAACGTCGAGGTAGGCACGGGCTCGCCTACGAGCACTTTCCGAATTGCCACCGCGCAACAGTTCCAAACTCCTCCCGAGCGCTTGTTCCCGCAACGGTCCCGCGGGTGATTCCCGTAAGTAGGTGTCGAACCAACCCAACGCCTCAGTCGGGGAGCCGACCTGATCTGCGGCGATTTTTCCCAAAAGAAACGCGGACTCTCCCCGTGCACCGTATCGTTCTCGAAGGGTAATCAAGGCCTGGCGCGCGCGATTGGGTTGGTTTCCGTAGCGGGCCACGTCTGCAAGCAGTCGTAGTTGTGGCGCGGTACAACGCGTGACGACGACGTTGAAGCCCTCGGCCTCGATGCGCGAGAGTGCTTCGCTGTAATTGCCAGCACGAGCCAACCCTTCCCAGCCCGGTTGGCGCGGGTGAACGTCGGTGCCGTCCGGTGGCGGAGGTGGCGAAGGTGGCGGAGGTGGCGAAGGTGGCGGAGGTGGCGAAGGTGGCGGAGGTGGTGGCGCCAGCGCGCTGTCCACTGGAGCGCCCGAACCTGCAAGCGGAGAAATCACGATCCGCCCGGTTCGAGCATCGACATCGAGGCGTTCACCAGTCGAAAGTCTGACGGACTCGAGCTGCGGACCTGACACCTCCACGCTTCCCTCGGATAGCTCCACGGTGAATTGACCATCGTTCGGCTCCCAACTGGTCAAAAATCTCGTGCCCGTCACACGAACTTGATACGGCCCCGCACGGACGCTCCAACGAGCGTCGGGACGGTGTACGACCGCAAAGCGCGCTTTGCCGCGTTCTACCAGTAGCTCCGCTCCTCGCCCATCTCGATCGAGAACGCGTAACGCGGAGTTGGGCAAGACGTCGACGTGGGTTCCCTCGGAAAACTCTACCTCGACCGTTTGCAGCTTGGCTTCGATGAACCCACCTGGTGGTGTCGAACTGGCACGCCCCATTGCCGTATATCCAATTGCCGAGCCTCTCGGATCATTGACCATCCGTTGACCCATCATGAGCAAGGCCACGACGGCAGCCACGGCGGCGGCAATGGAGACCCACCGCGCCCAGGGGAGTTGGCGCGGTGCTGCGTGCGCATGACCCCACGCGAACAGTCGCTCTCGCGCGCGTGCGATGGTCACGTCGGCCTCTGCATGACGATCGGATTGGGCCGTCACGGTTCTACTCAACCGGTCGAATCGCGAAGTCAACGTCCCCATCGATCCCCCTCGTCCAGCCAGGTCGTCAATATCGGATCTTGTGATGCGAGAGCCACGAACCGCTTCTCGGCACGGGCGAGACGCCGCTTTACGGTTGCAAGCGAAACGCCACATGCCGAGGCAACCTCGACCAAATCCATACCTTCGAGGAAACGCAATACGAAGACGATGCGTTCATCGACACCCAAACGACCAAGTACGCGATACGTTCGCGCATGGGCCTCCGCTGCATCGGCGTCCGCCGCTCGAACCGGAAGCTCCGGCAGCTCTTCGGGCGGCAAGATCCTGAGCCATGAACGCGCCTTTCGTTGACGGATCGTGTTGTATGCCGTATGCACGGTCACACTCTGCATCCACGACACGAGAGCCGCTGCGTCCTTGAGCGCGTGAGCAGACGAAAATGCACCGACGAACACGTCGTGAACGACATCGGCTCGATCCGTGTGGCGATCGTCTCCCATGAGACGTCGAACGAGTCGCTCCACCATCGGCGCGAAGCGATCGAACAACATCGCCTTGGCCCAGGGCGCCCCGGCGCGCAGTCCTCGAATCAGATCATCGTCCTTCCGACCAATCGGAAGAGCGACAACCTGTCCTCTCGGTGGGGAATCGTCGGTGGTGACGGGTCGTAACATTGGCCAATTGCCAAGGTACCCGAAGCTCGGCAAAACGGCTCGCCTTCTCGCAGACCCCTGACACTGGCCGAGGGCGACGGCTTCCGAGACGCGTGTCGTACGAATGGTGAGCCGTCCATACGCCTCGTCGATACCTTTGCGAGCGTGAGCCCGAGCAGGGCGACGCCCAAGTACCCGCCCCACGAGGACGGTGAACGAGTCGCGATCCCCGCTTTGGAGATGAGCCAACGAGCTCACCTCCGAGAGCTCGCCAATTATCTCCGATGTCTCGTCACTTCTCCTTTCGCCAATCGTCGCTCCGATTTGCCGGATTTGGGCTCTCCCTCCGTCCCGGAGGAGCCCTGCGCCATGCGTTCGCGAGTGCTCTCTTGGCAACGCTCCTTTTGCCATCCACGGTGCGAGCGGAGCGACTCCTCGATGCCCGCGTCCAATCGGGCGCCGCACACGACAGTCTCTCACTATGGGATTACGATCTCCGCACAGCCGCTCGGTTCGAACTGAGTGGAGACGATAGCATCGAGCCAACACTGCGCGGTTACGCATTCGGAGCCGAAGCGCTGCACGGCATTCCGGGTGGGTGGCGCGCCACCGCCGCTGCCTCGCTGACTTGGGCGAGACACGCGGGTCCACTCGATCTCCTGACCTCGATCGGACTCGACGACGTGTCGCGCTTCGATTCCACCAGCCTGTTCGCGAAGTTCGTTTGGTCGCCGACCGCAACTCCGGGACTACACGCACGTGTCGAGACCAAAACTGGCTGGCGCTCGGGTTGGTTCGCCCATTCCGTGCGCTCGACCATCCTTGGTTCGGCGCTCGGCTACTCCGGTCAGCGAAATTGGGCGGAGTTGGGTGGAGCCGTGGAAGACCGGCGCGGTGGCAACCGCCCCTCGACGCCCGTCGTCGTCGATTTGCGGCCGACTCTCTTCACGGATCTCTACTTCTGGTGGCTTCACTCCCTCTCGGGGTGGCTCTCGGTCGGTCCCCGGATGCGATTCACCGATGCGAGCCGCGATCGCCATCAACCGACCCAGTTGATCAACGGCATCCCCATCTACACCGACTTCCCTTACCCCACGCCACAGGACGAATTCTCCTTTGGTGGGCTGCTCGCGCTCACGGTTGGCCCGATCCGAGCGAAAGCGAGCTGGCCGTTTTATTCGACGGGACGCTATCGATTCGAAGATCCGGTGCTCGGAAACCCACCCATCTTCTATCGCGCCGAACACCTCACCGTTGCCGAGCTCTCGCTCGGAGCCGATTTCGCTTTGGGAGACACGGTTGTCGCAACCGTCGACGGTGCGCTCCTTTCTCGTCCGTACCTACCCGGCGCCTGGCTCACGCAAGACGCATGGAATCAGGTTGGAATCACGCTGACGTTCGTACACACGCCGAAATAGAGGAATTTTAGCAATGAGCAACGACGAGATGGCCCGCTACCAAGCGGTTATCTTCTGCGGCGGACAGGGAACGAGGATCCGTGCCGTAGCCGATGATCGCCCCAAACCGATGGTGGAAATCGGAGGTCGCCCAATTCTCTGGCACATCATGAAGGCCTATTCGGCTCGAGGTGTCCGTAGGTTCATCCTTGCCTTGGGGTATCGCGGAGAAGGCATCGTCGAGTACTTCGAACGCTACCACTCACGTCATCACGACTTCACGATGCGAGTCGGTTCCCCCACTTATCGGCAATACCACCATCCAAGTACGGTGGACGACGCGGACGTCGAGTCCTGGGAGATCACGTTCGCGTACACCGGTGTCGATACGAACACGGGAGGACGGCTCCTCCGCGTGAGGCACTACATCGACCAGGACCACTTTTTCTGCACCTATGGCGATGGTCTGTCCGATGTAGACGTGCGTAACGTACTCGAAACCCACGTCACCTCGGGTAGCGTCGGAACCCTCGTCGGAGTGCATCTCCCCACTACCTTCGGCGTCGTGGAAGCAGACAACCTGGGAACCATCCGCAGCTTTCGCGAGAAACCGGTCCTTCCCGGCCATATCAATGGCGGCTTCTTCTGTTTTACGCCCGAGGTGTTCGATTTCATCGACGGCGAGGACACAGCACTCGAGGACGCTCCCTTTCGGCGCCTAGCGGAGCAGGAGCGTCTCTCGATGTACCCATATGACGGCTTCTGGCACGCAATGGATCATTACAAGGACTACGTGACCCTGAACAAAATGTGGACCGACGGCGCGGCCCCATGGAAGGTCTGGTGAGACAGTCATGATGGATCTCTTCGATGGATTCTGGAGAGGACGACGCGTCCTCGTCACGGGTCATACTGGGTTCAAAGGCAGTTGGCTCACGTTATGGCTTCGCGAACTCGGAGCTGACGTCACGGGCCTTTCATTGCCTCCCCCAACGAGTCCGTCACACTGGGAACTCCTCGGACTCGACATCCCCCAGGTCATCGGGGATATCAACGAAGTCGCGACGGTCCAGACAGCCCTCGAGCAGAGTCGACCGGAAATAGTCTTTCACTTGGCGGCACAGCCGCTGGTGAGAGAGAGCTACCGCACACCCGTCACGACCTTTCGTACGAACATCTTGGGTTCGCTTCAGCTCCTCGACGTCTGCCGCGTCACGCCCAGTGTACGAGCAATCGTCTGTGTCACGACGGACAAGGTCTACGAAAATCGAGAATGGGATTGGGCTTACCGGGAAGTCGACCCTCTCGGTGGATACGATCGATACAGCGCCTCGAAGGCTTGTCTCGAACTCGCCGTCGCGAGCTATCGCCGAAGCTTCTGGCCGTCTTCGCGCTATCGTGGTGAGCACTCGACCTTGATCGCTACGGCACGCGCGGGCAACGTGATCGGTGGTGGCGACTGGGCGTTGGATCGTCTGGTGCCGGATTCTGATGCGAAACGCTGCTCGAAATGAGACGACGACCATTCGTCACCCTGGCGCCACACGGCCCTGGCAACACGTTCTCGAGCCGCTCCTCGGTTATCTCCTCCTCGGGCGCCAACTGCTGAGTGGCGACGTGGCTTGCGCCGATGCGTGGAACTTCGGACCAAGGGAGAGCGATGCTGCCCCCGTACGCAACGTGGTCACTCGGTTCGAAGCCCTCTGGCCAGCAGTGCGTGCGCAATTCGTCGAAGAGCGAACCACTTTGCACGAAGCGGGCACGCTCCGCCTCGACAGTAGCCGCGCGAGTCGGCACCTCGGTTGGCAACCGGTGTGGACGCTCGATCAAGCGATTTCGCGCACCGTGCAATGGTACGAGAACTGGAGTCGCGCGGGTCACTCGAACAGCCGCGAAGATCTCGCGGACTTTACTCGAGCAGCAGCCGAGATCCTGAAGACCTCGACAGAAACCCGCTCCAATCGCTTCGAACCCGACAGCGTAACGTCGAACCATCGCTCTTGAGGCATGGCCCATGACAGTGGCACTTTCCACCAACGAAACACATCGACGACACGGCAAGGAATTCCCCGTCGGAGCGCCGCGCGGTCGTCATCGCCGATACGGAGCCCCCTTATCCACGGCTGACGCGCTCGTCCATACGACCCAAGCGCGTCGGACGAGAGCATGAATTGCAGCCGAAGGTTCAGCCGTGGGAGCGAACGGTGCTCATCGTGCTGGTATTTTTCGGCCTCTATGCGCTGTTGTTTTTTGCCGAGTTTTGCGTTCGAACCGAGTCACCGGCGAGGACTAGGGCTCTTTGCTCTCCTCACGTTTTCCATGTTCTGGAAACCGCTGCGTACGGTGTACGAATGGTGGATCTATCTCTGGGTCACCCCGACGGAGGCGAACGGTCCTGCGAAAACCGATAACGCCCTCGATGGTAGAACCGTCGACGTATTCACGACCGCCATGCCGGGCGAGCCGCGGGACATGATTTTACGTACGCTGGGCGCTATCGCCCGGATGACACGCGTCACGGAACGATTCCTGCTCGACGGCGGCAACGATCCGGCATTGCGACTCGCCTGCACGTCGCTCGGGGTGACGCATGTCCCCTGCACCGACATCCCTGGCGCAAAAGCCGGAAAGGTCAATCACTGTCTTCGCTCGCACTCGCGGAGCGAATTCGTCCTCGTGATCGATCCCGACCACGTGCCGCAGCCCGACTTCATCGAGCGTGTTTTGCCTTGGTTCTCGGATACCTTTGGTCGGTTTCGTGCAGGTCGTGCAGGCTTACTACAACCACCGAAAGAATTGGGTGGCCTGGGGAGCGGCAGAACAAACCTTCTGTTTCTACGGCCCCACCTTGATGGGGCTTCACGGATTGGGCCTTCCTACGGCAATTGGCGCCAACTGTACGTTTCGCCGCGCAGCCCTGGATGCCATCGGTGGTCACGCCGAACACCTGGCGGAAGATGCGTTGACGAGCATGCGCATCCATGCCGCTGGTTATCGAAGCATCTATCTGCCCTGGCGCGGCTCGATTGGGCTCGTTCCTGAAGATTTCGACGGCATTCTGGAAGCAGCAGTTGAAGTGGGCTGCCGGAATGACCGACCTCCTCGTCCGTCATTATCTCGGCTTGTGCCGTCGCTTCGATACGCTGGGTCGTGTCCACTATTTGCTCGTGTCGACTTATTACGTTGGAGCGGTGGCCGCGGCGCTCAATCTCTTGCTGCCGATCGTCTTCTTGTCCACGGGCGAGTGTGCGCTCGAGATTTCGCTGACTGAATTCCTCCTCCACATCGCCCCATTCGTCACCATGTCGGCTTGCGTCCAGCTCGTCGTGCAACGCTGGTACTCCCACCGTGAGGAACGAGGGATCCCGTGGCGCTCGATGCTCCTTGAACGCGCAACGTGGCACGTGTACCTCTCGGGGTTCATCGCTGGGCTCCTGGGAATGAAAGTCCCCTACGTTCCTACGCCGAAGGACGGGAGCCGTCGCGTACCACTGCCCTTGCTCTTGCCGCACATCGCTCTCATCGGCGCATCACTCATAGCAATAGGCTGGGCCTCCGCCACCTCTGCTCACACCGAGAACGGAACTGCGCTGATGATGACGCTTGCCCTAGTCAATGCCTTGCTCCTCGTCCCCGGTCTCGTAACAGGCCTCCGCTCTCATCATCCTTCGTCCAGGGCTCCGTCATGAGCCATCGTTCACCAGTGCTCGTGACGGTCATCCTCATCCTCGTGATGCTCGTCGTTTATCGCGCAACTTCCGCACCTCTCGTCGGGTTAGTCGCGGAGACGTGGTATCAGCAGGTCGAACGTCGTCGGGTTCACGATCGCTTGCGTCTCGTCCCGCCGAAAGGAACTCGCCTATTCGGCATGTACCGACCAGAGCTCCCGGGCTCCCTAGACGGTTACCTCGAAGAGAGCCACGCCCTCGGCATCCAACCGCGAATCGTCTCGTATTATCAGGCTTGGGGAAGCGGTCCGAAACACGAGCTCGATGTAGAGACGCTTCAATCCCTCACGAATCGAGGGTACGTTCCCATGATCACTTGGGAGCCTTGGCTGACCGCTTTCCATCCGGAGAAAGAAGCGGCGAACGGCAATGGTCTTCGTCGGATCGTTGCAGGAGACTTCGACGATTACATCGTGCGCTGGGCCCGTAACGCCGTCCGCGTCGGGCGACCATTCTTTCTCCGCCCATTTCACCGAAATCGGCAATCCGGCGTACCCGTGGACCACGGCACGAGGAAACTCGCCAGAACTCATTGCAGCAGCATTTCGCCACCTCGTGAAGCGCTTCCGTACGGAGGGAGCGCACAACGTGGCATTCGTGTGGTCACCGTTCACTCCCGCCGATCTCGCGGCGTGGCCTGGAGACGAGTGGGTGGATTGGATTGGTCTCGATCTCTTCAATTACGGAACCGCTGTGCAGAACGGAGGATGGACGCCGTTTTCTACGTTGCTGAAGTGGCATCTCGACGCTGCGCGCTCGGCAAAACCAATCCTTCTTGCGGAGGTGGGATGCTCCGGCATCGGCGGAGATCGAGCTGCTTGGTGGCGCGACGCCTTTCACGGCTTAGAACGTTCCCTCTATCCCGAGGTCGGAGCAGTCATCCTGTTCGACGATCCGGCTCAGCATCTCCCGAACGGTACCGTCGTTGATTGGGGGCTCTTTCGAACACCAAAAGCGATCGCCGCTTCAAAGCCAAAAGCACTAACTGCGGGGTTCGAACATGCACCATGAAAGACGCGTATTGATCACCGGCGCAGCGGGATTCATCGGAGCGTGGGTCTCACGTCGCCTGACGGAGAGCGGAGCGCGCGTCATCGCAACGGATTACAAAACAGGACGCGAGAACGGCTCGTCGATCGTGCAATGCGATCTCGATGTGGAAGGCGATACCGCAAAGCTTGCAACGCTCGGTCGCTTCGACACCATCGTGCACCTCGCTTGGCCTCTCCCTCGTTTGGAAGACACGAGTCTCCTCGAACCAGAGGTGCTTGCACCATCGAATCAGGTCGTTCGGTTGCTCGAGCTCGCCCGAACTCAAGGCGCCGCGTTCGTCTTTGCGTCCACGGCCATGGTGTACGGTCGAAATCGAACGCCCTTCCAGGAGAGCATGGGCCTCGCTCCTTCGACACCGTACGCTTACGCCAAGGCGGTGAGTGAGCTTGCCGTACTGTACTACCACTCCCGCTACGGCGTTCCGTACACGATAGTACGACCGTCGGTCATCTACGGCCCTGGGCAGCGTGGACGAATGTTCGTTCCGAGCCTCGTCGCGGCACTCGTGAGAGGCGACGAATTCCCCATGACGAACGGTGAGCAGCGTCGAGACTTCCTACATATCGACGACCTTGCCGATCTATTCGTAAAAGCGGTCGAGAAGCGCGAATGCGCCGCAATCGTCAACGCAGGAAGTGGTGTAGGGGTGCCCCTGTGCGAGGTTGCCACATTCGTGCAAGACATGACGTTTTCCCGCGGGCGGGCGCTCTTCGGCGCCGTAGCTCATCGGGAGGTGGAGCTGTGGGACTACTCACTCGACATCGAACGAGCTCGACGCATCTTCGATTGGTCGCCCAAAACGTCGCTGCGTAATGGATTGGCTGAAACCATCGCGGCAGAACTCACACGATCGGCGTTCACAACGAACCAGGGAAACCTCGAAGGTTCGAACGATATCCTCCTGGACGCGCATCAGGCCAAAGGGGGGCTTCCTCCAATCGCGGGCTAGCCTCCCCCCTAGCTGACAGTCGGTCGACGAACAAGCGAGGCCGCATCGTGACTCGAAGGGTGCATCCCGAACAGTCCTGCACGAGGCGCCGACGATCCCGCAAGGTAGGAGGAGAATCCCAGAAAAAACCGGACATATGGAGGGATCGCCAAGGTCTATCGGGGCGTCCAGACGTGTTTTGCACCATCACCTCTTCAGTCCCGGAACGGAGGTGAGAGTGCGTGAATGCCACGCCCGTCAGGTCGGCGGTTCTCAATGCGCGCGCGTTGAGATCCGCCAACCGATGAGTCACGCTTGCCTCCGACGCAAGGCGCGAGCCAACGAACCGAAGCTCAAAGACGTTGGCATACTTGCGAGGAGTCAAAGTGGAACAAGCAATTCTCGATGCGCTTTACTTCGTCGCGAATAAAGGTTGGACGGAGTCGCCTCAGAGCTACTTCAACGCACTAGTCTCATTCTTGGGGACGACGCTCTCAGCGACCTGGGCACTCGTCGACGAGCTCGACGAAGAGCGTTTTAGTGCGCGCACGGTTGGCATGTACGGTAACGGCACCGTTCTACAAAATTTCGAGTATGCACTAGCAGGCACTCCTTGCGAAAACGTCATGGGACGCAAGTTGTGTTGCTACGCGCAAGACGTTCAACGTCAGTTCCCCGACGACCGTCTCCTGGTCGACATGGGCGCCGAAAGTTACATCGGGATCCCACTCTGGTCTTCGAATGGTGAACCAATCGGACTCATTGCGGTACTCTGGACGACACCGCTATCTGCCACGATGCGCGAGACGGCGGAGAACGTTCTGCAAATCGTAGCCTTGCGTTGCGCGCACGAACTCGACACGGTTCGACACGAGTCCCGTTTGCGCGAATATAGCGAACTCCTCGACGAACTGATGGACGGATTCTACTTTGCCGACTGTCAAAAACGCTTTCGCGACGTCAATGCGACCTTCTGTGAAATGACGGGATACGGTCGCATCGAACTCGCTAAGTTGACATTCTTCGATTTGGTCGTCCCGGACTTTTTGGACGAGACGCGACGGCACGTAGCGGAGGTCGTCACCAAGGGTAAGGGGCGCTTCGAAACTCGCCTTCGCCGTAAGGACGAACGCACCATCGACATCGAAGCGAGCGCGCTCTATTGGCCGAGTCGAGGCGGACGCTTTGCAGTAACGGTGAGGGACGTAACGGAGCAGAAGCGCACCGAGCGTGAGCGAACTGCACTCGAGACACGACTCTATCACGCACAGCGACTCGAGGCCGTGGGACGACTCGCTGGCGGGGTTGCTCATGACTTCAACAACATGCTCGCCGTAATCCTCGGACAGGCCGAGCTGCTCTTGAGCGATCCGACTCTGGCCCCCGGAATGCGTGAGAGCCTCCTCGACGTACGTGGTGCTGCTGAGCGCTCGGCGGCGTTGACGAGTCAACTCCTTGCCTTTGCGCGCAAGCAGCGCACGACCCCCAAGGTCCTCGACGTGAATGCGGCCATCGAACGCATGCTCCACATGCTCAAGCGTCTGCTCGGGGAGCATATCGATCTCGTCTGGAAACCCACGCACGAGCTTTGGAACGTGCGTGTCGATCCGACGCAGTTCGATCAGATTGTCGCCAATTTATGCGTCAACGCACGAGATGCCATGCCCAATGGTGGGCATCTTTCAATCTCGACCACCCAGGGGAGTCACGCACGGACACTGGTCGATTCGGAAGGAGCACTCGCCCCCGGAGATCTGGTGCATCGCGATTACGTCTGTCTCGCCGTGAGCGACACGGGATGTGGAATGGACGAAGACACGAAGAAGCACGTCTTCGAGCCCTTCTTCAGCACGAAGGGAGGAAGGTCCGGTCCCGGGCTCGGGTTGGCGACAGTGTACGGCGTGGTCACTCAAAACGGTGGATTCGTCGAGGTGGACAGCACACCAGGCAAGGGAAGCACCTTTCGTCTCTACTTTCCTCGGTGTCCGAGTGACGCCATCTCCGGAACCGTTCCAACGCGCCGCCTCAAACCGTCGACCGAACGAGTTTCGATTCTGCTCGTGGAGGACGAACCCCGCGTCATGCGCCTGATCGCCACCATGTTGAAGACCTTGGGTTACGAAGTGTTCACAGCCGCGGGTCCACTCGAGGCGTTGCAGGTCATCCACCGACTCGGAGGCGAGATCAGCCTCCTCCTGACCGACGTCGTTATGCCCGACATGAACGGTCGACAGTTGTTCGAACAAGTGCGCGCGCTGTATCCCAAGATGCGATGTCTGTACATGTCCGGCTATAGTGCCGAGATCATCGCGGGACAGGGCGTCCTGGAAGACGGAACTCGCCTGGTGCAGAAGCCGTTCAAGGCAGCGGAGCTCGAAGAAGCCATTGCATTGGTCCTCCGCGACGATCGTGAGACAGCGGAATCAATCGCATAGGTGCCACGATGGGTTGCCCAATCGACGAACCTCGTCGGTGCTAGTGGGAAACGAGGCTCGTCGATTCGATACCAGGGCCGCATTCGTAGAGACCGAGGCTTACGGAAAAAAGCCAGCTGGGGGCACGTGAAACACGTTCTCTTGAACCCCGACGTCGGCCCCGAGCACCGTGCGAATGACTTTCGCCATCGTATATGCGTCGACCTCCGTCTGCTCGGCCATAGAAAACCGATTGCGATAATAGTAGCGATCTCCGTCGCGGCTCCGACGAAACTGTTCCACCATGAGAGCGATTCCCGTGGGACCAAAGATCCCCGTCGAGCTTCTCGGCTCCATCAGAACGCCACTGATGATGGGGAGATGCTTCACCTTCGCACGCACGCCGAGCCACGGGTTCTCCAGTCGCTCGCGGATCTGCTCGGCCAGACGCGGATCCTTGGTGATCCGTTCGAAGCAAGCGACTGGATCTTCTGCATCATCTGCGAACTCGAGCCATCTGGGACACCCCGGTTGACCGTCAGATCTTCCCCTCTTGCCCCGGAAGCATCGCCTCCCGAACCTCGTAGTAATATGCGACGCCGAGTTGCTGGTTTCGAGAAACACTGTGAGCGATCAGATCCAATCCGTAGTTTGCAGGGATATTTCGTTGAGAGTCGATGACCGTCAGATCGTTACGCTCATGAGCAAAGAAGGCCAAACCACGCGTGATTTGGGACAATGGATCCTCGAGCAAACGCCAAGGTGTCCCGGGTACGGTCGGATCTCCGAGCGGCGTCGGGATCCCGGCCAAGGCGAAGTAGAACGCCGCCGAGGCCGCCTTTATCGGGAATAGACTTCCAATGAACGGATAGGCCCCCGGGGGCGGACTTGGCTGCCCGACGAGCGATATGTGCATTCGTTCGTCCCAAGTTCCGTCGCGACGCGCAATGGGAGACAATTCCGCAGGCGTGCTGTGTAGCGACAATGGGCCGAGGATGGTCTCGAGATCAATTTGTGGATCTACCCAAGGTCGATAGCCCCTGTAGGGCGGTAGAGAGCGCCCTATCAACGCCGGAAGGAATTCGTCGAACACGACATGCTGATAGACGGCAATGGTCCACTTCCTGGCGCACTCGAAGAGGGCATCGTCGCCGTCACCGGTCGCGGGGTTCAGCTCCGGGTGCCGGTCGTGGCAGCGCTCTGCCATGGCATTGTGAAAGCGAATCCAGAGCAACTGAACGGCGAACGTGCCGATCGTGCTGAGGTTTCGTTCATCGACGACCGATGGGGTATACGCCTCGATTCCATCGAGCGCACTCTCGTCGCGCAATCCAGTTTCGGCGAAGCTTGGCGGCAGCCCCGACAGCTTCAATGGCGGAATTGGACCCACCGCCGGGGATTGCATTTCCGTGAGCAAAAACCTTCCGCCGCTAGAACGGAGGCGCGAGAGGGCAGCAGCACTATGTCCGTAAAGGGTGTCTACGTCGACGTACGGAGTTGCCGAATTGTCGAAGTCGAGAGCGGGCCCCGAAACATTGAAGGTTCGCCTCGGGATCGGGCCCGAGATGATGATGGCTCGATAGCTCGGAGGCTCGGGAACGCCCGCGGGAGTGTAGACGGGAACGACGTTGAAGATGTCGAACGGTTCGACCACGGGAACGCCGCTCAGCACCGTCGCATTCGCCGGATCCGACTGATTGGCAAACCCATGTCTCGTGCGCCGCGGCGTGACGGAGGCTGCGAGCTTCTGCACGTCATGCGCGAGAAACGCCGAGAAATGGGCTGCCAGGTGCGTGAGACCGGCAGGTTCGGGTAACGGTGCGGGAGGAGCGAACGGCGCATCGAGAGCATGTAGAGCGTTCGAAAGAACCCGCGCGTTGTACGGCGCTCGTGGACCAAACCCATGGATCTCCACCGGAACGATCGTAAATTTGCACGCGGGCTCGTAGCCACTAGGACCACAAGTTCCGCTCGGCGCGGCCGCCGTTGGCACGTACGGGAAATGATTGGTTCCGTCGGACGGCACGGGCCGCTCGCTCATGAAGTAGAGCACTTCGTTCGGTCCCCGAAGATAGCGCTGCCCCACTAGGTAGCGAAATGGGGTCTCGGCTGCGCCGAGGCTCGGCTCGAAGACGTTGTTACATCGGCCATCCAGGGTTCGAGGTGCCGCTACGTCGCAGGCCAAAGGACGGCGAGCGGAAAGCTCCCGCGCCGGCACATCCACGTCGAACGCCACGGGCTGCTCGACTCGGGCTTCGCGCTCTTGCGGGTCGTAATCTTGGCACGCGAAAGCGAGACCGCTGCCTACGACGACTCCAGTCGAAACCCGAAGCCTCCCACGCAACTCGATCCACCGTGATACTCTCGCGCTTCTCATCGGAAACCTCCTTCATCGATTGCTCGAAGCCGACGGACGTTCACTCCACCACGTGGCGAAGCTCCGTGCGCTCCAAATTCGGTGGGACACCAACAGCTATCCCGTACAAAGGGAATTCTTCTTCCAGATCGAGCTCGAGGAGCTGCCCCAATTCACGATCGAAAAAGCCTCCCAGATTACAGCTACCGAGGCCTAGACTCGCGGCGGCGAGATTGACGTTTTGTGCAACGTGCCCCGCTTCGAACAGAACGTAACGGTAGCCTCTGTCGCCGTACTTGCGCATGAGCCGCGAAAATTCCGCCGTGATCACGCACACGAACGCAGCCTGAGCCACGAGCGGTTGTCCCATGAAGAGATAGGTGAGTAACGCCGACGGCACGGTCACTTCGCAACGCAGCTCCAGCCCCGAACCGATCGGCACGTAATGATAGATGCCGTTATTCAATGCGGTGACGTTCAAGGCGATGACATAGAGTTCGAGCGGGTACATTCCCCCTCCCGACGGCACCGGTCGCTCGAGCATTTCCATGTCGCCCATCCGACTGGATCCGAGAACCCCGTAGGCGCGATGAAGCACCGAGCTCAATCCCTCGATTGAGACGGCATCCTTCGCGTAGTGACGGCAGCTGAAACGCCGCTGAAGCAGCGCTTCGAGAGCCGGATCATGAGCAGGTTCTGGAAGCCTCAGAAACGGGGCCAGCGGATCTTCGCGACTGGGTACGGGAATTCCCTCTTCGGATTTGGCGACGGTATTGAAGGTCCATCGAGACGTATGCTCGTGGAAACGCCAGGTCTCGGGAGATCGGAAGCGAAATGGTGAGGTCATGGGACTATGACAGCGGGTGCGGCATCGGATTGAGCTCATCGAGCGTGGCCACCTTCGACCGTAATCCGAGTTGTTTCGGCAGTTGCAAGAGGCGTTCGCCACCGAGACGCGGCTCGCGTGCGCCGAAGTGAATTGGCTGAAAATGCGGCAAAATCGCACGTACGGTATAAAACCCCAGTTCAACCATGTCCGGGGGAGATACATCGACGAAGAGGAGCTCGTGCCCAAGCCCACGTAGCTCCTCCACCAACATCGAGAGCTCTCGTTCGTGCCCGTCGTCGCAGGTCGCGTCGTGTGCGGCGTGTGCGGCGTGTGCGGCGGGCCCGTCGTCGCAGGTCGCGTCGTGTGCGGCGCGTGCATCGACGTGCATCACGGCGCGTGCATCGACGTGCGCGTCGTTCATCGCGTGGTGCGAATCGCCAAGCGTATCACCTGGCAGGTCACCTGGTACATGGCCAGGCCTACGGCGTTGCTCGTCCCATGGGTGATTGCCGCGCGGAGAGGAGCGCAAAAACTCGAACTCGCGGAGCATCTCGGGGCTCGCGTACAAGAGATCGTGATCCTCGAGCTCCGCGACGCGGGTCGGATCGGCGAGCAAGAGGGCCATGCGCTCCCGAGTTTCCGCCGCGTTCATTCGAATTCGCAGAGCCGGTCGTACCTGGGCGACCTCGAGGACGGCACTGCGTGCGGCAGCCGACAAAGACAAGGACGCACCAAGACCAACGACGACCGCCGGCCCGTGTCCCTGGCGTTGAATGCCGAGCGCCATGACGACGTGCACCGACGTATCCGTAGGCAGGCGATAGAGTTCGATGTCGACCCCTCGACGCTCGTAGGCTCGGCACAGTCCAACGACGGCTTTCTCACCGTGACTCTCCCAATCCAAGCGGGTCCCCGGGAGTCGATGCATCCACGCGATCAGGAATGCGTCCCGCTCGATGAGCTCGTACGTTGCGCGCAACAGTGCTTCGCCTGGTGTGCTTGCCGTCGCTAAGCCGTTGGAGGTGACCGGAGAAAGAAACTCCGTTCGAGCGTGAGTCTCGTAGCTCGAAATCGACCGCGAGTGCCGGGATCCACACCGGCGCCTGATCGAAGGCGCGTGTGCCCCGTACCCACCCAAGAACACTGTCTTCACGGAACGGAGCATAGGAAAGCCGCTCGTACTGGGTTTCCGTGTAAAGCACCAGCGAGCGGGGATCGAGCACCGTCCCCTCGAGGTGCCCGTAGGAATCGTACGTCACGTTCGACTTCGACCAGCAACTCCCGGAGTAGCGCTCGACGGACTCCCCGAGTGCACTCATCTGCGCCTGCTCGTGGGTGAAGCCCTTTCCGGAGCAAATCACCGGCTTCTGATGGGATCCCCCGACGAAGCGGTGGTTGGAGAGCTCTGCTCGATACACGTACGGGAGCTCCGGTTCCGAAGGCTCCTTGTAGATGCGCTTCAGGGACCGCACCACGCCGCACCAAGGGCTGACCAACCGAGGAAGGACGACGCTCGATTCGAGCACGGTTCGTTTAGGCCGAGAGTTGGACATGACCCCGCTTCACTGCCGTCGAGATCCCGTGACAGGCGGGACAATCGGGACGGCGTAGGAACTGGTGAGGTTCGAGGGACAAGGACTGGGCGTCGAAGATCAGGATCCCGTTCCCCAAGCGAGGAACGCCGAAGCCGAGTAAGAGCGTGAGCCCTTCGAGGGCGAGCATTCCTCCCGCTACTTCGGCCATACCGGGGAGTGCAGGTCGAAGCCGTTGGCGAGGCTGCTCTTGCCGGTAATTGTGCTCCTCGTACGCCATGGCTTCGTCGAAGTGTTCTCGGGTCGCAATGTGGCGCATGCGCCAACACAAGTAGCAAGCGGATTCACCCGGAAGCACGAGGGGCCCGAGAAGCGCACGTGTGCCGGAATATTCGCCATAGAGCGTCGGTGTGCCGTGAGCGAGGCTCGCTCGATTGAGCCACTGATGACACGCCAGAAAGCCGCGATCGAACGTCGAAATCACGAGATCGTGAGCGCGAGAGATCTCGGTCACCGACTCACGAGTGAGCTCCCCTCCCTCGAACAGCGCGACGTCCGTCGAGGGACTCTGCCGCAGGAGTGCTCGCCGAACGGCATCTTGTCGTAAGCGGTCAGGGGCGTCTGCCACGTCGGACCAACAACCACTCTGATCGCCCTTCTCGAGCGGAAATGGATCGATCAACGTAAGGTGGCCCACGTTCGCTTTGGCAAAAACTGAAGCCGCGTGTCCACCAATGCCTTCGAGTCCGAATACCGCGATACGGAGCTTGCGGAGGCGACGGTCCGCGTCGATGCGAGCGATCCCGTTCGACGCGAGAAATTCGAGAAATGGCTCGGTGCCACAGGAGTCGAACGAGGCCAGCTCCACTTCGGCTTCGAGGACTCCGACGTTCACCAGATTGGCGAGCACTTCCCGAACACTCGAAGGGTCGTATCCGCTTGCGGACGCGACGACCGACGCTTCCGACGAAGGCTCACGCACCCTCGGCAAAATGACGTCTACGAAGAACCGCGCCGACGGTCCCTCGAGTTTCACCTGAACGGACTCGGAACGAAAGAGAACGGCCGAGTCGGGCAGCTCTACGATTTCGATATCGGGGACGAGACGATAGTGCATGGTTGGTACCTCGCTCGAAACCCACACGCGACGCCCGGACCCACAATACGTCATGGTATTGCTGCATCCGGGGGTCGCGCACGGGCAGAGCCCAATTTCGTGGATTATCCACCCATTCCGCCAAAACGGCCGAGGCCATTCGTCGCGTAGTCACCGAAGGAGATCGCACAAGGACCGCAGGAGCACTCGTTGATGCAGCGAACGATGCAGCGACCGACTCCACCACCGCCGCCGCAACGCACGACGATGCATCGGAAGCAATCGTTGATACCGCAGAAGTCGCCCCAATCGGCAGCAATCGCTTCCCGCACCTTGTTGTAGGCCTTGATCTCTTCCTCGCTCAACGACCCGACGGCGCTGCGTTTCGTTGCGGATTCGAGCTTCTTTTCGAGCTCGACGATTCGAAGTTCCAGCTTCTTGATCTGCTCGTCTGACACGGCATCCTCCCATCGTTCGAGGACGGCATTGCCCTCGTGTTTCCCACCATCGAGGGCACCATTGCCCTCGCATATTTCCCACCATCGAGATTCGCACCAAGGCGCTCACACGCTTCGCACCGAGGCGATCGAACGCTTCACGGCGCGCATCCACACGGGATTGTCACACGACGAGCTTCGCACTGACAAGGAAGATCGCTCGCAACAACTGGGGTGTTGGTTCCTCGATAACGTCTTGGGGGCAAGTCGCCCAAGGCTGATGCGCGCTCACGACGCATACGGAGCTCGCGCAGCAACGGAATTCGATCGTCGACGGAGTTCACCGGATCCGGTTCGTTTCCAACGAACCTATGGAACTGCAACGCGGGAATGCCGAGCCACTCGAACGCGGCATGGTGACTCGCGCGAGACATCCATCCGGTAGCGTCGACGACGTAGCTCCCCATCGCTCGAGCCTTCGCCATACGGAATTGGGCGAGCATCGGCTTTGAACTCGGGATACCTGACGAGTCGGCAATTGGGACCGATGATGAAGGATTTGTCTGTGCGTCGTGACAACGATCGCGAGTCGTTCGAAGGGCACGTTCGCGCGCAGAGCCCGTCGTCGATAGGACGCTTGGACTTTCAACCGGTCTCGTCCTCGCTGCAAACGAGTTCCGTTTGAACGTCGGTCACCTTGCAGGTGACAACGTGGTCTGGCAGGCTCGACGCCCTTCATCTCACGCTGGTCGCCAATCAGCGCTCTCCACTCGCTCGATGCCACACCTAACGATTTCGCAATTCCTTTCACCGACTCAATTGGCTGGCTACGCCGCGTTCGTCTTGGGGATCACGGCGTTTCTGCAGCGGGACGATCGCCGATTGAAGCTGTTTCTAATCCTGGAGTGTGCCGTTTACGTCGTGCACTTCGTACTCTTGGGAAACTTACCGGCTGCATCGAGCGCAGGGGTGTCGGCAGTTCGCAATCTACTCAGCCTGCGCTATCGCTCCTGGCGACTCGCGATCGTGGCGATGGCTACGTCTCTTGCGCTCGGCTTCCTCTTGGTTCGATCACCTGTAGGGTGGCTGCCGGTGGTGGGCTCCTGTCTCGGGACTTGGGGGCTCTTCATGATGAAGGGGATCCCGATGCGGCTCTTGGTGCTGGTGAGCACCATCCTCTGGCTCGTGAACAATATCATCAGTGGGTCCATCGGCGGCGTGTTGCTCGAGACGTTCATTGCGCTCGCGAGCATCTCCACGATGTTGCGAATCGCCATTGGATCGCGACGAACGTCACGACGGCTCGAAGAACCCGGTAGCTAACGAACCCACGTAACGTCCACGCGACTGCACTTTCGTCACGTCACAGGGGTGCACACGGAGCCCGTCGCGCAACCTCGGGCGCGGTAGGCTCTGCATGACGGGTGACCGTCGGCGCGTCAGGGTGTTACGGTCAGGCCCGCGTCGCGTGCCGCCAAATTGGCGTCCATCACGTACTGCCACCAGTCGTTCAACTTGCCAAAGGCGTCACGCCCAGGAGCTGCGGGCAGGTGCTTGAACCACCAGGTTCGAAAACCCAAGTCCGAGTTCCCCCAAGTATCGCCGTTGACGGACACCCTTCGCGGAGGATTCGGCAGATTCGGATACGCAAGAAAGTCGTCACAATACGATTCGACCGACTTGGGATCCGTGTACACGAAGAGCTCGGAGGAATTGACGGCGTAGCAGGAGTTGCCACAGTTGGCGGAGAACTGGGTCCACGCGCTCGTTTGTGCCGCGACGGAGCCGTAGACGTGGTTCATCGTCGCCTCGGCGCGGAAGTGGAAATCCGTCGCCATTTCCGTCAGCGTGCGTTCGAAATTGAAGCCCATGATGGGAACGATGCGATTGCACGTAGTTCCCGCGAGAGACGGAGCGCTATAGTAAAAGGCCCCGGGCCCCGTCAGCCGAGCCGCGTAGAAACCGAAGTAGGGAGCGCCGAAGAGCCAGACTTCGTCGATGGCGTTCTGATTGACCGCCTCGCACGAAAAGGCATCCTTCAAGACGCTCACGTAATCGATGCGGTCGGGGTTGTGACAATGGGTCTCTGGTGAATTCAGGCACTCCAGGTAGCTCGCTGGTGTGTACTGAAAACGCGTCGCATTTGGCTCGTTCGCGACGGTTTCATCGGCGTCGTTGAGCATGAGCGGGAAGGCTCGCTGATAGGACACCGTAGTCTCGATGCGGATCCGTCCGTTGGAGATCGCGGACAGCCATTGTTTGTACTCCTCGACCAACCGCTCGGGTTGCGGATCGATCCCGAGGCGATCCGCGAGTTCGTCCGACACCGCATGCCGTTGCGACGCATCGAGGAAGGGATCCAAGATGACGACTTGAACGCGTCGCACGAGCGCCGCTGAAACGGAAGTCGTCCCTCCAGCAGCAGCGCCGCCAACGGCAGTAACCGAGGTTTGCGGCGCCCCGCCCGCGTCCGTCGCGCGTCCTCCGGTGTTGCCCGACGTCCCACCCGAAGCAGCACCAGTTCCACCCACATTGCCGACGATTCGAGTGTCGATGCTTGCGCGACCTCCCTCGCCCGAGGATCCGTTCGCTGCGGCGCCGCCCGAGGTCATCCCCGACGAACCTCCCTCACCCAAACGAGCGTCCGTCGATGAACTCGAACCGTAACCGAAGGAACCACCGTTGACGTTCACGTCGGGATCCGCGCGCCCTTCCTCGTTGCGCCCCACGAGTAAGGTCTCGCCAAAGCAACCCGTGATGGCGAGAGCGCTCGAGAGTAACCAGCCCGTTGAGGCGCGATTCGATGGTGTCTTCATTCCAATTCTCTATGGGTTCGTGCAGCTTGCGAGCACACGTCTGGCTCTTGCGGCGAGCGCGCCGGTCGTTGATTGTGTCAGCGTGGCGTTCGCGTCCGTCGTGGCCGCGTCGCAACGACCTTGGCGCGCTGCCAGTTCCGCGCGAACCACGCGCAACTCACTGCCTCTCGGCAGTGACATGATCGGGAGTCGCTGCAACTGATTCAGCGCTTCGACGTTCCGGTTCAGGGCCAGCAGTGCGTCGATGCGAGCCACGCTGGCCTCCCCGCGCAAGGATCCGCGTGGAAACGCAGCATCATAGGCATCGAGCTTGGCGATGGCTTTCGCGGGCGAACGCTCGCGTCGCAAGGCGACGAGAGCCTCGGCGAGCATCGAGGATTCGCGTTCGAGCCGACTCGCCCGGGACGCATCCGGCGACGTGCTTTGGGTCTTGCCCGGCGTGGTCACGCCATCGAGTGACGACGGATTCGGCTCTGTCGCCCGAGTCGGCCCCTGCCGTTGAACGGCAATGTTCGGCGCGAGAATCGGCACTCGGTTCCGTCGACGTCGTCGCGCTCGGCTCCGCGGCGACGAGCGGTTGCGATAGTCTCGTCGGAGCGTCGGCCCCGGCGTGCCCCGGTGGCTTGGGAGCTTCGTCGTGGCTGGAAGGAGGGGTCGAACGGTTGGCGGCGCGCCGTGAAGCGAAGGGCTCCTCCGGAGAGCCCGTTGCATCGATTCCGCTCGGTAGCGGTCCGCGATGCTCGGCTGGTTCGGCAGGCTCCCTCGCCCCATCGCTCGTCGTTGACACGCCGGACCGTTCGCTACGCACCGCAACTCCCTGCAATTCAGGAGCGACGGTAATCGCACGCTCGGCGGGCGCTGAAAACCGGATCAAGGAGGCAACGGCAACGACGATCGTGCACGCGGACGCGCAGGCAACGAACGCGACCTTCCGACGTTGGTGACGCCGCACGTCGTCGACAAGCCGTTCCCGAAGGGCGACGACGCGAGCCGGGGCAAGCCTGGGTGGCGACGGATAGGCGCGCAAGAGCGCGCCCACGACCGTATCGTTTTCGCTCAAGCGTTCGCGACAAGGGCTCACATTCATGGCTGCCTCTTGCCGTTGAGACGCTCGATCTCGCTGCAAAACTGCGCACGCGCGCGATGGAGCCAAACCCAAACCGTCGACACCTTCGTCTCCAGGATTTCGGCAACCTCTTCACCGCTCTGCCCTTCGAGTTCGAACAGGACGAAGGCCTCGCGGTGGCGGCTACTCAGCCCCTCGAGTGCCTGATGGACGAGTCGAGCGGCCGCGCGTGCTTCGAGGGATTCGTCGGGGCCCGGACGTGAATCACGGACGTTCGCAACGGAGTCGAAGTCACTGGCCCCAAACCAAAAACGAAGGAGGCTGCGCCGACGTCGGTGCCGTCGCGACACTCGGAGCGTGATGCGATAGAGCCACGTCGTGAGTTTGGACTCACCGCGGAAGCCGTGGAGCTTGCGGTGCACGATGGTAAAGACGTCGTGCACGACGTCCTCCACGTCTGCCTCGGGTCCGACGAGCTTGGCGACCCAAGACGCCACCTGCTGAACGTGCGCGCGGTAGACCTCCGTGAAGTCGAGAGCGGCGCGCTCGACCGCGACTCGCTCACCGGTCCAGGCTCCGCACGCGACGCTCCCCGGCGTCGGGTACGGAGACGTAAGGTTGACAACGCGCACGTTCACGTTGCCCTCTCAGAGTCCGCTTCCCGCCAAAACCTTACGAACAAACTTCAGCGGCCGGACGTTTTCACGAATTGCGGGAACCTTGCCGCCTAGAACCGCACGCCGATCCCGAGCGTCGCGCCGACCTCCAATCTCGGGATCTCGAGGTATTTGCGCGAGGTTGCTTCACCTATGGCTCCCTTCTGGGCAACCGCCAGACGGAGTGGACTGGGCCACAGATCCGTTTCCACGTCCATTTCCAGACACCATGCCCCCCAGCAGCGTCGCCCGAGCACGCTCGGGGCAATCACCGGAACGAACCGGTGACGGGTGAAATCCTCGTCGAAGCCCTCGCTGTTCGCCCTGAACCAAGCCCCACCGAACCGGAGCGCGATCTGCAGTTGAAAGGGCCGCTGGGGATTGCTGTGCCACCCGGGCCCCATCAGGAACGCTTGTCGATGCCAGCGGATCTGACCGAGCTCCGCAGCTTGGTCGAAGGAAATCGAGTGCGTCGTGACGCTCGTGGCCCGCAGTCTGCCGCCGAACATCCACCAGGTGCCCGAATAGTCGAAGTCCAATTCCCCGAGCCCAAGGAAGTCTTTTCCGTAAGCGGCGCCCGCACGAAGGGCCAAAGCCCAACGTGGACGCGGCGATATTTCGCTGCTCGTCTGCACCGCGGACGTCGCGTCGTCTGCGGCCCTTACGGGGGCAGGCAGACACGAGGCCACGGCGATTGCAATCGCCTGCGCCAACCCGCTACAGCGATCTTCCGCCGCTTCTGCGGGCTTCTCGAAGGAGCGCTCACAAAGGAGTGATTTGTCGTTCTGACTGACCCGCAAGTACAGAAACTCGCCTACGTCGGTGAGCCGAGCAACGAACCTAGGCTCGACGCCAGTTGCCTTTGTTTCTACGGATTCTGGGGTCCCGAGGAGACGCGGCAAGGGTGCGGCGATGCCTTCCGAGGTCGGGCAGGTCAGGTCGCTCTCGATCGCAACGGATCCGACGATAGCGGCTGCGAAAACGAAGGCGAAGACCATGCGGTGACCTGTCTATCGCAGGGGGAAGAATCACGCTAGACGCGGCCTCACAAACCAGCGGAGTCGCCGCTCAGTACCGCGCGCTAGCCGCGGAATACCTTCGTAATTCTGCGGTTTCGATCCCAACCGCGGGCAACCCACGACGGCCTGTGAGACCGGTTCTACAGAATTGCTCGGCCAAAGGGTCGCTCTGAAGTCGAAGGCTCCGATCCGGCTACCGCCCGCCGAGTCCTCGACGAGAACGCCTCGAAGATCCGTCGAGTCAGCTCGTCGAGTCAGCTCGTCGAGTCAGCTCGTCGAGTCAGCTCGTCGAAGATCCGTCGAGTCCGCAAGCCGCACCAACATCGAACCAGGCGCGGACGATTCTTTGTAAGGTATTCGCGTCCCCCGTCCTCTCACTCTTCGAAGACACGGTTGATCCACTCGTTCGGCGTTCGGCGATCAGCGATCAGCGATCAGCGATCAGCGATCAGCGATCAGCGATCGGCGTTGGGGTAGCCGCGTTCATCATCAAGGGAGGATAGATCATGAATCTGTTACGCAATTTGTCTCGCGCAAATGTCTTGGCTCTCGGCGTATTGGCTGCTGTCGCGATCCCGGCTTGTGCCCAAACCGAAGACGACACGGTAAGTTCGATCTCGGAAGGTCTGACGCAGCCCATCACGGTACAAGGGGTCGTTCGAGACGCATCGGGGCGGAACGTGTCTGGAGTTACGGTAACCCTGTCGGGGAATGCTTGGCGCACGGCGACGACGGACTCGAACGGACGCTACGCGTTCACGGGCCTCAATGCGGGCTCCTATTCCCTTCGCGCGAGTCGCAGTGGGTGCACGTTTTCGCCGGACAACGTAAACCTGAATAACCTACAAAAAAGCGTTGAACAGCAATTCAATGCCTTCGGCGCCGCGTGCCAGGGCACGAGCGCACCGACTTACCGCAAGAAGGTGATGGCGGTCATTCAGGATCCGATGGTTCCGGCTGCGGGCGGGGGCACGGTCCGACTCTCCGCATTCATGGGATGGAACAATCCCCTCGATCTCATCGAGCAGTACAAGAACTGGTTTACGACGACGACCAACGGTCGCGTCTCCTTCGACGTCACCATCGTGGCCGAGCGCGACGAGTACCCGGTGAAAGTCGACGGCTTCCGTTACACGACGGAGAGCTACCTCGCCTGCTGGAACGACCGTTCGCTTTGCCACATGCCGGACAACTTCGACTACAACGCGTTTCTCACGGCGGAAGGCGGCTGCGAGAAGGTCAACGCTGGACTCATCGACGAAATCTGGATCTTTGGCGCTCCGTACTTCGGCAATTGGGAGTCGACCCTCGCGGGTCCGAATGCTTACTGGTACAATTCTTCGCCCGTGACCGGTACCACGTGCCAGAAGCTGCTCCCCATCATGGGCTTCAGCTACGAGCGCGGGCTCGCCGAGATGATCGAAGACTTCCACCATCGCACGGAGTCGACGATGAGCCGCGTGTACGGTGGGTGGCAAGAGAACCGAATGCAGCACAATTGGGACAAGTTTGCGCTCGTCGCCGCGCAATCGCCGTCCTTCGGTTACAGCGGTTGCGGCTCCGCGCACTATCCGCCGAACGCCACACAGGACTACCAGTGGGACAACGCGAGCGTCGCCCAGACCTTCTGTGACGACTTCCTCACGTACCCGAACCTCCACACGCCGTCGACCGTCCTGCGGCCCATCACCTGCGCCGAATGGGGCTGCAATCAAGTGGGCTACCAGACGTGGTGGTACCGGCACCTGCCCGCAGCAGAAGGCGTGGGCCCCGACGGCAAGTTCAACGACTGGTGGAAGTACCTCGTCGATCCGAACGCCGTCTTCCTGACGGACTGAACGTAGACACACTCGATGGAGCGCGTGGCAGAGGGACACTGATCGCTGCGCGCTCTTGTCGTTACGACCTCGTTAGCCTCTCCTGTATGAGCGCAAAGCTCGTAGCCGGTGGAGGCGGAATGAAAGCAAGGACCGAGTCAATCTCCTCAAGCAAGCGCTGATAACGACGCATCGAAGTGACCCAACGGAGACCGCTTCGATGCGAGCAGGTCTAGAGCGCCAATCGGTTTGAATTGCCTACTGCAAACGCCAATCCTCTCGCTGCGCCGAGCGGCCTCGTCGCTGTGCTCCTCAGATGACCGCTAGTAGTCTTCCGGTGCTCGCTCCTCGGGGCGCTCGGCTCGCTTCGGTTTCGGCGTTTTCGTGACGGTAATCAAACCGATTGGCGCTTTAATGCCATTGCTTAGGGCTTTGAGGCCTTATCCGCAGCATCGTGATGTTGCTGAGCGACGTCCTTCTCGCGCGTCGCTGCGTCTTCGTGCTGCTTGCGCAATGCTTCTTCGGAAAGCGGCGTGCGGCCGGTGGTGCCCACTGAATTGGCCTCTTCTTCATGCTCAGCCGACATTTGCTCGTGCTGGGCAGCTTTTTTCTCGTGCTCCTCCGCGCTCATGTCACCTGGATTCGTGCCTGGCGCCTTCGGTGGAGGTGACGATGAACACGCCACGTCGAGTGCCAAAATCGAGACAACGAAAAGAACGGTACTTCGTCGATTCACGGGGATCCCTCCTAGATGTCCACCTGTCTACGGTAGCGGTGCGTGCGAGCCTAGCCGCCAACTCCGGTATTGTGCGCCGCAGCTGTGTTTCGAAAGTGTTTCCCCACCGTACCGCACCGCGACTTCCCCTACCCGTTACCTCGGCCCGCTAGACGAAAGCGCCCGTTAGGCAATCCGCAACCTCGAGACGATTTTCGGTCACAACCGCCCTCGCTCGCGCCTAACCGAGGCGTTGCTCATCGCCGAATTCTTCTCGAGGCGCGCCCTGACCCAAGATGGGCCGTCCCAACCCATCCCTGGTGACGATCGAGAATTGCCCATTGAATGCCATGAACGCCAGACGCTTGATTCAGCTGTTGACCTTGATGCTGAACGCCGCCACCTCGGCTTGCGCAGGAAGCGCCCACCGGGGCTACAGCCGGCACCAGCCGCCCTGCAATCCAGGCGCCCCCGCCGATCCCCAGGGAGCCCCGGGATCTTGTGGAAGCATGTCCGCGTCGAATGGTCGATGTCCACCGAATGACAATGTTGAGGAGCCCAGACAATGGCACCTAACTCGCGATGCCCCCGTCAGTCCCGATGAGTCCTCTGGCGGAGACGGTAGGTCTTCGGTGCAGCGTCGGAAAAAGATGCGCGAACCACCGAGCTCCATGAGTGGAGCTTGCGGCGGCATGCACTGACGTGTCTGTCACAAAGAACCAATCGAAACCGATGCGAACGGACCGCTTCTCCGTACAATTACAGCTGCTGGACGACTGCAATCTTCGTTGTAGCCATTGCTACGGCGCAGGGGATGTTCATGCGCCTCCGCCCACCACGAGGGAGCTGTTCCACCGAATCGATCGAGTTGTCGAGTTCTGCGCTGAACTGCGTGCAAGGCCTGCCTTCCATCTGTCTGGCGGCGAGCCGACGCTGCGTCACGACCTGCCCGAACTGGTGGAACATATTTCCCGCAGGCATTCTTGTGCCGCGCTCCTGATGACCAACGGGCTCCGCATGTCCTGCGACTATGTCCGCCGTCTAAAGTCATGTGGATTGGCATACGTGCAGGTGAGCCTCGAGGGCCCAGAAGCGCTAAACGACGAGGTCCGAGGTCGTGGAGCGTATCGCGCGGCGATGCGGGCGATCGAGATGCTCATCGAATGTGGCCTCCGCGTTACGCTCAGCGTGACGGTCACAGGCCGCAATTACCCAGAACTTCGCGACTTTGTGCGCAATCTAGACGAATTGGCCGTACACTTCCACTTGCGCGAAGTGATGCCAATTGGGAGAGGCGTTAGCTGCAACGAGCTTTCGCCGACTCAGCGCAGAGAGTTGTACGCTTGGGCCATCGGCTACCGAGGTGCGTCCACGGTGGCGTTGGAAGATCCCATCCATTGTTCCATCGATCCAGCCTACGCCGCTGAGTGTTGCGGCTGCGTCGCTGGAGTAAACCACTTCTGCGTCGACGTGGACGGGGCAATTTACCCATGCCGTCCGCTCAGGATCCCGGTCGGGCATATCGACGCGTTGTCCGAAGCTTGGCACTCCCAAACGATGGACCGCATCCGCCGACGCGATTTCGATGGCGATTGTGGTCGGTGTACGCTTCGAGGCTCCTGCGGGGGGTGTCGAGTGCATGCGATGCTGGGCGGCAGTCTGATTTGGCTCCGATCCCAGGTGTTTCTCCCGTGAATCAGGGCAAATCCTTCATCCATTGGAACAACGAGCCGTAGATCTTGCCGCCCGAGCCGGAGCGGCCGTCGGGCAGCTGCTTTCGCTAGGCCGTAGCATGCGTCCGTGATTGACATGCGCTCTAGCGGATCGGTATCCGCTCACGAATTTCTCGATCGAGGTAGTCACAACTGGATCGGTTTGCGCCTAGATCGAACATGTCGAAGTCGAGACGACCTATGAGTGGGTCCTTATCGTACGTGGCCCGAGAGTTCCGCCCCCTGACACGATATGCTCTCGTAGTATCAATCGCTGCTACGGTCGCGTTCGCAGTAGGATGCACCAAGGGCGCCCCCAGCCAGGCCGAGAACGCAAAACTGTCAGCGTCCGAGAAGCTCGAACGCGATCAGGGAACCCATGAGCACCCTGCAGCAGATGGTCACGACCATGGCCAGCATGAGCACCCTGCAGCAGATGGTCACGACCATGACCAGCATGAGCACCCTGCAGCGGATGGTCACGACCATGGTCAGCACGCGCACGCTGCAGCAGATGGTCACGACAATGGTCAGCACGCGCACGCTGCAGCAGATGGTCACGACAATGGTCAGCACGCGCACGCTGCAGCAGATGGACGCGACCACGGCCAGCACGCGCACGCTACGACTTCGTCGGCCACGCCAGAATCGCAGGTCGCCACCATCGTGGTCAACGAAGATGGTTTCTCACCGAGCCGCGTCGAGTTCAAACGCGGAGGCAAGGCGACGCTACTGTTTCGACGCACATCGGATCAGACCTGCGCAAAGGCAGTAACCTTCCCGGAACTCGGCATCACTCAGGAATTGCCGTTCAACCAATCGGTAAGTATCGAAATTCCAACCCACCAGGCACGCACGATCACGTTCCGATGCGGAATGGGAATGTACAAGAGCCAGGTGATCATCCTCTAGAGGTCACCTGATGCGGAATCTCTCGAACCGAGCCGGGCGTCGCGCTGATGGAGGCCGTGCTTTCGACGCGTTGTCAATCCGCGCTGTTCGTCGCCGAGCTAAACGCCTGCCTCTGTCGCGCCATGATGGATCGCGCCCCCAGGTGCAGCCCAATACCCCAGCAACCCCTGCCCCCTCGCGAGGAGGAATGGTCATCAGTCGTCGCTCGCCTTGTCACAGATCGTGCAGCTAACGCCTAGACCCAAGGTGAGCCGCAGACTGAGCGATCCTGATTCGGGAAGGTCGGCTCGCACGCAGACGCCCCGTTGTACTCGAGGAGGGATGATGAAAACACATTGGTCAATTGGAGCCATCGTTGGCGGATTCACCGCAGTGAGCTGCGGCAAGATGGACGAGGGACACATGAACACGGGCGGCATGTCGGGCATGAACACGGGCGGCATGTCGGGCATGAACATGGGCGGCATGTCGAGCATGAACATGGGCGGCATGGGCATGAACATGGGCGGCATGGGCATGAACATGGGCGGCATGGGCATGAACATGGGCGGCATGGGCATGAACATGGCCGGCATGGGCAGCATGCAGATCCCAGCGGCGGCACCCATGCTCTCGCCGCCAGCCTGGAGCGGCGAACTTTCGGTGCCCGAGGTGAAAGATGATAACCCCGATCCGCATGTCGTGGAAGTCTCGCTCGTGGCAGCCCCCACGGAAATCGAATATCTGCCTGGCAAGAAGTCGTCCGTCTGGGCCTATAACGGCATGGTACCGGGCCCGACGATTCGGGCCAGCGTGGGTGATGAGGTCATCGTCCACTTCACGAACAAGCTGCCCGAACCCACCAGTATCCACTGGCATGGCGTGCGAGTCCCCAACGAGATGGATGGGGCACAGAACGTTCGCGCCCCCGTCCCTGCAGGCGGCACCTTCGACTATCGCTTCAGGGTGCCCGATGCCGGAAACTTCTGGTATCACCCGCACGTTCGGAGTGACGTTCAAGTCCATCGGGGCCTGTATGCTGCCCTCATCGTAGAGGATCCCGCGGGGCCGGCGATTCAAGCCGCATCCGACGACGTCGTGATTCTCAACGATGTCCAGATTGCCCCCGGAACGGGCGCGTTGGACGACACAGAAGACATGCGGGCACAAATGATGGGACGGGAGGGCAACCTGGCTGTCGTCAACGGTCGGCGCTCGAATCTCGAGCTCTCGGTACGAGCCGGAGAGGCGAGGCGCCTGCGCCTTGTGAACGCAGCAAACGCCCGCTACTTTCGACTTGCTCTCGATCAAGGTGTGATGACGCGTCTTGGCGGCGAAGAACTACTCGAAGCCCCAGAACGTGTGGATGAAGTCTTGCTCGCTCCCGGAATGCGCGCCGACGTGCTCGTGTGGCTCGATCAAGCGAATAGTACAGCGACGTTGCGGGCGCTCCCGTACCAGCGCGCCATGGGAGCTGCACCTACGGAGTCCATCGATCTAGTTCGTTTCGTCGCAAGCAGCGAACCGGCGGAAACGCCACCGGCTCTTCCAGCACGACTCCAGCAAATCGCGGTGCTCGACACCCCGGCTACGTTCAAGGAACTTCGATTCTCCGAGCGCGTCGCGATGGGTGAACAACAGTTTTTGATCAATGGTGAAGCTTACCCTGAGGTTCCGATACTGACGAGCAACCTCGGCACCGTCGAACAATGGCGCATCGTCAACGAGAGCGACATGGACCATCCCTTCCACATTCATGGCTTCCAGTTTCAGGTCGTCGGTCAACGAGAATGGAAGGACACGGTCAACGTGCCGACAAAGATGGATGTGACGCTTCGTATCGACTTCAAAGAGCGCCCGGGAGCCGCGGGGAATTGGTTCTATCACTGCCACATTCTCGAGCATGCTGAGCGCGGAATGATGGGAGAAGTGACAGTTCTGTAAGACGATGACAGGTCAACGCCAGCTGAGCGACAGGTTCCTGTCTGGCATACGTCGAGTCCATCCACTCGCACAGTGGGTGGACTCGTCGGGCGCAGTTACCTGCGTAAGGCGTCCTTCGTTGCCGCAGACGTGAGTTCGAGGGCGCCGCTTCAAATGACGGAACCAGTCAAGCCCCATGCTAGTTCGACACGTTCGGAGACGACCACTTACCTCACAAGGAAAACAATGAATCGCCCCTCAAACATAGCCGCACTACTTGCCACTTTACTTGCGCTCTCGGCGTGTACCTCCAGCGACGAGCAAGACCGCGATGGTACCGGTGGTGCGGGCGGCAGCACCTCCACCTTTGGCACTAGCGGTGGTTTTTCGAGCGCCGGAACGACCGCCGGAACGACCGCCGGAACGACGCCCGCGAAATGCACGCCGTCGTGCTCGAACGACCAAGTTTGCTGCACGGACGCGCATGGCCACTTTCCGACGTGCATCAACGACACCACCTGCCCGTAATGGCTCGAGCGTCGAAGCGGTCCATCGAGCACTCGACGGGACCATCGTGTAGACGCGGCACTGTCGCGGCAGCCGCTTCGGCGCGCTGCTCGAGCTTTTTCTGTTGCCCGCCGGTGAAACGCAAAAGATCCCCAATGGGCCGCATCTCGAGTAACCTTCAGTCGCAGTGACTGATGTGACTTCACCCACCGACGCGCTTCCCGATTTGTTTGCGCGTCTCGCCAGTGGCGACCGCTCTGCGCTACCCCCAGCGTTTCGAATCCTGCATCCGCTCATTCTGCGATTCTGCGAAAAACTCCTTCAACGTGGCCCTGACGCCGACGATGCAACCCAACAGTCGCTGGAACGGATTTTCGAACAGATTGGGTCCTACGACACCTCGAAACCTCCGTTACCTTGGGCTTTTGCCATAGCGTCGTGGGAGATCAGGACGATTCGCCGAAGGGCATGGCGAAGTGACCAACGAACAAGGTCATCCGGTCCCGATGAGCTGGCAGGTTTTGTCCAAGATCCTGAAAGCGCCGCCATGGCCAATCAGTTCATCGCATCGGCCATCGAACTCATCGACGGGCTACCTGCAATCGATCGACACACGCTACATGAAGTCCTCGCTCGCGAATTCGCGGCCGAAGGAGCCGCGGCACCCGATGCAGCATTCCGAAAACGCAAAGAAAGAGCGCTGCACAAAATCCGCTCCCTGCTAAGGAACCTCGGCTATGTCCCATGACTTGCAACAGCTCGAACGAAGCGTCCATCGGGCGTATGAATTGGGACGTGTGCGCCGCGCCACCGTGGGTACGCTCGCGTTGCTCGTTACCATCGTCGTGGGTCTCTTCCTCGCGGATCGCGCTCTGGTTTTCTACGCCATAGCCATCGCCCTTGCGTCGCTTGTCGGTCTCTACATGTGGCGCGGAGGCGACGCGGGTAACGCTCTCCTGCCTGGGCTCGCAGCCGGCGTGGTCCCACTCATACTTTCCGCAGTCTTGCTGGATTGTCAGGGGGAGTGCTCCGCGCTCTGCATGCGCCACTGCATGCTGGTTTGCGCGGTCGGCGCGACCGTCGCAGGCTTGCTCGCTTCGTTTTTGGTGAGACACCACCCGCGGCGTTGGAAGGCTTGGCTTTTCGCTGTAGCACTCGTTCCGGCATCAGGTCTCCTCGGCTGCCCACATGTTGGGTATGGTCAACTGGGTGGATTGATCCTGGGGCTGTTCATCGCCAGGGCATTGGCTACCGTCGCAAGGTGAGTCTGCGAATGGCGTCGCACCCGCGGCAGACCGCTCGGTAACGTCGATTCCATCAGAGATCGGCTAGAGCGCCAATCGGTTTGAATTGCCTACTGCAAACGCCGATCCTCTCGCTGCGCCGAGCGGCCTCATCGCTGTGCTCCTCAGATCACCGCTAGTAGTCTTCCGGTGCTCGCTCCTCGGGCGCTCGGCTCGCTTCGGTTTCGGCGTTTTCGTGACGGTAATCAAACCGCTTGGCGCTCTAGCTCCCAACATCGAGAGCTAACTGAGGTTGTGAAGTCTTGACGATTGCGCGCGTCCAGGCCGCAATCTCTTCCTACGGATCGACGTGCCCGGTGCCACCGGTCACACTGTGCGAGCGCGGCGCGTCATGGCGAGCAGCAGCTCATGCATCAGGAGCAGAGCGATGGCGACGGCAACGGCGAACTTGCCGAAGGCGCCGATCCCGCTTTGCGCGACGAGAAAGCCCACAGCAGAAGGGCCGAGCGCTGAACCCAAGGTTCCGGCACTCACCTGGAGCCCCACGGCGTGATGCGCCAGGTCGTCACCGATGCGGTCGGGAGTGCGCGCCATCAACGTGGGGAACATGGGTGCGAGGCTCGCCCCGAGCAGCAAGAGTCCGAGGCGCCCGAGCAAGCCGCCCACGGACACGAAGCTGACGATCCCGACCACGGAAGAGAGCGTCGCAAGGCGCAGCATGCGATCGGGGCCAACGCGACCGATGAACGAACCGAGCACGATGCGCCCGACGGTAAGACTTGCCCAATAGGCCGATGTCCAACTCCCAGCGGCCTCTACCGCGAGCCCACGTTGCTCTCGCAGCCAGCTGAAGCACCACTGCCCGACGGTGGACTCCACTCCGGTGTAAAGCAAGAAGAGCAGCGCCTGCAGCCAAACGAGCCCGCTACAGAGTGTGCGACCTAAGGTCACGGGCTTCGCGCTCGGCGGCGATGCTCGGTGGTGGTCATCGTCGACAGCTGGAGTTGCAGGGGACGTGCTCGACGGGCTTGGCGTATCATCCCAACGCCGTCTTGTGCCGAAGAACAACACGGCCATGCTCCCGAGTACGGTACCGAGTAAGGCGTAACCGATGCGATAACCGAACCCGCTGGCGATGAAGAACGTCATCACCGCTGGGCCGATACTCGCTCCAATTCCCCAACAAGCATGCAGCCAATTGACGTGCCGCACGGAAAAGTGGCGCGCCGCGTATCCGTTTAGCGCAGCGTCGATCGCGCCCGAGCCGACGCCCCATACCGCACCGATCGGAAAGAATACCGTCCAAGTCGGGGCAAGGGCGTAACCAAACAGCGCCATTGCGACGAGCGCGCTGCTCAACGTCAGCAGCCCGCCGACGCCGAACTTCCTCACGGCATTACCCGCGCCGAGTCCAGACAGGAAATAGCCGCCCATGCCCGACGCCAATACGGCGCCCATGGCTGACGGCGGGATCCCAAACGTCGCTCGCAAGGACGGCCACGCAACACCGAGTACCGTGTCTGGTAAGCCAATGGACACGAAGGCAACGTACGAGACGACGAGCACGACGAGTCCAGGCTTGACCATGCTCACCGGAGTCTATACCCGCGACTGACGACCGAACGGACAAAGAACCCTGGCGACGGCGCACAGGGGCAGAATTCTTGCGCATCGGGCGCGTTCGGCCCTTGGCCGAAGCGAACAGTGTCGAACGCACGAGGTAAAATGCTTGCGCGTCCCAGCCATCTGGCGCCGCTCGATGCCACTCCGCATCGAGGCAACTCACGCGCGAAGCACCATTCCCCAGTGGTACGGAGGAAGATCGATGATCGCATCCGACTCCAGGTGAAACCTCGCAGCCTCGGCCCAGGCCAGGCACTGACTTGGTTTGGGACGGATCTCCATGCTTGGACCGCGGGGCGTCGTCGGATCGTAGCGCCAATGAATGACGTACGCGCGCCCGCCGGGCTTGAGTGTCGCCCTCGCCCTTTCGAGCAAAAGGACTGGTTCTTCGCCGTGGAGAATGTTGAACAACAGACAAGCGTCCTGCGTCCCATCCGGAACGCCGAACCCGTCGATGGTGACGTCCCGCTCAGCTACGAACACGTTCGGTACGCCGGCATCCGCGAGCCGCTCCTTCGTTCGGCGGACCATTTCCGCGTCGATGTCGACGGTGTGTAGGTCACCTGCGATCCGTCGAGCAACGGGAAGAGTGAACGTACCGTGTCCACAGCCGAGTTCGACGGCAGCCGTGATCCGACCGTCGATGCCGAGCCGCTCGAGAATGAGCGGAACGTCGAACAGGCTCTCCCAGTAGGTCTCCTCAGGCATGCCGCTATCGCGATACTTCATGGGATCCTTCGCTGTCGCCTCGAGAGCAAGAATTTAAAACGTTACCGTCTTGTCTGCCCACTCGACGAGTCTCACGCAGTCGACCATGGTCGAGACGGGGCAGACGTCGCTTCCCTCCAACATGCGAGACTTGAGGCAAGTTCCGCATGCGAGCATCTCGCCACCCTCCGCGACGAACTTGGCAAGCTGATCTGCCACGTCGAACTTGTCATGATGAAGCCCTTCGCATTCGACGGCTTCTCCCATGAGGAAGATCTTCACTTCATGACCTAGCTTACGGGCAGTGGTTCCGAAGCGAAACGCGTTCCACGCCTTCTCGAACTCCTTGGTTTCCAGAATGATTCCTAGCTTCATGGTGCCCTCTTCCGACGGGTGCCTTCCACCCGCGTCTTCGATGGTTGCGGTGCGGTGCGCGCCACGCGCCAGCCTCGAGCTCGAAAGTCGACGATCCCCTGCTCCAAACGGTGGGCTTTGAAGCCCTTCTTTCGGAGTTGTTCGACCGCGTCGACGGACATCACGCAGTAGGGACCGCGACAATACGCGACGATATCCACTCCTTTGGGGAGCTCTCTCAGTCGCGCCTTGAGTTCTCCGAGAGGAATGGAAAGCGCGCCGGGAATATGCCCCGCAACGTATTCCTCGTGAGGCCGAACATCAATGACCGTAACCTCACCAGCCTTCACTCGTCGTAGTAACTCCTCGCCTGCGACGGCTTCCATCGCGCCGCGTTCTTCGAAGTAGGCCCGAGATACTTGCGATACCTCCGCCAATCGGGCCTCGGCTAGTTTCCGGAGAGAAAAATAAAACTGGCAGACCTCGTCACCTCCGATCCGGTACTCCACGTAGGCGCCAAGCCGCGAAGCCTCCACCAACCGAGCGGCCCGGAGGACCTGTAGGTGTTGCGACGCATTGGCCACGGAAATGGCGGCTTGCTCCGCAAGTGCCTCCACCGTGCGCGGCCCCTGACACAAAAGATCGAGCAATTCGAGCCGCTTCGGCGCCGAAATGGCTTTACCGACCCTCGCGAACTGCTCGTATATCTCGTCCTTGAAGCGCCGGTTGGCCGTGACCATGGCTCTACCATTCAACCGATTGCTTGAATGCGCAAGTGGGAGGCCCCTCTCCAACTCCGCGGAAAGGCGATTCCGCCCTCAGCACCAAACGCGCCCACACCTGACCGACGGGCTCACGCCGAGGGGCCTTCGACGCCTCGCGTCGGTCCCCATTGCCCGAAACGTCTTCGCGTCGCACCCGCGATGAAGTCGCGTCGCACCCGCGATGAAGTCGCGTCGCACCCGCGATGAAGTCGTGTCGCACCCGCGACGGACCGGTCGATAGCCTCAGCCTCGTCTTCGCGGCAACTCGCTCAGTGAAGTCGCGTCGCACCCGCGATGAAGTCGCGTCGCACCCGCGATGAAGTCGCGTCGCACCCGCGACGGACCGCTTGCTCGCGCGGTCCTCGCGATAGCTCGCTGAAGTCGCGTCGCACCCGCGAAGACCGCTTGCTCGCGCGGTCCTCGCTGCAGCGCGTTGATAACGTCGCGAGGTCCACCGGCGGCGACAAACCACTGAATTAATTCATGTAGTATGCCCAATGGTCACCTGTGTGTCGCAGGCAACACTCGACCTGCAGCCCACAATTCTTGCCACGCCGCCCAAACATCTACGGCACCCCTCACAAATGTCTACTTGTCCATTGCCTGTCCGCGCGCATGGCGATAAAGTCGCGACGTCCTGGGATTGGGCAAGTCGAGCCAGAGCAAGCACGTGCACGCGCGAAGCTCAGCCCAGCCCGACATTCACAAAGGAGTTATTCAATCTAACTGAGTCAATTCATTCGCTTGCGAAGACCGCGCCTCAATGGCGAGGCGCCGGCGAGGAGCGCCCGAAGCGTACTTGGGTACGTGAGGACGCACCGCAGCCGGCAACGAAGCAAGTGAGGATGCGCTCGAAGCAAGCACCAAATAAGCGGAGTCCGCACTGTTAGTAGCAGTCGGACCCCGGACCAAGGAAACAGAGGTTCCAATGGCCATAAGAAATATACCAGAGTCACTGGTAGTCTCGTATCGTTTTGTCTCTCATCTCATTGCGCCATCCCCAATCATTGGGTTAGTGCGGCGTGGCAACGCTCCCCTCGGCTATTCGTTCAGAGAAGGCCGCTTGCCGAGTATTCGGCGGAAATTCAGGCTAATCGAACGCCGGCAGCACAGTGGCAAAGCAGGCCACAACGGGGTGCGGCCATGACTATCCGTTATCTCTACATCGAAGATACGATGCCCCGGGGTGACGTCATGCGCGTCATGGGTGCGTTGTACGACCACGCGCGGCAACTCACGGACGTCGGATCCATCGTCGCCAACCTCCAAGTCTCTGCGAGCGATGGAGTTGAGGTGCTCCGACAAACCGCAACGGGGATCCGTTCGAACGCCGTACAAACAACATTGCTCGCCAACCAGCTCTCAGAGCTGGCGGGAAGACTCGACACTGTGGCGAGCTTTCTGGAGAGCGATCAGCATCTCGATGAAGATGACGACATAACGGACGTCACGAACCGACAAGACGAATAGGTACGATTCATCTCAATCAACGGGTGAAACTCGGCGAGGGTCGACCGGGGTTGGACCGGTCTACCTTCGTCGAGATCCGTTCGCGGACCAAGTTGCGTCGACACCGTTACTCTACTCGACGCTGCGAATCGACACCTGCTCTTTCGCTACATCGAAAGAATTCTCACAGCGACGACGGTTGAGGAGGTCTTCGCAGATTTCGGAAGCGACGATCACTTTCCACGCAACTGACGGTAATCCGCGCTCGATGGAGGAGGAATCAACAAGGAATGCTCCATGCCGAACAGAGACAAACCCCATGACAAGCTTTTCAAATTGGCCCTCGAAGATCCAAAGGACGCCGCGATCGAGCTGCGCGCCGTCCTCCCGCCGGCCTTGGCCACCCATCTCGACCTCGAAGGCCTCGAGCGGCAGCCCGATACCTTCCTCGATGGCGCGTTCAAAAACTCGTCGACAGATCTTCTCTTTACGACCCGTTATCGCGGGCGAGAGGCGCTCCTTTACGTCCTCTTCGAGCACAAGAGTCGGCCTCATCGCTTCACGGTGCTGCAACTGTTGCGATACATGCTCAATATCTGGGAGAAGTGCCTCACGCAGAAGCCACCTCCGACACATCTCCCCGTCATCATCCCCATCATCGTCTATCACTGCGACCGGGGTCGCAGTCCGCCCACGAACTTCCACGCCCTGTTCGATCCCTCGCTCATTGCAGATCCGGCGCTCGCTCGATTCACACCGAGTTTCGAGGCGCGTCTCGACGACATCGGTCACCTCAGTGACGCGGAGCTGCGTGCGCGTGGCCTAGGGCCCGTGGCCACCCTCGGGTTCGTGTTCCTGCGGGACGCGCGGCGACGCGGCCGCATCCTCGACGTGTTGCTCCGCTGGGCGGATTATTTCCGCGCCCTTCGCGGCATTTCAGAGGGGCCGCGTGCCACGAACCAGCTCTTCAGCTACCTTTTCACCGTCGCACCGACACTTGACATTGATGACCTCCGCAAACGGGTCCACCAAGCTATCCCAGAATCCGAGGAACTCGTCATGACACTCGCACAGAAACTGCGACAAGAAGGCAGGCAAGAAGGCGAACACCTCGGCTATCGTAAATTGGTTCGTCGACAGATCGAGCTCAAGTTCGGGCCTGTTGCCGAAGAGGTCTTGGCCCGCCTCGAAGCCGCCAACGAGGCCGCGCTCATTTGCTATGGCGAACGCGTGCTCACGGCCACCAGCGTTGAGGACGTCCTGCGCGATTAGAGCGTCGCGAGGCTCGTCAAAGGGCGTCGAGCGCGCAAGACGATCCGCCCTGCACCAGGCTCATCCAACGCCGATCGAGCTGCTGCGCGAAGAGCGAATCATTGATGAGCACGTAATCAGCCCAGGAAACCTCGACCTCGATGAAGTCAGCACCATCCACGGCACCGGGCGGCAAGAACGCCGAGAGCCCTATCAATGCCGGGACCTGTTGGCGCCGCTTCGCCTCCCGCTGCGAGCCTTCGTCGTCGGAATCCGTGTCGTCCTTATCCGGTCGGTTGGCGATCACCGACTAGAGCCAAGCATCCCGTCAGGTACCAACGCGATGGCGAAAGGGACAGACCTCTTCTCCGGCTCCCGGATAACCCTCTGGCAAGAGCGGACCAATCAGATCGGCTTGAAGCGCCTTGATGAGCTCGGAACGAACGGCAAAAGGAGGCCAGCATCTCCCGTATCCTGTCGAGCTCCTGCGAACGACCGTAGAACCGCCAGCCCGTCATTACTTAAACGGAATTAAGTTATCCGATATGAAGACACAAGACCCAAAATCAAAAGAGATTTTAGCCAATACTTCCAGCAAAGCCGGACCGTCTCATTCGGCACGTTCACTTGCTTTCCCGCCCGGTCATCTCGTCTCGCCTCGATCCTCATTGTCACCCAAAGCCATTGCCGTTTTTTCACGACTTCCACCAAGTCGCGAGACTCCTCCGATACCTGCACCTCACTACGACACCGTCGAGTAACGTCCCCTTCGTCACAGAAGAGCATTTGGACAAGCGATTCGAGTTGTTGTTCGGGCTTCCGAAGCCCCCCGGGCGAGTCGGGCACGGTCGAGGCAACGCAACTTCACCGCGCGCCGTTCGTCCAGCTCACAGATGCGCACGGCGGATGCTGGATCATCTAGAGCATCCAACAAGCGGTCAGAGTGTGTGGCGATAAGGATTGGGGCCGTCGTTGATGCTTCCTCGAGCATCCAGGTGACTCGAGCCAAGAGCTCGGGGTGGAGATGGATTCTCAGGCTCGTCGAAGGCGAGTAGCGAGCTCTCGGAGTGGAACTCACAAAGAGCGAGGAAGCTGAGATACGCGATTTGCCCGTCCGACAATTGTTCAGCTGGGACGGGAGCATCGGGAAATGCACCGAACAGTACTTCGAGCTCGATGTTCCCGCGCCCAACAGGCGAAAGCACCAAGTCACGAACGTCCTCCCCAAGGCCCAGCCGCGCGCGTTCCAATACACGCTGCCAAACTTCGTCTCCGCGGTTTCGGAGTACGTGAAACGCACTTGGGAGGTTGACGCCAAATCGCGAAAGCTCTCTCGTAGTCTCGACGACACTGGGCCACCGCGGCCCAGTGTTGATGTTGAGTTCACGCGCCTGCCAGAGTGGGCGCGTCTCGAAGGGAACGTGCAATCGAATGGCGCCAAGTGCCGTCACCAGACGTTTCACAGCAGGTTGGGACGCGAGCCCGAGCCATGGCAGAGCGAGAGCCTGCGCTCCTATCGTGGCCGTCTCACCGTCGGAGTCGGAACTTGCATCGAGACTGGCTTGATGTGTCGCGTTTGGATCGAGAACTCGCAGGAACTTTCCTCGTCGCATCATGACGCGGAGGGGCTCGCTCCCATTCGGATCGACTTGCATGTCGATGGACTCCGCAACGACGTGAGCGACGCTCCCCACGAAGGCCATAGTGAAGTCGTAGTCGATGCGTGGGCCACGACCTTCGATACTGACGCCAAGTGTGAGTTCCTGACTCCCTCACCGAAGTAGGGATCTCAAATCCCCATGCCGCTTCACGACGATATCGGGAATGTGAGAGATGGGCTTTGCGGCGTGGTAAAGGAGTTCCAGCGCCTCGACGATGGTGCTCTTTCCTGCACCGTTGTCTCCAATGAGTACGCGCAGCCCCGTCACGTCCAGATCGAGTGACTCGACGGCTCGCATTCCTCGGATTCGAAGCTGGGTGATTCGGTCGGTACTCATTGGACTGCTCCACCAGTAGCGGTCGGGCGAGAAAGGCCCTCACTTTCGCCGCTTCTTCGACGTCGATTTCCAGGTCGGAGCAATGCGCGGTGTCGCCGCCAGCTCGTAAGGATCATTCGTCTCGAGGAAAGGGGACGCAAAAGCTCGTGGAGCAATGGGTCGCGGCGCAGGGCTGTGCAGTCGCGTAAAATTGGGATGCTCCGGTCCGCGTTCATTACTCCGGCGAACGTGCAGCTCCAGAATTCTTCTACCAAGAACCTCGAAGATCGGAACCCAATCTGGTTCACCGCTGTTGCGGGTGATACGGATCTTCAGCTCTTCGTAGGGCAAGTACTCTCCGTGCCTCTCTCGTGCAAAGAGACGGCGACTGTGAGGATCGGTCGAGCGAAACTCGTTCTTCGACAACATGGCGCTGAGGTACGCCCGCCGACGTCGGTACTCGGGCACAACGCTGTCGGGTAGATCCGTCAGGAGGGTCGCCAGCGCTGCAGCAGTCACAGCGTCCAATCGACCGTAGCTGCCGCAATAGAGCCGCTTGTATGCGACCGTCATCAGGGCGAGGACCAGGTATTCACCTTGGTGGCGTTGCAGTTTGACCAAGCCCCCTTCCACCTGCACATCGATGCTCGAAGGAGTCAATCGCTCCCAGACGCGCACGATCCCAGAGCGGGCGAAGTGCGGATCCGCAAAAGCGCGCTCGAGCGCAAAGTGCATCGGCATTTGTCCGTATTGGTCGATAGCCGTCAGTGAGGCGCCTCGCTCGAGTAACGCTTCAACTCAGATCGGGATTGCCGGCAGCTGCCGCCATCATCAGTGGAGTCAGATTCATTGGCGTTCGGAACTCGACGCCATGGCGATCGACGAGATCGAGTACGCTCTTTACGTTTCTGCCGGTGTACGGACCCCGCTCGTTCTTTTGCACGCGGCTTCGGTACTCTTCCATCTCATCTGCGCACCGATGCCCCAGCTCACGCTGGATGCGCTCGAATAGAATCCGATCGTCGTGGAATGCGGCGTGTTCGAACAGCATTTGCACGGTCTTCGTACTCACCGTTCCGCCAGCGAAAAGACTCGTCGATAGGCGCTCGTATTCGGCACCATCAACGACGACCCAAGGGACCGGCTTCTGCGCGAGCAACCCCGAACGAATTGCATCCGCCTGCTCTTGCCTACCTTGAAGCTCGAGCTTCCGAGCCTCACGCTGCCAGTCTTGCGCGGTGGAGTTCGATGCCTGCACCGTGCTAGCCTTCTCGGTGAAGGCAATCGATAGCAGCTGGAACAGTGGGTGAGCGTGATCGGACTCGATGAGGTAAACGGCGGTCGTGGCGCGCGTTACGGCAACGTAGAGCGCATTGATGAAGAACTTGTAGACTTCCAGCGACTTGTCGCTCTTGTCGCGCGCTCGGCTGTAATTGAGCTCCTCGCGTTGCAGATCGGCCTGGGTTACTCCGTCTGCAATTTCGGCGTAGCTCTGACGCTCACCGGAAATCATCCGGTACAAGATGACATTCGGGTACTCGAGTCCCTTGGCTTCGTGAACGGAGAAGACCAGCGGCGTGTCGAATTTCAGCTTGGCTTCGGGCTTGTCCTCGTCGCGAAGCACGATTACGGCAAACTGTGTCGAGCGACGAGTCTTCTGGTTCAGGTCACGTACCACGTCGTCCTTGGCGGACAACCCTTCCACGACGCCCATTTCCGAGGCGACGGGTCGGATCAGCTGATTACTCTCGCGATCGATCGAGCCAAAACGCGCGTGTTTGACCTTCAGAAGCGCGTTGGCAAGCTCAGTGATGGTGCGAGCGTTGCGGTAGTTGACGTCGATGACGGACAACGCGAGCGAAGCGTCGCGCGACTCTTCACGGAAGAAATGTGACTTTACGGAACTCCAGGAGAAAAAGTTCGGGTGTACGATCTGATTGGAGTCGCCGCAGAGCACGAACTTAGATGGCTCGCGCAGCAGCTTCAGGATCAGCGCCAGCTCGACGTTCGTGACGTCCTGCACCTCGTCGACGACGATGAAGTCAAAGCGCGGCATCGCTCGATGCAGGTACTCGTGAGCAACCAGGTTGGGTTCGTACAGCCCAGTATCGCGCAGCCAGGAGCGATACTTCTCGAAGACCGAATAAATGGTAGTTCGTTCGCCTTGAGCGAAAATCGACTGCTTGATCCCAAGCGCCTGATACTGCTCAATCGTGAGAGGCCCCTCGGGTCGCGAGGTAAGTACACCACGGATCTCTTCGAATACTTGGTGCGCGTCGGCAAATCGGCACTGTTGCCGCATACGACTGAAGAAACCAGAGAAGTCGGAGTAGGTGACGGGGCGCCCTTCCGGCACTCGAATCGATTCGAGCAGCTCGCGCTGACTCAAAAAGACCGCCTCCTGATCCTCTCGAGCGTATTCGTGTGAGCGATAAATGCGGCTGGCATTCTCCGCGAGGTAGGCAGACTGCGTAACATACGCGACCTCCCCCTTTACCTCGCGCAATTTACTTAGGGCGACAGCCGTCTTGCCACTCCCCGCCGAGCCAACGAGAAGGATCGGTGGCGCGGTGCGCATGACCGCGTCCTGCGTGTCATCGAAGGAAATGGGCTTATCGAGGATCTCCACTCGGCTGCGATTCGGGTGGAGGTACCGAACGGGCGTTGCTACGACCTCCGATGAGTCGACCTCGCTGGGAAGCTCGATTTTGTCTGGCTCGAAGGGCGCACCACGCAAGAATCGAGACTTGTCGTAGGCGTGATTGCGAATGATCTCCAAAGCGAGGCAGGCACGCTTCCCGTCGTGTTCAACGAACTTGAGCAACAGGCGATTCGACGCGTCGAGCCGGGCACGATAGAAGTCTTCGACCGACAGCTTCTTGACGTCCGCGGAGCGGAAGTCATCGCGCTCAATCGCCCCACGCAACTTGTCGAAGGCGCGCCCCAGGGAGCCGGGTTCCAAGTCCGAGTAGGTCAGAAGTCGCACGGGCCGGTCTTATCATCGAACCTCCTGCTTGGCCGCCCAGGGAGGCCCTCGGCGGCACTCGGCGGGTGAAGCTCGAGAGCCCGGAAAGCGATGTGCCACCGTCCACACTCGTTTTCGGTCAGTTCGATCATCGCCGGCAACGAAGTGTCGGTAGAACGCGCCGCGCCTCCGACGATATACGTTTTAATGATTGCGTCGAAGTCTGGCCCATGGCTCCATGACGTTCGCACTTCCTGAATTCGTCATCGTCGACTCAAAATCTCGAGCACAGTTTCGCCAGCTCCCGCAATCCTTGGAGCAAATTGCCGCACCGCTCGGCATGACCTCGAGAGGTCCTACCGTCTTCAACAGACTTCTTTCCACTCTCAGCCAAAAGGTCTAACGTTAGCCTCCGAAGAAGTTCGTAGGTCCTGTAACCCCTAGCGGTAGCCTCCGAAGAAGTCTCCGTAGAATCCCTGTGACCCCTACCGGTAGCCTCGCTAGAAGGTCACGCGTCCTGGAATGGCTACCGGTAGCCTCGTGAGCGAGTGTTTGATGCCGCAGATCCCCTACCGGTGGAACACACAACAATCTAAGTACTCGAATGTTGGCCAGCGGTAGACCGTGCTCGGACTTTGAAAGCCAATTTTCGCCTACCGCTAGCCTCGACTCCATCTCCAAAGTTCAACGGAGGCTACCGCTAGCCTTTTCTTGGCTGAGTGCCGAGAAATCCGGAAGGGGACGCAGTGCGGAGTGTGCTTCGGGATGAATGCACATCCCGGACCGACAGTGCAACCGATCAGAGCTCGAAGAGCAAGCCCGATTCTGCCTGTCAGCTCATCGCCACCGTGGTCTCGATAGAAATCGAAGCTCCCAATGAACCGAGCGCCGTAGATTGGCGCCCAAGGTGAGTCCAACGGAACCGCGTCCTGGGTCTGCCTTGAGCTTGGCGGAGCCCAGAATCTGATTCTGTCGGCACATCGGAACACCGCCGCCGGTCCCTCTGCTCGATTCGCAAGTGTCGATGCGACCGCCGACGAGGACCGCATTTCCACACCGAGACAACAGGCGTAGGCTGCATCACGACCGTCAGCGAATGAAACGTTCGCCGATCCCCATGTCCTCAGTGTACCAGTCCAACGTCGAGCGAAGCAGCAACCACGCCTGGTGGCGCATCGCCTGTATTTGCGTGATGGCGCTAGGGTGCTCTGGTAGCGGTCCCAGACCCCCCAAATGGGCAAGTGCGCTCAAGGCGGCGCGACTAGTTGACACAAGCTGTCTCCTGGACGCGGCTGGTTCACTCCGCTGCGACCACGAACTACCAGCTCAGCTGAGGAAACTTCTCGATGTGAAGGTTGACTCAGTGGCAAGCGAGTTATTTCGACGAGTTGTCGTATCACCATCGCTGTGCCGTCCTCAAGACGAGCCAGGCTGTATGTTGGGGCTGCGGCCCTGATGGCTATCCGGACTATTTACTCCCCTCGTCACAAAACCGTATTCCGCTCGGCGACACCGCGACGCATCAGCCTCGTGTGTTCGTCCTGCCGTTGATGGGAGTGCAACAGATTTCCTTAGGCAGGACTGGCGCTTGCGCATTGCTGAATGACGGCTCAGTTTCGTGTTGGGGAGGGGGATTCTGGGGCGGACCGGTGTCATACACGGACTCAAACATTTGCGGAGCGGAGAACCCTACAACGTTCACTCGGCTGGACCGCTTTCCACCACTCAGACGTATAGCACTCACTCTGGACGATCAGCTCTGCGGAATCACGCCGCTGGGCGAAGTGATTTGCAACACTTCACCGCTTAGGGCTGCTCAACGGTGGCTGGACGTTCTCCTGCCACCGAGACCCCCCGAAAGACTGGTGCTGCCGAAAGCCGCAGAGATCTTCCGCAGGTGACGAGCACTTCTGTACCCTGGGTTACGACGGTTCGGTCACTTGCTGGGGTAACAACGGCTACGGACAGGTCGGTGCACCCACAGAGTCCTGCCCAATTTCAGCGGAATCTTGCATTATGCCGCCCACCAGAAGTTCGTCTCCTACAGCGCGCGGTAAGCGTTACTGCGGGCCAAAGCCACAGCTGCGCCGCATTAGAAACGGTGAGGTTGCGTGCTGGGGCTATAACGAGGATGGCGCTCTTGGCGTGCCCGTCAAGGAGCGCTGCCACCCGTACCATCGGGGGTACTGCAACGCCGCACCGGTGATCGTTGCCGGCATTCGCGACGTCGTTGAAGTCATTGCTGGTCGCTCCGAACTGACAACTTTGGCTCGCACGAAGAGAGGCACAGTATTGATATGGCCCAATCGCGAGGCTTCGCGACTGCAAAGTCCTTCTCCCCCGACCTTCTGCAATCCTGACGAACCCTCCCTCAACGCTCAACAGCTGCTGAGTCAGGCTCCAAAGCTCGTAGGTCAGTGGGTCTTCCTTCGGGGAAAATTTTCCAGTCATCATGCTCACCGGTGGACGAGCGTACACGGTTGACGGCATACCACTGAACGGTCCTAGTGTACGCCGCGTCGGGAAGCGCTGCATCGTCGACGGCGTGCTTCGACACGATAGGCGTAGTGCCAAACCAACCGACGTACAGCATTGACGTGTTCTCCAGTTGCCTGTTCGCGGACGCACGAAGACGACTCACGGATTCGCACCGCAAAGTTCTACGAATTAGTCGTACGCGCCGATGGCTCACCAGCAGCGGCGGGCACTTCCTACAATCCACAAAGGTGGACGTCTGCTCCTTGACACTCGCACTTCTGGGCCGTACTTCCGAGTCCGATTATCGAGCGCTCAATCGAAGTCCTTTGGGGATTGTCGTCTGACTGTTTTTGTTTTCAGTTGCATACTTCACCAGCGCCGCTACGCCAGGTGTGACGAAGAGCAATCACATCAGGAAGCCCATCGATTTGCTCGGCCGCAAGCTCGGACGAGGGCTACCACCAAGGAGGCACACGTCTCTAGTCTCAGCGTTCCAGCCCTGAACGAGCGGAACACATCGGCTGCCTACGTCGCGCTTCTTTCGGTCGCTCGTGTCCTTTTTCACTCGCTCGATTCCGTGACACGAGCATCTGAACCGAACTCCCCCCGCCCCTCACTTCACCCCGTTTTTGCACATGTCGCCAGGGGCTATTTGCGGTATTTACCGGTGCTGAGATTCTCCTGTCCGGAATCGTCTTGTCTCATAGCCTGCCTACTCTAGCGAAGCGTTGCATCGACACCGCTCGTGAGCAATAGAGCTCGTTGTGTCAACGAGTAGCATTCTCGGATTGATTGCGATACGTAGCTGAGCTGCTCATGTAACCGACGAGGGCTCCATCCCTTCGCGCGTTCCCTCCCCTCACGAGAGCGCTGCTCGCGCTTGCCGTCGCGTGTCAGTCCTTCGCGACCACGCTCGAATCCCGCGCATCTCCGAGGCAGCGCGCTCTCGTCGCCATCAAACCCTTGCGAACGTCGCGAAGGAGGTCATCCTTGCGCTTCCGCCCGTACTGCTGGGGATTGATGGGTTCGTGAACCGCGACAGTGACAGTGAACCCCCGGCGTCATCACGTAGCCCTTGGCGGGTAGAATCCTGCCGGAATCCACGATAGTGATTGGCAAAATCCGAACTCGCGCCTCGAGAGCCAGGTGGAAGCCTCCGCTCTTGAAGGGCCCGAGCACTCCCGTTCGGCTCCGCGTGCCCTCGGAGCAATCCACAGATTGAACCCCTCTCGAACCTGTGCGCCCGCCTTCTTCAGGCTCTCCAGAGCGGCACGACGATCGGAACGATTGAGCTCCACCATTCCCGAAGCACGCATCGCTCGGGACCACACAGGAACCTTGAACAGCTCCGATTTCGCCTACCATTCGGATGCGACGCTTCAGCGTCTGATAAATGATCGGAATGTCGTAGAGCGACTGATGGTTGCTCATCACGACGAAGGTTTCCGACGGCGGCGGGATTGGCGTCAACGACGTTCAGCTTCGCGTCCGCGCAGCGCAGAATGCGCGCCGACCAATCGAAGAGCCGCTCGTCGAAGGTGTCGTGCGACGACGTTCCACGATAGGCGTCGAACAATGTCGGGATGGAGATCCGGGCCGTTTCGTAGAGAACAGGTGCTGTTCGGATTCTATCGTGTTTCCCTATTAACCTT
>JASGIX010000011.1:0-22384 GCA_049840955.1 Polyangiaceae bacterium
GGTTGCGAACATCGGCGAAGCCCTGCGTCATGCCGACCTCGGCGCTGCCGAAATCGCGTGGCTCCGCTCTCCCGAAGCGCCCATCGTGCTCGCAACTCGTCGTCGAGGCAGCGCGCTCGCTCCACCGATTGCACCCGGAAACCCGCGAGTCGGGCTCATGCTTCCTTCGAGCCCAACTTCATCATTTGTTACTTTCGGACTTGGGTCTGCCCGTCGTGGCAACGAGCGGCAATCTGAGCGAAGAACCCATCGCACTCACGGAGGAAGAGGCCCAACGACGACTCGGGACCGATCGCCGATTCCCTGCTCGTTCACAATCGCCCCATCGCTCGACACGCGGACGACAGCGTGCTTGCGGTCATTGCGGGGCAGCCTCGGGTTTGGCGCCGTGCGCGCGGGTTCGCGCCGCTCCCCATCCCATGGTCGAAGCGCTCCCCGGTCGTTCTCGGATTGGGTGGACACCAGAAGAACACCATCGCCCTCAGCATCGGGGTATTCGTGCTTTCTGAGCCAACACATAGGCGATTCGACACTCTCGAGACGCGCCAAGCATTTTGTGCGTCATCGACGACTTCATGCGTCTCTTCGACGTCAGTCCCGCGGCAATCGCGCACGATAGGCATCCGGATTACGTCTCGACCCAGATCGCCGTACAATTGACTGCTCCTGGGGGGGCGCTTCGCGTCGGTACCACGAATCGCAGTCCAACATCACCACGCACACTTGGCTGCATGCCTTCTCGCCCGAGGCGGGTGTCACGGAACCTGCCCTGGGCGTCATCTGGGACGGAAGCGGACTCGGAACCGACGGCACCCTTTGGGGAGGAGAGTTCCTCTATGGCAACGCGGAGGGCTTCGCGCGCATCGCGAGTTTCCTCCCCATGCGGCTGCCCGGGGAGATTGCGTGGCCCGAAGTCCGCGCCGAATCGCGCTCGCCTTCCTACTCCAGCATTTCCCGCGCGACTGGCTCCTGCAGCAGAACGCTGACGTGCGTCACCGAGACGCCCGAGGGCGAATTCAAGCTCCTGCTCACCCAGCTGCAAAAGCCCACCCCTCTCGCCACGTACGTCGAGCGTGGGACGCCTCTTCGACGCCCTAGCCAGCATTCTCGATTCCCGGCAGGAAGCCGCCTTCGAGGGACAAGCGGCAATGGCCTTGGAATTCGTCGCCGGCAAAGAGCCGGAGGATGCCTACTCCATCTCGACTCGACGAACGAACGCTCGCCTCGCCGGTGCTCACGTCGGCGACGCCGACGACCGACAGTGGCGAGGCCCATCGGCCGCGATACACCCTCGATCCTCGCGAGATGCTATCGGGCATCGTCACCGATCGCCGCAGGGGGTTGCCCGATCGATTGGATTGCGGCGCGCTTTCACGCAGGGCTCGTCAACGCCGTGGTCGACGTGGCCCATAAGGTCGGGGTGGAAACGGTAGCGTTATCCGGGGGTTGCTTCCAGAACCGGCTTCTCGTCGAGTGGTGTCGCACTGCACTCGCGCAAAGCTGCACCGCGTCTTGCTTCATCAGGTAGGTCCCCCCGAACGACGGTGGTCTAGCTCTCGGCCAGGTTGCCGTGGCATGCTCGATACTCTCGCGTGGATGAGGGCCATCGCACATGTGCTTAGGGGTACCAGGACTCGTAACCACCATCGACGGTCTTCGTGACGGCCTATTGATGGGAAAGGTGAGCTTCGGCGGCGTCGAACGAGAAGGTCTGCCTGGGGTACACCCCCGACGTCAAATTGGGCGACGACGTCCTCGTTCACGTCGGGTTCGCCATCAGCGTTCTCGACGCCGAAGCAGCCGAACAAATCCTCGCGGACTTCGCCGAGCTCGAGCGCTTGAGCCGGCGAATCCGAAGAGCCTGACGCCGCTTCCGTCGACACGAAGGAGATCTCGTGAAATTCGTCGATGAATTCCGCGATCCACGTCGTGCGCGCAGCGTGGTCGAAGCCCTTGCACGTAAAGCGACCCGCCCCTGGACCATCATGGAAATCTGCGGCGGGCAGACACACACCATCTTGAAATACGGCATCGATCAGCTGTTACCTGACGGCATCCGCCTGGTACATGGCCCCGGTTGCCCCGTATGTGTCACGCCCATCGAGCTCATCGATCAGGCAATCGCGATAGCAAAGCAGCCCGGCACGCTCCTTACGTCATTTCGGCGACATGCTTCGCGTCCCTGGAACCACCGAAGACCTTCTCCGCGCGAAAAGCGACGGAGCCGACGTGCGCATGGTCTATTCGCCACTCGATGCCGTGCGTCTCGCGTCCGAGAACCGGAACCGACAGGTCGTCTTCTTCGCCGTCGGTTTCGAAACCACGGCGCCAGCCAACGCCATGGCCGTGGCGCAAGCGGAGCGTCTGGGCCTTGCGAACTTCAGTATTCTCGCCTCCCACGTGCTCGTGCCACCGGCCATCTGTGCACTCATGGAAGCACGAGACAACGTTGTGCAAGCGTTCCTCGCGGCAGGCCAGTGTGTGTACGATGATGGGCACCGACGAGTACGTTCCGCTGGCCGCACGCTACGAGATCCCGATCGTGGTCACCGGATTCGAGCCCCTCGATCTCCTCCAAGGCATTTCATCCGACGGTGAGTGCATTGGAGGAGCGACGTAGCGGAGTCGAAATCCAGTACGCGCGCAGTGTCTCATCTGCGGGCAACCCCGGAGCGCGCAAGGTCATGTTCGAGGTGTTCGAGCTCTGCGATCGAGCTTGGCGTGGAATTGGCGTGATCCCCCGAAGTGGCCTCACGCTCACGAATCGATACCGCGCCTTTGATGCCGCCCAACGCTTCGGGGTCGCCGCAATGCATGCCCCAGAACCTTCCGAGTGCCATGCCGGCGAGGTCCTGCGCGGCGTCATGCGCCCCAATCGCTGCCCCGCGTTCGGTCGCGAGTGCACCCCAGAGCATCCTCTCGGCGCGCCCATGGTCTCCTCCGAAGGCGCCTGTGCCGCCGATTTCCGCTATGGGCGCGCTGGCGTTCTACAGACTGGTGCGCCCAGCGACGAAAACTCGTCGTAAGATGGCGTGCATGGCAGCGCCGAAGGACGTCACCTCGACCACCATCACGCAGTTCGCTTGTGCGGTTCCCCATCGAACCCACGAGACCATTCAGCTCGCCCATGGCGGCGGAGGCCGACTCACCCAGCAGCTGCTCGAGCGGATTTTCTTACCCGCTTTCGACAATCCCGAACTCACGCTCGGTCACGACGGCGCCATGGTCGACGTGAGCGCCGGGAAGCTGGCATTCACGACGGATGCACACGTGGTAAGGCCGCTCTTTTTCCCAGGGGGCGACATCGGGGCGCTCTCGGTGCACGGCACGATCAACGATCTGCTCGTCTGCGGCGCCGTACCCTGGCTGATGAGCGCCTCGTTCATCCTCGAAGAAGGCTTCCCCGTCGCGGATTCGAACGGATCGTCGCGTCGATGAGAGCGGCCGCGGTACGGGCGAAGGTCAAGATCGTAACGGGCGATACCAAGGTCGTCGATCGCGGCAAGGGTGACGGGGTATTCATCAGTACTTCCGCCGTCGGCGAGATCCATCCCAAGGTCACGATTGCTCCACAGCGAGCGCGCGTCGGCGACAAGGTTTTCGTCAGCGGACCAATCGCGTCCCATGGCATCGCCGTGTTGTCGGCGCGTGAGGATTTGGGTCTCGGTGGCAGCGTGAAGAGCGATTCGGCTCCTCTCGATTCGCTATTATTGCCCGCATTCGAGACCTTCGGAGACGCCCTCCACGTCCTGCGCGATCCGACGCGTGGAGGGCTTGCCTCGGCGTTGAACGAGATCGCGTCGGCGTCGAAGACCCACATCGAACTCGTCGAAGACCAGATCCCCATCGCCGAGCCCGTGCGAGGCGCGTGCGAAATGCTCGGGCTCGATCCGCTCTATGTCGCCAATGAGGGAAAGGTCATCGCCATTTGCGACGCAAGCGCCGCCAAGGGGTTGCTCGAGCTGTGGCGCGGTCTCCCCGAAGGAGCGGAAGCGGCCATCATCGGTGAAGTCCACGCCTCACCCGAAGGCCTCGTCACACTGAAGTCCTGCGTTGGTGGAACTCGAGTGGTCGACATGATGACAGGAGAGCAGCTTCCACGGATTTGCCTGAAGGGGCTGCGGAGAGTACCCCGTCCGAGCCCCGCCGCACTCCGGTGCGAGCCGAGGTCACTCGTCGTGAGAATGACGAGCTCCGCCACCGGCGTGAGAATGGCGCAAGGGTTCGCCACCGTGGGGACCGTGATGATGGTGATGTGTCTCGTGGTCGCCCCGGGAGCTCAGCACCGCTCCTCGCTGCGCCTCGAGCCACTCGACGAGGTCGTCGACACCTTGCCCCGTGGACGAGGAAACCGTCATCATTTTGGGCTCCGAATTGACCTTGGCCAGGTTGGCCTCGATCCTTTGGGGACTCACCTGCGGGAGGTGCGGTAGCAGATCGGCTTTGCTCAAAAGCACCAAATCGGCAACCCGAAACATGACCGGGTATTTGAGCGGTTTGTCTTCGCCCTCCGTCACACTGAGCATGACGATGTTGACGGCTTGCCCCAGGTCGTAAATCGCCGGACAGACGAGATTGCCGACGTTCTCGATGAACAGGTACTCGGCGTCCTTCCAGTCGAGGTCGTGCAAAGCGTGATGCACCATCCTCGCGTCCAGATGACAAGCTTGCCCCGTGGTGATCGTGAGGGCACTCATCCCCGAGGCACGCAGGCGCTCGCCGTCGTTGTCCGTCGCGAGATCTCCACTCACGGCTCTCAAGCGCGCCCCGCCGAAACGTCGGGCGAGCGCTTCGAGCAAAGCGGTCTTCCCCGCGCCCGGCGACCCCATGAGGTTGACCGTGAACACTCCGGAAGCGAGGAAGTGTTCGCGGTTGTGCTCGGCATCTCGAGCATTCGCAGACAGGAGGTTCTCATGCACGTGCACCGGCACGAGCTCCGTATCACCACAACCACAGGTTCCGCACATTGCGTCGTATCCTCCTCCCCCAGCACCGGGCCCCGAGATTTGAGCGCCGGCTCGCGGGTATACGCTGGAGAGCTTTACATAAGCCCGCCTCGGCGGGTACCTACTTCTAGAGCTGCTCCTGGTGAAGACGGAAGATGACTGAAATCCACCACGTGTACCTGGTCCCGGGCATGTTCGGCTTTGGCCGCCTCGCAGGCGTCGACTATTTTCACCATGTCCGTCGCGCCCTAACCGAGCGATTCGTGGCCAATGGGGCCCAGATTGTCACGGAAATCGTCCCCTCACCGCCGACTTCCTCGCTGCGTCAACGCGCCCGCATTCTGGCCAAAGCCGTTGCCCACACGGTTCGCGATGACACGGGACCGATTCACCTGATTGGCCACTCGACGGGTGGCCTCGACGTACGCCTCGTCCTTTCGCCTTCCACGAACCTCGGAATCGATCCCGCCGAACTCCGTTGGACTCCGCGTGTGCGCAGCGCGGTGAGCATGAACACTCCGCATTACGGAACGCCTCTCGCCGGCTACTTCGCGACCGTAGCGGGCACGCGCATGCTCTATGCGCTCCAGTCTTCTCACGGTCGTTTCCCTCAGCATCGGAGAGCCTTCGCTCGCAGTATTCTCGAAACTTCTATCGGGTATCGGCGGATTCGACGCCCTACTCGGCGGAGACGCCAAGCTCATCAGTCGCGTCACGGACGTGTTCCTTCGCGTCATCGACCGCGAAGGACGTGCAGAGGTTCTCCGCTATCTCCACCAAGTTCGTATCGACCAAGGTGGGATTATCCAGATCATGCCGAGGCCATCGATCTCTTGAATGCTGCCGCAGAGAACGATCCGCGAGTCCGCTATGGATGCCTCATCTCCGCAGCGCCAAAACCGCTACAGATGAAATTCGTGAAGCGACTGTTTTCACCCTACGCCGCTACGACGGCAGCCATATTCTCCACGCTCTATCACGTGACGGCACAGCGCCCCAAAGTCTATCCGTATGCCGAACCCAGTGCCGAGCAGCGTGACCACTTTCGATGGTGCTTTGGGCATCCGATCGACGACAACGACAACGACGGCATCGTGCCGACCTTGAGTATGCTCTGGGGGGATTCTGATTTGGGCAGGGGAAGCCGATCACCTGGATATCCTGGGACATTTCCACGACGATGAGCGCCCTCGCCTCCACGTGGATTGGATGACGAGCGGAGCGCACCTGACCCGCAGTCGCTTCGGACAGGCCATGGACGCACTAGCTCGATTCCTGCTCGCTCCACCAACGAGCTGCGCTACGCTCGCAGCGAAATGATCGTCCGTCTCGACAACTCCATTCGAAATTACGCCTGGGGCTCACTCGACGGCATTGCGCAATTTCTCGGACGACCGCATGCCTCGACGACACCCGAAGCGGAGCTTTGGATAGGTGCCCATCCCGATGAGCCCTCGATTGCGAGCGTCGGTACGGAGCGCGTGCGCCTCGACGCCCTCGTCGCTCGTTCGCCCGAGCAATTGCTCGGCGCCCGGGTGCAGCAGCGTTTCGGTTCGACCCTTCCGTATCTCTTGAAGGTGCTCGCCGCCGGCTCTCCCCGTCGCTCCAGGCGCATCCGACCATCGAGCAAGCTCGAACCGGATTCGACGACGAGGAGCGGCGTGGGATCCCGAGAAATGCGCCAAATCGAAATTATCGGGATCGCAACCACAAACCCGAGCTGATTTACGCGACGACGCCCTTCGAAGCGTTGTGTGGATTTCGTGCAGCGGCAGACATCGCGGGAACCTTCGAGCGCCTCGGCACGCCCAAGCTGCTCGAGCTTGCGACGCGCCTTCGCCAGCAACCGAATGCCGGTGGGCTTCGGCAGCTCCTCGAGTTTCTCCTCGGTTCGGACGCGACTGGACATCGCTCGCTCGTGGACGAGACCGTCGCGGCAGCGTCGGAACACCAGCAAGTCGCGGGACCCGATCAGAATCACCTACGTTGGATGGTGCGTCTCTCCGCAGCCTATCCAGGGGACGTCGGCGTGGTCACCGCAATGATGCTGAACTACGTCGCGCTCGACGTCGGACAAGCCATCTTCCTTCCGGCGCGCTCGCTCCACAGTTACTTGAGCGGCGTTGGGATTGAGATCATGGCTAGCTCCGACAACGTGCTCCGAGGCGGCCTCACACCAAAACACGTCGATGCGAAGGAGCTCGTCTCCATCCTCGGCTTCGAGCCGATGGCGCCACCGCTCGTTCCGCCCACGGCGCTTTCGTCCATGGAATCCGCATACATCACTCCGGCTGCGGACTTTCGGCTGTCGCACATCGCCCTCCATGGAGAGTACGCAGTCGAGTGTTTCGGACCGGAACTGTTCCTCTGCAGCCGCGGCCGTGCAGCGCTCGTCGACGAAGGCGGCAGCCAAGTCGACCTCGAACGGGGCGAAGCCGCGTTCGTCGGGCAAAATGCACGACGCGTTCGATTGCTCGGCGACGGAACCCTATTTCGGGCGACGGTCGGAGACATCCACGAGACGGTCTGAAACCTCGTCCGCCCGACGGCTATCGTCGCTGCATCGCGAGAACGCCTGCCGCAAGTGCCTCAATTGAGTGCGTTCTTGGCCGCCAAGAGTTTCGGTCCTTTGGAGTGCGCTTCTCTCAAGGGACGATGCAAATCGAGAGAGCGCCCTGCGTCGCGCCCCTTTCCCCAAGCATCTGGCCGTTGCTTGGCCTGCCCGCGAAGCCAACGAATGTGCGGATGTCGCCGTTTGAAGTACTGGGCCAGATCCGCGTCACCCACCCAGACCAGCCCCTCTTTCTCGCGCTGCTTCTGATCCTTCTTCAATTGATCACGCACTCCGGTAAATACACCCGCGAGAAACTCACGACGATGCGCATTGGAGCGGATACGATGTCCCGTCCGGTACTCGGACCAGAGACGCTCTGCGGCGGCAGAAAGATAGGCGTGCACGTAGCAAGCAAGCTCGAGATTGTCCTCGGTGCCACAAACCTCGAGGACTCGACCTCGCTTCTTTTCGAAGGGGCGATACACCGAAACCCAAATCACCTGCACGAAGAAGTGCTCGCCCAGGATGCAAGCCAGAATTCGCTCGGCTTCCGTCACACGTCCCGTCGGTTGTCCGAGATGCCGGTGGGAATACCGCGGCGTAGTATGTCCGAGATGAGGTTCCGCGAGATTGTACTTGAGCATCAGTCGTTGGGCAGCGCTGGCAGCAGCTGCCGCTTCGTGGACGTCTCCACTCGTAGCCAGTCGCAGTAACTTCGTCAGCTGATTGATGCGTTTCGCTTGCTCGGGATGATGCCCTGCGCCAACGGGAACCCCCACCGGACTCGCGTCGATGCCACGAGCATCGCACACCGCCCGAAAAGTCTTTCCGTGAGGACCCTCATCCGCCTGATTGAGAACCTCGTAGACGTATTGATGGGCCATCTCGTGCTTTAGCACTTCGACCAAGACGCCCCACCCCTGTTCGAGCAACAGCTGCTCCGACAATTCGAGACAACGTCCTTCGCTACACCATTGTCCCAGCTTCTGCGTCCGCTCGACGAAGGAAAGGACAGGACGACGCAAAACGCCTTTGAAGAGGGCTAAATTGAGCTCATCGTACGTTGAGCGCACTTCACGAAGGCAGTGCGCCAACACCTCGGCGGTCATCTGCGGGGGGGGCTTGGGCCCTTTCATGCCCCAACGCTAGCATTTCGAAGCACGGGAGGCCGATAGGCGCGAATGCTGCGTCATTTCGAGCATCCCACCGAGACACGCGCAAGCTTGTCGGTGCGTCGCAACGACGTCGAAACATCGCACCCGCGTGCGGCACGGAACCAACGCGCCGCTCGACGAGACCCGCCACGGATCCCGTCCAACTGCTCCTGGCGCTTGCTCGGCCGATCCCGAGAGCCGGAAATCACGACTCCCATCGGGCTCAGGCAACGACATCGGATGAGCCGATGCCACGAGTCTCGAGCCGAAAGAAGGCGATCTGACGTTGCAACGTGGACGCCTGTTGGGCAAGCGAGTGCGCCGTGGCGGCGACTTCTTCTGACGCCGAAGCATTGTGCTGCACGACCTCGTCGAGTTGCCGGATGGCCGAGTGCACTTGCTGGGCGCCGACATTCTGCTCCTTGGAGCCCACGGCGATGGCTCGAACCAGCTCCGCCGTCCGCTGGATTTCGGGCAACATCGTCGAAAGAAGCTGCCGAGCCTGTTCGGCCACGTGAACGCTGCGGGAGGACAGCGACGAGATCTCCTCCGCGGCCTGCTGACTGTGCTCCGCCAATCGACGCACTTCGGCTGCCACCACGGAAAAGCCGCGACCGTGCTCGCCCGCGCGGGCAGCTTCGATCGCAGCATTTAGCGCGAGAAGGTTGGTCTGCCTTGCGATCGATTCTATGACGAGAATCTTTCCGGCAATTTCCTTCATGGCGAAAATGGTCTCAGCCACCGCTTTGCCTCCAGCCGTGGCCGAATCCGCAGCGGAGGTTGCAATGCCCTCCGTTGACCGCGCGTTCGCGGTGTTTGTCGAGATACTCTGTGCGATCTCTTCGGTCGAAGTCGCGGCTCTTTGAGCACTCGCGGCCTGGGCGCTCGCTCCTTGCGCGAGCGATTCCGAGCTCGCCATGAGTTCCTCACTCCCAGACGCGACCCCTTCGGAAGCGACCTGGATCACACTCACGACTTCGGAAAGGCGCTCCGCCATGCGAACCATGTCGGCGTAGACGCCGGTGTCGTTGGCCTGTCCGGACCGAGCGAGTCGAGTCAGGTCTCCATTGGCGATGCGGGAGGCAACGTCCGCGAGCAGAGCAGGTTCGGCCCCGAGCTGCTGCAGGATCGAACGACTTACCAGCCACCCCACGGCCACGGAGCAAAGAATCACCAAAACGAGTACCACCCGAATGACGAGCAGCGACGTCTTCGTGAGCTCGGCGACGCGATGGACGCTCTCGTTCGCCCCACGTACGTTCAGAGATCTCGCTGCCTCGAGCAAGCGAACGATTTCTTGAATCGACTCACGCGACGACGCCCGACTGAGCGCATCAGCTTCGCCGAACTTGTCTGCGCGATTGAGCTCGACGAGCTTTTTGCTCTCGGCCTGATACTGCAACCACGTCGTCGACAACTTGTCGAAGAACGCCTGCTCCTGTTCGTTGGCGACGAGTTTGCGATACCGAGCGAGATTCTGATTGAAGCGCTCGGAGGTAGCGGCCATCCGCAAAATCACGTCCTCTCGTTCTGCTCGAGGTAACGGATAGACCAGCCGAAGTTCCTCTCGGCGATACGACAAACTGTCGATCGAGAGCTCTGCGATTGCGACGACCGAGGGCAGCCAATTGGCGTCGATCTCTTCGGTCTCGTGCCGCGCCACGCCGAGCGCTCGCGTCGCGTAGAGGCCGAGGCCGAGGGTCATCGCGATGACCATCGACAAAACCACGGTCAATTTGGAGGCAACCTTGAGGTCGTGAAACCATTGCATCGCGATTCCAATACGGCCTCAGGTCGTGAGGATTCAGCCACACGCCGCCGAACGTCCCGGCGAGGTGGGTGTCGAGACCGCATGAAGCAGACTTCACGATGCAAATTCCGAAGCTCGAACGCGCATTTCGGAGTTCTTTTCCACTGGCGACGCAGGCATTCCCACGTGTCTGACTCGGCGCGACGGTGGACATCGCTCGCGGCCGTCGACTCGACTGTTCATCGACACGAGAGAGCCATGGCCGACGTTCGACGTTCGCACTGGGCGGGAGACATCCGTCCCTGGAGTGCGACCTGCGAGCTACGGTCACCTCGCGGGCGTACGCCGGTGGTGGTAGCGCTACTCCGAGTCCAAACAATCGTAGTTCTGACGCCAGGTGGTCAGTGTGGGCGCCAAGGTCGCCGTGGAGTCCGGGTTGAATTTCATGGTGACGAGCAGGTACGAAAGCGATGCAGCCCCGGCGGACTTCAGCGCCTCGTCCGCGGTCTTGGAACCATGTGACCAAATCCCCGTGGCGGTCGTCACGGCAATCGGGTCCATCTCCGCGGGCGTTGCAGGCACGTAGGTATCCGTCGCCGTCGCCTTCGACTGCACGGAGAGCGCAATGTTCGAGTCACCGGGAACGGTGGCCTGCCACTCGAAAAATCGCCACACCACCCGCGTTCCCTCGGGACAAGCAGCGACGTATTCGCGTTTGTACGTTTCGGTCGCAAAGAAGAGCGGATTCACGCACGTCCCGGTTCCGCCACAGATGAGGCCCGAGCAACAGTCCGAGGTCGCGGTACACTTTTGACCGGGCGCGGAACAAGACGTGATCGACTGACACGTATTCGTGGAAGCGGCACAGCGAACGGTCGGCGAAGTACCGCTGCCTCCGCAACAGTCATCGCTGGTGGAACATGACGCACCGATTGCCGAACACTGGCTGTTTACCCAATAGCCATCCGAGTTACCCGCCATGAGCTCTTGTCCCGGAAGATAGAACGCCGGATGGCTCGGATCCGCACCCGGCGTGAAACTCTGATCGATTGCGGCGATCCAGAGCTTTTTCGTCGGGGGATTGCCGGACGTGCACGAGCACTTGGCGCCACCACATGCGCTCGGACCGGGTTCCGCGTCCCACGGGTCGTCGTAGGCGATGTTGCCGTACATGCGACGGGACGTAAACACGACCCAGTTATATCCACCGGCTTGTACGGGTGCCATCCAAGGCAAATAGTTCAGCTGGTAGTCGTTTACGGCAGTGACCGTCGCCGTATTGCTGCAGTTGTCGGACTGGTTGATCGTAAATGAAGCGTTCGCCGCGTGATAGGAGGGCGAGAACGTGGATGGAGTCACGGGCAAATACGACGCCGTTCCTGCCGAATTGAGCCCATTTAGCGCACGGAGCTCGGTCGGCACGGCCGCTGTCGATTTGTCCGCCGGCACGTTGGACATCCAAATCTCCGCCTTGGCACCACCAATGGTGTTCAGATCCGAGGCGGACCAACTCGTAAGGAATGCCTTCGCCGATCCATATTGACGCTGATAGAGCACCGCATTGCCCGACGGCGTGAACGTGGGCCAAGCCACCTTGTGCGACACACCAGGGGTAACATTTCGGGCATTGGTCACGGTCCAGCCCGTGGAGGATTCCGTGCACGTCGCGGTGGAGCACAGGAAATCGACGACGACGAGGGACTTCCCTGTCGTGTCCGCGCTCAATGTACCGGAGGGTGACTGCGGGAGCGTCTGGCCGCTCGCCCCGTAGAATCCGAAAGCGAGTTTGGTCCCATCCAGAGAGAACTTCGGAGTAATAGCCGAAATGTTCGTCCAATTCTTGACGGTGATTGCCGACCCTGGAGACGCGGCAAGGTACAACCGCGAATAGTCGGGGGGAGCGTGCCAGTTGGCATCACCGTTGTACGTCGCCTTACCGCCATGGGTCATGTACAGGCTGCCATCTTTCCACGGACCGCCGAAGTTGAACTTGTCTCCTTGGATGTTCGTGGTGTCGGTGCCAGTTGACGAATCGTAATTGTTGAGAACGGTGGGATTGGGCCACTGACTCGAATTGGAGATGTCGAAACGGCGCGAGTTGTCGAATTGAACGTTACCCGTCGGGCGCGCACCTGCGACGATCAGCCGAGTGCCTTCGGTATTGATGGTGTGGCACACCGTACACTTTCCCGAGGGCTGAACGGCAATGACGGGCGCCGTCGCACCAGGCCGAATCGCGAGGACGGCGCCGGTATTCGAGCTATTCATTTGCGAGCTATAGGTGTTGTAAAATACGGTCCCTTTGAGCTGCCCGTCCACGATGTGAATGGTGCGTTTGGATTCGACCTCGACGGTGTTCCCGTCGCTCCGCAGGCGTTGAATGATCAACTGCGCGTCGTTGCCTCTCGCTGTTTGCTCGAAAGCCGCCCACACGACCTGAGGGATCGTGATCTGCGGATCCGTCGTGTTCGACGGCCGATTCGCTGGCGCCGACTTGGAGACGTTGTTCGCCTCCTTCACGATCAGTGAGTAGTTGAATTCCGCAGCGCTCGCCGTCGCGCCCACCGGATAGCGAAGTGAGACCTTCGTCGCTCCTCCCGAACTCTCGGTCGTGTACCAGTACTGAATCACCGGGGCGAGGAGTCCCAACGGGAAATAGGTTCCGTCGTACGGGTAGAGCCAGGTCACACGTGAGGTAGCGGAACCGGCAACCGTGCCGGTCAACTTCCCGATCTGTGCCGTGGAAGCAGCGTCGTTGGGCGCTACCGATGCCGACTGCTCCGTATTGACCTTGACGTGAATCTTCAAAGAAGCCGAGAGCCCCGCGGAATACGCAGTAACGGTCACGTCCCCCGAGGTCGGGTGAAGGACCGTGAACGCACCGTTCGTGTCGTTCGTACCCGTGACGCTGGCAATGTCGAACCGATCGACGGTCCAAGCCACTGGGAAGGGCGAGTCCATGCAATCAGGAGCGAGTTTGGCAGTCAGCTTGATTGGCGACGAAACCACGTTCGGTACGATTGCCGTCACGGTTGCAGTCGTGGAGGACGCGGAGATGGTCAAGGTCTCGCAACCAACCAGGACCGACTTCTCCAAAGTCAGTCCGGTGTTGTTATTGACGAAACCGATGCCCGCATCGAAATCCCCTGGGGAGTCAGCCACTTGACTGCACTGCGGGTCACAAGGATTGCTACAGGAAGCGCTCGTCGCCCCCAAGGCCATCGTTGCCTTGGTGTCCACGACCGCGGTCCGCTTACGGACGTAATTGGTCGTCTCCTTTTGCTCTACCGAGGTTCCGAGACATTCGCCCCAGACGCCATCGGTGCAAGTGCGTTTGCCCTCGGAGCAGACGACGTAGTCGTCATAGGTGTCGACGACTTTCCCGCAATCGAGAGACTCCCCCTCGGTGGTGCAAGGACACCCTTCCCTCGGTGAAGCACATAAGTCGACGGTAGAAGCCCCCCCCGTACCCTTGTTGCCGAGATTGACGTTGTCCGGACGACTGCTTCCCGAATGGCATCCGAACACCGACAGGCAGACGAGAATGAGGAGAACCGCTCGAACCCTGCGCCCCAAGGAGATGTAGCCCATGCGTCTCGACCCTTTCGCTCGCAACCTGTACGCTCCCTCGCGTCCACCACCACCTGCGTATCGATTCACCCGAGTCCGCTCGGTCGAGCCACCGAGACTCTGATTGGACGCGTCGGAAACGGGGCACGGCGAGGTCGACATCGGACCTCGTGCTACTGAGCTCCATTCGTTCGGACGTGTCGGCGCGTGTGGTGTCGGAGTGTTCACGGCAATCCGTTGGCGCGTGCTCGGAGAAAATCGATCACGCGCTAATCGACAAACGTAGCACGAGTCACGCTTACTTTTTCGCAAAGTACGACAACTTCGATTTCGACGAAGACGCGATGAGCAGTCCGTGGGTCCGCGATCGTCGGTATTCGTCCGTGTGGGTCTGCGATCGTCGGTAATCGACCGCGATCGTCGGACAGCGACGCCTTGCGCGGAATTCGTGTGGCGACGACACACATGAACCGCATGCCAACTCGAGTGATGTCTGACGACACCGACGACCACAGACGAACACGCGTCAGCCCTGGCGATACCTACAGCCGCACGCGAACTCGAGTGAACTCAAGCGACGCTGGGGAGTTGCAGGCGATCGAGGTCCGTTCGGGACAACACCTCGAGCGCTCGACGACCGAGGGTCGTGAGTGGCCGATATGCATCGGGTCGTGTCACGACGGGGGTCCCCTGAATCTCGGTCTCGCCTTCCAAGATCGCATCGAGATCGGCGAGCAGCGCCGACATCGAAGGGTACCGATTCTCTCGCGCCTTGCGCATGGCAACGCCGACGAGGGTGTCGAGAGCCCGAGATACGTTTGGCACCAACCAAGAGAGTGGCGGCGCTGGGCTGAGCAGCTGATGCGCAAGCAATTGCGGCCCCAACTGAGTGTCGAAGGGCAGCTCCCCAGTGAGCCACCGAAAGACGATGACGCCGAACGCGTAAATGTCCGAACGCGGGTCCAACGTGTCGGCAACGACCTGCTCTGGCGACAGGTACTCGAGTGTCCCGGCGATGGTCTCGGAATCCAACGGAGTCGCCGAATCGATGATCACCGGACGCGCCAGGCCGAAATCGATGAGTTTCACCGTCTCTGGGGCTCCGACCGGACCGCAAAGGAACACGTTTTTGGGTTTGATGTCCCCGTGCACGATCCCTCGAGCGTGCACGGCACGAAGTCCCTCGGCGAGCTGTCGAACGAGGGGCAACGCGAGTTCGACGGGCATACTGCCGTTGCGCTCGAGATAGTCGTGCAACGTCTCTCCGACGAGGGCCTCGAGGACGATGAACGGCGTGCCCGCGTCTTCGACGCCGGCATCCAGAGTGACGACGACGTTCGGGTGGTCGACACTGACGGCCAATTCGGCCTCGCGGAGCATTCGATTGGTGTATGCCGAGCTGCCGCGGTGCGCCTCGGCCAGCAACTTTACCGCGACGAACCGACCAGAAAGGCTGTCTCGAGCGAGAAAAACCTCGGCCATACCTCCGCAGCCGATCCGATCGAGCACGACGTATCTGCCGCCGAGGAGCTGCCCCAAATCCGTGCCTGACCGCAGCGCGGTGGGCGGATGGGGCGACCGGGAATCGGATTCGCGGGCGTCGGGGTCGAAGGTGCCCCGAACGAAGGGTGCGCTCGCTTCTGGGGCGGACCAGTCAGCGGACATTTCGAGGCTCGGCATGCGGGTTGACCGATGTATCAGCGGATCCGGAGCCGAAGGGCCAAGTTTGTGTCAGTCTTCCGGCGCCATGACCCCCCCCCTGGACGATTTCGCCTCGCTCTTCAAGACCTCCACCTCCGCCGCCGGTAGCGTCAAGCGCCTGCGCAAAGGCGAAGTCGTGGAAGGCACCGTCGTGCAAATTGCCGCAGACTCGGTGTACGTCGACGTCGGCACGCCTTCGGAAGCCCGAATCGATCGCGGCTCGCTCACCAACGAAAAAGGGGAGCTTCGCGTCAAGAAAGGCGATCGCATCCAAGCCACGGTCATCGACGCGCGCCCCGAGCAATTGCGACTCTCCGTCGGCTTCGGCAAGGGTGACTTCGACACATCGATGCTTCGCACGGCTCAAGAGACGCAAACGAGCGTGACGGGCAAGGTCTCGAAGGTCCAAAAGGGTGGACTCGAGATCGACCTCAACGGGATCCGCGCCTTCTGCCCGGCGTCTCAGGTGGAGCTGTCCTACACGGCCGATCTGAGCATCTACGAAGGGCAAGACCTCGAGTTCCTCGTGGTCGAGATCCGCGAAGGTGGTCGCGACGTCGTGCTGTCGCGCCGACAATTGCTCGAGAAGCGACGACAACAGGCGATGGCAGACGCTCGGGAGCGTTTGGTCGAAGGCGCCGAAATCGAAGGCACGGTCAAGAGCACCTCGCGTCACGGCGCCGTCGTCGACGTGGGCGGTGTGGACGGCTTCGTTCACATCTCGGAGCTCGCCAATCATCGCGTCGAACGCGTCGAAGACGTTGCAGCCGTGGGTTCTACCGTACGCGTCAAGGTACTCGGCTTCGAGGTGACCGATCGCGGGCAGCGGCTGCGCCTCAGCATTCGCCAGACTCAAGCCGTGGAAGCTGCGGCACCAGAAGCGCCTGGAACCGACGAGATCCTCGATGGCACCGTGACGCGCGCCGTGTCCGGCGGCCTCATTCTGCGTACGCCAAAGGGTGAAGGATTCGTGCCGCAACGCGAGCTCGAGCTCGCCCCAGGCGCCGACCATCGTCGTGCTTACCCCGTCGGCAGCGTGCTCAAGGTCGTCGTCGTCGCCAAGGACGCCTCTCGCGGTCGCTTCACGTTCAGCGTGCGCGGCGTCGCCCACGTCGAAGAGCGAAAGAACTTCGAGACCTTCGGCAAGGGTAAGGGCGGTGGTCAGGGCTTTGGCAGCCTCGGGGATCTACTGAAGGGCCATCTCGACAAGAGCGCGGTTGCGAAGTCGAAGCGCTGAAGGGTTGCCGGCTTCTCTTTTTGGGCTTTACCCCGCGGTTACGTCCTGACCGCGGGGCTTGCCTGGGCGACGCAGGTCATCCCGAGGAGCGCCCAACGCCATTGCCCGGCGTCGCGCCCCTCGATGGGGTCATCTGAGGAGCGGCGAGACCAACGTATCGGCAGGATGAGCGAAGTAGAACCCCTGCATTAGATCGCAACCGAGTTCGATCAGCGCGTCGCGTTCGCCTGCCGTTTCGATCCCCTCGGCCACGACCTGCATCCCCAGATCTCCGCAGAGTTTCGTCATGGATGCAACGAGACGTCGTTTGATCGGCGACGTATCCACGTCCCGCACCAACACCGGATCGAGCTTCACGATGTCTGGATCGAGCATCGTGAAGGAGTTCAATCCAGCGTAGCCAGAGCCGATATCGTCGAGCGCGATGCGAAAACCACAATCGCGTAGGCTCGCAATTCGGCCCTGCATATCGGGGATTTGCTCGAGCGCCGTGCGCTCCGTGAGCTCGAGCACGACGCGTCCCGCTTGTGGCACCAGGGCAGAATGCTCCTCGAGCATCTGCTTGGGCCCGAGATCGCTCACGTGAAGATTGACGAAGAGGAGTGCGTACTTCGGCAGCGTGTCGAGACGCTCCGCACAGAGCGCGTGAATACGACAGGAAAGCTCCTCGAGCCGACCGAGGCGTGCCGCTGCATCGAAGAGATCCCGAGGTCGAGCCAGGGTTTCTTCTCGCGAACGCACGTAGGCTTCGTACGCGAACACGGACTTTGCCGCCCAGCTGACGACAGGCTGAAACACCATGTACAGCTGCTCGAACGCACGTTGAAAGCGCACCTCGAGGCCGGCACGATCCGAGAGATGTCCTCCCGTTTGAAGAGACATGAGCATCTCGTGCCGCAAGAGAGCAACGCGCCGTAACCCCACGGCCCGTTCGATCGTCGCGCACAGGACCTTGGATTCGACGGGTTTCTGAAGATACCTGAGAGCACCGTATTCAACGGCGTCGATTGCCGAGTCGACGGACGGCGTGCCAGTAATCAGCACAACGGGAAGGTCGAGATCCTGGCCGCGAACCTTTCGAAGCAGTTCGATCCCGTCGAGACCGGGCATCGAGATGTCCGAAAGCACTACGTCGAAGGGTTCCGCACCGAGTCGCTCGAGGGCCTCCGCACCATTGAAACACACCGACACCTCGTGACCCGCCGCCACGAGCACGCGCGCCAAGATCTTGGCCACGACACGCTCGTCGTCCACGACGAGCACTCGTCCCGTGGCTCGAGGTTTCGTCCCGTTGCCTCCGTGAACCTTCATGGATAACGAAAGAAGTTATCACGTTCCTTCGCGCGAATTGCGAGTGAGACGCGCGCGCCGCGGGCGATTGCACTTCTGCCGCCTTCCTCGCAACCGTGTCCCCGCGAAAACTGCGAAAACTACGCCGCCTGACGGCAGTGACGGCGCACCTTACCTTACCGCTACCCTCATGTCATAAATGGTATTCTGCCCGCTTCCGCGAGCGAATGATCGCGGCTTGCGCCGCGCGACACGCCGATGAAGACGATAGCCTCACTCGCGCGGTCGATTGCCGCGAAAGACGAGCGATCGCCGTCGCGAGCGAGCGATTGCCGCTCACCTTTAGCCCGAGGAGGGCAAGCTTCTCGCCATCCGTCGATATTCGCTCGGCGTCATGCCCTTCAGCAAACGAAAGCGTCGGTTGAAATTGGCAAGATTGTTGAAGCCCGCACGCAATGCCACGTCCGCAATTCCGAGCTCGTCTTCGAGGAGCAAGCGACAGGCCTGCCCGATGCGCACTTCGGCTACGTAGGTAACGAACGGCTTGCCGAAGTGTCGGCTGAAAAATCGGCTAAAACCTGCCGGAGAGAGACCGGCCAGATCGGCGGCTGCACGTTGTGAAATACTGTGCGGTGCGTTCTCGTGAATGTACGTGAGCACGCGCCGCATCGTCGCGGCGTGGCTCGGCGACTGGGGACGCGTCGAAGTACCGAGGGACAGCGTCGTGCATCGGTCGCCTGGCGCCATCGTCGCCAAGATGTCGAGCAAGATGGACATCCGATGGAGCGGCGACTGATTGGGCCGAAACATCTGCTCCATCAGGCCACTTACCTTGCCACGAAGCTCTCCGGTCAAAGACAAGCCCCGTTCCGCTCGAGCAAAGAGCTCTCGAACCGGACGGGACACCTGCAATCCAAGAACGTCGCCCCGAAAATTTCGGCAGGAAACTGGATGACGAGCGCACGAACGGGCCGCCCCGACACGGGCTCTGAAAGCCAGCAGTGTGGCGTGTAAGAGCCGATGAGGCAGAGATCGCCCTCTTCGAACTCTTTGATCGAATCCCCGACGTAGCGGAGACCTCTTCCCCGCACCACCAGCGTCAACTCCAGCTCGGGATGATGATGCCATGGGTACGTGAAGCACGCGGCGCGCACGTCCGTGAGCGTAAATGGCAGCGTGGGATCCTTCGGAACGAGCTCGAGAGCCGCACTTCTTCTTCTGGCGTACATGGGCGTCGGGGGCGAGAGGCGTGGAGCCGAAGCTCGTGGAGTATTGAGCAAAATAGGGATTTCGGCAACGCGCACATGACTGGGCGATCGGGCCGTCGGCGCATTCGCGTGCAAATAAGTATCAGTAATGATTCACAGTTGCCGCGCCCATAGAAAGTTCTCTCGGGGCCATCATTGGCGCAGATCACAGGTAGGACGAGAGGGTGCGGCGCAGTTGATGTACGTAGCTTCCACCGAAGAGAACGACGTGAACGAGCAACGGATACAGTTGGAAAAGCCCTTCTCGAGATCGAACGTCTGCCTCGAGCGGATAGGCTTCGCTGTAGCTCGCAAAGACCCGTTCCGAAAAACCACCAAACAAGCGCATCATCGCCAGATTGATTTCTCGATGTCCGAAATAGCTTGCCGGATTCGATGAGCCAAGGCATGCCGTCGGGACCAACCATGACGTTACCGTTCCAGAGATCGCCGTGGACGAGGCTGGGCGATTGCTCGGGACCGAGCAACGCGTCGAGCCTCCCATAGAGGCGCTCGAAATCCGACGCGACAAGAGTGTCGAAACGATGTGCACGAAGTGCCGCGTCGACCATCGGCGACAGCCGTTCATCGCGATAGAAGCTCGCAAAGTTCTCATGCCACCGATTGCTCTGCGGAAGGCGCCCGATGTAATTGTCCTGATGAAATCCCCAACGTCGCTCCGGCGAACCCGACGACGAACGATGCAGACGCGCAAGGCCTCGACCCAATCGTTCGTCATAGTTCGAGCTCCGCTGGCCCTCCTCGAGCCAATCGAGGAGCAAGAACGCGAATGGAGCTATGTCGTGAACCGCGAGAACACGAGGTACCGATAGCGCTTCGGTCCTTGCAAGCGCCGCAAGGCCTTCAGCCTCTGCAATGAACATTCCTGCAGGCGCCTGGTCGTGACGCTTGAGAAAGGCACGACCACCGTCCACGAACGTCAATCGGTAGGCCTCGTTGATGTCGCCGCCAGTCACGGAGGCAACGTCTGCGACCTTGCGCCCGATGCTCCCTTCCAATTGCGACACCCAGTGCTGCCGAGTCACCGTCCTGTTCCTTGGGACAGGTGTTTTAGCAACCCGCGACAAGCCCGCTCGCAGATGTCGATGACGTCGTCGAATCCGCGCGACCCCCCGTAATATGGATCAGGAACCACGGCATCCTTTGCTGCCGTGGAATCGAAGCATCGAAGCAAGAACACCTTCGATTCGTGTTCTGCCGTCCTGGCGAGGCGGCGGAGCTCGCGCACGTTGTCTTCGTCCATGGCGCAAACGGATCGAATCGGTCGAAGTCCTCGACGCCGAAAGGACGGGAACGAGAGCGGAATCTCGTATCCACGACGTTGTGCCGCCGCACGTGAGCGAGGATCGGCGAGTTCCCCTTCGTGGTAGCCGGACGTACCCGCACTATCGATGACGAAGGAATCCGACAAGCCCGCGTCCGAAACCAGCTTGGTGAACACGGCTTCGGCAGTGGGCGAGCGACAGATGTTACCTAGACAGACGAAACAGACCGAGGGCATCGCTGCGAAGGCTAGCCGATCCGGTGCCGATCACCCACTCCAACCTCGGGCTCTCGCGGCCTGCCCCCAAGTCGGACGCCGGAAGAGGCGTCACCCATCGACGAGACGGACGCGGTTGCCGGCGCGGGTGCAGGCTGCCGCCACCTCTGCGCTTCGTCATTCCCCGTCTTCTTCCCCGTCTTCTTCCCCGTCTTCTTCCCCGCCTTCGTCTTCCTGTGCGCCTTCGGTCGACGCCTCCTCGGCAAATGAAACGCGGGTGATCTCCACCTCGATTTCTCCCATCGGCCGCTGCACCGTGATCACGTCGCCCACGGACTTGTTCATGAGCGCTTTACCGAGGGGCGACTGAAAGCTGAGTTTTCCCTCCGAGGGATTGGCTTCGTCAGGTCCGACGAGGGTGTAGCGGCTGATTTGCCATTTTCGTCACGCAGCTCGACCTTTGCGCCGAAGCGCACCCGATCGCCCCCGACCTCGCCGGGCTTGACCACTACGGCTGATTCGAGGCGCTTGGTGAGAAACCGAACCCGCCGGTCGATCTCGCGCAAGCGCTTTTTGCCGTAGATGTACTCGGCGTTCTCGGATCGATCGCCTTGGGCCGCGGCCTCCGCAACTTCCTGAACGACCTTGGGACGTTGCACCCGCAGGAGCTGGTCGAGTTCGTCGGAAAGCTTCTTGGCACCCTCAGGGGTCAGGTAATTTGGCACGAGGCGGGCAAGCTTGGCCAAAGTCCCTCGCTCTGCAACCGCCTCGGTCACGTCGGGACGACGAACACGCCCGCGGCCACCCATGCTAGATCGGCGGCCGGAGTCATCAATCCCTTGGGCCACCCCTCGTCCACATCTTCGGGTCACTGGCGTGTCTTTGCCGCCTTCATCGTGCTCGGTAGCTTCATCCTCGGCGCCACGCTCGCGGCCGCGGTCCTTTATGCGCGCCACGTGGTCGAGACCACCGTGTTCAAGGTCGCACGTGTCGCAGACGTGCGGCTCCGCGTCGGCGAGGAATCCGTTGGGGACTCGGGTTCATTGAAATCTTCGACGCACACGCGGAGTTCGTACCCGTGCCTGGCGTGACTGTCGACGTCAGGCGATTGGATCTCGACTTCGCGGCGACGTCCGTAAAGAAAGTCCTTCTTTCCGGGATCGATGTACGTGCCGTAGGTGATCCGCAGGAGCTCTATCGCGACGGTAGCCGCGAGTTCGCCCGGTTGCGCCAAGTGGAGTTGCCGGGCGCATCGAAGACGCCTCGTCCTGAAATCGAGTATCGGGAGCTCACCGTCGATTGGCAGGGCAACTTGCCCATGTTGTCGCGAGTACGCCTCGAAAAAGTTCGCTTGACGGAAACGCCGGTAGGTACACCGACGGTCCAGGTGCTGTTCGGATTCTATCGTGTTTCCCTATTAACCTTAGCAATACG
>JASGIX010000012.1:0-8899 GCA_049840955.1 Polyangiaceae bacterium
GCCAATCGACCAAGCAGCGGAAGATGTTGCGCTTCGCGCCGAAGTCCATCGCGACCACGTGGAGATCCTTCGCGCGTGGGGGGGCCGGCGGAAACGCTTGCTTGTGTAAGTCGAATGCGACGTTCCAGTCGGCGCGGTTCTCGTCGAACTCGTAGCGCGCCGTGGGCGTCACACGCTGGACGAGATCCAACCCCTCCATACTCGGTGCCTGGCGCGCGCGGTCGACGAGATTGTCGGCGGCCTCGGTACCGATGCAGCCGTTCTGGGCACCATTGTCGCGAAGATGGCGCGTCAGCTTACGCGTGTCGATGCCACCGATGGCGACGATGCCGTGTCGCTTCAGGTACTCGTCGAGGCCCTCTGTCGCTCGGTAGTTGGAGGTAATCAGACTCGGATCGCGAATGATGAAGCCGGCGACGGTTGGTCGGCTGTGATTGGCCTCGTCATCCTCACGATTGATTCCGGTGTTACCAATCTGTGGAGCCGTCATCGTGACGATTTGCCCACAGTAGGAGGGATCCGTGAGGACCTCCTGATAACCGGTCATGCCAGTCGTAAATACGACCTCGCCTAGGGTGGTGGCCTCCGCTCCGTAGGCAAAGCCTTCGATACGGTTCGCGTCCGAAAGTGCCAGTCTCGCAGAGGGGCGCTTCATGGTGCCTCGCGGGTCGCGTCGAAGACGACCTTTCCAGATGCCAGGGTCATTAGGACTTTGCCGACGAGCTCTCGATTCATAAAGGGGGTATTGTGACTCTTCGAGCGTATGAGGGACGGCTCACAGCGGTAGTGAGCCTTGGGATCGACGAGGACCAAATCCGCAAGTCGGCCCTCTTCGATGTGTGGCGCTTCGATTCCGATGATCTTGGCGGGGGCCGTCGAGAGCGCGTCAATCAAGCGCGCCAATTTGACGTCACCGCGATGCACCAACCCAAGCAGGAGACCGAAGCACAGCTCGAGCCCGATCATCCCAGGGGACGCCTGGGAGAACTCGCAATCCTTCTCGAGTGGTGAATGTGGTGCGTGGTCGGTCGCGATGGCTTCGATGGTCCCATCGGCGAGGGCAGCGACGAGCGCCGCCACGTCTTCGGCCTCGCGCAGCGGGGGATTGACTTTGCACGCCGTCTCGTAGCCGAGGCACGCGGCGTCCGTGAGTAGGAGGTGGTGCGGTGTCACTTCGGCCGTGACTCGGATCCCGCGATCCTTGGCCTCACGAATCAGTCGAGTTGCTCCGCGGCTCGAGACGTGAGCGACGTGGTAATGCGCGCCGACCCACTCCGCCAGCAGGACGTCGCGGGCCACGATGATGTCTTCCGCGACGCGGGGACGACCGCGCAGTCCGAGGCGGGCAGAGATGACGCCCTCGTTCATGTCGCCACCCGCGACGAGCTCCGTGTCCTCGGCGTGTTGCATCACGGGCAAGCCGAAGTTTTTCGCGTACTCGAGGGCGCGGCGCATGACGGCGCTCGATTGGAGACACACGCCGTCGTCCGACACCGCGACGATCCCAGCCTCGCGGAGATCGGCCATCTCCGTGAGCTCCTTGCCTTGTTGTCCCATCGTGATGGCGCCGATGGGGTGCAGCTTCGGACCGTCGATGGAATGCCGCACGGTGAAGCATCATCTCCGTGACTGCGCGCGTATCGTTCACGGGCTTGGTATTGGGCATCGCGCACACGTGCGCGAACCCACCAGCAGCCGCCGCACGCAAGCCGGAGGTGATGTCTTCCTTGTACTCTTGACCCGGTTCGCGGAAGTGGGCGTGGAGATCGACGAACGCGGGGAGCAGCCAGAGGCCCGAGCCGTCCACGTGCCGCCCTCGTTCGGGATTCACGGTGTCTTTGGCGACATCGGGTCCAATTCGGCGGATTCGCCCGGCCTCCAAAATCACGTCGACAACGGCGTCGAGCTCGTTTGCGGGGTCGATGGCCCGGACATTCCTGAAGATGAGCAGCTCGTCTTGGGGCACGGCGGCGCTGCATAGCACGTGGATCGCAGATGAGGGGTCACGGAGCGAAAGGAACTCGACAAGGTGTTCCTGCTCACCGGCCTGACATGCAGAGGCACTTTCCACGCGGCCATTCCGTTGGTACCGTAGCGCCACCTCCAAATGGCCGACGATAAGCACGAATCCGGAACGCCTCCCGCACCGCCTCGTCGTTCGGGGGCCGCTGGACCAAGCGTCCCACCGCCACTTCCTCGACGGAACAAGTCAGGCAGTCCGCTTTCGGCGACGCCGCCGCCGCCGCCGGCACGAGTCTCCGCTCCAACGGCGTCGGCGCCTTCGCGGAGCGCACCACCACCACCGCCGCCGCCGCCGCGCAAATCGACAGCGGTGCCCGCGCCTGCTGAGGGCAGCCTTCCGCCGCCGCGACCCGTGCGCAGCAGCCCGAGTGCTGCCGCGCCGTCCTCCTCGGCGACCCATGAACCTCCCGAGGTTTTGGAAACGAGCGGCCAAGCTCAGCTAGTCCTCGATGCGCCGAGTCCTGCGCTGACGAACGTTCCGCAGGCGTCGAGTCCTGCGGCGACTTCGCCGTTGCCGATTCACGGGACGTCCACCGACCACGCGCCCGAGGCGCGGTCCGACGTTTCGCCGCCCGTTCCGGTTCCGTCCGCGCCGACTGTGTCTGCTCCGACGGCTGCGTCCCCGGCACATCATCATTCGGCTCCGCCTCCGCCGGTTCGCTCCGGCGCGGACCACCGACCGCCAACCCCCCATGCACCTGCCGTTGCGAGCTCGCCGTTGCCGGGTGTCGGCTCGACTGCGCGTCCCGAAGTGCCCACGACCCGCAAGGAACGCAGTTTTCTCAAGGGAGGAGCTGCGCGTGGCTCCCTTGCGTCGCCACTCAAGCCACTCAAGGGCCAGGCACGAGCCGAGGCGATCGTTGCGGCATGTGAGCGAGCGCTCCAGGCCTCGGGACGCGACAAGAAGGACAACGAGCAACTCGCTCGCTTCCACTTCGAGATCGCGCGTCAGTGTGAGCGCACTCTCGGCAAGCTCGAACGAGCCGCGGATGAGTACCAAAAGGCGCTCGCCCTTCGTCCAGAGCACACGCCGAGTATTCGCGGCGCCCGTCGAGTGCTCCTTCGGCTCAGTCAAGTTGGCCAAGCCCTGACCTGGTTCGATGCCGAGATCCGACTCGTAGCCAAGCCTGAGCGTCGAGCTCAGCTCTATTTGCAGAAGGCGGAATGCCTAGCCAAGCTCGAGCGGGAAGGGGAGATCCCGAAGACGCTCGCGGCCGCGGCGGAGCTCGTTCCACAAGATCCGTCGGTGCTGACCGCGATGGTGCTGTCCGAGCGTCGCGCTGGCAATCACGCTTCCCTCGATCGGGCGCTTGCGCAGCTTGCGGACGCGTCGACGAAGGATCCGAAACTTCGCGCGATTTTACTCTCGGAGCGGGCGCGCATCGCGGAGATCGTGCGCAAGGATCCGAAGGGGGCTATCGAGCTCTATCGCGGGGCGCTCAATGCGGACGTCGAGGCGCTCGGCGTGATCTCCGCGCTCGAGCGACTCTATTACGCCGAAGGGCGCTATAACGAGCTAGCCGAGGTGACCACGCTCGCAGCAGAGCAGGCCACGACGGCTCAGGCACGTGCCCTTGCGTACCATCGGCTCGCTCTCGTTCTGCTCTACCGCCTCGGGCGAGTGCCGGACGGCGTTTCGGCGCTCGAGCGAGCCCACGCAGAGCTGCCGAACGACGTGGCGCTCCTCGAGGACTTGATTGCCGGTTACGAAAAGGCCAACGTGCCGAGGAAGCTCGCCGCGGCGCTCGAACGGCTCTATGCGCTTTGCAGCGATTCGAAGTCACGTGTCGGAATCGCCTACCGTATTGGCCGCATTTACGATGAGGCTCTGCACGACGACGTGCACGCCGCCAAGTGGCTCGCGAGGGAGCTCGAGCGAGATCCGATGGACAGTGCGTCGCTCGATGCACTGTCGGCACTCTACGAGAAGCATCGCCAGTACCGTGAGCTCGTCGCCATGCGCAAGGCCGAGGCCGAGGCGTGCCAAGATGGCCCGCGTCGAGCCGCATTGCTCTGCCGCGTCGCGCGGATCGTCGAGTCGAAGCTCGGTGGAGCAGAAGAGGCCATCAAGCTCTACGCGCGCGCCCTGGCAGCACACGGTGCGTACGCACCAGCCTTCGCGTCCCTCGAACGATTGCTCGGCGCCGCGTCACGGTGGGAGGAACTCATCAAGCTCTACGAGAGCATCGTCGATTCGACCACCGATCCCGACGAACGAAGTGCCTGTCTCTTCAAGATTGGTCGTCTCGAGGAGGACGTGCGTCACGATGCCCGTGCCGCGTTTGCCGCCTACGAGCGCATCACGTCGGCGTCGCACGTCCAAGTCGAGGCGCTTCACGCCATGCAACGCACGGCAGAACGTGGCAAGCTTTGGACGGAATTCGTTCGGGCCTTGGAGGCGGAAGCTTCGCTGTCGAAGGACGGTAGCAAGAAGCTTGCATTGCTCCATCGCGCAGCCGAGGTCGTCGCCGAGGAGATCGGCGAGGTGGACGGTGCGGCGAGCCGTTGGCGCAAGGTGCTCGAGCTCGATCCGAAGTACGAACCGGCGTTGCTCGGTCTTTCGGAGCTTCTCCATCGCGCGGGGCACTGGGAGGATTGGTTGGCGGTGCAGAAGCGTCATCTGCAGGCCTCGCCGACGGACGCGGTTCGAGCATCGATTCACTGCGAGATGGGCCGCGTACAAGAAGAGCGTTTGGGGCGTCGAGGTGATGCCATCGCGTCCTATCGCGAGGTCCTCACGGTCGTGCCTCAGCATCAGTTGGCCCAAATGGCGCTCGAGCGATTGCTCTCGGCGGAAGAGCGCTGGGCAGAGCTCGTCGAGATCCACGAAGCGACGAGTGGTCGCGCCGAACCTCAGTTGTTGGCGCGGCGGCTTACTCGTGGTGCGGAGGTCCTAGAACATCGTCTCGGTAAGCACGAGCAGGCACTCGGGCTCTTCGAGCGGGTCATCGAGGCCGTGCCCGATTTCGCCCGTGCCATCGAAGGTAAGATCCGGCTCTTGACCCACGCGAAGGCTTCCAAAGCGCTCGCGGAGACTCACCTGGCGCTGGCGACGGCTGCACCGGAGACTCCCGAAGGGCGGTTGGCTTCCTTCCGTGAAGCGGAAGTGCGCCGCGACGAACTTGCGCAATCCGACAAAGCCATTTTGGCCTTCGAGCGCGTCGTTGCGGCAGAGCCGAAGCGACTTGCCGGGTGGATTGCGCTCGAGGAGCTCGAGTCGTCCCACGGTGACTGGACCAAGGTCCCCGAGGCAATCGTCCAGCAAGTGAAACTGCTCGCCGATCCGGTAGCTCAAGTGGCAGCGCTGAATCGATTGGCCTTCGTCTGGCGTCGGCTTGCGAAGCCCGAGCGGCAGCTCGCCGTTCTCGTGGAGCTGCTCAAGATCGACCCAGACAACGTGCTCGCCCTCGAGCAGCTCGAACAACTTGCTCTCGAAAGCGAGGACGCGACGCTGCTCGGACAGGTCGATGCTCGACTGTCGGTGCTCATGGACGACGTTCGCGTGGCGGCTGCTCATCAGACGCGGTTGGCGGAGGCTTTCGAGGATGCGGGCGACGCCAAGGCGCTCGACACCTTCCTCGGTGCTCACGAACGTGATCGGGAGGACGTCGCAGCCATCCGTGGGATCGGCCGCCTCGCGTCCGCTGGGCTCGATATTCAAAACATCGAGTTGGCTGCGGAAGGTGAGCTGCAGACCACTCGCGAGCTCGACATCGCGGCCGGGCTTTTCCTGTTCTCGTCGCAGCTACGGCTTGCGGCGGGCGACGTCCAAGGTGCTACGCAGGTGGCAGCGAATGCCCTCGCGATTCATCCGGAGAATGACGATGCTTTGGAGCGGCTCACGGAGCTGCGCCTGCAACATGGCCAAGTCGACCCCCTAATCGCGGAGCTCTCGCATGCGGCGGGCCTCGCAAAATCCAAGGACCGCTCCAGTGCTCTGTGGACCCGGGTCGCGCAGATCCTCGCCGATGTGAAGCAGGACGTTGCTGGCGCGATCACGGCCATGACTCGCGTCACTCAAGCCCAACCGAATCAAGTGGACCCTTGGCTCGAGATTGGAGATGTCTACGTCCGCGACGGTCAGCTCACGGTGGCTGTGGAGCGGTATCGAAAGGTCCTCGAGCTCCAAGCCAAACCCGAGCAGTTGATGTTGGCTCGGCTGGCGATGGGCACGATCCTCGTCGAGATGGGCAATGCCGGGCAGGCGCTCGAACACCTCCAGGCTGCTCTCGCAATTTCGCCCGGCGAACCCAAGGCGCTCAAGGCGCTGCTCGAAGTGCGACTGCAGCGGGGCGAAACGGAGGTTGCCGCCGGTCTTGCAGCGCAGTTGATCGAACACGCGCCGACTCCCGAAGAGCAGGCCGATGCGCTGATGGCTCTCGGGCGAATCGAACGACAGCGCAGACGGCCGAACGAGGCAGTTGCGGCTTTCGCCAAGGCTGTCGCAATCGTCGGTGTGCAGGGTCGTGCCGCAGAAGAGCTACTCGGGCTATTGGCGAGTTTGAAGAGCGAAGGGCGGACCGTCGATTATCAAGCGATAGCCGCGGCACTGACGCACTACATCGAGAAACGGGCGCAACCCGGTCCCGGGCTCATCTCGGCAACCGTGCTTCTTGCAACCGTGCTCGATCGCGAACTCGGAACACCGGATCGCGCCGTTCCGTATCTGGAGCGCGCACTGCAGACGGCACCGGAGGACGCGGAGTTGCTGTCGGTCTTGGCAACTGTCCTCGAGCGCGCGGGACGCTACCCAGCGGCCGTCGACGCCTACCGTGCGCTGCTACGGTTCGATGCGAATCACGCCGAGGCTTACCGCGGGATTTCCCGATGCCTTGGCCACCTCGGTCGAAGCACGGAAGCTGCGTCGGCTCTGGCGCCGCTCGTCGTGATCGGCGCGGCGACGCAGAGCGAGGTATCTCTGTCCGCTGCGCGAACCGTCGTTACTCCGAGCCTGCCTCCGCGCAGTCTCTCCACGGATCTGCTCGATGCAATGGGATCGCCACTGGTGCTCGATCCCATTGGTAATCTCGTAACGACGATGGCAGACGGACTCGATCGAACCGAAGCCGTCGACGTCGATCGCTTTGGTCTTTCGACGCGAGACAAGCTCAACGCGCGCTCTGGGCACCCGCTGCGAAGTGTGGCCGAGCGGGTGGCTGCGGCGTCCGGATCGAGGATTTCGAGCTGTACGTTGCCACGCAAGGGATCACGTCCATTGTCGTAACGACGGCGGATCCGCCAGCGCTCATCGTACCCTCGCGACTGCTCGAGGTAGAGGAGTCCGTGCAGATCTTCGCGTTCGCCCGGATCTTCACGCTGATGAGTCGGCGCTGGCACGCCTGCGATCAGTTCGACGGTTCCACCCTCCAACAGTGGTTCATGGCAGCACTACGGCTCGCCGATCCCAACTACGCTGTCGGGACTCCACAGGACGAGACAGTGACCTTGCACGCCAAGCGCTTGTACAAGGCGCTCAACTGGAGGAATCGCGGTCGTGTCGAGGAGGCGGCGCAGCCTTGTTTGGCGGTCAACCCAGCGCTGGTCGAAGAGTTCCGCTTGCGCGCGCGTTGGGCCGCAGCACCGCCTGAGTCTGCTGCTCTCCGATGCGAATCTGAACGGTGCGATCGCCTGGTTCGGTTCACGGAAGAAGGCGATCAGTCGGGCAAACCGGCTCCCCAAGCGGCGCTCGGGACCGCCCTGGTGGAAGATCTGTTGCGGACTTGGGTGATGGAGCCGTCAAACGAGATCCGGCGGCGAGTGGGGATCATGGTCTAGCAGGGAGAGTCGGGGCCAGCCGAGTGCCCGCGCTCCTCACGGGGATGCGGGCACTTTCAAGTGGTCCCGTGACGGTTCGCTCGCATCCGAAGTCGCGCGACGTCAATCCCCGACGGATTTCGTCAATCCCCGACGGATTTCGTCAATCCCCGACGGATTTCGTCAATCCTCGACGGGATCGGCTTCGCGTTTTAGCGGGAATACCTTGAATTCCCTGGATGCCCTTCAGAACCCGGGGATTCGCCTGAAGACGCGCGGGAAGCGAGGGAGGGCCTCGGGATGGGGCTGCCGCCGCGGACATCGACGCACAAGTGAGATCCGAAGGTTCGTGCGGCGATACCGCGCGTGCGCAACATCGTGCGGCGATACCGCGCGTGCGCAACATCGGACGCCCGCGTCACCCGTCTACGACGTCGGCCTAGTACTCCTGAAGATCCGTTGCGATCCAGCTCGAACCCTTGCCGGTGCCCTTGTGGAGCACGATGGTGCCCTTCTGATTTCGCACGACGATATTCACGTCGCCACCGTAGTTGTTGAGAGCACAGTCTGGAGCCGAATACGGCATCGTCACTGAGCTTCACCCACGCTGCAGATAGTGTGTCCGACGTGAACCCCGACACGGTTCGAAACCACAACTTGTTATCTTGGCTGGTTGCCGCGAGGAATGTCGTGTTCGCCCCTTGATACTCACCGGCGCAGACCGTAGGAGAGAACGCGAACTGCGTATCGGGCGGAGGGGTCACGACGAGCACTGGGTCATACCAACGTGCCGGCGCGGACAACTGGACGTAGGTATGCACGGTGATGAACCCATTGTCGTCGAAGGCGGCAATCGAAATGACAGCCACTGCCGCCTTCGGCACGGAAAGCGATGTCCGGGCCCGATTTCGCACGACGTCATTGATACCGAGATATAGGTGGTTTCCAGTCCGTAAAGGCATCGGACACGATGTCAACCGCAATGAGCGCCGTCGAACCGGTGCCGGCGATCACCATGCTGTCGCGACTGTTCGTCCGAGGGCAGGGCTCGGGATTACGGTGAAGCTCGGCAGTACTCAGGTGCTGTTCGGATTCTATCGTGTTCTATTAACCTTAGCAATAC
>JASGIX010000013.1:0-14169 GCA_049840955.1 Polyangiaceae bacterium
AGAGTTCACGCTTTCGATAGACGCCACATTCAAGATCGTAGATTCGCACGACCGGCTTGCACCCAACCCCCGAGCGCGCTCAAAACCAATGGCTCTGCGAGCCCGAGGTCCGAAGCCAAAGCGGCGGGCTTCGCACTCCAAACCTCACCGAGCCTCGCGAACATGCGCGCGCGTGTCTCGTCGTCGACGTCCTCTCGAGGCGCCATGAGATTGAAGTGACTCGCAGCAGACCGAGTCATTTTGGTCCAACCCGAGAGCCCCAAGGTAAAAGACAACTCGCCCAGATCGACGACGTAGAACGAGGGTAGTCCGCTGCCGAGGAGATGCACGCGGATTCTGCGGGCGCGAGGGAGCAAACGTTCGAGCACATGCAGCCGTCGACGCCCCCAAACGCGGATCTTCTGCTCACGTTCACCCTGGAAGATACTCCGCGGACAGCGAACCTCGATCCCCCAAGGCTCGACTACAATCGACACGGGTTCGCCAGGTTTCAAGCGGAACTCGAGGGATTGCGGACCGAAGAGCTCCTTGTTCCGACGCAGTACCAAACAGACGTTGTGGATGTCCATCGGGTGCAGATTCGACCACCGTGGTCGGCAGCGTCATTGCCGAGGACACCTGCAAAAGACCACGCACCCAGCTCTCTGGGACGTCGATCTTGACCTCGCGATGGGCCTCACCCGAAGTGGCGACGGAAAATCCGGCGGGATCGATCTCGAGAGCGGTTCGTTTGAGCTTCGCAGCTTCTGAAACTCGCCGAACAGACTCTCGGAGTAGTCGACATTGGTGGTGCCGAAGGCACGTTCACCAAGTTCGTCGAAGGCCTCGCAACTCACGGAAAGCCGCGCGTAGCTCGACTCGTCTCGCGAGAAACACTCGAAGAACACCTGATCGGGATGGACCGTGATCACGGGATCGAGCTTGAACCAGAGCTCGCGGTCCCGTTCGTAGAGGTACTTGAAGTAGGCGGCCCGGGCAGAATTGAACGCCGAGCGTGCTTGATGGACCTTGGCCTCGAGGGGCGCGAGTTCGGCCGTCAGTCGCTCGATTTCGGCGGCGTTGGACAGACGGTCGCGTGCCACGGCTACCAAGTCGACCGATTCCTGCTGGGCGCGCCAGGCGAGGTACTGCGATCGGTCCTTGGGTACGAAGCGTAGATCCGAAACCACGACGTCGTGAAGCGCACTCATCGCCTCGCGAAACCCGAGGGGATCGCGCACGGCACCACGAAAGAACGTCGCCGGCCGTAACAAGTCGGGAACGAAGGATAGCGCGCTACCCGAAGCTCCCTCGGAGACGCTCGACGCACCGGCGTAATGGTGTTCAAACTCCACGGCGGCGCCCTCCGTACGGTTCGACGGGTTTCCGGGTAATGGGCACGGCTACGTCGGGAAAGCGTTCGTGGAGCTCGACCAAGGTCGCGATGACGGCACGCTTGTGACTGACCGCTCGCGTCAGGGACATGCGCTCGAGCAGTGGCGCAACCAGCTTGGCTGTCTCGGGACTCGCGACGGCCTCTTTGCGCAAGAACTCGAGAACGCGCTGCTTGGCGACACCACCGCGATTGACCTGCGAGAGAATGGTCGAAAAACTCGGCATGAGCTGCTCGAGAAGGCCGATGTTGCCATGGGCGTAACGTTCGAGGAGCCCCGACACCATGAGCTGAACATCGAGGGAGGGGTGCTCGGATAGGCGAAGCAGGTAGCGTTCGGCATCCTGTTCACGCCAATGTTCGAGTAATAGCGCTCGCCCGAATTGCTGCACGAGGGGCTCGATACTGTCGCAGATGGCGATCACGACGTCGGGGACGAGATTGCTTGCCGAGAAGCTGCGAACGAAGTCGAAGGCAAAGGTTCGACTATCCTCCCAACGAGCATCACAAAGCCTTGCCAGGGCGACGGGGACGAGACGAAAGCGCGCCTTGGCGGCGAGCGCCATCGCGCACGCCCCCTGACGAACGGACGCGATTTCGCGATTGGCCAAACGCACGATGGCCTCGAGCTCGAGTTCATCGGGTCCGAGCTGGGTCAGGAGCAGTCCGCCGGCTTCCCGTGCGTGCGGTGACAAGGCTGAAATGAGACGCAACACCTGGGCGGCGCTGCGCTTCGGGACGACTTCCTTCAGCTCCCTGCGCAACAGCGACACCACATTGGCGGGAACGCCATCCGGTTGGCGCTCGAGCAACGCGTCGACGAGCTGGGATGCTACCGCCCTTCCCACCTCGGGGAACTGCAGCGCCACTTTTCCGAGGAGTTCACGTGTCCCTTGCCGGAGTTCGGCATTGTCGGCCAAGGCGAAACTCACCAAAAGCTCGGGTTCGTTTTTCATCACCTCCGGCGGCGTCGCACCGACGATCCGAGCGCCGATCGCGCGCACGGGGGCATGCGGCGAAGCCAGCAGCAATTCGAGGAAGCCGCTCTCCAAGGTGTCCTGCTCGGCATGCCGCGACGCAATTCGGGCGCCCAATGCCGCCACCTCGGCGAGCGGGTGGGCGAGCAAGTCACGCAGCACGGCCACGTCGAGGGAAGCGAGAGCGACGGCCGCGAAATCGAGCAAAAAGGTGCTCGCGCTTTGGGCACGCGGCTCGTTGTCCTCCGTGCATTCGAGTCCGATCAAAATGGCAATCGACGTGAAGACGAGACTTCGCGCGGCCACCGAATCCAACACGAGACCGTGACACAGGCCTCGCGTAGCCTCACGGACTCGCGGAGCCTTGGCCGTGATCAACAACGCGAGGAGCTCTGTCTCTCGACCGAGCAGCGCCGGTGTGCGACGCACCCAATCGAGCACCCAGTCTTCGGCGTCGTCGAATCCAGCCAAAAGCGCGCCTCGCGCCAAGATCAAGTTGGGTTCACGCAATCGCGCTACGTCGAAAACGACGCGTCGCATGGGCGTTCGCGCCGTCGCTAGGGCAGCGGACAAGTCCGCATCGGAAACCTGGGGCCAAAACGCGCTCTGATCGCGTAGGGCTCTCGCGGCAAACTCGATGACGGGAGCCGCCGCTTCCGAGACACCAAGCCGAAAGAGCGCGGAAGGCTGCTCATCCCACAACTCTGGATGAAGTTCCTCGCGACCGAGCTCCACGCGATCGCCCGGTGCATAGCCATTGCTACAGCGCCAGGTGACGCCGCCCTCTCCAGCCCGCGCATAGCGACGACTATTGCCGTACAAGACGAGATTCAGCGCGTGATAGCGACCGAACGTGTCCCAAGTACCATGATCACTCTCCAGAATGTCATCGGCATCGCCGTCGCGATAGGTGAGCAAGAGTTCGGTCGAGAATCGAACGTAATCCGGAGACCCCAGCGCGCCGAGCCTTCGCAGAGTGCGCGCTGCACGACGTCGAAAGTACCTCGTCGTACGGTGCATTCCGGAAGCGCGGCCCTCGAATCTCCGAGTGAGAAGCGCAAAGAGCTCAGCATCGCGCCGGAGCTCCGCAGCCCAATTGAGCGAGCGCAGTAACCCGAGCTCAATGCCCGAGAGCCTCGCGACCCGCGCGACCGCGAGCACGACACGCCGCGCCAGCCGATCTGCGGCTTCATCCGCTTCCCTTTGTACGCCGTCCGTCGAGACCACGGCACTCGTCGTGACCGCGCTGCTCGCCGTGATCACTCCGCCAACCGTGACCGCACCACTCGTCGTGACCGCACTGCCCGTCGTGACCGCGCCGCCCGTCGTGACCGCGCCGCCCGTCGTGACCGCGCCGCCACAAACCAAAGGCGAGCTCACGTAGAGCGCGAACAACGCTGAGCGCGCCTGGGTCGGATCATCCGCGAGCAGTCCTTCGGCTGCTGCAACCAGCGCCCCCAGCTCGTCCCCTGCTTTTGGTCTTAGCATCGCGGGTACGGCGAGACGCGCACGGCGACGTTCCTCGAAACCGCCGATCATCGTCAGAGCCAAAGACGCCACGTCCCGCAGATGTGGAGCCTGTTTGCGATCTTCGGCAATGGCGCGCAGCGGCACGATGGATTCGAGCGGTGCCACACCGAGCCAGCGCGGCGACGACCCAGTGCTTCAGCACCTCGGGTTTCGTGGAGCTCTGCGCGGAACCAGACGCGAGCAGTTCGAGCAACGGCGCTTCCGCAAGCGGCAAGGCGCGCTCGCCCACCTGCCGCACGACAAGGTGAAGGGGAATTTCACTGCGATGCCCAAGTCGCAGCGATTCAATCAGGCGCTTCTCGGCGCGAGCGCGACTGGCAGCGCGATCCGTGTTCGTCCGAACCGGACGATTCGGCAAGCTCGCCTCACTGCCGACGATCCGCTGATAGCCCTTGTTGGTCTTCTCGGTAACGAGAGCCGTCCACACCGCGCGAGCTTGCTCGAGACCGACGGGCAAAGGGGTTTTGGTCCCGTCTCGGAGCGCCGTGCCACGCCGGCCATAGCGGAAATTGACGACGAACTGCCCCGAAGCGACCTCGACCAGATCCACTTCGTAGACCTTGTCGCTATTTCCTTGCCGGTACCACAACCGGGTCTGCTCGACGATCCGCATCGAATCGGCACCATAACCGATCTCGGCCCCTCCGGGTAAAGCCATGCCCATCGAACCGCACGAGACTGAACGTCGAGCCGATGAGGCGCGTGGGCGTCCGTGCTCGAATTGGGACGACGCGAATGCGCCGCCCGATTGTCACGTGCACACTGGTGTGGACGCCGTGAGCGCCCACTCGGTCGACGGAGGTGAGCGGACCAGCTCGTCGAACCGGCGTTTGCGCCGCAGGAATTCCAGCAAACTCCCTACCGATTCGTCGATCAAACACTGGCACGAACATCGGGAGCGCGGCGTTGTGCGCCGCGATATCGCAGGCCAAAGATGGTCGTCGCAAGGATGGCTCCGAGTTCATCGGACAGCATGTCCTTCTGCGCGTCCCAGATGTCGCCTTGGGAGCCCAAGACGGCAATTCCAGCCTTCGGATCGGCGCTGACCGCGTAAATCCACTCGAAGAGCTCGTAGACGGCCGCTACGGCAAAGATTGTCACGATGGGGTAAGAAAGCAGCACGAAGCGTGACGAGACGAGTCGCTTTTCGTAAAGCACCTCGGCAATGGCGTAGCCGTAAAATCCAACGGAGAAGTGCGCTATGCGGTCGTAGTGGTTGCGCTGCCCGCCAAGCAGTTGCGTCACCCAGTCGAAGGGCACTCGCTCGAAGGTATAGTGACCACCGATCGTGTGCATTACGAGGAGAACCAGCATCATCCCGTAGGCCGTAGGTGAGAAATCGTGCCACCGACTCAGCAAAGCAATCGTCGTCGCAATTGCCAAGATGGGGAGGTTCTCTGCCCACCAAACACTGCGCGAAAACGGTGCGATTGCGCACACCACGAAGACGGTGAGGTAAATCCCAAAGAACGCGACCCGGGCTTGCCGTGTGTTGAGCATTGGAGCGGATGGTATCAGAGCCGTGGTCGCCCCAGCAGGACGACCACGACGTTCCATCAAATCGAGGGCATCGGCGCTGCCTCGTTGCGCTCACGTGGGGCTTACCAGCCGAGCCGGTCTGACAGCTGCTTCTGCAAGATCCCAGCCATTCGCTTGTGATCCGCTGCATTCGGGTGCCAGTCGCAGCCCGAGGGAACCGAACCGTCGGAGCCGAGATTCTGAGTCCCCAGATCGAAGGCAATCAGTCGCTGGTCACCGGTCGCTGCCTTCACCGTGGCCAAAATCTTGTCGAAGTGCGTCTTGACCTGAGTCAATGCGGGTTCCCCCGTCATCGAACCGATCGTCATGAAGATCCAAGCGTCGGGATAGACTCCACGGAGCTTGCCGATGAAGTCGACGTAGGCAGTCTCGTAGGCTTCACCAGGATCACCCTTTGCCCAGTCGTTCGTGCCTAGGTTGACGACGACGACGGACGCCTTCGGCCCGAATCCCCACTTCGTCGCGTCGTTCGTCCCGAGTGCGCGGTCGTACACGCTCGAGAGCACGCCCGTCGTGCTCCCGCCCAGATCTCGATACATGCCCCAACCCGAGTGTGCAACCGTGCTGACCTCGGCGTCGAGGGCATGCCCGGCAACGGCCGCATAGGTCGCGTACCAACTCGAGTTCTCCGCGGTCCAATGACAAGCTGGATCCGCTACCCAATTGGGATGCACTTCACTCCCCAGGTTGCCATAGCCAGCGCTGATCGAGTCTCCAACGACCTCGATCAAGCGGCCATTCGACACAGGTGCGCCGACGACGGTCCCGCTCGTGAAGCCGAGGAACGTGCTCAACCCGTACATGCCTTCCGTCTCGCGATAGAGCTCGACGCGATGCTCACCGTCGGCGAGATTCGACGCCAGAGTGACCGTTTGCTCGCTACCAGTATTGACACTGAACCGCGTTCCCACTGTGCCATCGATGACGGGTTGGAAGAATACCGTCGGCGTTCCTTCGGTCTTCAACTTGACGGCGATGGTCGTCCCTTTGACGATTGCCACGAGCCCCGCACCCTGCCACGCGAACTTCACCGCATTGGCATCCGTCGCATCGACGCGACCGACCCATCGGGGTCCGCCAGCAAGGAATCCGGTCGATCCAGCCGCGCCCACACTGCTGCCCCCCACCGACGTACTTTCGCTTCGTGTGCCCCCGGCGCCGCTCGAGGTCGTCGAGGAGGTGCCGGTCTCGTCTCCGCCTACTGCAGTCGAATTGGTCGCAGTGGTGCCACCTTGGGTGTTCGAACGCTTCGATCCGGAGTCACCCGCGCAAGCGGACATGGAAAGGGCAACGGACGGCAGCAACAGGCAGATGACTCGAAGACGCATGGGCCAAGACTCCTTCACCAAAGCCCACGGCAATGCGCGGGCAGACCACCTATAGCATGACTGCCCAGCAAGCAGATTTGCGTATTTGGTATGGCGAAGATTCGGTTTTGCGTCGCCAAGAGACGTCACCAAGAAATGTCGCCAAGAAACGTCGCCAAGAAACGTCGCCACGTCCACGGCGAGACCTCACCGCTGAACGTGGCGGACTCCTCTTTTTGGCGATGGCCTTACTTGATGGACATCTTCACGTCGGCCTTGCCGCTGCTCTGATAGCCCTCGACGGTCATCGACACCTCGTAGAAGCTACCCATGTTCATTCCCTTCGCGGCCCACGCCTTGACGTGGTTGGCGACGGTGATGGTGCCGCTGGTGCGCTTCGACTGCCGTACGCTCCAGTACTGATAGAAGGTCGTATTCCCCTCGATGGATGGCTGGTTGACGCGCTGGGTCTTGTAGATGTCGTAGGTACCGCCGTCGGTCGTCACCGTGCCGAGCGACGTTCCACCTGGTGGACGCCAGGTGCCCCAGCTATCTACGATGTAGTACTCGATGAGCGGGCCTTTCTGTTCATCCGTACACGCATAGATAGGAGTTTCCATTGGGCTGGTAGTTCGCTTCGTACGTCACGCTCGCGCTTGACGAACCGGGACGGATCCCCTTGCGCCCGAGGAGATTGTTGATGTTGCTCCAATCGACGCTATACCCGTCCGCCTTGAGAACGAGAGAGCCGCTGCCAGAGTCTTTCCAGTATTCGTAGGTGTAGCCGCAATGCGTTCCAGTCGTGTTACTGGTGACGGTCTTCTGCGCTTCGGTGCACGAACTGATGATGCCACCCGTCGTACCGCCCGTGCTCGAGGTACCGCCTTTCGAGCTCGTACCCCCAACGCTCGTGGTGCCGCCCTTCGACGTCGTCCCACCCGTGCTCGTCGTGCCGCCCTTGGCGCTGCTTCCACCGATGCTCGTCGTGCCGCCCTTCGCGGATGAACCGCCCGTGCTGGAAGCCCCACCGGTTCCGCCGTTTCCGCCGACGACAGTCAACGTCCCCGGCGTCGGCAAGACGTTACCCGTCCCGCAGAACCCGAAGCTCACGGAGCCCTGAGACGGAATGTTCGCGTTGTAGTTCAGTGGCTTCACCGTCATCGTCCCGCCGCTCGTCGTCTGGGTGGCACTCCAGAGGTTCGAAACGGTGGCACCATTCGTCGCGATCGTGAGCGTCCAATCCGACACTGCGGCGCCCGTGTTCTTGATCGTGACGCTTTGACAGAAGCCTCCGCTCCAAGAGCTGGTGGTTTCGAGCGTCGCGGTCACGGCACCAGACGAGACGGACGGCGAGGCTGCTGCTTGCTCGGCTTTCCCGACGTCATCGGCACCATTCTCGGAGCAGGCGCCCAGCAATAGTGCGGCACCGAGCGCGCACGAGAATACTCTCTGACTTGTCTTCATGGTGTTTCTCCCTGGTGTGCAACGGCTGTCAGGCAACTCGACGTCGCCGCCTGCCGACCTCACAGCTCCCACTTCACGAAGAGCGCCGCCGCCTCGAATTGCGTGAACGTGTCGCGTTCACGCAGCGCGACCACTCACGGCGCCGCGACGTCACTCTCCGTACGTCATTGGCAAGTAGCACTGCTTACATCGGGGTGTCAAACGCGTTCCATTCGCAAATACGCCCGATTCTTCCGGGTTCTGCCAACGAGCGACGTGAACGCGTGCCTTCACGTGAACATTGCGACGAAATGCTACTCGGCGCTCGAGATTTACGGCAGAAGTGGACCGATGACGGAATACCAGCGGTTGGCCATGAATCGATATCCAGTTCCGTTGGGGTGAAGATTATCCGAGCTGAACATCGTCGAAGTATCGAAGCCCGCGTTCATGTCCGCCAAAAGCACGTGTTTTCCAGCAGAAGCGCGCGCATCGACGAGACCTGGGATAGCGTTGTTATAAGCATTGACGATGGAAGACAGGTAACCCACGGGGTGATCTTCGCGACGACGAGCGTTGCATTCGGCGCAGCTGCGATGATCTTGTTCATGAGGGCACCGAGCCGTGTGCTCATGGCGGAGGCAGTCGCACCGCTTTCGCCAGCATCGTTCGTTCCGATCATCATCAAAATGATATTCGGTGTTCCACCACTCGCAGCGTCGAACGCGGGACTTGGAACCAGAGTCGCAATGCCCGCCTTTCCTCCGCTGTACGTCGTAACGGTGGAAATACCCCAACCGCTGTGCCCTTCATTTCGCTTCGGGAAAGTGCTTCCCGAAACCGTACTCGGACCGTTACTGAGCGAACCCGTGAAGGTGATTCTCTTGTTCGCTGCAATGGTCAACCCGAAGAGGGGACCGCGATAGCCTCCATTCGCCTCGTCCCCAACGCCCCAAGTGATTGAGTCGCCCAAGGGCAAGACCTTGCACGGCGAACCATCCGTAGGACATGGGCGATAGACGGCCGTACTGCCCGAACTTGCAGACGTGCCTCCCGTGCTCGTTCGACCGCCGAACGCCACGCGGCCCCCTTGCGCCCCACCGGCGCTATTGCCCGCAGCGGACGACATGCCACCGACGCTCGACGAGGTAGCCCGCGTCCCCCCGGACTCGCTGCTTCCCCCCGTGCCGCCGGTTGCGCCACCCGCCGACGCCCCCCCTCCCGCTATCGCTGTATTGTTACCTCCGAGCTGCGAAGCTCCCCCCTTCGACGAGGTCCCACCCTTCGAAGTCCCATCCTTCGGTGAGTTCCCGCCCGCGGCGACACTGCTTCCGACGAAGGAGGCGCCCCCGGAGGGCGAAATCACCGTCGTTGTCGTTCCGGCGCGACCACCGACAGCTTCCGTCGAGTCTCCGGACTCCGTTCCGGAGCAACCGCAGAGGAGCGCGACCAGAACGCCAACGGACCGGATCGGCTTGGGGGACATTCGAGTCTGCAGTGCCAGCTCGGCGGTCTGTCCGTTGCGAAATCGTACACCAGGGTCCTTTTCGGCGGGCATCGACGGCAACCCGACGACGCCCAAGGAGCAGACCAACACGAGGACGGCAGCTCGAGGGGCTATCCAACGCCCAGACGTACGAGCGGCTCGGTTCTCAATTACCAAACAGCTCTTGGGCTTCTTTCATCAACCGAGCTATCGGCATCCCTTGGGGACACCGTGTTTCTGCCGTCGAGTAGTCATGCTCGCTCAGGTTACGGCGGACCTCTGGTGCAAAGGCAGAGAGTATCTTGATTGCAAGCTCCCGCGCCCCATAGCTGCGTGCGTACATCAAGCACTCCATTACGTTGAAGATCGGCACCCTTTCCGCGGTGGCGGAGTCACAAGTGCCGCATCGTCGACAGAAGTAACGACCCGAACTCTCGGCGTACCTCGTGAGGAGATCCAGCACTTCGGGGGGAAGCGGATGCTGCATCGTCGCGGCCAAGACGTTTGCTTTCATGATGTGCAAGTTCGGCATCAACGAGCAAACGGACGTCACGTCTACATTGTCCCAAATCGCAGCGAGCTTCGCTTGCTCGAAGGACAAACCGAAAGTAGCGAGCAAGGAGGTCAATTCGGACTTCGAAAGGGGTAGCCCGTGGAGTGCGTCTTCGTTCTCGACGCATAGCCCCATCGATTTCGACGGCGAATATCCCGATCCCCTTTTCGTGACATCGACGCAGTGCCGTCTGAAGACCCTCGTGCGCCCGCAGACGATAGTTGTAGAAGGTTTGGATCCCGTCGATCCAGTCGAGCGTTGCAGCGAACGAAAGGCAGCTCTCCATCCTCTTGTGCGTGCAAAACCCAAAGTGACCTATCTTCCCATCTTCTTTCGCTTTTTCGGCCCAAGCACGTACGTCCTTCGTCAACACCGAGGGATCTTCGACGCCGTGAATGGCGAAGAAATCGAATCTTGCTCGCTTCATTGTCGGCAAGGGCCGAATCCAAGTCCTCCTGGAGGATCGTCGGGGAAAATGACCTGGCCTTCGCCGTCAAGAATACCCGCTCGCGCACCCCGGGGTTCGCGCGGAAGTAGTCGCCGAAGACTCGACCGCAAAAGGGATTGAACTCCCAACAATCGATACCGCAGCCGAGCGCGCCATCGAGCAATGCTTGGCTATCCGTACCCACGACGGAAGAACCACCCAAGCACAGCTTGGCCACCTCGACACCACTGCGCCCAAACGGCCGTTTGGGTACCCTCGTCACGGAACCTACCTCGTCGCCGCCATGATTGTTCATCGCGAATGCAAGGCTGCGCTCCGGGGCTCGATGCGTCCAACGATTGTCTTCGCTTGAACGTATCGGAGATTTCGATAGGTTCCTCGCGATGGACTTTCGCCTTCTCAAGACCTTCGATCTGGTCGCCTCCTTCATGAGTTTCAATCGCGCAGCGAAGGTCCTGCACTGCACACAGTCGACCGTGTTCCGCACAGATCAAGTCCCTCGAGGAAGACCTTGGAACTTCCGTGTTCGAAAGGCTTGGGCGTCGCGTCGCTCTAACGCCCGCCGGCGAAGAGCTCCAACGTCATGCGCGCCGGCTTCTCAATTACGAGCACGACATCCGCGCTGCAGTGAGAGACGTCGGCACGACGGTTGGTCTCATCGGTCTTCGCGCACCTCAGAGCGTCGCCGATTTGCATTTGCCCACAATATTGCAACGCTTCTGTTCGAAGTACCCACGGGTCGGCGTAGACGTCTCGGATTGCGGCTTTCATCACTTGCCCGAAGAGCTGCGAACGGGTGAAATCGAAGTTGGATTTTCTGCTCGCCATGCCCGTCGAGTTCAACGATCTCGTCAACAGTGAGGTCTTGGTCGAGCCGATGGCGTTCGTCACCCATCCGGCCTCGGCCTTGACCCGGCGCACCAACCTCACACTTCGCGATCTTGCGGGGCACACCCTGCTCGTGCCCAAACATGATTGCGCCTACCGGATGAGGCTTCAGCAAGATCTCATGGAAGCCCACGTGGAGCCGTCGGCCGTCATCGAGCTCAACAGCGTTTCATCGGTTCTGCGCTGTCTCGAAGCCGGGCTCGGCGTGGCTTATCTCCCTGAACGGGCCGCAAAGGACGCACTCGCCCGTCGACGATTGACGAAGCTACGCTGGCACGAACCACTCGAAACGAGTCTCTACTTCATCCGACATCGCGACAAGCCGCTCGTCGGAGCGTACGGCGCGTTCGTCGCAGAAGTTGAACACTACTTCGCGGAGCTTCGAGGCGCCTCCGCGGGTAGCTCTCGCGAGCGCGCCGAACCGCGTGGCCCTTCCGCGGGTAGCTCTCGCGAGCGCGCCGAACCGCGTGGCCCTTCCGCGAACGGGTCCGGAAAGGTCGCCAGGGCGACCGCCGAAATGCCTTCTGCGCGCCGCCGTCGCTCCGTTATTCGTCAAGGTTGAGCGCTCGCTCGACTCCAAGAACGCGCTGGGTCGCGGGGGACCGGACTCAGCGCGTTCTCGTAGTGGGTTTTTCGATGAGTTCTGGAGCGCCAATCGGTTCGATTACCGTAACGAAAACGCCGAAACCGAAGCGAGCCGAGCGCCCGAGGAGCGCGCACCGGAAGACGACTAGCGGTCATCTGAGGAGCACAGCGACGAGGTTGCTCGGCGCAGCGAGAGGATAGGCGTTGCAGTAGGCAATTCAAACCGATTGGTGCTCTAGTACTACTTCGCCACTTTTTTCTTTCCATCTATGGCGTTTTGTGTTCCATAGGCAAGCGCAATGCGCGACGTCGGTGAGAAGTGGCAACGTGAGCTAGAGCGCTGGTTCTCTCCCTACCGGGATGCCCTCGGACACAAGGTGCGACAACGCTGGGCTCCGATCTACCTGCGGGGCCTACTTCTGCCAGGGGAACGCAAGAGCATTGAACCGATCGCCCAGCGGGTGGCTCCCGACGATAATGAGCAGCTGCACCACTTCGTCGCGACCTCCACTTGGGACACGGCACCGCTGGAGTCAGTGCATGCTGACCGTTGCAACGAGCTTGTCGGCGGCCCAGATGCTCACCTCATTGTCGACGATACGGCTCTTCCCAAAAAGGGCTCCTTGTCGGTTGGGGTGGCACCGCAGTACTGCGGTGCACTAGGAAAAAAGGCGAACTGTCAGAGCCTCGTTTCGCTGACTCTCTGCACGCAACGAGGTGCCGGTCCCAGTTGCTCTTCGGCTCTACCTACCGGAGTCGTGGACTTCAGACAGCAAGAGGCGTGTCAAAGCCCGAGTACCCGACAACATCCTTTTCCGGACCAAATGGCACATTGCTTTGGACGAGATCGATCGATTACTTGAACACAAGCTGGAGTTCGGTGATGTATTGGCCGATGCGGGCTACGGCAGTTGCGGTGAGTTCCGTGCGGGCTTGTCAGAGCGCAATTTGCGGTGGACTGTCGGAGTACTGTCGACTCAGACGGCTTACTCAGCGACCGTCCGGGTTCTGCCTCCGAAGGCCAAGCGCACCTCAGGGCGGCCGCCAACACGAGGTACTCCGAGCGAGGGTAGCCGATCGGTCGCTGACCTTATCGAAGAACTCGGTCCCGGAGCTGTTCGAACAGTAACCTGGCGCGAGGGAACCAAGGGACCGTTGTCTGGCAGCTTCGCCATCAGACGGGTGCGCCCCGCTGATGGACCACGACATCCGTCCACCAACTATCATCTGCCCGGAGTTGAAGTCTGGCTGATTGCTGAATTCCGTTCCGATGAAACGCGGTACTACTTCTCCAATCTGCCAGCGTCAGCGTCTGCCAAGAAAATCATCTCATCCGTCAAGGCACGATGGGCTTGCGAGCAGATGCACCAGCAAATGAAGGAAGAACTCGGCCTCGACCACTTCGAGGGACGCTCCTGGCATGGCCTGCATCATCACGCCATCCTGAGCATGATCGCATTCGCGTTCCTCCAGCATCTCCGGCTCAAACAAAGACGCTAGGCGCAGCCAACCCGGCGCACGACCGACTCTTCCCGCTGTGCGTCGCATCCTCGCTAGATGGTTGGCTGCGCCGACTCCGTGCCCGCACTGCGGCGGCCCGGTGCGCCCCTTCGTGCCGCTGTGAAAAGTGGCGAAGTAGTACTAGGCTCTCGTGGGGGCGAGCACGTCCGTGGCGTTCCCACGCTCTTTTACAATCAACAATTCCCGCACTTCAGGTGTCCGTCGTCGTTCCAGAAACATCCGGTGCTGCAGTCCCATACCCAAACCCGGTTGTGCACGAGCTTGTGCTTCTTGTTGTAACAGTCGGCGATGATCTGTGCAGGGTTGCCGCTGCTGTCATATCGGACGGTTCGACTGGGGCAGGTCAACACCCAGCTACCGCCGGGATAGCGTAGGGCCTCCGTCGCTGTTTCCGTAGTTTCGCTGCCTTGGTCGGCGACCACGTTATCGTCTTGATCGGCGATGTCCTCAGGTGCTGTTCGGATTCTATCGTGTTTCCCTATTAACCTTAGCATAGTTGAACCAAGTAGGTCTACATAAA
>JASGIX010000014.1:0-108763 GCA_049840955.1 Polyangiaceae bacterium
AAGGTTAATAGGGAAACACGATAAATCCGAACAGCACCTACCTCCGTCTTTGCAGAACCCGAGTGCTCCATGAGTCCGCGCGGCGCGAGTGAGTCACTTTCCGGTCGAAATCCAACAGCAGGTCCACAATGCTGCGGATCGCGCACGACATCCGAGACCGAAGTCGCGACCTCGCGGAGCGCGGCCGTGGAAGAGGTCGACGCTGGTTCGGCAGACGTGAAAAGCCTGGACGCGCCCTCGATTGGTAGACCTGCAACCCTGCGTACGGAGCGCGATCTCTCCCTCGATGCCTTGGCGCAGATGTCTTCGGTGAGTCGGGCAATGCTCGGCAGAAATCAAGCTCAAGCGCAGTGTTTCCGACAATTACAGTGCTGTACACCCCTATCCGCGAGGCACTGACTCCAGCGTTCTCCGCGCTGATGAGCGAGCCTACCGAAAGGGTCCAGCGGTGCTCCAAGAACGCCGGCGCGGTTTCTCACCTCAGCGGACAGACGACTTCGAAGTCGCGCGCTCTTTTCCGCCAAATCGGCAGAGCCAAGTCGAATTCTACGAGGTGCGTCTGGCTCCCGGCGCCGTGGAGGAAGCTTCGCCGCATGCCACTCGGACCTTCGAGAGCCTCGTGGTCGAAGGGGAACTCGAAGTTGAGAGCAGACGGGCGAGCCGATTACGCTCGCGACGGGCGACGCGATGGTTTTCCGTGCGGACGTGGCTCATCGCTGGGAGCACGGCAGACGCCGAAGGCGGCGTGTACGTGGTCATTACCCTACGCGCAGCGTTCGGGATAGTCATCCCATCGGGATGGCATAGGTCATCACAAGGTACATCAGCACGCGCGTTTACATGTGTTCTTGTAGTCGTTGCGGGCATCTGCGACGAAGTAGACGGCGTCGCCTTGGTGAAGGACATGGCTGGTCTTGGGCGTCGTGACTTCGACGCTACCCTCGATGACGACCAGGTACTCCTTCGTCCCTGCGGGTGCGCGTCGGCGTTCTTCCTCCCGCTCGGCAGCGAGTTCGAGTTCATAGAACTCGACCTGGTGCGGTTCGTCTACGGGATAGAGCGCGCGGGAGGAGAACCCGCCATCATGGCTGCGGAGATCTTCGATTGCGTTCGGCGCAGCACCACGCCAATCCCGCACGGGCGTTGGTTCCGAGATGAGCGCAGAGTACGGGATGCCAAGCGCTTTGGCAACCCGCCAAACGACGCGAATGGTCGGTGTACTCTGGGAGAGTCTCGATTTCGGGACAACATCGCTCTCGAGAGTCCGAGAGCTCGTGGCGGCCGTGTCGAGAGATGTAATCGGCGCTTGCGCGGTAGCCTTCGGAGGTTGTGTCCGACGAAGGTCGTCGGGTTCTTGTTAGATCGGTTTCCGGGACGGTGTACCCCCGAAAACTGCGCTGAGAGTGGTTGTGCGTCGGTCGGTGCGAGGGTGTCGTCCTCGGTCTTGGATTGGATTCGGGTACGGCTGCCATTGGAGTCTCGGGCGAAGCGGAAGACGGACGTTCAAATGACGTAATCGAGCGGCGGCGTGACGATGACGTCACCGAATGCCAAGTGAACCGGATCGCCTGCGACGAGACCCTTGGTACGGACCTCGCGCAGGCTTCATTGGGATGGTGAGGGTGTCACCATCGGGGAGACGAAGATGCACCTTCACCGAGCTGCCCACGGTCACCAAACGAATCGAGACTTCGAGCCGCTGTGCCATCGGAGCTCTCCGTGACTTCGACGTCGAACCTTGCGCTTTGACGAGCGTCACGTTTTGCGGTCGTACGAAGGCCTCTACCAGGGCCCCTTCAGGGGCTTCTCGGCGGGCGCACTGAAGGTGCGCTCGACGAACTCCGCTCGTCCTTCTCGTACGGCGCCGCGCAGCACTTTGGCTCCACCCGGAGAATGATGCCACGAGCGATTTTGGCCTGGACGATGATAGAGCTCCTCGGGGGAGCCCGCTTGTTCGACTCGACCGTCGGGGAGAGCAAGACGACGTGTTCCGAGAGCTCGAGGGCTTCCTCCTGATCATGCGTTACGAGCAGCGTGGTGACGTCCTGCGTCTTTTCGTGAAGTCGGGTGCAGCCACTCGCGGAGCTCGAGGCGCACCCGAGTGTCGAGCGCGCCGAAGGGTTCGTCGAGGAGCAGCACACGACGGTTCGCGGCGCGAGAGCGCGTGCGAGCGCAACGCGCTGCCGCTGTCCCCGGAGAGTTTCGTGGGGCATGCGTTCGGCGTATCCCTCGAGTTGGATGAGTTCGAGCAGGGTAGAGACACGCTCTCGGATGGCTTTGGCCGGCACGCCGGCGTGTTTCGAGCCCGAAGGCCACGTTCTCGAACACGCTCATGTGCCCGAAGAGGCGGTGTAGTTCTGAAAGACGAACCCGATGTTTCGTTTCTGCACGGGAATGTGCGTCAGATTGACGCCATCCACGAGCACCTGCGACCCCCGTTCTTCGACCTCGAGCCCCGCGATGATTCGGGAGCAACGTGGATTTGCCGGAACCCGACGGTCCGAGCAGAGACGTGATGCCTCGACGTGGTGCGACGAAGGAGACGTGGTTTACGCCAACCACGTCGCGAGCGGAGCCGTAGCGTTTGGTGATTCCTCTGAGTTCGATGGTCATGACAACACCTCACGCGGAGTCCACACCGACGCACGAGTCGCGTCGGTGCTCGCTCGTCGAACCACACGGCTCGTCTTCCATTCCACCCAATGCTTGAGTGCCAAGGTGACGAAGGCGAGCAACACCAGGAGCGAAGCCGCAGCGAACGCTGCCTGGGTTTCGTATTCACCGTAGAGGTATCTCGATGTGAAGCGGCAGCGTGTTCGTCTCTCCTCGGATGTGTCCCGACACGACGCTCACTGCACCGAATTCCCCCATGGCTCGTGCGTTGCACAGGATGACACCGTAGAGCACACCCCACTTGATCTTGGGCAAAGTGATGCGGAAAAAGACTCGAAAGCCGCTGGCGCCAAGGGTGAGCGCCGCTTGCTCCTCCGTGTTCCCCTGCGCCAGCATGACCTGCGAAACCTCGCGCGCAACGATGGGAAAGGTGACGAAAATCGTGGCAAGGACGATCCCGGGACGGCATAGATGAATCTGATGCCGTGCTCTTGGAGTATCGGCCCGAACCATCCAGTTCTACCGAAGAGCAGGACGTAGACGAGTCCGGACACTACTGGCGAAACGCTGAATGGCAGAAATCGATGAGGGAGAGCAGGAGGCCCTTGCCGGCAAATCGGTAGTTTGCGACGAGCCAAGCAGCAGCGAGGCCGAACACGACGTTGAGCGGCACCGCAATGCCCGCCGTGAGCAAGGTGAGGCGGACGGCGCTCAAGGTCATGGGTTCCCGCAACGCGTGGAAATACGCCTCCGCGCCCAGCGACGCCGCGGACAGAAATCGACCGCTACCGGCAAGACGACGAACAGCGAAAGGAACCCGAGTGCACCTGCGATGAGCAAGCGCCGCACGAAGGGGTTCTCGTCCGTCGCTTGACCACCACGGGCCGCTCTGTCCCGTGGGAGCCGCATGGAAACGCCGTGGCTCATGAGCGCACCGCCTTGGTGTAGCGTTGAAGTACGTTGACGCCGAGCAGCGTCACGAAGGACACGAGTAGCAGCATGCAGGCAATCGCCGTAGCGGAGGCGTACTGGTACTGCTCGAGCTTGGTGACGATGAGGAGCGGAGCAATCTCGGTCACACCGGGCATGTTCCCCGAGATGAACACGACCGAACCGTATTCGCCGATGCCACGTGCGAAAGCGAGGGCAAATCCGGTAAGGATCGAGGGAAGCAGGGTGGGCAAAACGACCTTCCGAATCCGCCATCGACCAGCGCCGAGAACCGCGGCCGCTTCCTCCAAGGCCGATCGAGATCTTCGAGTACGGGCTGCACGGTGCGCACGACGAAGGGAATGCCGATGAACGTGAGCGCGACGTAAATCCCGAACGGTGTGAATGCGACCTTCACACCGAGCTCGAGGAGGGGCGCCCCGAGCCAACCCGATTTTGCGTATAACGTCGTCAGGGCAATACCAGCGACGGCCGTTGGTAACGCGAATGGGAGATCGACGATGGCATCGGCCAGTCGCCGACCTGGGAATCGATAACGCACGAGCACCCAGGCGACGAGAACACCGAAAATGGCGTTTGTCCCCGCCGCGGCAATGGACGTCAAGAAGCTGAGTCGATACGCGGAAACTGCGCGGGCCTCGAGGGCTACTCCGAAACAGCTCCGTCGCTCCCAAGCCGGCCGCTCTGGCCACCAATGCACACATCGGTAGCAGCACGACGAGGCCGAGGTAAGTTAGCGTGTATCCGAGGGTCAGTCCGAACCCAGGGAGAATGCCGCGGCGAGAATTCTCGTCGGATGGCTCTGACCTTTTTCGAGGGTTGGTAGAGCTTGTCGAACTCTCCGCCGTCGTCGAAGTGCGTGCGTTGAGCCACGGACCAGCCCGAAAACACTTCGTCGATGGTGAAGAGCTCGAGCTTCGCGAAGGTGCTACCTGCCTCGCGCAGCGCGCCTTCGTCCCAAGGACGATAGTAGTGCTTCGCTGCGAGACGCTGCGCCTCGGGGGCATAGAGGTATTCGAGGTAAGCCTTGGCGATGACCTCGGTGCCATGCTTTCGGGCGTACTTGTCTACGACCGCGACGGGCGGTTCGGCGAGGATGCTCTGGGACGGCACCACGAGCTCGAGTTCACCATTGCCGAGCTTGTTCACGCCGAGCAGTGGCCTCGTTTTCCCAAGCCAAGAGGACGTCTCCGATCCTTGCGTTCGACGAGGTCGTCGTGGCACCACGAACTCCGAAGTCTAGCACCGGGACGTGTTCGAAGAAGCTCCCGTGGACGAAGGCTCGGGCCTTGTCTTGATTTCCGCCGACAGTCCTCCGTGCGGAGGGCGTAACCCCAAGCGGCCAGGTAATTCCAACGGGCGCCACCCGAAGTCTTCGGATTGGGTGTGATGACTTCGACCTTCGGCTTGACCAGATCGGGCCAGTCCTTGATCCCTTTCGGATTGCCCTTGCGCACGAAGAATACGATTGTCGAGCTGTACGGTGTGCTCTTGTGCGGTAGCCGAGTCTGCCAATCCTTCTCGATGAGGCCGCCTTTTTGGTGGATGGCGTCCACGTCGTAGGCCAGAGCCAAGGTACCACGTCTGCCTCGAGGCCGTCGATCACCGGCGCGGGCCTGTTTGCCGGAACCGCCGTGGGACTGCTTCACCGTTACCTTTTGGTTATGCTCAGCTCCCCAGTGCTTGGCGAAGAGTCCGTTGAATTGAAGAAAACTTCGCGCGTCGGATTATAGCTGGACGTTGAGGAGTTCCACCTCTTGGGCTACGGGTTGAGCCGCAGAGGCCGTACCGCTCGGGGTGGGGGCTGAATCCCGCTTTTTGGTGCAACCGACGGACGCGAGCAAGAGCAAGCCGGCGGCAAGTGTTTCGAGCTTCGTGAAGATCGACATGGTGATGTTTTCGTTTTTGGCAGTGGCGGAACGGATTGACGGATCTCGGGAGAGTGCCGAAGGTGTTACGCGTTTATGGGTTCGACTCGAGTCGAGTCACGACGAGAAGCGCGTTTTTCAGTGGGGATCGAGATTGGCGAGAAGCGTCGGCTCGTCGAGCCAACTCTCCAATCGTGGTGCGTTCGAGTGCAGAGATGGTCGCCGAGTAGATGCGGTCGAGGACGAGCCGTGGACCGCAACCGTGAAAGTTGGGGCACTCGGCACAAGAGCGGCGAACGTCGGGACTCACACAGGGCTCCGAGCCCAAGGGACCATCGACGGCGTTGATGACTGCGGCCACGGTGATTTCGTCAGGAGCGTGGCGGAGCGTGTAACCTCCGCCGCGTCCTCGGCGACTGACCAGAAGCTCGTGCTGCCGAAGCTCGAGGAGGATCCCGCCGAGAAAGCGCGGAGGGATGTTCTCGCGACGGGCAATGTCGTGGGTCATCAGCGGGGCGGTCGCTTCGGATCTCGCCAGCGCCGTGAGGGCTCGAATGGCGTACCGGGCTTTCATCGTCAGCATGAGTTCTCCCCGGGCAGTTGCGGTTTAGAGTTCAGCGAAAGCGGCTTCGAGATCCGCGATGAGATCCGTCGGATGTTCGAGACCTACGGAAATGCGAACGAGGTCGGGCGTAATCCCCACCGACGCACGCGCCTGCTCCGTCATGGATGCATGCGTCATGCTGTAGGGATGCTCGATGAGGGATTCCACGCCACCGAGTGATTCGGCCAACGTAAAGATCGCAGCCCCCCGAGCAGGGCGAGCGCCTTCGCTTCGCCCCCACCGAGTCGGAAGGAGAACGTGCCTCCGAAGCCGGTGAATTGGCGCTTTGCGAGCTCGTGGGCGGGGTGGCTCTCGAGGCCAGGATGTAGCACTTCCGAGACTTCGGGGCGTTTCGCCAACCATTTGGCGATTTCGAGTGCGCTCTCGTTATGTCGGACCATGCGCAAGGGAAGCGTGCGGATCCCTCGGAGGACCAAGTAGCTATCGAAGGGCGACTGAGCGGTGCCGAGCGCGTTCTGCAGGAACGCGAGGCGGTCGCCCAAGTCGCTCTCCCGAGTTACCAGCGCTCCTCCTATGACGTCGCTATGGCCGTTGAGGTACTTGGTCGTCGAGTGCAGTACGGCGTCTACGCCGAGCTCGATGGGTCGAAAGCAATGTGGTGTGAGGAACGTATTGTCGCAAAAGGTGAGTAAGCCATGCTTGCGGGCCACGCTGACCACTTGGGCGACATCGATCACGTTCAGGAGTGGATTGGTTACGGCTTCGAACCAAATCGCTTTCGTATTGGCACGAATGGCACGGATGAGGGCATCCTTGGTCCGGAGATCGACGAAGGATACGGTGATCCCCTGCCGCTCGATGATAGAGTTTAGAAGGCGCCAGGTACCACCATAGAGATCGTCGTGAACGATGAGATGATCGCCAGCAGAAAGTAGGGCAAGTGCTGTCGCTTCTGCGGCGAGCCCCGTAGCGAACGCGAGCCCACGCGCGCCTCCGTCGAGAACCGATAGCGTATCTTCCAGCAACTTACGCGTGGGGTTACCCGAACGCGAATAGTCGAATGGCCCCGGTCGTCCAACGCCCCTGAAGGCAAAAGTGGAGACCTGGTAGATTGGCGGCATCACCGCTCCGTAAGCAGGATCGGGTTGGCCCGCGCCGTGGATCGTCAAAGTGTCGAAGTGCATGTCGGTGCTCCGCGAGGCGATTCGATGGGGCGTCCCGTTGGGGGGACCTCCGAACAGGTCACTGGGCCGCTTCAGTGGTGAACGCGCTGCTCGGATGAAATACCCTTATAAATCCCGTCGTTGCCAGATCATCCTAGTAAGTTGATAGACTTTGTGCAAAACCTTTAGCATCACCCTTGGAGGGGTGCAAATAATATTGGAACAATGTCCATCATTTTGGCTTCGTCGCACTCTGCGGCGTCGAGACTTCGTTCCGATCCTCTCCGTCACGCGGTTGAAACGCGTCAGTGTCGTGCTGGATGCGGCATGAAAAATGCGGTCAAAGACTCAAGAGTGAACAAGACCGCCGCCCCCGAGACGGCGTTGCGGGCCCGCGACGTGCCACGCCGCAAACCAACCCGATCGATGCAAAGATGGCCCGCAATGGGTACCGGACCGTCATCGGTTTCGGCACGTAATGGAGGGATTTGGCGTATTCTAATAAAACAGATATGTGGCTTGCTAAAACGTCAAGCTCAGCTAGAGTGACGGCGCGATGCAAGATTAGGGCAACGGCTCGAGCTCGAGCGCGATGCTTTGGAGGAGACATGACCGAATCGACTGCTCAGTGGTCCGCTGACAACGCTCAAACGATTGGCAATACCCCACTCGTACGCCTCAACCGAATCACGGCGGGTCAACGTGGCGCCGTGGTGCTCGCCAAGATCGAAGGACGCAATCCCGCATATTCGGTCAAGTGTCGCATCGGCGCTGCGCTAGTCTGGGACGCTGAGGCTCGCGGCGCGCTCAAGCCCGGTAAAGAACTCGTGGAGCCCACCAGCGGAAATACCGGGATTGCGCTGGCGTTCGTCGCTGCAGCCAAGGGGTACCCCATCACGTTGACGATGCCGGAGACCATGAGCATCGAACGGCGCAAGTTACTTGCGGCCTACGGAGCGAAGCTCGTACTCACCGAGGGCGCCAAGGGCATGGCTGGGGCCATTGCCAAAGCGGAGGAGATCGCGAGTAGCGATCCCGACCGATACGTCCTGCTGCAGCAGTTCAAGAACCCGGCGAACCCAGCCATTCACGAGAAGACGACCGGTCCGGAGATCTGGACTGGAACGAGTGGCAAGATCGACATCTTGGTTTCTGGCGTCGGCACTGGTGGGACGATCACTGGTGTGAGCCGCTACATCAAGAAGAACCAGGGCAAAGCAATCCGAACGGTTGCCGTGGAGCCCGCGAACAGTCCAGTCCTCACCCAGACACGCTCGGGGCAGCCTTTGAAACCGGGACCTCACAAGATCCAGGGGATCGGCGCGGGCTTCGTTCCCGAGGTATTGGACTTGTCGCTCGTGGACGACATAGAGCAAGTCTCCAACGAAGAGGCCGTCGAGTTCGCCAAGCGTTTGGCGCGCGAGGAGGGGATCCTGTCTGGCATTTCGAGTGGAGCCGCGGTGGCCGTTGCTTCGCGTTTGGCGGCTCGTCCGGAGAACGCAGGCAAGACCATCGTCGCCATTTTGCCGGATTCCGGTGAGCGTTATCTCAGCACCGTACTCTTCGAAGGCGTATTCGACGCCGAGGGATTGGCGAATTGACCCGCTTGGCCGCCGTTCCTCGTGAGCCTTCGGCCGCGCCCGTAGCTTGGCGTCTCGACGACGTCGTGAGCCAGCTGCGGGCCGTTCGCGATGGACACAACCGAGAGCACTCGGCGGAGCGGGGGCTGCACGAGCTGCCGTCACCGGACGCGATCGTTCAGATCGTCAAGAACCTGCGTTCGGCGTTGTTCCCGGTGCACTTCGGGATCCCCGAGCTCACCGAGCAGGGAGTCGACTACTACGTCGGCCATACCCTCGACGGGACTCTTCGCGCATTGGCGGAGCAGGTGCGACGTTGCCTCGCGCTCCCCGTGCGTGATGGCGATCCCTCCGCGAGCGGTGAGCGCGACGACGGCAATGGGGAATCGCGCCGTGTACCTGAGGATCCTGGCGCCACAGCGGTTTCCGTCACCAATGCATTTGCTGCGGAGCTTCCGGGGATCCTGTCGTTGCTCGAAAGCGACGTTCGTGCGGCTTACGAGGGCGATCCGGCAGCAAAAAGCCTCGATGAGGTGATGCTTTGCTTCCCGGGCATCGCAGCGATTACCTACCATCGTATCGCTCATGCGTTGCATCGCCTTGCCGTCCCCCTTCTGGCGCGGATCATCGCGGAGCACGCCCACTCATCGACTGGTATCGACATTCACCCCGGGGCCAAAATTGGCAGCTCGTTCTTCATCGATCACGGCACGGGCGTCGTGATTGGCGAGACGGCCATCATCGGCAATCGTGTTCGGCTTTACCAAGGCGTTACCCTCGGCGCGAAGAACTTTCCCGTGGACGAGAGTGGTGCGCTCGTCAAGGGAGTGGAGCGACACCCCATCATCGAGGACGACGTGGTGATTTACGCCGGAGCCACAATCCTTGGGCGGATCAGAATTGGTCGGGGATCGAGCATCGGCGGTAACGTGTGGCTCACTCGCTCCGTTCCCGCCAACAGTCGAATCGCCCAAGCACAAGTCCGTCACGAGGTGTTCGACGGAGGCGCAGGGATCTAGAGAATGGCGAAACCATGCAGTTTCCCCCAATGCATGGTGATTCGCCGGAGAAAGTGAACCGTCGAGGAGGATTGACCATGGCAAATGCTGCCGTTGCTTCGAATCAGGAATGGGAAGAGCAAGGTCGAGCGGTACCACCACTCATCGATCAGATCGCGGCAACGCTCGTGGCGCTGCACCGCGAATCGGAAAACCCAATCTTGGGATTGTCGGAGGCGGAGATCCCGTCCATCATCGACGTGCGGGACCTCATCGAAGATTTGCGTGAGGCCTTGTTCCCGGGACTTGCCGGGGGGCAGCGACTGCTTCGCGCGGATGCGATCGGCGTGCTCGCGACGCGGCTGCATCATCTCCAGGTGCGACTGGGGCGTGCCATCGAGGTCGCTCGCCGCTTGCGTCGCGCAGCCCTGGGTGCCGACCCGGTGCGCGCCAATGATGGAGGTGCCTCACCCAACGCCGAAGCCTTGGCGTTTCTGGCTCAGTTGCCCAAGGTGCGTCAATCCCTGGTGGACGATGCCTGGGCGGCACTCGAAGGGGATCCCGCTGCGACCAGTTTGGAAGAGATCGTCCTCACCTATCCTGGACATTTCGCGGTAAGCGTTTACCGGCTCGCCCACGAGCTGTGGCATCTCAAGGTTCCCTACCTACCCAGGATGATGACGGAACTCGCGCACCGGCAGACCGGGATCGATATTCACCCGGCTGCAAACATCGGACAGCGGTTCTTCATCGACCATGGCACTGGCGTCGTGATTGGAGAGACGGCCGTCATTGGTGATCGAGTTCGGCTGTATCAAGGCGTCACCTTGGGCGCGCACTCGCCTGGTCGGCACGTCAACCTACAGTGGTCGCGTTCCGAGAAACGTCATCCGACGCTCGAGTCGGACGTCATCGTCTACGCTGGCGCGACCATTCTTGGTGGCGACACGGTGGTCGGTCGAGGTGCGATCGTGGGCGGTTCCAGTTGGATCGTGAGCTCCGTGCCTGCGGGCGCAGAGGTGACGGTCAACAGTCAAGTCACCGTGAGCACCGGGGAAGCCAATCCGGGCGGATGAGTGCCGCGATTGCCCGAATTCGACCCTCAAGGCCTTGTCCTTCTTTCGGGTGTCCGCTATATTGGAAGTCATGGTGCAGACACTCAGTCCGGAGCAAGCGGAACGTTTGATTTCGAAAGGTGAGGTCGACGTCATCGACGTACGAGACGCCCCCGAATGGGATCGCGGTCATGTTCCACGGGCGCGATTGGTGCCCTTTCATCAACTCAAGGCGCGTCCGCGGCAAGCCCTGAAGCGAGACGGCGTGCTTTTCGTCTGTGCTAGAGGCGTTCGCAGCTTGAACGCGGCTCGAGTTGCCGAAGAGGCTGGATATCAGACACTTTACAACCTCGATGGCGGTACGAGCAACTGGGTGGATGCGGGGTTTCCTCTCGAGCAAGGGTGACATCGCGTTCGTTCGCGAATCGCGGCTGACGAGTCTGCGCGTCTGACGCACTTGCCGGTCCGTGTCGTCTCGCGACGCGAGGAAGACACGTCGCGATTCGCTTCGGACGGCGCGCTCGAGGCTTGGGGCTCGGGTCGCTGACAATATACTGGATGGACTGTCGTTATCGTTGACTGGGGGCAATAGCGGTGATAGTCGTTCCCCCATGGTCGATGAACACCCCGCGCTCGACGCGGGTATTGCCAACGCATTGCTCCAACTTCATGCGGAAGCGGCCCGATTTCGCTCCGGTGAGTTGGCGCCGGATCAGTTTCGTGGGCTTCGTGTGGCGCAAGGGATCTACGAGCAGCGTCGCGCGGGGCGCTTCATGTTGCGGCTGCGAATGGCGGGCGGATACGTCACCTTCAATCAGCTGGAGTCTTTGGCGCTCGCTGCGGAAGCCGTAGGCGGTCCGCGCCTTCACATCACGACTCGACAAGACATTCAATTGCACGATCTGACTTTGGAGGCGGCCTTGAGGGTTCAAGGCGAGCTCCTCGGCGTCGGCCTTACGAGCTACGGAAGCGGAGGTAATACCGTTCGCAATGTCGTCGTCGATCCGCTATCCGGCTTGATGAGTGGGGACGCATTCGACGTCGGGCCTCATGCTCTAGCTCTTGCCTCGAGATATCTCGGCCCCGGTCGACATCCGAGCTTGCCGAGAAAATTCAAGATGGCGCTGAGTGCGTCGGACGAGGACCGCGGCGGCGCCGCGGTGAGCGATCTGGGCTTCGTGGCGCGACGCAAAGGCGATGCGTTGGGCTTTGGCGTGTACGTCGCTGGCGGACTCGGGCAGGGGGCCACCGTGGGGCTGGAATTGACCTCGTGGGTCGATGCTGACGCGATCTTCGATATCGCAGACACGATGATTCGCTTGTTTGCCGAACGCGGTGACCGCGTTCATCGGCATCGAGCTCGCTTGCGTCATGTGCGCAAGGACTTGGGCGACGAGGCATTCCTCGACCTTTGTCGTCAGGAGATCGCCAAAGCGGCGGGACGAAGCGTCGAGCCTTCGCGTGGAATCGACGCGGTGGCGCCCGGAGTTGCAACGAAGGTCGACGCGCCTACGGCGCTGCGCGACGAACGTCCAGGGGTCTTTTCGCAGCAGGAGCCAGGCAAGGTTTGCGTGCGGCTCGCTCCCTCACAAGGCGATCTCTCGGCGTCGTCGCTCCAAGCGTTGGTTCGGATCGCTCGTGGCCGTTGCTCCGATCGGCTTCGGCTCGGGCTCGAACAGGACTTGTGGTTGACGCATGTGGAGTCGAGCGAGCTCGAGGGACTTCTGGCTGAACTGGCAGGGCTCGGCTTGGGCACCCCGGTCGAGCGTCCTTCGCCCGTCATTGCTTGTTCGGGCGCTGCGACTTGTCAGCTCGGATTGCTCCAATCGCGGGGCGCCGCCAATGCAGTGGAACGGCAGAGTGACGCCTTGCGTCGCCTAGAGCTCGCGGGGCCCATTCGAATCAGCGGCTGTCCCAATGCCTGCAGTCGCCACTTGGTCGCACCGCTTGGCTTCGAGGGGCGTACGAAACGCGTGCAGGGGCGGCTCATGCCGCACTATTCCGTGTTCTTTGGCGGCACCGATCGAGGTGCGCAGGCGACTTTGGGTCACAAGCTCGGCGCAGTGCCTGCGAAACGACTCGACGAGTTCGTCGTTGCGTTGTCGCAGCTCCCGCGACCACTGTCGGAGAGCGACATTGCGGGTTGCGTTTCAGCCTTTTCCGAGCTTCCGGAGACCATTCCGGAGGATTGGTTCTTCGATTGGGGCAGATCGAGCCCGATTGATTTGTCGGAGCTTGGCGCAGGCGAGTGTGCCGCTTCGGTATGAGCTAGTCCATCTTGGCGCGGGCGCACAGGCGCGAGGACTCGCAATGCCCCCGAAGCAAGAGGATGGCGCTTCGGGGGCTTCGTTGCAGGGGCGCAACTTCTCGAAGAGTGACGGTCCGAAGGATATCGCCGCATCAACGGTGCGACCGATGCGAGCATCCCATTCTAGTGCGCGGCGGATCGGGCTACGTCACTGACTACCGAGACCAAGGCGTCGATGTCGTCGCAATCGTTGTAGAGCGCAAAAGAGGGACGCACGGTCGCTTCCAATCCGAATCGACGCAGGGCGGGTTGCGCACAGTGATGGCCCGCTCGAACGGCGATACCTGCAGATGATAGCGCCGAGCCCACGTCCGCTACCGAACGATTGGCGAGAACGAAGGAGATGACACCCGCCTTCTCGGCTGCGGTGCCGATGATCTTCAACCCAGGTATTCGGAGTAGCTGTTCCGTTGCATACGTCATCAGCTCTCGCTCAAAAGCCGCGACCTTGGCCATTCCGAGTCCTTCGAGGTACTCGAGTGCCGCGCCAAGTCCGATCGCATCGGCGATATTGCCAGTACCTGCCTCGAAGCGCGAAGGTGGTGGCATGTACGACGTTCGTTCGAACGTCACATCGGCAATCATGTTACCCCCGGCCTGCCACGGCGGCATCGACTCGAGGACGTCGGGGCGTCCATAGAGGACTCCGATGCCGGTAGGGCCGAAGACCTTGTGTCCGGAGATGGCGAAGAAGTCCGCTCCGAGGGCTCTTACGTCAACGGGCATGTGCGATATCGACTGCGCACCGTCCACTAGGACTCGAGCCCCGTAGCGATGAGCAAGCGCCGTCATTTCGGCGACGGGCAGCACCGTGCCTAGGGCGTTCGAGACCTGGGTGATGGAGACGAGCTTGGTCTTGGGCCCGAGGAGACGTTCGTACTCACGCAGAATCACTTGCCCGTGGTCGTCGACAGGGGCGACGACGAGTCGAGCACCGCGTTCCTTTGCCAAGTGTTGCCATGGAACGATGTTCGAGTGGTGCTCGAGCCAGCTGATGAGGATCTCGTCGCCCTCTTGGATGTACTTGCGTCCCCAAGTTTGAGCTACGAGATTGATCGCTTCGGTGGCGCCCCTGACGAATACGACGTTCTCCGGTGAACCCGCGTTGATGAATCGAGCAACGGTACCTCGCGCCTTCTCGTAGGCATCCGTCGCTCGTGCTGCCAGTGCATGGGCGGCACGATGGATGTTCGAGTTTTCGTGGGAGTAATACTCCTTCAAGCGCTCGATGACCGCTCGTGGCTTCTGGGTCGTGGCTGCATTGTCCAGCCAAACCAGCGGTCGACCGTCGACTCGCTCGGCCAGGATGGGGAAGTCGCTTCGAACGGAAGGCAAAGACATCGGCCTGCCGAGTCCGCTCGTCTCGAAAGCGCGGATTTGCGGCGTCAGTGTCGTCTCCCAAGGTGCACTTGGGATGTGGACTCGAGGACCGTTCGAGGCCATCGTGGAAGCGCGGACGACTCCGTCCGTACCGACTCCGTCCGTACCGACTCCGTCCGTACCGACTCCGGAACCCTGCGGCATCGTTGGGCCAAGGGTGACGTAGTAGGGGACCGAATCGGCGGGTTTACGAGCTTGCTCACGGAGCCCGAAGTCTTCCGGGGCGCTCGAGAGGTTCGGGACGAAACCGAGACCTTCGCTAAGGACGACATCGGTAAGCGTCGCGGCCTCGTTCCGGCCAGCAGTAGCTGACGACGGTAGCGTTAGCCCCTTCACCTCGGGTGCCAATGGTACGGACTCCCGCCAGAGCTCCGATATCGCGCGGATCACGTCAGCTGGATCGAGCGCGCTTCCAGAGGACCCCGAGCCCTTCGGCGATGGTTCTGAGGAAGTCCGTTCACGGGTAGTCATGGTAATGGCCAACCTCGATGTCTTCGAGCACTCCTAGCGCGTCGGGCGTCAGTACAGCGGCCGAGCAATAAAGGGAAATGAGGTACGAACTTGCGCCGCTGTTGTCGATCCCCATGAACCGAACGGAAAGACCGGGCGTTTGTTCCCCGGGAAGGCCGGGCTGATAGAGACCAACCACCCCTTGCCGTTTCTCTCCAACCCGTACGAGTAAAATGTTGCTCTTGCCCTTGGTCGGATCGCCTGGATCTCTTGTGATGTGAAGCTTGTTTGTGGGGATGATCGGGAGTCCCCGCCACGTGAGAAATTGCGCGCCGAACAAGGTGACCGTCGCTGGCGGCACGCCGCGACGCGTACATTCGCGTCCGAACGCGGCGATGGCCCGCGGATGGGCAAGGAAATAAGCCGGCTCCTTCCAGACCTTCGCGATGAGTTCATCCATGTCATCCGGCGTCGGTGGACCCTTACGCGGCTGAACTCTCATCCCCTCTTCGACGTTCGTGAGGAGCCCGTAGTCGTCATTGTTGATGAGCTCGTTCTCTTGGCGTTCCTTGACGATCTCGACCGCGAGACGGATCTGCTCCTTTACCTGATCGAATGGCTTTTGGAAGAGATCCGACGTACGGGTTTGTACTCTGAGCACGGTCGAGATCGTGCTCAGAGTGTACTCGCGCGGCTTCTCCGCATAGTCGACGTGGGTGGGGGGAAGCGGGCGATCGTCCCGGTGACCGCAAGTGACCTGGACGTTTTCCGGATCGACGACGCGGTTCACCCGAAACACGCCGGCTTCCACGGGGAGCCACTGGAGGAGATTGACGAGCCACCGCGGGGTGCTGGTGACCAGTTGTGGGGCCGTCTTGGTGGTGTTGGCTAAATTGCGCGCAGCGCTCTCGCTGACGGAATTGCGCGTCACGGATTCGGTCATGGTGGCGAATTCTCCCGGTTTGGCGCCTAAAGTCGTGTGTACCGTTCGAAAATGATAGCGTCTGTCGATCGTCTTCCGGCGCCCCGAAGACAGGTGCACCATCATGCATGTTGCTGGCTGGGTCAATCGCACGAGCGCCAAGCGCAGCCGAATCCTCCGCTCTGGTGGACGACAGTTCGTTATTGTACTCAGCGATTCGAGTGGCGCGGTTACGCCGCGCGGCCGCTGGGACTCGTCTCCGACTGGAGCATCAGTACGTCTCCCCACTCGATCGCGGTGCGATGTCGCTGTGGTTTCATGCGGACGGTGAAACTCGAGGGCGCATACGAAGACTGCTCGTGGGAGATCGGCCCGCGGCGGCGAAGCCATTCGGCGCGTCCACCCGCGAGCACGAACGTATTCGAATGGCCGTAACGGCGCAACCAACGGTACGCAGCAAGGGCGCGCGCGTCGCGTCCTTCGTCGTATAGCACGATGACGTGATCGTCTCCGATCCCCAAACGGCTCAATTCCGACGCAAGGACGAGCGGACTTGGCCCAATTGCCGGAGGTTTGCCAAAGGCTCGCTCCCAGTTCAGGTGAACCGCGCCCGGCAGATAGATTGGAGAGTCGCCTGCGGTATGACGACATACGTCGACGATTCGCAGGTTCTTCGAGCTCGGTCGTTGTGCTGCGAGCCATTTCGCCGTGACTTGGGCGGGTGTTGGCGTACGCGCGTGCCATGATTCGGATCGGGGCAATGGTGGTTCGTGTGTCATTGGGGGGCCCGCCATCTCGTCAGTGTCTCGCGTAGATTTCGGAGATGCGTTCGGAAACGTGCCGCGCACTTGGACTGCGAGCGTGAACCACTCGGAGGCCCAGGCGTCGCGCGTGCCGCCGGACACTCTGCACGGCGGCATGGGAGACGTTGGGAACGATGACGACGATGGCATCGGCATGGGACACGGACTCGCCGAGTCGTGCGGAGTTGGTATTCGCAACCTCGACCGTCACCTCGTCCGTTGCGCAACATCGGTACTCGCGTTCGAGGCGGGTGAGACCGCCGACGATGAGGACGCGACGAGGGCGGGAACGGGGGCTCGAGGTCGATGCTGCACCGTGCATGTTGTCTAAGATAACGGATGTCTGGCGGGCTGCAAGTTCGAAGTTGGGTGGCGCCAGTTGAAACTAGGCCTCGCGACTCCGTTGTTGCAGCCAACTCCCTGCGTGGCGTCATCCTACGGAAGTTGTTTGACGCGTGTCCGTTATAGTGGCATACCCTTGACATATTCGACCTGCCGCACCATCTGTGGCCGATTTGTCGAGACCCGCATGGGGCTTTCCGCCCTTCCGCGTGACTCGTCGAGACTCAATGTTCGTTCTTCCCGTTCGAATCGGGGCATTGTTTCGAATGCTGACCTCGATTGTCTACGCCATCCGTGGCCAAGATAACGGATAGGTCGCCGCCGTCCAACCAACGAACCGCTCGAGCCACACGGCAAGAGAGAAGGCCAAAACGAACGATGACGTACGTGAAGACATTGGGTCTGCTTTTGGGCACGCTGTTGCTCGTCGCTTGCGGGAAAGGACGAGGTGAGCACGCGCAGGGCAGTGATAAGCCGACCCAAGCACTCGCAGCGAAGGTTTTGCGGATCGCGACGCAACCGGCGCCTCTCTACGGCCCAGTCTTCGTGGCGAAGCGAAAGGGGTGGCTCGAAAGTGACCTCAAGGAACTTGGCGTCAGTGTGAAATGGTCGTCGTTCGTCGCCGGGCCGCCAGAAAACGAGGCGTTCTTCGCCGGCAATCAGGACATCGGCGTGCTGGGGGATACGCCAGCGATCATCGCCAAAGCTGCGGGGCTCAAGAGCCGCGTGATTGGGGTGTCGGCAAGCGGTCCCAAGGCTCTCGCCATCGTTGCCCGAGGTGGCACCGAGAATCGAACGTCCGGAGCAGCTACGAGGAAAGAGAATCGGGGTAACCAAGGGGTCCTATGCCCACCATCTGCTCGCTCTGGTACTCGAGCGTGCCAACCTCAAGGAAGACGACGTAAAAATCATCCACCTCCCACCTGCCAACCTCGTCAATGCATTCAACGCCGGCGAGGTGGACGCCGCGTCGACGTGGGAACCCTTTCTCAGCCGAATCGAAGTCGGGAAGGCAAGGCGAATCGCAGATGGTTCGGGAATCAAGCAGGGCACCTTGGTCATCATAGCCATCGACGAGTTCGCGAAGAACAATCCAAAGATCGTCGAGCGATTCCTGCTCGCATACCGTCGTGGTTACGAGTTCATCAAGGAACGACCCAAAGAGGCAGCCGAGCTCATCGCCGAAGAAGTCAAGCTCGAGCCGCAGGCATACGAGCGGTTGATTCCGGTGTTCGATTACGACCCCGTGATCTCGACGGATACCTATCGGGAGCTCAAAGCCACCGAATCTTTCCTGCGTTCCAAGTCCTTGACGAAGAATGCCGTCGACATCGAATCGTTCGTGGATACGTCCTATCTGCGTGCCGCGGGGCTCATCAAGTAGCCACTCGCTTTCGAGCCGCTCTGCGAGTCGGAAAGGCAACGGTCATGAGTGAAGTGAGAAGTGGTGAACTGCTCGTCGAAGGTGGTCTTCCGGATCCTTCTTCCATCGGAACCATCGGCGCGACGTTTCGCAGGCGCGACGTGACTCGAGCATGCGCTCGCCTCGGTAGGCCGATTCGAAAGCTCGCAGAGTATTCCGCGATGGGCGCCCTGCTGCTCCTCGTTTGGGAGTTGGCTGGGCGCCTCTCGTGGGTGGACACGGTGGCGCTTCCGACACCGTGTGCCGTCGGTCGCACGGTTTGCCGCTTGCTCGTCTCAGGAACGCTGCTCGGGCACATCGCGACGAGTCTCTGGCGCGTGCTCGAGGGGTTTGCCATTTCGGCAGCCGTGGGGCTCAGCTTGGGGTTGCTGAGTGGGATTTCACCGCTTGGGGCGCGTTTACTCGATCTGCCCGTTCAGTTGGTCCGGCCCGTGCCGCCCATTGCTTGGATCCCGCTGGCCATTCTTTGGTTTGGGATTGGTGAGTTGTCGAAAGTCTTCATCATCTTCCTCGGCGCCGTCTTTCCGATTTTCGTCAATACGGTCGACGGCATCCGCCAAACTGACGTTCGATTCATCGAGTTGGCTCGTGTGCTCTCCGTTTCTCGTTTGAAACTCATTCGGTCCGTAGTCGTGCCTGGGGCTCTACCCGCAATCATGACTGGGTTGAGACTAGGCGTGGGCAATGCTTGGATCTGCGTTCTCGCAGCGGAACTCATCGCGGCAGAGCGCGGCATCGGTTACGTCATCGTCGACGGTCGCGAGTTGAGCCAACCCGACGTCGTCATTGCCGGCATGTTGGCGATTGGTGTCGTTGGCAAGCTGATGGATTTCGGTTTGAAGCGTCTGGAGGTGCGCGTCTTTTCGTGGAAGCGTCAATACACGGGGGATTAGCCAGGAGGAGTTCGATGGTGCGCAAGACACAATTGTCGCTTCGCGACGTAGGCAAGGACTTTTCGAGCAAGGGCGGGACGGTGGAAGCGCTTCGCGGCGTGTCATTGGACGTGGGCGAAGGCGAATTCGTCAGCTTGATTGGGGGGAGTGGTTGCGGGAAGAGCACTTTGCTTCGTCTCGCCGCAGGCCTCGAGCAACCCAGCGCAGGAGAAGTCCTCTTCGAAGGACAGCAGATACGAGGTCCTGGGCTCGAGAGGGGGGTGGTCTTCCAGGACCACCGACTCCTGCCGTGGCTGACGGTGTGGGACAACATCGCGTTTGCCCTTCCCGATGCGAAGCGGACCGATGCGCAAGCGACGATCCAGCGCCACTTGGAGCTCGTTGGGCTCCAGGGGTTCGAGCGGAGCTTCCCCGGTCAGCTGTCGGGCGGCATGTCGCAACGAGCGTCCTTGGCGCGCGCCTTGGTGAACCGACCTAAGCTCCTCCTTTTGGACGAGCCCTTTGGCGCTCTCGACGCCCTGACTCGGATGCAGCAGCAGCAGGAGATCCTCCGGATATGGGAGCTCGAGCGAGTCAGCATGCTGCTTGTCACTCACGACATCGACGAGGCGATATTCCTCAGCGATCGCGTGATCGTTCTTTCTCCCAGGCCTGGCACGGTGCGGCGTACGCTCGGTGTGCCGCTGCCGCGCCCGCGACAACGCAACAGTACGGATTTCGCCGAATTTCGTCGCATCGTGTATCGAGAACTCTTCGGTGACGAAGAAGCGCTCCTCGACTACGTGATTTAGAATCTCAGATAGCAGACGTCTGGTTGTTATGTTACTTGACATGTCAAGTTGGGTCGGCTAGAACCACCGCATAGCGAGGACATTGGAGAGCGATTCCGATGTCCCAAGGGACCTTGTCAATGACGAGCAGTTTCAAAAGCACACTGGGTCTCGACGAAGTTGCTTCGAAGTATCCAAACATTCCGAAACTGGTGCTTCTCAAGATCGATCTGATTCGTCGAGGTGTTCACTATACGAAGCGCGCCGAGGAAGCACTGGATCCGACGCGCGATCAGCTACGGAGTTCGTCGCTCTTCGGGTGTCGAGACGGAAGCTTGAGTCCGCTTCCGGAGGCCATCATGCTGAGGGATGGCGGTACGGCACTAACGGATCCGACCCCTTTGGCAAAACGACCGTACACCGTGGATTGGGACGGAGGACGATGGATTCTTCTCGACGGTGAGCGGTTCGTCGATGAGGTGTATCTGTGGCCCCGTCCACAGTACTACGACAAGTCGACTTCGACCGGTAAGGAGATGCGACACATCGTCGCTGCACGTCCGCAGCGACTTCAAGTCTTCGCTGCGAGCTATTGCCACTTCTGGAACAATGACAAGGGTTGCAGGTATTGCGACATCGTTCCGCACGCTCGCCAACAAGGCCGCGAGCTGGGCGCGCCCCAACGCCCCAAAACCTCGGACGTCGTGGAGACCATCCACGAGGCCCTCAAAGAAAAGGGACGGTTCAGCACGATATGCATGACGTCCGGCAGTGACACGCGAGGTGCCAAGCCCTTCGATGCGGAGGTCGACTACTACGTCGAGTTGCTCAAAGGCATCGGCTCGCTCTTCGATGCACAGCGCTTCCCGAGTCAGCTCATCGCGACGGCCTTTTCTACCGATCAGCTCGAGCGCATCTATCAGGAAACGGGTCTGATGAGCATTACTCACGACATCGAAGTGCTCGATCCAGAGCTATTCGACTGGATCTGTCCGGGCAAGGAAGAATGGGTCGGCTACCATGAATGGAAGGCTCGCCTCGTGCGCGCGGTCGATATCTTTGGTCGTGGTCGAGTCGGCACCAGCTTCGTTGCGGGCGTCGAGTTTGCAACTCCACGTGGCTGGACGGACGAGGACGAGGCCGTACGGAAAATCCTCGGAGAATCCGAGGAATTGGCGGAAAAGGGAGTCAACACCGTCCTTCAGGTGTGGATCCCGAAGCCCAACTCTCTGTTGCGCGATCAGGAACCGGCATCTCTCGAGTACCTGGCTCGTCTCGTGCTCGGACTACACGAACAGCGCGTCAAGCATCGACTGAACGTCGACTTCGACGACTATCGACGTTGCGGCAATCACGCCGACACCGACCTCTCTAGGCTTCTCCCATTTTTCGCGGAATCCGCGGCAGCGTAGGTGCACATGACACAGCTCGAACTATCGACCGAACTGCGACAACTACTCGCCGACCCAGCCGTCAAGAGCACGCTCGTCACGGTATCACCAGCAGGGGAGGCGCACGCAACGGGAGACGCGGAACTTCTTTGGCAAGACGAAGCGATTCTCGTCTATCGCGAGTACACCGAGAGCTCCCGCGCGGCTCAGCACCTCACGTACGCGCTTTGGTACGACAAAGGCGTGTCAATCCTGGTCACGCTGGGCGGACGTCACTTGGTCGTTCGCGGAGTACCGTTTCGGGCGCACGTAACCGGTCCTCTCTATCAACACGAGTATGCTCTCGCACAATCGCGCGGAGCGGACGAGCTCGCGTCCCTATGGGAGATCCGGATAACGGAGATCCGCGACGAATCGCCTGCGCTCCTGCGGGACGCAGAACGGCGCCAGCGGCCATTTTTCACGCACCTCGATCGCGTTGCGCATTCCGTCTGAACCCCCCGCGGAGCAACCCAATGTCAGCCAAAGTTGCGCTCGTAAATCCAGCGTTTTACGACAACGACGAGTTCAAGAACCGATTCGACCGGTACCTCGAATGGATCAAAGGTGGCAATTTGTACGTAGCTCCCTTCGAGCCGCCGCTCGGTCTCGCCTTCTTGTCTGCCGCATTGCGCGAGGCCGGTGAAGCGGTGGAGTTCCTCGACATGCAAGGCGAGCTCATGGACACCGACACCCTGAAGGCACGATTGCGCGCATCTGGAGCCGGATTGGTAGGAGTCACGGCGATGACTCCGACGTTACCGCAGGCGCTGCGTGTCGCGAAGGTCGTCCGGGAGGTGTTGCCAGCGGCAAAGACCGTCCTTGGCGGCGTGCATCCGACGTTGGATCCAGCAGGCGTTCTTTCGGATCCGAACGTAGATTATGTGCTTCGCGGCGAAGGCGAACGTTCCCTCGTTCAGCTGGCTCGTGCGCTCGATGGCGAGGGGGCATTGGAAGATGTCGAGGGACTTGGTTGGAAAATCGACGGAAAGCCGCGATTCAAGGAGCGCGCGCGGGCCATCGCGGATCTCGACGCCATCCCACTCGCAGATTACGGTGCGTTTCCCATCGAACGGTACGTCGCCCACAATGCGCATCTTCGTGGCCTCCGAGGTATATCCATGGTGGTGTCGCGCGGGTGTCCCTATCAGTGTACCTTCTGTGCGGTAAAAGAGACGATGGGACGCAAGTGGCGCACCACGAGTGTTCGTCGCGTCGTCGATCAGATGATCGAGCTCCGAGATCGATTCGGAGTCGAAGGGATTTGGTTCAAGGACAGCATCTTCAACATGCGGAAGGATTGGATCTCCGAGTTTTGCGAGGAACTCGTCCGTAGACAGGTGGGCCTCCCGTGGCAGGCCCTCACACGAATCAATCTGATCGACGAGTCTCAGCTGGCAATGATGAAGGAGGCCGGTTTGGTGCAACTCGATCTGGGGATCGAATCCGGTTCTCCTCGGGTTCTTGCCCGACTCAAGAAGGGGATCGGGCCGGAAGAGATTCGCAAGAAGGTCAGTCTCGCCAAACGATACGTGAGCGTGTTTGGCTTCTTCATGATCGGAATTCCTGGGGAAGAAGAGTCGGACATCCAGCAAACCTTCGAGTTGGCGAAGGAGCTCGAATTGGATCGCTGGTCGTGGAGCATCTATAGCCCGCTCCCAGGTTCGACGCTGTACGACGAGCTCGTCGCTGATGGCAAGGTGCGCCCGTTCGCCCTCGATTTCAACAAGATCCACTTCACGGAAGCTTACGACGGGATCGGTAGCGTACCAGCCGAGCGTCTCCAGGAGCTTTATCGCGAGATCAACGAATATTTCTGTGCTCCGGCACTCATCGCATGAAACGTTGCAATTGCCATGAACCTCGCCAACCTCGACACATTGCTCATCGAATCGGCTCCACTTCCGTCGAACGGTTCGAATGCCGACGTGGAACCTCGAAGGGAGAAGCTACGGACGTGGGCCGAATTGGATTCTGAGTCTTGCAATTTGCCCCTTTTGCCGGGCAAGTACGGCGTTCGATCCGTTACGCAGCCTCGTCAGTTCGTCGGTGGAGCTGCGGCGCTCGATTTCGACCTCGTCATTCTGGCATATACCCATTTTGCCGAAGGCCCAATCTCGCGCCTCGAGGAGGTAACAGAAGTCGACGGATTTGCCGGGCTCTATCGCGCCGGAAGGATCGCCATCTTGAAGCACTATAATCCCGGTGCTCCCATGGCCGTCTTGCAACTCGAGCGACTCATTGCGCTTGGCGTGCGGTCGTTCCTGATCGTCGGCATCGCAGGCGGGCTCGCGTCCGATACGGAGATTGGAGACGTCTTTATCGCAGACCAGGCATTGAGAGACGAAGGTACTTCGCGACACTACCTCCCCGCGTCTCGATATGCCTGGCCGGATGAATCTCTGCGACGCCAAGTGTCTACCGCATTGCGGAGGGGCGGCGTGTCGTTTGCGTCGTCGCGAACCTGGACGACGGATGCATTCTTTCGCGAGACCCCCGACGAAGTGGACAGGTACGTTGCGGAGGGATGCTCGACGGTTGAAATGGAGGCATCTGCAGTCTTTTCCGTAGCTCACTATCGAAGCGTTCGGGCTGCCGCACTCTTCGTCGTGAGCGATCTCGTGCGAGGCTCTGGTTGGCGCCGTGAGCGTACTCAGGACCTCATGGAGGAGCGAATTGCTCATTGTCTGAAGTCGCTCTCCTCCTTCGACTGGAAGGGAGGAGGTGAGCGTGGCTGATCCACGTAACGCAGATCTCGATGGGCTACTTCGAGTCGAACAACCCAAACGAACGCTGACTGATTTGGTCGTATCGCCGCGGATCCGTGCGCAGATCGACAATGCCCTCGCGATGTTCAAGTATCGCCAAATCTTGGGCGAAGAATGGGGCTTCGACGAGTCAGACAGCGGTGCCTCGGCGCTCACGATCAACCTCTATGGTCCTCCCGGTACGGGTAAGACTCTGTGCGCTCACGCAATTTCGGGTAGTTTGGGTCGCCCGCTGCTCAACGTGAATTACGCCGCGCTCGAGTCGAAGTACGTGGGTGACACTTCAAAGAACATCCTCGAAGCTTTTCGGCGCGCGCGAGCGGCTTCGGCGGTGCTCTTCTTCGACGAAGCGGATTCAGTGCTGCGCAAGCGGTTCGCTCAGGTGACCCAGAGCACCGAACATGTGGTCAATGTCACACGTTCGGTTTTGCTCGTCGAACTCGAGCGATTCAACGGCATCGTCGTTTTTGCCACGAACTTGATTGAGGGTTGTGATCCTGCGTTCTTTCGGCGCATGGTCGCTCATGTCGAATTCGAACTGCCCGATCTATCCTGTCGGCGGAGCCTTTGGGAAGGACTCATCCCGTCGAAAGTGCCGCGCGACTCGAACGTGACGGCGCAATGGCTGGCCACAGAGAGCGACGGGCTCTCTGGTGGTGAGCTTCAGAAGCTGACGTGGCGTGCGGCCTGTCGAGCCGTTCAACGCTCGAAAGAAGAACGTCGGCTGACTCGCGACGACTTTCTCGCGGAATTTGGCCTCCTGCGAACGAGTAAAGTGAGCGTTTTGGGTTTGGGTCTCGCAGCGACGTCGGCGAATGCGGAGTGAGTGTGACGAGAGCTACCGGACGTCTGCGGGGGCAAGGACGAATGGTGAACGTTACTGGTCATGAGATCCGTCAGGTCGCTCGAAGCGCGAGCGTCGCGGATGGTGTGCGCGTGACGAATTTGCGAGACCTGGACTCATTCAACGGCTTGCCATTGCGTGCCGCCATTGCGTGCCGGGGTTTCGATAGATATCGAAGCAAAGTTTCGCCCATTAGGGAGCAATAGAAAGATGACGAAATCACTCTTTACCTCTGAGTCAGTGAGCAAAGGGCATCCAGACAAGGTTGCCGATCAGATAAGCGATGCGATTCTGGATGCCTATTTGGCGCAAGATCCGGATAGTCGGGTCGCTTGCGAGACGCTGGTAACCACCGGACAGGTCGTCGTTGCCGGTGAGGTGACGAGTCGTGGCGTCATCGATGTGCAAGACGTCGTGCGCGACACGATTCGCAAAATCGGTTACACGAAGCAAGGTATTGGATTCGAGGCGGATTCGGTGGGGATATTGGTAGCTCTCCATCGTCAATCACCGGACATCGCTCAGGGGGTGGACGAGGGACGAGGCCAGCATTCCGAGCAGGGCGCAGGTGATCAGGGAATCATGTTCGGCTACGCAACGGACGAGACACCGCAGTTGCTACCTCTTCCGATCTACCTTGCCCATCGGCTCGTCGAGGAATTGACGCGGTTGCGTGAGGAAGGGGTTCTGGCCTATCTCCGCCCCGACGCCAAGAGTCAGGTGACCGTGGAATACGAAGGAGATGAAGCAACGCGCATTCACACGGTCGTCCTCTCCACGCAGCACGACAGTGGCGTCGAACTCGAGACGATCAGGAAGGATCTCGTTCCCCTAGCCAAGGCACTGATCGACAAGGAGAGTCGCGCCAAGGTAGACGAGCGGACGATCTGGCACATCAACCCGACCGGACGTTTCGAGGTAGGGGGGCCACACGGCGACACCGGAGTTACTGGGCGCAAGATCATCGTGGACACCTATGGCGGCGCTGGGCGTCACGGTGGCGGCGCATTTTCGGGAAAGGACCCCTCGAAGGTCGATCGCAGCGCGGCGTACGCGGCTCGTTGGGTCGCCAAGCACCTCATCGCCGCCAAGCTCGCCAAACGTGCCGAGCTGCAACTCGCATACGCTATCGGCGTAGCACGACCGGTATCGATCAAGGTCGATACGTTTGGCACGGGAGTGGTGTCCGAGGACGTGCTTGCCGACGCGGTAAATGAGGTGTTCGACCTCAGACCGAAGTCAATCATTGCGGAGCTAGATCTACGCAAACCGATCTACCGGGAAACGGCCTTTCACGGGCACTTCGGGCGTCCGAAATTCTCGTGGGAACGAGTGGACCGCGTCGAGGCGCTTCGTGCGGCGGTGGCACGTCGCACGAGTGCGGCGTCTGTCGCTGCGGAGTGACCGACACGTCGCTGTTCTTGCGTGACGAGGATGGCTCCCGGAACTTCGTGAGATCGACGAGCCATCCTTGATTGCGCTCCCTGCCGTCATGGGCTGGAGACGCTACGAACGAGCCATTGGGGATGACGCGTCGACCGCCGCGAATCCCCGCGACCCTGGTGCGGGGCGTGACGGGTTCGAGGGGAACGGGGACGCTTCGCGCTGCTCGTGACCTCAACGTGGAGCTGAACGCTTCTGCTTCTGCTGTTGCTTGTGGGTTCGTGCAGTCCTGACTTGATACCTGAAATCGATCCGAGCGACAAAGGACGCGATCGAACGCGAGTGGCGTCCCGGTGGCGGAGAAGGTCGTTCGGTCGATGCGGAGGCAAGGCGTATGCTCGGTGACCTCGAGGTGTTCTGATTCCGCTCGAGAGGGGTGCGTCGCTTCGAGCCTCACCTCGGCATAACCGAGTTCGATGGAGCACTCGTTCTCGAGCACGGAGAATAGGTCGCGCGTGGTCAGATCCGTGGAGCGGATCGTTTGCGCGTATTTTAGGCCGATATAGAACCGATCGATGGACACCGGCGCGCGATTGAGGAGGCGAACGCGAACGATCTCGAAGACTTCTGCCTTTGGCTCGAGCGTCAACTCCCGGGCCACTTCTGGTGGAGCCGTAACGACCTTATTCGAGAGAACTCGATTGAACACCTCGAAACCGAGGGGCTCCATGGCTTCACCCAAGCCTTGTAGGTTGGAGAGGTCTTGTGTCGGCTTCGGTTTGGATACAAAGCTTCCCTTCCCGTGCTTGCGGAAGATCACCCCTTCGTTCTCGAGGTCGATGAGTGCCCGATTCACCGTGATTCGACTGACGTCGAATCTTGCCATGAGCTCGGACTCCGACGGGATCTAATCCAACGGACGATACGTTCCGTCCAAAATACGATCCCGCAGGGTATCCTTGATGACGACGTAACGCGGTACATCGGCAGTTTCGCGCGTTACCGAGCGCGAGGCCTTCGCGTCAAGAGCTGCTTCGTTGGAGCGGGGCTTCGGTGGTCTCAAGGCTTGCAACCATTAGCATGGAGCTTGGGCGAGAGCCGGCGATGCCTCTTCGTCTTGGAACGTCGACGGCTCGTGTGCAGAAGGCTGGGACGGGAAACGGCCCGAAAGTGCAAAGCGTCGCACCGTTACTGAGCGATGCAGGCACGAGCGTCACGGATGTCCCGACTCGAACTGTACCGACCGCTTCGTGAACGCGCCGTCCATCCACCATCCGGAGATGGGGAAGGTGACTTCTGGGGTCGTATTTGTGGATGCACCGAGACTTACTAGGAGCGGCGCATAGTGCTCCCACGTTGGGTGCGCGAGCTTCGCGGAAGGGCCCCGCTGCAAGAAGTCGGCAAGAGCATCGACGTCGAAGTGCAGCAACCTATCTTCCACCCAAGCGTCGAAGTCCTTGGCCCAATCTGGGGTTCCTGGGCGAAATGCGAATCGAAGGTTGTGCGTGAGAAATCCACTACCCATGATGAGGATCCCCTCGCTTCGGAGTGGTGCGAGCGCTTTACCGAACTCGATGAGTTCGATTGGATCGAGGACGGGCATCGACACCTGGAGAACGGGGATGTCGGCTGCGGGATACATGCCGAGAAGCGGAACGTAGGCGCCGTGATCGAGTCCTCGACGTGGTGCTTCGGCGACGGGCTTTCCGTGAGCCCGCAAACACTCACGAACGCGCTCTGCGAGTGCGGGTGCAGGGGGAGCGGGATACTGAGTTCGATAATAATGTTCCGGAAAGCCGTAGAAGTCGTACACCAGCGGGACGGCCGACGTAGCGCCGATCGTAACGGGGCGTTGCTCCCAATGGGCCGAAATGACGACGATCCCTTTCGGCTTTGGAAGGCTGGCGCCCCACGCGCGTAGCTCTGCCATCCAATCGGCGTCTTCGAGCAAGACCGGTGCCCCGTGGGCGACGAAGAGAACGGGATGGGGCTTCGATGGAGCGCTGAGCTGAGTCATGTCGAGAGCTACTCTTTTCGTGGTGTCATTCGGACGCGTCTTGGGGCTCTCTGATGAATAGGGCTCGAACCAGAAGCCGCAAGCTACGGGGCGAGCCCCGCGCCACGAAGGTGCGTCCTTGCGGCAGGTCGTGCTGCTGCGTGGCAGAGTGGACGCAATGAATCGCGCCGTGTTTGCCGTAGGTCTCGTAGGCTTTTGTGCGTTCCTCGGACTCTACGCAACCCAACCTCTGCTTCCCATGTTGGAGCAGAACTTCGGCGCCTCGAAGCTTGCCGTAAGTCTCACGATTTCCCTAGCGACGCTCGGGGTTGCCGTCGCCGCGCCTTGGGTCGGCGTACTAGCGGAGCTTCGGGGGCGCAAAAAGGTCATCGTACCGGCGGTATGGCTGCTTGGCGCCACCTACATCGTAGCGGCGCTCGCTCGAGATCTCGTTTGGTTGACCTCGGTTCGATTCATCCAGGGCGTTCTCACGCCAGCCGTGTTCGCCGTCACGGTCGCCTATGTGAACGAAGAATGGCCGCGAAGCGAGGCAAGCTTCGTGACGTCCGTGTACGTGTCGGGCACGGTCCTGGGGGGCTTCACGGGGCGACTTCTGAGCGGTCTATTGGCTCCCTACTTGGGCTGGCAAGGTGCGTTCGTCGCTCTCGGCGTGCTGGAGCTTGGTTTGGCCTGCGCGGTGTCGACATGGTTGCCCAAGGCGCAGCACTTCGAGCGTTCCAGTGGTCTGCGTACGGCGCTTGCGGACATGGCATCGCATCTCAGAAACGGTTCGCTCCTTACGATCTACGCAATCGGGTTCACCGTGCTCTTCAGCTTGGTGTCCACGTTCAGCTACGTGACCTTTCACCTCGCTGCGCCGCCGTTCTCTCTGGGTACTGCGGCGCTCGGGATGTTGTCGACGGTGTACTTGGTTGGGGTCGTCGTAACTCCGTTGACGGGACGTTGGGCAAGCCACACCGAAGGATGGAAGCTGCTTGCCATCGCCCAAGGAACATCCATCGTCGGGCTACTCGTGACACTGGTTCCGAGCCTGATCGCCGTGATCACGGGATTGACACTCTGTTCCACGGGGGTCTTCATCAGCCAGCTCGTTACCAATCGCAGCATTGGAATCGTCGCGGGGCGTGCCCGAGCGTCGGCCGTGGGCCTTTACGTGACCATCTACTACTTCGGGGGATTCGTTGGCTCGACGGCTCCAGGGGTACTCTGGGATTTCGGCGGATGGAAGGCGTGCGTTGCGTTGGTGCTCGTAGTTCTTTGCGGAGCGCTCCTCGTAACGTTCCTTTCGTGGCGTCCACGAGAACGCCGTCGACTACTCCGTGAATCCGAGGCGCGCGTCGAAGCGATCCCCGTGGGCTAATCGGGGCATGGACCGTTCGATGCCCTTCGTCGGCGTGATTGGCACGTCGATGGCAAGCTTATCCTCCGCATTGCGGAGCAGTCGCGCACATTGATGGATTGCTCTTCTGGCCAGATCGCGGTTTTGGGGGCTCACGTTTGGGTCTTCCGCTCGTTCGAGATAGAAAGCGAGTGTACCTCCGCAACAATTGAGAGCCGCGGCGGTCCAGTAGACTTCGCTCGCGACGGAGGAGGAACACCAACCTCGCGTCGCGAGATAACTCCCAAAGAGATAGTCTCGTGCACGCTCCACAGCGGGTTCCCAAAACCCAAGCCACTCGAATCCACGAGCTGACGTCCTCCCAGGGCGAGCCGAACCGAGCTCGAGCCCAATCAACGAGGAATGGGCGAGGGCCAACCCGGTCCTGTATCATGAGCACGTTGCCGGGGTGGACGTCGCCGTGAATGAATGTCGCAGGAACTCCAGGTTGATTGAGGAGGCGTCTTCGCTCGTCTGCAACATTGGCAACTTGTCGACGTACCGCGGGCAGAATGGAACGCACCACGTCGTCTCCACTTCGCGACGCGAAGCTCCTAAGGCGGTCCAGAGTGTACTCTGCTACGACCTTCAGCTCGGAGTCATAGTCCGAAATCTCTACGTCCGGCGTAGCCAAGCAAACCGAATGAAGTTGCGCCATTCGGACGAGGACCTGTTGAGCGAAGTGCAGCTCGCGCCACGGCCAAGGATCGTGACATGGAATCGCCTCGATGAAGAGCAGCGTGCTCGTTTCATTGCGATCGATCGAGAGGAGTCGCGGTGCTAACGCCGGAAGTGATCGCGAAAGCGCTTCGTACACGGAGGCTTCGCGTACCGACATGCCCCTTAACGTCTTTACGACGAAGCTTTCGGGGCAATTCGAGCGGTGTGGCGTCGTCGTGCGGACGTGAACGAGAAGAACCGATTCGGAGACCAGGCCGCCCCTTAGTGGCACTACCGTGAGGTGGAGGTTGCCTCTTTCCTTTGGTGAGCAACGCTCGAGGAAGGCAGAGAATCCTTGCTTCTTGCTCCGAATCGAGGAACGCCATGCGCCGAGCTTTCTTGCGATCCAGAGGACGTTCAACTCGGCACATCGAATAACTACGTGCTCGACCAGGAGTGGTGCTGCTTGAAAGGTCAGCCCCGGTGTGCAGAGACTAGGGCAAGCTGCACACCGGGGACTAAAGGAGGACCTCAGCTGAGGTCGTTCCAGAGTTTCCTCTCGAGGTCGCGGTTACGTCACGTCTGATTGCTGCGAGATGTATCGGTGCGCTTCTTCTTGTTGGGTCACTTTGACTCGCGACTCAGCCGTGAATGGAAACCGTATTTCTTGGAAAACTCCTCTTCGGTCAGAAGCCGTATCATTCTGACACGGCTCTTCGGGTGAGTGCGCGGGGCTCATTGCATGCTAAGTATCGACTACGGCGTCTTGGCGCGCGCGAGCCATTGGTCAAACGTCGTGCCCGCCAGACGACACCGAGCATCATGAAGGCCAACGTACTCATCGTCGATGACGTTCAAGCGGAGTGTCAGTTGATTGCCGACGTCCTGAAGGCGGCGGATATCACTTCGAGTTGGGTGCTCGGCGGCACCGAGGCCATAGATGTCCTATGTCGGCAGCCCTTCGACGCGGTGATTACCGATCTACGGATGCCTGGTATGGACGGCATTGCCCTATGTCGCTTGATAGCCGAACGTTGGCCCACTCTTCCTGTCATTGTCGCTACGGCCTTTGGCGAAATCGAGTCTGCCGTCGAGGCAATGAAAGCAGGTGCTTACGATTTCATCACGAAACCGTTCGACATCGATGCTGTGGCGCTCGCCCTTCGTCGCGCGAGCGAGCACCACACCCTGCGTCGCGAGGTGGACGCGCTTCGCAGAGTCGTGGATACATCCAAGCGCTATGGCGGTCTTCTCGGTACCAGCACTGCGATGCGTCACCTTTACGATCTCATCGAGTGCGCGAAGGACGCCGACGTTCCAGTGCTCGTTACCGGTGAAAGCGGGACGGGTAAGGAGCTCGTGGCTCGGGAAGTGCACGACAGGAGTGTTCGTTCATCGGGTCCCTTCATTGCGATCAATTGTGCCGCCATTCCGGAGACGCTGCTCGAGAGCGAACTCTTTGGTTATGTCAAAGGCGCCTTTACTGATGCACGTACGGATCGCCCCGGGCTCTTCGAAGCGGCAAGAGGAGGTACGCTCGTCTTCGACGAGATCGGCGACATGCCGCTCTCCTTGCAGCCACGCCTTCTCAGAGCTCTGCAAGAACGAACCATTCGACCTGTAGGTGGCAATCGAGAGGTTCCCTTCGACGCCCGCATCATCGCCATCACCAATCGAGAATCTCGAGGCTGCTGTTGAACGGGGTCAGTTTCGCGAAGACCTCTTCTATCGAATCAACGTGTTGCAAATAGCAGTGCCGCCCTTGCGCACGCGGGCGGGGACATCCTCCTTTTGGCCCAGGCGTTCCTCGGCGAAATTGCGATTCGGACGGAGCGAGCCGTACGGAGCTTCACGCGGGAGGCGGCCGAACGCCTGCAGGCATATGACTGGCCCGGTAACGTTCGCGAGCTCAAAAATTGCCTGGAACGCGCGGTTGCATTGGCGAAATCGGAGTTCGTCGACGTCGCTGACTTGCCCGAGCGAGTTCGCGACTATCAACCAAGGCACGTGTTGGTTGCCGGCAGCGATCGAAACGAGCTCGATTTCATTGGAAGACGTTGAACGCCGTTACATTCTGCGTGTTCTCGACGCTTGTTCCGGCAATCGAACGCACGCTGCGCGTGTCCTTGGGATTGGCCGCAAGACACTGTACCGCCGATTGGCGCTGTATGGGGTACTCGGTGGTGAGGGACAAGGAATCGACGATGGAGCAGCGACAAACTGATTCCTTCAATCGCAGCCGAAGCGCGCATGGGTGCGAAGTTGGCCTTCGTGGCGTGGAAGCGTTTGCACGCCAAGGTGGAAGAGCTTCGCAGCTTTCCTCACTGTCCGCTGATGAGCTTCACTCGCGTCGTCATGTGGAGAGAAGAGTGGCTAGCGGCGAGGCCGAATCGGCACATATCGGAACGAAGGTCTCCAACTTCAGTTGACTCGTCTCGTTGGTTGATTGTCCTCGAAGAGGCCGACAAAGGGTTGCTTCACGTGCGTGCTCGAACCTGGCGGCAGGCAATGGGCATAGCCCTGCGGGTCGTGTCGTAGGTCTGGTCTCTAGGCCTTCACGATTTGACCCAAACACCGAGTCGATGTGACCGACGGGGGCGTGTGGAGTTCCTCGGCGCTTGGCACGCGACAACTCGACGTCGAGTTCGAAAAGGATGGAACGATGGCCGCATTGTGCCTAGGAGGACACGTCAGTGAGGCGTGCTGCTCGAGATGGGCGCACGGCGGGAGTTTCTTTGCCGTTCGCTCAATCCACGTCGTTCATTGACGACGTGCGGCTTGGAGCCCATCAAAGTAGTTTCAGTATGTAAATGCCTTAGGTCGGCTCGATGAGCGTTTCTCCGCCCTCAAGGCCTTCCAGTACTTCTGCGTTGTCGTCGTCGATCACTCCGAGGTGTACCTCCGTGCGCTCAGGAGGCGCCCCTTCACGGGCGACGAAGACAGAAGTCGTCGAGCCACTATGACTCACTGCTCGAGCCGGCACGACCACGCAAGAGCGAGCCTCGTCGAGACGTTCGACGGAGAGTTCTATGGGGGTGCTGCGCGAAAGACCCTTTGGTGCGTCCACGAGGGTCACATTCACCGAAACGGTTTGCGTTGGCCGGTGAACGACATTCCCAATCCAAACGACAGAACACATCAGAATGTCACCGGTTCCCGTTAGCTTGACTGGTGCCTTCGAGCCAATCGTCACGCTCGAAAGGTCCCGCACGTGAAAATCTCCTTGGGCTAGCAATGAGGCATTGGCACGGGCGATCGTGACACTGGGATGCAATTCGATAACGGTTCCCGCCCGTTCGGCTCGAACTAAGCGACCTCTCGCTGGCGAATTCGTTGCTGGCGAATTCGTTGCTGCCTTCAGCTGGAGAAGGGGACTTCCAACGGATACTCTGTCACCGGGCTTTACCAATAACACCGCGGTATCCGCGTTTGCGATAGGCCGCTGTACGTGTACGTCTCGCGCGTCGACGGTAAGCCTTGCATTTGTTGCAAGGAGCGGTGCACGAGTGGTGCATCGCATCGCCTTCATGCGATGCCCGCTTGGCGCGGTTGCGACGTCGAGCCGTAGCTGCCCCTCGTCTGTTGAAGTCGCTCCTCGTTTCGTCAGCACTTGGTGCCCAATCCCGGCGGCCAGCAGCACGACCAAAATGGCGAGGGCCGTACGTCTGCGTACTCGACTTGCTCCGTCAATCACCAGCCTGCTCCTGAGTGGCGAGGGTAGGTCTTGCATCATCGACTTCCGTTCTGTTCCCGTGTGCGGGAACTTCGAGCAATTGGCGTGCCTTCCCGCTGGGAATGCCGGCTCTCGGAAATCGCGGAGAAAGGTGAATTGCGTGCTCCTGACCCTCGAATTGCACTCTGTCGAAGTGACACGCCGTGTATCGAGTTGACCCGATTCGCGCCAACAATTTGCCGCGTAGACGCTGGTAGACTTCGTTTCCTCGGTCGTCTATCGTTGCAACATTTGGTGCGGCACTGGTGTGTCAAAGTGACCCTCCGGAACCTCGCGAGCAATGTGCTTTCGCGCTTGAAGCCGGTCGGACACGGGGGTAGGCCGTATTCGATAGACATGAAGTCGCGGCTGCTCCTCGCCTGCAGTTCGCGCCAGTGTGTCTGAGGAGGTACGTATATGACTACCGAGCAGAAACCTGCTGAGGTCCGGGATTATGAGCGACCGATCGTTGCCGAACTCTGCCGATTCGCATGGATTGCGTTCGGCCCTGCCAGTCTATTCTTCGCTGCAGCGGCAATTTGGCAAATGCCGCCTTGGACCCATTCGTATCGAGATTACGTGTTTGGTATCGCGTTACTCGTCACCGTGCTCTCACGCTTCTTCGATATTCGATTCTTCCACGGGTCAACTACCGAAAACCAGCCGGCGACGATGACCGACTTTTATCGATACGCCATCAAGCTCGTCGTCATTGCTGTGGTGATGTGGGGTCTGGCACAGTCTCTTCAGGCGTGATGACGTCCGCTCCTGGGAAGAACACGGTGAAAGTACTCCCCTGTTGGGGCGCACTTTGCATTTCGATTCGTCCGCCGTGATCTTGCACGATGCCATGGGCAACACTGAGGCCCAAGCCGGTACCCTCGCCTACGTCTTTCGTCGTAAAGAAGGGCTCGAATATGCGGCTCTGTGTCGCTTCGTCCATGCCGCGCCCGTCGTCCGTCACTCGAAGGTAAACCTCCCGACGCGAGAGCGGTTCGCCATCGGTCGTAGTCGCGTCGCGTCGACCATATGAGATCGAGACATGACCGCCTCTAGATGTCGCGTGAATCGCGTTGATGACCAGGTTGGACAGGACTTGCTCCGTTTGAGTGCGATCGATGCAGGCGAGGAGAGGTTGCGTCGCTGTCACCTCGAGCTGCACCCCGCGCTTCTTCGCTAGAGGCTCGAGCATTCGAGCAACACCCGTCGCAATCGGGTGAAGATCCGTCCGCTCCACATTGGGTTCCCGTCTCCGCGCGAAGTTGACGAGCTGACGTATGATCGTGGTCATACGATCCACTTGGTCCGCGACGTCCGCGAGGTACGCTTCGATCTGGCTTGCGTCCGGAACTCCACGCCTCATCAGCTTGACCCTGCCCCCAATGACGTTGAGAGGTGTGCCGAGTTCGTGAGCCACACCGGCAGCGAGTTGGCCCACGGTAATCAGGCGATCGGCATGACGGAGTTGTTCTTGCGCCTGTAGTCGCGCAGCCGTCGCCGCTTCCGTTCTCGCTTGGGCTTCGAGGATTCGTTGGCACATCGCGTCGACCTCCGCCGCCAGCTGACCGATCTCGTCCTTCTGCTTCAGCGAAAGCGTGCCACCAAAGTCGCCTGCGCCGATCCTCCTCGCTTTTGCGGCGACGAGTTGTAGGGGACGTCCCACCATCGATACGCCCATCACCAGGACGACAGAGGCAGCGACCATCACCATGACCGATGTAGCGGCGAGGCTATTGAAGCTGCTCGAACGAATGTAGGCGTCGCGTGTCCTCAGGTTTTCGGCAATCTCGATGGCACCCAAGATCTGGTTGTTCAAAGAAACAGGGATTCGCGTCACGAGGAATCGAACCGACGGATCTTCGGTCAGCGTAATCGTTTCGTGGCTGATCCGACTCGTCGTATCTACGTGTGCGGAAGAGATGACTGGCGCGCGTGCGCTCGTTCTTCCGTCTGGGAATACCCACCCGATCCGCAGGTCGGGGCGGTCTGCGTCGGAGCGTGCGACGAGTTCGAGGGCATGTTCTTGTCCGCTGGTGTTCCACGTGTTGGCCACGCAGAGCCCGAGGGTGGCGCCGATCAGACGATGATCCTTGCGCATGTCGGAGTCGAAGAGCGCCATTTCGCGTTTGGCGCGCAGGACTCCGAAGACGGCGAACACGGCCAAGATCCCGACGACTGTCGCTAAGATGAGTTTTAGAGCAAGACGCATGGCAGCCGACCTCCGGGCGGTGGGAACTCGAACGAGCGACGACAGCCTCTCTGGATCTAGAGGTCTTCCTCGACGCGGTCGAGGCCCAAATTGGGTTTCGGGCAGATACCGCGACTCCGCGCCGAGTCGTCCAATTTGCCGGAGCGCCGAGGCGCGCGCCGACGCGCGTCAATTCGCGATCTCGAGACGCGCGTCCTCGAGCTCGAGGGATGCCTTGGCCTTTTGTTCTTCTGCCCGGAGCCGCGTCTCGACCAGGTTGAGATCGGTGGTTGCTTCAGCTTCGGCGGTCAACTCCACAGTGCGACCTGGGAGGAGAGTGACTCGCTTCGTCGTCGTGACCGTGGCGGTTCCCTCGGCGTTGGTGATCTCGAGCCAGACGATGGCGGGGTTGGCCTTGGAGCGCACTTTCATCGAGGAGCGCAGCGTCGCTCCCTTGGGGGCCCACGCATAGGGTCCAAAGAGAAGGAAGCCTTCGTTGCAATCGCCTTCGAATCGTCCGTTGCTCGTGGGCGCGAGGCATCCAGCGTGATCGAATGCGCCGCTGGCCACATTGAATCGGCGTGACGGCTTCCCTTTGCCGTCGTGATTGAGCCGAACGAATTCCTCGTCCGCTGCCGGCTGCTTGACGTTTCGGCGGATCCGCAGCCGCGCTTGGGAGATCGCAAGTGTTGCGGCACTGGCATCGAGAAGCCGCGCGCTCAGTACCGCCTCCACGCGCCGCAATTCCGACGGTGCCGTCCAACGCTTATGCAACTCGAGACTGTCTCCCGGCGCCATCCAGGGTAACTTTGGAATGAAGACGGCGGTCGTCTCCCCGTGAAGGCTGAACCACGGACGAACTTGGCTCTGGGAGCTCTCCTGGACGCGGAACTTCACGTCCAATTCGAGTTCGGTTCCCGCTTCGACATTGAGATACTGACCTCCGAAGATCAGGTGCCCGTCGTCACCGGGGCGGAGGGCCACTTCAGTCATGTCCGTCAGTGACAAGTCTCGACTTGGGGCGGACGTTGCTCGTTCGGCGTTTCGCCGGGTGGAGTATTCGACCGCGCGACGCAGGGCGGCAATCTCTATATCCGAGGGTGCTCCGATGGGCGTTGCGGAGCCGAATGGACGCAGCTGAGTCGTTCTGAAACGTTGGCACGCTTCGAGGCTCTCGTCGCATCGAGTCAGCGTGAAGCTGTCTCGGGTATCCGGCGACAGCGCCCAAATGCCGTGGAGGTAAGTGTTCGCGAAGTAGAGCGTTCGCGGCTTCGTGTATCGTCGAAAGAGACTCCGACCAACGAATTGAGGAGCGGCCTCGGGTTTACCCAAATAGTCGAGGATGGAGAGCCCAATGTCACTCAGGCTCACCGGATCGTCGACTCGAGTCGCTTCGGTATGCCCCGGTTCGAGTACGACGAGAGGAACCCAATTTTGGCTCAGCTGTACGCTGAGATTCTTGACCTTCGGTGACTCCGGCGGACTCGTCTGCCGTGATGATGACCAGAGTATCGTCGAGAATTCCTCGCTGCCGAAGCTGCTGGACGAACTCATCCAGTGCTTCGTCTGCACAAGCAAACGCCCGTCGGAATCCCTCCCCGGTTGCGCGACATTTCGGCGCCACCAAATAGGGATGGTGCGTACCGACCGTGAGAAGTGTCGTAAACCATGGCTTTCCGGCGCTCTGGGTTTTCTCGATGAAGCGCAATGCACCTTCGAAGAACGTGTGGTCGTCGACGCCCCAGGCATTGCTCGCGTACGCGTTCGAGAACCCTTCGGCACCCATCTGAGTCTTGAAGCCAATCCGCTTCATGAACTTGTCCTTGAGCATGAAGGGCATGGTCGCTGCTTGGAGATAAGCGCTCGTGTAGCCGAGCTCACCGAGGATTGTCGGTAGACAACGGCGTCGGGTTTGCCCCAGGGCAACCTCGCTCATTCGAGCCGTTTCGCTGCGAAGCTTCGGGAAATCCCCGCAAAGTACGCTGTATTCACCTCGGTTGGTTTGTCTTTGGTGACCAATGGCCGTCGAGAAGGACAGGGCTCGAGACGCAAGTGCGTCGAGCTTCGGCATGGAAGCGGTTGCTTCCACCTGATTTCGACTTGCCAAGGTTGGGAGGTACGCGCCGGAAGCGCTTTCCACGAGGACGATCAGCACATTGGGTCGGCTGGCTCCGCGGTCGTGTCGCGGCGGTCCCGCGAGATCAGCACGCAGGTCGGTCGGGATATTCGCTGTGACTCGATGGGCCTTCCGCTTCGACAAGGTGCTGCGAACGACGGCTTGCAGGTTGCTCATTGCGGCATTTTCCTGCCGCCATGGGAGTTCCGCCGGGATCGGACGAAACACCAAACGAGCTCACCAAGCTGATTGCACCAGTGAGCGCTACGGCCCATCGATCTCGAGCCGGAAAAAATTCGTAGCGCGGCCACCACTTCGCGGAACCTGCGAGGATGCCCATGGCAAGCATTGCGCCGACCAGCCAGTACCCCGCCATGACCGTGCCGCGCAGAAACGCACCGTCCGAAACGTAGCTCGCGTAGAGCAGGGAGACCGAAGAATTGAGGGTTTTGATGTGAACGAAGTTGATCAGGTTGAACAAGACCCAGAGGCCGAGGAGGATGGCCGCCGCGATTGCGCCGCGTTTGCGCAGCACCCACGCGGCCGCAATTATCAGGAGGCCGACCCCAAGGTCTGCAAGGACACCTCGGACGTCGGGCTTGCCGAAGCGGGCATGGCGTTGATGCAATGCGATCGCCCGCAGGACGAGCGGCAATCCGGAACCGACGAGCGCGAGAACCAGGAGGAAGACAGGCCTCGCGTGCTTCCGATCGGCGGTGGAAATCTTATTGCTTGAAGACGTATTCATCAGTGAGAGGTGACCAAGTGTCAGTAACGATGCCGCCGAGTGGTGCTGTTCTGCACGCCGCGAAAGCGCAGAGCACGATGGCGTGATCGGCTGCAGATTCGACGGACGTTGTCGTGGCAGTCGATTGCGGGGATGAAGGGCGCCATCTATACAATGTTTTTGCTGTTCAGCAACCGGCGAGTTCTTCGTTCCAATCCGCGCTCGCGCACGCTGACAGCGTTGCCCCATCGTCTTTCGATTTCAGCCGTATTGACGGCGAAAGCGAGCCGAAACTTTGGTGACTTTCGCGCGCTGGGTCAGTTTGATACACGGATGCGGACGTGGAGTCCGGACGCTTGCGGAAGGGCTGCGTTGGGCTGCCTCGAAAGGATTGGGTACGGGTCGAGGGATCCCGCTTTGCGCGGATGGCAACGTGCTCTCGCTGCATCGTGCCTCGCGCCGTTCGACGCGCTCTCGCATCGCACCGTGTGCTTTGCGTCGAACGCGCCGAAGCGTTCGACGTTCAACGCGGTCTCGTATCACCGTGTGCTTTGCGTCAATCGCGTCGACGCGTTCGACGTTCAACGCGTTCGACGTGTCAATCGGTGCGCCCGTGCGCCATGGTGCCTTGCACGATAGTGCTGCACACGAGCTCGCAAGGCATCCGTGGCTCGCGTACGGCAATGCGCGTCGCGGGACGCATCCTGCGCGCGACGTAGCTCCCTTGCGCATTTCGTCCGGTGCTCGCCTTTGCGCTGGCCCGCCCTGGGCGAGCACCCGTGTGCGAACGGGCATCGCGTCGCACCTTCATCCGTGTGCGATCCGGCGAGCACCCGTGTGCGAACGGGCATTGCGTCGCACCTTCATCCGTGTGCGATCCGGCGAGCACCCGTGTGCGAACGGGCATCGCGTCGCACCCTCATCCGTGTGCGATCCGGCGAGCACCCGTGTGCGAACGGGCATCGCGTCGCACCTTCATCCGTGTGCGACCCGGCGAGCACCGAACTCGACCGCGGGCGTCGATTGTCGACGCGCACGGTCGTCCCTCTCTTTTTCAGACTTTTCTTCTCCGAAATCCAGGCGAACCGCTCGGCGTGTCAGTCGTCGGTGTCGCCGATTGCGGTTTCCAGATCATCGGCTTCTGCTGCGCCGAGTCGCTCGCGATCCCAGAGTGAGGACTCGAGTTGGCGCATCACGATGACCGAAACCCGTTCTCCCGGGCTGAGATCCAAGGGGTGCGCTGGGCGGAGCAATCCGTTTTCGTACAGTGCATCAACTGGAAGCATTCTCGAACCCTATCACCCCACGACAGCCGTCGTGAGAGCAAAATCCTCGAAAATAGCTGCGTAATCGCGCTCGCACCGCCAAGTGCACGTCTTATCGGCAGATTCATATGTGTTAGGGATTCGCTTCCTCTCCTTCGCACCGGGACTGCTGCCTCTTTACGCAACGTTACGCGTTGCGTAAAGAGCCTCGGCAGCCTGGAATCCGCCCGTGTGGGCGTAATCCGATGGGTTCGTCCCCGCACCTTGGGCGATCGCGCGGAACCGAAGCCGATGGGTTCGTCCCGTTCCGTGACTAGATGCGATAGGAACCCATGAACATGTGGGCTACTTCGTCGAGGACGTCTTCGATGGTCTCTTCGTAACTGAAGCTCGAGTCGCTCTCGCTGTCCGTGAACAGGATGGCGCCATGCGCGTCCGTGGCCGTGTAATTCGCGGTGCCGTCGTAGTCCGTCGAAGTGTTTCCGTCACTGTCGACGGAGGTCGTCACCGCGATGTCGAACCAAACATCGATGAACACGTCTGCAGGGCCGTCACTTTCGCGGTGTACCTCTTGGAAGCCCGAGACGCTCACCAACTCGTCGACGAGGTAATCCGTCCGCTCGATGTCGCCGTCGTTCACGTCCACGGCCGCCGTGCGATAGCGCGAGAAGTCGAGTTTGCTGTCGCGGGAGTAGGTCAAGGGTTCACATCCCGAGACGTACGCAATGCACGCAACGAGCAGAGCGAGAAGCCCCATCGAGCGGTTACGGAAGGACGATTCAACGCGAGGAGGATTGATGCTTTTCACGGGGTTCCCTGAGTTCGACGCCAAGGGTCAACATGAGTGGGAGATCGCGGGTGTGATTGATGGTTTCACCCAGACCGAGGCCGGAGCTCGAAGCGAGGTAGGTTCTTGCGGTTCCGAACAGACCGAAGCCATCTCCGGTCCAAAAGTGAATGGACGCTCGTGCGGCGAGTGCCGCTTTTGCTTCTTCGGAGTGGATGCCATGCAGCCAATGGATGTCCGTGCCGAGCCCGAGGTGAGTTTCGACTCGTCTCGTGTGAATGGGCGATACGCTCAAATAGAGCCCTGCAATGGAACCGAGCCATCGACTGTCGAGGGCTGGGTTGTCATCCCAAAGGCGAATGAAGGACCAATCGACGTGTGCCGTGACCCAACGGCCGCCAAGTCGCAGAGTGGGTCCGAAGATCCCTTTGTCGCGTACGAACCACCACTCGAGACCGAAATTGAGCTGAAGCGAACTCGGGGTGGACGTGCTGTGTTCCGACTCGATCGGTGCGCCCTCCGCGGGCGTGGGAAGTTCGTCCTCGGCACCCGCGGATTGCGCACCGTCGGGAAAGGGATAGGTCGTTTCTGGCGGTGGTTCTTCGGGCAATGGTGGCGCGACCGTTGGGGGTGGGCGCGTTTTTTCGTCGGACTTGTCGGGCGCACTCTCCTCGTCCGTCCAGGGTGCGCCGTGCGCCGCAGAAGCCTCGGGACTGCCACTCATCGCGGTCGCTGTCGCAGTTGCGGAGCCGGCGAGCGCCGTCGTCGTGTGAAAAAGTAGCGGCAATATCGTGAGCGTCGCGCGACGGGCGTAACCTGGAGTTATCGATCCGAAGGAGGGAAGCATGAGTAGTCGCCACCCTAGCAATTCGGATGCCGACCCGAGGCAATGGCCCTCTTATCGGACGCCTCTCAATCGATGCGGCGCAAGAGTTCGCGTTCGGCCAAGGACGCGACGGCCAGGCGCTTCTCCCCGGTGACGTCGAACTCGATCACGATCTTGTCCGCGCGTTCGCCTTCGTAGCGGGTCACCGTGCCGGAGCCGAGTCGTTCGTGTTCGACTCGCGCGCCAACCTCGAAGGGCAGCGGGTCCGCCGCGTTGTCCGTCGAATCGGGCGCAAAGTTCGTGACCTCGCCGCTCCGAGGAAGATTTCTGTTTGCTGCTTCCAGTCGTTCGCAAGCGTCGCAACCACCGCACGGCGGCGTGAATGCCTCCCCGAAATGGGCGAGGAGAAAGGCTCGCCGGCACGTTCCGAGCTCCGCATATTCTCGCATCTCGTCGACCCGAGCTCGGTCTCGATGGCTGCGTTCTTCTTCGCCCGCAACGACCGTCTCGATCGCCGTAGAAGGATCCACGTCGCCCTCGGGCTTGATCACCTGGCCCTCGTCGTTCACTTCGACGACACCGACGTGCTCGAGGGCGAGAACCGCCTGGGTGACTGTTTTGGGGGATAGTGCGGCGCGACTACGGAGCTCCTTCGGTTCGATGGGCTCTTCCGCGCTCTCGATGGCTTCGACGACCTTCTCGAGGGACGACCGCTTCACTTTCCCCGTACTTGCGAAGAATCTCCGCAAGCCGACGTCGGATGGGGCAAAGAAGAGCAAGGCCGTCGCGGGGGCGCCATCGCGACCGGCTCGACCAATCTCTTGGTAATAAGAGTCGAGCGAGTCGCTTAAATCGTAGTGGAATACGAAACGGACGTTGGGTTTGTCGATGCCCATCCCGAAGGCGCTTGTTGCCACGATGACGTCGAGTTCGTCGCGCATGAAATCGGATTGTCTCGCGTTACGCTCGTCTTGCCGCATACCGGCGTGGTAATGGGCAGCGCGTAGACCGGTTTCGACGAGTGCTTGGGCGATTTCCTCTGCGTGTTTGCGGGTGGCAGCATAGACGATGCCGGGCTTGGGTTGGGCACCGACGCATTCGAGGAGAGCGGAACGCTTGCTGTGTTCGTCCGAACAGAGGCGAGCCCCCAAGAACAGGTTCGGACGATCGAATCCGGTGACGATGATACGCGGATCACGCATGCCCAATCGAGTGGCGATCTCGTCCCGGACCTCCTCGCTGGCCGTGGCCGTCAACGCCAAAATCCGCGGATGCCCCAGCGCCTCGATGACCGCTCCGAGTCGTAGGTAGTCGGGTCGGAAATCATGGCCCCATTGGCTGATGCAATGGGCCTCGTCCACGACGAAGAGTGATGGCTTCGCTGCTCGCACTCGCGCGAGGGTCTCAGCATTGGCAAGTTGCTCCGGAGCGAGTAGGAGGAACTCCAGATCGTCGTTTTCGAATCGTTCGAATGCGTCCGCTCGTTCCCGTGAGCGCAAGCTCGAATTGACGGCCGCTGCGCTCGCGAGTTCGCTTTGATCGATTCCATCCAATTGATCACGTTGAAGGGCGATGAGCGGTGAGATGACGATGGTTGGACCCGGGATCATCAATGCGGCTACCTGGTAGATGGCCGATTTGCCCGCTCCAGTGGGAAGCACAGCGAGCGTGTCATTGCCGTCCAACACGGCGCGAAGTGCCTCACCTTGTCCAGGTCGTAAGTCTTCGTGCCCGAGCCGTTCCCGTAGGATGTTGCGAATGCGTCGCCAATCGCGCGGTTTGCAGGACACGGGAACGTGGAGTGGCAAAAGTAGTGCCGGAGAGACTCGCGTCGAAAACCGGTTCATCGCTCCGGGCGCCTCGTCGCGCACGCATCTTGTAATCCCCTTCGGCATGGTGCGCCCATCCTTGGCCCCGGCGACGAGATTCGACGTCATCATCGTGGGTGCTGGTCCCGCTGGGCTGAGTGCAGCGTTGGTGCTCGGTCGAAGTCGTCGAAACGTACTATTGTTCGACGATGGTGGACCGCGCAACCTCGCTGCACGACGGGTCCACGGCTTCTTCACTCGCGAAGATGCGACTCCGTCAGAGCTTCGAGAATTGGGGTTGGCCCAACTTCGTCCGTACCCGGTGGTCTTCGTCGAACGGCACATCACGTCTGCACGTATCGAGGAGGGGAGTTTCGTCGTGCGAGCAGACGGCGACGCATGGTGCGCGAGAAAGCTCCTGCTTGCCACGGGGATGCGCGACTTTGAGCCCGAGATCCCGGGCCTACGGGAGCTCGTCGGGCGAGGCGTCCACCATTGCCCATACTGTGATGGGTGGGAAAATCGAGATCGGCGCCTCGGGTGTATCGGTCCTCGCGAAGACGGCCCCGAGGGTGCGCTCGGGCTGTTGACGTGGAGTCACGACGTGTCGCTGTTTACGCAGGGCACCGTGATCGAGCCCGCCGTTCACGCGCGGCTCGAGCGGCATGGTGTGCGGATCTACGAGGCTCGAATACGGGCGCTCGAGCCCGACGGCGAAGGACTTCGTGCCGTCCATTTGGAATCGGGTGAAAGGGTTCTCTTGGATGCCCTCTTCGTTCACGCGGGACAGGAGCAGCGTTCGCCACTCATCGAGGGATTCGGCTGTGAACTTGCGCCGAACCAGGCCGCACGCACGGAGCACCGTCAGCGCACACGGACCCCTGGGCTTTACATTGCAGGGGACGCAGCCGTCAGCGTACAATCCGTCGCCGTCGCAGCCGCAGAAGGATACATCGCCGCGGTCACGATCAATCGCGAGTTGCGGCAGGAACAGTTTCCGTGAGCTCGACGGCTATTGGACCTTTTCGGCGTCACGCAACACCTCGTTCGCGTGGATCCCCGGATCGACTTCGGGATAGATATGGGCAATCGTTCCCTTGCGATCCAGAAGAAAGCTGACGCGAGCCGATTTTCCGTTGCGGTTCGGTACGCCGAATGCGGTCGCCCAGCGCCCGTCCGAATCGGCGACGAGGGGAAAGGGCAATCGATGCTCTTTGGCGAAGCGCTCATGGGAGCTCGCGTCGTCTCTCGATACGCCAATCACCCCAATGTCGCGCGCCTCGAAGCGGTTCCACACATCGCGGATCGCGCACGCTTCCTTGGTGCAACCTGGGGTGCCATCCTTGGGATAGAAGTAGACGAGGGTCAAATGACCGTTCTGGTCGCGAAGCCTTCGTTCCTTGCCTTGGTACTCGAAGCTCAGATCGGGAGCGGGTTGTCCAACCGCAAGCATGGAGCTGGTTGCTTGGGCTCGGTTACATCCGGCGGGTCCTAGTAGTGCGAGAGAAGCGATGCCGAGGGTGCGGAATGCCTGGAACATACCCGTCCAGGTAGGGAGCCGACTCTCCCGCCGCAAGACGGGACCGCAAAGGTCCGTCTGCCACGACGCGCAGACCCAAAAAAACCGAGAAATATTCATGTAATTGGCTCACGGATTGGAAGGTGATGGCTCGAGAGCAGTGAATTCGGCTGACATTGGGGGGCATCGAGGTCGAGTCCGCCTCGAGCGTTCAGGCTCGACCGAACGCTGCGCTTCTGGCCTCGGGGCTGCGGCCTCGGGGCTGGACGCTTATGTTGCGGAGTATTGCGTCGTTCGGTTCCTCGCAGTGTTTGCCCGAAGTGCTCGGGCATCGAGGAGAAGTGTCGATGACGGGATTGTCACGCAATGCGATGTTCGCGACGATGTTGGCTCTGTTCGTGGGCGGCGCGTTGAGCGCGTGCGACAGCGATTCGGGCTCCGATGATTCCGGTTCGGGAGGGAGCACGAATGCTGCAGGCGGAAGCTCGAATGCTGCAGGTGGGAGCTCCGCAAAAGCTGGCGGAAGCTCGACCGGGGGACTCTCGAGCAATACGTCGGGCAAAGGCGGCGGAAGTTCGACCGGGGGAGCGACGAGCTCGAACGTCGGCGGAACGTCGAACGTCGGCGGAACGTCGAACGTCGGCGGAACGTCGAACGTCGGCGGAACGTCGAACGTCGGCGGAACGTCGAACGTCGGCGGAACGTCGAACGTCGGTGGAACGTCGAACGTCGGCGGAACATCGAACGTCGGCGGAACATCGAACGTCGGCGGAACATCGAACGTCGGCGGAACGTCGAACGTCGGTGGAACGTCGAACGTCGGTGGAACGTCGAACGTCGGTGGAACGTCGAACGTCGGTGGAACGTCGAACGTCGGTGGAACGTCGAACGTCGGCGGAACGACGGGTACGGGGGGATCCACGACCGCGCCGTGCAATACGCTCGATCCGACTGTCGCGCCTTGGGTTGCACCGGTGTACGTCAATCAGACGGCACCGACACCGCAAGGCGGCACCATCTTGGCAGGCACGTACTACCAGGTTGCCGAGAAAACCTACACGGGTCCTCAAGGCCAGACTGGTTCTTCGGGAAGCTCCTTCCGATCCGTTCTCGTGATCAGTGGCAATACGCTCAACCAAGCTGGGACCAATGGGACGGAAAGCGATCGGTGGACGGCCACGATGTCCGCTCAAGTATTGACGGTGACGCTGACGCGTACCTGCGGTCGCGGTGCTGGAGGCGAGGTGGCGGCGGGCTATACCGTTTCCGGAAACAACCTCTTCGTATTCGCGCCTGGCGACGGACACGGGATCCAGGAGATCACCTTCCAGCGCCAGTAATCGTTACCCACGTCGTCCCGCGAACGCTGCGGGTGGACGAACGTCGATCGATCGCAACGCGTCGGCATCAAACCGTGCCGGCGCGTTCGTTCAACCATGCTTCGCGTCGGAGGTTCTTAACCGAACTGTCCATGCGAGCGCACCAGGGGTGAATCGCGGTCTCGACCAAACGTCGTGAGCCATTCGCGACTGGGGGCCGCGACGTGTTTCGGTCGACTGGGGGGCAAGCCGCTGCTGTTCAACGGGAATAGCCGCCGCTATCCTCGGTTAGGTCTGTGACCTGATTTCGGAGAGAACCCCTATGGCAATGGACGTCATCGACTACGAAATTTTCGGCTCTGACATGCAATACGTGGAGGTGGAGCTCGATCCCGGCGAGGCCGCCGTGGGCGAGGCGGGGGCCATGATGTACATGCAGGATGGGATCCAGATGGATACCGTATTCGGCGACGGTTCCCAGCAGCAGGGCGGCTTTTTCGGAAAGCTGCTCGGCGCGGGTAAACGCTTGGTGACCGGGGAGGGGCTCTTCACGACGGTGTATCACAACGAGGCAGGTGGGAAGCGTCGCGTCGCGTTCGCCGCTCCCTATCCTGGGAAGATCCTTCCCGTCAATCTCGCGCGCATCGGCGGCACGTTGATCTGTCAGAAGGACTCGTTCCTGTGTGCGGCGAAGGGAGTCAGTCTCGGGATCGCGTTTCAGCGCAAGCTCGGCGCCGGCTTGTTCGGCGGAGAAGGCTTCATCATGCAGCGTCTCGAAGGGGAGGGCATGGCCTTCGTACATGCCGGAGGAACCCTCGTCGAGCGTAGCCTGAGTCCGGGCGAATTGCTTCGGGTCGACACGGGCTGTGTCGTTGCCTTCCAACCCACGGTGGACTTCGACATCCAATACGTCGGCAAGTTGAAGAGCGCGCTGTTTGGTGGTGAAGGGCTCTTTTTCGCGACGCTCCGCGGTCCAGGGACGATCTGGCTTCAGTCCCTACCATTGTCTCGTCTCGCGAATCGAATCGTCATGGCCGCACCAGCTGCCGGCGGTCGGAGCGTCGACGAGGGGTCGGTGCTCGGCGCGGGCATTCTCGGGGGATTTCTCGGTAGCGACGAATGAATCGGCCGATCCGGGGACGACTCTTCGGCGGGGATCTTCCAGGGGCAGGCGCGTCCGCCATTGCTCGGTGGAACGGCGACGCCCTCGAGGTGCAACTCGAGCAGATGCGGCTGGTTCTCGAGCATGCGCATCTGCGCGCGACGGGGTTCAACGGACAGAGTATCGAAATCACCGGGCGCGCCGAGGAGCGCGTTTGGGTGTTCACCGTGACCGAGGACGACGCGCGACGCAATCTGAAGAGTACGGCTCCTCCAGCGCGCCGCGACGAAATTGAAAGTGCGCTCGCGAGGGCGCCCATGCTCCGACGAAGGCTCGTGAGTCTCGCCGTGGTGGCACTGTTCGGGCTGGTGTTGGTCACTCTTTTCGCCTGGTTCGCCATTGCGGCGCTCGGTGTCCGCGCCGCTCGCTCATTGCCGGTCGAAACGGAATCCGTGCTCGGGGAAGCGACTCTCGCTCGGGTCCGACTGCGCAGCGCCCTTCTCGAGCAAGGTCCCGCCGTGGATGCCCTGCGGATCATCGGCTCGAAATTGACGCCGAATTCGCGTTACGACTATCACTACTTCGTCGCCAAGGATCCCTCGCTCAACGCCTTTGCTGCACCTGGTGGAATCGTCGTCGTGACGAGCGGCCTCATTGCTGCCGCGGAGGCTCCTGAGGAGTTGGCGGGCGTCATCGCTCACGAAATCGCCCATGCCGAGCTCCGACACACGACGGTCGCTCTCTTCAAGTCCATGGGGATCCGTGGATTGCTCGGTGTACTCCTCGGCGGTATCGATCGCGATCTCGCCGGCGCAGCAGCGCATCTGACGGAATTGACCTTCTCTCGGGAGGCCGAGCGCGAGGCAGACCGCGAAGGCATGCGACGACTCGAGGTTGCCCGCATCGCGCCCGACGGACTCCTCCGAATGTTTCGACGACTCGAGGCTGATTCGGCTTCCAAGGGCTTCGGGCTCCCCACGTTCCTGTCCACGCACCCCGATCTCGACGAGCGCATTCGCTTCGTCGAAACGCATCTGCGCACGGCGCACGCGGAGAGCGAGCCGCTTCGCGTCGACTGGGCGATGGTGCGGGCTTCCGTGCGCTGAGAAAGGATTGTCGGTTGCCCGCGGCGACAGCGGGGTGCGGTCGGCGGTGCTCGGCAAACCGGAAACGGGGACGGGAAGAACGAGCAGGCGAGCAGTTATCGGGCCTCGGCAGGCCTGGGGATCGCGAGAATGAGCGGGCGTGCGATTCTCGGGCCTCGGCAGAGGCACGGGATGGCGAGCTCGGTGCGTGAAGTGGGCAGAATTGAGCAGCCAAGCGGCGGCCGTGGTGCGATTGCCCGGCAAGTGCACGGTTGTCACAGGAGAATGCGGCGAAGTGTCGTGGGTTTCGGCGCGCGAAATCTGCGGACAAGTCGCCGAAACCTACGGGAAGCAATCCCCGCCGCGTAATGCCTCGGTGGACTTCGACGCTTACGCCCTGGACGACCGCAGCTACGACGAAATGTTTTCGGCCGACGGCGAAATCCGTCCGCTCTATCGTGCGCTCGCGCAGCGAATGGCTGAGTTCGACGATGGGGAGTTTGCCGCGCGGCAGCGCACCGTCGATCTCCTCCTGCGCAATCAAGGTGTGACCTTCACCGTTTACTCGGATTCAGAAGGGATCGAGAAGGTCTTTCCCTTCGATCCCATTCCTCGGCTCATCACGGCGGCGGAATGGGCGTTCATCGAACGCGGGCTCATTCAACGCACCGAAGCTCTGAACCTATTTCTACGCGATATCTACGGTGCACAGCGGATCCTCGAGGACAAGATCATCGATCCCGAACTCATCTACGGGGCAACCTTCTACCGTCGCGAGATGGTGGGGTTCGTCCCACCGGGAGGCGTATACACGCACGTCGTCGGTACCGATTCGATCCGCGACAACGACGGCAAGTTTCTCGTACTCGAAGACAATGCCAGAAACCCAAGCGGAGTGAGCTACGTCCTCGGGTGTCGCGAGGTGTTGAAGCGGGTATTTCGCGTGCTTTTCGAGCATTATGGCGTACGTCCCGTCGAGCAGTACGCAGACTGGCTGCGCGAAACGCTGGAGTTCGTCGCACCGGGTTGGACCTCGGAGCCCAACGCCGTGGTGTTGACCCCGGGGATCTACAATAGCGCCTACTTCGAACACAGCTTCCTCGCTCGTCAGATGGGCGTGCCGCTGGTCGAAGGTCGCGACCTCGTCATCGAAGACGGCAATGTGTGCATGCGCACCATCGAGGGGCTCAAGCGTGTGGACGTCATCTATCGACGTATCGACGACGACTTTCTCGACCCAGTGGTGTTTCGCTCCGATACCGTGCTCGGGTGCCCTGGGCTATTCGCCGCGTATCGGAGTGGCAAGGTCACCCTCGCGAACGCGCCGGGGACCGGGATTTGCGATGACAAGGCCATCTATCCCTTCGTGCCGGACATGATCCGCTACTACCTCGGCGAGGATCCCTTGCTCCCCAACGTGCGGACGTACGTCGCGGCGCGCCCGGAGGATCAGCCGGTACATCCTCGACCACATCGAGGAACTCGTGGTCAAGCAGACGGACGCCTCGGGTGGCTACGGCATGATGATCGGCCCACACGCGACCCGCGAGCAGCACGCGCAGTTCCGAGAACTCGTCAAGGCGCGGCCGCGATCGTACATCGCGCAGCCGACCATTAGTCTCGGACGGCATCCGACGGTGTGCAACGGCGCACTCGAAGGGCGCTGCGTGGATCTCCGTCCGTACATCCTCTACGGCGACAAGATCCGCGTCATTCCGGGGGGGCTCACTCGAGTCGCCCTCCGCAAGGGATCTCTTGTCGTCAACTCCAGTCAGGGTGGCGGCTACAAGGACACCTGGGTGCTGGCTTCGGATCAATCAGGCGCGGAGGTGCGCAACTAATGGCGATGCTCAGCAGGGTTGCAGACTCTCTCTTTTGGATGGGTCGTTATCTCGAGCGGGCGGAGCAGATGGCTCGTCAGCTGGAAATCACCCGCGACGTCATCATCGATCTCGCCGAACCGGATCCGGAAGGTGCGAAGCTCGAGTGGCAGACCGTTCTTTCGTCCCTCTCCGTCCCGAACCTCGCCCTCGAACGATTGGTATTCGATGCAACCGAGGTTGCGTCCCTTGCCGGGTGCGTAGCCCAAGCACGCGAGAACGCTCGACAGGTCCGAGAGGTGATCGCGAATTCGATGTGGGAACGCATCAATCAGGTGCATTGGTCCCTCATCGAGGCGCGACCCGGCGAGCGGGACGAGACGGCGTTGAGCTTGGCTCTGACGGAAGTCACCGCCGCAGCCGCTGCGCTAGACGGTCTCACGGACTCGTCGATGCATCGAGGAGAGGCCTGGATCTTTCTCAAGCTCGGCAAGTGGATCGAACGCGTGGAGCGCCTCGGTCGCACCGTCATCGCACGGTTGAAGCAAGTCGAGTCCGTCGAGAGCATGGCGCAAGAAAACGTCGTGTTCGTGATGATGCTGAAGAGCCTCGGAGCGATCGAATCCTATCGTAAGCTCTCGCCGACGCGCATCGAGCGCCGGCAGGTCCTCGAATTCGTGCTCTTTCAGCCGAATTTTCCGCGAAGTGTTCGATTCTGTGCCCTCGAGGCCTTCGAACTCGCAGAGCGACTCTCGGGAGTCTGTCATCGCTCCGATCCAGCCGTCGAACGCGCGCTCGGTCGATTGGCTTCACGCCTATCCCACACCGACGTCGACGAAGTGCTGGATGCCGGCACGTATGGGTTTTTGACGGAAGTCCTAGCGGACACCGGACGCGCCAGTAGCCTGCTTCAACAATCGTATTTTCTTCAATAGTCATTCGATCTCGGAAGGAGAATTCCCCAATGCTGTTTTCGGTTCATCATCGTACGAAGCTCAGCTACTCCCACGCCATCTCCGAGTCGGTGATGGAGGTGCGAGCCATGCCTCGCACCGACGATCGCCAGGTCCTCCGGCACTTCGAGATCGCCGTGCTCCCCCATGCTCAAGCGAGTCATCACGTGGACTGGTTGGGCAATACCGTGCACCAGTTCTCCGTACTCGGCGTCCACGAAGGGGTCGAAGTGACGTCCAAGTGCACTGTCGAAACGCGTCCGTGCACACGCGTGCTAAGCGAACTCATTGCGCCGCTCGACGGGCTCAATCGCGACCATCGATCTTGGGATTTTCTGCAGCACCAGGGTCCCGTCGAGAACGACCCGGCGCTACCGGCACTCAGCCAGAAGATTGGGCTAGAACGCGTTCGCCGCGTCGGTGAGGCCATCGATATCGTGGCGCACCGTACCCGCGACGTCATCGACTACCGACGCGGCGCGACAAATAGTCTTTCCACCGTGAGCGACGTGCTGAAGGCCCAGGCCGGGGTATGCCAGGACTTCTCACACTTGGCAATCGCGTTGCTTCGTCGTGTGGGCGTTCCGACGCGTTACGTCTCGGGTTACCTCTATCGGGAGGACGTCTCGGAGCTCGAGACTCACGCTTGGGCAGAGGCTTTCGTGCCCGGCGTCGGCTGGGTTGCCTTCGATCCCACTCACGGCGAGCTCGTGAGTGAACGGCACGTCACCATCGCCGTGGGACGGAGCTACGCCGATGTTCCGCCGAATCGGGGTGTTTACCGTGGAGACGCCAAGGAGAGCATCGAGGTGAGTGTGCGGATCGATCCCATCGAGGAACGTGTCCGGTTGACGCCCTACTCTGCCGGTATGGAGCGACCTCGACGGGTGGCATTGGCTCGGCCGCGAACCGTTCCGACGGGGCAATTGGTCGGACTCGAACAGCAGCGCCTTCGGCCCAATGCCGTGGGGTTGGTCGTGCAGCAGCAACGACAGCAACAGCAATGAACCTTGAGCGCAGGCGAGGAAGAGCGCGGCGACCAAGGGCGTAGGCGAGGAGGGTCGCGTGCAATCGCGACCCTACCCTCGTGCACCTCGATGAGCGCGAGGTCGCGTGCAATCGCGCGTTAGCTCATCGCCTCGACGTCGACGGACACCTCCAGGCGATGAGCTCCTCCACCGAGGATGACCCCGCGGATTGGCGTAACGTCGGCGTAGTCACGTCCAAATGCGACGGTGATGTAATCCTCGCGTGGACATTGATTGTTCGTTGGATCGAAGTCGAGCCAACCATACTCGGGGATCCAGACGGACACCCAGGCGTGCGACGCGTCTGCGCCAATCAGCCTGGGGCTTCCCGGCGGTGGGTGAGTTCGTAGATATCCGCTCGTGTAGCGTGCGGCAAGACCGAGGCTTCTCAGGCAGCCGAGCATGACGTGCGCAAAGTCTTGGCAGACCCCGCGTCGATTCTTCGCGACGGTTTCGACGGGCGTCGAACAGTCCGTGGCCGTCGGATCGTAAACGTAGTCAGCGTGGATGCGTCGCATGAGCTCGGCGACGCCGACGAGGACCGGACAATCCCGGGGAAAGCACGCTTCGGCATAGCTTCGGAGCAACGGAAGCAAGGGTACCATGGGTGATGCGAATCGCATCTGGCTCGCCATCAAAACGTCGCGACGCAGCTCTTCCCGAAGAAGTCGCACGAGCCCTTCCCACGCTGGGGTGCGGTCGAAGTCAGGAAGCTCGATTGGAAAGGTCTCGATCAAGCTCGTCGCCGTAACGTCCAAGCTTCGGTGCGGTTCGGTGATGCCGAAGTACGTCGCGCGATTTCCGAAGTAGTCGAATCGTGGTCTCTCCGTGGAGGGCAGCGGATCGATGACGAGCTCATGAGTAATCGTGCGCTGTCCCTCGCTCTGGCGCGGAGTCAGGCGTGCCTCGTGATGCGAAGCCGTCGCGGGATCCGTGTAACGGTAGCTCGTGCGATGAACGACGCGAAGTTTCATGTGGCGCCCTCGTCGCGGACCCTTCGGGATGGCGCTAGTGGATTGAGATGTGCCAAATGTCGAGGGGCCATGGCATGGCTCAAGTACGCCTCCGTCAACTTGTCGCTGAGCTCCGGCAATAGGGAAATGAGCCGATCGAGCAGATCATTCAGGCCGGTGCGACTGCCCGTGTCTTCGTCGAGACGACAGAGTGTCTCGACGTCGTTCAAGTCGATGAGTGTCGTCATCGAGAGGGTCATGCGTTCTTGGACGGAGCGTAAGGGCGAAGACAAGAGCGGAAGTAGTGCTCTCACGTGTTCACTCAAAATCCTGAGTTGAAAGACGACGCTTCGCGGGTTGCTATCGTCCGACAAGAGGAGATCGACGACCGCTGGTGCTTGCAGGTGTCCCGGGTAGCGTCGTCGATAGGTCATGCCACTGTCGGCGACGTCGAGTACCGCGTCGAGCAGTGGCCGTTCTTCCACACTGGGCGAGACGAGGGTGGTTCTGAGGAGTGTGACGAGGGAGAGTGCTCGCTCGAGTCGGCGGCCCATGTCGAGGAATCGCCAAGCATGGCCGCGGGTCATGCTCTCCATTACCAAGCCACCGAAGCTCGCGAGCGTAATGACGACGTGGTTCAATTCGTCGAGGAGCGGCGCGACGAGCCGCTCCTCGTCGCCCTCGCGCAAGTGCTCCTCCACCGCTTCGAGAGAGGCGAGGATGCGCCAGGTGTCCGTCGATAGTCGATCCTTTACCACCTTGCCCACTCGAAGTGCGGAACCCAAGCAATTGAGGACCGAGTCCTCGGGGCTCGAACTCGTGATGGCCCGAACGAACTCCATCTCGAGGGGCATCTTCTCGCGCAGTGCAGACGGCGTGCTCGATGCGAAGCGCGGGGGATCGGTGAGGCGAAGCAGGGTCAAGGTGAGCCGCTCGTGTTCGTCGCGTCCGGGGGTCGAACGCGTGCTCGAGAGTTCGAGGAGCTTGTTTCCCGTAACGCGCGCGAGGCGCGCCGTCGATTCCGCGCGCTCCGTGTATCGACCGAGCCAATAGAGGTGGTCTGCGACGCGACTCGGCAAGTCGCTTCCTCCCCGCGACAAGACCAGGGCAGGTGCGGCGGCTCGTGGTCGGACGGGTTCGACCACGGGCTCTCGCGAGACGACCCAGACGTCCTTCGTCCACGCGCCGCGCCGGAACGATACCGTCTCTTCCGCTTCGGCGTCTGCCACGAGTGCAAGACCAGAAGGCAGCACTTCGTAGCGGTTTTGGCCACGACTGATGGCGAAGCAGCGCAGTCGCATCGCGCGATTTTCGATTCGCTCGCTTTTCCACACGGGTGCGCGCGAGTAGGGAAAGAAGCGTTGCGCGACGTAGCGTCGTGGTTCCGCGAGGATTCGATCGCGCAGCTTCGCACGTTCGCTCGTTCCGAGCCCACGAACCATCGTCGTGTCTGCGGCTTCACCTGGTAAGTTGGAGCGAAGGACGAGATTGTCGAAGGACGCAAATGTCTTCGCGAGGTGCACTGGGTTGGCCAGATCGTAGGTGGGTACCGACGCGAGTTTGAGTTCTTCTTTGAGCAGCCTCCGGCAGAGTCGGGGGAGGTAGGCGAGGAGTGATGGCGTCTCGAGTAGGCCCGTTCCAAGCGGGTTCATCAGCTTGATTCCACCTGCACGAAGCGCCTGCACGAGGCCCGGGACGCCCAGCGTCGAATCGGGACGCAGCTCGAGGGGATCGCAAAAATCGTCGAAGACGCGCCGCAGAAGCACGTCGATCGTCAATAGGCCTCCGAGCGTTTTCAGGTAGACACGATCATCGCGCACCGCGAGATCTTCGCCGTGGACCAGGGAGAGCCCGAGGTGACGCGCAAGCGATGCCTGTTCGAGATAAGTCGGACTGTAGGGGCCCGGTGTAAGTAGTGCCATGCGCGGCGCGTCGCGATTGTGGCTCGCCGACTCTTCGAGGTGATCGCGTAAGGTACGCGAGAAGTAAGAGAGTTGCTCGACGTTGCACAGCCGAAGGAGATCCGGCATGGCTTGAGCGACGACGCCTCGGTGCTCGAAGACGTAGCCCATACCGGCGGGGGCTTGGGTGTTCTCGTCGACGACGTAGAATCGACCATCGGGTGCACGGACGAGATCCACGGCATAGATGGGTAGCCAGTCGTCGTGGCTCGAGAGCGTTCCTTGAACGGAGCGCAGAAAACGGGGATTATCGAAGACTAGCGCACTCGGTAAGTCACCGTCGAGCAGGCAGCGCTGCGGACCATAGAGATCGGCCAAGAGCCTTCCGAGCAAATGCGCGCGCTGAGCAATGCCGTCCGACAGGGTTTGCCATTCCTCCGGATCCAGTAAAACAGGGCCGGAAGACAACCGAAATGAGTTTTGATTGGGGTCAGTGTCGGGATGGGTTCCGTAGGTGGCGCCGCTCTCGCGAAGGAGCTGTCGCGCACGGCTCCAGCGCGAGGACGACTCGCCAGGTCCGAGCTCGTCGAAACGCTCGACATACTGTGACCACGCGGATCGAAGTTCTCCCGTTGGCGTTTGAAGCTCATTGAACGGCGAACGTCCCAGTTGGGAATCGATGTCGAGGTGGTCGTCTAGGGAATCGGACTCGCATGTCCACCTGAGCGAAGGTAAGACGATTCAACGCCGCGTTTGCGGTCGCGTCGATTGGGCAGAGCTGAGTAACTTTCGGTTTTGCGAGACAGTGAGTGCGAGCAGAGTTCGGTGAGTACCCTGGTCATAGGTCGGCAATTGTTGCGGCCAGATTTCGTCCGCAAAACGTCGTCATTTCCTGCGACCTGGCGGCAAAGTGCGCGACCGCACTCTAGGGGGGCAGGACTACGTTTTCGGATTGGGCTGCCCACCACCGGCTTGCCCGACATTCGCGGGCAAGCCTTGCTCCTCCCAAATCCGTGCTCGCTCGCGCTGCGCGCGGATGGGAGGAGCGCGCGGGGCCCTGCGAATCGAATCGCGTTATAGCCGTGTGGGCAAGTCCGGCGAGGCGAGACGCGCGGCGCAGGAGTGCGGGACACATTGCGAGTCAATTCGTGCATCGGGAGAGTACATTGACGCCTCTGTTCTTGAGCGCGGTCAGCACCCCAGCTTGCTTCGCGCAATCGATGGGGTTGCCGTCCAGATTCACGAAGTTGAGTTTGGGACTGCTTACTTCGACCAAAGGCGCCAAATCGGAGATCTTGCCATTCATCAGGATGAGAACCTGCAGGGCGTCCAGGTGTTCGAAGGCCGCGAGACTCGACAGGTTGCTATTCGAGACATTGATATCCAACCCAGAGGAACCGCGGGTTCCCATGTCCGCGCCGAGGGTGAGCGTGCTCAGCGGATTGCCCTCGAGTGAGAGCTGGCGAAGCCCCGTCATGCCTTCGGGAAGCGTGAGCACGTTCAGCTGGTTGTTCGTCACGGAGAGCTGTTCGAGCGATGCAATTGCGCCTGTGAACGTCAAACGACCGAGCAGAACCTTCTCGACGTTGAGGTTCCAAAGTCGCGTCAGCGACGACGGGACGATGACCTCCCGAACTTCGTCACCGGTAATCGAGACCGTCCGTAGATTCGGAGCCTCTTCGGGTAGAACGATTCGGGTGACGTAGCCTCCCGTGATCTGAAGCGTTTCGAGCGAAGGAAAGCCCTTCGGGAATCGGAACTCCGGCACGTCTTTCAGGCCAACCGTGAGACTGCGAAGGTTCGGCAGTTGCGCGACTGCGTTGAGGTTCTCGATTGGGTTGTCTGCGAGATTGAGACTCACTAACCCCGTTAGCGACGCGAGTGATCCTGTCGACGTGATGCGGTTGTGGGGTAATTCGAGAGAAGTGAGATTCACGAGCTCCGAGAGAGGCGCAAGATTCGACGTTGCCGTACTTCGGATGCTCAGTTGCCCTACCTGACGAAGACCTCGAAGGGGCGCGAGTTGGGTGAGATTGGTGCTCGAAATTTCGAGAGATGCGAGTGACGTGAGGGATGAAAGTGGCGACAGGTCAGTGAATGTGCCCGAAACGGCGAGGGTTCTCAGTTGAGATAGGCATTCGAGTCCAGCGAGCGCCGTCACGTTTTCCACTCGCAAGGCGGTCAAGTCGCAGGCGTCCCGACAACGCGCTTTTCGATTGCCGCGACCGGCATGGTTGCGGATGGTAAGCTCCAAAGCTGGATCCGTGAACGGTATGAACTCGCACTTGGGCATCGGTCCAAGACAGCACTCGGGGCGAACGAAGAAGGATACGTCGTCGATCCGAAAATCGAAGTCGCCGCCAGCGCGAGCCTGAAATTGGACGTTGGTGAGCGTGTCGCGAGTCAGCGTCGTGGTCATGTTGCTCGGGCAGCGGAGCGAACTGAAGAGGACCTCGTTGAGTCTCCAGGTTTCCGAGCCCGAGATTTCGCTTTGGTGAGGTAATATGGGACAAGGCTCTTCTGCACAATTGCCACCGTAGCGCGGTAGGGTGGTTGCCTGGACGCCGACTCGGAATGCGAAATCGGAGCCCTTGGACCAGAATCTGACCCCGTCGTAATCTGCTGCATCGAAGGTGCCGTACTCTTTGCCATCGAACGCCAAGTCGAAGCCGATGCCCGCGCCCCATTGATCGAAGCCATTTCCGAAAGTACGCATGGAGTGGCCCCCAAAAACTCGATCCGAATCGCTCACGGGGATGGGGACACCGGCCACCTTGGTGCGTTCGGGCCATTGTGTGCCTTCCGGCGTCTCGTCATTGTAGCTGTACCAGGCTCCCCGACGTTTGCCGTCCTGGCAAATCCTCCCTGGGGCCCCTTCCATGTCGTCGATGAGCGGACCGCAAGGCCCGGTACTCGTCACGGCGTTCGAGCTCCCGCCCGAGCCAGTCGTGGTGGTCGCACCGGCTGACGAGGATAGGGCAGAGCCAATTCCAGTCCTTCCGCCAATACCACCCTGGCGATTCGTTGCTGCGTCGTCCGTGCCGCGGCCACCTTGTCCGCCTCGGGCGCTCATGGATGAGTCGGTGACAGCGCCACCCACGGCACGCTCGCTCGCCCCTCCTTCCAATCCTGCGCGTCCGCCGCAGCTCCACAAGATGCTCGACATCGAGGCCAACTCGACCAACCTACGCGCGCGTGCCCAGGCCATGGCGTCCTCCTCCGTCGTCTCGTCGGATGCTCCGAGGGAGCCCCCGAGGGCTCCTTCGACGACGCCCCGCACTCTAGCAGCGTTCCTGGAAGGACCTCAATGGTCCGTGTGCCAGCCAATGCGGTATTTACGTCGCGAATGCGCATCACATCGTCGTTGCCTCGAGTTACGGATTTGGTGATCTCCCAAGCCACTTCGGGGATGCACCGGAGCATTCGCAGAAAGCGTACACAGATTTGCGATGATACCAACGGATACGTGGGCAGGTCCGTCCGCGTTGGCGAGGCAATTCGGTGAGACGCGTCCTCGACGCAATCGACACCATGACCGAAGTGGCGAGGAGCAGTCGCGGCAAAATGGGATCAGCGTGTTCCGTGCTGGGAACGGCACGTCCGTGAAGATCGCGGAGGTCGCCTGCGTTCGGGCTTGGCAAGCCGCGCTGGACCGAAACTGCACCGGGCGCACGACGTTTGCGACGAACTTCGCGGACGCACGGGCGTTTTGGCGTATTCTACGGGATGCCGTCGCCGCTGAACTACAACCAACTCTACTACTTTTGGGTCGTTGCTCAGGAAGGCAACATCACCTCTGCTGCGAAACGACTCCACTTGAGCCAGCCGGCGATCAGTAGCCAACTCAAACGCCTCGAAGAGTCACTCGGGGAGCCCCTCCTGGCCCCTTCGGGTCGACACCGTGTCCTCACACCCTTCGGGCGGACGACGTACGAATACGCCGAGCGCATCTTTGCTCTCGGTCAGGAGCTCAAGCGTGTAGCGGAGGGGCATGATCAGCCGAGTTCTCTGCAGCTCTCCATCGGCGTCGGCGACACGCTCCCGAAGGTGTTGGTGGCAAAGCTCTTGGCGCCGGTGTTTCGATTGGTCCCGAGCGTCAACGTGTCCGCTTCGTCAAGATCGTTCGGCATCGCCTCGTTGGCGCATTGGCTGCGCACGAGCTCGAGCTGGTGCTTGGCGACCACCCGGTGCAGAGTCAATCCGACGTGAAGGCGCGAAGCGTCATCGTCGCCGAGAGTGCCATCGTATTTGGACGCATCGCAAAAGGTCGCGGCTCCCCTGCGTCGCAAGTTTCCCCGCAGCCTGCAGCAAGTGCCGTGCATTCTCCCTCCGCGTGAGACTGCGCTTCGACGCGCCGTGGAGCGATGGCTCGAAGAGCAACGGATCCGGGTCCAATGTGTCGCGGAAGTGGATGACAGTGCACTCACGAAAGCACTGGGGCACTGGGGGATTGGCGTGTTCCCGGCACCCGCGAGTATCGAGGACGATCTCGCCGATCGGTACGGCGTGCGACGCGTGGGGGAGGCGCAGGGGCTCGTCGAGCGGGTGTACGCCATCTCTCGTCCACAGCGCCGTGAACATCCGGGCATTGCGGCTCTGCTGGACGGCGCCAGCGGACTTCGACCCCCAGCTCTAGCCAGCGGTCCTGGTCGGCGGTGAAATCGAGCGCAAGGGTCGCCGGGTCGCCGGGGTCGCCCGGAGCATTCGAGCGTTTCGGCGGCCGCCATCGCGGGTTCTGGGCAACGCTCAATACATAACCTGAAGTTATACATCGCCTCCGGCGAATGTATTGGTCGTTGATGGCTGCCGACCCTACGCTGCTCGCATCATGACTCTGAGCGAAGGCTGGTCCGTAGTCCCGCGAGCTTCCAAATCACATTCCGTACACGCACTTACTTCCACGGAACCGAAGACCCGAACGATGCGGCAAAAGCAGGGCTGGCTCGAAATCGTCGAGCCCCTCGCGCTGCCGGCGGATTCTCGTGGCTCTGCTCCAGGCCGCTCCGGAGGTCACGATATTTCGTAATTCGAGCGAATTGCTCGACGCAGCAGCTCCGGCGTCCCACGCCCACTACCCCGTCGGGTACGAGGTTTCCTCGGGAGTGTTCGTATTGGAAGCGACGGTCTGCCGTACGCGCAACGGTCTCGCCGCCAATTACGTCGAGGCGTACATGCGCCGTCGAGATCCGGATTGCATGTTCGTGGGCGACGCTTTACCTACGGACAAGCCGCGATTCGAGACTGCCTTTGGTAGACCGTTCGACGGCGTTCGTGCGGAGTCCTTCGAGTGGTTGAAGGGTCAACCGCTCGCCGTTTTCTTCTTCTTCGCCGGAAAGCGCGGAATGGGTACACCGTCGATGGTGATTGCGCCGGCGAACGCGGCCTTCTTTGCCTTTGGGTTGAGCCAGCTGCAGGGGATTGTGCCGCCAGAGGAGATCTCGACGGCCGGCGCCGTTCAGGCCTTCGTCTATGTGGTGCCACCCTTCAGGCATTCCCATTTCGGTGGCAAGCAGGTCGTGGTGCACAATCGGATCCCGGGGCGCCATGAGCTCTTCAGCTACAATCTCTATCCCGGTCCGAGTGCGAAGAAGGGGATTTACGGTGTGCTCCTCAGCCAAGGCGAGCGCGAGAGTTGGCTCACTGCTCATTGTTCTGCGGTTCAAATTACGACCCCTTACGACAATCAGTTGTACATCATGCACGAGGGGGCCAGCGGCGGCGGAAAGAGCGAGATGCTCGAACACGTTCACCGAGAGCGTGACGGCAGATTACTGCTAGGCGTGAACGTCTCCACGGGCGAGAAGCGCCATATCATCCTACCAAGCGCTTGTGAACTTCGTCCGGTGGCGGACGACATGGCGCTCTGTCATCCGAGTCTTCAACGCAACGATGGAAAGCTCGCCATCGAAGACGCGGAAGACGCGTGGTTCGTCAGAGTCAATCACATCAAACGTTACGGCACCGATCCAGATCCTCTCGAGGAAGTCACCGTTGCGGCAAAGGAGCCGTTCCTCTTTTTGAACCTGGAGGCGCATCCTGGGGCAACCACCTTGATTTGGGAGCACGTCGCGGATGCCCCCGGGAAATCCTGCCCCAATCCACGCGTCGTCATCCCTCGTCAAGTCGTACCTGGCGTCATCTCGGGTCCGGTTACCATCGACGTTCGGAGCTTTGGTGTTCGCACGCCGCCGTGCACCGCCGCGGCGCCGACCTACGGAGTTCTCGGGCTTCTGCATCTCCTGCCGCCGGCAATCGCATGGCTTTGGCGGCTGGTTGCACCGCGAGGCTTCGATAACCCGAGCATCGTCGGCTCGAATCGACTCGAGGCCGAAGGAGTCGGATCGTACTGGCCCTTCGCCATCGGTCGCCGCGTAGATCAGGCCAACCTGCTTCTACATCAGATCGTTGCCACGCCGCGAGTCCGGTACGTCCTCTGTCCCAATCAACACGTGGGCGCTTGGCGTGTCGGTTTCATGCCTCAGTGGATCATGCGCGAATTCTTGGGGCGCCGTGGTGGTGCAAAGTTTCGTCTCGATCAGGTCGAACGAAGCCACGCCGATCCGTTGTTGGGATACACTCCCAAACAGGTCGTCGTCGAGGGACAGAGCATTCCTGCCATGTTGCTCCGGATCGCGCTCCAACGGGATGTCGGTGAGGCAGCGTTCGAGCAAGGGGTGCGGGAGCTTCGCGCATTCTTCCACGACGAACTGAAGGCCTTCCTTGAGTCGGATTCCAATCCGCTCGGAAGACGCATCATCGAGGCGTACCTCGACGGCGCGCCCCTCGACACCTTCGAGTCTCTCATTGCTCATCCCATGTTCGAGTGAGTGACGGCGGAAAGCGGCGCCCTCGTCGGGCGCCGCCTTGCGAAAAAGGAAGGAGAACGTCATGAGCCAAGGCGGAACGGAGCAGCTGACCAAGTGTGACGGATACTCGACCGTGCGGGCATTCGATGTCGAATACTTCCATCGCAAGACGTCAGGAAACGGTGACCTGTGGTTGACCAAGGAGGCTTGGCCCTGGCGCGAGCTCGTGGCGCCGGAGCGATGGTATCGAAACGGTGAGTACACGAAGCATGGGGTGCGTCTCGGCTTCAGTACGGGACACGTCTACCGGATGACGGAAGTCGATGGACGAAAGCGTTTGTCCTTCGTCGTCAAGACCTCTCGGGTGGCTCAGCTCGTGTCGTCGAGCGGGCTCCTCGGGCGAAGACAGGACACTCGCGGCACGTTCCCGTCGCCCTTCGAAGAAATGGGGCAGCTGTCGCGACTTCGCTCCAGTGGAGCCGACCGTCTGTACCTCTTCACGAAGCGTCCACTTGGAATCTTCAGTCCTGGACAGCGAATTCCGAGTTGGATGCTCGATCGCGTTGCTTACGAGTTCAGCATGGCAGCGGCCCGCGCTTCGAGTGATGCCGCTCGCTATCAGCCCGAGGAGGGCATGGCGCTCGAACCAGAACGTGACTATTTCACGCTTTTTGCTTGGGTGAACGGTTTCAATCTCGAGGAGCTCGTCAGGATGGGACGCATCTCCATTGGAGAGATGCGCGATATCGACGCCGAGGTGCGGGAGAGGATGCTCGCGTTGGGCTTCTTCGTCGCGGATCACAAGCCGAACCACGTCATCGTGCGGTTGGACCAACATGGCGCGCCGCGGCGGCGTCACGGCAAGCTCGTTGCCGCGCTTGCCGATTTCGAGTTACTGGAAAGCAAGGTCGAGGGGACGCCTGCGGGCAATTCGGCGCTCGTCGGTTCGAGCGAGCCGGAGCGGGCGGCCTAGCGCAACGGACGTTTGGGCGCCGTCGCTCGTTCGCTCGCTTCCATCGTGTCCGAAGGAATCTACCGGCGCCCGAGCGTACCATTGCCGGAAGTGGCTTCGCAGCGGGCGGTACATCCATTGCCAGGGGTACGACTTGGCACCATGCGGCGTTGCAAGTGACTAACGCGAGCGACTGGCGGGAGTCGTCGAGAGAATTGCAGGGGGAGTGCGCGTGCTCATTGGCGGGGTCGTATCCCATCGGCTCGATAGCCCCACGGATACCTCGATGGTAGCGTCCCGCGCGCACGCTCACGCTTCTGTCGTCCACGTCAATTCGACGACAGCGCCCACGAAGTGCTTCATGGGCGGGGAAGTCGTGCTCACACAATTGGAGAATCATTCGGGTTTCGGCTGGAAACACCGGGGTCGCGCTGGCCCTTGCCGTCCGGCAGTGAAAGCGGGTGGAACGAATCAGCCGTGAAGGTGCATGCTTGAGTCCCGAGTTTGAAGAGGCGGCGAGGCAATGAGTCAGACGACCAACTCGAGAGCCGTAAGCATTCGAAACGAACTTGAGCTCTGCGATTTGCCTCAAGACGTCCTCGACGGGCTCTTCGAGGGCTTTCAAGTCATCGACCGAGAGTATCGCTATCGATACGTGAATGCCGTAGCAGCGGCGCAGGGAAAAACGTCATCGGAGCAATTGCTCGGTAGGAAGATGAGCGACGCCTATCCGGGAATCGACTCGACTCGGCTCTACGCAGTATTGCAGCGTTGCATGGAGGATTGCATTCCTCAGGTGATGACGAATCAGTTCGTCTTCGCAGATGGCAGTCTGGGGGATTTCGAACTCCATATGTCACCCGTGACCGCCGGAGTCGCGATCCTGTCGCTGGACGTCACCAGTCGACGTGAAGCAGAGCGAGCGCTGTCTCGAGCCGCGCGAGTCCTCGCCGCACTGCGACGCTGCACGAGGCGTCATCTCGATGTCCCCGACGAGGGGACGCTCCTCTCCGAGACTTGTCAGTCTTTGGTCGAGGTTGGAGGGTATCGATTTGCAATCGTAAAGGTTCGCGGCGCAACGGCGGTGCGCGCACGGATACTCGCTCTGGCGGGCGAAGTGCCGAACGAAGGTAAAGACGACGAGGAAGTGTGCTCGAGTGAGTCGAACGTCGCGTGCGAAGGCGCGCGACAAGCGGAATTCCCGGTGCGCATCGGCGAAGCGGGGGACGCGTGGCTAGTCGTTGTCACTCACGTTCCCGACCGCATCACCGCGTTCGAATGCGAGATGCTCGAGGAGGTTGCCGACGAACTCGGTCAAGGACTGAGCGTGATTCGATCGCGACTTCTGCGAGAGCGCGCCGAAGAGGCGCGCCTAAGGAGTGAGCGAAAGTTTGCAGGTCTCTTCGAATGTCTACCGTTCCCGGCCGCGCTCTCGAGTTTGCCATCAGGGGATGTCGTCGCAATCAATCACGCCTTCGAGAAGGCGATTGGCATCGAACGCGGGGAAGTCGTCGGCTGCCGCTCCGTCGACGTTGGCCTTTATCCGAACGAAGCGGCACGTCGAATCGTGTTCGACAAGCTCGAGGTCGATGGGGCGGTTCACGACATCGAAGTCATTCTCACGACTCCAATCGGAAGGCGCGTCTTCTGGTTGAACGTCGACATGCTCTCGATCGACACGCAGCCGTATGCCGTCGAGACGCTGTACGACGTCACGGAACGGCAGCTCTCTCGGGCGCGTCTCGCCCATCTGAACGCGGTTTTACGCGGGATCCGCAATGTCAGTCAGCTCATAGCCCGAGAACAGGATCCGCAGCTGCTCATCCAAAGGACGTGCGACTATCTGATCGCCGATCGAGGTTTTCTCGTCAGTACGATTGTGCTGACGAACGCGAGGGGTATCTCGTCCTATGCCGTTGCGGGTGTCGAACCTGAACTCGTAAAGCTGGAATCGCTGCTGCGCACCGGTCATCTTCCAGCATGTATCGAAGCAGCATTGGGGCATGACAACGTTTGCGGTCGAAGGAGCTCGAGCGCAGCTTGCTCAGCTTGCCCAGTGAGCCAGCACTACGCCGAGCCTCGGGATGCCCTGACGGTTCGCCTCGAGAGCGGTGGGCGGGTCTACGGAGCGTTACTCGTCGTCCTACCGTCGGGCACGGAGACAGACGCCGAAGAATGCGAATTGCTCAAGGAGGTGGCACGCGACGTTGCCTCCGCAATTCGCACGCTCGAGCTCAAGCAAAGGCAGCAACGTGCAGAAGCCGAGCTCGACGCTGCCCGAGATTTCCTTGGTGCCATCGTCGAGGCTTCCCCAGCAGCTGTGTTTTCTTTGACTGCGGATGGCAGGGTGACGACTTGGAACCGCGCTGCCGAGCAGACTTTCGGTTGGCGAGCAAGCGAGGTCGTTGGCGTCGAACTTCCAATCGTGGCCGTGGAGAATCGGCCGAGCTTCGAGACTCTGCGAACGCGCGTGTGTGGAGGGGAGTCGCTTCATTCTCTCGAAATGGATGCACGGCGTAGGGACGGTTCGGCGATCCTACTGAGTTTGTCGATGGCGCCCCTTTTCGACCGATCGGGCACCATTGCGGCAATCGCCGCGACTGCAACGGATTTGACTCAACGAAAGGAGATGGAGGACCAATTGAGGAGAAGCGAGGAGCGCTTCCGGGCGGCCTTCGAGGAGTCGACGATTGGTCGCGCACTAATGCTCCCTGACGGACGACTCGACCTCGTCAATCGCAGGCTCTGCGAGATGCTGGGATACGATCGAGAATCGCTGTCTGCGATGACCTTCGAACAGATCACCCATCCCGACGACGTCGAGAATGGTCGAGAAGGTGCGCGCCTACTCCTCGATGGTAAATTGACTTCGTCCAGCGCAGAAAAACGCTGCATCCATCGCTCGGGGCGGATCGTGTGGACCGATGTGCGAAGCACTCTGTTGCGCGACCGAGAAGGTCTCCCACTCCATTTCGTCACGGATGTCATGGATATTACCGATCGAAAACGCGCTGAAGATCTCTTGCGTCGTAGTACCGACGAGTATCGACGGCTCGCGGAGAACATCCCTGATGTCATCGTGCGTTTCGATGCAACGCTGAACCCGATTTACGCGAATACGGCGGCCGCTACGCACCTGGCGCTTTGTAAAGGGTGGAATCATTTCGACGAGCTGGACAGGTCTTCAGGGGCCCATTGGAGACGAGCCGTTCTTTCGGTGTTGTCGAGCGGCATCCGCCAAAATCGGGAGATCCAGCATCCAGCCGAGGACGGCCTGCGGCACTTCTTCACGACCATCGTACCCGAGTTCTCGCCGGATGGTCGTGTGGAGAGTGTACTCTCGATTGCTCGAGACATTACCGCGCGAATCCAATCCGAGGCTGCATTGCGGAGCAGCGAAGCCCTGTTTCGCGCCACCTTCGAACAGGCGGCAGTGGGAATTGCGCAGATCGCACCCGACGGCACTCTCCTGCGCGTGAACGGCAAGTACTGCAGCGTCGTCGACCATGAACGTAGGGAGTTGGTGGGGCGTCACTATCGTGAGTTTACCCATCCCGATGACATCGATGGCGAGGTGTCGCTTTTCGAGCGGGTTCTCACGGGCTCGATCGATGCGTTCTCGCGGGAAACGCGCTATCTTCGGAAGGATGCAACGACCGTCTGGGTAAACCTTACCGTGTCGTTGGTTCGCCAAGCGACGGGGGAGCCGGACTACGTCATCGCCGTAATCGAGGACATCGGTTCTCGCAAGGAGATGGAGTGGGAGGTGAAACGCTTCAGTCAACGACTCGAACGCTTGGCTCAAGTCGTACAAGACTTGAGCCAAGCGCGAAGTTTGCAGACCATCGTCGACGTCGTGAGGCGCGCATCGCGGCTCCTCACCTCTGCCGACGGCGCCACGTTCGTGTTGCGCGAAGCCGAACAGTGCCATTACGTGGACGAGGATGCCGTGGCGCCACTCTGGAAGGGGAAGCGATTTCCCATTCAGCGCTGCATCAGCGGCTGGACGATGCTCAATCGGGTTCCAGCCGTGGTCGAAGACATCTACGCCGACGAACGGGTCCCGCACGACGCCTACAGGTCGACCTTCGTGAAGAGCTTGGTGCTCGTCCCTATCCGTAAGCAGAGTCCGATCGGCGCGATCGGGGCCTATTGGGCTGCTCATTATCGAGCGACCCCGGAAGACGTCAGAATCCTACAGGCACTTGCGGATTCGACTTCCGTTGCCATTGAGAACGTCAAGGTCCTTCGCGAACTGGAGGAGAGTGAGGCGCGAACTCGTGCCATCTACGACCATCTTCCCAATCCGACCTTCGTTTGGCGCAGGCGAGAGAGCGACTTCGTTTTGGCCGACTATAACGAAGCGGCTTCCACCCTCACACAGGGTCAAGTGGTGGAACTGCTCGGAAAGCCTTCGAATCGAACTAACCTCGAGCGTACCTAGCCTGACGGAGGACCTTCGGGACTGCTTCGAACGAAAGCGGGCGGTGCGGCGCGAAGTCGACGGAACCTTTCCGGCGAGCGGTCCTCCACGGCGCATGGTGTTGACCTACGGGTACATCCCGAACGACATGGTCATCGTTCACGCAGATGACGTCACCGAGCAGCGCCGAACCGAGGAACAACTCGTGCTCGCGCAGCGACTCGAGGCCGTCGGTCGTCTTGCTGGTGGGGTTGCGCATGACTTCAATAACCTGCTCTCGGTCATCATCAGCTACGCCGGCTTCGTCGTAGCGGAGTTGCAGGAGTCGACGCTTCGAGACGACGTTCTCGAGATCCACAAGGCGGGGCAGCGCGCCGCGGCGCTTACCCGACAACTCTTGGCGTTCAGTCGAAAGCAGGTGCTCGATCCCGTCGTTCTCGATATCAACGCGGTCGTCACGGGTATCGAGAATCTGCTCCGCAGGCTGTTGGGCGAGGACGTCGAAATCCTCGTCGATTTGTCCCAAGACGTCGGTCGAGTTCTCGCGGACGCCGGACAGCTGGAGCAAGTGATCGTCAACCTCGCGGTCAATGCACGGGACGCAATGCCCAACGGAGGGCGGCTCACCATCGCAACGCGAAACGCAAGCTCCGAAGAAATGGCCAAGCTCGTCCCCTCGGAGGTTCGGGGAAAGCCGTTGGTTTTGCTTTCGGTGTCCGACACGGGCACAGGAATGGATGCGGCGACTCAGGAGCACATTTTCGAGCCCTTCTTCACCACGAAAGAGAAGGGTAAAGGGACCGGGCTTGGGCTCTCCACGGTCTATGGAATCGTCAAACAAAGCGGGGGTCACGTCTGGGTGCACAGCGCACCAGGGAATGGGACGACTTTCGACGTCGGCTTACCTCGTGTGGACGCGCAAACTGTCGACAACAGGCGACGTTCGACCAGCATGCTCGCGGTGGGAAAGGAAGTCATTTTGGTCGTGGAGGACGAGGAGGCGGTCCGAAAGCTCGCCGAACGAATCTTGCGCAAGGCGGGCTACTGCGTCGCCGTTGCCGGAAGTGGAGCGGAGGCTCTTCGCCTGTGGGAAGCAATTGGCGAGAAGGTGGAGCTCCTACTGACGGACGTAGTCATGCCACAGATGAGTGGGCGGGAGCTCGCAGAGCGACTCTGCGCGGACAAGCCGGCTCTCAAAGTCCTCTATATGTCGGGTTATACGGATGACGCCATCGTTCACCATGGTGTGCTCGACGCGGATGCGCGCCTGATCGGAAAGCCATTCGCTGCTGCGGACTTGACCCGCCGCATACGGGATATCCTCGACGGCGTTTGACCGCATTCCGCGTCGTGAATTCCTCGTCGAGGGCTTGCGATGGACGGCTTCGGGTGCAAGACGTTCGTCACCATGTCCTATCGTGCCCTCGCTAGACTGACGCAAGGCTTCGTCCTTTCGAGCACGATATCCTGCACTCCGTCTTGCACGACGTCGACGGCGCCCAGCCATAAAGCGGGTCCTGGGGCATCCAATGCGGTGTCAGCGGGCAACCCTTGGGTCGGTCGTTCGAGCTTGCCAGCTCCAATGACATCGGACCGTCAAGGGGAGCCCGCAAGCGCGTCGGCGCCGCCAGAGGATAAATCCGAGACTAAGGAACTCGATGTTGACCCGGTGCGCTATTCCGGCGGATTCTCGGACGTCTCTGGTTACGATGGCTCCACTTATCGCTACGGGAAGTTCGTTCTGAACAACGAGACGACGGAAGTGGGCTTCCTCTTGCCGCCGAAGCCCAGGGTGAAGCCGGCACTCATCGTGGCGTTTTTCGGCACCGGCGAGGATCCGTATTCGGTCGTGTATCACGATGCTCTGCGTTTTGGCGTTTTGGCAAAGGACAACGACGACTTCGTGCTCGTTGCACCCGGCGTTGGCGCCAAAAACACGATGGGCAGGGTGGAAGATCCGGATCATTTCGATCCGAAGGTGAAGTACCCAACGAGCTGGAACGTGTGGGACGTCAATCCCGACACGAATCGCGATTTGCTGGTGGTTCGCGCCGTGATCGACTCCGCCACTCGCGTTTTCGGCATCGATTCCAAGCGAGTGTACTTTGTCGGCCATTCCAACGGAGCATTTTTCTCGTATTTTGCAGCGATGATTTTGAGGGATCGGGTCGCCGCATTCGTTGCAAGTTCCGGGGGCGCGTTTCGAGGCGAAACGAACCGTGGATCGACGTCATTCAAAGCCTCGGATTCGAAGCATCTCACCGTGGCCGCTCTTCAGGGCGAATCGGGATATCCGGCATGGGCACGGCCAAAAGTCGAGGGTGCGCTCCGCCCCGTCGGGGTTCCGGAGTCGGGTCGAGTCCCGCATGGCTACTTGTACCACGGGGTACGCGATCCAATCGTCTCGGTAGCCTTCACTTGCATCCTGAGCGACGCCATGGGACCGAACGCGACGACGCGTCTCAAGGACTACGAGCATCTCGTTCCGATGGAGCTAGCGACGCAGTTGTGGAGCGACCTCTCTCGACATCGGTTGCCGTAAGCGCCGTCGACGACGCAAGTCCATGAAGGACATCGACGCTCGACGTGCAGGCTCGGAAGCTGCGTGTCGTTGAACTGACAATGGAAAACGTGCGGCCGCTCCTGATGCTCGGCGAACCCCCTTTCTTTGCAAATCCGACGAAGGTTCACGCAGGAGCGTGGCTCTTACTCGCGCACCCTCGTCCGAGTGGTCGTCGACGTTGCCCCTTCGCGTGATTGGGCTCTCTACTTCGACACTACCGACGGGGAACGTTTCGCGAGGAAAGCAGAAGGTCCATGAATTCGTTGCTGATCTACAAAAGTCGTTTCCTTACGTTTTTCGCCTTGGCCGTACTCGCCCAGGCATGTGCCGACGTCGAAGGCGAGTCCACGGTTTCGGCATCATCATCGTCGGCCCTCGTTTCCGCGGGTGGTTTGGACGCATCTTTCATTGGAAACGCCAGCTGGAACAGTGGCTACTGTGGTGAGGTCGTGCTCAAGAACAATCACGCGTCTTCGAGCGTGACGAACTGGTCCGTCAAGTTGGATATGGGCACAGGGACAATTCAAAACGCGTGGAGTGCGACTCAGAGTGGCTCCACCGGAATCGTGACTTTCAAGCCAGTAGATTACAATTCGCGAATCAATCCCGGGGCTACGGTACGATTCGGCTTCTGCGCGTCGATTCCAGTGCCGGGGACCGCGACGGCAAACGTCGTGGAGGTGACGGACGATCTTCCCGTCGGGAATTGTGTCGAGCACGAACTAGGCGCGGTCCCAACTCGCGTCCAGATCCGCGTTGCTGACGTCGACGACTACGTTTACTTGACCATCAACGGGATTCGTCGGCGGGTGTGGCACTACTACGGCGAAGGGCAAAACGAGCTCATCGACATCACCCCTTGGTTCGCCAACGGCAATAACGAGGTTCGCATCCAAGCCATGAATGGCGGTGGGCCGGCGGACTACTCCGTCGAACTTTACGTCGATGGCCAAGCGATCGCCAATGAGGTCTGCCCAGAGTCACTCTGCAACTCGAGCAACAATCTCTCATCTGGGATTTGGCTGGATCGGACATACAACGTTCCACTGTCGAATCTGCCTTTCGCCCAGACCGTCACGTTGACCAGCGCGACTCCCGGTGCACTGTACGTCAACGGTCAATACACGGGAAAGCGAACGCCGACATCGCTGTCGCTCCCACCTGGGCAATACACCTTCGGCCTTGGGCTCAGCAACGACACCCCTGGAAGTTATACGGGAGAGTTCCGAGAGGAAACCGTGTCCGTTGGCGTTTGTCCGAAAACCGTGGACTTGACGTCTCATTCCGCGTTGCCCGTCCTCAACACGACTCGCATCGGCATTTTGCCGGTTCGCACGGCCGTGCATGGTGATCCCACCGACCTCGGGGTGCTTGCCAATTCCGATATTCCCTACCTGGCGGAGCAGATGAACGCCATTCGCGACGCGTGGGTCGAACCGTTCTCGTACGGCTTGACGACGTGGAGCGTCGAATCGCTCCCAGTCGTCGAAAACGTCGCGCTCCAGCGTGGTCCCGATTGCATGGATCCGCCACAAACGGGGTTGTTACTCGAACAAGCCGGGCTCACGGGCCTTCGTGATCAGTACGACATACTCGTGTTCCTTTACTCGTCTCACCGAGCGGATGGGACCGATGTCGCTCACGTTCCTTGTGCCATTTGGGCGGGAGGGCAGGAGATTAGCTACTACAGTGGCTGGCTCCGTTCGGTTCCGCCTGGCGAACCCAGTGAAGGCTTGTTCCACGAGTCACTCCATTCCTATGAGTGGTACAACGGATGGCGTCGTGGCTACTACGGCGGCGTCGATGGACTGCATGGCGCCGAAGAACATGGTTACAAGCCCAATCAGAATGGCCATTCGGGATGGCTCGATTGGTATCGAGCGTTCGCGCGAAACCAGGCGCCGGAACTAGTGACGATGCGTCAGGGTGTCGAGTGGCCAAGCGTTCCGACCACCTCGGACCTGTACGTCGGTGTCTTCGATTCCATGCGCTATGGAATCGGAGCGACTCCTTCCGCGGTCACAACGACCGCCCCAAGCGCAAAGCGCTCCGCACTCGTTCGATCGAGCGGCATGGCTTCGACCGTCGTTCAGGCGAAGTCGATTCCCGCCGAGATGCACGTCGACGCAGCCGCGGATTTGGCGAAGTAAGGATGATCACTCGAGGCGACGGGTGAGGTTCACCCGTCGCGAGGAGCGGGCTTCGCTGTCATTGTCTTCGCGAAGCCCGCTTTTGGTTTGGCTCGTCGTGGTGACGTTCGCACGTTTTTGGAGCGTAGGGTTCGTGCCTGTTGCTATCGATCCCTCGACACAATCCCCCCAAGGTGTTCCCGTCGTCGTACAGCGTGGGTCACCCTGGGCGAATGCACGTTAGTTGCGGTCACGGACGTAGGTATGATGAGTTCGGCCGCATCCCGCGTTCAAACACCTCGATTGGCAAGGGACGCCCGATCGCGTATCACCTAATGATGGCAACTTTGCGTCCTTTCATCTTGGTCGTGTTGCTGGGCTCATTGGGTTGTGCGGGTGCTCTTTCGAGTAACCCACCAAAGGCTGCATCCGGCGATGGCGAGGTACAACGCGAATCGGAGACGCGCGACGAGTCCGCGGCTTCCGTGCCGTGGTGGAAAGAGAAAAATCCCTGTCCAGAGGGGGCAGAACTCACGGGACAGAGCCCACCCGCGGGCAATGACGTGGCCTGCAAGAAGCGTGGCGAATTTCACGGGCCGCGGATGATTTTTCACGAGAATGGTCTTCCTGCTCGGGGCACCGTGTATTATCTCGGTAAACTTCAAGGGCGCTACACACAGTGGTTCGAAAGTGGTGCCGTGGAGGAAGAGGGGTTCTATCGTGACGGGCTCCTCGAGGGACAGGTCGTTCGATACTTTCCGAACGGCAATGAACGCATGCGGGGAGAGTATCGACAAGGCAAGGAAAGTGGCGTCTTTTCGTCCTATTCGGAGAGCGGTGTCAAGACCGAAGAGGTCGAATTTAGAGAAGGAAAACGCCACGGAATGCGTCGCACCTTTTACGAGACTGGTAAGACTCAAGAAGAATTCGAATACGCAGGGAACGTAAGGCATGGCATGGCGCGGAGCTTTCATCCCAACGGTGAGAAGCGCAGCGAAGGAAAGTACGCCAACGATTTACAGGTCGGCGTATGGCGTTACTTCTCGGAAAATGGCAAGGCCGAGGAGGAGCTCATCTACGAAGCTGGCGTAAAATCCGGCGTTTGCCTCAAGTGGCACGATAATGGCGTCAAATCGATGGAGGGCGCTTACAAAGTGGACAAGAAGCATGGTCGGTTCAGCTACTTCGACGAGTACGGAGAGCTGACCAAGACCGAGGACTATCAGTCGGGGCGGCTCATGCGAGCCAAAAAGCATGCCACCAAGACGAAACTGGCCCAAGCGCGGCGTTGAGAGCGGCCGTGACGAAGTTCAATCTCGGAGCACTTCCCGCCAGGGTCTTCCGTCGAGCAATAGTTCCGAAACAACCAAGTCTCCTCGCGGAGAAACGATGATTTCCACGGCTGCTTCGTGCTGTGCGAATGCGGCTTCCAAGCGTGGCGCGCTGGTCTCAGGAATGAAGTAGCGCAAGGGTGGCTCCACGTTCGCTGTGTGCAGCCACCCCACGCAGTGCTCGTGCGGATCCCCGCACGCCACTTGACGAACGTTGGGAAACGGCGAATCCGATTGGCGCGTGAGACACAGGCAGCAATTCGGATCCAATCTCGTGGTGGTCGTACGATACGGAACGTTGTCCGCTGTGGCGTTGACCTTCGCCGATGGGCCACAGGTATCGGGCTCGGTCCAGTCGAAGTCGAATTGATATCTGAGATAGTGCCCGTGTAGCAGATCACGGGGATCGTACCCACGAATGGCGACGCGAAGCGTGGGGCCCGCCCGGGTAGCGAGCTCGGCTTGCAAGATCATCGTCGACAATCCGACGAGAGGCAGAATCGTCGCAATTGCGGGCCAAATCCAAGACCTAAACGCACGCGTCATGACGACGAACCCTCCTCACGCATCTGGGTCGCGAATTCGCGTCGTTTGCGCCACCAGAGCCAAACGAGTAGCAGAGTGAGCGCTCCTCCGCCGATGAGACCGATGCCGGTATCGAGAAGACTTCCGAAGACCTCGAAATATACGATCACGATACGAATACCGATTATCCCCGTTGCCACGTTCAAGAGACCGAGTGCGCCGAGGCGATGAGCCGTGACGGCATTGGCGAGCCAGAGGGCAATGAAGCTCAACGCCGCCAAGAAGGTGGGCGTTCCCGTCGAGGTGAGGGCGGGGATAAAGGTAACCAGTAGACTCATTGCGAGCCAGCCCCAGAGCACGGCAGCTTTCGGATGCTTCGACCATCTCCAACCGAGAGCGATGGCAATCACGGTAGCGAACGCGAAGCCGATCCACAACTCGGTCCAATGCTCCTCCGCTGTCCGCGTGTAATAGGCGTGACTGCCAATCGTTGCCGTCAGTGCTATTTCGGCGACACCAATCGCGCGGAACATGGCGGCATATCGGGGGCGAGCTCGCTCGATGCGAGGGACGGAGCCAAGGAGTAGCCAAAGCCAGGGCACGACGCTCGCGAGCGCGAGACCGAGCCCAACGTGCCTCGAAGAATCACCGAGCCAGATGCTCCACGCGCCGAAGGTGCACTGCAAGCCGACCGTCCAGAGTATGGCCAAATAATGACTATGCCCGAGGGTCATCAGGGGAAAGGTGAGTAGCGACCAGGCGAGTAGCGCTTCACGTGTTTCACCGCCGAGCTGATAGACCTGACCGACGAGGGCAATGGTGCCGAGTACCAACCCATAGGTAATTGCGAGCAGGACTTCGTGGGTGCGAGTCGAACCTCGCGCCCGCAAATAGAGAAGGCTGGCCTCACAACTCGCTATGGCGAGGAGCGCGCTGCAGAGCTTGACCGCTCCGGGGATCCGATCCCAATTCGACGCGACCACCGCGAGCAGACCGATGAATACGGCGAGGGTACCGAGAGCAAGGAAAGCATAGAGTAGCCAGGGCCGTTCCCCTTGCTGCTCGTAAGCGAGGATGCGCGCGGCCTGGTTCTCTTCGAGGAGTCCAGCCTGTACCCAGCGGCGAATCCGTCCTTCGAGCTGCATCCGGCGAGCCTGCACCGAAGTTTCATTGGCCGCAACCCGGGACAAGTTGGATGCGATTTCTCAGATCACGGACCGAGGTGGGCTCAGCACACCGTCACTACACTCGCATGAGGCGGCAGGGCACCTCAGGTACGGCCGCGAGTCAACAAGTTGGCTCGGCGATTCCAAGCGGGTGCCAGCAGGAACCGACAAGTAGCGAAGTAGAAAGTCGTCAGCAGGATAGGGAATACGAACACGGGGAGTGCTGGACGACCGAGCAGCACGGCCAAGAAACGATAGACGAGGCTACCGAAGAGTCCGAGTGCGGAACCTGGCAAGGCGGCGAGCGCGAAGCAACGCCAGGCGCCGAGCGGCTCGCTCCGCGCCGGACGAAGGAAAAGCAACGGGCCCCAGCTCGTGTCCGAATCGCAGTAGTCGGTGATCAACGTATCTTCAGGGGTAAAATCGTGGGGACGCATGGCGGCGAACGCGCTCACTTCAATTACGGCGCCGAACGACGGAACGTAAGTCGATCCGGGGGAGCGGCGTCGAACCTTCTGGAAGCGTTTTAGCACGGTCGAAGCTCGAGGGGGGCGTTTTGCGCTATGAGCGGGCTTCGTGTCGCTGCGCAAAAAAAGCGCTGTCGGACTACATCAGACTGCTCCCGTACCCAGCCACGAGAGCCTCGCTTTGGCTTGGCGTTGGAACACTTCGTTCGAAGTGTGAGGACGCGAGTTCGATGGCGAACTTCGCGATCGTTTTGCGCAGCTCGGCGCGCAAGAAAGCATGGAGCTCGCGTGTCGAGCAGAGTGAATTCGCCAAGAACGCGAGCGACGCTCACGCCGAAACGACGACGCATCGCTCCTTCCTGTGGAAAGGTGGCGTGCCCAAGCTCAGGAAGGCACGACGTTTCGGGCAGATGCGTGGAATTGGGTTCATTCTGATGAACGGGAAGACGCAGAAAGTCGTGATCTCGAAGCGCTTGGGGCGATGTGTCGTGCGCCTACTCCCAGTACTGAACTGGTTATGGGGGCTAAGGGCCTAAGTGCTGGCGTGACGGAGCTCGCCGCGACGCGCGGAAAGAGCGGCTGCATCGCATCCGCTCGGGTTCGAGCGTCGCGGCGCAATTCGCCGCACGTCGCGCCTCGCGGTTACGAGCTGTTCAAGTGAGATGGCGGCATCTGCGCGTTTCTTTCCCTGGGATGACGTGCAATATCGCTTGGTATGGATCCGTTCGACGCGTGGCGGGGGAAGGCCGAGGTCATCATAATGGCGGAAGTATCGAGTAAGGAATGTAGAAATGCCCACAACGGACCCATTCGCGCTCCGCCGTTGCGCTAGGTTCCCGGCGCACCGCTCGCCATTCGCGGACCAGACCCATTCGCGCCTCAACGTTGCGCAACACTTCCGCGCGCATGGCTTGCATCAGAATGCTTCGGGTAGCCTTCGATATGGTCGACGGCTTTCGAGCGGAACCAATCGAGCCGAAGTGCTCCTGCGTCCCGGTGGCGATCGAGACTCAGATCGAGTTCTGCGCGAAGTGTCTGAGCCAAATCGGCGAGTCTCGAGTCTCGCATACTAGGTCTCCCCCAGTGTGTGACTGGCGTCCCGCTGAGGAGCATCCAGATACGACGCGCTTCGGGCGCGTTCGCATGGTTGCGAAATGAAGAGGCGCGGCCGTGATCGGTGGTGACGACCAATAGCGTCCGTTTCCCTGAGCTTCGCGCGTGTTCGAGCCACCGGTGCACGTGTCCCACGGTCCTGTCGGCTTCGCGCAAGGCCGTGACGTAACTCGAATAGCGGTTCTGGTGCGCGTATTCGTCCGTGTCCCCAAGTCCGATGAAGAGAAAGTTGGGGTGTAAGCGTTCCAGCACTTCGAGTGCAATCGCTGCCGTATGGCAGTCGGGGCGATAACTCCCAGTTCCCGGGATCGGCGAAGCGTTGCGCCCTAGGTCGAGCAATCGTCGTAGATGCGGCGCCGCTCGCAGATTTTCGAGATTACTCTCCTGATCCCTCCCGGCGGAGATCACGAGATGCGAGGGAGTGTTGGCCGCGACTCGGACCAATGGTGACCAAGAGCTCACGAGCGCGATGACGGCACCGGGATCCGCGTTCTTTAGCTCGTCGAGTAAGGTGGAAGTCTGGGTGGCGGGACAATCGTTGTCATGGCATGTCGGAGTACGCCCCGAGAACAGCTCCGCGTATCCTGGCAGCGAGACCGCACTTGCGCTGCTTACGAATACCCGTGACGAGTCGCTTCCGATCAGAATCCCGCGGGTGCCTGCGATTGCGCGGATCTCGGTGAGATAGTCATCTGACGAGGCCTCCACTGCGGAGCGTTCCGACGCTGAGAGACGCGCTCGATCGAGACCAAGGAAGACCTCTTCCCAGCGGACCCCATCGATGGCGACAATCACTACGTGGTCGAGGTGAGACGCACGTTGGGGACGAGCTTTGTGGTGAGTGGCGATACTCTGTACGTCACCTGGCGAGCCCACGAGCGATTGCGTGGGGAATCCCAGGGCTCCAATCCCGATCAGTAAAGCCAATCCGCGTCGGAAACGGTGTTTCCAACGCTGAGAGATTCCTTGTGCGGGTGAGGGGCAGCCATCGAAGCTACGGCGTTCGAAGGTCGGCCGGGACGCAGGCAGGGGTTGACGCGCAAGGCTGTTCGCCACAGCGTACGAGTGCGGCTGGTCCTGCCGGCGTGCAAGTCTAGGACATCGAGAACGTTGGACAAGTCACGCGAAAGACACGTTGCCGTCTCGCGGCATGGGGAAGACACCAAGGGGGTGTCGACGTGTAACGGTGTCGACACACGTCAATCGCAATAGACTTGATTTCGATCACACTCCGCGCTGTCGACTCGACCCAAGCTTGCACGGGCCGAGTCGATTGGCAGCTCGTCAGGGCGGTGCAGTTCGTAGAACCGAGTCGAGGCGGCGTTCGGAAGTTCGATTCTGCAGGTTCGGCTCATGGCTGTAGGGTGCGCACTTTCGCTAATCGCGGAACACCATTCGGTTGGCGACTTCGGAGCGCTGGAGCGCTCGGAAACGACGCGGGCCTACGTACCTGTGAGTCGTGCAAGTAGTCGATGCCGAACGTCTCATGTTTGGCTGAAGGAGCATGGCGAGACAAAAATGTGAAGCGATGGCGACGAGTGCCGCATCAGCAAGGCTGTTGTCTCGCTGACCTGTGCCACGCGCATCGCGTTGGTCGCAGTCCTGCTCCATTGAACTGGTGGTTCTTTTATCTTCCTCTCATTCGCGGTCGAGTCGTGATGTTCTGAGTTCGCTTTCTTCGCTTATGTCCACCATCGAGGCAATCGATCACGAATTTTCAATCGAGCGCCCGTTGCGGTTCTCATTCCTTCACCACGCCGTTGGTTGAACCGGATTCGCGTAGCGCGTCGTGGGCGGTGTGCGTCGTTGCGACTCGGAGTGGTAATGAATGTCCGGCGGTAGAATCTCATTGCGCTAACGACATTAGTTAGTATTCTTGAGCTCGCGGATGGGTCTGTTCCCATGCGCGTCGTGAATAGCAATTCTTAGTAATAGGGGAATCACTTGCGTGAAGAAAACACTTCGCGAGCGGTTCCACGTTCTGTCGTCATTAACTCGTCGCTAGGTTGGCATCATTTGCGATGGTCGCGCTTCGGGGGTGAAGCGTTGGCGGAGGGCTTTTCGCGTACGGAGAACGACGCGAGACGACCACGACAAGCGGCATTCCCGCAAGGTGGAGCAGCGCGAGCGATATCTGCTGAATGCACTCGAGCTTCCTAGTCTCATCCCGTCATTGGCAACTGGTTCACCCTTCGGTGTGTTGGCCCGTTACGTCGATTGGCTGGGTGCCGTCACTCGGATTGCGTCATGACCGAGGACGGGTCGTTCGAGTAGTGCTTACAAGGCGTCAGATCGTGAGCGTTCGGTAAGCTGTGTTCTACACGAAGGTGGATCGACGAAGGGATCAATATGAAGCGAAATCATCGTGTGTTGCGTGGTGCCATTGGTGCGTCTCTCCTCACGAGCTCGATGGTCTTGGGGTGTAGTTTTGCCGACACCGGTGCGGAGGGCGATACCAGCGCGGCCTCGGAGGCCATCATCGCGGGTGTCGATGCAAAGAGCGCATCGCTCAATGCGGTGGGAGCACTCGCGGAGGTCTATCGGTACGAATACGTCTACTGCACGTCAGGCAGTGGTACGTCGAAGATCCTCACGAAGGCTCCAACGGCTGCGTCTCGTAAGTCGGGCTCTTACGCGAATTCTGGGGTAGGTCGTCTCGACCGCGTTGGAGATGTTCACGCTGCGGCAACGGCAATGAGTCAGCCAAGTGGCACGGGTGGTACGACGAGCACCACTGGGGTCGGTGGAGCGGGTGCGGGAACCAGTCAAGGCGGAGCTGCAACCGGCGGAGCGAACACTGGCACTGGCATTGGTGGCGCAAGCACGGGGGGATGAACTTCGGGCGGGTCGAGTTGGGGAAATTGCCAGGTGGTGGAGGTCGTGGAGTATTCTCCCTTCTGTTCCGGCAGTCTCATCGGGCCAAGCACCGTGATGACCGCGGAGCATTGCCTGCGCGATCTGGACCATAACGCGGACGCGGAGATTGTCTTTGCCGTTGGCCCCGATGCAAGGAATCCGAGCGACGTATACCCGGTGGTCGACTACAGCTGGGAATCCAACGTGCCGTCCGATCCCTCGTCGATGTTTGGCGAATTGGGTAGTGACGTCGGCGTCGCGCATCTCAGTGAAGCGGTCTCAGGCGTCACACCGCTGGCTCTCGGGACTCTGCAGGATAGCGACGTTGGGAAGCGATTTACGGCCGTCGGTTACGGGATTCAAAACAACTGGGAGAGTCACGGGACGCGGAAGGCAGGAAGCGTCACCTTCCGCGGTGACGGAGGTAATTATGCCGACTACGCGTTTGGCGGTCTGGACGGCTTTTTGAGGGTCGCCCCAACCATGCCGTACTTCCAAGGTCTGTCCAGCGAAGAGCTCGAGTACTACTACTCGATGATGGGGCTCATGCCCGACTACATGGGCTTCTTTGGCGGAAAATGCGGGGATGCTCAACCGTGTTACGGTGACTCGGGTGGGCCTATCATCGGTATGCGCGACGGCAAACGAACCGTGTTTGGAAATGTGACGAATGGATTCGGCTCTCGTCGACTCATTTGTGACTTCGGCATCGTCGCTGCCATCTTTGGCCCGGAGACACTCGGCTATCTGCAAGCGTCGGTCAACTGGGTCGATCCTTGCGAACGGAGTCTCCACCAAGGGGTATTGCGACGGGGATCTTGCCGTGCGATGCACTCGACGTGAGGAAGGTGCGAGGAGGCTCACGGAAACGGATTGTGGACTCATCGATCAAACCTGCGGCCTCGACGAGACCGGCACGGTGGCATGCGTCGATACAGCCGTTGAAGCTTCCGAACCGTGATGCCGTCGTCCACCTGACGCTGATGCGATCGTAGGACCGTGACGGCAGTGATTCTCAATCTATTGAATCACTGCCGTTGCCTGCCGCAAAGGGAAGCTATCGCGAAAGCGGTTGGCCTGGTAACGGCAGTGATTCTACGTGTAATGGGTCACTGCCGTCGCCTGTTGCAGAAGGAAGGTATCGCGAGCGGGATGGGCTTGGTGACCATCAGTCGCGTGTGGCGACTGGCTACGAAATCGCGTCGCATATCACAAGAGGACTGTGCGGCGAGTTGGGCCTGAGCATCCGGGAGTCCCTTTCGCACACGTCACGGAGACTCGTCGACGCCGTGCTCCTTGCATCGAAGTCCGACGGGGACCGTCAGTCTCCCGGATTCGGAGTGCCTGGCGCGATTGCCGGGCCTCGAAGTTTAGGTTGCAAGTCAGCCCTTCTTGGGTGTTGGTTTCGATATGCCGGCATAGGTCCAGTAAGCGTCGGGTACCTCTTCGGGACGAGCGTGCTCGACGAACGCCCGAACGGAGGGGCGTTGCCACTCGCGCTCAGCATAGCGCCGAACGCGCTCAGGAAGCGCGTGCCCATTGAGGAGTAAGCGATGCAGCATGAAGGCGAGCTCACTGTCAACGAGTGACCATTCGCCGAAGAGACAGCCTGAGTCTTCTGGAATCGAGGCTTCGGCGACGCGTATCAACTTCTGCGCGTCTCGTTCGGCTCGCTTGCTGAGGGGGGGGAGTTCGAAACGATAAAACATCGTCACGGTGGAGCGTTCTTCGCGCAGAGCGGAAAGATCCGACCGCAACCAGGCCATGGACTGTCGTGCTCGTGCCCGGTCCCGTACGGACTTCGGAAAGAGACGTTGGTGTGTGGGGGGACCGAAATTCTCTTCCAGGTATTCGGCGATAGCGCTCGACTCCGATAGGGAGAAGCCGTCGTGCTCCAGGCAAGGCACCCGTGCGGTAAGCGAGCGGCTCGCATATTCGGACGACGACTGCTCACCATCCATGAGTGAGATTTCCATGATATCGAAGGCGAGCCCCTTTTCTTCGAGAGCGACGTGGCTCGAAAAGACGTACGGGCTCATCCAGAGGTTTTCGGCATAAAGGCGCAAGGTCGTTGTCACCGCGTAACTCTAGGACGGCCTTTGGTGCGTGACTAGTATGTTTCTAGTGCATAAAATCGCGCGCCGAGCCTGCTCGTCGTGAGACCTTTCGCGGGTAGTACGGAGACCGTCTTACCGTGGCACGCTCGCCGGCAGGCACAAAACTTGGCACGAACGCGGAACGGGCGCATTGCGTGCGTGATGAGGAATCTCGTGCACCATCTCGCGTCAGCCGGCGATGCGGTGTGAGGTGAATGGAGTGGGTGGTGTTGACCCCGTGTGAACGGCTTCGAATCGAGCGAGCGGCGACGACGACGTAATTCCGGCCACACCAGCGTAAGAGATTTCTCACGTAGGTCGGTGCGATGTCCGTTGGTTGCCGTGAACGGTTCCGGTTTACGTGTCGGTTTCCGAAGTCGAATCGTAACCTGATTTCGAGCGAGAGAGTGCTTCTACTTGCCTGCACCGAGTGGGAAGTTGGCGAGTGATGAACCACCACACCTATTGGTTGCGACGATCTATAGCGGTTGGGATTCGGCGATTCGACGACGAGCACATCGGAGGCGTCCAGAAACATGGCCCCCGACGCCGTGACGTCCGCGCCGCGCGTTGGTTCGGAGGGATTCAGCGCAGCGCGGCCAAGTGGATTGGGCTCGGGACGTTACTTTGCGTCATTGGTACTTCAGAGAACGGAATTGCACAGACCTCCACGGGCCCGTCTCCAGCGACGAACGATTCCGTGGCTAGTGGGGCGAGCGTGGAAGCCGGCGCGAACGCGCCTTCTGCGTCCGCGCCGGCTGGTGAAACCTCGCCCTCGGTCGATGCCAACGGGGCGCCCCCGGCGCCAACCGAGACGAGCGTGACCACGCCGGTAAAACCCAAACCTGCTCCCTATTCATTACCGTGGCAGCTCAGGCCAGTCGTTGCTGCAAATGTCGTTCGCTCGGATACGGCAATTGCGTTCTACGATACGCCGGCGGGTTCGGGAAACACGGTCGCAACCATGCTCCTTGCCAGCTACAAGATCACGCCGGAGCTCGCTCCGATGATTCGAGTCGGCATGGTCCATGGCGCGCCACCGGTCGGAGAGAATGCCACTCACGGGCTAAATCCAGTGCTCGGCCTCACGTACGCGCCAAAGATCGGGCCCAACTACAAACTAGGATTGTTTCTCGGCGTGGCGTTGCCCTTCGGCGGCGGAGGAGGTGACCCGCCATCTGCCGCCCATGCAGCCGCGAATGGTGCAGGCATTGCGGCGCGGTCGAGTACTGGACAACGCCATGTTTGCGGCCAACTTCTTCACGGTATTTCCGGGGATCGGGTTCGCGTATACGTCGAGTGGCTTCACCGTCCAAGGCGAAGCGACGCTGCTTCAGTTGACCAAGGCGCGAGGGCCCGACACGGAAGACGACTCTCGCACCAATCTCACTCTGGGGATTCACGCGGGCTATTTCGTTTTGCCAATATTGTCTTTCGGTGCGGAGTTGCGGCATCAACGGTGGCTTTCGACGCCCGCCCCCGTCAAAGCCAATTCGGCAGCTCGCGATACGAGCACGGTCGCATTTGGGCCCCGTTTTCACGTGCAGTTGAGCGAAAGCGTTTGGCTGCGACCCGGTGTGGCTCTTGCTTTGCCCCTCGACGATCCGATGAAAGCCACCGATCACAAGATCGTGCAAATCGACCTGCCCGTGTCGTTCTGAGTAACGCGGAGACTCGAACGTAGAGAGTTCGAACGGCGGAGCGTCGACGCCTCTGGTCTCGGTCTCGGCAAGGGTCGAGAGCGGGGTCAGGGCGTCGACGTTGACGGCACGGCGAGTCGTCGCGCGCGAGCTCGGTGCCGTGAACGCCAAAGGCACGGCGAGTCGTCGCGCGCGAGCTCGGTGCCGTGAACGCAAAGGCACGGCGAGTCGTCGCGCGCGAGCTCGGTGCCGTGAACGCAAAGGCACGGCGAGTCGTCGCGCGCGAGTGGCGAACCGTTACTTTAGGTTCGGAACCTCGTCACGGGTGAGCGTGTAACTGCTTTCGTAGGCAGCTTTGACTTCGGCTACGGAGTTTTTCAACGGATCGTTTTCGTATCCGCACCACACATTGAACAGGAGCCATGGTGCCGCCGTCGGGAACATGCTGTCGGGGTTCGGTATCTTTCCCGTTTCATGTAGCGGGATCGGCAGCGTGTCGCCAACGATGGCCTTCGTCGTCTTGAACATGGACGAGAAGGGTTGATTGCTCATATCGTACGTATCGGGTCCGGCGAGGTCGACGTATTCTTTGCCGGGGTAGTACGCCGCGTTCGGATTGCCAGAGAAGGGCAGCAACCAGACGAGGTTGTTGAGCCCCTTCGTCTTCGTCATGTAATCGAACATGTACTTCCAGATTGCGACGAACTGTGCGCCGGTCCCCTTGCTCCACCAGAACCATCCGTTGGGTTGCACTTCGTGAAGCGGGGCCCAGATCACGGCAACCCCCGCGGTCTGCAGAATCGTGAGCTCTTTGGAAACGTAGTCGAGCTTCTTCTTGAAAGAAGTGTTTTCCGTCGTGCCTTCTTTGACTACGTTGTCGAGATTGGCAACCGAGCCTTTGGAATTCTCGTAGGTGTCCTCGAGAGGCGGCGCGCCCATGTGGTAGCGGATCATCGGCAGCCCTCCGGCATTCCACCAGGCTTTGGCGCGATCGGTCGTGCCCATGTTGTTCTTGCCGGAGTCACCGGGATAGAGATAGTCACCACCAAGGACCGCCGGATATTTGCCCGTCTGGGTCTTGATCCAATCCACGTCGACGTTGGGAGCGGTCACACCCCACTGCCAACTCGTTTCTTGCTGCCCCGACAGAACGTTCTTGCCGTTGATGCTGTGGAGATAGCAGAGCAAGTTGCGGACTTGCTGGGTGGAGTTGGGATTGACGGGCGTCGCCGTGCAACCTTCGGTCGAATAAGTCGACGTGGAACCGCCACTCGTCCCTCCGCCAGCTTCGGTGCTGCTTCCGCCGGCGCCTCCGCTCGATTGAGCCGCTCCACCCTTGGTCGTGCCGGAGCCCGCCTTGGCACCAGAGGTTTTACCACCGGCATCGGCGCCGCCGCTGCCCGTGTTGCCGGCGCCGCCGGAGTAGTCGTTGGGTTCGATGGTTCCCTCTTCACATGCGAGGGTCAGGCTGACGACCGAGAGGACGATACAGTGCGAGAACGACAGACGCATTCGGACTCCTATGGACGAAGGGGCGCGGGTGACAACCGTTTGGGAAACATGACGTCGCCCGCGCGTCGAGCAACCGACTTTTGCATTTTTCGGCAAGTTCTCCCGATAGTAAATCGATTTAGTTCACTGGGCCACCACACGAGCCCACTCGAGCGCGATCCGCCGAGGCGTAGGAACGAGACGGCGTTTGGAGGCGGTCATGACACTGAGGCGCACTCCTCCTTCCGGACTCGGCGGACCCAAACATGCGCCGTCTCCATGAACGCGAAACGCGCCGGAGTGGGCCGGATGAGGGTGACTCGAGTCAGTTCTTCCGACCCAGTTGGCTCGCGGACAGGTGCCGTGTCGGCGCCTGCGCCCGTGCTGTTTCGATGAAAATCAGCAGTCTCGGTGGAAAAACGACGTCGGTTGGGACCATCGCCGCTTGGTTCTATGGTTGGCGAGCGTGACGTTTCTTTGATTATCTTTGGATCAATTTTGCCTGGGGCTCCCATTAGGCGTGGGGCCCAAGGCTCCTCGTTTACTCCCCATCTCGAAGAGTTCCGACATGCATATTCGTATCGAAGCCTCTCTTTTGACTTTGGTTTTGGCGAGCGGTTGCGCCTCTCACGCTGGTACGGGAGGCGGTACGACGGTGGCGAACGCTCCGAGCGAGTCCGCATCTTCGGCAGTGGCGGGGAGTCGAGTGGCTCCTCTTCCTGGATATACGAAGGGAATCAATCTGGGCAACGCCCTGGACGCGCCCTCGGAAGGTGAGTGGGGAGTCGTGCTCGATGCCAAACACTTCCAGATGGCCAAAGCTGGGGGATTCGATCACGTGCGCTTGCCCGTACGCTTCAGCGCTCACGCGCTACCTCAAGCCCCTTACACCATCGACGAGACCTTCTTCGCTCGTGTCGACTGGGCTCTCGATCAAGCGCAGAGTAATGGGCTCAACGTCATCCTCGATCTGCACCATTACGAGGAGCTCATGGATGAACCCGACGCGCATTCCGCGCGGTTCATTGGCTTGTGGCAGCAGATCTCCGACCGATACGTCAACCGCCCGGCATCGGTGTCTTTCGAGCTCTTGAACGAGCCTTGCAAGAATCTCAGTCCCGTCAAGACCAACGCACTATACAAGGACGCCATTGCGCTGATTCGCAAGAAACACCCCGAACGACTCGTCTTCGTGGATAGCTATTTCTGGGCGAACACCAACTATCTTCGCGCGCTCGAACTCCCGAACGACCCACGCGTCATCGCAGAGTTTCACATGTATCAGCCGATCCTATTTACTCACCAAGGTGCACCGTGGATGGGCCCGGAGTATGGAACGACGGGAGTCGTATTTCCCGGACCTCCGGCTACCCCCATCGTTCCTTCGGAGGCGGCTCAGAAGATCTCTTGGGTACGGGACTTCTTCGAGGCTTACAACAAGCTTCCCGCCGACAAGAACCCGAGTGGTCCGTCGATCGTCAAGAGCGAGTTCGACCGCGCTTTCTCTTACGCTGCGAAGTCGGGGCATCGGGTCTATCTCGGCGAATTTGCCGCGATCGACAAGGCCGATCCCGAGAGTCGCGTTCGCTTCATTCAGGCCGTACGCGCCGAGGCCGAGAGCCGAGGGATTGGTTGGTGTTACTGGGACGATGGCGGCATGAACAAGGCGATGAACGTCGTTGACGGCACCTGGGTTTTGCCGCTCGGAGACGCTCTACTCAAGAAGTGAATGTTGCCCCTTGATTGCGGCTCAGCGCCGCAGTCTGGGGGGGCTTTCCGCGTCATCGCCGGGAACGCTATCTCGGCGGAATTCATGGGCGCAAACGCGAACTCTCGGACGTGCACGCGAACTCTCGGAGGGTCGCCGAGCCACGGCGCAAACGGCCTCGCCGTGGCGCTCTTGCCGAGTGCATTCCCCGCAGCGGGCGTAACGTAAGTAGATTCCTCTGGGCACGTTCTCTGCACTCGGCCGCCAAACACTCGGTGGAGGAGGAAACCATGAGAACGGCGCACGTAGTGCTCGGGATAGGGATTTTGTGCGTGGCATGCACGCAGGAGTCAGCAGACCGACCTCCTGGGGGAAACGGGGAACCCATTGAAAACCCTGCAAATGCGTTTCCCGACGGGCCTCCGAATGCACCGCCGCCACCCGCAATGTGTGGTGATCAGAATGGTGGGGGGGACCAGCATGTCGACTTCCAAGCCTTGTTCGAACTCAAGACCAAGGAGAAGCCAGAAGCAATGGCTCGCCAGCGGGCGCTGCTCGAGTCGCGTTACGATCTTTCCGACCGCCCAACGGAAGGCGTTACCATGACTCGCGGCAAGCCCGTTCAGGGCGGCGTGAGAGCGAAGCTTCCCGATGGTTTGACATGGCAGCAGCTCTCTGCACTCACGCCGGAAGAGATCCGCTCGAAGGATCTCTTTCCAAGTGGCTTCTTTCCGCTGCCCCATCCAAAGCAGCCGGAAGGCGGAATGCTCTTTCCTCACTTTCACATCGAAGAAGTCAAGCGTCAGACCGGACGTGACCTCACGCGGTTCGATCTCGAGTTCGACCTGCCGGACCAGTTTCTGCCCGAATTTCCCGCACCCATTTTCCTCACTACCCGCCCCGATCTCGGCGACGTTTCGCAGGGGCAGCTCGTCACTATCGACAACTTCTATGAGCTCTTCAAGTGCATCCTGAACCCCAAGCAGCTCGACGGTCTTCGGTTGCTCTTGACCCCTTTCGCACAACAGCAGTTCAACTTGATAGACGATCGTCGTTCGGAGCGTCCGAGCCTTGGTGTCGCTTGTTTCGACTGCCACGCGAACGGCCATAGCAATGCGTCGACGCATTTGGTTGGTGACATTCGGCCACAAGAGTCACGGCATCGCATCGATACACCGAGCTTACGCGGACTCAACATCCAACAGCTGTTCGGTTCTCAACGCGCTCTTCAGAGCGTAGAGGACTTCACCGAATTCGAACAGCGCGCGGCCTACTTCGACGGGGATCCGGTGTTGGCGACCAAAAAGGGACTCAACGTGCTCGACCGTGGATCGCAGGTTCACGACATGGCCGAGTTCCAAAAGATTCTCGACTTTCCGCCTGCGCCGAAACTCGACGTCGACGGGCGGCTCGATCCAGAGCGAGCATCCGTCGCGGAGCTCCGCGGAGAAGCCATATTCCACGGAAAAGCGCAGTGCGGCTCGTGTCACGCTCCGCCGTACTATACCGACAATACGATGCACAACCTGCGCGTCGAACGCTTCTATACGCCACGGATGATCAACGGGATGCTGGCTTCTGCGGATGGGCCGATAAAGACCTTCCATTGCGCGGCATCAAGGATTCTCCGCCCTATCTGCATGACGGGCGCTTACTCACCCTCGAAGACGCCGTCGAGTTCTTCAATCTCGTCCTCGAAACGCGCCTCACGGAAAAGGAGAAGGCCGACCTTCTCGCGTTCCTTTATGCGCTTTAGGAAGTGTATCGCGGAGTGTTCTCGCGTCCGGTCATGGGCGCAGGTCCCCTCGAGCAGGGGCGCCGCGAACCGAGCCTGAGAGGGTCCTCCGAATGAATGGGCTTCCGTGCCGAGTCGAATGAGTTCTCGGCACGGGAGCGCGTCGGGTTCGTTCACGGAGCTTTGGGCACGGGCGCGCGTCGGGTGCGTTCACGGAGGTCCGGCGGGGGGCATCGCCGTCTCGATTAGAGGTCGAGAAGTGCGTCCGCGCAATCGCGCAATGGCACGCATCATCTCGTATGGATCGACCGGCTTCGCCAGGTGCATCTGGAACCCTGCATCGAGGGCGCGGTCACGGTCCTCGACGCGAGCGAAGGCGGTGACGGCGATTGCAGGGAGCGCTTCCGGGAGCGAATTTCTGCCTTACGGAGCGTATGAGGTCGTAACCATCTCGACCTGGCATTCCGATGTCGCTCACGAGCACGCAATCGGAATCCGAATCGATCCTCTCAAGGGCTTCATCGACGCTCGACACGAGTTCCACGCTGGCCCGAGCATCTCGTAGCACACGTCCAATGAACTCCCTCGAATCTGCCTCGTCGTCCACGACGAGGACGCGCACGCCAGACAATGCGGCATCGGACAACACCGCGCAATTGAGCTCTGCCGAAAGTGGGGCGCTCTCGTCTTCGATGACCGGGAGTGACAAGACGAAGGTCGCACCCTGATGGAGTCCCGGGCTCGATGCGCGCACCGAACCGCCGTGGAGCTCCGCCAGTTGCTTCACGATGGTGAGCCCCAGCCCGAGTCCGCCGTGTCGTCGCGTGGTGCTCGCATCCGCTTGTCGGAAGCGGTCGAATAAGTGCGGCAAGAACTCCTCCGCGATCCCTATCCCATCGTCGCTGACGCTGAGTTCGACGTAGCTTCCATGTCTTCTCAGCCGGATACGTACCTGTCCGTTCTCGTGGGAGAACTTGATGGCATTGCCAAGGAGGTTCGTCACCGCTTGTTGGAGTCGCGAGGCATCCCCGCTCACTTGAGGCAGTTTTTCGTCCAGATCTCGCGTCGATGCTCACGTGCTTCGATTCGGCATTGGGCAGAGCTGCCGTGAGTGCTGCATGAACCACGGTTCTCAGCGAGACCGGCTCGTTCGCAATCTGCATCTTCCCGCTGACGATTCGCGACACGTCCAGGAGGTCTTCGATGAGTTTGGCCTGGAATCCGAGCATTGCGTTCGATGACCTCTACGGGGCGCTCGACTTCCGGGAATTTGCCGACACTCTGCCGGAGCAGCCGAGCCCATCCGAGAATCGCGTTGAGGGGTGTTCGAAGCTCATGGGAAAGTGTAGCGAGAAACTGATCCTTGAGTAGAGCAGCACGCTCTGCCTCCACGCGCGCTGCTCGTTCACTGTCGAGGAGCGTCGCTCGCTGCGCCTCGAGTCGTTTGCGTTCGGTGATCTCCATGAGAACTGCGCCGCAAATGCTCGGTTGCGGTGCGTCATCTCGAACTGGGAAAACTCCCGCAAGCCAAGAGCGGTCATCGTCGGCGTCGAAGGCGATGTTCAATTCGACGTTGATCGTCGAGACGCCAAACTCGAATGCGCGATTGATGGCGCCTTCGAGTGCCGGGTGCGCGCCGTCGAGCAAGTCGGACACGCTTCGTTGGGGGATATCGCGTTTCTTCGGCGGAAGGTTTTGGAGCAGAAACTCGTTGATGCGGATGCAGTTTCTATCCCGATTGAAGAAGACGAGCCCAACGGGGGCGTGGGCCAGAAGGGCTTCGAGAACGTTGAGCGTTTGTAAGTTGGTTGCTGCGAGTCGCTGCGCCTCGGCGCGTGCGCGATACGATGCGAGTTCAGCGAGTTGTCGCGCGTTGGCCAACGTGGAGAGTCGACGCGCGACTCTCCAGACCATGACGGCGAAGACGACCATGAGCGCGAGGAGTAAGGCCGCTCGTCCAAAGGCGACATCGAAAAAGTGAAGTCGTTGACCCATCTCGCGCAACCACCCCAAGCCGAGGGGCAGCACGATGGCTACTGGCAGCATGGTTCGTGCGACTTCTCCTCCAGGATTGTCGACGACGAAGATGGACGCCGGCTCCCATTCGGCACGAGCAAAGAAGAGTCCCAGCGCCAACATGAGGATCGCAAAGGCCGTGTGAGGTGCAATCCCAGTATACCTAGCGATGCCGTAAAGTTGTGTGCTGCGGGTCACGAAACCGACCAGGGCGAGCAATGGCAGGGGACACCCTGCGAGGGCAAACCACTGCCCCACGGATTGCCGACGCGTAGTGTGCCGTTCGAAGAAGCAGAACCCGAGTCCGAGTATGACGAAGCTTATGCTGGCGGGAGGGCCCATGCGGCCCGGACTCATCGTAGCTACTTCGCCCGCTGGTTCCACGAAGAGCAGCTGATCGATCCCGAGATCGAAAGAGAAGACGTGTTGTCCAAGCGTGAGCGCGCCGATTGTGGTGGCAAGGATGCTTGCGATGCGGCCATACATCTTCGCCCAATTGGAGCGGGTTTCAGGCACCCAAAGGAGTAACGTGCTGGCCAACAAGCACATCGCGATGGCCGCATTGGCTTTGAGACTGATCCCGGTGAACGCAGTCTTGAGCTGCTCGTTTCGAGTGGCCCATCCAAGGAGACTCGCCGCGCCCACGGCCAATGCGAGCCAACCCGATACCTTCGCTACGTGCCGGGAGTGCCGAAGCGCCTGGGAGTTGAGAGACATCACAATACAGTTTACTCGATGAGGCGAGTGTTCCAAACTCGTCAAGTTGATCTCGACGGGAAATGGAGGACTGCCCTCGCTGAGTGTGGCGAAATTGTCGGCGGGGATACGTCCGATTTGGGGGATCGACGCGTTCGTGATTGTTGAGCCCACGACACGTTCGCCATCGCATGTTGGTCCGACCCCCTAGAGCACCGACCGGTATGAATTGCCAATTACGAACGCTGATCCTCTCGCTGCGCCGAGCGGCCTCATCGCTGTGCTCCTCAGATTGCCGCTGGTAGTCTTCCGGTGCTCGCTCGTGGGGCGTTCAGCTCGCTTCGGTTTCGGCGTTTTCGTGACGACAATCAAACCGGTTGGCGCTCTGATTTGATGGTCATTGCCTTGGAGTAACGTCAACTCGCGCGCGATGGTGATGTTCCGACGGCGAGCCCCGCCGCGTGTGACCCGTAGGTGGGGAAGGAAAGTGAATCGCGTCGTGATTACGAATCGCGTCGTGATTACGAATCGCGTCGTGATTACGAATCGCGTCGTGATTACGAATCGCGTCGTGTTTACGACGAGCCGACAGAAAGAAGATTCTCGAGGCGGTTGAGCGCGCTTGAGCGGTCATGGCCGTGCCGGCGTGCACGCGCGTGTGGAACTGCTGATCGCGCAGTCACTGACATGTAGTCGAAGTCGCCGTCGTCCACGAGTGCGACCTGTCCGAACCCCGGCTTCTTTGGAAAATTGCGCTGAGATCGCGCAGAGCGGCAACTTGGTGCGACGAGGGCAGATTTGCGGGCATCGATGACCGATTTCGAGCGACAGCCGCAACTCATGCGTGAAGTGACCGCTCGACTCGATCGGTCGCGTCGATGTCCGAACGAGCAGGATAAAAGGAGTATCGAGAATGATTCGTAGGCGTAGCGGCGTGGTTGGTTTGGCTGGGTCCTCCGGGGTTCTGGCAATCCTCTTGCTCGTGGGATGCAGCGGATCCGAGTCGGACGCGAGTGGTTCGACGCAAGCGGGAGGCGCCGGAACTCAGGGCGGAAACGGCGTCGCGGGTGGCTCGAGCGGCTCGAGCAATCCGTCTTCGGGCGGAACGGCTGGTGCCGCGGCGGGCGGGCGCAGCGCTGCAACTGGCGGTGCATCGCTTTCAGGCACCACCACCGGCGGATCGGAGTCAAGGGGTGGCAGTTCGACTCGCGACTCTTCGAGCTTCGGTGGTGCATCGAGCAGCTTCGGCGGTGCAACCGCGAGCAATGCCGGTGGAAACACCGCGGCTGTCGGTGGCAAATCGAGCGCGGGCGGGGCGTCAGCAGGTGCTGGTGCTTCCGCAACGGGCGGCAAATCGAGCGCTGGCGGAGCGTCAACCGGTGGTACGAGCAGCGGCGGAGGCTCGAGCGGCGGCTCGGTTTGCGGCGTTACGCCCAGCTCCGCGAGCGGTGTCCTGCAGATGGAGAATCTGTGCCGCGGCGTCGTTGCGGTTCGCACGGGGAGCAACAATTACGTCAGTTGGCGCATGATGGGATACGAGCCCGACGATATCACTTTCAACGTCTATCGGAACGGTACGAAAGTGAATGCGACTCCCATTGGTGCGAACAACGGCACCAACTATACGGACGTGGGCGCTCCTGCCAATGCAACGTATACGGTTCGCGCCATTCTGAACGGTGTGGAGCAGGGCGACTCGGCAAACACGAGGACGGGTACGTCCGCGGTCGCGACCCTGGCACAGCCGTACATCGAGATCCCCGTACAACTCCCGGCGATTGGGGACAGTCCTGTATCGACGCCACATGCCATCGGCGACGGTTCGATTGGCGATCTCGACGGAGATGGTGAGTACGAGATCGTGCTCAAGCTCGAGCAATCGCCTCAGGATAACTCCATTTCCGGCGCTACCGGCCAGACTCATTTGCAAGCCTACAAGCTCAATGGCAAGCGCCTTTGGGATATCAATCTCGGAAGTAACATTCGAGAGGGCGCGCACTACACGCAATTCGTGGTCTATGACTTCGATGGAGACGGGAAATCCGAGGTTTCCGTCAAGACGGCACCGGGAACGCGGGATGGCACGGGGGCCTATTTGAAACTCGGGCCAGCAGCAAGTGACAGCGACACGACGAGCTATCGCAATTCCGGCGGCTATATCCTGACCGGGCCGGAATACCTCACGGTATTCGCGGGCACCAATGGTGCAGAGCTCGCGACGGTCAATTTCGACGTGCCACGCGGCACCGTGAGTTCCTGGGGCGACGATTACGGCAACCGAGTCGATCGATTCCTCGCTAGCGCGGCTTTCGTGAGTGATACTGGGAGCGCGTCGGCTACGAGTGGACGTCCCGTCATGCTGATGGCCCGCGGCTACTACACTCGCGCGACGATCACCGCGTACACTTACCGCAATGGCACACTCGCCAAGCTCTGGACTGCTGACAGCAACGCCAACACTGCGTACGCAGGTCAAGGGGCGCACAGTATGATGGTGGCGGACGTCGATGGCGATCTGGCGCGGGAATCATCTACGGCGCTTCCGCAATCGAGAGCAATGGCACTCGACTTTGCTCGACGAACAATGGTCACGGCGACGCGTTGCACGTGGGGGATTTGGTGCCATCGCGCCCGGGACTCGAAGTGTTCATGCCCCACGAGGACGGCAGTAAGCCGACTTGGGATATTCGTGATGCCAAGACTTGCGCCATCATTCACGCTGGCGCCGTTACCGGGGCGGACACCGGACGCGGCGTTGCGGATGACGTCTCTGCCGCCAACCCAGGCGCGGAAATGTGGACGAATAGTTCGGGCGGATTGCTCTCTGCGGCAACGGCGGCCAACGTCGGTGCCCAGCCGGGATCGGTGAATTTTCTCATCTGGTGGGATGGCGACGAATCTCGCGAGCTACAAAACGGCACTTCGATCGACAAGTACCCGAGTGGCGCACTCCTTCGAACCACTGACATGGCGTCGTGCAACGGCACCAAATCGACGCCGACACTTACTGCGGATATCTTCGGTGATTGGCGCGAAGAGTTGGTATTGAGACGCGCGAACAACAGCGCGATTCGGATCTACATGACGACCGCGCCGACGACTCGACGCATCTACACGCTGATGCACGATCCGCAATATCGAATGAACGTGTCTGCGGAGCAAACTGCTTACAACCAGCCGCCGCATACGAGCTTTCACATCGGCAGCGGTATGGCTGCGCCGCCCAAGCCAAACATCAACGTCAAGTAAGCTTCGCGCTTCAAGAGGTGGGCGGGGCGTTGCCCCGCCTAGACTCACCGTCGAGGCGAACCCGGTGAACTCGCTGCGCGGACGGCGGGGCGTTGCCCCGCCCAGACTCACCGTCGAGGCGAACCCGGCGAACTCGCTGCGCGGAGGGCGGGGCGTTGCCCCGCCTAGACTCACCGTCGCCGCTTCGCGCTTCAGCGCAAGGTCAGGTCATCGTGTCGGCGAAAGCGTTTTCGATGGTGTGACGCAAGGGGGTCGAAAAGTATGTGCGCGGCGAGCAATCGAAGATCTGGAGGAAGACGCGATGGCATTGGGAGTAGCTCCCGAAGCCTGCTTCCTGGGAAGCGGACAGCAGTGTGTGCGCGCCCGAATCCACCAGCTGAATGAATCGAAGCAGGCGAATTCTCGTTCGATAGGAGCCGAGCGTCATGCCCATGTCGCGATGAAAGTATCGGCTGATTTCGCTCGGACAGGCTCGCGTGAGCTCGGCAACCTCACTTCGCTGCAACCCGGGACGTTCACGCACGCAGCGCAGCGAGCGTTGCGTCAACGTGTGGGCGCTCGATGTCGAGTTGCGCATCCCATGCGCCCGTTGCCAGAAGTTGCCTACGCTGTTCTCGACGACAGTGCCGTCGAGTGACGCGGGATGTGCTTGGCACGCCGCCAGGAGCTGGGCGAGCTGCTCGGGGGCGAGCCGAGTCACCTGCGCCCCGCGATGCATTTCGTGGGGCGACGTCCCGAGGACACGCGCGGAGAAGTCAGGCGTGACGCCGACGACGTAGAGCCCGAAGTCCTCGGAGGCCCTCAGGAGCTCATGATCTTGACCGGGGGTCCACCAGAGCAGATCACCCGCTTCCACGCGGAGCTCCCGTTCACCGACGCCAAAGGTGCCCACCCCGTTCACGATCAGATTGAACTCCGGCTCAGCGTGAAAGTGTCGAGGCCGTCGCGTTGATGGCCGGTGTTGCCAAATCTGTCCACGCGCTGTCGGAGCGGTCGGAAAGGGCTGATAAATGGCACCTTGCACGGAGTTTAGGATAGCAAACCGGGGATCGCCGTCGGAAGAAATCCCACCAAATGCGAAGTCGAGGGTCGGGACTCCCGGTTCGGTTTAGTCCCGCAAGCATCGGTCCCGCGCCGTGAACGCTCAGGAATGAACGACGCTCAGGAATGAACGACGCTCAGGAATGAACGACGCTCAGGAATGAACGACGCTCAGGAATGAACGGCACTCGCCAATCGGCACCGACGGATCGAGTCGGCTCAACGAGTTGCGACTCGAGAGACACCGCCCTCGCGATTTCGAGCGACGTCGGCATCACGGACACATTATCGATTCGCCCCCCCGAGCGCTGGCCCTTCGAGTACGACGAACTCCTCCCACTATCGTGTCGCCGTTGACGAGCATTCGGCGAATCCACGGTGCGACGCGAGGCCGACCGGTGAACATGGAATTTCCCTGAACGTCATCGACTGGGCTTGGTCCCGATGTCGACTCGAGTGACTGGATCGGAACTGCGTTCAAGTCGGTTTGAGTCGCGCGATTCGGCTTCTTTGGACGGCACGGCGCGCCACGGCCTTTCAGTGATGCATTCGCTATATCGCAATTCTGCACTATGTACGGGATTGCGAGGTCGAACCCCGTCGTCTCATGTGAAAGGTGCAAATTCGACGTCTGAGCACACTGCGTACGTGCACCGTGCAACGATGAATCACTCCGGTCGTCAGGTTGAGTGCGGTTGCCGTGTTGGTGTGCATGCGCTCCATCTCGCATTCGTCATCACGCTCCGTTTGGTGACCCGTGTGGATGAGCATTGGCAACTAACGCGCGAAGCCCCATGAATACGAAACTTCGGATTGCGCGCGGTGTACGGTTTTGTCTGTTGGGATGTCTGCTCGCGGGTGCAGCAGTTGCGTGCTCTGGTGAAGAGTCTCCGTCCACGTCGGGAGAAGGGGGGACACCGGCGACGGGTGGCAACGCAGTGGGTGGTGTTGCAGGTGGCACGATTTCCGGCACTGCCAAGGGCGGCAGTACCAATGGCTCGGGAACGGTCGCTGCCGGCGGAACTACTTCGGCGTCAGGTGGTCAATCCGGCGTAAGCACCGCCGGAAAAGGTGGCAGCACCGCGCAGGCTGGTGGTTCGTCCGTTGCGGGAAGTACTTCGACGATGCGCAACGTAAGTTCGTTGGATCTCGTGAAAGAGATGCATCTCGGCTGGAACCTAGGAAATACGCTGGATGCACCTGCAGGCGAAACCGCCTGGGGCAATCCGAAGACGACGCAGGCGATGATCGATGCCATCAAGGGCGCCGGTTTCAAGACGGTGCGCATTCCCGTGACCTGGGAGAAGCACATGGGCGCGGCTCCCGATTACGTCGTCGACGAGACGTGGATGGATCGGGTCGAGGAAGTGACGAACTACGTCCTTTCCGTAGGGATGTTCGCTATCGTCAACACCCATCACGACGAGTGGGTTTCGGTAATGCCAGACGCGGACAAGGCTGCGATCACGGCTCGGCTGGTGAAGCTTTGGACGCAGATCGCGACTCGCTTCAATAAGTACGACGAACACCTCGTCTTCGAGACCTTGAACGAGCCGCGCACTACGGATTCCACGCAGTGGACGGGTGGCACTGCCGAGGCTCGCGCAATGATCAATGCGTACAACCTTGCTGCGGTCAACGCCATCCGCGCAACGGGCGGGAACAACGCGCAACGCCATATCATGATCCCGACTCATGCGGCCAACGCTTCGGCGACCAGCATCGGGGATTTGGTCATTCCGAACAACGATCCGAAGATCATCGTCTCGCTACACACCTACTATCCATACGACATCAGCATGGGTACGGCGACGACCTGGGGAACGGACAAGGAGAAGGCGGATATGATCGCCGAACTTGACCGACTTGCGACGGCACTGCCCAAGAAGGGGCGAGCTGCCGTGATCGGTGAGTGGGGGACCACCGACAAGAGCAATACCGCCGTCCGCGTCGAACATGCTCGGACCTACGCGCGAGAGGCTCGGGCCCGTGGGTTCTGCGCGATTTGGTGGGACAACGGCTTCATCGGCAAGGACGGTTTCGGGCTCCTCAATCGTAAGGTGTCGCCGATATCTTGGTACTACCCGGAAATTAGGGATGCCCTGACGTCCGGCGCTACGGCTGGCGCAGCGAGTGCTCGATGAGATTCCTTTCCCAGGAGGGCGCGCGCAGTCGCAGCGCGCCCTCCTGGGACCATTTTGCAAACGCGTGCAGTCGCAGCGCGCCCTTTCGGGACCATTTTGCAAACGCGTGCAGTCGCGGCGTGTGCCTCCGGCACCATTTGCGCCGGAGTTACCCGTGCACGGTCGCCTTGGGCAGGGACGTTTCGAGTTCCGCGATGACGCGAGCCTCGGCATCCGCCACGAGGTGCAGGCGCGCCTCGATGCGTTCGGCTGTGGCTCCCGAGATCTGCTCGGCGAAGGTTCGATATTGGACGTAGTGCCGAGCCTCGCACTCGAACAGCTCACGATAGAAGGCCTGTAGTTCTGGATCTTCTTCGGCGGGCCAAGCGTCGAGGAGCAGCTTGAAGCGTTCGCAGGATCGCGCTTCGATGAGCGCTCCCACGAGCAGACGATCGACTGCGGGACCTAGGGCAGAAGGGGGCAGCGCTTTTGTCAGCTCGCGAAGGCGAGCGGCGTAGAGATCGACTGGCGGCCGTCCGAGGGGCAGCTGACGTCGCTCGAGGAAGGAGACGACGCGAGTGAAGTGATCGAGTTCCTCTTTGGCGAGCTCCGTCAGTGCTTCGACGATTCCGAGATGCTCGTGGTTCTTCAGGGCGAGCGAAAGGGCTGTCGTTGCTGCCTTGACCTCGCAATGAGCATGATCGGCCAACACCGAGCCGAGATCTTGGATGGCAACGCGAACCCATCTCGGGCTCGTAGGTCGACGAAGACAAAACACGGATACCTCCGCCCAAGCCATAGGTTCATCGAGGTCGTTCGTCGACACCTTCGGCTTCACGACGTCGAGTCGGACTTCGACGACGACGGCTGCCGTAACCGCACCGCGCCGTCGCGTGCGACAGGGACCGGCTGCCGTAACCGCACCGCGCCGTGGTGTGCGACAGGGACCGGCTGCCGTAGCCGCACCGCGCCGTGGCGCGTGGTGGCTTCGCCGTGGCGCGTGGTGGCCTCGCCGTGGCGCGGCGCTAGATCGTGTCGACGCTTTACACCGAGCGCTCCCGGGTGGCTGTTATCACGCCGCGCCAACCAAAAGCCTGGGAAACAGCACATCGAGGGCAACCGCGCGGCGGCGATCGCTCACGGCGCAAAAAGCGGGATCACGAAGCCGGTCCGCGAGTGCCTCGTCCACTTGGGGGCGACTGGCATCGGTAGCCAGGAGCAGCACCACCGGTTTGGCTCGCGGAAGCGGCGCTGTCGCACCCGTCCGCGACAGGGCGACGTGTTCCGCGTGGGCGTGCCCGAAGAGCCACGGTCGACAACGACCCTCGGCAATGATGCGTCCGAGGGCTTCGTGATTGCCGGCTTCGAGGGCCGCATCGACGCTTGCCGCGTCATCCGTCGCGCACGCAAGCAGGACTCCACCTTCGTCGAGCATCGTCAATGCATCTTGTTCGGCGGTACGCGCACCTGGGAGTCTGGTGACGGCAATCGGCAATCGGTGTTCCAGGATGACGCGGTGTAGGTGATGGATCATCGCTTTGCTGCGTGGGAATGCCGCGAACATCATCACGTTGAAGAAGTCGTGCCACGACGCTGGCCGGGTCGGGATTCGACCGGCGCAAACGGAGACGTCGTAGAGCTCACTTCGACTGCGCGGTACACCTTGCCCTCCGCCCCGCCTTCTGCCCCGCCTTCTGCCCCGCCGTCGCTTTGCTTGCTGTTCCACGAGGGTGAACGGGTTGCCGTCTGCCGAGCGCAGATCTCGGGCCGTAAGCCAGCACTCCTGCAAGCGCATGAGACTCGGCCAAGCGACGTCCTCGGAAAACTCCTTCAGCAAATCGGAGAACCCTGTGAACGTCGGCGCGGCGAAAACGGCTGGTGAGAAGCGCTCGAGTTCCACGAAGAGAGCCTAGGGGAGCTCGTGTGGCTTTGTCGAGCCCGCCGAAGGCGACAATCCCGAGGTCCGTCCTCGTTGCCCGTCTTCGTTGTCTGTCCGACCCGTTGCAACCAAGCGCGCGAAGCGGGATGTGGCTTCCTTGGGGCCACGGCCGAATGGACGAGCCTTAGGCCGTCTTCACTTCTTCGGCGGCGAAGGCGTGAGCCAAATTCTTCTGCTGCTCCTCGGTGAGCTCGACGGGTAGCGTCGGAACGCGGGGATCGACGACGACCTCGAGTAGAAAGGGCTTCTTGGCTGCGAAGGCCTCGCTCCAAGCGGCTTCGACGCGTGCGGGATTGGTGAGCCTAAGTGCGTCGAGCCCGAGGAGCTTGGCGTAACCAGTGTAGTCGAAGCCATACAAATTCTGCGACGGTGCGAATCGCGGATCTCCTTCCATGACGCGCTGCTCCCAGGTCACGTAGTTGAGATCGCCATTGTTCAACACCAGAATGACGAATCGCGGATCGGCCCATTCAGTGTAGCGTTGCGCGACCGTGATGAGCGCGTTGATACCGTTCATTTGCATGGCTCCGTCGCCGAGGAAAGCTACCGCCGGGCGATCGGGGTGATTGAGTTTCGCCGCGAGCGCGTAGGGGATCGCGGAGCCCATGGTGGCCAAGGTGCCCGACAACGACGAACTCATACCGCGTCGCAATTTGACGAACTGTGCGAAGAAGTAAGTCGCCGATCCCGAGTCGCCGCAGAGGGTGCAGAGCGGCGGCAATTGTCGAGACAATTCCAAGAAGACCTTTGCGGGGTGGATGGGATTGGCCGGCGTTTGGGCAATGCGCTCGAGCTCCTCGTTCCAGGCGAGGACCTCGCGCTTCACATCCGCGAAGAACGGTCGTTCTTCGCGGGGCGAAAGTAGGGGCAACAGGGCGTCGAGGGTTTCACGACTGTCACCGACGAGGTGCACCTCGGCGGGGTAGCGAGTGCCGATGGCGCGACCGTCCAGATCGATCTGTACGCAGCGAGCTTGCCCGGGTTCCGGGAGAAACTCGGCGTAAGGGAAGCTCGAACCGACGATGAACAAGGTGTCGCACGCTTTCATCAGATAGTGACTTGCACGGGTGCCGAGCCATCCAACGGAGCCCGTGACAAAGGGGAGATCGTCGGGAACCGCGGCCTTGCCGAGCAGTGCCTTTGCGACTCCCGCGCCGAGACGTTCTGCAACGGCCAAGACGGACTCCGTGGCGTGAAGCGCGCCCGCGCCGACGAGCATGGCCACGCGTTCGCCGGAATTGAGGATAGCCGCTGCTCGGTGGAGCTCCTGCTCATGTGGCACGACGTGCGGAGCCGCGTGTCCGATGGACGAAAACACCCGACCATGCTTACGTTCGGGTACTGGCGACGCTTCGAGTCGTTGAACGTCGTGAGGCACGATGAGTGCCGTGACCGTGCGCTCGGAAAGCGCGATGCGCAGTGCTCGATTCGAGCAGGTGACGCGCCTGTTCTGGTGTCTCGAGGACCTCCACGAACTCGTGGGCCACGTCCTTGAACAACGTGACGAGGTCGACCTCCTGCATGAAGCTTGCGCCGCGAGCGCTCCGTGAAACCTGACCGACGATTGCCAGCACCGGCTGGTGATCGAGCTTTGCGTCGTAGAGCCCGTTCAGCAGATGGACCGCGCCGGGTCCTTGTGTGGCCATGCAGACGCCGACCTGCCCCGTGTATTTGGCGTGAGCGGTCGCCATGAGTGCGCAGAGCTCTTCGTGGGGCGGCTGCACGAATTCTGGCGCATTGCCGGCGCGACCAAAGGCGCCAATCAGGCCGTTGATCCCATCTCCTGTGTAACCATAGACGCGCGTTACGCCCCAATCCCGCAGCCGCGCTAGCAAGTAGTCGCTCACCTTGGCATCGACCGCCATGGACTCCGTTGCATGTGGGTCGCTTGCCGAAGGTTCGGTGTCTTGCATGGGCGGCTCCTCGATAGGACTCGTCTCAAGCAAGACGGATGCCGATGGCATCGCCTTTGGGTCGAGTACCCAAGGAGCGTACCCACAGTACACGTTCCCGTTAACCGTCGTCGGTTGTGCACCTGCATCGGACTCCACGCCAGTGACGTGATTTCGTATTCTCGCGAACCTTGGCAGACGCGAAGTAATCGATTCGAAGAGTAGTACGGCGGGGCGGAATGGCGGGACGGGGCGCTTTGTCGCAACACTTGCAGTCGCGCGACGTGCGTCTCTTTCATGTGTGGCGACTCACTGTCGCGCGATCCTGCGGTTTGGGGGCAGCGATTACGGTTTGGCGCCAGCGATCACGTGATCGAGCACGTGTACGACGCCATTCGAGGTGTATAGATCCGTGGTCGTGACCTTAGCGTCGTTTACGCCTTTGAACGCACTCGAGACACCCGAATTGAGCACGACGGAGCCACCGACGATGGTGACCGTGAAGGATGCGTTCGTGAGCAGGGTCGGCACGGTGCTTCCGTTCTTCGCTACGACGTCGGTTGCGTAGAACCGACCCGAGGCCGCGTGGTATTTCAGCAAATCGATCAGCGCCGACGTTCCCCCCAAGGCGGTGACGAGAGCGGGGAGATCGGCGAGCCCATTGGCAGTGAGGACCGAGCCGAAGGCGCCGTCCGTGGGCGCAAAGAGGGTGAGTGCCGCGGCATCGTCGTCGAAGGCGCCGACGAGATTCGGTTTCGACGCGTCACCGTCCGCCACGGTGAGCGCGGTTTCGAGGGAGGCGAATTGCGTGCTAGTGGTCACGACATCCGTAATGCTCGGCAAAATGACCTGATCGATGACGTGGATGATGCCGTTCTTCGCCAGCACGTCTGCGGTCGTTACCTTGGCCTTACCGTCGAGAACGAGAGCATCTCCGGACTTTGCGAGTCGCGCCGTGCCTCCCAAGGTGGTCACCTTGCCGGCGCCGTTGGCTACTTCGAGCGCTGCCGTCGAATCGACCTTGGCGCCGACGACGTGGTACGTCAGGATCGGGATCAGTTGCTCGGCTGTTAGATCGTCCAAGCTCGACTTGCCGATAGCCGTGAGCAGCGCGGTAAATGCCGCGTTCGTCGGTGCGAATACGGTCAAGTTGTCGCCGGATAGTGCGTCGGCGAGTCCCGCTTTGGTGACCGCTTCTGCCAACACGGAGAAGTCGGGGGTCGATGTTGCGATCTCGAGGATGGTCTTTTTGGGCGTCGCCACTGTCGTTGCCGTCGAGCTCGCCGAGGTGCCTCCGGTGGCAGAAGTGCTGGTGGTGCCGCCCGTGGCTTTGCTTCCACCTTTGGTTTCCGTGCCGCCCATGGAACCAGCGGAGCCGCCGCTGCCACCAGTACCCTGGTTGCTATCGTCATCGCTTTCACATCCGAGTGTCATGATGGTGCCTGCGAGCAATGCGACGACAAGGAATGAAGTGTGTGAAGGTTTGCAATTCATGGGTGTGTCTCCTCGAATCGAAACGCGAGCTCCCCATGACTTGCAGAGCGGTGAGGATCCCCCCCGTCTCTGCAGTCCGGTTTGCTCTGTCCAATTAATGTCCGAGACACGCATAGGTCTTACGAAGCTCACGTCGAGCCCAGGAGGCGTATTTTTCCTCCTGGGGGGAAACTCCTGCGGATTGTCGGCCCGTGGTGATCACGACGGGGCGCGACCGCTTCAGTAGGTCGCGATCACGACGGGACGCGACCGCTTCAGCACGTCGCATACACATCCGGGAGCGACAGCCTCAGCCCGTCGTGATCACGACGGGGCGCGCCGCTTCAGCACGTCACGGTGCGCCGCTTCAGCACGTCGCGGTGCGCCGCTTCAGCACGTCGCGGTGCGCCGCTTCAGCACGTCGCGGCGCGCCGCTTCAGCACGTCGCGCCGCTCCGCCGCGATTACGGTCGCACGCGTCGCCGTGTCGCGAACACGACGCTGAGCCGGCATAGCCGGAACGAAACAGGCGCGGGAATTGGCTGACCGCTGATCGCTGCTCGCTGACCGCTGCTCGCTGCTCGCTGCTCGCTGATCGCTGACCGCTGACCGCTGATCGCTGCTCGCTGACCGCTGATCGCTGACCGCTGACCGCCGAAAGCCAGAAGAACGATGGCACCTACTTCTGCCAAATCTGGCCAATACTGAACAGCCAAGAGTCTACTTGTCGTACGTGTCTTGGCCAATGGCGCCGATGAGTCGTCCCGTCCTCGCGTCGAGAACGTCGAGGGAGCTCGTGCGGACTGCGTACACGAAGGATTCCGAGAGCACGATGTCTTCGATGCGATTGACGGCGAAGATGCCGCGCAACTCGACGTCCCAGAGACGTGCGCCATTGCGTGCATCGAAGGCCGTCAAGCGATGGCTCTCGGAGCCGACTGGATAGACGCTCACGAATCGGTGCGAAGCGAGTGCGCCCGCGAGCTCCGAGCTCGCATCGACGGTATTCGGATCGACATTGGGCAAGAGCTGCCTGAAGCGGACGCGCTTCGACCCAGGTTCGAAGCCGACCACCCACGGGATCGGGGTTCCCGGCGACTTCTTGCCCGCTGCAATGGCCTCGTCGCCATCGACGAAGACGCGGAGAGCGGCAAAGCCGTCAACGGCGGGGGCCTCCGATGCGGGACGAGCCAGGCGCTCCACGGAGCGACGCTTGCAGAGATTGTCGCCCCGTGCGCGTCGTTGCGGCGCGGCGGTCGTCGTTCGCGTCGCGACGTCGACGAAGAGGGATTTTCCGTCAACTTGCTCGATTCGCACCCGACCGTCTCCTACGACGGACAGACATTCGACCCGATCGGAGAGCTGCAAGGTCGCAGTCTCTTTGCCAGTCGAGAGCTCGTAAAAGTGGAGATTCGAGTGGAAGTCCGTCGCGAGCACGAGCCCATTCGTGACGGCAAAATGGGTGCTGAGGTAGCCCTCGCCGTAGGTTCCGAAGGGCCCCAGTCGATAGCGTTCCGAAAGCGTCGCAGAATCCGTGACGATGCCCCAGAGTCGATTGCCGTCGCGCACGGTGCGTCCGCGTCCGACCACGGCTTCCTTGCCGTCGATCATCGTGACGATGGGCGGGCCGCCAACGTCGTCCCAGATGAAGTCAGCGTGTGCGGGGTTCGCTTTGCCGTCGCGGGACTTCGTGCCAGCGGAGATCTCCGTCGTGTGCTTCACGGATAGAAACGCGCCATTGCCGAGGATTGCCGCGGCGAGCGCCGCGCCGCCGATTGCGACGAGCAGGCCCAAGGCCAGCGCGCAACCGGGACCTGCGCCATTGGCATTGCGTCGAGCTGCGATCGGTTGACGGACGACCGCTGGGACCGTTGGGACCGCGCCGGAATGACCACAGTACGCGCAGTTCCACAGTCCTGAAACGGGGGGAGAAAGCGGTGCGCCGCAATGGGGACAATTCGAGGCTGTTGGGCCATTCATGGACGTTCGGTAGCGTTTTACCGCGGAACGCCCCTCGGTAGAGCGGATTTTTCCGATCTCGTCGGAGTGCGAAGCTCGGCTCGCTCGCTATCGAGGAGAAATCGCACGAAAGACGGCAGTCGCTGCCCATACGACACCCGTCCGAACAGAGACCGGGCAGCGGGGGTCAACGAGGGGCGCCTGCTGGGCTTGGCTCGCCGTGGCTTCCCTCTGTTTACTCCGGCGAATTCGTCGCACCGGAGTCGACGACGAGAGCTCTCGTCACCGCGACATGGAGCTCGAGCAAGTCATTCGGCAAACCGAGGAGTGCCTGAGCCGTGCGCAATCCCACGGCGCAGGCGCGTTGGATCCCAATGCGAGGGGAATCCACGGGAAGCGGTGCGGTTACGTCTGCAGCCGCAAAAGCGCGCTCGCAAGCGACGCGATCGAAGGAGTTCGCGGCTCGACAGGCCAAGGGACGGACCTCGTGGACTCGGCACGCGCCGTCCTCGCCGAGCAGAGCACAGGACACGTGTCGTTTCAGCCGTTCGTTCTTGGACAGACTCCCGACTTCACGCGCGCGCTGTTCGATCGTCAACTCCAAGTGTAAGGCGCGGATCGGACCCACGAGTCGTCGCGCTTCGAGTTCGGTGATCTCGACGCGCAACTGACAACAGCTCGAGCAGCCTTTTCGACAAGCGAGATCGGGAAGCACCGTTAACGAACGGCGGCGAGCCGCCGCGAGCTCGTCGAGGGCGCGCTCGGCGATGGCGATCGTACGACCGAGCGCGCCTTCCTCGTCCCCGCGTTGCAGGGCGTCGAGCGCTGCGCACTGAGCCTCTGCCGCCAACGCCAGGAGGGGCGCCTCGGGAAGCCCAGCTGCGAGGAGGGCCGCGAGGGTCTCGTCCCGTCTTAGGGCGTCCGCAAGGGAGTTGGTCATCTTCGGGTGAGCGCCTGGACGATCGCCGCGTGTTGAGGATACATCTCGAGGAGTTTCGAGCGAGTTCCGAGCTCGAAATCGGCGAACTCGAACCCGGGAGCTACGGTGCATCCAACCAAGCAGAAGCCGCGATTCGTCTCGAGATGGGCTCCGAACCATCGTGCGGCGGGTACACAGGCTTGGAAGCGCTCACCGCGATCGAGGTTGGCTCCGAGCATGAAATCCTCGCGTTCACCCGAAGGCTTCAACGTCACGACGCGCAAGGGATCCCCCGCGTAGAAGTGCCAAACCTCGTCACTTTGGATCCGATGCAGGGCGGAGAAATCGTCCTTCTCGAGGAGGTACAGGATGGCCGTCGAAGCCGAGAGACTTCGACGGTTAAAGGCGAGTTCGAGATCCGATTCGTCGCGCGTGACTCGCTGCGTGGCCCGATGGGTTTCCCGATAGTATCCACCTTCGGGATGACGCTCGAGGCCATAGGATTCGATGAGTCGTTGCGCGGTCGAGGTCATTGTTGGCACAGGTCGGTGTGGACGATACGCCGATAGGGACTGTTGCTATAGCGGTAGGTCACGAGTGTTCGGCCGTCCGTAGAATTATGCGCGTGCACGAAGGTCAGTGGATTTGTCGTCGCCGGGTTTGCTATCGCGTACGACTGCCCGTCGAGCTCCAGACTGGCCGTGAGTCTTTGGAGAACGGGTGTGTAAGTAGCCGCTTTGGCGTCGAAGCGTGTCGCCACGAGCAATAGACCGCCCTTGGAGGTGGGAGCGATGGCTTTGGGGATAAGCGTCGAGGCGGTCTTGACGGGGGGCTGTTTGAATGTGCCGTCCTTGTTGACCAGTGCCGTACCCATGAAGATTTCCCCGGTCGCGTTGATATCCGACCAGACGACGGCCATCGTCGTGCCGAGGGCGACCATTGCGGGCGGGTTGCCCCCGCCGTACGTCACTCCGAGGAGATCCGTCGTTCCTCCGAGAGCGGAGAGATCGCTCGCTGAGTATCGTCGCAAGTAGAGGTTCGGAGCGGTACAAATCCCCGTGCGATAGTTGGTACACGAAAGTCCAGTTACCATCACTGTGTCCCCTACGATGGCGGCCGAGCCGTGGTTATCGAGCGGTCCAGTAGACAAGCTTCCAAACGTCGTTGCACTGGTGACAGGGCCTGCGTATCCCGCCCAATGGGTCGTGCCGGTTCCGGCGAAATGCAACATGAGCCATTCGCTCGAGGGCCTGGACGTGAGAAACAGGTAGTGAGCGTAATCGCTGACCTGGCCATTCGTCGTCGAGACATTTACTGGGATAGGCGTTGCGGCCGCTCCCGTCGTCGTCGTGAAAAGGAGTTGGGTCGTGTTGTTCGGCGCACCCGAAACAGGGGTTTGCAAGGCACCAAAGAGTAGACCAAGTGTGGTGCCGGTCAGCGATGCAACGAGTTGCGTCGGCTGCGCCAAATCTGTCGGGAGGGTGACGTTGATTGGGCCGCCATTATCCGTTCCGTCTGCCTTCACCTTTTGTATGGTCAAGGTTGCGGCGCTGTCGCTGTCCTTATATGGTGCGTACACCACGTAGGGCGAGTTGGTTGCGTCCCAGAAACCATCCGTCGGAGCTGCGGCCGAACTATAGCTCGCTCTTCCAAGGGCGAAGTTCGCCGGGTCTACCGCCAAAGTGCAGGTGCCTTGATCGCACTTGGCAACACAGGAGTAGGCGTCGGGATTGGCGCAATCAGCGTCGACCTGGCACTGAGCCGTCGACGTGGTGCCGCCGAGACCGGTCGTTCCGCCCTCGCTCGAACCTGTGGCTCCGCCATTGCTCGTCGAGTTGGTTCCACCACTTGAGATTCCCCCGGTCGATGTGGTTCCCCCGGTCGACGTGGTTCCCCCGGTCGATGAACTCCCGCCCCGGGCGGCTGTCGATGTTCCATCTTCGCCGGCTTCTCCGCCCTTGCCCCCGGAGCCGTCTGCGTAATCGCGTTTTTTCGAACTACAGCTCGTGGCAGCGAAGAGGATGCCGAGTGCTACCCAATGGCCAATCCTACGAATCGTCATGATGTCCGTCGTCCGCATAGCGGAAGGAAGGGCCGGCGCAAGTGAGCGTGTGTTACGAACGTCGTTTGACCTCGATTTCGCCGGCCTTTGTTCCGTCGCGAGTCGTAAAAGAATGGCGGAATTCCCGTATCATCGTTGTGAGCCTCGTCGGTTCGCGCGTCCAGCTGGTGCCGCATTCACTCCGGACCGAGAGCGACGCCCGCGTGGCTCGCGTCGAGAATACGGCTCGTTGCGAGTCGCTGGTCATTCGAGGTAACGATACGTGCAAGTCGCTGGTCACCGGAGGTGTCGGTGCGCATGGGCGCCGTCACTCGAGATGTCGGTTTGCGCGCTTCGCAGCTGAGCGCGGGGTGCCGTCACTCGAGATGTCGGTTTGCGCGGTTCGCAGCTGAGCTCGTCCGTTCACGGCGTGGTGCGCAAGAAGATCCTCGGTGTCGCAATGAGTGGCAAGGGTTCTCCTGCGGAAATGGATGATTTCTTGCTCGTTGCGGAGTAGTCCCAATCGTAAACATCGTAGCTTGCCGCAGTCGGCATGCTGATTGTTGCCGTTGCGGATTCGTCTTCCCCCGCGCCGCGGGCCCAAAGGACGAGGACGGTGCGACCATCGCGATCACGAAACGCGGCGCCGCGGGTGGTGTCCGTCAGGGAGAGTGTGGCAGTCGTATCCGCGTCAGGTGCTGTTCGGATTCTATCGTGTTTCCCTATTAACCTTAGCAATACA
>JASGIX010000015.1:0-154879 GCA_049840955.1 Polyangiaceae bacterium
AAGCCGGCGCTCATGTTGCTACCGTTGGCGTCGCATGTCCGAAATCGGCAAGGTCTGGCTCGTTGGCGCAGGTCCGGGAGATCCCTCCCTCATCACCGTTCGCGGGCGCGAGCTCCTTTCTCGCGCGACCGTGGTGCTCTACGACGCTCTCGCTCATCCGGCGTTGCTCGAGGAGTGTCAGTCCTCGGCACGTCTCATCTCCGTAGGCAAACGACTCGGGTGCCACACCGTGCCGCAGTCCGAGATCATCAAGATGATGATCGACTTTGCTCATCGTGGAGAACTCGTCGTGCGGCTCAAGGGCGGCGATCCTTATCTGTTCGCGCGCGGGGCCGAGGAGGCCGAGGCGCTCGTCGAGGCGGGCGTTCCCTTCGGCGTGGTTCCCGGCATCTCGTCGCCCGTCGGAACGTCGACGTACGCCGGATTCTCGTTGACTCACCGTGACCTGTCGTCGAGTGTGACTTTCGTCACTGGCACGGACAAACATGGGGAACACTGGAGCGAAAAGGCTTGGGCACGGATTGCCACTGCCTCGGATACGTTGTGCATCCTCATGGGCATGCGGCGCATCGAAGAGATTACCTCCGCGTTGATTGACGGCGGTCGTTCTGGAGAAACGCCGGCTGCGGTCATCGAGTGGGGAGCGAGACCGGAGCAAAGGGTTCTCGTTGCGACGCTTGGCACGTTGGCGGAGCGAGTGCGCGTCAAAGGGCTTCGCAATCCGAGCGTCATCGTCGTTGGCGACGTCGTAAGTCTCCGGGAGCAGCTGCGCTGGTACGACTCCGATCCACTTTTTGGCAAACGGCTCCTTTTACCTCGGCCTGAACACCAAGCCCGGGCTACGGCTCGGGCGATCCGCTCGCGAGGAGCGGAAGCCGCTTTGGTGCCGCTCATCGCCATCGAAGATCCGCCGGACAAGGAAGCCGTGGCGCGCGCCGCTCGGGAGCTCACCACCTACGATTGGGTGTTGCTCACGAGTGCCAACGGCGCGGAGCGATTGGTCATGGAGCTGCAGCGTCAAGGGCGCGACGCTCGCGCCTTTGGTACGAGCCGCGTGGGCGTCATTGGTCCGAAGACGGCGGAGCCACTCCTCAAGTTCGGCATTCGACCGGACCTCGTCGCAGACGAGCATGTTGCGGAGGGATTGTTGCGCGGCTTGCTCGACGCGGGCCCCATTCGGCGCGCGCTCCTGTTTCGAGCGGCGGAGGCTCGCGAAGTGCTGCCGGATACCTTGCGCGAACGTGGAGTGACGGTGGACGTCGTGGCAGGTTACCGTACCCGGTGTCTCGCGGCCGAAAGCGGCTCTCTACTGCGTGCCTACTTGACCGAGACTGGGATGGACGCGGTGCTCGTTACGTCGAGCTCCATGGCGCGTTCGCTCGTCGACGCGCTCGGTGCAGACGCCGCTTCGCTTCTCGAACGAACCCGAGTTGCGAGCATCGGTCCAATCACGACGGCCACCCTCGTCGAGTTGGGGGTCAAGGTCCACGTTACTGCTAGCAAATACACGATCGATGGGTTGCTCGAAGCGCTGTCGGAGGACTTCGCCGCGCGGGCGTTCCAGAAATCATGCTAGCGTGCCCGTCACGACTCTAGAGAAGCCTCTGCTAGTTCGGAGATTTGCATGAGTGCCGTAGAAAATTGTTTGCCGAACATCGTCTCATCGAGGGCGTCATTTCGGCGTTGTCGACATGCGTGCACTCGATTGGCGACGACAACGACACGGTTCGGTGTGACCTCTTGCGCTTCGTCACCTTCTTTCGCGAATTTGCGGAATCTGATCCACCACGAGAAGGAAGAGGAGTTCCTGATGCCGGCTCTGGTCGCCTCGGGTCTTCGTTGGGACGAAGGCATCATGCTGCGCATGCGCAAGGAGCATGATTTCGAGCGACATCTGCTGCAGACGTTACGTCATCTCGCCTTACAAGCTGCGCCGTGGTCGGAGCATGATCGGAGGCGCGTCGTGGAACTGGCGGAGCGCTTCGTCGGGTTCATGCGCAATCACATCGATTACGAGGATCGAGACCTCTATGCCTTGGTGAGAGGGCGACTGACGGCCGAAGCGGAAGCCACCCTCGAGACGCAACTCGGCAAGTTCGACGAGAAGCGCATCGAGGCGGGCGAGTTCGAGCTCCTTCAGACTCTTGGGCGAGAGCTCGTCGAGCACTACGCGACTTCGGTCTGAGCCGAAATAGCAAAAGGCCCGCCCCGGATAAGGGAAGCGGGCCTCATTGCACTTGGAGACGATCCAGGCGACCGAATCAGCCGTTGAGGGCTTCGTCGATCATCTTGGAGACGGCTTCTGCGTCGGTCGGGTTCTGTACACGCTTGCCGTTGATGAACATGGTGGGCGTGCCCTGGACGTTCACCTGCTTGCCGAGTTCGAGATCCGCATCAACCGTGGGAACGAACTTCTTGTCGTCGAGCGCCTTCTTGAACTCGTCCACCTTGAGGCCGATTTCCTGGGCGTACTTCTCGAGCGCGGGGCGATCGAGAGCGCTCTGATTGGCGAAGGCCTTGTCGTGGAACTCCCAGAACTTGCCCTGTGCGTGGGCTGCGAGAGCAGCTTCGGCAGCAACGTGCGCCTTGTCGTGGAAGCTCAGCGGGAACTGACGGAAGACGATGCGAACCTTGCCCGCGTACTTCTTCTTGAGCTCCGTCGTCGTCGTGGCGGCCTTCGAACAGAAGGGGCACTGGAAATCGGAGAACTCGACGATCGTGACCTTGGCGTTTTCGGGGCCGAAGGACGGTGCATCGTTCTTCGCGATGAGCGCCTGCTTGTCAGCCGACAGAGGCTTGTTCTGCTCTTCCATGCGCTTGAGATCGGCAATGACCTCGGGGTAGCGCTCGAGCATCATCTTGCAGCGCTCGGGGGGGAAGTTCTTCGTGTGCGTCTCGACCATCTTGCAGGTCTCGGTCGTCTTACCGAGTTCACCGCAGAGGCGGGACACGAGGGTGTCACAGGACTTGCGCTTCTCTGCAACCTTGTCCGTCGTGTACTTGATGTCGCGCTTGGCGGCATTGCAGGCGGCAGGCGAGAGGAGCTCGGCGGCCTGGGTCACCGTCTGGCACGTCGGCGATTGCTTGCCGACCTTATCGCAGAGGGCATCGACGTAGGACTGGCAGGCGGCACTCAATTCGGGTCCACCGGCTTTTGCCGAGGCCGAACCTGATGCTGCAGCATCTGCCTTGCTGGTTGCGCCCTTCGGCTTGCACGAAGAAGCCAGGGTTGCACCCATGACCGCAATGGCCAAGGTGGCACCAACGCTCACCAGCCAACGCTTATTTCCAAAAGAAAACATCTGAGAATCCTCCTCTGCCCCAAACGGCAGACATCGTTCTGGAACCGCTCAGGCGGAGTCGGCCCGGGCGCGGCCGCAGTGTTAGCAGCCTTTGGCACCATTTGCCTAGGGCGAGACCGTTGGAAGGTGGGCTTTGGCCGCAAAGCTCGCCAATTTGGCGAAAAAGCTGCGCAGTCCTGTCGACCAAAGGCCCCGCGGTGGGCCTCTTCTCGTCGAATTGCCGCATTCCGCTCGTGCTGACCCTCGCGCTTGCAGCGCTTGGAATGGAACGGCGCGGCGCAGGGTGGGCCACTCCTGACGGCCCAATGACCGCCGTAAGCGCCCGAGAGCGGCGGTCGGTTCGATATTTGTGCAGTGAGCGCGTCTTCATCCGCTCGGGGCGCGTGAGGTCGCGATGGTCGACCTGTCCGGGCAAGTCGTTCACCAACCCTTCACCGCGAGTTACTCGTCATCCAGACGAATGCAGGGCGCCTCGGTTCGTTGGCTTCGCGAGGGGCGTAGACCAAGGCTTTCGTGCGGAACTCCACCCATCGAGTAAACCAGCTAGAGCGTCACGCGCACGAGCGTGAACTTGTTGTTCAGCGTCTTGTCCGTGAGCACCTCGAAGTTCTGGACCTGACCCAACTCACTCTTGAGTGAGCCGAGGCGTTGGTGCTCGAGTGTGAAGAAGAGCACGGTCTTGCCGACCTGCCGTTGTTGCTTCACCCATTGTTTGAAACGATCGCCCGTCGAGATGAACGTTGCAATGCGATTACCGGTATAGAAGTTCTCGCCCTTCCAGTTCATCTGGTACGCAACGAGCGGCTGTTCGGGTCCGTTGCGCGTTCGATAATACGTCGCGATCGTCTCGCGCTGTCCCCAGTGTGGAGCGACCCGCGGCAGATAGCGGTCACAGAGCCACGTCGCGAAAGTCAGGCACAAGACGAGGAGCGAGAGTGTGGCGATCGCGCGGGGCACCTTCGGCAGCATCAGGCCCAAGCACGCGAGCACTGCTACGACGGTGAAAGCCGTGAGTTCCCGAGAGAAGTCCAAATGGGGGGGCCAAGGACGCGCATAATTGTACGTCACCAAGTTGATGAGACGCGCGGCGCCGCCCGGAGGCGGACTCGGGCCGAACAGATCCAGTCCAGCAAAACCCACGACGCAGGCTGCGACGACTCCGACGAGGAGAAAATCGTAGCGAGGTCTCGTGCGCTTGATCGTCCTCGTCCTTGCGAAGGGCAGGCGCAGTCCGTCGAGGAGCTGCTCGAGCAGGGGACCTGCAAGCAAGCACGCCGCCGGAACAACCGGGATGATGTAGTGGTGGAACTTGGTCAGCGTCAGGGAGAACATCCCGAACCCGACGAGGAACCAAAGGGTCAGCGTCGTAAAGAGGATCCGTGAACGCGGAGAGCGTTCGTCGGTGCCGCCGAGTGCCGAAAGTGCGCCCACGGTGACGACGCCCGTTGCCGGAAACAGACCGTATCCGAGTTGCCACAAGTAATAGCGGAGCGAAACGTCATCACCCGTGTTGGTGTCGTGGACGTGCTCGAAGGCTCGCTTGTACATGTCGTGCACGAACAAGCGTTCCAAGAATGCCGGTCCATGTCGGACGGTCGATTGCACGAACCAGGGCAACGCGATCACCGCGAAGATGGTGAGTGCAGCCGGCAAGCTCATGCGGAACGTCTCCGAGAATCGCCGTGTGACGGCAAGGACGGCAAGGACGGTTCCCACGAACATGACCGGGCCGGGCAGTCCTTTTGCGAGGGCCGAAAGGGCGATGAACAGCCACGCTCCGAGATGATAGATTTCTTTCTTCCGTCGCTCGTTGCGGAGAGAGAAGAGGACTGCTGCGAGGAGGAGCGTCCAGATGAGGGCGCATAGGCTGGGCTGCGGGGTCGAGTTGGCCGCGTCCCGCAAACGGCAGAGTTCGTTGCCCGGTAGTCCACAATTGCCGCCGCCGGATCCGGCGAAGAATCGATCGGGATGGAAGTAGAATCCTGGGTCGCTCCCGGTTGCGACGAGTCCGACGTTGCGAGAAACCAGGTAGAGGATCTGCGGCAACGCAAATAGAACGACGGTTCCGAGCAAGAGGCCGTGAGCGCTGAGTACGATGGTGCGCCGACCCATTGGGATTCGATACCCCGTGACGACGGCGTCGTTTTCAGTGTGCAATCCCAGCAACACGAGACCCACCGCAGCCATCAACGTGGCGATGTACGGCAAATCCGTCATCGACTGATGCACGATGAGTGCGTAATGAGGGACGGCGACGAGCACCACGGAACCGAGGAACGCAGCCCTTTTGCCGATATACGCGCGAGCGCCCGCATACAGCGTGAGTTGTCCGACGAGTGAAAGGAGCAGCATCGGCAGCCGTGCCGCCCATTCGGGATAAGGCTCGTGTCCCGTGGCGATGCTTGCGAGCATCGCGTCGGGGGCGTGGCGAACACCGAAGAGTGCGAAGCTCAAGGCTTGCAACCAGAAGTCCAGGACGGGTTTGGACCAAAAGAAGCCGTCCTGCGCCCACCACAGCGTCATCCAATCGTCGCGTGCGAGGATCTCGCGTGCGACCTCGCCGTAATGGGTTTCCCAAGGATCGATGAGGGAGAAGCTGCCGAGGCAGGGTGCGTAAACGGCCAGCGTCAGTAGAACCAACCAAAGCGACGGATGACTGAAGACGGTCGACGCGCCCGGACTTGCGCGGACTGCGTCGAACACGCGGTAGAGTTGGATGGCAGCGATCGCGAGCAATCCCGGTAGAAGCAACGCCGCGGCAGTTGCTCCTCCCGGTAAGGTGCCGTGGACGATGCTCCGCGTCGCGATCACGAAGAACGCGAGTGCCAGCGTAAATCCCGCCAATGTGCTGCCGAGTTCGCTGCGTGCCGCCCGAATCGCCATCGTTGGGTGAGGGACGAAGCTGCCGAAGGTGGCGACGAGTCCAAGGGATGCAACGGCACAAGCCATAGCGCCGAGGGGGATCCCGAAGGGCAGCTGTCCATCGTGGGACATCAGCAAGAAGGCGATGACCGCACCCAAGCCAAAGATGGCGAGCCCGGGCCACGGCTGCAGTGGGATGCCCTCGTCGTCGTATGGTGTCTTCGGTGGGAGCAGATGATCCGTTTCCATTCCGTCATCGCTCACGTTTGCGGTGTGCGCGGTCTCGCGCGTCGCGACTGACGTAAGCGGTGCGTCGGCGCGGTCGGTCTCGCGCGTCGCGACTGACGTAAGCGGTGCGTCGGCGCGGTCGGTCTCGCGCGTCGCGACTGACGTAAGCGGTGCGTCGGCGCGGTCGGTCTCGCGCGTCGCGACTGACGTAAGCGGTGCGTCGGCGCGGTCGGTCTCGGTAGTCTCGACGAAAGTGACGTCGGGGTTGCTCGACTTCGCCGTCCCGCGACTTTGACGGCCGCGCGATTCTCGTGAACCTGCGCCTTGACGCGAGGTCTTTCGCGTCACCGGGCAACCTCGGCGACGCTGGTGCCGTTGAATAGACGAAGTAAGGCGTAATCGTCCTCTGTCGTGGTTTCGACGACCTCGAACCCTAGCTCATGATAGGGCTCGACGATACTTTCGCTTTGGTCACCGAGAAAGCCCGTGAGCAAGACCGTTCCGTTCGCTTTCGTGTGCGAAGCGATCTCCTTGGCGAGCTCGAGCTGCGTTCGGGGTTCGAGGTTCGCCACGACCAGCTCGAATTTCTTCTGAATGGCCTCGAGTGGAGTCGTCTCGAATCGACAGAGTGCGTCCAAGCCGTTCTTCTCCGCGTTCGTATGGGCGATGCTGACGGCCTCGGGATCGATGTCGATGCCCAAGACACTCTTGCCGGCATGGGCCGCAACCAACGCGAGTACGCCGTTGCCCGTTCCCACGTCGAGAACGGCGCCTGCCATCGATGTATTCGCGAGGCAACGCTCGAGGGCTCGTGCCGCCAATCGAGTGGTGACGTGTGTTCCGTCGCCGAAACTCGGATGAGGAACGTAGACGAGCCGCGTCGCGCCCTCCGGTGTTTCCGTCGGATCGCCTTCGGGAGCGAGGGCGAGCGTTGGCGTCAGCGGTACCAGGCTCAGGTGCTTCAGCCAACCCGCGTGGTAGTCGAGCTCGTGATGCTCGGTGCGCATGGTGAAGTCTTCGGGGTCGACTTCTAGCTCCTCTGCGAAGGCTTGATAGAGAGAGCGAATCACGCCCTGCCAAGGTTCGACGGCCTCACCCGCGGGGAGCGAGAGGAGGATTTCGACCGTATCGGCATGACGCGTCGGACGCTCCTCGATGGCGCCGGCGCCGAGCTCGACCAAGGCCGAGCCGAAGGGCTCCGCAATGGCTCGGGGCACCGTCGTGATGATTCGTGAAAACTTCTGGGCGCGAGCGCTCACCATGATCGGATCCCTCGTGGTCGGAAGGCGTAGGGACCGATGGGCGATCCCAGCGTGACAGTGCGATTGGAGTGAGAGCTAGAACGGCCTCGGGGATTCGATATGCGTGGAACCGTGACCGTTCTAGCAATCCGCGAGTGCGGATCTTGGGGGCGGATATCCGAGGACGCTAACCGAGCTCGTCGACGAGGTGCTTGGCGTCGTTCAATTGTACGACCTGTCGTTTCAGGCTCGCCAGTTGCTCGCGGACTTCGGTCACGAGCTCCGGTGGGGCCTTTTCGACGTACGCGGGATTGTTCAGCCGCTTCTCGAGCACGCCGATATCCTTCTCGGCTTTCTTGATGCTGTTTGCAATCCGTTCGGCTTCCTTCTTCGCGTCGACGAGTCCGCGAAGTCCGACGAGCACTTGTACACCCTCGAGCACGGTGACGACGCTACCTTTCGGACGCTCGCCGCCCTCGGCTTCGATAATCGGATCGCCGCTCGTGCGGACCAAGAACTTGATGATCGAGCTTTGGTTTTGGAGCGCCGTGATGAGCCCGGATCCGAGAGTCGTAGGTTCAAGGGAACCTCGGCGCTCGGGGAGACCCCATGTTCGTTGCGCATGCTGCGGGCCGCGCTGATGGCGTTCGATAGTGCACCGAAGACGCGCTCCGCTTCCTCGTCGAGGTGGCCATCGGCCGCGGTGGGATACGGCGCGAGGGCGATCGACTTCGGGCGCGACGTCGGGCGAGGCACGCGCTGCCAGAGCTCCTCGGTGATGTACGGCATGAACGGATGCAGCGCGCGCAGGGCCGTTTCTATGACGTGCGCGAGGGTACTTCGTGTTTCGGCCTTCTCGTCGTCGGTTCCCGAGATGAAGATGGGCTTCGTCGCTTCGAGGTACCAGCTACAGAACTCGTCCCAGAAGAAGTGGTAGAGGGCTCCCGAGGCTTCGTCCAAGCGGAATTCGTTGATCCCCGTCTCGCTCGTGGTGATGGCTTTCACCAGGCGCAACAGGATCCAACGGTTCTGTAGGAGCTTCGGCGACTTCGGTGGGGCTCCCGAGAGCTCGACACCCTCGACGTGACCCAAGGCATAGCGAACGGCGTTGTAGACCTTGTTGCAGAAGTTGCGGTATCCCTCGATGCGCTTCGGGGAGAGCGCGATTCTTCGGGCTTGGGGCGAATAGCTGCACAAGGTGAAGCGCACCGCGTCGGCACCATAGGCGGGGAAACCCGCGCCCATTTGTGCCGTCGAGGGATAAGCCTTGCGGAACTTGTTCAAGGCTTCGGCCTTCGACGCTCCCGGAAGGGCTTTCTGCACAACCTCGTCGAAGGTGGCGCCGTGGACGAGATCGAGCGGATCTATGGTGTTGCCCTTGACCTTGCTCATCTTGTCGCCGGTCTCGTCGACGACCATTCCGTGCAGCAAGATGCGCTTGAACGGGGGCTTACCCATGAAATGGATCCCCATCATCATCATGCGGGCGACCCAGAAGAACAGGATGTCGTAACCGGTCTCCATGTCGCTCGCCGGGTAAAACCGTTCGAGCTCCAGGGTCTTCTCGGGCCAACCGAGGGTCGAGAAGGGCCAGAGGCCACTCGAGAACCAGGTGTCGAGACAATCCGGATCTTGGTGGAGCTTCGCACTGCCACACTTCGGGCAAGCCGTTGGCGCGTCGTCCCGCGTGACGTGGACGTGTCCGCAATCGTCGCAGAAGAACGCGGGGATTTGGTGACCCCACCACAGCTGGCGAGAGATGCACCAGTCTTGGATGTTGGTCAGCCAGTGCTCGTAGGTCTTCACCCACTCTTCCGGGAGGATCTTCGTCTGGCCAGTGCGCACCGCTTCGAGCGCGGGCTCGGCGAGGGGCTGCATCTTGACGAACCATTGCGTCGAGATCATCGGCTCGACGATGGTGCCCGAGCGTTGCGAGCGCGGGAGCGTCATCTGGTGCGGTTTGCTGCCGCGCTCGAGACCCAGCTCGACGAGACGCGCCTTCACCTGCTTGCGCGCGACGAAGCAATCGAGACCGGCGAACTCGCCGCACTCCTGATTCATCTTCCCGTCGAGGGTAAAGATGTTGATCTCTTGGAGACCGTGACGCTTGCCCGTCGCAAAGTCATTGAAGTCGTGCGCCGGCGTCACCTTCACGGCGCCGGTGCCGAAGGCCATGTCCACGAGGATGGCGTCCGTGATCGCGGGCACCGAGCGATCCAAGAACGGATGCTTGAGGAACTTGCCGTGCAGGTGCTTGTAACGCGGGTCGTCGGGGTGCACTGCGACGGCGGTGTCGCCGAGCATCGTCTCGGGACGCGTCGTGGCGACGACGAGCTCGGTCGCTCCCTCGCCAAGGTCCGTTTGCGCGACGGGATAGGCAAATTCATAAAGCTCGCCCGTGACGCCTTCTTCGGTTTCGACCTCGAAATCGCTGAGCACCGTTTGCGACTCGACGTCCCAATTGACCAGGCGCGTGGCCCGATAGATGAGACCTTCTTCGTAGAGCCGGACGAAGGCCTCTTTGACGGCCTTCGACAGGTCCGGAATCCATCGTGAACTTGGTGCGCTCCCAATCCGCGGAGCAACCGAGCACGCGCATCTGCTCGGCGATGCGACCACCGCTCTGCTCTTTCCACTGCCAGATGCGAGCCGTGAAGGCAGCGCGTCCGAGATCGTGGCGCGTCTTGCCTTCGCGCTTGAGTTGGCGCTCGACGACGGTTTGCGTCGCGATGCCCGCGTGATCGATCCCGGGCTGCCAGAGGGCATTCTTTCCGCTCATGCGCGCGTGGCGGATGAGGGCGTCCTCGATGGTGCCCATCAACGCGTGGCCCATGTGGAGCGACCCCGTCACGTTCGGGGGAGGCATGGGGATCACGTAGGTCGGACGTGTGTCTCCCGGTTCGACGCCAGCGCGAAATACGCCGAGCTCCTGCCAGTATTGGTACCAACGGGGTTCGACATCGACGGGTTCGTAGGCCTTCGGCAGCTCCTGCATGGCGGGCGGACCCTAGCACCTAAGCGGGCCAGTGCAGCCGCTGCAGCGTTGGGAAAACCACGCAAAATTGCCGCGGAGAACGGGTCTTCGCGGCGATTTCGACGAGCGCTTGGGGCTTACTGCAGGGCAGGCGTGGCCCTGGCGGGGCTCATTCCGCGGTCAGGCGGTTGATTTCCTCGCGGATCATCGTTTCCGCGAGTACCGGGACGACTTCCCACACGACCTGTTCCACGACTTCGCGCGAGAGGGAGAGCACGCCGCTGATCTGGTCCTTCGTTAGGCCGAGAGCGACGAGCTTCTGCTCCATGGAAGCCCCGACCAACGCGGCGGGGGATGCTGCAGCCGGAGCCGCGTGAACGGCGGGGGCGGGAGCCGGAGCGGGAGCAGGCGCGGCGTGCTGGGCGACAGCAGCTGGAGCAACGGGTCGCGCCGCAGTCGCCGGAGCGACGGCGGGCTTCGCGAAGGGCGAGGCCGGTTGCGGAGCCATCGGTTGCGCCGCGGGCGGTTGCGCCGCGGGAGAAATTTGAGGTGCGGGTCGTGCGATCGGCATGGTGCTCGCGGGGGCACCCGAGGGCGCGCCGAAGCTCATCGTGTTGCGCATCGGTGCCGAGGCTGCAGCGGGCGGCGCGTGTCCGAGCGGACCTGGACGCGTTCCACCATCGGTCGCCGCGCGTGCCGGCGCGGCAGCAGCCGGTGCCGCAGGTCGCACCGCGGGTGCGCTCGCGAGCTTCTGCGCCAGCGCTGCAACTTTGTCGATCAGCGCCTGCGAGTCGTAGGGCTTGTCGATGAAGTCATCGGCACCAACGGCTCCGCCCTTCACGCGATCGTAAGGGTGTTGCTTGCTGCTCAGAACGATGACGCCGACTTGTGGCGCCTCGGCCTTGATCTGTTGGCGCAAATCGTAGCCGCTGTTGCCCCCGAGCAATGCGTCCACCAACGCGATCACGGGGCGTTCCGACCGGACCTTTGCCATGGCGTCGGCGGGGCTATTGACCAGGACCATCCGATAGTCCTCGCCAGCGAAGGTGATTTCGAGCACCTTCCGCATGGTCTTGCTGTCGTCGACGGCGAGCAAAGTAGCAGTCACGGATCCTCCGGTGATGGGGAATATTCCGGGAGCGATCATCCGACTATCCCTCGAAAAGTGTCAAGGTTTTCGCCTCACCGGATCGCAGCTCGCAGGACGGCTCCCAGGCTAGTTGACCAAAACCTGAGGTTTTTTGCCGAAATCCCGCGGTAAAGGCGCGGGGCGGTCGGCGCTTTCGCACTCGCTCGGACCTGAACGCACGCTCTCGTCGGCAGCCGGCCCGGTGGCGACGAACGGGGCGATCGAGGGCACTTATCGAAGCAGCCCGGCGTTCGGACAGTGCCTCTCACGGGGACGCGCTCGAGCAACCCGAGCCACCAGGGATGGATCGACCGCGATCACGCCCGCCGCTTCGCGCGCGTTTTCATTCGGGGCAACTCGGTCCGTGCACTCGCGTGCCACTCGTCTTCGGACTCCCTTTCAGCTCACGATGTACCAGCGCACGTCGGGTGTGACCTCGAGATGAAAGTGGTTCCGATGCGGGCGATCGTAATTCGGCGTCAGCACGCTTTGGAACAATCGACGATCGTTTGCCCCGCAGACGATGGAGCGTAGCGTCACTGCAGCATCCGTCTTCGGCCAAGGTGCGACCGCGCGCGCGCCGCAAACTTTCGCCCCAATGCGACCGTGAAAGTCCTTTTCCACGTCGAGCCAAACCCCATCCGAGCGCTTGAATCGATGGACATCGACGGCGAGACCTCCGGCATGTCGCAGCTCGCGCTCTCGTTCGGGCGACGCTTCCGGCGGAGGACGATATGCCGACGAATAAAGGACCTCGATGACGTCGAGCTCGCCCAAGTAATGAGCGAAATCATCGAGGGCGAGCGCCAGACGGCAATCGAGCAACGAGTAAACGCTGGGGCCGCCGTCTTCGCCAACGAACTGCGTTCGAAAGGTAACCTTACCGAGGGGACCCGTGATCCGTACGGGAGTGACGAGCCCCCGGTGAGTCCCTTCCACCGGTGCAACGGCGATGCCTCGCGTCGCGATCTCGCGTAAGCACGCCTCACTCGAAAGCGCAGCATGGCGAAATGCTGGCGTTTCTTCGACATTCGCAGGAAACACTGCATCCGAACGCCGCTTGGGGGGCGTCGGGTGCCGCACGTGACTCGCCTTGTGTTTCGTCTTGGAATGACGAACGGTTTTTCCGTTGGTTGGCTTTGCCCACGCCGTCTGTCCCGCGTGCAGAGACAATCCGATGATGACGGCGAAGCAAATTCCGAGGGCTCGTCGCACCCGATTCTTTAGCGCGAAGGCGACCGGGTGCCAAAACGCCCGACCGGATGGGCCAATGGCGTTTCATCTCGAGCGCCCTGAAATCACGCGCCGCCTACCGCTTTCAATCACGTGCGTTATGAGTTTGCCATTCTCCTATGACCGAAAATCTGCGCCGCGAGCGGTCCGTCGTGCTTTTGGTGGCGGCGGTGCAGTTCGTCAACATCCTCGACTTCATGATGATCATGCCGCTCGGACCCGACTTCGCGAAGGCGCTCGGGATCTCGACGGCGCATATCGGCTATCTCGGGGGAAGCTACACGGGGGCCGCCGCGATCGCGGGGATCCTCGGTGCTGGGTTCCTCGATCGCTTCGATCGACGCAAGGCACTCGCCGTGGCGATGTTGGGGCTCTCCATCGGCACCGTACTCGGTGGGCTTGCCCAAGGCATGTACTCGTTGCTTTTCGCGCGCGTCATTGCAGGTGCATTTGGCGGGCCCGCGACGGCCATCGCTCTTGCGATCGTGAGTGACGTCGTGCCCTCCGAGCGTCGCGGTAAGGCCATGGGTACGGTGATGACTGCGTTTTCCGTCGCGTCAATCCTCGGTGTCCCCGCGGGGCTCGAGATTGCTCGTCACTTCGGTTGGCGGGCGCCGTTCATCTCCGTTGCTGCGCTGAGCCTGGTCGTGTCGTCTCTCGTCGTCTACGCTTTGCCAAGTCTTCGGGGTCACATCGGTCGCACGTCGCGTGCCGTCGATTCCCCAGCGCTGCTCGACGCTCTCTCCCTGACTTCGCTCTTGGGTACGGCTTTGACGATGGTCGGTGTCTTTGCCGTCGTTCCGAACATCTCTGCTTTTCTCCAGAACAACCTCGGTTTCCCGCGGGAACGCTTGGGGCTGATTTACATGATTGGCGGGACCGTCACGTTCCTTGCCACGCGACGGATCGGGATGCTCGTCGATCGATTCGGTGCGACGAAGCCCATCATTGCGGGAACCATGCTCTTCGCCCTGTCGCTGTATCTCGGGTTCATCGATCCGGTGGACGTCGAGTGGGTCGTCTTCGTCTTCCCCTTGCTCATGTTGTCGGGGAGCGCGCGTGGGGTCCCGATGAATGCGCTGAGCTCCCGCGTGCCCCGGCCCGACCAACGTGCGCGATTCATGTCCGCCCAGTCAGCGGTGCAGCATCTGGCTTCGTCGATTGGTGCACTCTCGAGCTCGCTCGTCTTGTCGGCGGACAGCCAAGGCCATTTGATTCACATGCCCGCCGTAGCAACGGCTGCCATCTTCGTCGCCGCGCTGGTCCCCGTCGTTGCCATGCGCGTCGAGATGGGTGTACGTTCGCGCGAAGCCGCATCGCGGGCCCTAACCCGAGCAGAAGCATGCTGAGTCATCTCGAGGCGCAACTGGAATCCAGAGGGTTCGAACATCGGTTTTGGATCCCGCCGTCACAGGCAAGGAGCGATCTCGAGGACCTCGGGATTCTTTCGGCGCCGGCGCGGTCACCTGAGCCATCCGTAGTCGAGGAGCTGCAAGCGCCTTCCGCAATGAGGAGAAGCTTGGGCTTTGGTCCCATGCTCCTCGTCGGCAACGGCCGCGCACTCTGGGAGCGCTTTCGTCGTCAGATGCACGCAGAGCCCGAACGCTTGGCATCGCAGCATCCCCTCGACGAGTTCGTCGAGCAATCTCTGACGGATTGTCTTGCGGCCTGCGGGGTATCCGCCACGGTGGTGTACGGTCATCGTCGCTACGCGGGAGGTTTCGCTCCGCTGCAGCGTTGGGCCGAACGCGCGGGAGCACTCGCCCTTTCTCCGTCGCATTTATCGGTTCATCCCGTGGTCGGTCCGTGGCTCGCCCTCCGTGCTCTGATGGTGTTCGACGAAGCCGCGAGTGACCGACCAGGTGCAACGACGGCGAGTGACCGACCAGGTGCAACGACGGCGAGTGACCGACCAGGTGCAACGACGGCGAGTGACCGACCAGGTGCAACGACGGCGAGTGCCGGACCAGGTGCAACGACGGCGAGTGACCGACCAGGTGCAACGACGGCGAGTGCCGGACCAGGTGCAACGACGGCGAGTGACGGGCTGCTGCCACCTTGTGCGAATTGTGCGGCGCCATGTCTCTTGTCCTTCGATGCGGCCCGTCGGATCTCGGCCGCAGCACCCACCGACAAACGCGTGACCGATCACTGGACGCATTGGCTCGACGTACGTGACGCCTGTCCCGTCGGGCGTGAGTATCGTTATACCGATGCGCAGATCCGGTATCACTACGCACGGGACCGTTCGGTGTTGTTGCCTTGATTGGGCGAAATCGACGAGTCGAGAGGGCGTGTCATCAACTCGTCATGCCACGCGCGCCGCTGGTACGTTTCGAAAGACTCGTCCTTGGTTCCGTGCTTTCGAGTCTCTGAAGCTTCGCAGCGGCCACGCGGGACCTCGAGCGTCGCGCACGAGATGGAACGACGCCGAGGAGATCCGCGGGACTTCTCCTCGGCGCGGTAGGATGGTCACGTGCGATGATTACCAGCCGACGTAGCTCGAGATCTTCGTGGCGAGCTCCGTCGCCATCGCTTGATGGGTCGTCAGATCGGGGTGGTATGAGCAACCTGGGCTCGGATTGCCCGTCGTCAGCTCGTAGGCCTCCACCTTCGGGTCACCTGCGGTGTGCCGCGTCTCGACGGCAGCGGCGATGTTCTTGCGTGCCGTCGTGAGATCCGTGCCCGATAGCATGGGACCTATCGTACAGAGTATGTACGCGTCGGCGTAGTGCGAGCGAATATTCTCGAGCAGACCGACGTAGGCGCTCGTAAATTCGCTATCCGTCGGATCTTTGTCCGAGCTGTAGTCGTTGGTGCCCAGATTGATGACGACCAGGTTCGGCTTCGGTTCGAAGCCCCAGCCCACCGTCGTGTCCGTTGGAATGGAGCGATTGTAGATCTCGGGCATTCGCGGGAATGCGATTTCGCCGTCGTAGTTGCGCGCAACTCCCTTTCCCGACCACGCCACGGTCGAAAGCTCCGCGTCGAAGTGACGAGCGAGCAGCGCTCCGTAGCTCAGATAGTGATTCTCGGTGTCGGCACTGAAGGGGCAGCCCGAGGTTTCCCCCTCGTTGCCATAGCCACAACTGATCGAGTCGCCGATGACCTCGATGAAGCGGCCCTTCGGCGCAGGAGCTGTCGATAGTGCACCGCCTTCAACGGGGATTTCGAGGAACACCGTGGGCCCGAAGCTTCCCTCGGTGCGCCGATAGAGCTCGATGCGATGCGTCGCTTGGGGTAGGCCCGTCGCAAGTGAGTAAGTGCCTTCACCCGCTTTGGTGACGAGCTTTTGATCCAGAAGTACGCCGTCGACGAGGACCGCGTATTGATTGGCTTGCGACAGCTCGCGAAGCTTCACACTGACTCCCGTGCCGTCGAAGCTACCGACGAAGCCCGAACCTGGCCAAGCCACGCGCACGCCATCGGCGACACAGCCGTCGTTCCGTCCGACGATGCGCACCCCGAGATCCTTCGCTGGCGCGCAGGTCTTGTAGGTTGCTCCACCCTTGCCACTTCCGCCCGTCGAGGAGACCCCGCCCGTTGGGGCGCCACCTGCGCCGCCAGGGCTGCCTCCAGCACTTGAGCTCGCAGTCGAGGTGCCGCCATCTCCTCCGCTCGACTCGCCAGCTTGACCGCCGTCTCCTCCGGCACCGCCGGTGCCGTTCGAGGAACTCGATGACGAACAAGCAAGGACGAAAAGGGGCACGAACAGCGGTACGAGAAAGGCGCGACTTCGACTCATGACGTTCTCCTCACGTAGATTGGGCAGGTCCCGACGAGCCACCCGCAGTCTGGGATCCGTGTTTCGTCGAACCTCGAGGACCGAAACCGATCGTAGAGCATGGGCGGCCAAGTAGTGACACCGTGAAATCTCTCGCCGACTCGACGAAATACGTAGCATGACGCACGAAGTTGGCCGTCAGCGAGGCGCAGAGCTTACCCGCTCGGCGTGTTCGACGTAAGGGTGAATCTCACGGAACTGCATACCGATGCGGCTACGACGTCAGCGAGCAACGAGGCCAATCTTGGCCTCGTACGTGAGCTTGCCGTACACCGGATCCTGAAGGACGATGCTGTAACCGTTCGGGATCTTGACCTCGAGGTCCTTCTGATCTCGACAGATTGGCCGCGCGCCGTTCACGTTGCCAGCGATCTTGACCTTGACCGTGTGTGTATCGACCTCTTCGTAGGACACGTGCGCGACGTGGACCTCGGGAAGTGCGGAACCCGTGCGGCGGTATACGGTGAAAGTGCCTTGGCCGCGTTCGTCCCTTCGAAAGCGCAGGACGTCTGCCGTGAATTTGCTGCGCTCCTTTTTCAGACACGCCTGAACGCGCTCGCGGAGCTTCTCGGCCGCTTCCTCATTGGCCTCTTCCTGATCGGTGGCTTCATTTCCACTTTCATTTCCACTCGACGGAGCCGCCTTGCCGACTGCGCCACGTTCGTTTCGTGCTTGGGCCTGACAGGTCGTTTCGGCGCGCTCGCGTGCGTCCGAGTTCGTGTAATCGATGAGGAAGGCCGTGTCTCCCCCCGTGAGCACGTCCAAGGGGTGAAGGTTCGGCTCGGAAGCGATGTGCTCCGGGCTCGGAGCGTCGGTGGACGACTCCACGGCAGAGGGTGCGGCGTCATTCGCGTCGACGGCGCTTCGCTCTGCACCGTTCTCGTTCGCCGATGGTTCGTCCGTGGCATCGTTCTTGGCGGACTGCGAAGCGGATGATTTCGAACGCTTGGGATCTCTGCTTCGAGATCCCGCTGGGCGCAGACGGATTCGTTCTCGGCGTTCGGTGTCGTGTTCGCATTGGGGTGTGGTTGCGCCGCACAGGCAAACATCAAGGCAGCACCGACGAGGAGACTTGGAAGGGAAACGGATTGGGGCGCCATCGCCCGCGCAGTGTACGTCCGAGTCGCGTACGTGCGCAGCTGGAATTTTACCTTCCAGTGCCTCTCTTTCGGGCGTCGCTCGACCGTGAGCGTCGCGTTCCTCCGTCGCTCCGTTGAGGACGGAATCTCATTCACCTCAACGTATTCCCGCATTCGTGTCGGTTACGAAACGGGTCCGCATCCAAAGACGACGCCCACTTGGTCCGTCGACTTACGACCGGCGACGCTCGAAGGCGAATACGCCGAATGGGTCAATACCCGCATCCAGCCGCAATTGGGGAACATCCCGACGCGAAGGTGATCGATTTCGCGCGACTGCTCGGTGCGTCGAGGGACTGTCCGGTCCTCGACGTCGGGGCGCGGACGGGGCGAAATACGTTGCCCTTCGCTCGCCTCGGGCATCCCACGGACGCCGTGGAGCTCGCGCCTGCGCTCGCCAAGATCTTGAGCGAGGACGCCGAGAAGGAGTCCCTGCTCGTCATGGCGTTCGAAGGAAACCTCCTCGACGAGACTCTGCCCATTCCGCAAGAACGCTATCGTCTGATGATCCTCGCGGAACGCCAGCTCTCACAAGTGATGTGGTGTTGCCTATTCACGAAGCGGCAGATTCAAGAGGCGGCCTCGGGATTTCCCTTCGAACTGGTATCGAACGAGTCCACGGGAGCGTCGCAACTGCCCTTCGACGTTCGAGTCATCGCCGTATCGTCGGCGCGCGCGGTCCTGGGGGGCAACGACATTGGAATGGGAGCCATATGGAAGGAGCTTGGCTTTGGCGTCGAATGCGCGGGCGTCCCCTTGGCTGCGCGCGCAATCTGGGCTAATAGCTGCGGATGGTCGTCATCGGGGCCCGCCTCTACGGCAAGGTGCATGCTGTGCCTGGGGTGTTTTACGTCTCGACGCGGTTCCTACACGTGTTTTTCGTCCCCCTCGTTCCCACGTCGTCCTGGGTGATTCTCGATACGTCGCAGCGTCACGGGTGGTTCGACTCGCAACGCAAGGGGCTGCAGCTCGGTCGTATTCTTTGGCGTTCGGCGGCCTTGGCTTGGGTTCGGCTCGCTCTGTCTTTGCTCATCGTGCTCTCGATCGTGCTCGCTGCGACGCTTTTCGGTATGAGTGCCCATTTTCATCGCAGCATGGGCTGCTTTGTCCTTGGCGGTTCTTGTGTCGCTGCCCTCGTGTATAGCTACCGCGGTGCTCGTGCGACGCTTGCGGATCTCGACGCGCTCGAATCCGTGTCGGGGTTTCCCGGGGAACTGCTCCGGAGTGCACGATTGCTCCTCTCCGTGAAGAGCGCACGGAGCGCGCCGTCCATGGACCGCGACTCGTCGGACTCGACGAATCGCGTTTCGGGCTGATTCGACGCGGTAAAGGTCGCAGTTGGCGACCGGCAAGTTGGGATCGTTGCCCGGGGCCGCAAGATGGGCGTAGCGTATCTACGTACCTCACGTAGCCGAAGACGAAAGAAGGAAACCGAGCGATGCCGACGAATGGGAACATCCAGGTCCGCCAATATGGAACCGGGGCTCGCACCGTCGTCGTCTTGCATGGTGGACCTGGAGCGCCGGGATTTGCCGTGGGGCTTGCCAAGCTGCTCGCCGAAGACTTTACGGTGCTCGAGCCTTTGCAGCGTCGCTCGGAGGGAGAACCGCTCACCGTTGCGCGACACGTGAGGGATTTGGCCGATGTGGCGCCCTCTCGAGCGGCGTTGGTGGGGCACTCTTTCGGCGCCATGCTGGCGCTCTCCTACGCGGCGCGGCATCCCGAGCGGGTCACTCGGATCGTGCTCGTGGGCTGTGGAACGTATGATTCGGCATCGAGAGCGTCGATGAAACAGATCCTTTCGACGCGGCTCGGCCCCGCGGCGATGGCGCAAATCGCCGAGCTCGAAGCCGCGATCCCCGGCGCGGCGACGCCTGCGGAGCGAGCGCTGCTCCTTCGTCGACTCGGCGCGGCCTTCGGGCTCGTCGAGTCCTACGATCTCGTTGACCCGATCGAGTCGGATCGCGATGATTTGCCCGTGGATCCCGATGGACATCGGGAGACCTGGCAGGACGTATTGCGGCTGCAAGCGGAGCACATCGAGCCCGAACTCTTCGCCACCATTCGCGTTCCGGTGCTGCTCGTTCAGGGGGATACCGATCCCCATCCTGGCGCGATGATTCGGGACGTCCTTCGCAAGCACATTCCGCAGCTCGAGTACATCGAGCTCGAGCGGTGCGGCCACGAACCTTGGCGCGAGCGTCACGCGCGAGAGATCTTTCGTGGCGCCTTGCGGATCTGGCTCAATCGTTGAATCGACGTTCGAATTGGGTCAGGGGCCCGTGGTAACGGGCCAGCCCGCTTCGTCGAATGCGAACTCTGCGATGCGGAGCACTGGCAACCCGTCGCGCTCCGCGTCGTACGCGTGGTAAACGAGCCAGCGCGTCTTTTCGTTCGTGTAGATCTCGCTGCTCCCGGGGCCCTTGTAGCGCTCGCCGGACGCGAGCAGCTCGGTCCCGCCTCCTTCGAGGAGCAGATTGCCATCGCGATCTTTGTACGGCCCTCGGATGTCCTTCGATCTTCCGACCATGATGCGATGAGTGCTTGCGCTTCCCAAGCAGCAGGCATCGAAGGAGAGGAACAAGTAGTAGGTCCCCGACCACTTCATCAATGACGGCGCTTGTTCTGCGGTTTCTGGCGGGGGACGAGCGGCAATGGAGGCAATGTCGTTGGAGCGCAGAGCGCCGTTCTCGTCGAGCTCGACGAGCTTGATGCCACTGAGGTAGCTACCGAAAACGAGGTAGGCCGCGCCGGTGTCATCGACGAACGGGCTTGGGTCGATCGCGTTGAACTCGTCCGTATCGGTCTGAAGATTGGAGCACAGCAATCGCCCTCGATCCTCGAAAGCGCCGACGCTGGAGAGCGATCGAGCGGCATGACCGATACAACTTCTGTCCTGACCGAAGGTGGAGGCAGCATAATAGAGATGTTGGTGACCGCCGAAGCTCGCGATACTCGGAGACCAGAGCGACGTTGTGTCTGGAAGGAGTTCGGTGATCCACTCGGGTTTGGACGAAAAGATCGGCTCACCTTCGGACCAAGTGAGACCGTCTGGCGAGGTGCGGCTGACCAGGCCTTCGCCTGAGCCGAGGACGCGGAAGCCATCGCCTTCGTCGAGGAGAACTGGATCGTGTATCTCGAGGTCGCCACTCAACGCGAATTGTGCCGGCGGGTGAGCGGGATCGTAGTCGCCCTTCGACGAAGCAACGACGTCTCCCGTCGCTCGACAAGCCGTCGCCACGCCAAGGCAAACCCCCACCAAGAGCAGTGACTTATGGAAGGACGAAGGAACGGCGAATGGCATCGGCTTGGACGCTCGTTGGGAAATCCGCGACGAAACTTGCGGCTGCACCTTTGGCTTCTTCGGTGCGGTGGAGTGCCGAGAGCGCTCGAATCTTTCCGTAGCGCGCCTCGCGGGTCAATGGTCCGCCGTGGGCCAGGTATCGATTGAAGTAGGAGAGGGCCAAATGCGGATGCTTCAACTCCGAGAGTTCGAACTCGCCCAAGGAGACCAAGGACACGCGCGCTTCATCGCTTTGCGGATAGGTCGAGATGAGCTGATCGTAGAGATGTTGAGCGGACGCACTCTGGCCGAGCGCGCGAGCGTGTTGCGCCTGGCGGAGGAGTTCGGATGCGCTCGGTGGCTGGGTTCGCTGCGCGTCGGATTTCGCGGATTGCATCGTTCGAGGCATCGGCTCGGCCGAGGGCGCTGCGTGAGTCGGCGGTGCTGCGTCGTGCTTCGACAGGTTGATGAGTTCCTCGTCGACGGCGTAAGCTCCTGCGGTCGGACTTCCGGGCTGCGGAGTTGCGTGCGCTTCGGCTCGCTCCACGTGGATGTTACCTTCAATCAAGGCGCGAGCCGGAGCCGTCAATAGGGCGCTTTCGCCAGTTGCGCTCTTCAACCATAGCCGCCCTTCGTGGAGCACGACGCTGGTGCGCTCCGGCGAGACGACGCGTACCGAGAAGACGGTTCCCTTTGCTTCGATCGTACCAGCACGAGTCACGACGACGTAGGGGCGCGCGCGAGGCTCGAGTTGCGAAAGCAAATGACCGTGGTGCAGGTGAACTTGAACCACGTCGGCTTCCGGCTGGGCGAAATGAGCCTCGGTGCGATCGGCGAGACACGTCGTTACCCGCCCTTCGACGGAGATGCAGGTGCGCCCCTCCTCAGTCGAGATTCGTTCGCCTGCATGCACCGAACCGGAGGCTAGCGCGTCGCGAGCAGCGATATGCACATGTCCCTGAGTGCGAAGGACCGTGGCGTGCAGAGCTTGAGTTACCTCCCGACGAGCCGTCGTCGCACGTCGATTGCGCCGCAGGTGATCGAGGGTTGTGGCTCCGACGAGGAGGCCAACGACGGCGGCAAGGGAGAACGCCCAAAAGTAGAGGCTCTTCTTGGGCTTTGGGGGCCGACTCGAGTGCGGCGATTCGAGGAAATCCGGATTGACGAGCACGCCGTCGAGCATCGACCAGAAGCGGGTTTCCGCCGAACACGCCGCGCAACGATGCAGGTGCTCACGACGGAATCGCTTCTCGTTTTCCGTGAGGCACTCGCCGCTCGTCTCGCGATTGCCGAGATGCACCCAACGTTCGCAGGAATTGGCTCTCATGAACGGGAGCCTTTCGTTCGAATGGCGTGACGAACCTCGCGCTGGGCGTGTCGTATGTCGACATGAACCTCGCGCTGGGCTCGTTGCAAGTCGCCCACCGCATTCAACGACGATCTCCTCCGGTCGTGACGCGCGCGCGTGAGAGCTTCAATGCAACGTGCGATGGGTGATGTTCGATGCCGACGCCGCGACGCGTGCGAGGCGTGCGACGCGTGCGAGGCGTGCGACGCGTGCGAGGCGTGCGACGCGTGCGAGGCGTGCGAGGCGTGCGACGCGTGCGAGGCGTGCGACGCGTGCGACGCGTGCGACGCGTGACCGCACCCCGACGAAGTGCGGCTCAAGGGTTGGATTGCATCGCACGAAGACATCGAAGTCGCCCCGCGCCGTTCAGCATAGCGCGTCGCGGCCTCGAGATGGTGCGATGGTGAATGCTCTACGTTCGCTCGCCCTTAGTCGTTAAGGCCTGGCCTTAGAATAGGGAGGAATCGGCCCTCGGGCGCTTTGCGTTGCGAGCCGATTGGGCCGCCGGCGGGGTCTAGGCAAGCGATGCTGCTCGATGGGACGGCATGGTCGCTTCTCGGTGCCACGGAGAGTGAAGCGGGGGCTTTGCCCCTTCCTCAGGCGCGTTCTCGTGACTGGCCGAAGTTCTCGGACCCATGTGGCGGGGGTGGACCCAGAAAATGTGGTGGTCCAGGTGAGCCGGGCTCGGGGATGCCTCTGACGCGAAAGTCCCGGGAATTTCGGGGAGGACGCTTCCGAATGGGGGATTGGCCGGCGGGCTTTTCGGGTGTCTGGAGAGGAATTGCGGCTCAGAGATTGTGCATTTCGAACAGCATATCGTACCCTCGCGGGGTCATGTCGGACCCTGTGCAGAGTACATCGGAACAGCCGAAGTGGACGCGCCCGGATTTTCGGGAGTACTACAAGGAGAAATGCGTCGTCGAGCAGCGTGAGGACGGGACGAGCTGGCACTGCGGGTGCGGGATTGGTCCAGCGGCCCATCCGCTCTCCCATTCTATTCCGATGTCGCAGTTCGACTGTGCGGCGTGCGGGGGTATCTACCCCTACCACACCGTCGTCGCTGCTTCGCAGGGGTCGAAGTCGGCGTACGGCGAAGGACCGTGGTCGTACGAATTTCAGTGTGATTCCTGCGGCCGATACAACCAGGTCGTAAAAGAGGGGTAAAGTATCGGGTTGTCACCGCCTCTCGCGCCTCGAGCTCGGTCCGTCCTTTACGCCGCGGTCAGTGAGTTCATCGCGACGGGGGAGCCCGTGGGAAGCCGTACTCTTACGAAGAAGTACGGCTTCAATCTCTCGGCGGCGACGATTCGAAACGTGCTCTCGGATCTCGAGGATCTCGGGTATCTGATGCAGCCGCATACCTCTGCGGGTCGGGTACCCACCGAGGCCGCGTTTCGGCTGTTCATCGACGCGTTGATGAAGACGCAGCAGTTGAGTCCCGAAGCCGCAGCCAAGATTGCGGGCTGGCTCGACGAAGTGCCGCTCTCGAACGACGTCCTGAGGAGCACGGGGCGACTTCTATCCGATCTCACTGGCGTACCAGCCATCGTGGCGCGAGTGCCGAGCTCGGATCGAACGGTGCTCAAGATCCGGTTCGTTCCCACGCGCCCGAAGGAGATCTTGAGCGTCGTCGTGTTCGTCGACGGTTCCGTCGAGAATCGGTTCATTCACGTCGATGAGCCGATCAAGGAACGCGACCTTGCGCGACTGCACGAGCTCATCGAGCAAGTCACGGACGGTCGCTCTCTCTCCGAAATTCGCGAACACTTCGCGCGTGCGTGCGAGGACGGGCGACTCACCATCGAACGTTTGGGACAAGCCGAGCATCAGTTGGTCGAACGCGCACTCGAGGCGCGGGCCGTCGTCTCGGACATCATCATCGAAGGTCAAACGAGGCTCCTCGACCGTCCCGAGCTCGTGCATGGCGTCGAACTGAAGACGATGATGCACGCTCTCGAGGATCATGCACGTCTCGTCAATTTGCTCGATCGCACGCTCAACGCCAACGAGGTGCAGGTCTTTCTCGGTGGTGACATTACCGAGCGCTCGGAGAGTGCAATGAGCCTGATCGCGGCCCCGTTCCGTGCTGCGGACGGCGAAGCGGTCGGAGCCGTAGGTGTGCTCGGACCACGTTGAATGGACTACCCCGTCGTGGTGCCGCTCGTCGGCGCAACTGCGGAGGCCGTGGGCACGGCGCTGTCGCGGGTCGAGGGGAGAACCAATCCGCCCAGCGCCTCCGACGCGGACGTGAATCAGGACAAGTCCTGAGCTTGCGGAAATGACGGGCCGCGCCGTGCGTGCGGTGGTCGTTTGCGGCCGGAACGCGATGTGGCAGAACCATGAGTTCGAGAAAGGGCCGTCATCCTCCCATGATACTCGCATTGCGCGCCGTCGTCCTTCCCTGTCTTGGTACGCTCCTCTTGGCTCACGTAACGGGTTGTGGTGGCTCCTCCGGGAACGCATCACACGACCAACTCGAGGGTGGAGCCGGAGGCGTCGCGGCACGAGGCGGTTCGGACTCTGGAGGTGCGGGGGGCACCGGCGGTGTCTCGAACACCGGCGGCGTTTCGAACACCGGCGGTGCCGCGACTAGCTCGAGCGCCGTGGGTACAGGGGGAGCAACATCGTCCTCCGTGGGGACGCGGGTGACGGGAACACCGACGGCAAACGTCGTCGTGACGTCTGCCACGACGTACCAAACCCTAGAAGGCTTCGGCGCCGCGGTGGCGTGGTATCAGTCGAGCCTCACCTCTCACGCCAAGAAGGCCGAGATCTACGACTTGGCGTTCGCGCAAATGGGCCTCGACATCTTGCGCTTCCGGAACACCTTTCAGCATAGTACGGGCAGTAGCGTCACGGCCGAGAAAGAGATTCTCGATCGGGCAACGACCTCGCTCGGTCGACGTCCCAAGGTGCTGCTGACGTCGTGGTCTCCGCCTGCGGCTTTGAAGGCCAACGGCAAGGAAGATTGCGCTGGCGAGGCGACTTGCACGTTGAAGAAGGTCAACGGTCAATTCGTTTACGCAGAGTTTGCCACATACTGGAGCGGGGCCGTCGAGGCTTATCGAGCGTCGGGGATCGCGCCGGATTTCGTGAGCATCCAGAACGAACCGGACTTCATCCCGGGAAGTTGGGAGGGGTGCAAGTTCGAACCCACGGAGAGCTCGACCTTTCCTGGTTACGGAAAGGCCCTCACCGAGGTGCATACGAAGCTCGCTCAGTTGACCGAGCCGCCGAAGCTCATCGGTCCCGAGACGCTCGGTGTGCATTATAACCGCGTGCCGAATTACATGACGGCTCTCGACGCGAGCAAGATCCAGGCGGTTGCGCACCATCTATACGAGATGGGAAATGACGGCGTTTGGGACTGGCGCGATCCCGGTCCCGACAGCTACGTCAGCCCGATGAAGACCGCTAGCGCCGCGTCGAAGGGCCTGCCGATCTTTCAAACCGAGTTCCAGACCGACGCGGACGAGGGGATCGATGGTGGCTTCGAGACAGCCTGGCTCATTCACGACTCCCTGGTCGACGAAGGTGTTTCGGCTTGGCTCTACTGGGACCTGATTTGGGACAAGAGCGGGCTCATCGCGTTGAACGGATCGAACTACACCGTGCGCGATCAGTACTATTCGATGCGGCATTATGCTCGCTACACCGATCCGGGGTACGTCCGTGTGGACGCGAGCAGTAGCAAGGTAAACGTTCGCGTTTCGGCCTTCCGCTCTCCGGACGGGAGCAAGCTCACGTTGATCGTCCTCAACGTTGGGGCCGATGAAGAGAAGCTAGGCTTCACGCTCGGAGGGTTTGCTGCGACGTCGGTGGAGACCTATCGCACCACGTATCGACCCGGCAATTCCGAGACTTGGGTGGCTCAGCCGTCCGTTCTCGACGGTGGTCTTCTCGTTTTGCCGAGTCGTTCGGTTGCGACGATCGCACTCACGAAGTAACCCCTGGTATGCCGGACGAGTACTTGATGCTCCCCTTCGTGCTCGGCGCCGCGTTGCTCGTCGCGCTGCTCGCTTTGGTCATCGCGACGCGAGGGGCAACGCGACGAAAATCGAAACCGAGACGACCGCCGGACGATGGGCGGTCGCGTCGCGATTGAGATCGCCACGCGAGCGCCCGACAGGCTTCGAGCCCGCATAGCGTCGAGCTGGCGGGCTCGTTCACTTCAGTCGTCATCCTGCCCTGACGGCGATCTGTCGCGGTTTGGCCTTTTCGATCTTCGGTAGCTCGAGCCGGAGCACGCCGTCGTTCAATCGCGCGTCGATCTTCGACTGGTCGACGACCTCGGACAGGGTGAACGTCCTCACGAACGTTCCCGGTTGATACTCCCGAAGGATGACGTCTTCCTTCTGCGCTTGCCCATCGGCGACTCGACCTGCAAGCGTGAGCACATTTTCGCGCAAATCGATGTTCAGCGTCTCTGGCGTTACCCCGGGCATGTCCGCCAACACGGTGATGGCTTGTTCGGTTTCGAAGATGTCGACCGCGGGGGTGAAGATGGGGCCCGAGTGTGTGGGCTCGGCAAGGGGTGGCAGTTTGCCGCCCTCGGATTTCTGGATTTCCGTTCGATTGTCACTCATGACGCACACTCCTTTCGAGTCTTCGGTGGTCGTGTCTTCCGCTCGATTCGGAGCGGGTTGGATGGTTTCGTTGGTTACGGGATTACGACTTGACGACGATTTGACGTGGTTTTGCGGCTTCTGCTTTCGGAAGTGTCACCGTGAGAATTCCGTCCTTGAATCGAGCTTCGACGCGGGCTGCGTCGAACTCCGTGGGAAGCGTCACGGTGCGGCTGAACTCGCCCTCGGCGCGCTCCTTGCGGTGATAGCTGGCGCGCTCGTTCTCTTGTGCAATCTTGCGTTTGCCCGAGAGAGCGAGCTTGCGTCCCACGGCAGAGATTCTCGAGTTCCTTCGGGTCGACTCCCGGTGCTTCGGCGCGAACGTAGTAATTGTCGTTGTCTTGAGTGATGTTCAGGGGTGGAAATACGCCCGACCAATTCTCGGTGGGGGCGTCGTTGTTTACCGCATCGAACCAGCGCAACATCTGACGACGCAGCAGTTCGAAGTCGGCGAATGGGGTTTCGAACGTTGGCCTCGAAGGCCAGACTCGTCTAACGAGCACGGCAGTCCTCCTTGTGAGTGAGTTCGTGTTGACGTCTTCTACCGAGACCGTCACCGAATCTGCGACTCGGGGCGTTCTGGGTGCCCAGCTGGGCACCAATCTCGGTTGACGTTGGCAAGCTAAGGTCGCCGAAAGGGCTGTCAAGACCCGACCTTCACGGTCGTGATTTCGGGGCGAGCGTGGCCGAAATGTTGCGGATTTGCGCGGTTCCTCGGCGGTTCGACGTGAGGCTGAGGTCCGCCGCCAACCCGTGTTAGGTTGGTAGGGCCATGCCCACCCGTGACCCGAACCAAGCTGCGCCCGTCGTAAGCCCGTTGGATCTCGCCATCTCTTCCGCCCTAGCCGGTGAACGCGAGGTGGCGTTTCGTCACGTTGGCGCGATCCTCGAAGAGGATCCCGGACGGTCCGTCGCCGTACTGCTCGCGGGCAAGCTGCTCGGCGAGGCCTCGCGCGTCGAAGCGGCGAGGCGTGCGCTTCGGACTGCCGTCGAGCTTGCCTTGCTCGAGGGCTCTCTTCCTCGAGCCATGGCTTCAGTCATCGAGTTGCGTCGGCTCGGGGTCGAATCCACCAGCATCGTTCAGAAGATCGCTCGCAAGTTTGCGCGCGGTTCGACGGAGCTGATGGCTCAGGGCGCCATTCCCCCGGCGCTACCACGACAAAGATTGAGCGGCGTGCCATTGCCGCACACGTTGTCCGGCGATGAGTTGATGACCCATGTCGAGGACCTCCTGCTCGCGAGCGAGGAACATGCCAAGCAGGCTCGCAACGATTCTCATGTGCCTCGACAGGTGCTCTTGTCTGCACTGTCCGAATCGGGACTGACCGCGACCCTCGAGGTGTTGGATTTGGTTTGGGTCGACGCGGCAAAGGTCGTCGTCGAACAAGGTGGACCCGGTGAGGAAGCCTATATCGTGGCCCGAGGCGAACTCGACGTCGTGCGCGTGGGCGATGGCGGCGAGGAGACTCCCCTGGCGCGGCTCGGCAACGGCGCGCTCTTCGGCGAGATGGCGCTGTTGTCGCGTGCACCAAGGGCAGCCCGTGTGATTGCGACCCGTCCGAGTCTGTTGCTCGTTGCGAGCAGCGAGGCCCTCTCGACGGTCGTGGAACGAGAACCCGACGTGGGCACCGTGCTCGCGGACTATTGCCGTCGGCGCATGATCGACAATCTCGTTCGCACCAGCAGGATCCTCGGGAGCGTGTCGGCAAGTGAACGTCCCGAGCTCGTACGGCGATTCGTGACGCGGAGCTACGAGGCAGGCGACAAGCTCGTCTCCCAGAGTGCCGACGCCGAAGGGCTTCATCTCATCGCCTCGGGCGAGGTTACCGTGGTTCATCAGACGGGTGGCGAGCGCACGGTCGTGGCAACCCTCGCAGCAGGCGAGGTCGTCGGGGAGATTTCCTCGTCCTGCGACGTCCTGCATCCGCGGACGTGGTCGCCACCGTGCCAACGGTCTCCCTCCATTTGCCGCAGGCCGAGTTCTTGGGCGTGGTCAAGCGCTACCCCGAGCTCCTGGCCCATCTGTACGAACTGGCCGTCGAGCGAGACGACCTGACACGTAGCATCGTGGCCCAGCAAGCCTCCGAGGCGGACGATTCGGTGCTCCTCTAGGTCCCGACAACGCCGTTTCGAGCAAACCTTTCGTGGAGCTGAGCCACGAAATCTCCGCGGTTTCTGGAGCTCCGGCCGAGATTCTCACTTACCAGGTTGCACGGCGTCGGGCCCGCGGCTAATCCCCGGGGGCCATGGCATTGCCCCGCACCTTCTCCTCTCTGGTCAAACCCCTCGTCGTCGGGCTCCTCTTGGCCGCACCGGCCACCGCGCTCGCCGAGCAGAAGATTGCCGTCGTCGACACCCAACGGGCAGTGCTCGAGACCGAAGAGGGCATGCGCGCGCAGTCGACCCTGAAGAAGCTCTTCGATGCCAAGCAGCGCGAGCTCGACAAGAAGCAAGAGGACTTGCAAAAGGAACGCGAGGACATCGAGAAGCAGCGCAGCGTGCTCAGCGCCGAGGCGTGGCAGAAGCGCGTCGAGACCTGGCAGCGCGACATGGCTCAGCTCCAGTCCGTGTTCGTCGACTACAACAAAGATTTGCAGAAGAAGCAGGGCGAGCTGACGGAGCCAATCTTCCGCAAGACCGTCGGCATCATCAAGCGCCTCGCGTCGACCGAGGGCTACGACTTGGTGGTGGACAAGCAGGCGGTTCCGTACGTTCGCGGCGATTTGGACCTCACCGACAAGGTGATTCAGCTCATCAACTCTGGAGCCGCAGGTGGCGACGCGGAGTCGAAGGGTGACAAGAAGGGCGCCAAGCCCGCACCCGCGCCCGCACCAGCAGCACCGGCTGCACCAGCAGCACCCAAGAAGTAAGGGCTTTCGCCCGCTGCTTCGAAGCTCTCGAGCGCGCCCGATCAGTCGAGCGCGCTCGTTTTCGATCAGTTCCATCAGTCGAGCGCGCCCACTTCGTACAGGTACTCCTCGAGTGAGAGCTTCGCACCAATGGCGACGTTCGGATCATCCATGAGCGAATCGACGACGTTCGAGCAATTGCTCCGACGAAATGGATTCGTGCGAGTAGAGCCAACTCGCAGCAAAGGCGATGTATTCCGCCGACAGCTCGTAGTACGGGATTCTTTTCGTACCCGCGGACGTAATCTCGTACGGACTTGCCCGCGTAGCTTTCGATGTCGAACATCGCTAGGTAGTACGCGAGCTCGAAATCGAGCGCTGGCTTGGTCGCGTCGAGCACGTCCTCGAGGGCGGCGGCTTCATCCGAGAGCCCGTTCTCGCGCGAGGTTGCGAGCCGCGCAATCGCGGGTCCCACTGAAGTGTAGTCGGGCGCAGAGGTCATCGCGACTTGGATGGCGTTCATGGCGAGGAAGCGTTCGCGCCAGCGCTCGCGGTCCTGCTCCGACGGACACACCTCGGTGTACGGGGTGCCATCGTCCGCTTCGCGGCACTCAATCCAGGTTTGCGCGTGATCACAAGGCGTCAGTGCTTCGTACATCTCATCCATCGAGCCGAAGTTCGACTGATTCAATGCGGTATCGCAGGCGCGCCCCAGAATATCGAGCGCGTTCGTGCTCGTACCCTCGATGTCGATCGTGTGAACACGTGCGTTCAGAAAGACGAGATCGTTCGAGAGGAACTCCGCTTCGGTGTGCGACTCCTCGGTGCGCAGGAGCGTATCGGCAGTTCCCGCCGTGAGAAAGGTCACGAGCGGCTGCGATGCCGTTCCGATCGAGTACACGTTGACTCCGCGCTCGGAGATGAGATCGAGCGAGTTCGGCGCGCGATGCACGAGCCCGACGATGCGCCCATGCTCGTCGAGCATGGGGGAGCCGCTGTCACCGGGCAGAACGTACGCGGTCGTCGTCAGCCAATGCCCCCCTTCGTCGATGACCTCACCTTTGGTCCACTTCTTCAGATTGCCCTCGGGGTGACCGACGACGGTTATCGTTTGTCCCAGGAGTTCTTCGGCACTCCGTTCATCGAACGTCAAGTAGTTCGGCGTCTCTGGGGGCTCGCCCGTGGTGACGTCGCTCAACTGCAGGATCGCGACGTCCAGACCGGCGCTGACCATCTCCGGAATGGCGCGATAGACGACGGGGGCACGACGCGCCTTGCCTCGTTGGTGAGATTCCGAGACCTCGACGTAGCAGCCTTCTCGAGAGCACACCGACTCTCCCAAGACGTGATTATTGGTCAGAAGGCGACCCGTCGACGAGATGTAAGCGCCCGTTCCGTAAGCGCGCGCGGTGTGTAGGCGCACGACCGCCTGTGCGGCGGAGCGGATGGGTCGTGGTGCTGCATCGGGATCCCGAAATTCGGGAAGGTCGATAGGGGTACTCGGAGCATTGGACCCCGAATCGTTCGAACAAGCCAACGTGTGGCACGCGGCGAGTGCCGTCGTGCCAATGCGCAAGGCAATCTGTCTCAAGGTCATCGAAGATTTCTTTCCGCTCATCTCACCTAGAACTCAAGGTGCGCAAAGTTTGCACCTATTTTTCCAACGAGCAAACGACGTCACCGCAGGTGTGACGTGTTGGCTGCGAACCATGTCGACACGGCAAGCCTGCGCGCGGTCTTCGCGGAGTGATTGCCTGCGAAATGGAAGCCGTGAGACAGCTTGCCAGTCCGCCCTCCCATTGGTATGCGAGCGAAGACCATGTTTCGGATTTTTGGATGGGTCGCGTACGGACGCAGTTGCAAGGCGATGTTGTCTCGCGTGGCCGTCATCGTGATCCTGCTCGTCAGCTACGTCGGGGCATATCGGCCCGTTCACGACGTCGTGGGTGAGCAAGCCTTCCTCATGGGCACGATCCCTTGTCTCGTCGCTGGGGCGCTCCTCGGTGTGGGAGGGGGATTGTTGACCGTTGCGATTACGGCGTTTCTCGACCGACGCATTGCCATCGATCTCGGGTTCGTTTCGGACAACCTGAGCGCACAGATCCTTTTGTCACTAGCTACGAAGATCGTGCTCGCGGTCGGAGCGGGGCTGGTGGCTTCGTCGCGGCGTAGGCTCGCCGTCATCAACCAACGGATCCGCGCTGAGATAGCTCGCCGTCAGCAAAGCGAGGGATTGCTCGAAGAGAGCGAACGCAAATATCGAATTCTGGTGGATAGTCTCGGCGAAGGCGTCGCACTGTTCGATGAACGCGACGTATGTACGTTCGCCAATCCAGCGTTTCTCAAGACCTTTGATAAGGAACGCGCCAAAATCCTGGGATCGGACTTTGCGAGTCTGCTCGACGAGCGGAGTCGGCAAGCGGTACTCGAGCGCCTGCGTATTCCGTCCGTCGAGACTCACAGTTACGAGGTGTCTCCGAAGGGACGCACCGACAGCGTGTTTTTGGTCACCGAGACTCGGATGTCCTCGGAGACTCTACCCTCCAATCGTGGTGGTCACCAAACGCTCCGAGTGGTTCGCGATTTGACGTTTCGGATCGAAACCGAAAGAAAGCAGAGAGAGTTCGAGCGCCAGCTGCAGCGTGGTCAGGCCTTGCAGAGTCTGGCCGTTCTCGCGGGTGGTGTGGCGCACGACTTCAACAATCTCTTGAGTGGAATCGTCGGTAACGCCGAATTCGCGCTACGTCGCGTTCCGCGCGCCGCCCCCCTCGAGCTAACGCAGAGCATCGAAGAGATCCGTGAGTTCGCGACCGAAGCCAGCCAGCTGAGTCGTCAGATGCTCGCGTACGCGGGACGGCGGAGCCTTGCCGTGGGTGCGGTCGATGTCAACGTCGAGGTACGTGAAGCGCTCCGCCTCTTGCACTCGACGGTCGAAGCCCAAGCCGTGCTCCGATTGCGGTTGGCTGATTCGCTTCCGAACGTGATGGCGGATTCGACTCCAGTTGCGACAGATTGTCACCAACCTCGTCATCAATGCGCTCGAAGCAATGGCTCCCGTTCGCGGTACGTTGACCATCGGTACCGCCATCGAGGAATTCGACGAGGAAGACTTCGCTCGCATGCGTGCACCTGAAGGTTTGACCGTGGGTCCCTTCGTGGTCATCTCGGTCGAGGACACTGGACCCGGGATCCCGGCGGAGTGTCTCGACCGAATCTTCGAGCCATTCTTCTCGACGAAGGCTCCTGGCCGCGGGATGGGGCTCGCGGCGTCGGTGGGGATTCGTTCGATCCCACCGCGGGTGGCTCGACGTTTCTTCGGTGGTGGGTCAGGGAACCGTCTTTCGCGTGTTGCTTCCGCTCTCGGAGGTCTCTCGTGAGCATGTCCGTCGATTGACCCCCACCGACTTACAGCCCATTCGAGCGGGGCAGATTTTGCTCATCGACGACGAGGCTGCGGTGCGAGTCGTCACGAATCGCTTACTCGTCGATTTCGGGCAACGGGTGTTGACCGCCGACAGCGGCCGTAAGGGGCTCGAGATCTTTCGCGAGCATTACGCCAAGATCGACCTCGTTCTTGCTCGATCTGACCATGCCGGAAATGTCTGGTGCAGAGGTGCTGGCGGCCTTACGGAGCATTCGTCCCGACGTATCCGTGGTCGTCACGAGTGGATTTCATCCGTCGAACGCGTCTGAACTCCTGGCGCAACCGAACGTGGTCGGCTTCTTGGAGAAACCACACAACACGACTAACCTCCAGGCGATTGTTGCCAGCATCTTCTCGAACTGATTGCCGTGGGACAACGACACGCTCCGGGTTGGAAATATTCGGGACGTGCAATCGCGTCCGATGACACGAGCGGACGCTGTTCGCCTCCACGTGCGACTTCTGCCACGTGCGACTTCTGTCACGTGCGACTTCTGTCACGTGCGACTTCTGTCACGTGCGACTTCTGTCACGTGCGACTGCCAACCCATCAACGACGACGACTGGTTTTGCCTCGCTTCATCCTTCAGGTCGGCGTTCGAGCAACCACGCTCGGCCGAAGCGTCGAAGTGACGAGCCGGCGAATCGGCGAAAATTTGGCGCATTTGGACGAATGGCGCAGGATGGCCGCCATGCAACCACATTGCGAGGTCTGCGCGAGCTTCAAAAGGAAAGAGGACCTGGTTGGGATGCGCACCGTGGAGGTCGCCTACGCCGAACGTACCGTCCAGCTTTGTACCGGACACGCGAAGATCGCCGAAAACTCTGGGGTAGAGACCTTCGCGGAGCTTCGCGAGCTCTATGGAAGTGGACGTCGCTCGTACGTACCACGGCGCCGCCCGGAATCCCTCCAACCCGATGGCGTCAGTCGTCGCGGGGGGCGTCGCGCTACGGACGGTTGAGCTAGGGAGCCCGGCGCAACGAAGCCGACGCCACGAAGCTGGCGTCTCGTTGGCACGTCTTCTGCTTAAGGGGCTCCCATGAACGCCCCCACCAATAGTTCGCTCATCGATCCGCAAAGCAGTGTCGCCAGCATCGTGCTGGCGCATTCAGAGACCGCACGCCTGTTTCAGGAGCTGCGCATCGACTTTTGCTGCAAAGGCGAGCAGAGCCTGACTTTTGCCTGTGCGTCGCGCAAACTGCCCTTGGCGGACGTCATTTCCGCGCTCTCCGACACGATCTCCGCTCGCGGCGACGTCGCGGACGTAGCTCCGGTGCACACGCGTTCGCAGGCGGATCTGGTCCAATTCATCGTCGATACGCATCACGCTTATCTGCGTGAGAGCCTTCCCTTCATCGGGGGGCTCGCGGCAAAGGTCGCGCGCGTCCACGGAGATCGGAATCCCCGATTGGAAATCGTGAAGACGCTCGTAGACGCGCTGACAGAGGCGCTCGTTCCCCATCTCGAATACGAGGAAGTGACGTTATTTCCAGCGATTCTCGCCGCAAAGCCCGAGTCGTCCGCGCTCGCGGACGAAGTCGTGAAAATGAAAGAGGAGCATCTCGCCGTAGGCGAACTTCTCGGTCGGCTTCGCGACGAGACGGACTCCTTTTCCCCGCCGGATTGGGCGTGCACGAGCTATCGCACCCTCTTTGCCGAGCTGGAAAGACTCGAGCTCGATACCTTGAGGCACGTTCACCTGGAGAACCACGTGCTCGTAGGTCACTTGTCCGTCAACGGAGGCGAGGCGAGGTCATGACGCGGTTTCCCGAGCATCCTGCTCATCCGGAGCGCATCTGTTGGGGGTGCGACAAGATGTGTCCTGCTCGGGATTCTTCGTGTGGAAACGGAACGGAGCGAACGCCGCATCCCGAGGAGTTGTTCGGCTCGGACTGGCGAAGCTGGTTCGACTCGCAACTCGAGCACTCACAGCTCGAGCATTCGCCTGTGCTACCCGTATTTCGGGGAGCGCAGGCGAAGTAAATCTGCCCCATTCCGAGCGCTCCGAGCTTGCGCTGTGGAGGCGTCGCAGTGGCTACTTGAGCTTGAGGCGTACGGCGAGGTGATGAAGATTGGAGCGGTCCATACCGAGGCGACGCGCTGCGATCGTGTAGTTGCCATCGGATTCTTCTACGGTCCGTCGAATGAGATCCCGTTGATACTCCTCGACGGCTTCGCGCAACGTCCGTTCGCGGTGCTCGGTCGGAGCGGCGTTCGCACTCGTATTGACGGCGCCGAGGGGAACCGCGTTCGAGCTCGTGTTGGCGGCGCCGAGGGGAGCCGCGTTCGGCGCGGAACTTGGAGAAGACGACGGCTGCGCCTCGGCGGGAGACAAATCGTTCGCCAAGTCGGACACATCGACGATCACGGTGCCGTCGGGACGCGTTCGCGAGTTGGCTCGCAGTACCGCGCGCGTCACTACGTTCTCGAGTTCCCGAACGTTGCCGGGGAAATCGTGACGCCCGAGGCGCTCCAGGAAGGCTTCAGTGACGCGCACCGTGCCCGCACCGAGTCGTGTCCGCGTCTGACCGACAAAATGCCCGACGAGCGGAGCTATGTCGTCCCAGCGCTCTCGCAATGGAGGGACTCGCAGCGGGTAAACGGCAAGCCGATGATAGAGATCGGCGCGGAATCGACCATTTCGTACCTCTTCGGCGAGATCTCGATTCGTCGCGGCAAGGATACGGACGTCCACCCGAGTGAGTGCGTCGCTGCCGACCCGTTGAACCTCCCCTTGTTGAATCGCGCGCAAGAGTTTCGGTTGGATCGTGAGGGGTAGCTCGCCAATTTCGTCGAGGAATAGCGTTCCGCCGTGCGCTTGTTGGAGCTTTCCTTGGCGATCCGATTGGGCGCCAGTGAACGCACCGCGCACGTGTCCGAAAAGCTCACTTTCCACGAGGGATTCCGGCAGGGCGGCGCAATTCACCTGTACGAAGGGACCACGACTGCGAGCGGATGCCTCGTGGATCGCTCGAACGATCAGCTCTTTTCCTACGCCGGTTTCCCCGAGAACGAGTACGGACAAATCACTCGGTCCGACCAACTCGATCTCACGTTTGAGTAGTTCGAACGCCTCGCTTCGACCGACGAGTGTTCGCGTGCTCGAGCGTACCTTCCCAATCAGTGACTTCGGTGGAACCTTCTCGTTGGCGGCGCGGATCTCGAGTGCGGAGATCAATTCAGCCGTGCGCAGCGTTGCTCCAGCGATTGCGCCGAGCGCGCGAACCGCGTCGAGATCGATCTCTTGGTAAGCCTTCGGATCCAGCGCGTCCGCAGTCAAAATGCCGACCAGCTCGCCCTCCACGCGCAACGCGCAGCCGAGGCACGCGTGCACGTGGGAGAGCGCACTTTTGTCGGATGCGAGCAGGCCATCGAAGGGGTCCGGCAAATCCGTATCTTCAGGGAATTTCACGACCCCTTCGGCAAGACAGAGGGCTTGGAGTCGAGGGTGCTCGTCGAGCCGGAAGCTGCGACCGAGTACGTCGTCGCGCAGACCATGGGTTGCGAGCGCGATCAATTCTCCCGTTTTCTCGAATTTGAGGAGCGCCGCGGCGTCGCAGGGGATGACGGACTTTACGGTGTCGAGCAGCCGCCGGTACCGATCGGCGGTGGCCAAGGAGGCGGTGAGATCGAGGGTGAGCTGGATGAAGGTATCCGGATCGAGCACATGTAAAAACTACAACGCTGTTGTCATATAGACAACGTGGCGCAGTGTGCATTTTACAACAACGGGAAGAACGGCGGGAATTCGAGGTTTTCTGGCGCGGCACGGCCCTTGCGGAGGGGGCGACGTTCAACGCTTCGAGGACTTCATGACCGCAATTCGAAACCGCTGGGTCCTGCTCGGCCTTTCCCTGTTCATCGCCTTCATGGTGCTCGGCTTCTTCGGGCACGACGTGTATCGACATGCCCCGCCCATTGCAGATCGGGTCGTCAACGAATCTGGTGAGACGTTGTCGACTCGCGAGGGCATCTTGCGAGGACAGCAAGTGTGGCAGCGCATGGGTGGGCAGCAGGTGGGCTCCATCTGGGGACACGGCGCATATCAAGCTCCGGATTGGTCCGCAGATTTTCTTCACCGTAGCGCGCTCGCACTTCTCGACGAGTATGCAAAGACGGAACGGGGGCGCTCATACGAGTCGCTGACGAAACCCGAACGTGCAGCACTCGAAGAACGGCTGCGCATCGAGATGCGTCGGAATACCTTCGAGCCCGACACCGGCACCGTGCGCATCTCTGACGCGCGAGCTCGGGCTATCCGAGAAACGCAGAAGCATTATGACGCGCTCTTCGGTGACGACCCGAGCCTCGACCGATTGCGCGAGGGCTACGCGATCAATAGCGCAATGGTTCCCGACGCGCGCGATCGGGCTTCTCTCAATGAGTTCTTTGCTTGGAGTGCGTGGTCTTGCGTCACCGAGCGTCCTGGACAATCCGTCACCTACACGAACAACTGGCCTCACGAACCCCTGGTTGGCAATCGCCCGTCGGGCGAAAACGTCGTGTGGAGTCTCGTCAGTATCGTGCTGCTCCTCGCCGCAATCGGCGGGATAATAGCCTATCGCGCATTCACCCAAAGCTCGGAACCCTCCGATCCGGTGCCGCCCGCACGCGATCCATTGACGCAACTCGCTATCACTCCGTCGATGCGCGCGGTGACGAAGTACCTGGTCGTGGTTACCGCGTTGTTCTTGCTCCAGGTGCTTCTCGGTGCGCTCACTGCCCACTATACCGTGGAAGGAAAGGCGTTCTTCGGGATCCCCCTCGCGAACTACCTGCCTTACGTGACGACGCGGACGTGGCACGTGCAACTCGGAGTGTTCTGGATTGCGACGGCCTTCCTTGCCGCAGGTCTCTTCTTGGCGCCGCTCATCGGTGGACGGGAGCCCGCATTTCAGCGCCTTGGCGTCAATCTGCTCTTTGGTGCACTCGTCGTCGTCGTCTTTGGGTCGCTTGCGGGCGAGTGGGCGGCAAGCTTCCGCCAGCTGGGCTTGACCGAGAGCTTCTGGATCGGACGACAGGGATATGAATACGTCGATCTCGGTCGACTCTGGCAGATTGCGCTCTTCGTCGGCCTGTTGCTTTGGCTCGTGCTCATGCTTCGCGGGATTTGGCCTGCACTGCGGCAGCCAGGGCAGATGCGTCCCCTCGTCTTGCTGTTCGCCGGATCGGCAGCAGCGATCGGCCTCTTCTACGGCGCAGGTTTCTTCTACGGTGCGAAGACCCATCTCTCGGTGATGGAATATTGGCGATGGTGGGTGGTTCACCTCTGGGTCGAAGGATTCATGGAAGTGTTCGCCACGGCAGCGTTGGCGTTCCTCATGGCGCGCCTCGGTCTCGTCAAGCCCAGGCATGCAACCAATGCGACCATCGCTTCCACGGGGATCTTCCTCTTCAGTGGAATTCCCGGAACCTTCCACCACCTCTACTTCAGTGGGACGAAAACCAGCATCTTGGCCGTCGGCGCGAGCTTCAGCGCGCTCGAGGTGGTTCCGCTGGTCGTCGTGGGTTGGGAAGCCTTCGAGACCTATCGTCGAGGCCGCGCCGCGGAGTGGATGAACGAATATAGATGGGCAGTGCGATTCTTCTTGGGCGTCGCGTTCTGGAACCTGCTCGGTGCCGGCGTCTTCGGCTTCCTCATCAACCCGCCGATATCGCTCTACTACGTGCAAGGTCTCAACACGACTCCAGTGCACGCGCACGCGGCGTTGTTCGGTGTCTACGGACTACTCGCGCTCGGTCTCGTTCTGTTCGTCGCGAAGCGGTTGTTCCCGAAACCGTGGTCGGAAGGATTGCTCGCCCTGGCATTCTACGGAACGAACATCGGTCTGTTGCTCATGATCGGGTTGAGTCTCCTGCCGATTGGACTCATTCAGGCGAAGGCGAGTGTGGATCATGGTTTGTGGTTCGCTCGAAGTGCGGAGTTGCTTCAATCTCCGCTCATCGTAACCCTGCGGTGGCTACGCATCGTGGGTGACACCATCTTCATCGCGGGGACGCTCGGTTTCGTATTGTTCATCGTCGGGCTGTTCACGGGTTGGTCGTATCGTAAGGACAACGAGCACGCTGCAGTCGAGCCTTCCGCGGCCCCTGCGGAGTGAATCGAGAAAGGTAAAGAGCTCAAATGGAATCGACACTCATTTCCGAACTCATGGAAGAACACCGCAGCATCGAGCGCCTGCTCGGCTCCTTGCTACGCGTTGCGGCCAAGGCCGACCGCTTTGGCGCCGACGCGCGTTCACGAGTCGCGGCTCATGTCGAGCAATTCCGTTCGTTCCTCGACGGCTTTCATCATGGTCGCGAAGAAGACCTGCTCTTCGTCGCGATGCAAGATGCAGGGTTTCCGAGAACACAGGGGCCCCTCGCCGTGATGTTGTCGGAGCACGAGATGGGACGAAGTCGTGTCCAGGCATTGGCTCGGCTCGGGAGCGGAACTGGACCCTTGAGCCAAGCGGAGCTCGTCGAGTTGCGCGAGCACGCATCCGCATTCGCGGCGGTGCTTTCGGCTCATATCGCAAAGGAAGACAACGTGCTTTATCCCATGGCGCTCGCGCGGCTCGGAGCGCCAGCATGGGAAAAGCTCGAACTCGACGCCCAGCGTTTTGCAGGTGCTGCGTCGACGCCGCGCGCCGAACTCCTCCTTCGGGCCGCGGAACTCTGTGTAGCAAACGAAGAGGAGCATGGTATCGGCGGCGGCGCGCGATCGGCCGCCGAATGACGTCGCGCTAGCGATGAGAGCTCGGACGCCCGCATCGTCGGCGCGGTTGCCGTGCGGAGCGAGCTCTCATCGAGCGCTTGCGCGCTTGCGTAATTGCTCGGCTTGGATGCTATTCGGATAGGCCTCGAGGAACGCTCGCCTTGCGCGTTCGGCCTCGTCCCTTTGACCCAAGGCGAGCAATGCACGGATTTTACCGAACCGTGCTTCGCGCGTCAACGCTCCCCCGACTTTCAGATAGCTGTCGAAAGCCTGGAGCGCCTGGGCGGCGCGTCCGAACTCCGTGAGTTCGAGTTCTCCCAAGGAGACGAGGGAGACGCGCGCCTCAGGGCTTCCAGGGTGATTTTGGATCAACTGATGGAGCACCGTGACGCTCTCTCGCAGCTTCCCCTTGGCCCGAAGGTCCTGGGCTCGGGCGAGTAGTGTTTTAGGATCACTGCCGCTCTTCTCGCGGGGAACTGACGAGTGCGACTCCGCTGTCGTCATGGGCGCCGCACCTTCGTCGAGCGGAGCAAGCTCGTACGTTCGTTGTCGGCGGGGTTCGAAAACGGGAGCAAGCCATTCGGCAATCGTAGAGTATCCCGGTTTCGATACCGTCAAGCGGTGTCCACCACCGACGAGCACGGAGAGTGGCGTTGGGCCGAAGAGTTCGTCGTCCAGGTGCACCTCGGCGCCTGCAGGGCGCGTCGACACTTCGAGCACGGAAGCAGAATCGTCGCGGCGGCGTTGGACCAAGCGTCGGAGCGTCTCGTCGAGCTTTCGTACTTCGTCCGTGAGGGGCGTTGCCGAAAGCGTCGTGTCGAGGGCGGCCGCCGAAGGCGCGCCGATCGTCTGCGTGCCAGCCCGAGTCGTCCGCAACTCGAGTCGGCCTTCGTAGAGTCGGACCGAAACCTCGTGCTCCGAATTGGTGGCGACGACGAATTCCGTCCCGAGTGCGGTGGCGGTGAGGGCGCGCGTTCGAACCGTATAAGGTCGGCTCGAGGGTTGCGGACCAAGCTTCGAGATGACTCGTCCAGAGTCGAGGCGAACGCCAAAATGCGTGGGTTCTGCGTCGTCCAAGGTCGCGTCGCTACGCGAGTCGAAACACGCTAGGATCGAATCTCGCAGCTTCACACATGCTCGTCCGTCGTCGCCCGTGCGGAGCCGGTCTCGGCTCGTCCAGCGTGCTCCGGCCACAGCTGAGCCTTCTCCGATGCGGACTCGACCATGGACTTCGACGAGGCGCACTTCGAACGTAGCCGACGCCAGGGGCGCGGATCTCGGGCGCCTGGGTGGCCACTGCGTCGCGGCGAACGTAACCGCGGCGACTGCAGCTGTGCAAAGAAAGGAGTAGGGAGAGCGAAGCAGCCGGTTAAATACGGGTGAAGTCGTCCGCGTCGGTTTCTGTCGTTGCTCTGCTCGAAGTGGTACGTCGAGGGCTTCGGGATGCTCCAACGCATTCTCGAGTGCCATCCAGAATCGCGCTTCTGCGGCGCATTCTGGACAGGTGTCCTCGTGTCGACGAGCCCAACGCTCGTCGGATGGGGCGAGCGTGCCGCCCGATTCAGATTGCTCGGACAGCTCCGTCCAGCGCTTGCAGTCCGATTTAGTCATTCGCTCCTCCCGCAGTCGAAAGCGACAGATCCCGTCGGATGAGCCGGCGAAGTTGTGCTCGCGCGTGTACCAAGCGGTCCTTCACCGTGTTGGGCGAGGTTTCCGTGAGCTCGGCAATTTCCTCGACCGTGTAGTCCATCACATGCCTCAGAACGACCGCGACACGCCGCGTCTCGGGCAACAGTGATAGGTAATCCACCACCGTGCGCGGCAGTCCAAAAGCGAGTTCGGGCTCTGCTTCCTCGGACACGAAGCTATCGAAGTCCGGTCGTTGCTCGTACTGGGTAGCTCGAATCCGCCGTTGTTTGGCGTGACGTATCGCAGTCCGTACGGCGATTTTGTCGGCCCAACCGACGAGATTGTCCCCTCGAAATTGTCCTGCGCTTCGCAGGATCTCGAACAGGCAGGCCTGAGTCGTGTCTTCTGCGTCGGTCCGATTGCCTAGAATCGACAGTGCAATGGTGTGCACGCGTCCTTGCAGTCGCGCAACGAGCTTCTGTTGCGCAAGTCGATCGCCCGTCGCAGCCAAGCTGACGAGGGTATGGGCTTCGTTCTTTGGGCTCGAGCTCATGGGTGGCCGACGGTATGGAGTTCCGTTTCGGTTGAGCGGTGGATTCGAGTCGTCAAAACGGGCGGAAGTTTCGACGAGGCAGGAATGTTTTTTATCTGGCGAAGAGGATCAGCCCACTTCCAACGACGGGGCGCACGGTCAGAAGCGCAGCGACGGTTTCCCGGCTCGCGTCCCCTCGGGTTACGTCGAAGGAGCGAGCGTTCATGGTGATGTCCGCTCCAGCCCAAACCGTCCAGGCTAAACCATGAGTCAGAGAGACTTCGCCGCTCGCGAAGGCGCCGACGGCGTAGAACCAGCGGGTCCGGGCAGGCGTTGGCGTCAAGGGCGAATCGGCCGCAAGTGTGTGCCTGCGCAAGGGATCCACGACGAATCGCAGCTCACCAGCCAGGCGCACCGTGTCGGTCGTCACGGTGTGACTCACGAAAATATCGGCGGGGCGACGCTCGAGGGACAGATTGGCGCTCTTCGTATGGAGCGTGGCGCTGGGGGTCGCCAAATAGCCCAAGCCGATGCGTGCGGCATCAGAACCGAGCCACAGTCGAGTGTGCAACCCACCTCGGAACACGTCATCCGAAAATGGCATCTCGTAGGCAAAGCCGAGCGTGGCTCCGAAGTTCAGTGGAGGGGGAGACGGTTTCGAGCCACACGGATTGCGAGACAGTGCTGCTCCGTGGATCGGGGCCACATTGGGTGGCGTCGATCTCCTTTCAGACGTTCCCGGTGGGGCTGAAGGTGCGGTCGACGTGGCTGGTGTCAGTGTGACCTCATCGAGGTCGGCACGACCTCCCGAACGGCGCGCGAGAATTGCAGACCGCAAGATGAGTGCGAGTTCCTCCGAGGTCGCGGCCGTGGAGCTACCGAGCGTACTCTCTCTTGCTCCCAAGTGAGGTCCATCGGGTTCGAAGAGGTACACGATCACTCGTGGTGGGTATTGCACGAGCCAAGTGTAGAAAAGCGGTCGCGAGTCTCGTTCAGTATGGGTCAAGTCATCGGCGATCGCGAGCGGATCGTTCGTTTGCGGTGCCACGGACAAGTCGAGCTTGATCTCGAGCTCTTTCAGATGAGAGCGTAACGCGTCGAAGAAATTCTTCTCGAGCACGTCAGGTGTCGATTGACGACTCAAAGCAACGACGCGTGGTGGGTCGCTGTCCGGCCGAGCTTGGGCGTGGCCGGGCACGACCAGGACGATGAGGTGCAACACCACGCACACGAAGACCGCCATCGGTCCCGTGCACGCGGCCATGTCGAGCCTCGGTCGAGCCATGGGTCGGCATTACGATGTCTGCTCGGTGGCAAGTCAAGGACCGACCGGTAAATCGGCAGAATTTTGCGGCAATAGCACGTCCGGTCAAATTCGTGGCTTCCTCCGCGCCGCCGGTCATGAGTCGGTGCCGCCGGTCATGAGTCGGCGCCGCCGCCGGTGCAGCAACTCGAGAGCAGCCCGCGCCAATGATCGACCGAGGGACGAATGCGTTCGCTGGTGAATGATTTCTGGGTGAACCGGTCGACGCACCATCGACGTGTTCCAGCTTCGCGGAGGAGATCGCGGCGAACTCAGCTTCGATCAAATCTCCACGCTTCTCGACATACGAGCCGCGCACTCGATGTGAAAGGACGAAACGGTGGTCGAAGGCGCACGCACGACTAGTGAAACGCGCGGTCGACCCACTCGAACGAAGTGGTGAAACGCGCGGTCGACCCACTCGAACGAAGTCGTCATGACTTGTCGTCGATCGATGCGCAATTGCATCTACCTGCACCAGCGTGAGCCGACTTCGTTGCTGGTGTCGTTTACACAGTTGCGAATGCCTTGTTGACTGGTCTTTCACCGCTATACTGGGCCCAATCGACGGTTCGCTGACCATTTTTAGCGACGTCACTCAGCTCATGAAGATTACTCCTCAGACCCTCGTGTCGCGACAGGTTTCGTTTGCATTGCCATGCAATTCGCTCCTCTTGAGTGCTGCATTGCTGTCCTCATCGGGTTGTGCGAGCGAGGATTCGTCGAATTCCGAAGCAAGCGCGTCGGGTGGTTCTCCCGGCATGACGACGCAAGGAGGCGGCGCTACATCGACGCGCAGTCAAACCAGCGTCGTCGGTAACGGTCTGGCGGGAGGTGCAAATCTGGGCGGACGGGATTCGACAGGGGGTACTCCGAGTGTCGGCGGAACGGGAAGTGTGGCGATCGGCGGCTCTTCCTCGGCAGGTGGCTCGTCGTTGGGAGAAAGCTCGGGAGGCACTTCCTCAATGGGGGGCTCCACCGGGATTGCGCCTCATGGGACCTTCAATCTCTTTGTCACGTTGCTCGGCAAATCTGAGTCGGAAGTGGACGCAAAGGTTGCGACAGCGGTCAATCGTTACTTCGGGATCGGCACCAACGAACCGGCTACACCGACTGCCACCTCTGGATATCGTTGCTTCTACGAGTTGCCGCAGGACCCATCGATGGGATTCATTTGGGCGGCGGATTCGAACGACATTCGAAGCGAAGGCATGTCGTACGGCATGATGATCGCCGTGCAGATGGACATGAAGGTGCAGTTCGACAAGCTATGGAAATTCGCGAAAACCTACATGCAGTATCCATCGAGCACCACTACGACGGCTTGGAAACACTATTTCCGTTGGCAGGGCACGGTCAATACCTCGAGCGCCGCGTCGTGGACGGTCTCCTTTGGCACGAACACCGTGCCGGCGCCGGATGGGGACGAGTATTTTGCCGCCGCGCTTTACCTCGCCGATAAACGTTGGGGAAGTTCGGCTGGCTCGAATTACAAGCAAGACGCGGACGACATCACGACGGCCATGCTACACAACGGGGCCACGAGTGATGCTCGCCATTCGTTGATCAACACGACCTCGAACATGGTGGTGTTCGTGCCGTATGGCGATTCCTATGGCTTCACGGATCCCAGTTATCACTTGCCGGCGTTTTACGAATTGTTCGCAGCTTATGGCCCCGCTGCGGACGGCGCCAAGTGGAAGTCGATTGCGCAAGAAAGTCGTGGCTACTTCGTCGCCTCTGCCCATCCAACGACAGGGTTACACCCAGATTACGCGGCATTCTCCGGAACCCCCGTCACCTCCTCTGCGGGCGATGGCCACGACCAGTTCCGTTACGATGCCTGGCGCGTACCCATGAATATGGCCGTCGACTACGTTTGGTTCAGCCAAGACCCAAGGCTCAAGAGTCAGATCGAGAAATATCATGACTTCTTCAGTGGATACCTGGGGAGCGGCAATGTAACGCAAAGCTTGTTCGCCTTGGACGGTTCCAATGCCACTGGCGGTGGTTCCACCGCTTTGACCGCGACTCTCGCTTCCGGTTCGCTCGCATCGGGAGCTGCCAATCGTGACACGTTCGTTCGCAATCTCTGGGATGTAGCGCAGCAATCCGGTAAATATCGCTATTATCAAGAAGGCGTGTACCTGCTCGGATTGCTCACCGTTGCGGGCAAGTACAATTATTCGTGGGTGGAGTGAACGTCCGTACTCGTTCGTACGCGGCCCGACGAAGGGGCGTCGAGCCGCGCCGAATTGGAGGACCCGCGTGGCGGCGACCGGAATGGCAGCTTCGCATCTATGGGTGATGGGCTCTCATTTTAGCATTGCGGAGGCACGCCTTCGCGCTTTTTAGTATGAGGTCGTCATGGAGTCGTCAGCTGCGTCGTCGAAAGCAATCGAGCTCGAACCGGTCGAGGATGGTGTGTGCTCGTCAATCCAGCGACTGCTGCGATCGATGGGCATCTTGGGGCAGGTCTCTCACGCGCGTCGCTCCGTCGCGATGCTCATGGGCTTGATGCTCGCCTCTGCGGCTTTTTTGTCTTGCACGCCGCGGTCACGACCCCAAGGCGTTACTCCGAGTGGCGGCCAACCGACGACGAGTTCCGCGCAGGCGAAATCGAGCGCGGAGGCACTCGCGCTGCCTTCGTTGAGCGACAAGTTGGGGAACGCTCCCGCCCTAGGCGTCGCGGTCGAACCCTATTTGCTCGAGGAACAGGGACCGGTCGTCGCGAAGCACTTTCGTAGACTCGTCGCAGAGAACTCGATGAAGTGGGGCGAGGTTTGCCGTACGAAGAATGGCTGTGACTTCAAGCGAGCGGACGCCATTGCCGACTTCGCCCGTACTCACGGGATGAAGATGACGGGGCATACCTTCGTCTGGCATCAAATGTATCCTGCATGGCTATTCCGCGATGGGCTCGGCTCGGCATCGAAAGAGGTTCTGACGGAGCGTCTTCGAGAGCACATTTCGCAGATGGTCCAACGTTACGCGGACGTGGTGGACAACTGGGACGTGGTGAACGAGGCGATCAGCGACAAGCCCGAGCGCATGTGGCGACAGAAGCCCGAACAATCGAAATGGTTCGAAGCATTCGGCGGCGAAGGTTACGTCGAGGTCGCGTTCAGACTCGCGGCGGAGGCTACGTCCAAATTCGCTCCAGACACCAAGCTCTTCTACAACGACTACAGCATCGAAAATCCCGAAAAGCGCCACAAAGTGATCGAGATGATCCGTGAGTTGCGCAAGAAAGGCGTCCGCGTCGACGGCGTCGGGATCCAGGGTCACGTCAACCTGACCTGGCCAGCCGTTGCCGAGCTTGCGCGCGCCATCGACGAGTTCGCCGCGGAGAGGCTCCTCGTGAAGGTCAGTGAACTCGACGTTTCCGTGTACCCCGAGGACGATCTCGATCGCAAGGCGTACCAGAAGGAACTCTCTTACACGCAAGAACTCGAGGAACGCTTGGCACAACGTTACGTCGAAATCTTTCGGGTGTTCCGCGCCAAGGCTTCGGCGCTCCACAGCGTTACGCTATGGGGGTTGAGCGATGATCATACGTGGCTCAACGGATGGCCAGTGAGCCGTCGGAACTATCCGCTGCTCATCGACCGAACGCATCGACCCAAGCTCGCGATGCAGCGCTTGCTCGAACTCCAATGAGTTGACGTGACCTGCGCCGATGGCACCTTCGTCATATCGAATCGGCGTTACACGATCTCCGCGCGTCGAGGGATCCTGCTCCCGCCGCGCTCGGCACCGAAGACGGTGATCCCAGATGCGTCGGGGGGCGGTGGTGTATTGGGCGACGTGGTGCTCTGGGCCGGTTCGTTCCGCCCCCGACGTCTTGGCATCTCGGGTTGACAAAGGGTGGTTCCGGCCCAAGCATACGAAGGTCGATGCCGAGCTTGCGCAGCCTCACTGTCCAGCTAAAGAAGGTTGCGCTGGCCTGTGCGACGCTGCTGCTCGTTCTGTTGGGCGTCGCAAGTGGAGCTCGTACCGACCCCGCACAGGGGTTCACCGTCCAGGTGTTGCGCCAGACGATGGGGCATCGGCTGCAGCAGAATCTGCGCCGCCCCGTTCTCCTGAATTCTCGCGGTATTACGTGGGACGGTGTGCGGTCAGGGGACGACGAGACGTCGACTGATCGAGGGGTGTTCTCGGGACTGCCCGTAGACACCTCTTTTGCGTTGGTGGGAATCGTCATTTCGGGGGCATTCGTTTCCACCCACGGGCAGACGAGTCACGTAGACCCCGCGCAGACGCTCATTCGCGTTCCAGAGGCTCGCGCGCCACCGCTTCCGCTGGTTCGATCGTAAGTCTCGCTCGGACTTCGATTCCAAGTACCGGTGAGTGCGGGTTTCGGCTGAGTTCGTCGCCGAAATCCTCGGGAGCCGTCAGGCTTCGCGGAGCCGCTCCCTCGGCAGTTGCGTGATGGCGCAAGGTTCATCCGCACGATCTCATTCGACAGTCTCTCCTCACGAGTACCAACGCTCGGCATCGCTGGCGTTTGGGAGGTGTTTCGTGTTTCCGATCTTCATCGTAGTCTTGATTGCAGTGTTTCAGGCGGCAGTGACCTGGTGGCTTTGGCGCAGCGACGTATACGAACGCGCCGAGAAGAGCGCCCAGACCAAGCTGATCTGGCTCGTCCCATTTCTCGGAGCTGCATTGGTCGTATCCATGTTGTGGGAAGAGACACGCCAACGCAGCTGACTCGCCCGGCTCGAGATTCGGCTCCCGGGGTCACGATCGATGGGTGACCCCGGGCATCTACGTTTTGGTGAAGGCTACCTTCGAGTCATTCGGCACTTCGCGGATACCTGCAATTCATGGCAATCGTTTCACGATGGCCAAGCGCTCGCGAGTATCCTTCACTTCACGGTAAAGGTTCCGCGCAAGTCCTCAGTGCGGGCAATCGGGCAGGCGTTCTTACGTAGGGACGTGGCGCGATACTGGTAGATCATCCCGGGCACGAGCGCAGGGCCGCCGTACGCAACCGACACGTTCTTGGAGCCGGTGACTCCGGGCACCGCCGTATTCTCCCAAACCAAGGTTCCGAAAGCGTCGTAGACCGAAAGAGCGTAATTCTCTTCGCTCGAGTCGTCCGACCACACGAAGGTCGGCGTTCCTTCGACGACCATCTCGTCGTCGGGAGAGACCACGTTGAGAGCTCCGGTGATCTCTGAAGGTCTCCGACAGCGCGACGTCGCTTCCAGATACCGTCACCGTGACGATATCCGTTCCACCGATGCAGGTATCGGGATCTCGAACCAAGTAGTCGTTCTCGAATGCCGCGAGCACGACGTACTTGCCGTTCGGCACGCCCGTGAAGGCGAAGTCACCGGATATTCCTGCAACGCGCAATCCGGGAGGAGATTCTCCGCGGGCAGCATTCTCGACGAACGTGTCGGCGACCACGAGAATGACCGACGTATCCGTGCCTGCGCCCGGATTGACGATTTCCACTTTACCACTGAGCGAGACGGCAGGATCTTTCGTTGCCTCGAGGTTGACGCCCGTCGTTGCGGCTCCGGCTTTCACAGTAACGTCGGCTGGGGCGATGTTGAGCCCGATGCGATAAGCAGTGACGGAGACGTCACCACTCGGAACGTTGAAGATGGTGAACGTTCCATCGGTCGAGGTGAGTGCCGTCGCCGCGCCCGCAACGACGAGCGTGCCCTTCGGATCTTCGATGTCGACCTTTCCCGAGATCGTACCGAGGCCGGACGCGTCCGGAATCGGGAGCATCGTGATGTCCGTTGCAGAGGTGTCCACGACTCCGCTGGTCGACTTCGTTACATCCACTGGAAGTGCGATTCGGGGCGCCGTGGGGAACGTCTGATAGCCACTCGCGTCTGCGCGCAAGACATAGGTTTGCTCGCTCGTGGGGTTGCCTTCGGTGTCACGCTTTACCGGGACGACCAACGAGTAGTTGCCCTTTGCGTCGGTTTCTGCGGTACCGGAGACGGCTGCACCATTGGCATCCCGTGCCACGACGAGCGCGCCCTCTACGGCCGAACCGTTCAGGGCATCGGTCACCGTGCCTTCGATGCTAATGGGTTCGAAACAAGCGTTCTTGCCGTTCTCGACCGCTTCGCAAACCAGGCCGTCGTCGCAACCAACCGACGTACCGAGCTGACATTCTTCCTTCGCTTTCGAGGACGAATCGTCACTGCACGCCGTAAGCGCGAGCACTGCGGAGGTCAGAAGGAAAAGCGAGAGTGAAGTGCGTGATTGCATACCGATACTCCTGTCGTTCGAAGCTCAATGAACGTCAGAGAGTGCGTGGCGCTTCAGTCGAGGAATTATCGTTCGCCGTCGTAATTGTTCGAAACGTCACGATCCTGGTAAGTTACGGGTTCGTGCGACGTGTGCGCTTGCCGGACACCTAGTGGATGGCGGCATGCATCGACCTACATGGCGGGTACCGAGACGACCGAGCGAGACGGTATCGCTCGAACTCGCAACGCGAAGATGCCTCAGTTCTTGCAGCTGACGACTTGGGTACACGGATGACAGCGTGTTGGATCGAGCAAGGTCGTCGAGTCACACTGGCTCGTGCCAGAGGTGAGCGAGCCTAGCCAGACGAAATTGCCGCTTCCATTCGGCAATTCACAACAGCCGAAGCAATCGCATCCCCGCGGCGTCAGCGGCAGACAAGCTTCCCGACAAGTCTCGCTTTGAGCTTGCTGCAGCTGCTCACAGCTCGCCGTGGTGCCCGGCAGCGCCGCCGCAGGGTCGTAGCTGCATTGCAGATCACCACTCGGTGGGTAATCGGGCGCGACGCTCAGCGGATCGCAGCGGTGAGACCAGTGGCAGTCGTCGTTGCCCGAGCCATTGTCACCGTCGAAGAAACAATCGAGCTTGCACGTGGCGTCACTTTGTCCCTCGATGTCGGTGTCGAACGTGGATTCGGTGTCGTCGCACGCGCCCGTGCATTCGGGATCTTGCTCGTCGACGAGCCCGTCTCCGTCGTTGTCGTGACAATCCCCGCATACGTACCGCTTGCCGTCACACTCCCGTACGACGCAACTCGAGGCTCCGGCGTTTCCGCCCTGGCCACCCGAGGTGGTGCTCGCACCGCCTCGTTCGGTTCCCGTGAGATCACTGCCGAGCTCCGTGTGTCGATTGCACGCAAGGGCGAAGAGCAGAGGCATTGCCCAAATGGCAAGGCACTTCGGGGCACGTCCGTTGGCGCACGTGCTCATGGACTCTCGAGAGTTTGTTTGATCTTGGAGCGATGGACAGAACCCGGATATCTCTTGTCGAATGCCGCGCTGCGCTTCTTGGCCAGATCCGTTTTACCCAAGCGGCGGAGTGCTTCGATGGCAATGACCTCGCGCTCTTGCGCGAGAATACCCGACGGATACAGTCGCGCGTGCTCCTGAGTGATGCGAAGTGCACGCGCGGCATCTTGCCCGAGTGCACTTCGAGCTTCGAGGAGCAACGCCGCCTCGCTGGGGGGAGGCCGGATAGGTTCCGTTCGAGCTCTCGAGTCCGCACTGGCAGTGGTCGGAGTAGGAGCCGTTGCTCGTTCGACGTTCGTCTGCGCCGTGGTCGAATCGCTAGCTGCCGTAGCTGGCGGTGGCTGGGGCGTCACGGGCGACGCGCTCGGTGCAGCCTCGTCGTGAGCCGCGGAGACAATGCCGCTCGCGACGGCACTCGCTTCGTCGTCACGCCGTGCAAAACCAATCACGGAGACGACGACTCCGCCGATGACCAGACCGAGCCCAATGAGGGAGAGCTTGCCCAGCGACAGCTTCCGACCCACTTCACGTGGGGCGATTGGAGCATCTGGCGGGGGGTCGACCGGTGTGGCCTGCTTCGCCAAAGTAACGTCGAGTCGAGCCGAGAAGGCTCGAAGACGTGCTGCATCGGGCAAGTCTTGCTGCGCTTGCTCGATGAGCATTCGGAGCGGCCCGGTGGTGTCCGGATCCTCGACGAGCCGAAGCGGGGACTTGTCATGGGCCATGGGCGGATTGCCTCTCGAGTTCGGGCCTGCGTTGCCGGATGGCTTCTGCCACGTAACGACGGGCGGCGTGCAGTCGTGAATAGGCGGTTTGCAACGGGCATCCCACGGCTTCGGCGATCTGCTTCATCTCGAGCTCCTCGACCTCGTAGAGGACGAAAACGGCGCGCTTGTCGTCGTCGAGTCCGTCCAAGATGGAATTGAATAGGTCGCGGAGCTCGCGCTTTTCGAGATGCTCGAAACCATCGGACGCGATTTCCGCGATGGGCGGCTCCGAAGTAGGGATTTCTCGGCGGACGTGTGCTCGCCTTCGATGCTCCGATGCCAGTCGCACGGCGATGCCGTAGAGCCACGTTCGTATCGACGATTCCCCCCGGAAATCGCGATACTTGCGGTGCGCAACGACAAAGAGGTCTTGGCAGACATCGTCCAAATCGCCCTCGCGAACACCGAGATGTCGCAGGGCCCGAAAGAGAAACCGGGCGTGTTCGTCTACGAGTCGACGGAACTCCGGATCGTTCGTTGCCGGCGGGTGGCAAAGAGGTGGATTGGGGTCAACATCCATGGGTGGCGATAGCTGGGCGAGATTATCGTCACAGCTTCACGCAAACGTCAGCTTGCAAAAACAGCGCACCGAATGCTGGTCGAAATAGCTCGTGTTCCGAGCCATCTTCGCGAACCACGAAAAAAGCATCGCGAAAAAAAGCGGCCTTTGCGCCCAATCCGAGTCGCAGTCCGAATCGCGGGGTCGGCCACCAAGTAGAGTCCGCTCGGACCAACGGCGCCATATTGGGAAGAAGAGCTGTTCGTTCGCGCAGGTAACCGAAGCCTTCCGCACGAGTCACGCCGAATTCTAGCCCTCCGCAAGCGCGCAGGACGACGCTCGATAGAAGGAAAGGCGCGGCGCACAGGTTTGCATCGAGGAGATACTGAGCGAATTCGGCCTTGGAATTCGCACCATCGTTGCGCGTCGTCGGCGAGACCACTGCCGCGCCGAGTTCTTCGGAGAGCCGGCTGTGATGCCTCCCTATCGCGCCGCGCAATGCAAAGCCTAGTCCAGGCACGGAGCCGAGGACCGAGTTCCCTCCGAGCGAAAGGACCCAACGCTCCGGTTGATGCGGGGGGGCACTCGACGTGGTCGTCGTCGTCGTCGACTGCGCCACCTTTGGATTCGAATTCGTATTGGCGTCGACAGCGACGGATTTCTGCAGTTCGTCGGATGCTTCCGTCGTTCGATGCTGGACCTCCTCCCGGTTGAGATCGACCATCAACGCAAGTACGAGGGAGAGGGAATCGTTGAGCTTGTTGCAATCCCCTTTCGGGCTCGTCAGCGAGCGGTGCCCCAAGGAAACCCCGGTGCCGCTCGACAGCGCAATGTCGACGTCGACGTGATCTGCGGATTCGACGATGCGGATCTCGACCAGCAAATCCGCCCCGCTACGTTCGACGAAGACGGACCGCTTCAGTCGCTGTTCGACCGCAGTCGCCATGGACTGCGCGGACATGCAGGCTTCCATCCCACGTTGTTGCAGTGAAAGATTCGCGGTTGCGGGGCTTTGCGCGCCTGCAACCTCGGTGACGAGGAGCGCAAGGACTCCGAACACCGAGCAGAATGTACGAACCTTGCGCACCCGTCGGACTTTGTCGCGTCGCCCGTCCGATAGCAAGTCCGCCGTTTTCGCGGCCGTTCGTGCGTTTGCGCCAAAGACGACTTTTTTGCAACAATGCTCATAAATGTCGCGTTCTGCCGCCACGGATACCGAGACGCGGCTCGCTTCGCTCACCCATGCATCACGGTGAAGGGGTCGTTGTCCTTTTATTGGTCTGTGCGGCGCAAGAACGATGGCCGCACTTTCATTCGGAAGGCCGATCATGAAGCTCAATCTGAAGCACGCCGCCGTGGCACTGATTCTCGTGGGGACGGGATGGGCCTGTGGGTCCGACCCGTCTTCCAAAGGTTCGGGAGACGGCGGCGGTTCAGGTGGCGACGGTACTTTTGGCACCGCTGGAGTCGCAACCGCGGGCTCCGCGGGGACTTGGGTTTCAGTTGGAGGGAGCACTGGGCCCGATTGTGCCGCGTATGGTCTGCATTGCGAGAGCGGCCTCGACTGCTGTTCCGGACTTTGCGACGCCGCGACCCACACCTGCATCTCGCTCATCAATCACTGCCAGCCCGAGGGGCTGAGTTGTGGTTCCCCGACGGATTGCTGTTCGATGAACTGCAGTGGCGGCAAGTGCGGAGGCACGCAATGCCTGTCCGATGGAACTGCGTGTACCACGGACGGCGAGTGCTGTGGACAGACGTGCAGCAACGGCGTTTGCGCAGCACTGAACCCAAGCTGCAGCACGGCGGGTAACGCTTGTTCTTCGAGCGACACCTGTTGTTCGAAGCTTTGCCAGGATGGAAAATGCTTGGTAGGCGCCTCGTATTGCATCCAAAATGGTGACATCTGCACTCGCGGCAACGACTGCTGCAGTGGTTCGTGCAACATTGCCGATGGCAAGACGATAGGCACCTGTGGACTTCCGCTCGCGGTGGCATCGAACTGTGATGGCGTCGAAGGTACGGTGTGCAACGGGTGCGGCGACTGTTGTAGTCGACTCTGCGCCCCCTTTGGACCGACAGGTGTGAAGATTTGTCAGCCGGCGAGTGGTTGTCGCGTCGTCGGCGAGCTTTGCTTGGAAGACAAAGACTGCTGCGGCGGAGATCCGTCGAGCGATCTCCCGGGGGCTGGCAATGGCAGTTGCGATCGCCCCGAGGGCAGTTTGGTCGGGCGCTGTCGAAACGTGCAGTCGTGCAGTCCTCAAGGCAACATTTGCCACTTCAAAGACTACTCCTGCAGCATTTCTTCGGCGCCGAACAAGTGCTGTGATGGCGTCGGCAACTCCGGCGTCTGTCAGCTCGATCCCCTCGGCGTTCCGCGCTGCAACGGCCTCGGCACGACCTGTCGCCCCATGGGCGAACAGTGTGCCTCTGCTGACGACTGCTGCGATGACGCGCCGTGCGTGCGCGACAGTGCAGGCGTACTTCGCTGCACCGAAGAGGGCTCTTGCTCCTCGAGTGGTGGCTCTTGCACCATCAACGCCGACTGCTGCCCCGGCTGGACCTGTCTGCGGCCACAAGGTTCCACTTCTGGGACGTGCGGCATCCCCGTGGTCGACGGAACTGGCGGGGCGCCTTCCACGGGTGGAGCTTCCGGGACCGGTGGTGCATCGGGCGCTGCCGGTTCGTCGATGGTGTCGGGTGGAACGACTTCGACGGGGAGCACCTTCGTCGGTTGCGCGTCCTATGGACAGCGTTGCACCGTTGCATCCGATTGCTGCAATGACGTCCCGTGCGATCAGGGGGTCTGCCGTGACCCCATTCTTCTCTAGGCCAGCTCGCACGACGCCCTTGCCTGGACCCGAGCGAAGATTCCGAAATGCCACAGGAAACTACGCTCGGGTCCCACGCAGGATAGGAGTGTGAGTCGGAACGACGCCTGGATTGTCGATCCAATTCGCTTGGGATTTACTATCGTTGACCCCGTTCGGAGCCCTGCGGTTTCGCGCGGGCTCCGGGGTGACGATACATGAGACAGGACGTGCAACTTCGCGGATCGCGACCCGGTGTCGGCAGAGCGTTCGTTTACGGCGTTCCCGCCTTGTTGCTCGCAGTGGGTCTCGTCCTATCGTACCATTGGGCGAACCTTCAATGGCGTTCGGAGGCGGAACACGAGCGCAATCGTGTCAGGACGATTCTCGAGCCCGTGCGAGGCGAGCTCGCAAGGGAGCTAACGGGAGCCATTCACCTGACCGAAGGGATCGCAAGCGTGATCGCCGTGGATGGGGAGCTGAGTGATACGCGGTTTCACGCCTTGGCCACGCAGCTCCTCGAGCGTAGCGCGATGATTCGAAACGTCGCTCTCGCACCGAACAACGTCATATCGAAGGTGCATCCACTCGAGGGCAATGAGAGGGCGATTGGATTTCGCTACGTGGACAGCCCCGCACAGTGGGCGACGGTGTCGCGGGCGATGTCGGAGCGTCGCCTCGTCGTCGCAGGGCCCGTTGCGTTGGTTCAAGGTGGAATCGGGGTCATTGGTCGCAATCCCATCTTTCTTGCCTCTGGAGGCCGCGAAGGTCAGGGGCCATATTGGGGTGTGGTTTCGACGGTAGTGAGCTTCGACGCGTTGGTTCGAAAGTCGAAGCTCATCGATGCCCAGCAGCGGCTCGTCCTTGCATTGCGCGGCAGCGACGGGACGGGGGGCTCTGGCGCGCCATTTTGGGGTGACGTACGAATCTTTCGCGACGAGCCCGTCGTGGTCGACGTGAGTCTTCCGTCTGGAAGCTGGCAGCTGGCTGGGATCCCGAAGGGTGGATGGCCGCGATTTCGATTGTTGCGGTCGAGTCACTTCCTTTCTGGGGGAATTTCCTCGGCTATTTTATCGGCATTGTTCCTCAAGTTGCTCCTTTTGAGCAAGGAGTGGGAGCGCGAAGTACGAATTCGTCGCGACGCCGAACACGCACTTCAGCGTTCGATTCGCGCCTTACGACTCTTCTCCTTGGTCAAGAGCGCCGTGGTGCGAGCGAGGAACGTCGAAGAATTGTTCGAACCAAGTTTGCCACATCTCGGTAACTATCGCCGGATACCGCCTGGCATGGATTGGGAAAGCCGAGGACGACGAGCGAAAGACGGTAAGACCGGTGGCTTTTGCCGGCCCTGGCGAGGGCTTTCTCGATAGCACGTTCGTCAGTTGGAAGGACGACGAATATGGAAGTGGTGTCGCGGGACAGGCGATTCGCAGCAAAGCTCCCGCCGTCGGCCGTGATCTCCGGCGTAACCCCGCCTTTGCTGCCTGGCACGATTCCTTTGCCTCGAGAGAATTCGAGGCGGCCATAGCGGTTCCTCTCATCGTCGAAGGCCACGTTTTCGGTGTGCTGCTCGTATACGCGGCGGAACCAGACGCCTTCGATCACACCGAAATCAGTTTACTCGAGGAGTTCGGTGAAGCGGTCTCTCATGGAATGTCGGCTCTCCAAGCCCAAAATAGTCGAAACGACGCGATGGCAGCCCTCGAGCGTTCTCGGGCCGAGCTCGAGGACAGGGTCGTCGAACGAACACGGCAACTGCAGCAGGCAAAGGAGGCGGCCGAATCCGCAGACCGCCTGAAATCGGCGTTTCTTGCGAACGATGTCGCACGAACTTCGCACGCCGCTGAACTCGATCATCGGGTTTACCGGAATCTTGCTCCAGGGTCTCGCGGGCGGACTGAATGCCGAGCAAAAAAAGCAGCTTGGGATGGTTCAGTCGAGCGCTCAGCACCTGCTCGCCCTGATCACGGACGTTCTCGACATCTCCAAGATCGAGGCGGAGAAGCTGACGCTCTCGTCAGAGGATTTCGATCTACTGCCATCGCTCGTGAGCGTCATCGATTCCGTGCGTCCCAGCGCTTCGAGGAAAGGGCTCGACCTGGACGTGCAGCTTCCGTCCGGGCCCCTCGTCGTCCGTGGGGATCGACGTCGAGTCGAACAGGTTCTTCTGAATCTACTCAGCAATGCCATCAAATTCACTGAACGCGGCGAAGTACGCGTGCTCGCTCGCCGTGACGGTGAGCGGTTGACGGTGACCGTGGGAGATACGGGGATCGGAATCGCCGCAACGGATTTACCGAACCTATTTCAACCGTTCCATCAGGTAGACACCGGGCTTTCCCGGCGTCACGAGGGAACCGGTCTAGGTCTCTCGATCTGCAAGCGTTTGCTGGAACTGATGAAGGGGAGTATTGCGGTGGCCAGCGAGCCTGGGGTCGGAAGCGCCTTTACCTTCACTCTGCCAACTGGGATCGAATCATGAGCAATGCCAACGTCCTCGTCATCGAGGACAACGAACAGAATCTGTATCTGATGCGATTCCTCTTGGAAAAGCACGGTTTCCAGGTTCACGCCGCTCGTTCGGGGCGCGAAGGATTGATTGCCGCGGAGCGTCTACTTCCGGACCTCATTCTGCTCGACATCCAGCTTCCGGAAATGGACGGGTATTCCGTGGCACTGGAACTACGCAAGCGACCGAGTTTAGTGGCAACCCCAATCGTCGCCGTCACCTCGTACGCAATGTACGGGGACCGTGAGAAAGCTCTATCGGCGGGCGCTACGGACTACATCGAAAAGCCGATCGAATCCGGCCACGTTCGTCGAACGGATTAGCGTTCATTTGCCAACTCATCGTATATCTCGCTCTCCCGTAACGTCGGGTACCGAGAGCGACTCGGAAAGGTAAGACATGGCAATCGCTCTCATCGTGGACGACCATGCGGAGAATCGGTACCTCCTGAGATGCATCCTCTCAGCGGATGGATTCGAGGTGCTCGAAGCAGCTCACGGCCAAGAGGCTCTCGAGCAGGCAAAGGAGCACGAAATCTCGATCGTCGTGTCGGACATACTGATGCCGGTCATGGACGGATTTGCCCTTTGCAGGGCCTGGCGCGAAGACCAAAGATTGCGAAGCGTTCCCTTCGTCTTCTACACGGCAACGTACACCGATCCACGAGACGAGGCGTTTGCTCGCAGTCTGGGCGCGGACGACTTCATCGTCAAGCCGACGGACCCCACGACGTTGCGCGATCGCATTCGTGTCGTCGTTGCGAAAGCTGGACGCACCAGCGGCTCCGCGGCAATTGCCTCGGAAATGGATGAGACGCCGTACCTAAAGCAATACAACGAGGTGCTCATTCGCAAGCTCGAGGACAAACTGGCCGAACTCGAAACTGCAAACGCAGCCCTGCTCGTCAAGGAGTTTGCTCTCGCCTCCTCGGCAAGTGGTGTGTTGCTGACGGATCTCTCAGGGACGGTCACCTACGCCAACGCTGCGGTCGAAAGCATTCTTGCGCTCGGAGCAGCAGAGCTCGTTGGCAAGAACGTCCGCACTCTGCTGCGTCCGCCCGAGCATTTCCAAACGTGGTTCGAGAGACGTGAGGGGCCTCTCGCCTTCGAGACTCGACTATCCGTTCCAGCGATGTCGCCCGAGATACGGTGGATCGCCGTCGTTGCGCAATTCATTCGAATCCCATGCCGGCGACCCCGTCGGCGTCATGGCATCGTGTGTCGACGTGACGGAGGAGCGGCGGCTCCGTGAGGAGCTGGCGCGCGCTCAACGATTCGAAGCGTTGGGACAGTTTTCTGCGGGCGTCGCGCATGACTTCAACAACCTACTCGTTGCAGTGCTGGCGGGGCTCGAGCTCGCTTCTTCCGACGAAATCGCCGAATCGGAGCGGAGGGAGTACAAGGCAACGGGGCTGGCCGCCGTCAACCGCGCCAAGGAGCTCACGTCGCGGCTCCTCTCATTCTCGAGAAGTAACGTCGCCAAGAAGCGCACGCTCGAATCTGATCCGTCTGCTGAAGGAGAGTCTACTGCTTTCCTTCAGCGGCTCCGGGATTCGATGTGTGACCCATTTCGACGTAGAGGCTGCAAACGTCGAGGGGGACGCTGGCCAATTGGCGCAAGCGTTTGGCAATCTGTTCATCAATGCTCGTCAAGCGATGGGAGATACCGGCACACTGACATTGGCCGTTGCAAGAGAATCACGACCACCGGATGCCTCGAAGGCGTATTACGTCGTACGGATCAGGGATGACGGTCCTGGCATTTCGGCATCGGTATTACCGCAGATCTTCGAGCCCTATTTCACGACCAAGAAGACTGGACACGGGCTCGGACTCGCGACCTGTCACGCCATCGTTCAAGACCACGGCGGACGGATCTCGGCGGCGTCGGACCTAGGCAAAGGTGCAACCTTCGAGATCTGGTTGCCCGAGTCACAATCGATTCCGGAGACGGCGACGCATCACGTCGTGGACGATCTGAGTCGCGGTTCGGGTCGTCTGCTCGTCATGGATGACCAGGTCATCACTCAGGCGTTGATGCAAAGGAGCTTGGAACGCGCGGGCTATTCCGTCGTCTCCGTTTCGAATGGCGAGCAGGCGCTGCTGGAATTCGAGCGCGCACGCCAGGTGGAGGCTCCCTTCGAATTGGCCATACTCGACGTGACGGTGCGCGGAGCACTTGGCGGGCTAGAGACGTTACTGGCGCTACGTCGGCAGGGACACGTTCTTCCAGTGGTTGCCTCCACGGGTTACACCGACGAAACGACGCGACACAATCTACTCGAGTGCGGCTTCGATCGTGTACTTGGTAAGCCGTTTTACATTCATGAACTCCTGAGCGTGGTCAAGGCTGCACTCGGGAGTCGGACGGATTGGTCGCGAGAGAGCCCACCCACCATTCGAAGTGGTGAGACGTGAAGCTCTAGACTCGATTCACGTCTTGCGAACGCCTCAGCCGCCCAGTATCAATTTTCCGAACCATCCGCGTGCAGGTACGAATCGTTTGACGAGAACGACGAAGACGAGAACGCTCGCGCTCAGAAGGAGGAATATCGGCAGGAACTGGTGGAGCGGTCCAGGGGTGGACACGTGGCGGATCCAGAGCCCGATGATTCCGACGTGGAGAAGGTAGGCCAACATCGACGCTCGTCCGAATACGAGCAAAAAGCGTAGGGCGCGAGGTGTAGTCGAACGAGAGCCTAGAACCCATAACGCGAGCGACGCGAGCCCAATCATCGTGAGGATGGGCCCGGGATGGGGTGGATAGAACAGTTCCGCGTAGCCTCCGCGTGTTCGGAGATGGGGCCTGAGGAGCAGCCAATGGACGATGCCCAGGGAGCACAGCGCAGCAGCAGCACGCGCAGTCCAGGTTCTTGCTTGCTCGAACGTCGATTCTCGACGGATTCCGTCCGAGGAGGGTTCCGAAGAGGCCGACACCGAGCCAAGGGAGTAATGGGAACCACCCGTTGACGAGACACGACTCGACCCGCGACCAGAACGGGTGGGACGAGTCGTTGTCATAGGGAAACAGTTCCCAGACGATGGGCGTCAATCCAAGTACGCCAATCGACAGTACGAGCAGCGAGCGTTTTCCGAGCTTGGCCGCAAAGTGTTGGATGGGAAGTGCCAGGGCAATCAAATAGAGGACGTCGAAATGCGTGAAAGGGACGAGTTGCCAGAATGCTGCGTCGACGAACGCTGCCATCCCCAGGAGCGCAAGGGTGCGACGCAAGGTGACTGAGAACGGCCGTGGTGCACGTGCGGCGCTCTCGCCGACCATGACACCGGCTAGGAGTATGAAGGAGGGCGCCGGAAACGTAGTCCCGAGTCGGAACCAGAATGGGTAGGGACGCGCGAGCACGTAGGGAGCCACGTTCGCACCGAGCATGAGGAAAACCGCGAGGCCTCGCAGGGCATCAATGGCTTCGTCGCGGACCTTTGGCGTAGGTTCACCGGAGGACACGAGGCGGCCACCCTAGCCCAAGGACTGCACGGTGTCGAACCGGCCGCAGTCGCTCCTCAGTCGGACGCAGGCGCGTCAGCATGGGCTCTTCCGTACGTACGGTGAGGCGTGATCAGGTTCCAGTAACGCGAAGGAGCGTCCCTTCACCGTTCCAAGGGGCGTCGAGAGGGCGGAAGGTCAGCACGTTGCCTTGCCGTTCGATCCACACGCGAACCGATACACCAGTCGGTTCGGAGACGACCAACGTTGCGGTCTGGTCGAACGCTTCCTCGACACGGTAGGTTCTCGCCACTTGGACGAACGGTCCAGTCGCAATGATCCGCTCTCCCTCGACGTGAACCCGCAGCTGACCGAGCTGAATCTGCAGAAGACCCTGCAGCGGGGCCTCGAGAGGTACGTTCGGTCGATAACTGGTGAGGAGCCAGTCTCCTTGCAGTTGCATCGTGACCTGCGCGGGTGCCATTGCAGCCTTTGCGCTTCCACCGCAACTCAGCGGCGCCGCGATGACGAGGAATGTCGCAATCAGGACGAGACGCAAGCGAGGGTGTTGGGTCACCACTTCAATCTAGCGCATCGGATTGTCGCGGCATCGAGGTTTCGACGTCGACCGTACGCTTTGCACCCGTGTATGTGCGCACGCTCGGGTAGCCGTGTCTGAACGACGGCGTTTCGGTGCATGTTCTTGGCGTTCGCAGCACGTCCAAAGTTCACCGCCGTCGGAACATCGCGCTCGCATGTGTGTGGGTAACGCGCCCGACGAGACCAGGAAAGCGAGGCTTTGCGCGGTCGTGGCGTTCCGGCGCGTTTTGCAGGATCGCCACGGACTCCGGTATGCAAAACGCTCGTTACTTCCTACTGAACTCGAGTTCAACGATTTGCCATGTCTGGAGCGGTCGACACGCGGACGATGTCGAAATCGGTGCAAGTTCGCGCTGCCGCTTTATTGGCAAACCCTTTGCTTTGCGAACCTCGAGGCCCTCGCCACTTCGCCCTCGGGGACATGTGCACCAAAGTCCTCAGTTGGCAATCTCGAGAGGCCAGAAGAGTGTGGCGCATGTCCTCCAGGTCTCGAAATCCAATGGTTCGGAACAGCGAGCCCCAACGAAGGTGGGAGTCGTATGCAGCGTTCCGTGTCGAGGATGGGATCATTCGGACGGATTCAGCGGTAGGTTGCGATGTCGATCCGATCCTCGATGGTATTCCAGCCATGGAGATTTCGCAGGTGTATCCGTCGCGACGCCTGCGGTCTCGAGACGACGGCTGTCGCCCGCATGGTCGATGTCGCGAAGCGACTTCGTTGTCACCAGCGATGGATTCGCCCCGCTCGAATGGCTCCGTGCCCCATCTCGGGGATGCTTCGCATCGGATGAGGGGCCCCTTCGTCGAGCCACCAAAGTGCTGGCGCGACGATTCGACGTCGCGGTTCTCCATGCGAACGCTTTTGTTTGCTGTCGCATGCAGCTTCGTTGCTGGTGGGGTGATGATTTGTCTTCTTCTTCGCGGTAACGATGGCGTCGATGGAAGAACGGAACCATTCGTCGTGTCGGAGCCGCTTCGTTCGATCGATATCTCCGCGAACGAAAAAGAGGCCGACTCCATAGGGCAACGATTCGGTGATAGTGCGGCTCCGGGTGTCTCTTCATCCGTCGAAGTACGTCCGGTCGACATTCAGTCGACGGCTCCCTCGGTTGCCGCCAAGAAGGGGGACTTTGGGACCGTCGAATTGCAGAAAGGCGTACCTAATCCGTCTGACGCGCGTCGCGACCTCACGCCCCAGTCTCCAATTCAGAACAGGCTCGACCTTTCGCGCGAATCCTTCGAGTCCGGAGAATCCCCTGACAAGGGAACGGATTCACTGGATGTCGTCACCCAGACGGAGGCCAGAGGCGCTCACGGCGAACGGGCGAGGCCGCTGAGGACGTCCGTGGCCCCTCCGGCGCACTTCGATCGCCCCGATTGAGTCCCGAATGGTGTCGACCTCCTGTCAATTCAGTCGCAAAAGTGATGCAGGGTCGCATGGCCTGCGAATCGGTGGATTGCCGTCAGTGCTGAGAAGAACGGGGGTGTGTATGGTGCTCGCGGCGGCGTTTTCGTCGCGCAACGCCCATGCGACGTCGGGCGTAAAAGGTTCCGTTTTCATCTCGCCACAATCCAAAGCAGCCCTCTCCTCGGTCGCTGCCGATGGGTCTCGAGGGGACGACGGTCAACGAGTCGACGCCCTCGAGTTGGCGCTGGAGCAACGTTGGCGGGCGCTCTTTCAGGAAGCGCGCAGCGCCTTCGCTCGAGGTCGCTTCGAACGCGCGAGAGCGCTGTATCTCGAAGCCAATACGCTCAAACCATCCGCCAAAATCCTAGCGAATTTGGCGCAGGTGGAGATCTCACTCCGAAGGTACGTCGACGCGGCGGCACACGCGGATGCGGCACTTCGACAGTTGGGCAGAAACCCCGAGGTGGAGCGGGATTTGGCAGCGGCAAAACGAAACGTCGGAACACTCGTCGTAACGACGAACGTCGACGGCGCCCTGATCGAGATCGACGGTGAGGCGAGGGGGCGGGCACCGCTCGAAGGTGCAATTTACGTCGAGCCCGGTGAACACGAGATTCGGGTTACGGTCGATCGCGCCCCGCAGGTCGAGCGTAGGATAAGACTCGAGCCTGGCGCGGCGCAGCGCCTGGACGTCGCTCTCATCCGTGACGTCGAGTCGAACGGTCGCCTCTCGAACGTCGTGGGAACCAATGCGCTTGACGTAGGTCATTCATCCGACTCGGAAACGACACAGGCCAGCGACGGTGGATTGCAAAGGACGTCCAAGCCCAATCCCGCTGCGCTGGTGGGAGGTGGCTTACTCGCCGTCGGCGGACTCGGAGCGGGACTATGGTTCGAGTCCCGTTCCGAGAGTCGATACGACGCTGCTACGACGAAGCGCCGCGAGCTCGAAACGTCGAGCTGTGGCGTCACCGCTGCCGATAGCGTATCACGTAGATGTAAGAGCTTGTTGCAAGATCTCCGAGATGGCGATTGTGCGCGGAACTGGGCGACCGCGTTGTTCGCATTTGGAGGCGCAGCGCTCGTCGGTACGGCGCTTTATTGGTTCTGGCCACGGGCTGAGACAAGCCGTCGCGGATCCCGAGGGATGATTCGCGAGCTCTCGCCCGAGGTGAACCTCGAGCCCAAAACTCCGTGGCTCGGAGTGTCCGGGCGCTTCTGAGGAGAGAAGACGATGACCAATTCACTTCGCTCGACCATTTTCGTTGCTTCGACTGGGTATCTCGTCTCGACGATGATGGGTTGCGCAAATCGCGCTGACGACTGCGAATCGTCGGCGACCTGTACGGCGGGAGGAGCAGGAGGCGAGAGTCCCGGCAAGCCCACGGGAAGCGGCGGAACGACTGGCGGCGCGGACGGATCGGAGAATCCAAGGGGCGGAACGGCGTCAAACGTCGAGAGCATGGGTACGAACGTTGGTACTGGTGCCTCGTCGGGAAATCTCGGTATGGGGAGCAACGCGGCGTTTGGAACGACGCGGCCCCCTTGCGATGCCCGATGCACCGAACCCGAAGCGGTGTGTGATAGCGAATCCGATCGGTGTGTCGCCTGTCTCGACGATACAGACTGCCACGTTGCTGGTCGATCCGTGTGCTCGACCGATCGCCGTTGTGTCGAGTGCAATACGACCGCGCAATGCGTCGCGGAACCATCTCGACCGGTGTGCGCAGAGAATCGCTGCGTGCAATGCGCGACATCTGCCCACTGCGTCGGAGACCCCCTTCGTTCCGTGTGCGATCCGAGCTCGAGGCAATGCGTCGGCTGCGTGAACCATGAAGACTGCCTCGACGAGGGCGCGAGATCGTGCGATCCACGCACCAAGCTCTGCGTGGCATGCTTGTCGAGCGACGACTGCACCAAGGCGACGGCATCCCGCTGCAATCCCGAAAGTCACACTTGCACATCGTGCGCGGCTGATGAGGATTGCTCTCACGTTCCGGGTAAAGGTGTCTGCGACTCAGGGACCTGTGTCGAGTGCACGGGTAAGAAGAATCAGGCCTGCGGCACGTCGGATGGTGTTGCTTTGGTTTGCGATAGCTTGGCGAAAACTTGTTCGAAAGTGCATCGAGTCCAGTCGAGTGGCTTGTGTCAGCCTTGCATTTCCGATCTCCAATGTCGAAAAGGGCAACTTTGCCTGGCGCAGAGCTACAAAGGTGAGTTTTTGGGATACTTTTGCTTTTGGAAGCAAGGGGACACGGAGAATGGTGCACCAGTCGATTGCGCGCTAAAGTCCAATCGTCCTTACGTCAATCTCCAGTCCAACGTGTCGAGCATCGACGGGGAACAGGCAAATCTCTGTACCCTCCGATCCGTCACCACGTGCAAGGCCATTCACCAGTATAGTGCTGTGGATTGCGCACCGAATGGTGTCGCGGAGCCGGAGCTTTGTGGTGTGGTTCCGGGCGAGGATGCGCGTTGCGTTCCATTTGGTGCGACGCAATATCGCTGCACGAGCGCTTGTCTGAGTGCCGACGATTGCGTGGGCAGTGACACGGGAAGTTCGATCTCGTGCGACACCGGCACGACGCCACGGGTTTGTACACTCAACTAACGTACGGGCTCCGCCACCTTGGCGGCCGAACCGCCGAGCCTCCGAGCATGCCGTCGGCCTTTTTCGGCGCCACGAGAATTCGCACGAGGTGTCGAGGGGACGAGAGGTGTGACAGGTGGGGTGTGCAGCTCAGGTCGGCTGCCGGAGTGAGGGAACGGCGGCAGCACCAGGTCGAGGTAGAATTCTTGAACCCGATCGCTGAAGTCGCTTAGGTCACGTGCCGTTGTGCAAACTGGTGCCATGCCCGGTTCGGAACTCTTCATCGCACGTCAGCCTATCTTCGACGTTGCTCTCGACGTCATTGGTTACGAGCTCCTCTTCCGCAACGGGCTTGCCAACTGCTTCTCCAACATTGACGGAAACGAAGCGACTCGTCAGGTGTTGCTCAATACCTTCGTCCTGTTTGGTCAGTCGCGGTTGACGCAGGGACGACCTGCGTTTATCAATTTTACCCGAGACTTTCTCTTCAACGATCTCGTTTTGCTGTTTCCTCCGAACAGCGTCGTCGTCGAGATTCTGGAGGACGTACCGTCGGACCGTGAGGTCCTAGCGGCTTGTCGACGCCTCAAGGATCAGGGATACTCCCTTGCGCTCGACGACGTGGTCGAGCTCGACAAATACGGCGAGCTCCTCGAGTTGGTGGACATCGTCAAGGTCGATTTACTGGGCGTTCCCGAAAACGAACGAGCGGGTTTGGTGCGGACGCTAGCAAAACGTCCGGTGCGCCTGCTGGGAGAGAAGGTGGAGACCTACGAGACGTTACGGCGTGCTACCGCGGAAGGATTTAGCCTTTTTCAGGGGTACTTCTTCTCGAAGCCCGAGATCATGCAACGCAGGGACGTCCCTGGCAATCGGGCTCAGTATCTGCGCCTGCTCAAGGAACTCAAGAAGCCAGAGACGGATGCGAGCGTAATCGAGGGCATCATCAAGCAAGACCTTTCGCTCTCGTACCGGTTGCTCAAGTACGTCAATTCGCCACTGTTTGGCTTGCGATCGGAAATTCGCTCCGTACGGCATGCGCTTACATTGCTGGGCGAGCGAACGGTTCGTCGTTGGACGACACTGGCCGTGCTTTCTGCGGCAGCGCCAGAGAAGCCTCCTGCATTGCTCGAGACGGGGCTCTTCCGCGCGCGATTCTGTGAAAGTCTCGCAGTCGTCGTCGAAAAAGGCGCAAGCGACGTTGCGGAGGAGCTGTTTCTCGCAGGGTTGTTCTCGGTGCTCGACGCGCTTCTCGATATGCCACTCGCGGACGCAATCCGGGAGGCTGGAGTGCCGTCTCGAGTCAAAGCCGCACTACTGGGGGTGAAGAGTCCTTGGCGAAGTCTCCTCGAATTGGCGTTCGCCTACGAACGCGGCGAATGGGATAAAGTGACTCAAGTGCTGAATGGTTTGGGGGTCGACGTTACTGCCGTCGCCAAAGTGTTCGTCGACTCCGTCGATTGGGCGCACCAAGCGTGTCAGACCAACATCGAAGGTCGATGGTCATCTCTGCCGGCTCCCGCCAAGCCATGATGCGAACGACAAGGGGCAGCCATTCCTCGCCGACCGCTGCCAAACGCCCTCCCTTTGGGATCGACGTGTAGGAAGCGAGCGAGGCACGGTAACGGAGTGTGCCTCGCTCGCTGGGTATCAATAGAAGCGGACGTCGTCGACCTGCAGATCGTAGGACGAGTTGCTCTTCATCAAAAATTCGATGGCGAGGACACTTGCAAGATCTCTCGGGAAATAGCTGCCCCAGGTGCTTGACTGATAGAAACTCGCAAAGGGCAATTGATACTCCGCCCATGCGGTGCTCACGCTGATTGCATAGGCGTAGTGATCGGAGCACTCGTACACGGACGTGCTACAGGTGCCCCCTTCGGCGATGGTCGTCGTGTTTGCTTGGAGCAATTGCACGGTGACACTGCTTGGATACGAAGAAGCCGAGCCGCGTCGCGCCCAAAAGCGTAGCCCAGTGTATGCGGAAACGTCGTAGGGCAGACGCGCGGCGATAGACGTGCCCTTCAGGGTGAACCCCAACGTTGCCCAGTTGGTGGTCCCACTGGCAATGGTTTCCATGCAGATCGAGCTGTCACTTCTCACCGTGGGGAGCACCGCGAGGCTGGGGGTGACGATGGTGCTCGAATCGTTCGTATACCAGGTGCCAACTCGACCGCCATTGCCGCAAATCGTCAAATCACCATCCTCCACGTCATCGATCATGAGCGGATCCGCACACGGTACGACGGGATCGTTGTCCGCGTTGATCACGATGACGTCAGACGCATCCAACCCCGAATAGGCCGGGTCGAGACTGCTTGCCGCGCCGGTGACGATCGAATACCCGACGTCGTTGTCGTCTAGTACATCGTTCATTCCGGTCACCGTCACGGTTTGAGGGATGTTCCAGTTTGCTGTCGTAAATGAGAGAGAAGCCGGCGACACCGCGCCCTCGGTCGTATCCGTGCTGCTCAGGGGAATGACAACGGTCGAAGAGGGTTGGCATGCGAGGGCTACCGTAAATGTTGCGGTTCCTCCCGTCTCAGTCGTTTGCAAGATGTCTTTCGCGCTCACGATGATGCCCACCTTGTCGTCGTCTACGTTCGTCGCCGACACGTCTGGCACGTCGAGGGCGCTATAGTTTGGATCGGCACTGACGGTTGGACTCGTGATTAGGGTGTAGGCGACGTCACCATCGTCGATTCCGTCGTCTAGGCCCGTCACCGTCACGGTTTGCGGAGTGCTCCAATTCGTCGAGGTGAAGATGATTGTCGAGGGCGTGAGCGACGCTTCCGTTGCGTCACTCGAGGTTATGCTCACTCCGACGCTGGCGAGCGGCGCCGAGCTCAAGCGAAGGGTGAATGTCGCCTTGCCTCCTGCCTCGGTCGTCGAAAGCCCCGACGTTGGACTCACGAGCACGACTGGGGAGATCTCTTCGTCATCGAGATTCGTGACCGTGACATCCGGTACAGGAAAGTCCGAGTATGCCGGGTCGGTACTGCTCGCTGCCGTTGTTTCGATCGTGTAGATGACCGAACTGTCGTTCGCGTCGTCGTTGACGCCGGTGACGGTAACCGTTTGCGGCACGCTCCAGTTTGCGCTGGTGAACGCAAGCGTCGACGGCAGTACCGTACCTTCGCTGACGTCGCTGCTTTTGAGTCCGATGGTAACCGGGGCAGAGGGCTGGGCGCCGAGCACCACGGTAAACGTGGCTGTCGTCCCGGATTCGTTCGTCTGAAGACCAGAGGTGGGCGTAACTTGGATGCTCGCTACGTCATTGTCCGCGTTGACGACCGTGACGTCCACGGGGTTCAAGCCAGAGTAAGCAGTATCGGAGCTAGTGCTCGAACCCGTGACGACGGTGAAGGTCGTTGGGCCGTCAACCAGCGGATCGTCCTGTCCGGTGACTTTGACCGTTTGGGGGGGTACTCCAAGTGCTTGGGGTGAAGGTGAGCGTCGACGGCGAAACCGTTCCTTCGCTGGCCTTGCTGGACGCAATGGGAATGGTGACGTCTGCCTTTGGGGCTACGGTCAATGCCACGGTGAAGAACGCTTGCCCGCCACTCTCGGTGGTGCTCAGACTCGTCGGGGTGACGACGAAGCCTGGCGAGTCGTTGTCGACGTTCAGGAGACTGACGTCCTCTGGATCGAGTTCGTTGTATCCCGGATCACTACTTTCGGCGCGGCCGAGTATCACGCGGTAGGCGACCGTGCCATCCGCTGCGGTATCGTCCAAACCAAGTACCGAGATGGATTGTGGGACATCCCAGTTGGACTCGGTGAAGATGAGGGATGAGCGAGTTATTGCGCCTTCGGTGTCGTCGCTTACCGACAAGGGAATGGTTACCGTCGCCTTCGGTCGACTCGTGAGGACTACGGTGAAGTTCGCCGTGGTGCCGGTTTCGCTCGTGGAGAGTCCTACGCCTCCGCCAATCAGGACAGCGGAACGATCGTCATCGACGACCGTTCCCTCCACGTTGTCAGCATTCATACCCGAATAGTTGGTATCAGTGCTTGTCGCCGGAGCGGTGATGACGACGAAGGGCGTATCTCCGTCGTCCACTTGATCGTCGATGCCAGAGATCGTGACCGTCTTGGCCAAGCCGTAGTCGTCGGGAGTAAACTCCAACTCATCGACGTCGAGCTTTGCATCCGCTATCGCGCTATTCGTCAAAGCGATCGTCACGTTTGCGGTTGGCTTGGTGGCGAGTCGAACCGTAAACGAGCTTGAGCCCGCCGCCTCGGGCACCTTCAGGCCGCTGACGGGGTTGATCAAGATTGCGGGGCCAGACGGCTGTGGCGTGTCAGTGGCCCCGCCGGTGGTATTACTAGAACCTCCGCTGGAGTTGCTTGATGTCGTTCCGCCGTTCGCCTTGCCACCTTCCGAAGTCGCGGCCCCGCCGGTAGAAGTCTTCCCGCCGTTTCCGTCGTCTCCGCCGTCCGTCGCAGTGCCTCCGGTGCCATCATCCTTCGCCTTGTTGCTCGAACAGCCTGCATCTCCAAGCCCAATTGCACACAGTACCCCCAAGATGCAGACGTAACCCATCGAACGTTTCATAGATACCCTCCTAAGAACAACATGCGAACCTAACACCTCGATGGCGCCCGATTCAATGCCTGTGACTGACTACATCGAGTCGCAACGATGGCTTTTCGAACCTGTCGGCGTCGAGTGCACGCCTTGTGAAAAGGTTCCCGTGAATTTCGACATAGGTCACGAACCCAATGCGTCCGACGCGTTGCAGCGTCGTCGAAAACAACGAAAGCTCTGAGGTCTGCAGTTCGATGTCGTTGTGCGACCAGAAGAGCTACGGCGCTGCCGAGCATGCCCTCGGGCCAGCGCAATCGGTCACGCCTCATCCGTTCGTAAGGTGAATTTCGATGTCTTAGTCGTGGAGTCGGAACTTCGCTCGGCGAACTGATTCCATCAGACGCGACGGCGACAGTTGCGACAATTCCTTGGGCGTACGGCATACTGCCGCGATTGGAAAGTCGAAGACTGGGGAACCGAGAGCCGAACGTGAGAGTGCCTGCCTTCAATGCTCGGGGACGTCGGAGCCGCGTTGTCGAGCAGAATTCGGTTCGACGTGCGCTTCACCGACGAGTCGTCCAAGTGCGTTGTCGAGGTCGTCGACGCAAGCGGCACCGCCGAGGCCGACTCGTATTCAGCTATCTAAATTGCGAATCCTACGAGGCCGGTGCACTTCGACGAAGTGACGTGTGAGGAAAGATGCACGTACGACCCTCCTTACGCTGCCTGACGCGAGGATGTGGGCGAGCTCCAGTAACGTGGTCGCCTCGTGAGCGTTCCAAGGTTTCTTGGGGCGACCCCGAGGCGACAGCAACGCATGCGATGTAAGTGGGACGGCGAATGAAGAGTCCTTCGGTTTGGATTGCATGCGGCTGGCGCATCACTTCACTCCACAAGCGCATCGAACGGCGGAGAGTCGCATCGGTAGCTCGCTTGCTTCTTCGAATGGCCGACGCCAAAAGCGGATTCGCTGGTTTGACTCGATCATCGATTGGCTCCTCCTTTCGTTCTTGGAAGGTGACCTCCTGGGATGCTTCGAACGCGAATGAGCCAGGGAAGAGGCTTGGTGCATTCTCTCCTCCGAGCGAGAGTAGGTTTCACCCCTCGCGATGCCTCGTGTGGAGTGCGCACACCGCTTGCGGTCCTTAGGCACGTGCCCTATCGAAAGGTACACGGATGGAGAACAGGCACTCGCTCGTCGATACGCATTGAATTCCCTTAAGTAGAGCGATCGACATTCCGTACCTGACGTGCAGAGATACCGGTGTAGAGAGCGCGCTTAGGCGGCCAAGCGCACGCTTTTCACTCGCGAACGTATGTTGCTGCGTTCGTGAGCGACGCAGAACGAAATCGAATTAGACGGACGCTCGTGAAGAACGCGCATTGCGTCACGAGGCCACTCGAGACCGTCCGGACCACCGCAGTGAGCGGCGGTTCGTCTTCAACTTGACGAAGGCTCTTGCGTTCCACGGTAGCTCGCCGGAAGTACGCCGCCATACACCATCACACCAAACGAGAAAGGCTCCATGATACGAAGAATTTGCGGGATGCTGGCTTGGTTCGGCTGCCTGATCTCCTTGGGCTGTTCGGCGAATTCGAACGTCAAGGTTCGTGATGCGTCACTCATCGTCGACGAAGATGATGATGAAGCGTTCACTCCATTTTTATCCGAGCCGCCGAGTCCGGAGTCGGTTTCACCGACTACCTCGCTCCTCAGGGCATCGCGACGAATGTCGCCGGCAATGATGTCGTCGTCCGCCCCTCCGAGCCTCATGCCGAACTGGCTTGCCCAGGGTCGTTCCGGGATTGCGAGACACGCGGCCGATGCTTTGGACGAAAGCTCTTGGGACGATTTTTCGGAAACCCATCGGAGCGATTCGCGTCTCAACGATTTCCAGGAACTCTCGGTTCGAGAACGGACCGAAACCCTTCGCGTGGCGGCCGGTGACGGTAAGTTCTGCGCTGCAGTCGCCATTACACCGCGACTAGCGGTGACCGCGCTCCACTGCGTACGTGCGTTCTGTGAGTCTCCAGGCGGTACGCCGCGTGATCCGATCGGATGTCGAGTTCGATACGAGCGCGCCGACGGCCTTTCAGCCGCGGGAACGGTAGTGTCGACAAACGATACCGACCACATCGCACTGATCGATTTGCATCGCGTGCAACCGCGATACGGTAGCTTGGTATGTGACAATCCGCGTGCCTTCGATCCAGTGTATATCGTGAGCCACCCCGATGGCGAAAACTGGAAACTCTCCTACGGACGACTCGCCCGCGATCCGATTGCCCTCGAATGGATGAAGGGAAAGACTACGCGAGTACTCGTTGCAGAGGTGCTCACGAAGCATGGATCGAGCGGTGGGGGACTATTTGACGTGCGGGATCGCTTGGTTGGCATCCAGATCGCGCGTTGGGCGCCGGGCACTACGGACTTTGGCAAAGCTGCCTTCGTTCAAGCAAGCCAAGTGTATGCCTTGGCGGGCCAATATTGCACTCGTAGTCACTCCGAGGCCTGCGGCGGCTTGTCCTGCCAGACGAAGCGGGACTCGCTGAGCGACGACCTCCTTCGCTGACCGAGCAACGCGCACCGGGGATGCTGCTTCGGTAGCGCGACTTCGAAGTAGCGCGCAGCTTTCTTCTGCCATCGCCGTCGAATCCATTCGAACGTGGTTGTAGCGGATGAATTCATCCGAAGGCTTACGGATGGCTCCGTGCATCGACCGAATCTAGTCGTCGTGCATCGACCGAATCTAGTCGTCGTGCATCGACCGAATCTAGTCGTCGTGCATCGACCGAATCTAGTCGTCGTGCATCGACCGAATCTAGTCGTTGTGGCCGAGAACTAACGCCACCGGGGAAATCCCACATTGTGCAACTTCGCCACGTGGGAAACCCCATTGATGTGCGCCGTTCCCGATATTTCCGATGGAGCCTCTGGGCGCACCAGGAGCCGAATCTAGTCGGAATGGCCTCATTTGTGGCTCGATTGCGCGATTCGTAAATTCGAGGTGCGATGTCTCGCGAGTCGAGTGATTGAGGTCCCGTGACTGTTTCGCGAACGGACATAGTGCTCGCGCGATAATGATGTGAACTCACAATTCAGTCAGATTTCAGCGATCGATCATGGGTCGTGAGCTATCTTCTCTCGCAGCGAAAGCGGAGGAGGATCCATAGAGATGAACTCTATCGTGGAGTCGCAAAATATTGCGAAAACGTGCAGCATCGCGTCGCCCGTATCTCGTGTGCAGGCGGATTCATTGGCGGAGCAAATCGTTGGGTTGGTCAGTCGCTTTCGTCGACTGACCGAGGACGCGGCTTGCGTCAATCAGCCGTGTCACCATTGTGAGTCTCCTCACTTGGGGGCAGCAAAGAATGCGATTCGGGCAAAGCTACCCATCGAATTCGCCCTTCCGGGGTTTCCGGCGAAATCACCCAGTCTGCGCAAGGTGCTCGGTTACCTTCCCGACGAGGCCGAACATCGCGCGTTGACCTTTCTAAATGACCTCTGCGAACAGATTCGATCCATGTACGAACCTGGTGCGAAGGTCATCATTTGTTCCGATGGAAGGGTATTTGGCGATTACGTCGGAATTCCCGATCCGCACATTACGGCGTATCAAGATGAGCTCGCCGTCATGCTTCGCAGATTCCCCCATCTCTCGGCGTACAATCTGGACGACAAGTGGCCCGGGGCGACCTTTGACGAGATGCGTGAGCGTCTCACTTCCGAGTATGCGGAATCTCAGGACGCGATTCGTGAGGCGGTGAAAACCGATCCGGATACGCGCCGGCTTCATCTCGGGATGTCACGGTTCCTGTTCGAAGACCAGAAGGGTAGGACGCAGGAGTCCAATCGCCAATTGCAGCTGCGTGCCAAGGAGGGCGCAATCGGCGTCATTCAACGGAGTAAGGCTTGGGGGGCCCTAGTAGCCGAGCAGTTCCCTGGCGCGCTTCGTCTGTCCATCCATCCACAACCTTGTGGCTCTTCGAAGCTCGGCATTCGTCTCGGTCGAACGCCAGACGTCTGGCTCACGCCATGGCACTCCGTTGCCGTCAAGATTGGGAATACCTTTCAGCTCATGAAGCGCCACGAAGCCGAAGCTGCCGGCGCTCGTATCGTACGAGTCGACGGAAAAAACAGTCACATGACCTTCGAAGACGGCGAGCTCGCCGTGGGGAGTGCAAGTCTATGACCCAGACATTCAATCATCAAAGTGGGACGAATTCGGTAACCCAATGGTCGCTGACGGAGACTCATCCCTTCGGTCTCCTCATCGAAGCAAAAGTTCGGGGGCTTTCGCCTTCTCATCTTCCTACCGCGTGGCTGAGGGAGTTGGTAGACGAGCACTTGCTCGTCGTATTGCGTGGCTTCACCAATTTCCCATCGAACGAAGAATTCGGAAGATACTCGGAGACCTGGGGGCCATTGCTCGAGTGGAATTTCGGGACGGTTCTAGACGTCAAGGAAGACCCTGCGACGATCGATACCGTCTTCGATACGAGCTGCATTCCACTTCATTGGGACGCCATGTTCAATCAGATATGTCCGAAATACATCATCTTCGAAGGCGTCTGTTCGCCGGGCAAAGATGATGGGGGAAGGACGACGTTTTGTAATACCGCGCTTGCGCTCGCCCGAGCATCGAAAGCCCAGATCGAACGCTGGCGGCGCACGAGCGTCACCTATTCCGTCGAACGTCTCGCTCATTACGGTGGGACGACGACATCCGCTTTGGTCGTTCCTCATCCGGAAGATCCGGAACGAGAGGTCATTCGTTTCGGTGAGCCGGAGGATGCAGGGGTACGTCTGAAAAATCCGGTTCGGCGCAGCTACGACGCTCCGGACTACGCGGACCCAGAGCATCTCATTGCCGAACTGAAGGAGGTATTGACCGACCCGAGCTGTTTCTACGCCCATCCGTGGCAGAACGGCGACTATATCATCTCCGACAATTACACCATCTTGCATGGTCGAGAGCCGTTTCGGCAGCACAGCTATCGTCACCTGCGCCGGACTCAGATTCTGGCCACCCCACCCCACAGGAACCAATGGAAGCCGTAGCGATAGCCGAGGAACGCAGGGATTCTCCACGTGGCGGCGTTGCCACGGCGAGATACTGTGCGCTATGCGGCACCGCCGAACTCGATGGTAGGCGTATCGAGCAGAAGAGAATCCGTTCGAATGTCAGGCGCTGCTCGTCAGAGGAGTTCGTTGTTTGGCGTTGCCGGGGTTGCGAATCAATCCATTCGGAATCGCCGCCGGAATTGGAGCGCTACTATGCGTACTATCCAATTTTGAGCAGCGAATGAGCTACGCGATGCGTTGCGCGTTTCGAACGCGCACGGCATTTCTCGAACGTGTGGGGATTGGTCGTGGCTCGCACGTTCTCGATTACGGATGCGCCACTGGGTTGTTCGTAAGATATCTACGGAAGCATGGCTATCGTGCTGAGGGATTCGACCCAAACGTTGAAGAATTCCGCGATACGTCCCTTCGTGAAGGTACGTACGATGCCGTCGTAAGTTACGATGTCATCGAGCACGTAGAAAAGCCTGAAGCCTTGCTAGGCAGGCTTGCGAGTCTGATCAAGCCAGGAGGTCGTTTGGTCATCGGCACTCCGGACGCGTCGAAGATCGATCTCGCGAAGCCGGAGAAATACGCGTTCGAGTTGCATCAGCCGTATCACGTGCACATCCTATCGGGTCGGCAATTGATGCGGTTGGCGGAGCGTGCCAATCTGCGGCCACTATCCGTCCGAAATCGGTTTTGCTACGACACCATCTACCCGTTCGTCAATACGCAGTTCATCTGGCGATACGCGCGTGCATGCGACAATACACTCGATTCGACACTCGATATTCCACGTCGCGACGTGCTGTGGCGCCAACCGAGTCTCCTCTTTTGGGCGCTCTGCGGCTACTTCTATCCGCATCGAGGCAGTCTCGTCGCAGCATTCGAAAAGCCTCGATGATGGGTGGCTCCTGGATATATCGGACTCTCGAGAAGCGTCGTAACGTCGGGGAGCGATGAGGGAATAGGGGTCGCTCCTCGACGAAACTCGAGCGTGGTAGCCGACGCAATGGGGTTGCAGTGCTCGTGCAGAATCGTCACCTGTCATCATCGATCGCGCTCAGACATAAGCCCGGTCTCTATTCGTTTTTAATCGCGAACTCGCCTTCGAGGAAGTGAAGGATCTCATGAAAATTCTCTTTACGACACATCCCGCGGTAGGCCATCTCCATCCGATGGTTCCGATTGCATTGGCTGCGGCGACGCACGGACACGAGGTCGTATTTGCCACATCGCGTCGGTTCGCCGATCGCGTTCAGGCACTCGGATTTCGGGTGATCGTCGCCGGTTACGATTGGTTGGAGTCCGAGGCAGCGGAGAGCTTCCCGGAGCTTTCGACCCTAGGCTTCGAAGAGGTGAATCGCTTCTTCATGCAAGAGCTATTCACCGATCGACTCGCTCGACCGATGGTGCGCGATCTGGTTCGGTTCATCCACGAGGAACGCCCACAGGTCGTTGTCCGTGAAACTTGGGAGTTCGCAGGCGCACTTGCCGCAGAGATATGTGGAATTCCGCATGCAGTCATCAGTGCCGGTTTGAACTTTCGAATCTGGCAGCACATGGTTCGAGACACTCTAGCGGAAAGGCGTTACGAGTACGGTTTGGCTCCAGATCCTACTTTGGGATTTCTAGAGCGCCATCTGGTGCTCGACCATGTGCCAAACGCACTTCATTTTCCCGATCCAGCCCTTCCGGACACACGGCAGCCGGTTGGTCGCGCGCTCTTCGATGGAAAGGGGCCATCGAGCGACGAACTCCCGCGGACCTTCGATGCACCGATCGTTTACGTCACCGCGGGCACCGTGTTCAATCGGATCCCTGGGTACTTCGAGACGATCATCGAGGCGCTTGCAGACGCACAGGTGCGGGTCGTAATCACGACGGGCAGGCCCAAAGAGGAGACAGCCGCGTTTACAACTTCGTCACTTCCGAAGAACGTAACCGTGGCGCGATACATTCCGCAAAGCCAAATCCTCCAACAGAGCGCGGTGATGATATCCCATGGTGGATTCAACACCATTCTAGGAGCAGTACAGCAGGGGGTACCGGTGATCACCGTTCCCATTGCTGCAGATCAAGGGCAGAATGGCGCGCGAATGGCTGCAACCGGGTGCGGCATCTGCCTGCCGTTCCACCCCGGCGTGGCCGGGTTCCCGTGCTGTGCGGAGCTCAAGTCCGCTCCACCGTTTTCTATCGAGAGCGTGCGAGAGTCAGTGCGACGAATCCTACTTGAACGTTCATTTGCCGTGAACAGCCGTGCGCTGCAGCTGCAGGCGCTCGCGATGCCGGGGCCCCATGCTGCCGTTCGCGCGCTCGAACAGGTCGTCGCTGCGCGCACGAATCCGCTTCAGAGTGTCGGTGGACAACAACTCACTGGAACCGCTTCTGTATAGGAATTCTCATGAAATCTCTGTTCCAAATCTGGTTTGTATTCTCGGGTATCGTCGTTGTCTCGGCGCTCTCTGCGTGCAGTGACGACGAGTCTGGCTCTTCCGGTGAGCTCGAGTTCAGCAGCGCCGAATTGCCTGTATTCGATGGCGAGGCGCTCGTTCGTCCCAAGGACTATCGGGAATGGATGTACGTAAGTACCGGGGCGGGTATGAGCTATGCCACGACCCTCACGGGTACCGAGTCGATGTTCGACAACGTTTTCGTTCAGCGTACGGCGTATGAGCATTTCAAGCGAGAGGGGCTCTGGCCGGACAAGACGGTGTTCGTTCTCGAACTACGCGCCTCGAGTGATCACGGATCCATCCTTCAACATGGGCAGTATCAGACGGATGCAGTTCTCATCGAAGCGTCGGTGAAAGACAGTTCTCGGTTCAAGGATACCTGGGCATATTTCTCGTTCTACCCGGATGAAAAGGGAGCAATTCCGAAGAAGGTCGAGAAGAACCCCAAGGCAATGTGCTTCAGTTGCCACGAACAGAACGCGTGGGTCGACAACACGTTTGCACAGTTTTATCCAACCATTCTGCCAATTGCCGAAGACCACGGTACGGTAGTCAATCGACCCGAGTGAGTCGGAAAGCCAGGTGCAGGTCACGCGCGCGAACGCCGGGCTCCGGGGTCACTGCCGTCGAGCGACAGGACGGACCCCGGAGTCATTGCGCGGCTTGGGCTGGAGTGGCGAGCCAGAACCGATTACGGTATTCGGATGGAGTGAGACCAACTCGCTCTTTGAAGAGTCGTCGGAAGCCAGAAACGTCGCGATAGCCCACTTCCCAGACGATGCTTTCGACCGATTGTTCGGTGGTGGCCAAAAGGGAGCACGCTCGCTGCATGCGGAGCTGTTGGAGATATGCGCCAATTGTCGTCCCCATCACTGCGACGAAGCGACGCTGGATGGTTCTCGGACTCGCGCCAATCTCATGCGCGAGTGCGCGCGTGTCGAAATTCGTGGTGCAGTTGCGTTCGAGCCATGCCTGCACTTCGGCGACGAGCGCGTCTTTGTGCGGACTCGGTGGTGCAAACACCTGGTAATATCTCTGCTCACGGTAGGCGGCGTCGAGTAAGAAGTACCCGCTCAGCTTCATGGCGAGCTCCGCTGAGGCCAACCGATGAACGACTCGTAGGGCGACGTCGATCCATGACGTGAGCCCTGCTGCAGTAATGATACTTCCGTCCACCAATATCCCTTGGTCGTCAACGACGGTTACCGCAGGGAAATCGCTTACGGAAGGCGTCGGCCAAGAGCCAATGGGTCGTAATGGTGTGCCCGTCGAGCACGCCCGCCTCCCCGAGGATGTACGCTCCGACGCAGGCCGAAGCGATGGTCGACCCTCGAGCGTATGCGAGTCGTAACCAGTCCGTGAGCGATCCGTCGACCAAACCAGGATTGGGCTCTTGGGATGCAGGGGGGACGATAATGACCTTCGGAATGGACGCCGAAGATGGATCGATGTGTCTTACGCCGTCTGGAATGGGAATTCCCGTGTGGGGATGGCACCAACAATCGAGGGCGAAGGGTGGTGAACTTGCGTCGCTCCATGCATTGGCGGCTTTGAAGAACTCGACCAATCCGTAGAGTGTGGAAAGGAGCACACCGGGATAACCCACGATCGCTACATCGACGGTGTTCATGACGTGGCGCGATTCTCCTCCATCTTGTCGCTCATGCCTCTCCCGCCCGAAAGCGGCCAGTCTGAAATTGATGCACTACACCGGCCCCGTTGGGGTGGGCACGGTGGCTTCAGAGGGAATATGAAACAAGCGCTCCTGTTAGTCGATATCCAACGCGAGTACTTTCCAGGTGGCAAGGTGGTGCTTCATGAACCAGAGCGAGCGGCCGCCAATGCGGCTCGACTTTTGGCCGAATGTCGGGGGCTTGGGGTGACACCAATTCACGTCCAGCACGCCATGCCGAAGGAGCGTGGCGTGCCGTTCCTACTGGAGGGCACCGAAGGTCAAGAGATTCATCCCGCGGTAAAGCCTCTTGCTGGAGAAATCGTGATTCGAAAGCAATTTCCCAATGCATTTCGTTCAACGAGTCTTCACTCCACGTTGCGTTCGCGTGAGATCGAGCACGTGATTATCTGCGGAATGATGACGCATATGTGCGTAGACTTCACCGCCAAGGAGGCGTTCGATCAAGGATTCAAAGTGACGGTGGTCGGAGACGCGACCGCCACTTGTGCACTCCAGGTGGGCGGCTCGCTACCTTCGGCTGAGACCATCCGCGACGCGAACTTGGCGGCGCTGCACGGGATTGTGGCGACCGTGCTCTCGACCGATGAAATGCTAGTGGAGCTTCGGTCACAAGTCTTGGCCAACGTTGGGTGAGTAGAAGACCAGGAAGGGGGCTATCCAGGTGGAAATTGCAACTCAAACCGATTGGTCTGGTTCGAGGTCTCTGTTGCCGTCTTCGGTGCGTCGAGACGGACGGTCAATCTGTCGCAGGCAGATCGAGGCCTTTGGGGCGAATATCGAACTCGAAGGGCGTCCAAACTTCGTGGATGCGTGGTCCGACGCCCTCTCGCAAATCGAAGGTACGACGTCACCCCTGGTGATGCGTCCGCGTCCGAGGTTCCGCGTGCTAGACGGCGAGGTGCTTCATGAGCGCATCGAAGCTCTGGAGCATTCCGACGTTCCCACTGCGGTAATCGCATCATATCTAACCAACGAGCTGTTGCGGATCGCCTGGTGCGAGCATTGTCGAGTGATCCCTCCGCCCGAGGGATCACTCGATCTCGGCGAGGCCTGCGCCGAGATCGTGCGACACTTTGCAACGGTACCTCAGTCTCAGGACGATACCGCTCTTCGGTTATCGACTGAGGTTTCGTTCGACTCCACTTCGGGGGCATTGGTTTCTGGTGGGGTTCGTCACGTGCTCGGAGGCGGAGAGCTTTGTCTTCTCCGTTTCTTGCTAGAAACTCCGAATCAATGGCGTTCCATCATCGAGAATCTGTACGAAGGCGTTTCTGCGTACCGATGATACTGCTCGCAAGTTGGTATGGAAGTACGTGTCGATGATTCGAAAGAAGTTGGGCGCGAACCAAGGTGTACTCGAGAACTCGCGACGTCACGGCTATCGCGTCGTGACGGGCTCGGCTGTGGGGTACTCCTCTTCCGTCCTGGCGGGTACACGTTGAGCTTTGAGCCTCAAGAAGTGCTTTTCGAGACCGTGATAGACGCAAAAGGCCATTACTAGGGTTACACCGACTTCGAGAGCAACCAGTCCCATCATGGCAGCGGGGGTGAGCCGCGCTGCCGAGACTGGTTTCCAGAGCGCCATGGCGAGCGGCCAATGTAGCAGGTACGCTCCATAGGAATATTTTCCGCACATCGTGAACAAAGGATGGCGGAGCACACGTTCCGCCCAGCCTCTCGAAGTCGCCGCCACGAGTCCAGCAAACAGCAGGGCAAGAGCAGGGTAGCCAAGCCACTGCACGACCGAATCGTCGTAGGCCAGGGATCGCGCCGTGACTATGGTGGCTAGGAGCGCCGCACCACCGAGCGCGAGCGACCGATTCATTGCCGCGCCAGGAACCAAGGCGGCGAGAGAACCGAGGGCGAGGGAGTCCATTCGGAAGCACGTAGCCCGGTAGATGAAATGATCGGAAGCACCAATGTGCACTTGGTACGCTCTCAGGCTTGCGGAGACCAGGAATACGCCAATGCAGAGCTTGACCAGTTTTGGCCTGGTGAGTCCGAGCACGGCTGCGGGCCATAGGAAATAGAACTGCTCCTCCACGGCCAAGGACCAAAGGTGCGAGCGATAGGAGTAGATCTCGCTCGGCATGCTGGGTTGAACCCAGTTCGAGAGATAGACCCAGTAACTTGGTCTGGGGACCGCGTCGAGGAGCGAGCATCCGATGAGGAAAGCGAAGTACGCCGGAAATATCCGCAATGCACGGTTCCTCCAGAAGACGAGCAGGCGCGACTGCCACGGCCCCTCGAGTTCGAGTAGGCTCCGTGTGATGAGGAATCCGGAAAGAGCGAAGAATAGTTCAACGCCGATCCATCCGCTGGCGAGCACGCGCTCCATCGTTCTACCGACCTGGGCGCTGGATTGGAAAGGTCCGGAGAAATGAAAACAGAGCACGGTCAAGAGCGCAATACCGCGCAAACCGTCCAGGGCAGGTTGCCGCTTCATGGTGGCGGATCTCCTTCGTGTGGTCACCCAGACCGCACTCCACGGGTATACGGCACGGAAGCTTACGTGTGGCTGAATTGTGCCTGAATAGCGCGCGTGATTGACCACCCTTGGTTTGAGGCGTACGACTGCGTTCGTAACAAGGTCCGACATGACGAATCCAAACGGAAATCCGGCAGAACCTTCCGAAACTCGGAGCCGAGGACTCTCTCGACGTACTCGGCAGGCGCTCAAGCCCGGGCTCGTTTCCACTCGAGCGATGTTCAACGCCGCGCTCGAAATGCGTGCTCGCGGTCTCACCGTCTACGACTTGTCTCTGGGCAATCCGGAGCTCGAACCGCCTCAGCTTTGGAAAGACGTCGTGCGCGGTCTCGTCGACGGTGGCGAACGGGGGCGGCACCGGTACATGAACAATTCTGGATTTCCGGAGGTGAGAAAGTTCGTGGCCGAGCGGGAGTCCGCCATTTATGGCGTTCAATTCGCATCCTCGGACGTCACGATGACGGTCGGAGCTGCTGGGGGACTGAACGTGGCGTTTCGCGCAGTCCTCGAATCCGGGCGACGAGATCCTGACGCCTGCGCCTTTTTTTACCGAATATCGGAATTACACCGACAATCACGATGTGAAGTTGGTTCCCGTGCCCACGCGTGAGGACTTTACTCTCGACGTGGACGCGATCCTTTCTCGAATTACCGACCGAACGAAGATCGTGTTGCTCAATTCGCCAAACAACCCTACCGGTGCGGTTTACGACGTAAAATCACTGGAGTCCCTCGCGGAGGGGCTTCGGCAACGCGCTCTCGGTCGTCCTCTGTATGTCATCGAAGACGCTCCATATCGAAACCTGATGTACAACGGTTCGACGGCGCCATCGATGCTCGGGCGCTACGCGAACACCATGCTCGTGACTAGCCATTCGAAGGATCTGGCACTTCCGGGTGAGCGGATTGGCTATCTCATGGTTTCGCCCGAGTGCGAGGAGCGAAACGAGTTGAATCGTGCATTCGAGTATTGGAACCGGGTGCTTGGGTTCGTGAACGCACCCGCACTCATGCAGCGTACCCTCGTCGCTGTGCTGGGGCAGCCTGGAGGGAGCGTCGATCCGCTCATTTACGCGCGAAAGAGCGAACGCATGTCCGCGGCTCTTACGTCGCTCGGTTTTACGTTACCCGAGATCCGAGCTGGTTTCTTTCTCTTTCCAAAGCTGCCAATGGCGTTGCCGCTCACTCCTGAACCCGGAAGTTCGCGTGACGTCAAGTTCTGCCAATTGCTCGCTGCACAGGGGTGTCTCGCGGTGCCCGGTATCGCCTTCGGAGGTGAAGATCACATTCGCCTGGCACTGTGCGTCGACGACGAGACTTTGACCGGCGCCATCGAGGTATTTCGAAAGGTCTGTGACGGCTTGCTGCAGCGTCCCTGAGACTCGGAACGGGACCACTCGTCGAAGGCCCTACCGCGTAGGGAATTGTTCCCCTGGTGTGGGATGACGTGCTTCGGGTAAGGTCTTCGCTCCGGGTGGTCCAAATCGTCGCGGTGACCGTCGGGCCGTCATGTGTTTGTGAGTAGGCATCTCGATCCGTCACGTTGGCGCGCTCGCGACGGATGCGCGCCTTTGCGTTGGTGTGATTCGCCAGTGTCGCGTCGGGTCACCTCGTGTTCTCGTTCGCTCGGTGACGTTTGCACGACGTGAAGACCAAAAAGACCATATGCGCGGCGATCGTCTTTGCTACGCCGTTGCTGTTCGTAACTCCGTTCGACACGAATCGAGACCGTGAACCTCGTCGATGGTGCGCCCGTGCGACTCCTCCCGCTCGGACGAGAAGGAAAGCGTTAGAGCGTTACGTCCGAACCAAGGTCTTCGACCGCCCCGTCGTCGAAACGCCGTTGAGGAGTAAATCGACGGTCCGCGCGATCTCGAGCTCGCTGACGGATTGCCGCTTCAACGCCAGTGAGCAAATGATCCAGCCGCTCAGGACTTCCATGACGCGCGCGATCTCCGCGTCGTTGTCGAGCTCTCCGCGACGTACCGCTCGACTTCCAATGATGCGATGCTTTTGGTCGTTCTCCCGTTCGAAGTCTTTCCCGATTTCGTCGACTTCCGGAGCCACTCGGTCGAGCAGGCGCGTGCGAAATAGTCCTTGTCCTATCATCGAGGACGCGAACTGAGTGATGGATCGACCAAGTGCGATGAGATCTCCCCGCAAGGAACCCGTGTCAGGTGGAGCCCCGAAGGACTCCTCCACGAACTGCCGCAATGCGGCGCGAACGAGATCGGTTTTGGTGGGATAGCGGCGGTATACCGTGGTCTTTGCGATTCCGACTCGTGCAGCGACGGCCTCGAAGCTGAGCGCGCTGTAACCCGACTCGGCGAGCTCTTCCAAGGCCGCCCGTAGGATCGCCTCCGTACGTGCCTGATGGCGTGAACCCGAGTGCGCGCTCCGGTTCGAAGGGGAATCGTCGATGTCCACCACGGCTCTCACCTTGTCATGGCGCCTTCGGATTGCAACTTCGAGTTGCAATCTGAGAGATTGGGATCCATGCTCACAACGCAACGTTTAGTTGCGTAGTCCGGCTGGTGGATTTTCCCGTGAAAGGAGCGCCTCAGTTTGAAATGATTGAATTACTAGCGAATTGCGAGGCTATTGCCGGTGAATTGATGTGCGCTCATGTCGGTTCCAGCCAGGAAGTGGACGTGACGCGCAACTTAATGAAACAAAGTCCAATCCAGAGAGAGTCTTCTCTCGAAGCTCGGTGCGTGGCGCTGAGGAAGAGTCCTCGAGCTGATGCGCGTTCGACGCGGCAAGCGCGCGCGCAAAGCAGGTGTCGATGAACGCTCTCATGTTCGCCTTCGTCATTCATCGACAATGCATCGGGATCAGGCGGGCGACACCACAAGAGGAGCGCGGTCGCGGACGCACGCGCAAACCGCCCGCTCGCGTCGTGACAATGCGGAGTGACTTGGCCGAGAACGAACGTGGATCGGCCAAGCTTGCCGCTGGTGCTGAGTCGGGAGCCCGACGTTTCGTAACTGAGGTTATGCAGAACGATTGAGCGCAGTTCGACTGCTGATCGATTGTCTGCCTGCTTCGCGTCTCAATCGCTGCCGATGAATACACCGTAAATGCGACCGATCCCGTAGTCCTCCACTTGTGCTCCGAAGGAATATCCGGTCAGATCTTCGCCCAAAAGCATGAATTTGGCGCGCAGCCGCTTTTCGAGGAGGGCGTCCGTGGGGCCGCTCGTTCGCTTCTGTAGGAGCCCTTCGAATCCCACGTTCGTGAATCGCGAAAGTTCGAAATCGAGGTGGCCTTCGCCGCCATAGGTCCACGCGGATGGGAGCTCGTGGTGTTCACCCATCGACACGCGATCGAAACCGCCCGTACCATAGAGTCGGAGCTGAACGGGACCCAAGCGGGAGCCGCCGCCAAGCCCGACGTGCAGGTCGTAGAGGAATCGAATGTCGTGATCGAGTCCTACGCGAAAGCTGACCAGCATCGAAGGGACGATGACGTCCCGCACGGGTGAGTGGAGCGTCGCTCCGAGGGCGACTCCGAAGCGTCCCGTCTCAACTCCGTCCTTGGGACGACCGTAGAGCAGCGCCAAATGTGAGTAGATGAAGTGCTCCACGGCGCGATCGTTGATCAGCTTCTCCTTCTCTTCGGTCCAATGGGCTTCCGGTATTCTTGCGATTCTGTCGCCGGAGACGGCGATGGTCGAGGGCAAACGATTGCCATTGATTAGTGCGCGAGCTTGTTCGTTGGTCAGTCGATGACGTTCGGCGACCTTTGCTACGAGCTCGTCCGTGGGACCAATCCCAGCGACACTCGCGTGGAGCACGGCGTCCTCCATCTCGAGCCATGCACCGGAAGCGCGTGCACTTTTGGCGCGTTCCAATTGCTCTCGTCCCAGACGGTTCCTTTCTCGAGACAGAACGTCTTCGATGATGGGCGCGAGCGTTGCGACCGTCGCTTGCGCCATGCGATCAGGGCCTTCGCCGGTGAGTGAGCGTGAACCCTGGGGCGTCACGTACTTCTGATCATCGAAGGAATCACGTACGTCGAAGGGATGCCGCTCTTGTGTTTCCGAAACGACGACGGTTCCGCGAAATGAGAGACTCGTGACGACGTGGGTTACCGTACGAATCCCAGTGCGACGTTCCGTCTTGTATCCGGTCTTCGTCGTCGTCCTCGGGTTGCATACGCGGGTCGAGGATTCTATCCAGTCCATCTTGCCTGTCACGTCGCTCTTGCCAAAGTGACGGGACTTCTCGGTCGTACAGTCCTCACCAACCTTCTCCTCGTACGTGTAGGGGACTTCGACGTCGTAGGTGTAGGACTCGTCGCGATCGGTCGTTTGAACGTCGAGTTTACATTCGTCGACATGGATTTCCATGTCCATCGGCGCACCCGGATTCGTTGGCAGACGTCCGAGGCCAAGTAACGTGCACTCGGCTCCTGAAAGTACGTAACGAGGCTGTCGCGAAACCCGCTCCCGCACGGTTTCTTCGATGGACTTTGAGGTGGAAGATTCACCAGCGGCCTCTTCCATGCGTCGTGCGAGTAATTCCGCTCCCGCCCGATTTGCGGTTTGGGCCTCATTCGCAAAGGCTCTTGCGCTCGTCTTTCCTTCGTTCTCCCAGCGACGTAAGGCTTCGTCGACTCGAACATCGGACGAACGCGCCGACTTCAAGGAGCGTCCACGCTCGATGGCGAGCAGGAGCAACCCATTCTGAGCGTCAGCTTCCCCAATGGCGAGTTCCTCTTGCAAGGCTTCTGAGAGGAGTCCGTCTAGGGATTGCGTGCACACGCCGAGTGATGGGTGTTTGATGATCTCTGCCAGACCCTCGGTCGCAACCAGGCGCGCTTCGGTGACCTGCTTTTCGTCGAGTCGACGTCGAACGTACCCAGCGGTTTGGTCGCACCAAAGTTGGGCAAGAGTGTTGCGCTCCGCCTCGAGCTCGCTCCGCTTCGAATCGTCTTTGGCTCGAGAAGCGGCAAGTTCCATTTCCGCGAATCTCGTTGCGACGTCAGTGGTCTTTGCTTGACCGTATCTCGATGCACATATCATTGCCAAAGCGATGGCGGAGGAAGTGAGTCTTCTCATGAAACTCGAATGGTTTCATAGAGCACAGGGACGCTTCAAGCGTCGTCGACGGTCGGAGTCACGTCGTAAACTTTCGACCTAAATAACGCGTCAAGCTGGTCGTTTTTTGCGAATTGGGCGCTTGGACTCCGACGCGGTTGATGCAGAATGGGACGCGTGTCCTCGAGTCCAGCTGAGATGCCGAGGCGTCCGCGTCGTGGAGAATTCGACGTCAACGATATCGCCTTTGAGCCGTATTGCGTGGCCGGGAGCCGCTCGGTGGCGACCGACAAGCAACAGGTGCACGGCTTCGTGCCGATCCCTCGTGCCTTGTTGCCCCCCACCGGCAGCGCTGTGCGCTGCCGCGCTCCCCCCAAATCTGCGCGGTGCCGCGCGCCGCGCTGCACCACGCAGATGGGGGGAGCCACAAGGAACAGGACTCACTCGAACCGTTCTCTCGGTGTCCGCTGCGAGCTTCAACGCGGAATCACGCAATACACCGGCCCGTGTGCGAGTGCCTCCCGTCAGTAACCGATGGAGTAATTCGCTCCGTAGTTGTTGTCGTAATACGTGGAACCGTTCACGGTGTAGGCCAGGTAGAACTCGAATTGCGATGCACTGACCGGCGCGTTGACACGCCATCGTTCGACGCCATACACGTTCGGGAATTGGATGAACGAGCTGTAGCCGGTCTGATACCAACCTACGAAAGACGCATCGAGCGTCGTCGATGTGGCCCAATGGTTCGCCGTGTAAATGATTGCGACGTTCTTGGTATAGGCGATGTTCCTGACATCGACGTAGGCGTAGAAGTTGCCCGAATGGGAAGCGGAGTAGAGTAGGACGTTGATATCATTGCCGAGTCGCGGCCCTGGTCCGTTTGCGTAGTCGGATTGGAAGGCGTAGTTCGCCCCGCCATTGTTGTCCCAGTAGGTCTGCCCCGAGACCTGGTATTTGAGCGCATATTGTCTGTACCCATAGTTTCCGTCGAAGTCCTCCCTACGGGTTCGCCAGAGCTCGTAGGTGTCGTTTCCCATGCGCTCGAAATGTGCTGGGACGTCGACCCAAACCCCGTCACTTCGCTCAGCGTGAACGTGTACCTGCTTGTCGTAGGCCACGTTCTTCACCTGAATGAGAACGTTCCGCTCCGTATATCCGCCATTGTTATAGCCTGCCACGTAGTAGTTTTCGGCGCGTATGAGTTTTACCATGTCACTTTGCGCAAACGCCACGGAAGTGAGCAGCATGACGCCAATCAGCGATGACACGAACGCGAATATTCTTCTCATCGATCCCTCCCCGTATGTGACTCGGTTTCACGGATTTGCCCCGAGTACGTCTTTCCCTAACCGGCTCGTGCACTCGACGTCAACGCGCGATTTGCGCTCATCGTTCGGTGGCGTCATTTCTCTTTCCGGTCATGCACGGTGACGTAAGGCCCGCATCGCCAATCCACAAGAATATTCGAGATGGGAAACGGACCTCCCGGGGCCTCGCGGGACTAGACTTTTGTTTCCAGAGGCGGCGCTTCTCGACTCAAGAGGAGGAGCGCCTCACGTCCCGACATGTTCAGGGCGACGCCGAACGCGCTTGCGTGAGTGTTGCGCTCCACCACCTTGGCCGTGAGCAACTCGTCCAAGCTGCCAATGGCGCCCGCGCTCGGTCGCACCCGCGCCGCAGCTACTCCGAAGCCGTCGAGTGCACCAGGAAGAATCGCCCCGCAGGTGACGAGACCGTGCGTTGCTCGAGCGAACGTGAGCGCCACTGGTCCAATCGTAATCACGTAGGCGTCGACGGCCGAGCCGTCGATATTGACGCGTTGATATGGCAGCCCGAAAAGTGCTCGGCTCCGAGTGATGTGGGGTGGGAAATCGAGTAGTGGTTCGCAATCTGCGAAAATCTGACGTAAGTATTCCGATGCGAGATGCGTTTGTAATCCGTCCGGATCGACATACCGCTCGTAGACGAGGAAGTCGGTGTGAGCGTCGACACTGCGGTGGACCATGTAAACGCGGACTGCCTTCTCTTCGCGTGTTTTGGCTAGCAATTCAGCGAGTCGGGTTTCGAGTATGGCTTCACACCCCGGTTTCGCACGTAAAGTTGCATGGAGGGTGTCAGCGAGTTCGTTCGAGGACGTCATGGGTACGCAAGATGACGCCCATGCTCGACGGCGGATTGTAGAAATGCGACCGAAACTCTCGTTCCGTCAGAAGTTCGCTGGGTTTCAAGCCGGCGAGCGCTCTCAACTCGTGGATGAAGTGCGCTTGGTCATAGAATCCGTAGCGCAGAGCAGTTGGTAAATAGTCGGATCGGCGTTCCAATAGGAGCGCGCGCACCGCGTGATGCAGTCGAGCGATTCGTTGGTACTCTTTCGGGGTCAGCCCCGTCGTTGCAAGGAACCGACGCTCGAGATGTCGGCGCGTGATCCCCAAGTCTGCCGCGAGTCCTTCGATTCGTTCACTGGCGGCTCCGTAGTACAGGCGACTCGCTGCTTGTCTCACCGTCGATTCAGGGAGAACGGCCCGTGTCGCAAGTGTCTGGAAGAAGTCATGAACGACGCTGGCGGCTCGCCGCAACGTAACGGTCGAAACCAGTTCACCAAGGATCGCGAGCTTCGGTCCGAACACCGCCTCTGCCGAGACGCAAGCGTCGATGTGCTCCTCGGGCGCTTCGCTCGATAGAGCGCCCAGCATTCCGGTTCTGATTCGGAGCGAGACGAAGCTGATCTGTGCCTGCGTGCGAAATCTGGCGGAGCGGGTGCGCAGATTCAATACGCACGTCGGGGCAAGACGCTGACGTTTTCCGTTGGAATCGATGAGGATGGGGGGCTCACCGATGAAAAACAGCACCTCTGCCCCGGTCCCTGGAAGTAGGTGCGGCAGAGGTGCATTCGCATCGCGGCGTAGCGTCCAGATTCGCTCCACGTATCGACCAAGCCTTCCATTGGGAAGGATGTCGGTGCGTTGCGAGTCTTCGTCGAGCGTCCGAGGGGCGGCCATGCCAACCCGAGGAGGTTACTTCGCTTTCGCCTCGTAGGCACACGCAGAAACTTGCCCGTAATCTGCTTCGACTCCAGCTGAGTCGTGGTAGTAGGACCGTTTGAAGGCCGAGTTCCAGCACTCGACAGCAGAGACGGGATCGAGCGCTACGGGAACGTCTCCTCCTGCGTAGGAGACGTCGGCACGTCCTTCGCCGATTTCGTTCCACTGACTTTCTACGTTCACTGTCTCGAGCTTCGTCGTTCCAGAAGGGTCGAGATCGGTCACTGCTTCCACCGACAGAGTTCCCGTTTGATCGGCGAGTGCATCCGAAGTGATGGAGTAGCGCGTTGCGTCGTCACTCCGAGCAGCTTCCACCTCGATGTGACGAGGTAAAGCGCGAACTTGAGACGTCACTGTCGTCGGTAAATCGTGATCGATTCTCAGACTTCCAGAATCATTCTCGTGTTCGACCGGATCGAGCTCGCGCATGACGTCCATATCGATGGTGAAGTGACCATCCCCATGTCGTTCGTCAGCCCGGGCGTAGCCGATCCCTTCTACAATCACTCGATAGTCGTCGTCGGACGTCGAGGTCTTGGGGCGCCCCTCGTACACATAGTTGTAGCCACCATCTCCCGCCTTGGAGATTCTGAACCGATAGGTGGCGGGCTCCAACGAGTCCGTATATGGTCCCCAAGAGGCTTCGGTTTCCGTAACCCGAGTTGGTTTCGTGTGCGCGACGTACCATACGGAACCGAGAACGGCGGCGGTGACAGCGTTGACGTCGTTCTCGGATCTTCCTGGTGAATTTGTAGTACGTCGCGTACGGTGCCGGAGTGGCGGTGGCGGACTGAGCGTCGTTGTTCGCCACGCTTTCCGGTCCGTCCACGCGGACGCTCTCGACGAGCGGTAACGCTGAGCGATACCCTTCCGCCTCTTCCGTCTCGTCGGGACCGCACCCTGCCAATACGCCGCAGAACGTCGAAAACGCCACCAAGCCAACGAAGTGAGACTTCATCATTTCCGATCCTCCTTAGAAGCACGCCCCCATTCGCGAGAGCAGGGCTCGCGACGGTTCGACTCCCTATGGTGCCTCGACGGCGACGGATCGTTCAATCGTAATGCGCGCGCAGGTTTTCAAGTGGCTCACAGGCACTGACCGCGGAGTTCCGTTGAGATGCCGTTGTGCGTGGGTCTGGGAAACGAACCGACCGTATTTCGCCGGCGCACCTTCGAGTCAGCATCTTGGAAAGAGACGTGCTCGCGTGAGCTCGTGAGTTCCGCGCCGATTTCAGGCGGGGACGACGATGTGCCACTTCTACTTCTACATGGAGTGGACGATGTGGGTCTCCCTCGAACGCGCAGTCAGTGAGCGAGAGAGGTGGGCTGCTCGCATCAAGTCGTGTCTCCCGATGCACAGGGAACCGACTGGCGCGTATTTTCGGCGCATTGGGGGACTTGTCGGCCGACCCGGCAGAAGGAACGTCACTGAGATGGCGGAGCGATGGACCGACGGCGATGTCATTTCGGATCCTCGACGCGATCAGCCTGACGAATTCTTTCCATTTCATGGGCGGCAATTAACTCGAAAGGCTGGTGGGCTCGACGTGCAGACCGAAAAGTTGGCAGTCACAGACCTCGCTGCTCCTGAGGCATGCGGCAACGTCGAGCAAAACCACCGATTTGGCTGCTTCGAGGAAGCTCTTCCCCTCGGCTCGGACGCGACCGCAGCGATCTCGGTTGCACCGAGGGAATCAGTACGATCATCCGAGACATCGGCATAGCGCGATTGAGATGAACCTCGTCGTAGCTGGACGGGGGAGATACGAAGTCGACGGTAGACATCATGCTCTCGGTGCTGGCTCGATTCTTTGGATCCCGTCGGGGGCACCTCATTATCTCGAGGAGCGTTCCGCGGACTTTTCCATGTGGATCGTTGCTGCGGCCATCGATCGGTTGGGGCAAGCGATTCCGTCCGAATTGGCAGAGTCGATGTTTCGGAATGGCGCGAATGGGGGGACTACGAAAGTGCTTCCCGATCAGGAAGTCAACTGGATTGACCGAGAACTTGCGCGGATACAGACCAGTCACTCTCACGTCCTATTGCGCGCCGGTATCACGTACACGTTGTTGCGCGCCTGGGAAGCGACGCAAGCGTCTCCATCGATTCTTCCGGGAGAGCTGCTCTCCGCGCCGCTCTATCGCGCCTTGGCATTGCTCGAGGCCGACGCGAGACTGTCTCGCGAAGATTTAGCGGAGCAGGTTCGCGTTACTCCTGAGCGGTTGGGGCGTCTCTTTCAGACGGAGCTCGGGATTAGTTTCATCGAGTACCGCAATCGTATTCGTCTGGAGAAGTTTCTCGTTATTCATCGTTCGGGGAGGATGACGCTCCTCGGCGCGTGTCTCGAAGCGGGGTTCGGTAGTTACGCGCAATTCCATCGCGTCTTCACGGAGATCTTGGGTGACACGCCGAGTCGACGTCTCGCGAAACATCCGGGGATCGCGCCCGTTGGCGCCAAATCCCCGGACTTGACGAACTCGATCACGGGCGTCTAGGGTTTCGTCGAGTAGGACCACAGCCACTTCCGAGACACTCCTGACGGAAGCCGTTGCGCGGTGTAGGCTCGGTGTTTACGGAGGGGTCGACGACTTTGGATGACTCCGCGGATTTGGGTGGGACGCACGCCGCGGCTAGAGCGGACACGAACGTAAGTCCCAGGAGCCAGAGAACGCAGCCTTTTCCGAGCGGACCAATCGTGCGCGACGAGAGCAAGAAGTACATGACGCCTTGGGAGGCCAACGGGGTTGTCTATCGTTGGCAATGGGTTCATCGTGGCGCATGCGTATCGCTCGGACTTCTCACGATGCCCTGATGGGTTCTCACTTCGTGGAGACTCGAGCTAGGGTCACTCGAATGTCACGTTCCCCTCTATGCCGAGCCTGGCTCGGTGCGATCCTACTCTCGAGCGGGTGCGGTGCACCCGTCGCTTACGAGCCGTCGACGCCAAACGCCCAAGTTCCACTCGTGGTTCGAAGTGAGGATGCTCACCGTGCCGAGATCCCTCTGCGGAGAGCAGTACGGAACGACGACGCAGCACGTGCTGCAACGACTCAGGCTACGGCGCGTCTTCGCGCTTTACTCGAGGCTCTCGCCAAGCGGCGCGGCTTTGCCTTCGGTAACGAGGATAGTACTGCCTACGGCATTGGTTGGAGTGGCGCCCCGAATCTTTCGGATGTCGAACGCGTGTGTGGAGTTCCGCCCGCCGTCTACGGTTGGGATCTCTTCGGGATCGAGCTCGGCAGAAAGCAAAACGGCGACGGCGTGGACTTCGAGGTCCTGTGCGAGCGGATGCGGGCGGCTAACCGAATCGGGGCTATCAATACCGTGAGTTGGCATGCCTACAATCCCGTGACTTCGGGAAACGCGTGGGACAGAACGCCAGCTGTAGCGGCAATTCTTCCGGGCGGGGCCGCGCATGACCGGTTTCGCGCGTCACTCGATCGCGTCGCGGACTTCTTTGACGGTTGTCGTGGCGAGCATGGAGAGCGACTACCGCTCGTGTTCCGTCCGTTCCACGAGGGGTCGGGCAACTGGTTTTGGTGGGGGGCCGCGCAGTGTTCGGAAGAGCAATACGTAGATTTGTTCCGCTTCACGATTGACTACCTACGGCAAACGCGTGATGAGTCTCAGCTGCTTGTTGCCTATTCTCCCGATGGAATCTCGTGTTCGTTCGGAGCAAGACTACCTGCGACGCTACCCGGGGGACGCTTACGTGGACGTGCTCGGGCTCGACTACTATTTCGATGATGATGCGCGCCCGCTCGTTTCTGCGCTCGAATGGATCGTTGCTCTGGCCGAGCAGAAGGGCAAATATGCTGCGCTTACCGAGTTCGGCATGCGGGGGAGTCTCGCTCGTGCTCGGACGGAAAATGTAAATTGGTTCACCAAGTCCTTTCTCGAGCCCTTTCGAACCAGCAACGGTGCGACGAAGATCGTTTATGCACTTGCTTGGCGCAACGAGAGTGAGAAGCATTTCTTCGTTCCCTATCCGTCTCATCCGATGGCTCCGGATTTTAGGCGCTTTTGTAGCGACCCCCTCGTTTTCATGGCGGACGACCTCGGTGAAGGGGCGCAATTGCCGTAAGTTCGAAGCACTGATTCGCTCCGACTCATGGCGGACGACCTCGGTGAAGGGGCGCAATTGCCGTAAGTTCGAAGCACTGATTCGCTCCGAACTCTTCGGAACACTCGGTGGAGCGCGCGTGACGGTCGGAGGGGCTCGCGCGCGGACCGCGAGGTGAAGAAGGGGCTCGCGCGCGGACCGCGAGGTGAAGAAGGGGCTCGCGCGCGGACCGCGAGGTGAAGAAGGGGCTCGCGCGCGGACCGCGAGGTGAAGAAGGGGCTCGCGCGCGGACCGCGAGGTGAAGAAGGGGCTCGCGCGCGGACCGCGAGGTGAAGAAGGGGCTCGCGCGCGGACCGCGAGGTGAAGAAGGGGCTCGCGCGCGGACCGCGCACCGGAGATAATCGAGCCCCCAATGGTGCGCGCTCTCGTCGTTGCTTGTCTGTTCACGGTCGTCGTAGAAAGTCCGATAGTCGCCCTCGTCTATCGAACTCGGTGGCAGAAAATGGCGACTGCCGCTGCTATCACGACTGGCCTTACCAATCTGGGGATGAATACCGTTCTCTCAGGTGGAACGAGCAATGGGTTGCCCTTTACCCTTGTCGTCGGTGAATCCTTCGCGCTCTTCTTCGAAGCCTTCGTTTACGCGCGACTGGAACCGCACCGGGGAAGAGGGCGCGCCTTGATCGCGTCGGCTGTCGCAAACAGCGCAAGTTTTGGTTTGGGACTGCTTTTCGCGCCGTGGTTGTTCCGGTGACAGGGTGAGTACGTTTGCCAAGACACTTTACGGCAAGAATCACTTGCGAAGACCGGGCCTCGATAGTGAGGCGGACGCAAAACGCGGAGGAAGAGCGCCTAGAGCGAGGTTGCTAGGTGAGGGTGCGCCGGAGCCGATAACGAAGCCATCGAGGATGCACTCGAAGCGAGGGCGTTCGAGGCGTCCTTCCCGACTCGGCTGGGCGCAGACCTGCTTTGACTCGTCGTTCTCGGGGTAATGAGAGCCCTTTTTTCAGGAGAAGAGGCCGAATGATGGCTTGGGCACGCACCGAGCGCTAGATTAGTCATTCGTTCTTTCTTTGGAGGTGACTCGTGAAACCGAATGGTGTCGTTCATTCATGGCCCTGGTTTTCCGTAATGCTGCTCGCAGTTTCGGCGTGGCTCCCCAGCTGCGGCGGTTCCGTCGAAGACGGGGCGGGTGACGGCGACACGGGTGTCGGAGGAAGTACAGCGGCGTCTTATGGAGGGAGCCGGAGCGGAACGCTCTCTTCGTCCGTTGGCGGACTCAGAAATTTTGGCGGTTCCAGTTGGGGAGGCAGCACAGTGATCGCGACGGGTGGCGCTGGGGGAGTCACCGGTGGCAACGAATGTTTCGTTGACGGAAAGTGGTTCTCGGCGGGAGCAATCATATCTGGGGATCCTTGTTCATCCTGCGTCTGCCTATCTGGCGGAGGGGTCGCGTGTAGTGGCTCTGGTGCAGCTCCGCCGCCGCCGGTCGCTCGCTGCGTCTATGGAGGTGTCGATCTGGCTTCCGGGGATGTCGTTCCGTCTTTGGAAGGTTGCGCCACTTGTACGTGCACGGCTTCCACATCCCAGTGCTCGGTTTTCACGCAGGTTATTTGTGAACCAATGAACTGCACGGGAAGTTGTTCTTACGCGGGTTGGACCTACGCGAATGGTGCGACATTCCCTGCCACCGACGGATGCAATAGCTGCCGGTGCAGTGCCGGAAAGGTCAGCTGCACGGAAGTGGGGTGTGCTTGCAACCCCAACAGCGAAACATGGCGTTATTACGAGTTGCACGATCCCACTTCATGCGCCAGTGCGGGCTTCACTTGTCCTTCTGGCACGGTGCGTTTCGATAACCAATGCGGTTGCGGATGTGAGCAGAGTCTGGATTGTCCGGATGCACATCAATGTGCTTCAAGCACCTGGAGCGCCTCCGAAGCAGTTGTGGACGTGATGATTCCCGTGGGTAGCAATACGCGTTACTGCGCCGGCGCGACGGTGTGTCCTATCGTGCAAAGTTACTTCATCGAATGACCGGATCGACTCGGCGGGTGCGCGCGTTTCCCTTCGAGGAATGCTGCGCACCCGACCGATCGCACCGAGTGATTGCCTCTCGATGCAGCGGATTGGTTCGCGAGTACCCCGTGCTCCAGTGCGCAGGGCGTCAATCGAGTCGACTCGCTCAGATGCGGATGATGCTCGCCAACAGCTGACGTGCCGAAGAGCTGGAACCTGTCAATCGCACTGCGCGACGGACGTCGGGTGGTGCATGTCGATAACTCACGAGATCGGTGGGCTCGAACGCATCCCTCGCGGAGTCGTTCGATGGGGTTGCGTCATCCGTCATACATCGATCATCGAGGACGTTCTCCGTAGACAGGGCCGTGGCGACGTTTGCTGCGATTGTGCCGACCGCCATGAGGGAGTGGCGCCGAGTCGTCCGGACGTTCTCGAAGGCGCGGGGGGACGGAACACCTCGAACCAGATTAGGAGAATCGGCCGGCCTGTGCTCGGCGGCTTGGAATTGCGCCAACTTTCGTGGCGGTCGCCGGGTAGTTGAGCTGAATCTCGCGAAGTGAATCCAGATTCAGCGAATGAATCCAAGCATCACCCCTTGCGAACGCGGCTCAAGGAGATGGTTGCAACGGCCATTCTCGAGGCCGCGGAGGTGGTGTTTGCCGAGCGTGGACTCGAGGCTCGACTGGAAGACGTAGCCGCGCATGCGGGGGTGGCCGTAGGCACGCTCTACAACTACTTCAAGGATTGGCAGTCCTTGGTCGAGGCACTTCTGGATGCCCATCGATCGCAGTTGCGTGAACGTCTCTCCGAAGTGGTTGTTCGTACGGAGGGATATCCCTTTCGCGAGCGATTGGAGGCCATTCTCGCCGAGATCGTCACCGTGTCATTGCCGAAGCAGCGACTCCGCTTGCTTCTGCTGCAGGCCGCTCCCCATCGATTTCTCCGCCGCTCGGAGGCGCGAGAGAGTCTTCGTCTCATCATCGGGCCCATGTTCGAGCAGGCGCGAATGGAACGGACAACTCGCGCCCGATCCCGACGGCTTGCAGCTTCAGCTTTTACTCGGCTTGGTTCATGCGGCTCTCGCCGCGACACAGGAGTCGCCGCCATTGCTGTCTGCCGCGGCGTTTCCGAAGGTCATCGCTAGTGCCTTTCTCGATGGTGTTGGCGGCTCTGGAGGCTTGCGATGATACTTCCTGCGGCCCCAAACCATCGGACCAACAAATGGATCGTCGCGTTGTCCGTTACGTTCGGTACGCTGATGGGCGCTATCGACGCGTCCATCGTTAACGTGGCCCTCTCACGAAATTCGTGGTGCCGTGGGGGCGACGGTTCAGGAAATCACTTGGATCTCGACGGGCTTCGCCATTGCCACCGTCTTGGTCATGCCGCTGACGGCCTTTTTTGGCCGTCTATTCTGGACAGAAGAACGTCTATATGGCGTGTCTGGCCTTGTTCATCGTGGGGTCTGCGTTGTGTGGAATCGCCTGGAGCCTGCCGTCGCTCGTCCTCTTTCGCGCTCTACAGGGGTTCGGCGCAGGAGCACTGCAGCCTACGGAGCAGGCCATCTTACGCCAGACGTTCCCACCGAAAGAGCAAGCGACTGCGATGGCCATGTTTGCCATGGCCGTGATGATTGGTCCGGCGGTGGGCCCCAGCTTGGGTGGATTCATCGTCGACAACTATCACTGGTCCTGGATCTTCTTCATCAACGTGCCGGTTGGCTGCGTCGGATTATTCATGGTGTGGCGATTCGTGGAGGAGCCTGCCGATCTGAAGGCAGCCATGCACGCGGATGCCATTCGGCAACGTAAGAACGTGGATTGGGCAGGGATCGGCCTGCTCTGGACGGCTCTGGGCGCACTTCAATTCGTGCTCGAAGAAGGGCAAGCCGACGACTGGTTCGAATCCGGTACCATCGTCTGGCTGTCGATCCTGGCTGTCGTTGCTGGGTTCGCCTTCGTCGTCAGGGAGCTGACTGCCCCCGTTCCTGCTGTGAATCTACGTTTGTTCAAGGATCGTACATTCGCATCCGGCACCATCGTTGCTGCGTGCGTATTCGCCGTGATGATGTCGGGAATGTTCCTGCTTCCCCTCTTCATGCAGGAGCTACTTGGGTTCACCGCAACCCAATCCGGGTTGGCCCTGATGCCACGCACTCTCGTCATGCTGCTCTGCATGCCGATCGTGGGTCGTATTTACAATCACTTTCCTCCTTGGGCGCTCGGCGTTGCGGGGCTCATCGCGATGGGCTGGGGACAATACGAGCTTGGCGGTCTGACCCTACAGAGCTCTTCGATGAACATCATGTCGGCCATCATGATTCAGGGCATGGGCATGAGTTTGGTGATGGTTCCACTACAAACCGTCGTGCTTGCCTCCATTCCGCGGCATCAACTGCCAGATGCGACTGGCCTGTCATCTCTCATGCGTCAGCTGGGGGGCTCGATTGGGATTGCCGTATTCGCCACTCTTCTGTCGCGATATGGAGTCCAGATCCGCGGCGCATTGGCGGCGGATATCGTAGCCGAACGTCCAGCAGTTCTCAGCCGATTGGCTCAACTCCAGAGCGGAATGCTCGCCCGAGGGTTGGACATGGGTAGCGCTAAAGAGCTCGCCTTGAGAATGATGAGTGGCACTGTGGCTCGAGAGGCCATGGTGATGGCTTTCGAGAAGCTCTTCGTCGTCGGAGCGCTTGCATTCGTAGTGGTGCTCCCACTGTTCGTACTACTGCGGGCCCCCAAATCTGCTGCGCGCGCGCCCGTGTCTCACGTTGAATTGGAGTAATCATGACTTCCCCCGCCGCTGTTCCGAGAGAACCATCATCCAGTGAACGTGCCGAGCCGATTTCCGAGGCTGTTCTCGTTTCCGATAAGCCACGACCCAACACGAGACGTCGCGTTTGGATCATTGGCGCCCTAGCGATCGCCGCGACTTCCGGATACGTCGGGGTTCGCGCCTGGACGGCAAATCGTCAGACGACGGACGATGCACAGGTGGAAGCGGACGTCGTGCCCATTGCGGTCCGCGTTTCGGGGCCGGTTCGCTCGGTGAACGTCAAGGACAATGCGCATGTCAAGAAGGGAGATATCCTCCTCGAAGTCGATCCGTCGGACTGGCAAGCGCGACTCAAACAAGCCGAAGGTGAACTCGCGGCCGCGAAGGCGCAGGCGTCTGCGGCAGACGCTCAGATGCAGGTAGCCGAGGCGACGGCGCGAGGCGGATTTTCCGTTGCTCGAGCTCAGGTTTCGACGAGCGTCGCACAGGTGAGCTCGGCGCAGGCTCAGGTGGCGAGTGCGCAAGCTCAGCTTCAGCGGGCGCTTGCCGACGAAAAGAAGGCTGCGTTGGATCTCGAGCGGAATCGACAGCTTCTCTCCACTAACGCGATATCACAAGAACGAGTGGATAATGCGCAAGCGACGTTCGATTCCTCCCATGCGTCGGTGACGGCGGCGGAGGCTCAGCTCCGAGTAGCAGAGGATGCGTATCGAGTCGCCCAAAGTCGTGTTGCGGAGGCGAGCGGGAATCTCGACAGCAGCAATCCCGTGGACGCCAAAATTGCTGGCGCGCGAGCCAATGCGGAAATGGCACGAGCACGTGTCCTTACGGCAGAAGCGGCTTTCGAACTGGCGCGTTTGAATCTCGGCTACACGAAGGTCATCGCGCCCGCCGACGGAATCGTCTCGAAGCTGACCGTGCACGAGGGGCAGTTGCTAGCTGCGTCACAACCCATCGCCGAGCTCGTCCCCGAGAAAACGTACATCGTTGCAAATTTCAAGGAGACGCAAGTCGGACAAATGCACGAGGGTCAGCGGGTCGAAGTCGAGGTCGACGCTTACGAAGCCCGCCGACTCGAGGGGACGGTCGTGAGTATCGCGGGAGGAACCGGAGCGCGCTTCTCTCTGCTCCCTCCGGACAACGCCTCGGGCAATTTCGTCAAAGTGGTCCAACGGATCCCCGTACGTGTGGAGTGGAAGAACGTGCCCGGCGGGCTCGTGCTTCGCGCCGGCATGTCCGCCACAGCGACGGTATTTACGGGCGGCTGAACCAGAGCGCCGATCCTTTCTGACTCCAGGGTGCTACCGTGAGCGTCGCCATCGCGATCGCCTTTCACGCTTCGGTCACTCTTGGGGCTTATTTCCTCACGTTATCCGTTCCCATCCTTGTAGCGAGCTTGTAGCGAGCTTGTAGCGGGCGCTCACACGTGAAGATTTCGTGCTTCCAGCACCAGCCAGTCGCAAAAGTTCTTCACGTGTTCGAGTCTGAAGCTTTCTCGAGGGCCAACCAGAAAGCAACTTCGGGGCGTTTTCAAAGGGGGAGTGCTTGGTGAAAAGCAATCCTCATCTATCTCGAAAAAGTGTCGTTCGCGAAGAGAGGCGACCGGCGCTAAATCCGGATCCATGAAACTTTACCGATTCGTCTACAGTCCCTATGCACGGAAGGTCCAAATGCTCCTCGAGCTGCTCGGTATCGAGCATGAGGTGGTCGAGGTCAACTACGTGGAACGTGAGGAGTTGGCGACGGTGACGGGAGGGTACATCATGGTTCCCGTCCTTATCGAAGACGACGGCACGGTTCTCGTCGACTCTCGTCACATTTGTGAGCGCATCGTGGAGACGCGAGGGCATCGTCTGGTGCCCGAACCTCTCGAGGGACCGATTTGGGCGTACAGTGACTTCGTCGACGGACCTTTGGAAGACATACTTTTCCGCATCGCTTCACCTTGCGTACGAGACCGATGGACTACCGCCTTCGAACGCGGTCTCTACGTCTTTTCCAAGGAGCGCAAGTTCGGCACGGGATGCGTGGATGCGTGGGCGCGAGATCGTGACGAGCTCATGAGTAAGGGGCGCAGGCTCCTGAGTCCCACACTTCGCACTCTGGAACGTCGACCGTTCCTGTTCGGTGCGGAGCCGACGCTGGCCGACGCCGCACTTTACGGCGTCTGCGCAATGCTCGAGGCGGCGAAGCCCGAACTTCTGAGCGAATTGTCGCCGATCCTCGTCGACTTCGCGCGACGACTCGAAGCGGAGCGGCGCCCTTGACACCTGCCGATCTAGCGAGCATTTCTCCTCAGTGAATGCGGTAGGAATCATCTCCGGCTTGGCCACTGCACTGCTGTGGACCGCCACGGCAGTATGTTTCGAGCTGTCGAGCAGAAGACTTGGAAGCTGGACGGTCAACGTGCTTCGGCTGGTCCTCGCGATGGTTCTCTTCCTTTCGCTCTCGATGGTGCGAAGTCACGCTCTTTTGCCAGTCGGATTGACCTGGCCGATGTGGCGCGATCTGCTGCTGTCTGGTCTGATTGGATTCGTCGTCGGCGATCTGTTGCTGTTCGAGGCTTTCGTTCGCGTCGGCGCACGGATGTCGATGCTCATTTACGCTTCGGTTCCGGCAATGACGGCAATCGGAGGTTTCTTCTGGCTCGGTGAGCGAATGGTGTTGGGTAAGGTCTTGGGGATGGGGGTGACGGTCCTTGGCATTGCTCTCGCGGTGACGGCTAAGGGACGGCAGCCTTCCGCTTTGGCGGTTCCGTCACATGGTCGGTGGGGCATCACATTGGCGATTGGGGGTGCGGTCGGGCAAGCGGCGGGGCTACTTCTCGCCAAGCACGGAGCTTCGGGGCTCGACAGCTTTTCCGCTACGTCGGTTCGAGTATTGGCCGGTGTCTCGGGATTTTCGGCGTTGGCCCTCATTTCGGGGAAGGGCAAGGTGATCCTTTCGACACTGATGCGGGCATTCGCGCGACAACGTGGAGTCGAATCGGAGAACGCTAAGGTGGTTCCACAGCTGCGTCGAGCCTTGGGCTTGATGGCGCTCGGCTCTGTTTTGGGTCCATTCCTTGGCGTGTCCCTCGGGCTTCATTCCATGCAGCTACTGCCTGCGGGGGTCGCGAGTACGCTCATGTCCATCGTTCCCGTCCTCTTGGTTCCCGTTTCCGCCGTCTTGTTCAAGGAGCGCGTTGGGGGCAGAGAATGGCTGGGCACCACCGTTGCCCTCCTCGGTGTGTCCGTGCTTGCGTTTGCGAAGTGAAAGATCGGAAGACCCGACGGGTGGCTTGCCGTCTCCTCAGTGCACGCTCACGTGCGCCAACTTGTCGGGATTTCTGACGGCAAAGATCGTGACGAGTCGTCCATCCCGAATGTCGAAGGCCAAGGTTTGGATCACGAGCCCTTCCTGAGCGAGGAGGAGCCCAGGAAGTCCATTGACCGTCGTCGGGGTTGCCTCGACAGGAACCCGATCGACGTACTTTCTCGAGACGCCCGCAAGGAATCGTAGAATCCGACTCTTACCTCGGATGGGTTTGCGCGCCGCGAGAACGCGTCCGCCACCATCGGAGTAGAGTGTGGCATCTTCTGCGAGGACCATCTCGAGTGAACGAGTGTCGCCGAGGCGGGCCGCAAGGAAAGCGTTCGAGATCCGGGCAGATTCGTCTTGGGTCGGGCGATGTCGAGGGCGTTCGTTGCGCACGTGCACTCGCGCCCTTGCTGCCAATTGTCGGCAAGCTTCCTCGCTCTTGGATAACGTGGCGGCAATCGTTTCATAGTCCTCGTCGAAGACGTCGTGCAAGAGGAACGCCGCTCGTTCCAGTGGACTCAGTCGCTCGAGCGCGAGGAGCAGCGCCATCGAGACGTCTTGGGCGAGCTCGGTATCGGCGTCGAGGTGCACGGTCCTCTCGTCAACGACGGGCTCGGGTAGCCATGTTCCAACGTAGGTTTCCCGGCGTGCTCGCGCCGACTTGAGCCAATCGAGACACAGCCGGGTCACCAAGGTGGATAGGTACGCCTGCGGATTGCGGACTTCCTCGGACACAGAGCGCCACCGGAGATAGGCCTCTTGCAACACGTCTTCGGATTCGCTGAGCGAACCCATCATCCGATAGGCGATCCCACGGAGATGGGACCGATATTGCTCGAAGTCTTTCTCCGAACCTGGGCTCATGCGGCACCTGCGTGGAGGGAATTGTCGGCGAGTGTCGCGTGGAGCTTGATGGCGTCATCAGGGACGACGGCGTGTCCTCCCACGGTGACGCGTTGACACGCGTGGCCGTAGCCCAGCGCGTATTTGACGGTTGGATAGATCCGAGCCGTCGTTATCGCGAAGGCGATCGACAGGAGTCCGACGCGACCTGCGCGGCGCTCGATGCGTTCACGGAGTTCGTTGGCCTCCGGACTGCGGCGAAGCGTTGCCAAGGTAAATCTCGCCGTTTCGGCAACCGCGTCGGGTAGGGCCTCGAACCGTCCGGCGATCAAGTTGGCGATGATTCGTGGATCCACACCGGCACGTTCGGCCATCGTGACGCTGATTTGAGTACATGGGCCGCAGTCTTCGGCGACGATAGCGACGAGGCTCGCTGCATGCCACGCCTCGAGGGAAACTCCTCGGCGGAAACTCGAAAGACTCGTCGCGCGCGAGAACAGCAAGTAAGCCCGAGGGCTCAGCCGAAGCATCTCCCGCACGTAGCTCATGTCGTAATCGTACGTTTGCTCGAAGCGTCGGAGCTTTTGCTCGATGAACCATGAAAACATCGTGTCGTCTCCTTCATTGGACCTGCCGTTGGTCCTCGCAAGCAGAGACGATGCAGCGGAGCCGTCTGTGACATGGTTCACAGCGGAAAAAACACGAGGGTTGCTGGGGCGTGAGACCCGCGTCTAGGAAGAGTCGTCACAGTGGGAACGTGCGCAGCTCGAGCGAGGCCGTCGGCACGCAGATTCGTCACATTGGGAACGTGACGAGCTCGAGCGAAGCCTTAGGCACGTAGACTCGTCGTGACCACGACGCACAGACAAAATCCCCAATACCATGACGAAGTCGCAGGCATAGCTCCCGTGCGGGACGCCCGAGCGCTGCGTCGACGCAAGGTGAGGGACCTCGTTGCATTCCGAAAGTTCCCGGCCATGGACGCGTGGTCGTCGGTACCGCCATGCCTTCGCAGGTCCGGCGTCGGCCTTCCGAACGCCGGTCGACAGCTCTGCCGGGAACGACTCCGCATCGATTCTTCATCGAATCGGTGCCTGCCGGATCGATTGCGGCACGACCAATAGGACCGATCGTGCCGAGTGCCTTCTCGCCGGATGGTCATCCGAGCGTATGGCGTCGAATGGAGCCTGTCATGTCCCTCAGAAATACCGGAATTTTGGCCCAGCTTGCTCTGTCTTGCGGTCTCATCGCTTGCTCTGGGTCGGATCCCGACTCCACGGGGACGGGAGGATCCGCGGCGACGGGAGGGTCCGTCGGACAGTCTTCCGGTGGAGCTACGGTGCAAAGTAGCGTTCTCGGCAAAGGCGGAGGGCTCGGTGTTGCGGGCTCGACGACGAACGGTTCGACACTGGGCGGCGCAATGGGCAAAGGCGGTAACGCCGCAGTCGGCGGTGCAGCGACGGGCGGTTCGAATAGCGGTGGCGCTTCGAGCGGCGGGAAAAACGCGGGCGGCACGACTGCTGCCGGTTCGACAGCTGGCGGCGCTTCGGCGACGGGCGGCAAATCCACGAGCGGAGGGACGACCGCACGCGGTGGCGCTTCGAGCGGTGGAACGACGGCTCGCGGTGGCGCAACGAGCGGCGGAACGACGGCTCGCGGTGGCGCAACGAGCGGTGGCGCAACGAGCGGTGGAACGAGTTCGGGTGGCAGCGGTGGCCTCTGCTCGGGTGTGGGGGAATACAAGTGGCCCACGTACAGCCCAAACATCGCGTACGACTATGTCGACGAGTTCGGCACCATCGCGAAACCGACGAAGGACTCGAACGACGTCTCAGGGATCGCGGGACGATATACGGATGATTGGTGGACCTTCGTCTACGGATCCAAGAAGAATTCTTTGGTGACGTCGGCAGCCTGGGTGCCGATGTTGAAGCGTTTCAACACGGACTTCGCGTACATTACCGACACGATGCGTTGGCCTCGAGATGGTCGTGCGCGCAAGGGTTTCTACAGCGCGGTGTATCTCTACGGTTCTGGGTTGTCGACGGACAACGCTTCGAACACGGAAACCGGTGGATGGCAGAGTTCGGCGGGTGACGGGCCCATCGTACTTGCTTCGTACTACCCCGTGTACAGTTTCGATCCGGCCTGCACCTACAACGACAAGGTAAACCAGCAGGGTGCGATGATCCACGAAGGCATCCACTCCATTTTGGCGACGATGCCGGGATGCAAAAAGGCCTGTTGGTTCCAGGAGGGAGGCAATACGTGGCTTCAAGCGACCATGGAAGCCAAGCGCTCCGGTGCGACTCCGACGTCGATGGGATTCCTCAGTGCAGGCGCGGCCATCGCGCCCTTCATCCCCATCGAGAGCTACTCGGGATGGCTTCAAGACGACAGTTTCGGTGGACCCTGCGCCGAACGCGTGAACATGACCAACTCGAGTGGTCAACAGGTATGCACCTGGCGCAATCTGCTCGGAGGAACGCAGTACGGCGAGACCTTCCCGCACGCCTTGGAGGTCATGTTGGGTGAGAAGAGCATCGCCTGGATTTGGCGATACGCACAGGCGAGTGGTCGCGTGCTCCAAGATCTCGCGGAGGTTCAGGGCGGGATCGGCGTGGCTCAGACCAAACGACTCATCCAAGAGTACCGTGCACGTCAGGCCTTCGGCGACTTCGGGATCTGGAAGAACGCCTACAAGAAGCTGCTGAACGACAATTGGAACGCCAGCATTGGCGCCGAGTGGCAACCCTCGTGGATGAATCCCGCGACTTGGAAGGCGACTTGCTACGCGGCCACTACGCAAAGTGGCAGCACTCTGACGCCCGAGACACGCACCTTGCCAGGTTGGTCCGGCGCCAATCAAATCCCTTTGACGCTGAGCTCGGGCGCTTCCTGCGCTGAGGTCACCTTCAATCCAACTGGCGCAAACATGACTTGCCAACTCGTATACCAGGACACGAGTGGCGGGATCCGATTACGGGACCCCCGTCTCGAGTGGGACTTGTTCCGTTCCGGTGAGCAACGTAAAGAACAACGTCGTGGTCGCCGTGATTTCGAATCAAACCTACATCTATGACGGTGGCACCACGAAGTACGCCTACACATTGGGCCTCGGCGCAGGCGTTTCCGGCAAGGCGGATATCTATACGCAGTGGTACAAGTGATTTCGCTCTATCGGGTGTCAGGTGTCAGGTGTCAGGTGTCAGGTATCGGGTGTCAGGACGCTGATAGCTGATGCCTGACCGCTGACGGCTGATAGCTGATGCCTGACCGCTGACCGCTGACCGCTGACGGCTGATAGCTGATGCCTGACCGCTGACGGCTGATAGCTGATGCCTGACCGCTGACCGCTGACTGCTGATAGCTGATGCCTGACCGCTGACCGCTGATAGCTGATGCCTGACCGCTGACCGCTGATAGCTGATGCCTGACCGCTGACCGCTGATAGCTGATGCCTGACCGCTGACGGCTGATAGCTGATGCCTGACCGCTGACGGCACAAAAACCAAGTAATCCATGGCTGACGGCGACTCCGTATCCTCTCGTGCACGTGCCCTGCGTCGATTCGGGGCCGTCGCGGTTGCCGTGGCATTGCTCGGGGTTCTGGTTTTGTTTGTCTTTCGCGTCGTGGCAACGGATCCGCCCGTGGCCACGCTGGGCCCCGAGCTCATTCGCGAGAGCGATTTCTCGCGATATCTCGCGTCGATTCATCCGCCCGAACGTGTCACGGAGTTGCTGCGCGATCCTTCGGCGCGAGACGACGCGCTCGAGGAGTATCTCGACGTTCGGGCGCTCGAGGCGAAGTCCCGACGTGACGGCTTGGAAGGCGATCCTCGATTCGTCAAAGCCGTTCAATTGATGGAGTCGCGAACGCTGGCGCATCTCGAGATGGAGCGTTACCGCGCGAAGCTCGAGACCGCGTCCGTGATTACTTCGAAGGACGTGGAGGCGTATTACGCCGAGCACGCTGGTGCATTCCTCCGCGAGCCGCGGTTTACGGCGCACCATCTGCTCGTCTATGTCCGAGGCAACCCCGCGTTTCCAGAGCGAGGCCTACCGAAAGGCGAGGCGCTCGCTACGGCGAAACGCGCTCTCCTCGAATTGCGGCGTGGTCGCTCTTGGGACGAGGTGGCGCGGCGATATTCCGACGATTTAGCCGCAAAGGAGCGCGGCGGACTCTTGCTGGATCGGCAATTCGGTTACTTCGCCGAGCCGGTGGAGCTGGCGCTACGGACGCACCCGCTCGACCGCCCTTCCGATGTCCTCGAGACAGAGTTCGGTTACTACGTCGTTCAAGTCGTGGAACGGACCGTCGAGCCCGTCGCCAAACCGTTGGATGAGGTGCGCGGGGACATCGAGGAACGGCTGAGGTCGGAGCGGATCGACGCAGCTCGTAAGACCATTTTCGAACCCCTTCGGCGTGAGGTTGGCTTCGAGGTGACCGAAGCGGGACTTCGTGAGGGGCCCCTCTTCGACGAGCGCGCAAACAGCCCTGAAGAAATTCTGGGTAAGATCGAAGGAAGGCCCATCCGCCAATCCGACTTCGGCTGGTTCTGCCGCGATGCGTTGTTACCCCATCAGCGAGCGAGTGCCGATGCGCGTCCCGGAGCGCGTCGTGGGCTTCTCGAAGCCTATTTCGATCAGTTGGTTCTCGAAGCGAAGGCCAAGCGCGAGGGGCGCGATCGAACCATCGAATTTTCACGCCTTCGAGCTGCTCAATTGGCCCAGTTGCGCGCGGAGTTCCTTCGTGAACGAGAGCAAGGTGGATCGGGCCGTCAAGCGTCGGGACCGGTAGACGAACGGGAGCGCGCCGAACGGGCGTACCTCGATCGCGTGCGGTCGCAAGTGGGACTGAAACGGCAGGTTGGACAGGCGACGTCGCTTTCTCGAGGTGACGTTCGAGGCCTCAGATGAACGGACTTAGCGCGGCATACCACTCTCTGCCGATGAGCTCGTAACCCGCCAAGTTCGGATGCCACTGATCGGCGAAGAGAGCTGATTTGTTGGCGTCGAATGGCGTGTACATATCGACGAGCAGAATGTGCTTGCCGAGATCCGCTCGGGATTTGACCAGCGCGGGGATGACATCGTTGAATGACTTGATCCGCGCGCTGAGCTCCGTGTCGTCAGACTTCGCGGCGTCACCGCGGGAGGGGATGGGTTGGGCAACGACGATGAACACGTCGGGGAGCTGCGCATAGATGCTGTCGATGAGCGCTCCCAAGCGCTGGGGCGCGTTGGTCATGTCGTAGTTGTCGATGGCGTCATTCGTGCCAATCATCAGGAGGACGATGTGGGGCTGATACTTGGGCATCACCGTCGCAACCAGAGTCGAGATCCCGCTTCGTCCGCCCGCTGGTGCAATGGTCCAACCGCTGTGGCCCTCGTGCTCGTGTGGGAACGGCTCTCCGGCTACCGTGTCCGGACCGTTCCATCCGGATCCTACGAAGGAGATGTTCTTGCCGGCTTCTCGTGCCAAACGGAAGAGCTCGACTCGATATCCGCCAGGAGTGTTCCAATTGAAGCCATCGGTGATGGAGTCCCCGAAGGGCATGATCTTGCAGACACTGGCATCTGCAGGACACGGCCGATAGGTCGAGATGGAAGTTGCGCTGCTCGCTCCGCCAGCGTTCGTTTGTCCGCCAGTCGACGCCCCGCCGGATCGGCTCGTGCCACCGCCGCTCGAATTGGTGCTTCCGCCACTGCCGATCGATTGCTTCCCGCCCAGATTCCCACCGCCGTTTGTGCTTTCGTTCGAGGTGCCACCGCTGCTCGTGCCGGCTCCCGTGGAGGGATCATTCGAGGTCGAACTTCCGTCGCTGCAGCCGGCCAGAGAGGTGAGGGTGGCCAGTGCCAAGGGGAGGAGCTTCTTCGTCGATCGGCGATTCGTCATTGTCTTCGATTGGGGTGCACCGATCGGCGCACCGGGCATACGTTGCCGAGTGAGCCCCACGTGGGTCAATTGGTTCGCATGGGATCGGTACCAGGGCGGTTCGAGACGTCTCTGTCCCTCTCGAGAGGCACTTGTCGGCGCTACAGGAACGCAAGCACCCGCAGAAGCACTCCCTGCCTCAGGAAAACCCGGGCTGCACATTCCGCCAGTGAGCGGTGGGGTTTCGCGACTTCGCGTCGAACCAGCGCGCCAGTGATCAATGGCGAGATCCATCCTCGCAGAGAGGCGAGCTCATCGCGTCACGCGTGTTGGATCATCGCTCGCTACCTCTGCGCTGGCACCGAGCACCGCGTCCGCGTGGGAGGTGCTGTCGTCCGTCAATACTTGTCCACTGGTCTCGTCCATGGGCCACCATAGGACGACTTCCGCGTCTGCAGTCCAGGTGCTCGCTGCGGCGCTTTCGGCGATTTGTTCTGCCGAACGCACCACGTTCCAGATCCGAACGTCATCCAAGAGGCCCGCGAAGTAAAAGCTCGAGTAGTTTACGTGTTTTCCGACGGCGATGGCCGAAGATGCAACGGACATACCCAGTGGTGCAGTGTCTTGCCAGACCGGAGTGCCATCCAGGTACAACGTCTCGAATTCGCCATCCCAGGTCGTCGCCAGGTGATACCAGCGATTGAGTTCGACTGGCACACCCGTATCGCGATCGAGCCCCCAATGGGTCAACCCGACGTGATGGTTGACGAGAACGATGTGGACGCCTTGGCGTGGTCCCTCGGATCCTCGGGACAATAAGAACGCGTTGTACCCGCTCCCGTAGTCCCTCCACTCGGTCACCAGGAATCGGAGCTCTTCGGTATATGAGGCGTTTCCAACCGGGATAGTGAGCGAGGGACTCGTCGTCGCCGCAAAGTCATCGATCCCATCGAAGCTCAGGACATTGACTGACGAAGTGCCGCCTGAACTCGAAGTGCCGCCTGAACTCGAAGTGCCGCCTGAACTCGAAGTGCCGCCCGAACTCGAAGTGCCGCCTGAACTCGAAGTGCCGCCTGAACTCGAAGTGCCGCCTGAACTCGAAGTGCCGCCTGAACTCGAAGTGCCGCCCGAACTCGAAGTGCCGCCCGAACTCGAAGTGCCGCCCGAACTCGAAGTGCCGCCCAAACTCGAAGTGCCGCCGTCGGCCGAGGTTCCACCGGTCGAAGCCGAGGTGCCACCCTCAGCAGTGCTTCCACCGGTCGAAGCCGAGGTGCCACCCATTGGACCCGAAGTACCGCCTGAACTCGGTGTTCCACCGCTGGCGGTAGCGCCGCCCGAACTCGAGCTTCCGCTCGAGGACCAGGTCGATCCACCCTCCGTCACGCCTCCGGTCGTTGACGAACCGCCGGAACTCCGAGTTCCACCCGCGACGGCACCGCCTGCTCCGCCCGCGGCGTCGATCGCGCCTCCACTCGATGCCCCGGCGGCGCTTTTGCCGTCAGAGGTCGTATCGAGAGTACAGGCGATAACGCCGTGCAGAGTTGTGAGTAGCGCGACAGCAACGGTGAGTCTCGTTTGGGACATGGCACCTATCTCGACGGCTGATCCATGATTCTAGCCGCGATCATCCTGCCGACGACAAGGGATGTGGTTCCGGCCGCCAAGTCGCTCAAGGCTGCGCAGTAAAACGCCGCAAGGACGAGTCATCGTGCGTGGAACGACACCAGAACTTCGTTTACCCACACGGCATGTCCGATGTCGACGGGGTGATGAAATGTCGTGACCGTCGCGCCCTACGAAGGCTGCGGGCAGCGCTGTACATAATCTAGGTCCAGAGTTCGAGCGAAACTTAGGCCATGGTTTGGGTAATCTTTTCTACCAAACGCTACTGCGTCATCGAACACGTGTAGACACTCCGCAATCACGGTGAGCGATTCACGACGCGAGCGATGCAGTAGCGAAGCTGCTCGCGGAGCTCCGCGTTCTTGGGTGATATCGAGTCGTGTCATCTCCGCGCGCATCCGGAGCTCTGAACGAGTCCGCCCTCGATGGATGAACCATCGAGGGCGTCTCCGAACCGATCCTTCGGATCAACTACGATGCTCTACCGTCGAGGAGCCGGATTGTTGCAATCGATAACCTTGGTTGCAACGGCGCGGCCGGCGAAATTCGACCGCCATTTGTAGACGAGCGTGCTCCAATCGTCATTGTCGCTCAGAATCGACGTCATTCCGTCGGAGTTGATGTCTGCAGAGACCGCGTTGGCGTCAGTCTGTCCGTTCAGATTCCAGTCGATGGCAACATTGCCACACATTCCCGCCGACTCGATGAGAGCCGATTCGTTCAGGGTGATGCGCTTGTTTCGTGAATAGTCGAGTAAGCCATCGCCTCCGCGTTGACAATCAGTGTCCACTCCTGGGAACTGATATTCGTAGTTCATGACGGAGTTGTAGTTGGGCTTGTAGTTCGTATACTCGTTGCCACCGTGCAAGAGCCCCAGGTTGTGTCCCAGCTCGTGCATGATCGTGTTTGCAACGTTCTGATCGGAATTGGCGCAGTAAAGTGAGACGATGAGTGAATCCCCGACGACCTGGGCCTGGCCAGAGCTATAGCTATTGGTGTTGTATTGGTGGGGAAGAATGACGTAGTGGAAGTATCCTGAGCGATTCGCAGCAAAGTTTGCCGTCTTGTAATTGACGTATTCGGTATCGTTTACACCACCCGTGAGTACGCCGTCGGCGTCGTTGATTAGGTTTCCGCCGGTGAAGGCGCCACCCTGGCCGTAGTCGTTGATGAGCGTGACTCCCGTCGTGCCATCGGGATTTCGCACGGGAGCATTGGCGAAGGCAGCCGAAACCAGGGAGATCGATTGGGGGGTAGGTCGATGGGAATGGCTTGCACATTCCAAAGCATCGACGAACCAGTCATACTCGAGGAAGATGTTCTTGTGAACGGGGCTTGCCCCCATTGCAGGAAGGTTCAATCCCGCCGAGGTGCCTAGGGTCTCGTCGCCGTCCGAGATCCCGTCGTCGTCCGTGTCGGCATCGTTTGGATCGGTTCCGGTATTGGCCGTACTCACGAATTTACCAGTGTTCGTTTCAACGGAGTCGAGCAGGCCGTCCTGATCCGTATCTCCGCCCGAGGCGGTCGTGCAGACGGATTGAGAACAGAGAGAGCTCTGGCAGTCTGCGTTGACTGAACAGGCCTTTCCATTGGCGCACTTTGCGGTGCAGGAGCCTCCACAGTCGATGTCCGATTCATTGCCATTGCGGATGCCGTCCGTACAGCTCGGAGTGGCTGCGGCAGAAGCGATGTTGAAGCTTCCTTGCCGCCAGTTCACCGTCAACGTGTATCGGCCAAGGGCTGGGTATCGCACCGAGAAATTGGCAGAGGACGCCGCCAAGGGCTGGCCGCCTGGAACAACGATGGGTGTCGACGGATTTCGGGCCGAATATGACGTCTGGGAGGTTCCCCAACCATTGAGTTGATTGGTCAACGTAAAGATGCACGTGTCTCCCTGGTTTACGATCCAAGACTGGTTGATGTCGTACGTCAGCTGAAAGAGATAGGGATCACTCGTTGGAAGTAAGCGATTCTCGGCGCCAATCCCCCAAGAGGTACCACTGCATCTGAGGTAGAGAAACTCGTCCACCCCGAGTAACGCCGAGCTGGATTCCGAGGTTGTCTCGCCGTCCGTATCGTTTGCACACGCACCCATGCTCAGGGCAAGGACGCAGAGTAACGCTTTTCTAAACATAGAGGCTCCTTGCGCACCAAACCTCGTCGAGTACGAAATCGTTTCATACGGTCGAGCTAGGAGTGCGCTCGGGAGTTGGAGCCACGCGATCGAAAAAACCTTCGCGCGAAATTGTGAATCGACGCCACCGATCTCGTCGATGGCGTGTGATGTGTAAGGGCAACCGTAAACGTCCTTGTGAGGCAATATTGGTACATTGATCGCTCACCCTGTCGTCGAGAACATTGGCCGGCGCCTCGGGGCAGGAATCACCTATCAGCAGTTTGCGAAGTATCGATCGAGGACAGGCGTCTTCCCCCCTATCCAATGCGGCGGCTAGAACGCGACTCAGCCGGCCAAGTCAGTACGTTGGCAGGCAGGCGTGCCGCTCGCCTTCGTTGGTGCGATATCTCGGAGCCTCGCCGAGAAACGTCATCGTCCAAAACGGCCTGAGGATGGGCAGGCGGCGCGGTGTGCTTTAGATTGCAGCTTAGTTCAGCTTTCGAGAGGGATTCGGTCAACTCAACGATAGCTGCGGCGTCACCGCCCGCAGCTATCGTCATTAATGGAGCGTGTCGGGGGCCCTCCATTGAGTATTGGAGCACGACAGGCGCCTCTGGCGTTTGCGCAGCGCGCAGCTCGAACGCGCAGCGCGCAGCTCGAAACGCGACGAAGACGGCGGGCGGAAGTCCTCGAAGGCTCGCCTTCGTTGCCCGGTGGGTTCAAGGCATTCACCACCGGGACCTTCGCAGCTTTTCTTGGGATCTCGCTGCTGGCAGCAAAATCCCAAGAAGGCCACCGCTCTCCTCAATTTGACGTTGGAAAGCCCGTTCGCATACGCAAGCACATCAATGGAACGCCGCATCCGATTGTGCGTTCGACCGTGGCTGGCAGATCGTTCGCAACGTCGAAGCGATCTCTATAGGGCCAAGTTCACTTGCACTCGAGCGGACGGGTTCCTTGTTGGGCTCCGTCACGATGTCGGCAATCGAAAGGATCCCACGAGCAGGCTGTCGTCGTCGATCACCGGAACCCGTCGGACCTGTTTCGACGACATCAGCTTCTGCGCTGAAGCGATGCTGTCTTCGGGGCGACATGCGTAGAGCTCCCGCGACGCCGCCTCGGATACTCGGATCGCGCTAGGACCGCGATCCCGACTCCACGTGGCGATGCAGATATCACGGTCCGTATCATTCCGACGACGCGTTCACTATCGTCCTCTTTGACCGGAACCGCACCGCAATCGCAGTCCCACATGATTTCGGGCCGCAGTGCTCAACAGATTGCTCTTTCGCACGCACGCGACACTCGTGGTCATGAGATCTTTCACCTTCATGGCGTCTCCTTCCTCGTTACCGTCGAGATTCAGTCCCGCTTGACGCGGGCGGAACAGCCGCAAAAAAGCCACGGAAGGGGCGAGGGAAGAGCCCTGTTGGCCTCACAGATAGTGGGTCGAACGGTAGGGGGTCTACCAGCAGCGCACGGTACGAAGTCGTGCTTCCGTCCACTTGCCGCCGTGCCATTACCGATGGTCCGGTTGCGGGCTGCGGCGCAACCGCGTCCCTCACCTGTAGCTACCTATGGGACTCGCTTCCACCACTTGGGTCGAGTAGAGGCCCCCCGGCGCAGCGAGTCGATCGGCGTTTGTCGTAGGCAATTCGACCCGGTCGGTGCTCTAGGGAACGTCGTTTTCCATCGGCGCGTCGGGCGAGCCAGGTGCTTCACCAGTATCGCGACAGGCGTCCGGGTGGAAGCGGTTCTTCGTGGGTGTTTGCGTCGAGCGGTCGCCACCTCGGGCTCGAGCTTGCGTCGAGGGTGGGAAGTGTTCTCGTCGTGCATATTGGAGTGACGTTCCGGCCGCGCGGTTGCACGAATGATGCGCTCATCGTGTCAGATGTTGCGTTGGTTCAACAAGAGATTCATTCGGACGAGAATTTTACCTCCTCGACTGGGAGAGATTTGCATCAGGCGAGAAGGTGTGACTCTTCGCGCATACGACGTATTCCCGGGAAGCCGTCCTGTCGGTATTGATTACGAGGCTGCGAGCGATAAGATGCGCAAGCTGCGACGTTCCACTTCAATCACGCCAACACGTCGCGTCGAGTCGAACCATGTCAAAGCTCGTCGAAGCCGCCGCCGTCCGAGAAAGCTTTCGTTCCCACCATTCTCCTTTTGGAGCATTCTCCACGTTCACTGTCGGCTTGGTGCAAAGCACGGGTGGCTTTGGTCATGCGCTGCGCGGGGCCGCCCACCAGAACGTTTATGTTGGTTTCCGTAACGGCGAAGCACCGTGGAATCTCTTGCCGTTCTTTCTTCCTCCCCAGTCGAACGAGGGAGCCTTTACCGGTGAGGCGGTGACGCTTCCGCCACCACGAAACGTCCAGGTGCTGACCCCTGCGGACTATGAACGCACGTTGGTGATCGGCCAGTGACACGTGGCGCGCAGACGAATCGCGCTTCGGTTTCGCCTTGCTCTCACCTTTCGGTGAAGTCGCCAATCCGGCTCGGATGAAGAAGGCCGATGGGCGGCTAGCCCTGTCGCCGCACGTCAACGGATGGATCGAATACGACAACACGGAAGGGACGGAGCCGGTTCAACTCGTCTTCGGGGTGGGTGATCCCGATTACATTTTCCGCCCATTGCAGGACTCCGTGCCGAACCTAGTTGGTTTTGGTCTCGGAACTCGGTTTGCCTATGCCACAACGCCAGGGCCCCATGTCGAGCCCAGGCAGGACTTCAGCATTTTCGAGCCCAAGTTCCGAGATTACCACGGTTTGCTTCTCATCTGTGGCGAGACGGCGTTGGTGTTCACCGTTCCTGCTGGACAAAAGAAGCGGTTTCCTCTCGTCCTCGCATTCTTCGACGACTCGACGGTAACGAGTGGCATAACGGCGCGCTACGCTTACACGCGCTTCTTCGACAGTATCGAGGACGTGGTGGCTCACGGCTTATCGGAGCGTCGTCATTACGAAAAGCTCGCGGCGCGCCGTGATCGCGAACTCGAACGCTCGTCACTCGACGCCGATCAGAGATTTCTCGTCGCTCAAGCGACGCACAGTTACTTCGGCAGTACGCAGTTGCTCTGGGGCAAAGACGGTCCCCTCTGGGTAGTGAACGAAGGGGAGTATCGAATGATGAATACCTTCGATCTCACCGTCGATCACTTGTTTTTCGAGCTCGAGTGGTTTCCTTGGGCGGTGCGCGACGTGCTCGAACTCTTCGCTTCCCGCTACAGCTACACCGATAGAATCCAGCTCGGTGCGGGACGTTCAGCGCCCGGAGGGATCTCGTTCACTCACGACATGGGATCGTACAATGGCTTTACCCCAAAGGGACGCTCGAGTTACGAGTGTGATCACCTGCGTGGTTGCTTCAGTCACATGACGATGGAGCAGCTGCTCAATTGGGCGCTTTGCGCCGTATGTTACGCCGCACATACAAAGGGCAGGAAATGGTTGCGAGCGCATCGGGCAACGCTCTGCGCCTGCGCCGAGAGTCTACGACGGCGTGACAACCCGGAGCCACGAAACCGCGACGGGATCCTGAAGCACGACACGCTGCGCGTCGGAACGGACGGCTCCGAGATCACGACTTACGATAGTCTCGACGTTTCTCTGGGACAGGCCCGAAACAACCTCTACCTTTCCGTGAAGACGCTGGGCGCGTGGATCCTCTTGGAACATGGGTTTTCACTCGTGGGCATGAAAGCGGACAGTCGACTCGCCGCGGAAACGGCGGACTTGCTCGCGGCAACCCTCGTCACCAAATTCGACGAAGACTCCGGCACCTTCCCTGCGGTATTCGAGGCGAACAATCAATCTCGCATCATACCTGCCATCGAGGGGCTCGTTTACCCGCTCTTCTTGGGGCTAACGGACGCGACGAATCGCAAGGGACGCTTCGCGCCGTTGCTCAATCTCCTGAGCCGCCATTTGCGTACGGTCTTGAAACCAGGGATTTGCATCGACGCCACGTCCTTCGGCTGGAAGATGAGCAGCACGAGCACCAATACCTGGTTTAGCAAGATCGCCATCGCACAACACGTCGTCAGACGACTATTCCCCGAGGCCTTGAGCGAAGCTGCTGCGGCCGCTGACCGAGTGCACGCCCAATGGCAGCGTTCGGAGGGCTGCGGCGCGCATGCCATGTGTGACCAGATCCGTAGCGACACCGGTGTCACTTGCGGTAGTCGATATTATCCCCGTGGAGTCACATCCACCCTTTGGTTCCGTGAGTAACGTAAACAGACTGGAACGCGTCACGATGACCCAAACCAATCGACCCCTTTCGTTTTTCGAAAAGGCTGGCTACAGCGCCGCGGATGCCGCTGCGAACTTCGTCTTCATGACGATGATCCTGTTCCAGCTCAACTTCTACACCGACGTTTTCGGTTTGAGCGCAAGCGCCGCCGCTGCCGTGTTGCTTTGGCCTCGGCTTTGGGACGCCATCTTCGATCCGATCATGGGGGTTCTCGCGGATCGCACGAATACCCGGTGGGGCAAGTTCCGGCCGTGGATCTTCTGGACGGCTGGACCTTGGGCGGTCGTCATGGTTTTGGCCTACACGACGCCCGAGGGGTGGAGCATGGGAATGCTCATCGCTTATGCGACCATCACGAACATGTTGTTGATGACGCTCTATTCCATGAACAACATGCCGTATTCGGCGCTCGGCGGCGTGATTACGGCAGATCTCAACGAGCGCGCGAAGTTGAACTCCTTCCGCTTCATCGCCGTCAATATCGCTCAGTTCATCGTCGGCGGTTTCACGCTTCCACTCGTAGCAAAATTCTCGATGGGGCACGATCGAACGCATGGCTGGCAAGTCACCATGACCATTTGGGCGGTGTTGTGCTTGATCCTATTTCTTGTCACGTTTCTCTCGACGCACGAACGCATCAAACCGGTCAGCGAAGAGAAGTCGTCACCGATACAAGACTTCAGGGATTTGCTGCGGAACTCACCGTGGGTGGTCATGTTTCTCATGACGCTCGTCCACTTTGGCATTCTGTCGTTTCGCGGCGGCGCGCTTTACAACTACTACCACCACTATGCCGACAAGACGGCAATGTACGACGTGCTCGAGGGACTCGGTCTCACCACGGCGACGGGCGTTGCGTCCAGTTCCAGCGGGCTGCTCGAGTTCATCGGTTATCAGGTGCATGGCACGCGCGCGGATTTGGCGAACTCCAATGTCGCGGACGTATTCAACAGCATCATCAATATCTTGGGCACGGGCGTAACCATCACCGTGATCCTGCTTTCGCCTTCGCTTGCGCGTCGATTCGGCAAGAAAGCCGTCGCGATTGCCGGCTTCGGCTTGTCGGCGCTGAACGGCTTCGCGTTCTATCTTCTCGCTCCGACGAATACGACGGGCATGATTGTGTTGACGGTCGTTGGCGCAGTCCTCTACGCGCCGACCATCCCGCTCGTATGGGCCATCTATGCGGACGTGGCAGATTACTCGGAGCTCCAAACCGGTCGACGATTCACCGGGATGGTGTTCGCGACGATTGGCTTTTCGCTCAAGTCCGGTCTGGCGCTGGGCTCGGCTTCTTTCCTGTGGATCATGGCAGGGCTATACGGTTACGAGACCTCTCGACCAGCGGCCGTAAACGCCGTAGCGGGATACCGCGCTTGCAGCAGTTTGATCGTTGGCGTACTGTTCGCCATTTGCACTGGGCTTCTCGTCGCCTACAAGTTGAATAAGAGCGCCACACTCGAGCTCGCGAGCGATTTGGAGGAGCGACGTCGAAGTGCCGCAGAGGCTGCCATCACCGTCGCGTAGGCCGCGATCGCGCATCGAACGCGTAAATCGGGCAAAAACGGGATTTCGGCAGCAATCAGGAAGGTCCCCACCGTGTCGAAAGCCCTCGCGCCTTGACAGCACCCCCGTAGCGCGGTGTATCTTCCCGGCCCTCGGGCGGCGTTCGTCTGTCCCGACACCACTTCCGTTTCGGGACGCTCTGCACATTGCGGAGCAGAGTTGCGAACTCGAGGGAAGATTCGGGACGATTCGCGCGCATTACGAGAGGCTTTCGGTGTGTCGAAACGTCCGGTGTCGGCGAAGTCGCGTCACCGCTTACCCAGGTGCAGGGCACGAGGGTGGAACAGGGAGGATGAAGTCATGCGTACAGTGAAGTTTGGTTTTGCAGCCTTCTTTTTGGTTTGTGGCGTCGCGGGAACGGCTTTCGCTCAGGATGCAACTGCGGGTGCGTCCTCGGCGCAAGGCGGCTCGCTCTCGTCCGATTTCCTTCAAGCGGTGGTTCAGATGGCAAGTTCGTCATTGGGCTGCGTACTGGGTACGCCATTGCGATGGGGAAGGTTCAGGACGAAGCGGATTCGGATTCTGTCCGACGGGATTTCTGGGCACATCCCGCTCTGGCTCAATCTCGGTTACATGGTGACGCCAAATATCATGCTCGGGCTCTACGGGCAGTATGGGTTCGGGTTGCTTGCCGGCGACGTTTCCGACCTTTGTGACTCTCAGGATTCTGGACTGTTCTGCCTCCGTCGTGCGAGTTGGAGCACAGGGGCAGTACCACTTCAGTCCCATGGACAGAATCAATCCATGGCTTGGCGTAGGAATTGGTTATGAGTGGATGTCCCTGTCCATGTCGAGATCGGGCGTGGATGCGTCGGCAGGGGCACACGGGTTCGAATTCTTGAACCTTCAAGGCGGGGCCGACTTCAAGTTGTCTCCTGCGTTCGGGCTCGGGCCGTTCGTTAGCTTCTCCCTCGGACAATATGGAACGATGAACCAGAAGGGCCCCGGCATCGATTCGAGCGATAGCATCGACAACAAGGCGTTCCACGAGTGGCTCACCCTTGGCGTGCGCGGCGCGTTTACGCTTTGAGTTCTGCATTCGAGCTGCATGAGCACTCGAATCCAGGATAGTGCTCACGCTCTGCGAGGCCCCGTACCGTTTGGTGCGGGGCTTCGTCGTGCTTGGTGTAGCGACGAACGATCTCGTGTGGTGCCTTCGCGTACGCGAGAACGTCCCTCGCGGTGGCGATGTGCTCCGGCGCTTGTTTCCCACGAGCGGCCAGCTTTCAGCGCCCCAGCGACGCCGCCGCACGTCATCGAGCCGCGCGGCACCGGGACGGATGGTTGGGCGCGATGTGACCGAGGTTAGAATTCGCGGCAGGGGATCCCGTGGGGCAGGCCTTTTTCTTGTGCTCATGGTAAGAAGCGCATCGGTTTCGAGTTTTCGGCGGGCGGTTTCCGCCGGGGAGGAACTTCCGTGAATCTGCGCTCTCTCGCGTCTGCATCAATTTTCCCGCTCCTTGCGGTGTTGGCCTGCTCATCGGACAAGACCCGCACCTACGCCGACGACGGCGGTGCTGGTAACGGGGGAGACTCCGATGGACGCGGTGGCCGCTCTCCGTCCACGTCCGGTGGTGCCACGAATACGTCTTCCGGCGGGCATAGCAGCGTGGCGGGCAACGCTCCCACGGGCGGGGTTGGAACAGTCGGTGGTGCGGGAGGAACGGGAGACCCCGCAAGCGCCGGAGGCGCGACACTTGCCTTGGGCGGCACGTCCAACGTCGGCGGCACGTCCAACGTCGGCGGTACGCCCAGCGTCGGCGGCACGTCCAACGTCGGAGGCACGTCCAACGTCGGAGGCACGTCCAACGTCGGCGGCACGCCCAACGTCGGCGGCACGAGCAGCGGGGGTACCTCCGCAACGACGACCTCGACCGTACCCAGCGATACGACTCCTCCGTATGTTGTTTCTGTTTCGCCCGCCAATGGAGCGAGTGGCGTTACTTCATCATCGAAGGTGGTGATCACCTTTAGTGAGCCCGTGAATACATCCACCGTTGCGTCGGCAGTAACGGTGAGTCCCTTGAGTGCGAGTGACTTGACTCTGGCCTGGTCCAATAGCGACAAGGTGCTGACCATCACTCCAAAGAACGGGCTCGCGTACGCGACAGGTACTTCGCTGTCGGCAACTCTTCCGACGACGTATACCGTGAACGTGGCTGCCGGGGTGCAAGATCTGGTGGGCAACGGTAGTAAGTCGGCGTTTGCGTCTGCGTTCACCACGTTGAGACGTATCACTCAGGCCATGTCGCCGAAGACGGTGGGTTCCGGCAATACGTACAGGCCGGCTGATTACGGCACCTGCTCTGGGACCACCTACTTCCAACTATCGATTTTTCTGAACCCTAGTGCAGGTGGAACGTACTACGGATTCATTCTTTACGACCTCAGCGAACTGACGATGCCAGTCAATGGGACAACCCTGGAGTCGGTCACCTTTGGTGCGACCCAGAAGACGCCGAGCAGCGCCTTCTATTCCGGAGGTGCGGTGATGCTCGACAGACTTGCCTACCAAACCATGGACTCGACACTCATCTCGGCTGCGAGCACCAACACAACGACGCTTTGCTCCAGCTACATAGCCCAGCCAGCGGTCAGCGTCCTGGAATGGTTCAGGTCCGACTACCAAGCAGGGAACCGATACTTGCTCTATCGAGTTGCTCCGTCATCGGCCGCAACCCGCAATGAGGCGGCATACTTCACCTGCGGCGGATTTAGCCTGGCCGTCCAATTCACTACACCGTGAGTGTCGATGCAAAGTAAGTCGGCACTGTGAGCATCGAAAGCGCGCGGCGTCGGAGTCCCTCGTCGCGCGCTTCGAGATTCGAGCATCGCGCAAGAGACGGTTCGTGCGAATCCACGCCTCGAATGATTTACTTCGTCGCTTGCGGCGAGATGAATCGCTGGATCAGGTAAGAGACACCGAGGAGCGCGAGGGCGAGTCCAACGATCGAGCCGACGCGGTACAGCGCACCGAGGGCCCAGAGATCGTGGAGGAACACCTTCCCAATCGTGAGCAAAAGTACGCAGAGCGCCCCGATCCGTGCGGCACGATTTCGAAGTAAAAGCCCCGCGAGCAGCAGCCCAATGCCGAACGCACCCCAGCCGAGGGAGTACGTCATGTCTTCGGCGAGCCCTCCGCCACTCAGGCGGAAGGATAGAACGTTGCCCGTCGAGAAGTAGTCAGCGATTTCGACGTTTAGCAGAAAGAAGAACAGCACGGTTCCAAGGAAACCGAGACCCGAAGGGATAAAGACCTTGCGGGCTCCGTCGTCCTCCCGGAGCAATCGTGCGGCGGCATAGAAGGCAGCGATCGGAACTCCGAAGGCATAGAGATAGAAGTTGAGGATCGGCGTTCCCGTTCGCTCGTGGTAGTCCCACAGTTCCGGATTGAGCGTCAATCGAACCGTGACCGTCACCGCGAGAAGTCCCGCGAAGACGAGGAGTCCGCGAACGCGAAGGTGCCGGTACAACCAGCACAGCCCCAATACCTCCAAGGCAAAGCTGATGGTCAACCATTCGTTGCGTAATAGGATTGGAAGTGCCGCCGTCGATAGGCCAATCGCACCAGCGCCGAACGTTGCGCGTAATTGTCTCAACGGTTGTCCGGCGGTCTCGCTCGTGTCTCGAAGAAGCAGGAGCATTCCCAGGGACAGTGCGCCGCCGGCGAGCGCAATGACGCCGAGCAACTCACGACTCCAGGTGTCGGACAAGAGCATATAGAGCAGCAGGAAATGGAAGGGCAGAGCTAGCGTACTCGACACCCAACCGAGCCGATCGGCGCGCAGTCGAGGGGACAGCTTCGGCAACACGAAGAACGAGAGCCCTGACGCGATGACCGTCGCGCCGACCCACTTCACTGAGTTTGCCGGGCCGATCCAGTAAGCGCCGCCAACGGACGTGAGCATTACCGCCTGGGCCAGCAGAAGCGGAAGCCCTCGACTCTCGATGATGGCTGAGATGAGGAGCAGCACGGCGTGTGCCGCGAAGAAGAGCAAGGTGATCCCGTAATCGCCCAAGGAATAGGCGTTTCGTGCCGCCAAGGTCAGCGGCGACGCTCCAACGAGGAGGATGAGTAGAGCCCGGTAGAGGTTCACGTCTCCGGCGCGTCGTCGTAGCAGCCATACGGCGAACTGAGCGACAGGGAGGACCGTCATGCTTCCGTAGGCAGTCACCTCCGTGTGTTCGAAAAGCGCCGTATTGGCGCGAGCCAACCAGACGAGAACGGACAACGTGGCCGCGACGGGGCTGAGCGGTAATCCTTCTCGCGCTCCGACGAACCAAGTCAAGGCAGATACAAGGAAGAGATGTATGGCCAAAGACAGCGGGGGAACGTCCAAGTCAATCTGCGTGCCGAAAATCAATGCGGCGACGAACGGAATGAGTCCCGCGCCGACGGACACGAGACGATCGAGCTGCTGTGGTGCTCGTTCGTCGCTTGTGGAAAGGAGCGTGCGGAGTGCGTGAAATGCTACACGCGATGGTCAAGGCGAAGAGCGCGTAGGGTGCGCGCTCTCGATCGAGGTAACGTGAGCTCCAGGCGACGAAGGTGCCGATGCTTCCCACCAGGCCGAGGAGACTCAGCGTTGGCCACTGCTGCCGATTTGAAACGAATACGATCCCAACGGAGAGGGCTGTCACGTAGAAGAACAGCGGAAGTGGACGATCCTCACCCGTCGAGAGTAGAAACGGCGTGGCAATACCGCCCAAGAGGCCCAGCAACGCTACGAAATATGCGTCGCTTCGGAGTGCGAAGACACCAGCTGTTACCGTGACGACGGCCATTCCTACGAACGCGGGCATGGTGTCCACGAGTTCGTACAACGAATGGGCCGCATAGATGGACGCGTAGAGGATGGCGACACCAGCGCCGCAGAGGGCGTTACCAGCGAACGACGTTCGCGCTCGCAGTCGAGCTCCCCCGAACATCGCCACTGTTCCGATGAACAAGCCGGTAGCGACGCGCAGCGGTGGAGAAACCAGATTGTGCTGGATGGAGAACTGAAGAAATAGCGCTGCGGCGAGGAATAACGCAGCTCCGCCGATCCAGGCAAAGAGTCGTACTCCGACGAGTCGTTCCCAGTCGAATCCGATGTGCGACGCGTCCTTGGGCGCGGGATCGTGGAACCCATAGCTAGCCGTCCTTCGCGCCGGCTCGATCACGTGCGAGACGAACTCACCCTGCTGCTGCAGGGGATTCGTGTGGAACTCCGATGCAGTTGGCGAACCTGAACCGTCTGACGTTGGGATCGCAGCAGTTGGGATTGGCGCAGCCATGACGTGCGCCCTTGGATCGGTCCCAACTGAGGCTGGTGCCACCGCGACGTACGAAGTCGAAGCCGTCGCTACCGGAGAAGGAGCCACCGCGACGTACAGAGTCGGAGCCGCCGTAGCCGGCGTTGGTGACGCGGTGCTCGGCGACGCGCTCATGGGCGACGCGCTCATGGGCGACGCGCTCATGGGCGACGCGCTCATGGGCGACGCGCTGCCTGGCGACGCGCTGCCTGGCGACGCGTTGACTGGCGACGCGTTGACGGGTGACGTCAGAATCCTGTGGGATGCGAGCCTGGAAGTACTCGATCCAGGCGGTCAATCTCGCTTCCGCCGCTTCGGCTCGATGTAAGGCCAACGTGGCGTGCTGCCTTGCTGCGTCGACTCGTGCCTCCAACTCGACTGTGCGGTTCTTTGCCGCGCTCGCCATGAGCAAGGCGACGATGGGCAGGATGAACACGAAGCCCACCACCAAGAGGCCAACTAGGATTATCGATTCCACTCGCGCACCTTGGTGGTCAGCATAGCATCATGTCGCGTCAGTCGATGTTTTGGCCCGACTGACGCAGAAAAGGGCACGTTCTTGCACCTTCTCCGGCGCCTTCGGGGCAAGTTCAGTCATCGACGCAGAATGCTGAGGCTCCGCTGAAGCACGCCAGTTGCGGCGCGTCCCAGCACAACTCGACAAAGCCGGGATCGCTCGTCGAAAATGCGCCGGAGACGCGCTTCGTGGTCTTGCCGTCCTCGATACAGCGGCAGTCCCAGAGCTTCGCGGCGGCGTCTTCGCGACTACACTCGACGGACAAGGCGAGATGCTCGCCCTTCGTACGTGTCATCGTGCTCGTGCAGGTGAGAGCGTCGCTCTTCGCAGCGGAGGGACAATTGGATCGTCGCGTCGTGGCGGGTGGAGTTCGATAGTTTTCCGGATAAAGGTTGGAACCGGAAGAGGCGACGACCCAGCCGGGTTGATATCCCGCCAACTCGGAGCATGCGAGGTCCTTATAAGTGCGTAAACTCGATTCGATCACGGACTTTGGCTCGAATGGTTGCGCCGGGAATTGTTGCCCCGGTGTTTGCCAGGAGTCCGTCTCGTCCGGTCCCGCCGGGAATTGTTGCCCCGGGGGCTGCCAGGAGTCCGTCTCGTCCGGTGCCACCGCAGCCTCTGCTGCCTGAGCCTCGAGGATGACGCATTGGTTTTCACATTCGTTCAGGCAATCGTCACGCTGGCCCTTTTCAACCTTGCCGCAGCTGATCGCTTCATCGCAGAAACCTGCGCATTCCGGACGGACCATCGCGCTGGTCGACGCCGCGATCTGCTCCTCGTCCGCGCACGCGAAGAGCGCGAGCGCGCTCACGGATGCCATCAGTCGAAAACCGATTGCTCTGTGTGCGCCTAGCCAGCAAGAGAGTGAATTTTTCGAGCGCCGCAATCGCAGGTCGCTAGCGCCATGAAAGCAAGAGAGTAAGTTTTGCATCGAATTATGTCCCGCAGAGGGCGATCCCCGAATTGCTTCAGGTGACCGCAGAATGACCCGAGGATACTACATCGCCGAAGAGCTGGATCTTCCCGGGCCTCGTGACCAGAAGGAATCGAGCCACCTCGTCGTCATCGACGCGCATGCTGCTCTGCAAATCTCGGAGGTTTCGAATTCCCGAACGTGTTGTCTCGCTTGCTTCCGCCTCTGGCAGTCGCCATCTCGAAGTTGCCACCCGTTGTCCACCCTCGTGCGGTGCCGGCTTCGCCGGAGCAGAATTGTTGTCGATGCGTCGCGCAAACGGACGTGTCCGTCATCGTCACTGGACGCGTGTGTTACAGCAACGACGGCGCCACCTTCAGTCGCTCCTCGGTGACACTCGGGAGTGACTCCATTGGAACGTACCTGCATCCCAAGTCGGTCGCCGCGGCCCCCCGGGGATCGTATGTGACGTCGCTGGTAAACATCGAGACGGTCGACCCCCCCTGAGTACGACGTCACCTATAGTCAGGGAGGCGGTCGACCCCCCCCTGAGTACTCCGTCCCCTATTTTCGAGGCGGTCGACCCCCCTCCTGAGTACTCTCGCCCATAGCTTCAGGGCGGTCGATCCCCCTCGATTGGCAGCCTCGCAAGCGCAAAAGGGCGGTCGACCCCCTCGGTGGTACTCTCGCCCATAGGTTGGAGGCGGTCGACCCCCTCGGTGGTACTCTCGCCCATAGGTTGGAGGCGGTCGACCCCCCTCCTGAGCACTCTCGCCCCTATATTCCGAGGCGGTCGACCGCCCCACTTAGTACTCTCGCCCATAGCTCCAAGGGGGTGACCCCTATCGCATTCGACTCTTCTGGCGACGTGGACGCGAGTTCTCGGGCTTGAGAACAAGACATCGAGCGGTCTTGTGTCCCGTGGTTCGTGAGCGCTAGCTGCACCGCGGACGAGACACCTCGGCGTCGCGACCATCTGCGTAAGTTCATCATCACATGCGAGCGCGATTGGTGTGGGCCACGTCAATGCGCGTCATGCCACACCGTGGTTACGCCGCAACGGACGTCGAGGGGTGCGGCTTCCTTACCGAGCGGCGCAGAAACGATTGCCACAGTGAAGGTGTGCGACTGAATGAGAGGCAAATTCGCTCCGTGGATTTGCACGCCCTTGCCGGCAGGGACGTAGATGAGCCAATCGAAATTGAACTGCACTCGAGTCGCGACCAACACGTCAGACGAACACGCTTCCGAGAGCGAGATGTCCGTTACCGTTCTTGTCCGCTCAATGGTTTCGTGCAAGCAAGTCATGCGTGGCACCCCGGCGAATCGACACTCTGTTGCAAGCATGCTGCCGTTGGGTAACCAAAACGTCGATACGTGTTCTGGCGCTTCCGGCGTATCGCTCGGCTTACCGTCCGTAGTCGTTGCAGGTCGACTCGGTGAGGTGACCGTGGCTTCTTCGGATGTATTGGTGTTAGGTACACTCGCGGAATCAGACGTAGGCTTTTGGTCCGCGCGACTGATCGCGGCGCTTCTTCGCGAGCTTTCTGCCGCCGCAGCAACTTGTGCTGCTCTCTGAACGAGCGTGATTACTGGTTGCATCGGCGCGACATAAGGTGCCGCGCCAGGTAGCTTTCCGACTAATTCGAGACCGTCCGCGAATTGCTTCAGTTCTTTGGCCTTTTCGGCGTTTTCTGACAACCCGGTGGCGAGCTGCCGTTCGCCTTCGGTCGTCTTTCCGTCAGCATAGAGCGTTGCCCCTTCCGCAATCGAGCGGCAGCCACGCAGTCCCGCTGATTCACATTGGTCCTGAATCGGCGCCTTGAGGATCACCTGCGCAGTTCCGCCACACGCGCCAAACAGGATACAAAACGTCAATTCCACCCCGTATCGTGCCATCGGATAATGGTCGACGCGTGACGTTGGTACGTCAATGTTCGAGGGTCCGGAATGCAGGCTCCGCCGGGCAGTGTCTTCTTGCGCCAGTGTCGCGGAATACCAATGCTTGCGGTGACTTGCGTCAATTGGAGCCGTTCACTTGGCGTGCTCGCTGCAGGTGAATTCGTAGGAGTTCACACTTTTCCGATCCAGCAACGATCCCGTGGCATCAGCATCCCCGATCGCCAAATCCTCCGCCTTTTGGTTCATCCCGGATGAACTACTCCCGTTCCGAGATCGTCTACCGTCCGGGCCATGACAACGCAACCCACGCCCTTCGACGAAATTCTCGACGCGATCTGCGCTGAGATCGCGCGATGCGGGGCCCGTGCGAGCGAACACGCCAGTGGAATCGAGGGCACGGGCGTCCTCGCGACCCAGTTGACGGCCGAGATCTACCGGGACGCAGATCCGAACGATCTCCTTCAGCGCGTCCACGGCATCCAATGCGCCGTCGCTCGTGGCATGACGCTTCTCGTCGAACTCAATCGCGAGGCGGGCCAACTCGAAGCCCTCGCGCGCCTTCGCCGCTCCGCCGACGTCGATTCCGCCTGACCGAGACTCGCGGGGCATCGCCGTGTCGCCGACGTCGATCCCGCCTGAACGAATCTCGCGGTGCATCGTCGTTGTACGGAGGTCGATGCGCGGTGTTCGCCTCGCGTGCGTGGTCTCGAGGTGGATCCCGACGTAGCGCATCTCGCGTTACCGCGCCGAACCGACAATTCTCTGCCAAATCTGCCCGCGAGAGCACTCGCTTTCGACGCGCACGCGGACGGCTTCTCCTTGTTTGGAAACGAACGGACCGCGGCACCTTGCGATGACGCGGTCCGATGGTGCAAATGTCGCTGAATCGAAGGGGCGCGAGCGGTCCTATCGTCCTGCGTGCACGTTCGTGTCGATGCGATGCCCTTGGGTTTCGCGGATGAGTAACCCACCGATGATGAGAGTCATGATGCACACGACGATGGGGTAGATCAAGCCGGCGAAGATTGCGCCGGTGCCGAAGGTCTCCTTCGCCCAGGCGGATGTCGTGACCGCCGTTGCGATCAAGGGGAGGAACCCGCCGAACCAACCATTGCCCAAATGATAAGGCAGGGACATGGACGTGTAGCGGATCTGCGTGGGAAATAGCTCGACGAGGAAGGCTGCGATAGGTCCGTATACCATGCAAACGTAGACCATCTGGATCGCGAGCAGGAGCACGATCATTGGATGATTGACCGCGTGGGGATCGACGACCTTGAGGCCTTCGGGGTTCGCGAAATGCTTCATGGCCATGTAAATGGGCACGTACGTGAGTGCCGCGAGGGTCACGCCCGCGAGCATGATCTTCTTTCGACCCACGCGATCCGAGAGCCACCCGAAAAAGACGAAGAGCGGCGTCGTGATGAACAACGCGACGGACATCATGATATATGCGCTCTGCCAATCGATCTTGAGTACGCTCTGCATGAAGGTGAGCGCGTAGAACTGCCCCGTGTACCAAACCACTCCTTGCCCCGCGGTCGCACCGAAGAGCGCGATGAGCACATATTTGAGATTGACCGGGTTGGTAAAGCTCTCCTTGAGCGGATTTGCCGATACGGCGCCGTCGACTTTCAGCTTCGAAAACAGCGGAGACTCCTTCATCTTCACGCGCAGGTAGAGCGAGACGGCGAGGAGCACCGACGAGAACAGGAAGGGCACGCGCCACCCCCATGCTTTGAAGTCTGCTTCGCCGAAGACGACGCGTGTGGTTCCGATGACTCCCATGCTTAGAAAAAAGCCGATTGTCGCCGTGGTTTGGATGATGCTCGTGTAATACCCGCGTTTCCGATCGGGGACGTGTTCAGCGACGTACGTCGCGGCGCCTCCGTACTCGCCGCCGAGGGCGAGCCCCTGAAGCAGCCGCAAGAACACGAGCAGCGCCGTCGCCGCAAGCCCAAAGGACGCATAGGTGGGCAGCAAGCCAATGAGCACCGTGCTCAGGCCCATCGTTGCGATGGTGACGAGGAACGTGTATTTGCGTCCAATCAGATCTCCAACGTGACCGAACACCAGCGCACCCAGGGGACGCACGCCGAAACCCGCGCCGAAGGTCGCCAAACTCGCGAGGAGCTGCGCCGTTTCGTTGCCCTTGGGAAAGAAGAGACCGCCGAAGAACACGGCGAGGCTTCCATAGAGATAAAAGTCGTACCACTCGAACAGTGTTCCAATGGAAGACGCCAATATGACCCTGCGGATCACCGGCGCATTCGCTATCTCCGCGCTCGCGGGTTCCGACAGAGGAACGTCCATGGTCGTTTGGATTTGCATCGCTTCTCCTCGCCTTGCGGCACTTTCTATCGGTCGGTTCGTCTTGTTTTCGGAGCAGCAGTGACGACTCGTCGCACGGAGAGCGGTGACTTTTCACGCCCGCGTAGATGGTGGCCATCGTCCCCCTTCGACGCGTCCCTCTTGTCGCAATTACGTTGAAATCTTCGAGGCTCGCGAGGCCTCCGCACGAAGCACAGTCGACTGCACCTAAGCGCCTAGGGCGCGAGGACGCCGATGCAAAGCCGTGGATGCAATAATTGTATGAGTGAGGCGCGGCTCCTACGGTGGAGAACGCCACGTTTTCTGCCCTTTTTATCATCGCCGAGTGAAGAATTGATAGAGCGTGCGTGAAGGTGCGGTCATGCTCGTCGCGCACGCGAGCTCATGCAACGTCTCCCAATTTCGCGTGACGCACTGCAACTCGTTGAAGTCACTGAATTCCGCAGTGCTGGCGACCGCTGCCTGTCGTCGCATCCTGCTGGAAGCTCTGCTCGAACGTCGATTCCATCGAGTGCCGTGCGAGGTACCCCCGGAATCCTTGATGTCGGTTCGCCGTGGCCACGGCACTTTTGCGCAAGCCATGAGGTTCCATGGCTGCCGGTGGCACCTGCGTTTCCGTGGCTCCCGCGTCTCGCGCCTACGAAATCCGTAATGGTGACGAAGGTACGTGCTCAACTTCTCGAAGCGATAGCGAAGGCGCCGTGAAATGTCGTCGCGAGGGAGCGGCTTTGCTCTCGCGAGGACGCTCGTCCTTCGATGCGTTGCGTCCGTAACGATTGCGTCCACGGGTCATGGGCAGCGAACGTCACCAGGGCACACCAGCGCCGCGACCGGCTGTCGTCGGTCGCGCCCAGGATCGGACGGGTAGCGAACGTCACCAGGGCATGCGAGCGCCCGAGCCGTGCGCTCGCCCTCCGCTGTTGACCTGGCACACTCTGGCACGTCGCGTCCTGTGCCCCACACTTGGCACACAGGGGCAGGATTGGGGACGCCAATCGACCGATCGACACGCCTGGAACCGATTCTCATCGGTCACGTCATTGGGCATGGTGCACGCTCACGACGGCACACCGTGTCAACGATGTGTCGCGTTCGTGCGCCGCAAGACGTGCCAAAGATGTGTCGCGTTCGCGCGTGGCAAGACGTGCCAACGATGTGTCGCGTTCGCGCGCCGCAAGACGTGCCAACGAGGTGTCGCGTTCGCGCGCCGCAAGATGTGTCAACGATGTGTCGCACTCGCACGACGACCGTGAACGGCGTCACAGATTCGCACGACGACGACCGTGAACGGCGTTGCGCGGCGGTGGCCTGCGGTGGGGGACGCGTGAGATGGTCGAAGTGGATGTGCTGGTTTTAGTGCCCATTTCGCACGATCGAGTGACACTGCGGTGCCAGCCCGATGGTCAGCATTGCTCAAGAGATGAGCCCCATTCGAAGCGCTTTGGCGACTGCATGACATGGACTCACGACGTCGAGCCGCGACTTGATCCGCGCCAGGTGGTACTTCACCGTGCGTTCGGAGATCCCAATAATCTGCGAGATCTCCCAGTAGGTTTTCCCTTGTTGGACCCAGCAGAGCACCTCGCGCTCTCGTTCAGAGAGCGTCGCCGACCCCAGTGGTTCGGTCGTGGAGAAAGGTGAGCCGGACGACATTCGCTGACCGTCTCCAGTACCCCGGGCGACATCTCGGGTGGGCACGCCAGCCAGGCTCTGGAAGCTTTGATCTACGATTCTTCCGTAGGCTTCGTGAATGTGCGGTCCAATCGAGCCTAGGATCTCCGAGGTTCGCGCGGACTCACGGACGGGGATCCCCGAGAGTGAGAGCACGGAGCGATAGGACGGTGTGTTGCGGAACGCACAAGTGAACGCCATGCCGCCGACGAGCGAGAATTCTCGCGCTGCAGCGAAGAAGTCTCGATTCACGGAACGATTCTCGACCTCGATGGCCTCGTGCCAGTCGAAGACCGGTGAGTCCTTCGGTTGGAACTTCAGGATGGGATCGACGCGATGAAATCCCTGACCGGCATAAACGGATTCCCACGCTTTACCGAAGCTGTGATTGATGAGGTGAGTGATTGCCATGCCACCCTCAGCGGGTTTCACGGCGCACAGTGCCGCCTTGTCGAAGGTCACCAGATTGGCAAGGTGAGAGATGACCTCTCTGAGCTCACCCTCTGTCGACACAGACAAGCAACGGGTAGCAATTCCCAACATCTGTCCGAGCTCGCAATGAGAAAGCGTCTCAAACACAGGCTGTGATCCTTGGTACGGTGGCTTCATCGCGCCCTGGGTTCCCCTTGGGCGCGACCGTAAATGGCTCGATTGAGCCAAGGCAATGGTGGCATACGAGGCGTTCCTCTGCCATCGGCGAGTGACGTTGCGCTCGCGATGACCCTGGAGTCAAGGTCAGGGCGTGCCTGGGTCAAAGCTGAGGGTGCGGTGGGTCGACTGTGACTCGTGGGACTCAATTGTTGTATCTCGTTGACCTGTTTTCACTGAAAGGGCAGTCGGTCAGGGTCTCACACGGTAGACCTGTCCCAAAGGACAGCTGCAGTGAGATCGTGAGATTGCTATCTACTTCGAAACGGCAGCACCGAGCCAAAGCGATAGCGATGGCTAAAACCGGTCTCTCAGACCGTAGTGGTTCACCCGAGACTTGGTCGGGCGCCGAAGGAATACATGGTATTTCGACGGACGACCACCAAATTGGGAGCCACCGCGGACTGACGAGAGGCGTTTCAGTACTCGAGAGCCGCGAGTCAGCGGTGCTGCCGTTTGCTTGTGTCGTGGAGGGGGGGGACTTTTCTACCGATATTACGGGGTACGACCAATGGTAAGCCACGGATTGTGCGATGGTTTCGAGGAAGATAACCTTCTGATCACCTGGAGGCCCACACAACGGCAGCTGCTCCAGCTCTTCGAGTTGCGTTGCGAGGTTTTTTGCCACGAACTTGGGTGGATCCCTCAGCAAGACGGCAATCTGGACCACGATGAGTTCGACGACCAAGCCGCGCACATCGTGATTTTGGATCGGGCAGGCGAGGTCCTAGGTGGGGTACGATTGTCGCACTGTAGGATCCCTTGGATGCTCGATTCAGTATTTTCTGACGTCGTGCCTGGTCAGCGTGTTTCAAAGCAATGGGATACCATGGAGGCCTCACGACTGGTCGTCGCCAAACCGGCGCGATCGCGCTTCGTTCGCCTCTCGAACGGACGCGGAATTTGTGACCTCATTTGCAAAGGGGTCTACAACTACTGCCAACTCCACGGGGTTCGGTATCTGTACATGGTGACCACGACATCCGTTCACCGTCATCTCAGGCGAGTCGGCGTATCGAGTGTGACTCTTGCCGAACCCAAGCTCATGACCGACGGCGTACTCACTGTCGCTGCAAAGGTCGATTGGGACGACGCGGCATGGGGGCGGCGTCCGACAAGCCATAGCGACGGCGCGTGGGCTTCGAATGCGGGCTTGAGGGCTTTGCGGTCCGTACCCGCGCTATCAGTTGTTGCCCGAGCCGCTGCCGTCGGAGGCGCCTTCCGAAGCCTTGAGCTTGCGCTCGGTGTTGCCGGCGACATTGGTGAAGAAGGCCGGATCGTCGCCGATCGTGATCATCGGATTGCACTGCGGCGAGCAGTTGTAGGTCTCGCGCTTGTTCGACTTCTGCAGGTTGACGACCCGCACGTCGTCCCGCTGCACGAGCACGCGCTGGTCCTGGATGATGTTGCGGTCGGCATCGAGCGCGATGATGTTGGTGATGCCGAACGACTTGCCGGTGACCACCAGCAGGTTGCCGCCCTGCACGGAGACGTCGGCGATGGTGGGATTGCCGATGATGATCTCGGTGGCCGGGCGCGGCAGGCGCAGGAGCTGCGACTGGTCGTACTTCACGATCAGGTCGTCGGCGTGCACGTGCGGGATCTGGAATGCCATGGCAGCGAGGGCGGCGGTGCAAGCCAGCGCCGCCGAGATCGGGCTCGAAAGACTGCGGCGGGTACGGAAAGCGGCAAACATGGCTGTCGAGGTCCTCCGGCTCACGGGGTGTGAGTGCGAGGAAACCGCAAATTGATGAAGGAACTACAAACGGGCAAATCGTTCCAGCACACGGGGGGTGATCCCTGCCGCCGCGCAACGACCGGAGCAGGCGGCTGCGCGGCCCATGGATCAGTGTTAGCGCCGCAAGGGAGAAGCAAATGCCGGCGCCCTACGGGTTGCAAGCTCGCGAGGCGGCACGCCCGGCACTAACGGCGCCGGCTCCGGCCGGAACAGCCGAGTATAAGCCATCTGCTCAACGATCAATTAACCAACGCGTATTGGCGCGCCGCGTCGTGACCGCGTGGCGCGGCAGAATAGAATGCGTATTTCCAAATTTTCATCGAATAATACTTGGTCGCGATCGAAAGCAAAGCGCTGAAGATGGCGATGGTTTCTTCGTGTTAACTCGTGACGCATGGAAATACACTTCATTTTAATAACTGGAGCGTAGTGTCATCATTGTTCGGGCGTTCAACAAAAGGCGCCGCTGAACGGGAGCGCTGAACGCGCAGTCGGTCAACCTGTTGGGAGTATCCACGTCATGAAGAACCTGTTCGCCCGCTTTGCGAAGTGCAAGTCTGGCGCCACCGCCATCGAGTACGGCCTGATCGCCGCCCTCATCGGCGTTGCCATCATCACGGTCGTCGGCCAGGTCGGCACCTCGATCAAGAAGACCTTCACCTCGGTCAAGACCGGCCTCGACAGCGTGCAGTAAGCACGGCTGTTGTTTCGCTGGAATAAAGAAGCGCCCGGCAGGAATGCCGGGCGTTTTTCGTTCTGCCGCGCTTCGTCCTGCTGCCGACGACCGCCGCCGGCCGCACGGCAGGCGGCGAGGCTTACAGGAGGGGATCGATCTATTTTGCTCGCAGCAATTGGCGATATGGCAAAAGCATTATTAAGGCCGGCGCTACAATAAATTCACGATATGCAATTCAGGGCTGCTGCAAAGCGCGCCTGGGAATTCCGAATTAATAAATTGGCGGTATATTCAGTGTAATTCTAATCACGGCGAGTGTCCGGAGAGGATCAGGGATGCGAGCCGCGTAGGTCAACCTGTTGGGAGTATCCACGTCATGAAGAACCTGTTCGCCCGCTTTGCGAAGTGCGAGTCCGGCGCCACGGCCATCGAGTACGGCCTGATCGCCGCCCTCATCGGTGTTGCCATCATCACCATCCTCGGCCAGGTCGGCACCTCGATCAAGAAGACCTTCACCTCGGTCAAGACCGGCCTCGACAGCGTGCAGTAGGCGCGCTCCGTCGGCACGAGCGCCCGGTCTCCGGATCGGGCGCGCGCGCCGTCGGCCGGGAAAGGGTTCGGGCAGGGGTTATATCTCGTGCCGAAACAAACCCGGCGGTGTTTTAGATAATATCATGACATAAAGCCCAAATTAATCTGTGGGGGCTATGCTGGCTACAGTTCGGTTCGAGGCGCAGGCGCCTCGGGCGAACCGGGGTAGCAAGCTCCGTAAGGTCAACCTGTTGGGAGTATCCACGTCATGAAGAACCTGTTCGCCCGCTTTGCGAAGTGCAAGTCTGGCGCCACCGCCATCGAGTACGGCCTGATCGCCGCCCTCATCGGCGTTGCCATCATCACGGATCGTCGGCCAGGTCGGCACCTCGATCAAGAACACCTTCACGTCGGTCAAGACCGGCCTCGACAGCGTGCAGTAAGCACTGCTGTCGCGATCGCGGCACCAAAAAGGGGCGGGGCACCACGTGCTCTCCGCCCTTTTTTTGGGTTTGCGCGGCGAATAGTGGATGTGCGCTGATTATTAAGTGCGAAATGAACGCCTGAATATTCCCCTTCCCTGCATTTGCTGTGAACTCGATATTTTAACATTCAAAAGTGTAGCCTCCAGGCAGAAGGTCAATAGAGACTGCGGCCGGGCCAGGATGGAGACTGGGATGATAGGTGCAATTCGCCGGTTCGGCCTCGACGAAAGCGGCGCCACGGCGATCGAATACGGGATGATCGCTGGCCTGATCAGCATGGTCATCGTCACGTTCGTATTGAGCATGGGCCACACGCTGGTCGCCATGTTCACCGACGTGATTGGAGGCTTCGCAAGCGTGAATTGAGCCGGCCTCGCCCGTAGCGGGCGCCGCTCGAGGAAAGAGAGAGTTCGATGCTTGAGTATCCGATCCTGATGGTTTTCCCGGTGGCGATGGCTTTTGCCGGGGCGATGGATTTCTTCACGATGACGATCCCGAACCGCGTCTCGCTGGCGCTGATCGGCGTATTTGTCGTTGCCGCGCTGCTGGTCGGCATGCCGTTGATGACGATTGCCGACCACGTCGGCGCCGGCGCGCTGTTCCTCGTCGTCGGCATCGCCATGTTCTCGCTGCGCTGGTGCGGCGGAGGCGATGCGAAGCTGCTCGCCGCGGCGGCGCTGTGGCTGGGCTTCGGCAACATGATGCCCTACCTGCTCATGGTCGCCATCATGGGCGGCGTGCTGGCGCTGGCGCTGCTGTTCTTCCGGGCGACGCTGCCGCCGGTGTGGATGGTCAGGCAGGAATGGGCCATGCGCCTGCACGACCGCAACGGCGGCATTCCCTACGGCATCGCGCTCGCCGGCGCCGGCCTGTGGGTCTATCCCTCCACGTCCTGGTTCACCGTTCTCGCCGGCTGAGGCCTAAAGCCTTCCTCCCGGCCGCAGGCGACGCCGGCGCACCTTGCGGCCGCTCACCGGCGTCGCTCCTCGCACGAACTTTTGGCTCGAAACGCCACGCCGATTAACCGGGCGTTGAGACTTGAGCCTCATAGTCGGTCAGGACCCAAATCGTGCGCGAGCACCTGGAGACCGGCTGGCTATGAAAAAGGCCCAACTGATCGGAATTTCTGTCGCGGCGGTCGCCGGCATCCTGGCGTTCGTCATGATGGGCAGCCTGGTGAAGCCGCCGCCGAAGCCGGCTCCCGTCGTCGAGCACATGATCGAATTCGACCAAGGTCCTGGTGGCGCGCTCCGACATGCCGCTCGGCACCGTGGCGAACGAGCAGAGCTTCCGCTGGCAGGACTGGCCGAAGGACGCGCTGAGCCCGAGCTTCATCACCAGCACGTCCAAGCCCGGCGCGCTCAGCGAATATGCCGGCTACATCGCCAGGGCCCCGATCATGACCGGCGAGCCGATCACCGACAACAAGGTGATCAAGGCGGGCAGCGGCGGCGTGCTCGCGGCGGTGCTGCCGCCCGGGATGCGCGCGATCGCGACCAAGATCGACGAGAAGACCGCCGTTGCCAAGCTGATGCTGCCCAACGATCATGTCGACGTCATCCTGACCCAGCGCAAGCGCAACAAGGCGGGCATGGAGGAGATCGTGAGCGACACGCTGTTCCGCAACGTCCGCGTGCTGTCCATTGGTCAGCAGATCGATACCAAGGAAGGCAAGCGCAACGCCGAGGGCAACGTGGCGACGCTCGAGCTCACGCCGAAGCAGGCCGAGCTGCTGGCGCTCGCCAACACCATGGGCGAGATCTCGCTGTCGCTGCGCTCGGTCGCCGACCTCAACGGCGACGGCCCGACCGCCAGCGACGACATGAACGGCAAGAAGGACCGCGGCAACTCGGTCAGGATCCTGCGCTACGGCGTGAAGTCGCGCGCCTACGGCGTCAACTGAGAATACATGCCGCCGCCCAGCCGGGCGGCCGGCGCCCACCGGTATCCGTTTGCGTATGTGTCCCCGTGTTCGAGTGAACCCAAGTTTCTCGGTAGCTCGTCAAAAGGCTCCATACCCATGCGGAAGATTACGACGATCGCCAAGGGCCTGGCCCTTGCCGGCATTTGTGGCCTCGTCGGGAGCCTCGCTCCCGGCCTCGGTGGCGAGGCGCACGCGCAGAGCCCGGCCAGCGCCAGGCGCACGGCGCCCAAGCCGGCCCCCGAGCAGCTCGAAGCCGGCGGCGGCCTGCAGTCGGTCATGCGGATCAGCGAGGCGGGCCTGCCGGCTCACAAGAAGCTGCGCATGGGCCTCAACAAGTCGACCGTGCTCGAGGTGCCGCGCAACCTCCAGGACGTGCTGATTTCGGAGCCGTCGGTGGTCGATGCGGTGGTGCAGACCTCGAACCGCATCTTCCTGCTCGCCAAGAAGCAGGGTGTCGCCAACGCCTTCTTCTTCGACAGCCAGGGTCAGCAGTTCCTCACCCTCGAGCTCTACGTCGAGCGCGACGCCTCCAACCTCGAGGCGACGCTCAACCGCCTGCTGCAGGGCTCGAACATCAAGGTCGAGATGGTCAACGAAGCCGTGGTCCTCAACGGCAGCGTGCGCACGCCGGCCGATGCGGCCCGCGCCGTGCAGATCGCCATCCAGTTCGTGTCGGTCGAGCTCGCCACGCAGAGCTCGGTCTCCAACACCGGCAACACCGACGTCAAGAACAACAACAACGACCCGAAGAGCAAGGTCATCAACATGCTGACCATCGAGGGCGAGGACCAGGTGATGCTGCGCGTCACCATGGCCGAAGTGCAGCGCTCGCTGCTGAAGCAGTTCGGCATCAACCTCGGCGCCAGCCTCAACGCCGGCAACTGTCGACCTCGCTGTTGACCGAGAACGCGCTGCCGCTGACCGCGGCCGCCGGCCTCGGCACCATGCCGCTCACCGGCTTCTCGACGTCCGGCAGCCCGTCCGATCCGTCGGTCGCCTGCGGCGTCGGGACGATGTGCAACTACGGCAGCGGCGTCGTCAAGAATGCCTTCAGCAACTCGGGCCTGACCAACTCGCTCAGCTTCGGCAAGGCCACCATCAGCCAGACGCTTCGGGCGCTGGAGCGCGACGGCCTCGTCAAGACGCTGGCCGAGCCGAACCTGACGGCGGTGTCCGGCGAGACGGCGAAGTTCCTGGCCGGCGGCGAATATCCGGTCCCGGTGGTAGACAGCAGCGGCGCGCTGTCGGTCACCTTCAAGGAATTCGGCGTCGGCCTCGCATTCACGCCGGTCGTGCTGTCGGAGGGCCGCATCAGCCTCAAGATCGAGACGCGAGGTGAGCGAGCTGTCGAACGACGGTGCGGTCACGCTTGAGCGGCATCTCGATCCAGGCGCTCAAGAAGCGGTCAGGCCAAGTCGACGGTCGAGCTGCCGTCGGGCGGGTCGCTGGCGCTCGCCGGCCTGATCTCCGAGAGCATGCAGCCAGAACATCGACGGCTTCCCCGGCCTCAAGGATCTGCCGGTGCTCGGCACGCTGTTTCGCAGCCGCGACTTCATCAAGGAGGAGACCGAGCTGGTCGTGATCGTGACGCCGTACCTGGTGCGCCCGGCGGCCCGCCCGAAGCTGGCCCGTCCCGACGATGGCCTGGCGCCTGCCTCCGACATGCAAGGCCAACTTCCTGGGTCACCTGAACCAGATCTACGGCAAGGGCACGGCCATGCCGGACGGCGGTCTCAAGGGCGACTACGGTTTCATCGTCGAGTAACCAAGCGCTGGAGAGATATCATGATACTACATCCAACTCCATGCTGCCCCTGCCCAGGCACTCGTCCGGTCGCAACGACATTGCCTCAAGCTCGCTCTGTGTCGCTTGCCGCTCTGCTTCCTCCGGCTGCCAGCACCTCGAGCGAGGGACCCCAGTCGCCGGCTGGAGCGTCGTCGATCCGGCGCAGCGCCATCCGATCATGGTGTCGCAGCAGCCGTCCAACGCTTTCGCTCAAGGTGCCGCGCGGCTCCAGCGGGATGTCGCCGTAGCAGCGCGCGCAGGTCGTCGATTTCCTTGATCGCTACCGCAGCAGCGATGTTGGCAACAGCAGCTCGTGATTGCGGCGCCGAGCGGGTCGCCCAACGAGGTGGCGGCGATGCAGGCCGTCGCCGAGATCCGCTATCTGCTGCACGAGTACGGCTTCAGCGACGCTTCGATCACTGTCGAGGCCTACCACGAGCGACCGCGATCCGCAGCCGGCCGATCCGCATTTCCTATCTGCGCTATGTGGCCGAAGGCCCGAGTGCGGCACACTGGCCGACCAATGTCGCCAACCAGAAGGACAATCTCCACTATCCGAACTTCGGCTGCGCGCACGCAGCACAACTTCGCCGCCCAGGTCGCCAATCCGGCCGATCTGCTGGGGCCGCGCACGATGACGCCTGCGTCCGGCGAGCGGCGTGATGTCAGTTTGGGAAAAATATGTTAAGGGCGAGTTGACTATTTCGCAACAAGCAGTCGGACGAGAAAATGTCGGTCAAGCAGTCGAACTGATGATCGATTGCAAGGAGTTGCCAGCATGACGAGACAAGCCCAGGCCGTGGCCGAGCAGCCGTGACAATGCCTATCGCCGTCTGCGACGACGCCGGCGCCGATCAGCGATGCACGATCAGGGCGCGCCCGATTCCGCGCATCTCGATCCAGGCCTTCTGCGAGGACTGCGGAGACCGCTGAGGCGCTGCAGGTCGCCGCTGAGGACCGCCGGCTCGCCAAGGCTCACGTCAGCGTCCATATGGGCGGCGTCGTCGGCGGCCGTCGCGCACTATCAGGAAAGCCCGACGCCCGAACCTGATCGTGATCGAGAGCGCGCTGCCTCGCGGCGCAGATGCTGGGCGAGCTCGACCGGCTCGCCGAGTGCTGCGACGCCGGCACCAAGGTGCTGATCATCGGCCACTTCAACGACGTGCATCCTCTATCGCGAGCTGCTGAAGCGCGGCGTGAGCGAATATCTCGTCGCGCCGGTTTCGCCGCATGCAACTCATGGAGAGCATCTCCAACCTCTATAACAATCCGGATTCCGATCCGGTCGGCAACGTCTTCGCGTTCGTCGGCGCCAAGGGCGGCGTCGGTTCGTCCACCATCTGCCATAACGTCGCCTGGGCGCTGTCCGAGAGTGCTGAAGAGCAACGTCGTGATCGCCGATCTCGATCTCGCCTTCGGCACCACCGGCCTCGATTTCAACCAGGACCCGGTGCAGGGCATCGCCGAGGCGCTGTCGGAGCCCCGAGCGTCTCGACGAGGTGCTGCTCGACCGCCTGCTGACCAAATGCTCCGAGCACCTGAGCATCTTCGCCGCCCCGGTCGTGCTCGACCGCGACTACGATCTCATCGCCGATGCGTGCAATATGGTCATCGATGTCGTCCGCCAGAACGTGCCGTTCGTCGCCGTCGATCTGCCGCACACGTGGACGTCGTGGACGAAGCGCATCCTGCTCAGTGCCGACGAGATCGTGATCACCGCCGTGCCTGATCTCGCCAACCTGCGCAACGCCAAGAACATCATCGATCTCCTGAAGCAGTCGCGCACCAACGACGGCCCGCCGCATCTGGTGCATCAACATGGCCGAACATGCCGAAGCGGCCGGAGATTTCGGTCAAGGAGTTCGCGCCAGCGTCTCGATCTGAAGCCGCTCGCGATCATCGAGTTCGACAGCGAGACGTTCGGCCAGGCCGCCAACAACGGCCAGATGATCGAGGAGCTGTCAACAAGAAGGCGAAAGCCGTCGGCGCCGATCCGCGATCTCGCCATGGCGCTCGCGCATCGCAAGGAGCAGCGCGTCGAGCCGAAGAAGTCGGCCCTCGGCCGCCTCGCCCCGCTGCTCGAGAAGCTGAAGCTGAAGCGCTAAGGAGATGGCCGCATGTTCGGTCAGGCGTTCCAATGATCCCAGTGCGCCGCAAGAAGGCTCTGCCGCCGACTCCAGCCGCGCAGCCGGCGCCGCTGCGAAGCCGCGCGAGCAGAAGGCCGGCCCCGGCCGCGCCGCCGCCGAACGCCGGAGCCGGTCGTCCGAGCCGCAGCGCAAGCACTCGGAAGAGTACTACGACGTCAAGACGACGGTCTTCAACGCGCTGATCGACACGATCGATCTGACGCAGCTCGCCAAGCTCGAGGCTCGCCGGCGGCGCGCGAGGAGATCCGCGACATCGTCAGCGAGATCATCCAGATCAAGAACGTCGTGATGTCGATCGCCGAGCAGGAAGAGCTGCTCGAGGACATCTGCAACGACGTGCTGGGCTATGGTCCGCTGGAGCCGTTGCTGGCGCGCGACGACATCGCCGACATCATGGTCAACGGCGCCAACACGACCTTCATCGAGGTCGGCGGCAAGGTGCAGAAGACCGGCGTCCGCTTTGCCGACAATGCGCAGCTGATGAACATCTGCCAGCGCATCGTCAGCCAGGTCGGCCGCCGCGTCGACGAATCGAGCCCGATCTGCGACGCGCGCCTGCCCGACGGCAGCGCGCGTCAACGTCATCGCACCGCCGCTCGCGATCGACGGCCCCGCGCTCACCATTCGTAAGTTCAAGAAGGACCGCCTGAAGCTCGAGCAGCTCGTGAAGTTCGGCTCGATCTCGCCCGCAGGCCAAGACCATCCTCGAGATCATCGGCCGGGTACGCTGCAACGTCGTTGATCTCGGGCGGCACCGGCTCGGGCAAGACGACGCTGCTCAACTGCATGTCCGGCACGCATCGACAACGACGAGCGCATCATCACCTGCGAGGACTCGGCCGAGCTCCAGCTCCAGCAGCCGCACGTGGTGCGTCTCGAAACGCGCCCGCCCAACCTCGAGGGCGAGGGCGAGATCACCATGCGCGATCTCGTCAAGAACTGCCTGCGTATGCGTCCCGAGCGGATCATCGTGGGCGAGGTGCGCGGACCCGGAGGCGTTCGATCTTCTGCAGGCGATGAACACCGGCCACGACGGCTCGATGGGCACGCTGCACGCCAACAGCCCGCGCGAAGCCATCAGCCGTCTGGAATCGATGATCATGATGGGCGGCTATCTCGCTGCCGACCGAAGACCATCCGCGAGATGATCACCGGCTCGGTCGACATCATCGTCCAGGCGTCGCGCCTGCGCGACGGCAGCCGCAAGATCACGCACATCACCGAGGTGCTCGGCATGGAAGGCGAGGTCGTCACGCTGCAGAACCTTCTCGTCTACGAGATCACCGGGCGAAGACGCCAACGGCAAGCTCATCGGCCGCCACCGCTCGACCGGCATCGCGCGTCCGCGCTTCTGGGAGCGCGCCGGAGTACTACGGCGAGACAGAACCGCCTGGCCGAGGCGCTGGCCGCGTCCGAGGTCGCCGACCGCAACGGCAACCCGATGGGAGAGAGCAATGGTTGAGTCCCGAGCAGTGCCAGTTGCTGGTGCTCGCATGATCGCGGCTCTTCGCCGTCGGCGGCATCGTCGTTTACGATCGTCTAGCCGTATCTGTCGGGCGACGACGACAGACCGAGAAGCGCATCGCCAGCGTCACCGAGAACCGCCAGAAGCCGCACGCACGCGCGGTGATGCAGCAGGAGCAGTTCGAACCACCGCAAGCAAGCAGGTCGCCGATACGCTCAAGGATCTCGAAGAACAGGCAGAAGGCAAAGGAAAAGATGTCGCTGCGCGTGCGGCTCGCAGCGCGCCGGCCTCGACATCACGCCGCAGGCGTTCTGGATCGCGAGCGCGCGTCTGCCGGCGTCGTATCGTCGGCGCTGTCGTGATGCTGTTCGATGTCAGGGTGCCGCCGCCGGTCGCCGTCGCCGCTGCCGCGTTCGTCGGCGCCTTCGGCCTGCCGCGCTGGATCATCAAGTTCCTGACCAAGCGCCGGCAGAACAAGTTCGTCGACGAATTCGCCAACGCGATCGACATCATCGTGCGTGGCGTCAAGTCGGGTCTGCCGCTCAACGAATGCCTCGGCATCATCGCGCGCGAGAGCCCGTCGCCGCTCAGCGAGGAGTTCCAGGAGCTCGTCGAGCAGCAGCGTGTCGGCGTCCCGCTGCAACGAGTGCTTCGAGCGCATGATGGCGCGCATGCCGCTGCCGGAGGTGAAGTTCTTCTCGATCGTCATCGGCATCCAGCAGCAGTCCGGCGGCAACCTGTCCGAGGCGCTCGGCAACCTCTCGGGCGTGCTGCGCGACCGCAAGACGCTGTCGCGGCCAAGGTGAAGGCGCTGTCGGCGGAAGCCAAGGCCTCGGCCGCGGTGCTCGGCGCGCTGCCGTTCATCGTCATGATGATGGTCTACATGTCGGCGCCGGCCTACCTGCGTCCTCTCGCAGGACGGCGCCTACGCTGATCTCCCATCGAAGCTCGCCACGCTTGAGATCGACTCAAGCCGACGGAGCCCGTTCAAGGAATGGCTCATCGATTCGTCGCAGGTGTGCCGGCGGCTCGTTCACCGCGGCCAGCGCCGCGCCCTGATGGCCGAAACTCGGACCGCTGGGCGAACACAACGCCTACGCCCAGCGCCTCGCCCAGCTCCGCGGCATCCATGCCCAGCTCCCGCTGGCCTACGAGGTCGAGCGCCCGGAGGGCAGGGACCCGCTGAAGGAGTACCTCGACGGTCTTCGCACCATTGCCGACCTCTGCCAGGCTCAGGGATGCAGCCTGGCTGTGGTCGGCGGAACCGACGCTGCATCGCGGCCTCATGGATGGAGGCGCCGACCGGATGGTGTACCGGTGGTTTTTCAAGGAGCCGTCCAAGGGAAATGCCGGCGCGGTCCGTCTGGACTGCCGGATGGATCGAACTGGAACTCGGCCGCTATTACAAGGCTGCGGAGGAGTTCTGCACCTCCAAACGCGTGCCGTTCACCGATCCCACCCGCAAGCTGCCGGCCAATCCGCTCGTCTTCGTCGACGACGTCATGCTCACCGCCCCGGATCGCCGCCTTCAGGCAAATCCCGCTGGCGGCCGGCGCTCAGATCCTGTCCGAGCACTACGATCTCCTATAGACCTGCTCCTGGGGCAGCATGGCTTTTGCCCGATCGAACTGGCCAATCCGGACCAGGTCGTGGATGGCGTGTGCAAGGTCTGTGACATCGGTAATCTTCGATATCCATTGGCCGACATAGAGAGGGACCGCGTCGCCGCCAATGCCGACCTGGATCGCGCGATAGGGCAGCGGCCGTAGATGCAGGTCGCGTTCCGGGTCCCACTGGAGCCGTACCGGAGAAGCGGCCTTGAGCGTGGCCCATTCCTCCCGGCTCATTGCCGGATCGGGGCGGCTTGGACAGGCGTGCGCCAGAGCCCAATCGAAACCATCGCGGGTGATATCGATCGCCAGGATCCGGCGTTGCCCAGCTTCCTTGTAGCCCCATCCGGCCCGATACATCATCCACAGGAAGGAGGGCTTGATCCAGGTCATCCGGCTCATGCTGAAGGACGGCGCAACGAACGTGCCGGCGGTCAGGGCGGCATCGGCGATCCGGTCGCCATAGGCCTGATAGACGCGGATGGTGTGCTCGTCATGGACAGCACGAATCTGATGCGGTGGGATTTCGTTCATGGCGAGATCGGGGTCTGGTTGGGCAATCGGCGGAGATCGGAGACGATTCTCTTTGTATTGCGTTGGAAGGATCACTGACAAAGACCACCTCAATGTCTCGTTGGACGGACGCATTACACATAGGTGATCATCATGCGATTGAATTTCTACGAGAAGGTTCGTGTCACGACTTGCCCAAGTTCTCCCGAATATAATGGGAAGGTCGGTGTTGTGCTTGGCATCAGCGAGGAAGGCGGGAAGATTTTCTCATATTCCCTGAGTTTTTCAGGGGATTTGGAGAGTTGCATTTTCCGTCCCGAAAAACTCGAAAGCACAGGAGAGTTCGCCAATCCCCGCGATTTCTACAATGAAAAGGACAGGATCCGTGTCCGCGTCATCGACGGGGAAGCTTTCATCATCGAATAAGCGATACGGATTGCAAGGTTCTGCTTAGCAAGCTTCACGCGCTCTAAACTCCCAGCCAGCGCCAGAGCCTGATCCGGCGCGCCGCCGAGCTGGAGCACGACAACGACGGCAAGCTGGGCGGCCTCGCCGAGGCCAATGCCGGCGCCGCGGCGGAGCTTGCCCGCCTGACCGGACAACCGGCCGAGCCGGCGATGGCCGATGCCCGCTCGGCGGTGTGGCGCACGGCGATCGGGCAGCATCTCGCACGCGGCAACGGCGCGCAGGCGCTGGCGCTGTACGACACGGCGCATCCGCATCTCGGTGAAGTCCGACCGGCTGATGAGCCGGCCTAATGAACCTGGGCGCCGGGCTCGGACTGTCTCATGTCCCTCTGCAAGCAACTCGCGGCCGATCCCGGTTGGAGACCGTCAATGCATCTCCTCGCGTGATGCTCCTCCGTTTCTCTGTCCTGGTCCGTCAATTCGATCGGATGGCCGAGACCGGATCTCATTCATATGGTGATCAACCGAAGGTAGCATCTGTTCGTTGACCCTCCGTCGAGATACCTTGCGGCCTCGCACGACGCCGCGCAAAGGATTGGGGGTCCGCGAACGCCTCATCCATACGCCACTTCGCGAAAAGTAGAACATCGATAAAGCGCACGCCGGCCTGCATCGGTTCAATTCGCCGAAAAGTTCCATCGAGCATAATAGGGCCGGGGCCCGCCGGACGCGTATGGTCCGTGGCCTGGAGGCGCGAGCGCGGTTGCCGCGGCCGCGCGCTCCGGCACCGGTCCGTACAGGCCGCCCTCGGGCCGGTGAACGACGGCGGCGAATCCCTACCGGAGCAATCACCATGGGCCTGTTCTCTCCTCCCGCGACTCCCTACGTGCCGCCGATGGCGGCGCCTCCGCCCGCGCCGCCGCCGCCGGTCGACAAGTCGGTCGAGGAGGCGGCGGCGCGCACCCGGGCGCAGCTCGCCGCGGCGGGCGGCTTCGGCGGCACGATGCTGACCGGCGGCCAGGGCGTGACCGATCCGGCGAAGGTCCAGGGCAAGACGCTGCTCGGCGGCTGAGGCCGGCCTCTCCGCCGGCAATCGATCCCGTGCGCCACCGGGTCTCGACACCGGTGGCGCCGGGCGAGCGATCGTCAGAGGGTCCAAAACCCCTCATCCATACGCCACTTCGCCGAAAGTGGCACATCGATGAAATGCACGCCGGCCTGGATCGGTTCGATTCGCCGAAAAGTTCCATTGAGCATAATCGTGGTTTCGGGACTCCTCGCGCGTATCCTTCGCCATCCTCCCCAGGAGGCCAGCGTAACGGCCTCCGCAGCGCGAAGTCCCGAGCATGGCGTTTCGAGTTCCCCGAGTGGATGGCGGAAGCCCCGCCACCGGATCTTTCAGCGGTCGATCCGCACCAGGTCGAGGCGCTGGTCAACGACTTCATCGGAGCCAAGCAGGAGGCGCTGTTCACCGCGCCCGATGCCTATACGCAGCGGACCGCCGGCGATGCCGTCGACCGGCCTGCCCGATATCCTCGACCGCCTGGACCGGCTGCGCATCGCGACGCTGGACAGGGCGGGCGACGAGGGCACGCGGACGGTGCTGGGCCCGCGGCTCGATGCGCAGATGGGCGAGGCGCACGATGCGATCGGCCGGCATGTCGCGCGCCAGCAGGATGCGCTCAACCGCCGGATCGTCAGTGAGCGCCAGACGCTGATCCGGCGTGCCGCCGAACTGGAGCACGACAACGACGGCAAGCTGGGTGGGCTGGCCGAGGCCAATGCTGGCGCCGCGGCGGAGCTGGCCCGCCTGACCGGACAACCGGCCGAGCCGGCGATGGCCGATGCCCGCTCGGCGGTGTGGCGCACCGCGATCGGGCAGCATCTCGCACGCGGCAACGGCGCGCAGGCTCTGGCGCTGTACGACACGGTGCATCCGCATCTCAGCGACTCCGACCGCCTGTCGCTCGACACGCCGCTGCAGGTGGTGCGGGACGACCGCGAGGCCGACGCCTGGCTGGCGCAAAACGAGGGGACCGACGGCCCGACCGTGCAGGAGCGTCTCGACGCCGACCCCTCATTGCCGTTCGAGCAGAAGTTCCTGATCCGGGCCAAGGCCGACGAACGCGACGCGGCCATCGCCAGCCGGCGCGCCGCCACCGTGCAGGGCCTCGACGACGAGGCCCGCGCCGCCGCCTCCGCCCTCGCGACCCAGCCCGGCCGCACTATCAGGCCCGGCGCCTTCGCCCGCCTCGCCGACGCCTACGACGCGGCGAGCGCGCCGGAGAAGGCCGCCGCGACCCGCCGCATCGCCGCCGGCGAATCGGCGCTGAAGTCGTTCGCCCGGTCGAGCCCCGCGCAGCAACGCGCGACGCTCGCCACCCTGCCGGCGGGTGAGCTGCGCGACAACGCCGAGGCGATCGTGGCGCAACAGGCCGACGCCTTCGCCCGCGACCCCTTCGCCGCCGGCGCCGCCCTCTACACCGACGAGGGCAGGCCCGCCCCGATCGACGACATCGCGGCCCGCGTCCGCCAGGCCCGCCATCGTCGCCGATCGGCTCGGCCTGCCGGTGCCGGCCTACACCGCCGACGAGATCGCCGGCATCCGCCACACGCTGGCCAACGGCTCGGACCAGGACAAACGGACCGTCCTCGCGCACCTCGACGTCGTGCCGGTCGAACATCGACCGACGCTCGGGTCGCCGCCCCCGGCAACCGCTCCCGCCGATGCCGGGCCGGGCGAGGGGCGGACCTTCCGCATCGGCGGCAGCTTCGAGGACTTCCAGCGCCTGCTGGAGGAGGACCGGCAGCGCCAGGCCGCGGAGCAGGCCGCCAACGGCACGGGCGGCCACGCCATGGCGCCCGCCACCGAGCCCGATCCCGGCAGTCCCGAGTACCAGGCCGCCGACGCCGAGGCGCGCAGGCTGGATGCGCGGGCGTGGGAGGACCTCGGCTTCCTCGGGCAGGTCGGCGTCGCATTCGAGCGCTTCGACCAGGAGGGCAGGCAGCGCGGCGCCATCTTCAACGCCGATTCCGCCGCCCGCCGGCTGCAGACGGTGCTCGATCTCCAGCGCCGGCAGGACGCCGGCGAAGCGCTGAACGTCACGGAGAAGAAGTACCTTCTCCGCAATCGCACCGTCGCCTCCGAACTCGCCGGCGCGGTCGGAAGGCTGACCGAGGCGCGACAGCACCTCGACAGCCTGCCGGCCAGCGACCCGCTGCGCCGGCTGTTCGAGGCCTCGTCGGTCGCCGAGGCGGCCAAGCTGCTGCGCGAGCATCCCGGTGCGATCGCCAGGGCGATCGGCGTCGAGAGCCTGCCGGCGCTGACCGCCAGCCTGATCGGGATGGCGGTGCTCGGCCCGGTCGGCGGCGCCGTCGCGCTCACCGGCACCGGCGGGCTCGACGGCTACGCGAAAGGCCTGGTCGGCGCACTCGCCCGCGCGGGCGTCGATGTCTCGGACGCCGACGACCTCACCCGCGCCCTGCAGGACAAGGCGCTGATGGAGCGCGTCGCCAAGGACGCCACGACCGATGGCGCCATCGAAGGTGGGGCGACCGCTCTCCTGTCGATGGTCGGTGGCGGCGGGATAGGAAAGGGGGCAAGGAGCGCGGCGCGGATGCTTGGGGCACCATCGCGCGCAAGCGGTGGCGCCAGGGTCGCCGCGGAGAGAGGACTCTGGGCGCCCGAAGAGGTCCTGGGAGCACCCGGTAGCCTTGGCGCAGCACGAGTTTGGACGATCAAGTCTCGACTGAAGGCGTACAGCCTCCCTACAAATGGCAAGATTCAATTCGTTCCAGAGAAGGGGTATGATCCGCGGGTCCCACTGTATCGAGGACGGAACAAGGGCTTCCTCGAGAAGATTCGGTAACGAGTGGCTGAAGGGGCCGTCGCGTACTCAGGGGCAGCCTTTTGAATGGGATGTTCGGCTGAGTGAGGCTGGAAGACGTCAGTTAGGATGGGCGTCTCGTGATGGAAACCATCTTAATGTTTCCCTAGATGGACGTATTACGCACAGGTGACGGACATGTCTTTGGGTTTTTTCGAGAAAGTTAATGTCATCAACAGCAAGAAGTTTCCCGAATACAATGGGAGAACTGGGGTTGTGCTTGGCATCAGCGAGGAAGAAGGGAAAGTCTACGGATACGCGGTACACTTTCCCGGAGATTTGGAAGGTTGCGCATTCCTTCCAGAGGAATTGGAAGGCACCGGAGAGTTCGCCGATCCCCACGATTTCTATGATGAGAATGACAGGATCCGTGTCCACGTCCTTGACGGGGAAGGCTTTGTCGTTGAATAAGTTCTGAGGGATGCAACGCGTGTTTAGCCCGCTGCACATGGTCTAAACTCCTCGTCCATACGTCTCTTCGCCGATAGTGCGACGCTCGATATCCACACGTAGCAGACCGCAGGCGACGCGGGCACGCGGACGGTGCTGGGCCCGCGGCTCGACGCGCAGATGGGCGAGGCGCGCGACGCCATCGGCCGGCATGCCGCGCGCCAGCAGGATGCGCTCAACCGGCAGATCGTCAGTGAGCGCCAGACGCTCATCCAGCGCGCCGCCGAGCTGGAGCACGACAACGACGGCAAGCTGGGTGGCCTCGCCGAGGCCAATGCCGGCGCGGCGGCGGAGCTGGCCCGCCTGACCGGACAGCCGGCCGAGCCGGCGATGGCCGATGCCCGCTCGGCGGTGTGGCGCACCGCGATCGGGCAGCATCTCGCACGCGGCAACGGCGCACAGGCGCTGGCGCTGTACGACACGGTGCATCCGCATCTCAGCGACTCCGACCGCCTGTCGCTCGACACGCCGCTGCAGGTGGTGCGGGACGACCGCGAGGCCGACGCCTGGCTGGCGCAAAACGAGGGGACCGACGGCCCGACCGTGCAGGAGCGCCTCGACGCCGACCCCTCATTGCCGGCCGAGCGGAAGTTCCTGATCCGGGCCAAGGCCGACGAGCGCGACGCGGCCATCGCCAGCCGGCGCGCCGCCACCGTGCAGGACCTCGACGACGAGGCCCGCGCCGCCGCCTCCACCCTCTCGACCCGGCCGGCCGACTACAAGCCCGGCGCCTTCGCCCGCCTCGCCGACGCCTACGATGCAGCAGGCGCGCCGGAGAAGGCCGCCGCGACCCGCCGCATCGCCGCCAGCGAATTGGCGCTGAAGTCGTTCGCCCGGTCGAGCCCCGCGCAGCAACGCGCGACGCTCGCCACCCTGCCGGCGGGTGAGCTGCGCGACAACGCCGAGGCGATCGTGGCGCGGCAGGCCGACGCCTTCGCCCGCGACCCCTTCGCCGCCGGCGCCGCCCTCTACACCGACGAGGGCAGGCCCGTTTCGATCGACGACACCGCCGCCCGCGTCCGCCAGGCCCGCGTCATTGCCCATCGGCTCGGCGTTCCCGTGCCGGCGGCTGCTCGCCCATGTGGCGAATGATGCCGAAGGCGATGCCCGTGACCAGCAGCAGCGCCGGCACGGCCCACAGCAGGCCATAGGGGCTGCCGATGCAGGCCCACAGGATGACGCTGCTGGTGCAGGCCAGCACGACGAAGGTGGCAATGAGCCGCGCGCCCAGCGAATGCTTGAACTGCCTGTGATGCCGGTGCCAACGCTGGTGCCAGCGGTGCCGCACACGCGAGCGGTATTCCCAGTCGCGGCCTCATGCGCTGCAGGCGCTTGGCCTTCTTGCGCTGCCAGCGTTCGCGCCAGCGGTGGTCGTAGGGGTGGTGTCTCGATTCAGGATTTCTCGGGGAGCGCAAAGCAGTAGCCGGCGTTGCGCAAGGTCTTCAGCGCCGCCAGCGGCTCCAGCTTGCGGCGTAGCCGGCTGACGAGGATGTCGACAGCGCGCGTGAACAGCTCGGCCTCCTGGCCGCGCAGCCGGTTCAGGATGTCGTCGCGCGAGAACACCTTGCCCGGCTCGCGGGCCAGCATCAGCAGCAGCTCGTATTCGGTGCCGGTCAGCTCGACGAGGCCGTTCACGCACCGCACCTCGCGGCGCGTCGTGTCGATCTCCAGGCCATCGAAGCTGAGCCTGCCGCTGGTCTGCTGGGACGCCGGCGCGGCGACGGGCGCCAGCCGTGTGCGCCGCAGGATGGTCTGCAGCCGCGCCGCCAGCTCACGCGGCTCGAAGGGCTTGGGCAGGTAGTCGTCGGCCCCCAGTTCCAGGCCGACGACGCGGTCCGTCAGATCGCCGCGCGCGGTCAGCATCAGCACGGGGGATGTCGCGCCAGGCAGCGTTGCCGCCGCGCAGCCGTTTGCAGAACTCGAAGCCGTCCATCTCCGGCAGCATGCCGTCGAGGATGAGCGCATCGAAGCGTTCGGCGGCCAGCCGCGCCTGTGCCTCGCTGGGCCGCGTGACGGCTTGCAACTGCAGGTCGAAGCGGGCCAGGTATTGCGCCAGCGGCCCGGCCAGCGCCTCGTCATCGTCGATCAACAGAAGTCGGTGCATGTCGCGATTATTTGGGCACGGCGCGAATGAGCGTGATGGCGCGCTCGGGGCAGGCCTTCACGCAGTGGCCACAGGCCTCGCAGGCCGCCGCATTCGGCGTGAACGCCTGCTCCCAGCCATGGGCCATGCCGCGCAGCTTGCCGAACAGGCTCAAGCCCTGGCGCTGCTCGGTCGGCAGCTTGCCCAAAGCAAACACGTTGAAGGGGCAGACCGCCAGACAGTCGCCCTTGCCCTCGCAGCGGTTGCGGTCGATGTGGGGTGCGAAGCGGCCGCGCGGCTGGGTGCCGCAGTGCACGTCCATCATCAGGCGTCGTCGCGCTGATGGCGATCCAGGCGGCCGAGGCGCCGCATCATGAAGCGCAGCACCTGACGCTGCTCGGCGTCCAGCGAATCGAAGAAGTCGGCAAAGGCCGTGACCAAGCCGGGTCCGGCGGCGCGCAGCGCGTCAAGCTTGGCATCGAACAGCTGCTGCGCCGGCTCGCGGGCGAACTGCTCGGCGGCAAACAGGCTGGCCAGTTCGGGGCCACCGGCCAATCCCTTCAGCGCGTCTCGCTGCTGCTGGAGCTGGTCGAGCCAGGCTGCGAGCCGGCGCTGCTGGCCGTCGTCCAGATCCAGCTTGCGTCCGACGCGTGAGGCGAGCAGATGGGCAAAGCCGTCAGCACGGCGGCCGACATGATGGCCGTGGCCAAAGTGGTGGTGAAACTCGTGATGCGCGTGCCAGCGACGAAAAAAGTTCATGAGGCTCTCCGTTTGGGGTGTCGCCATGATTCCGGCCGACGTCTCGCAGAGCATCTCGCCGCCGTATCGCCGGGTTTCGTTTTGTATCGCCCCCTTGGGGCGCCCCGTAAAATCGCCGGCCCTGCCCACCGCCCGTCCGAGACCTCCCCGTGACCGAACTTGCCAAGTCCTTCGAACCCGCCGCCCTGGAAGCCCACTGGGGCCCGAAGTGGGAGGCCGCCGGCCTGTATGCGCCGACCCTGGACAAGGCCAAGCCCTCCTTCAGCATCCAGCTGCCGCCGCCCAATGTGACGGGCACGCTGCACATGGGCCACGCCTTCAACCAGACGGTGATGGACTCGCTGACGCGCTACCACCGCATGAAGGGTGACAACACGCTGTGGGTGCCGGGCACCGACCACGCCGGCATCGCGACGCAGATCGTCGTCGAGCGCCAGCTGCAGGCCGCCGGCCAGAGCCGCCACGACCTGGGCCGCAAGAACTTCGTCGCCCGCGTGTGGGACTGGAAGCAGGAGTCGGGCAACACCATCACCAGCCAGATGCGCCGCCTGGGCGACTCGGTGAGCTGGGGCCATGAGTACTTCACGATGGACGAGAAGCTCTCGACCGTCGTCGTCGAGACCTTTGTCCGCCTGTTCGAGGAAGGCCTGATCTACCGCGGCAAGCGCCTGGTGAGCTGGGACCCCATCCTGCAATCCGCCGTGTCGGACCTGGAAGTGGCCTCCGAGGAGGAAGACGGCTCGCTGTGGCATATCCGCTATCCGCTTGCTGACGGCAGCGGCTCGCTGGTGGTCGCCACGACCCGGCCCGAAACCATGCTGGGCGACGTGGCCGTCATGGTCCACCCCGAGGACGAGCGCTACGCCGCGCTGATCGGCAAGCTCGTGAAGCTGCCGCTGACGGACCGCGAGATCCCCGTCATCGCCGACGACTACGTGGATCGCGAGTTCGGCACCGGCGTCGTCAAGGTCACGCCGGCGCATGACACCAACGACTACGCCGTCGGCCAGCGCCACGGCCTGCCGATGATCTCGGTGCTGGATCTCCAAGCAAAGATCAACGACAACGCCCCCGAGACCTACCGCGGCCTGGACCGCTTCGTCGCCCGCAAGCGCGTCGTCGCCGACCTGGAGGCCCTGGGCCTGCTCGTCGAGGTCAAGAAGCACAAGCTGCAGGTGCCGCGCTGCGAGCGCACCGGCCAGGTCATCGAACCGATGCTGACGGACCAGTGGTTCGTCGCCGTCACCAAGCCCGGCGCCGACGGCAAGAGCATTGCCGACAAGGCCATCGCTGCCGTCGACACCGGCGCGGTCCAGTTCCACCCCGAGCAGTGGGTCAACACCTACAACCACTGGATGGGCAATCTGCAGGACTGGTGCATCTCGCGCCAGCTGTGGTGGGGCCACCAGATCCCGGCCTGGTACGGCACGGGCGGCGAGCTCTTCGTCGCGCGCAGCGAAGAGGAAGCCCAGGCCCGCGCCAAGGCCGCCGGCTACCTCGGCGAGCTGACCCGCGACCCCGACGTGCTGGACACCTGGTACTCGTCGGCGCTGGTGCCGTTCTCGACGCTGGGCTGGCCCGAGAAGACGCTGGAGCAGGAGCTGTTCCTGCCGTCCTCCGTGCTGGTGACCGGCTACGACATCATCTTCTTCTGGGTCGCCCGGATGATCATGATGACGACGCACTTCACCGGCCAGGTGCCGTTCAAGGACGTCTACATCCACGGCCTCGTGCGCGACTCGCAGGGCCAGAAGATGAGCAAGTCCGAAGGCAATGTGCTGGACCCGGTCGACCTCATCCAGGGCTGCGACCTGGAGACGCTGACCGCCAAGTCCACCGTCGGCCTGCGCAAGCCCGAGACGGCGCCCAAGGTCGCCGCCCGCGTGAAGAAGGAGTTCCCCGAAGGCATGCCCGCCTACGGCGCCGACGCGCTGCGCTTCACGATGGCCAGCTACGCGAGCCTGGGCCGCAACATCAACTTCGACACCAAGCGCTGCGAGGGCTACCGCAACTTCTGCAACAAGCTCTGGAACGCGACGCGCTTCGTGCTGATGAACACGGAAGGCCAGGACTGCGGCCTCGCGCACGCCGAAGGCGCCTGCCCGCCCGGCTACAACAAGTTCTCGCAGGCCGACCGCTGGATCACGAACGAACTGCAGCGCGTGGAAGCCACGGTGGCCCAGGGCTTCGCCGAGTACCGCCTCGACAACGTCGCCAACGCCGTCTACAGCTTCGTCTGGGACGAGTACTGCGACTGGTACCTGGAAATCGCCAAGGTGCAGATCCAGACCGGCGACGAGAGCCAGCAGCGCGCCACGCGCCGCACGCTGATCCGCGTGCTGGAGACGACGCTGCGCCTGCTGCACCCCATCGCGCCCTTCATCACCGAAGAGCTGTGGCAGACCGTCGCCCCCGTCGCCGGCCGCAAGACGGTCGACTACATCGGCCAGGCGCCCTACCCCGTCGCCCAGCCGGAGCGCATCGACCCCGCAGCCGACGCCTGGATGGCCCAGCTGAAGGAGGTCGTCGGCACGACGCGCAGCCTGCGTGCCGAGATGGCGCTGAGCCCGAGCGACCGCGTGCCGCTGCTGGTGGGTGGTGACCTGAGCTTCCTCAGCGAAGCCGCCGCCGTGCTGAAGGTGCTGGCCAAGCTGGCCGCTGTCGAGCTGATCGCCGACGAGGCCGAGTTCGCGGGTCTGAGCGCCACGTCGCCCGTGCTGGTACATGGCGCGGCCAAGCTGGCGTTGAAGGTCGAGATCGACGTCGAAGCCGAGCGTGCTCGTTTGACGAAGGAAGCGACGCGCCTGGAAGGCGAGATCGTCAAGGCGGAGGCCAAGCTGGGCAACGAGAGCTTCGTCGCCCGTGCGCCGGCCGCCGTCGTCGAGCAGGAGCGCGCCCGCGTAGCCGGCTTCAAGGAAACG
>JASGIX010000016.1:0-65144 GCA_049840955.1 Polyangiaceae bacterium
AAGGTTAATAGGGAAACACGATAGAATCCGAACAGCACCTCGCTGCTCAAGCAAGACGTCTCACAGTGTGCGCAAGTGTTTGCGCAAGCAATACAGGACTCGATGCACTCGTCGTAAAGTTCATTTGCCATCGTTGGGTCCTCGCCGGACGGGGAAACGATGAAACGACGCAAGGGACGTGCCCAGCGCGTCCATGCTTCTTTCTGCCGTCGCGCTTGGGGATGTTGCGTCGAACGCCACGTCCATGGCAAATAGGCCCACCTTCGGAAACGCTTTGACTCACGCTTCTCGAGGCCCGCTCGTCGATTCCGGGGAGCACCTGCACGCAGCAGAAGTGCTCCCCAGTCCAGACACCTGTGTCAGTTCGTCTTCGTCAGCAGGCCCGGGCGGTATGGGAGCGCATTGTAGTCCGACGACGAACCGGCTCTCCCTTGATAGAGGAACTGCATGTTGCACAGATCCACGGTCTGCGTTTCCGATCAATCGGTTCGCACCAGATCTCCGTGGCTAATGTCGCTCGTCCACGCCGTCCCAGTGAACGTCACGTTGTTCTTGCCCGCAAACGGTGTGGCTTCCGTCGAAGCTCCTGGAATGGGTGTGAACGTACCTCCCAGACTGGTTGCACTCAGGGCGCGGAAGTATCGCCCCCCAGCCCCCATCGCTTCGACGATCATGAGGTACTTGCCGGTCCCTTTGACGGAATAGACTTGTACGGCTTCGAAGAGGTTTGCCTTCGTGTCCGTCAAGATCGTCGTGTATCCGCTGAACGTCCCGGGGAAGTTTCCGATGGGCATCGACGAGCGATAGATGCTGCCATTGTCGGCGGCGAAGAAGAGGTAACAAGTCGCGCTGTCGCAAATCACCGTCTGATCGATGGGTCCCGTGTCCGACGACGGTCCGCCATTGAGTAGTGCCTTTGGCGCCGACCACGTGGATGGCTTGGTCGGATCCGTCGTCGTGGCGTACTTGAAGCCCCATTGATACGACAGCACCCACAGCTTTTTGGGAGTGAAGTAAAACAGCGTCGGTGCGACGGTTGCTCCCGTTGGCGTACTGCCCATGTACGTTTGCGAGGCAGCACCCATCTGCGCGAAGTCCGTGAAGTTGATGTTGACTCCGCTGTAAGCACGGGTCGCCGTATCGTAAACGGAGGCGTCGACGACGAACTGCGAGCCAGACTTGGTGACGGTGAAGTCCTTGAGCGACACGAAGGTGTGTCCCGACGGTGACTTCGGCTCGGCAAGCGCGGCAGTCGAGCTCCACTTGAAGGAGGTCGGAAACGGACAGGTGGTTCCGCCTCCGGTCGACGTCGTGCCTCCCGCAGACGAGCCTCCGGTCGACGTCGTGCCTCCCGTGGACGAGCTTCCTCCTCTTGCACTCGTACCTCCACTCGCCGAGCCTCCCGTGGCAGAGCTGCCCCCGGAGGAGCTTCCGCCCCTGGACATCGCCCCACCCGTCGACGTTGCGCCTCCCAAAGCGCCGATCCTGCCAGTTGCTGCGGTCGCTCCAGTTGGTTTGGAGGAATCGCCTAAAGAGCTCGATTTGCCGCCAATGCTCGAGCCCGTCGTCACCGTGGAGCGACCACCTACGTTGGTTGGAGCCCTCAAGGGAACCGGCACTGCCGCCAGTGTGGACGGCGCCCGTTGCACCTCCGACACTCGCTCCCCCGAAAGCCGCGGCGCCACCAACCGTTGAGCTCGACGTGTCCGTGTCCGACCCACTACAACCAAACGCACCAGCCGCGAGCACGAGCGCGCCGCCAGGAAGGAGGTGGCGCCATGTGGCTGGAATTCTCTGCTGCGACTGCTTCGGTCCGAGGATGGTCGTAGACATGCTGATCCTGCAGTGGCGGACGCGCGGACTTTCCATCGAAGAATCGTCTCGACCGATTGGAGCTCGGGACGTGCGAGCGTCATCGTGCTTCTGCCCAGTGCAAGGTCGACTTTCCGTCGATTCGCGACACGTACGAGACGCCCAATGCGGGGCGGTACGTGGGAGTGAAGCTCGTGACGTTCCGTTGGCAGAACGTATCGGCGCTCTCGATGAGTCGAACGCAGAGGGTTCCTCTCCAATCTTCGACGGAGAGCTTCGTCACGGCGATGGCGGCCGACTCGTCCGAATCAGTCCGGCCGAAGGGATCAACGCGGACGAAAAGAGCTGCTCCACGCTCCCGTCGTCGCTCGACGAAAACGACACGTCCCCGACGTGGTTACGGACAGCCGAGAATAGTAGGGAGCCCGTACTACCGCGCTTGCCGAGATCGTAGGCGTCATCGAGTATGCGTCGTGGTTTCTCGTCGGGACTGACGTCGTACAAACGGAATGCCCGCTTCGCTCGGCTAGGGCGCGCATCGGACTCGGCGAATACCCGAAGTCGGTGACGTTCTTCAGATAATCTGTCGACTGCGACGGGGCCCACGAGACCAATCGACTGTTCGAAGAACCAGGATCGAGCCACAGCAGCACCTTTCCGCCCGCAACTGGGCTGATACTTCGAAAGCTCCGCGACGAACCAAGCTCGTCAGCGGGGATCCCGAGACGCCCGATGAAGCGCCTGTAGGTCTCGAAGCTTTTCCCTGTCGAATCCGCTGCGGTTCGATGGTTGCCGTCCTCCAGGGACGGAGATAAGAGAGCACCCAATCTGGAGAAGCGTCGGTGTCGAAGTTACGGATGCTGACCGATCTCGCCCCGCTGGGCAGTTCCAACCGTCGTCCGTACGCGCTGATGGCAACGACGAGCGTGGGGTCGTCACAACTCTTCTGAAATTGCACGGCTGCAGCTTTTGCTGGCGCATCGATCCAGCCGACTCTGCATGCCGTCTTCGTGACGAGTAAGGGCTTTCGCTTGACGTTGGATAGTACGAACACGCCCTGTTCGTCGACGTAGACCACGCGTGAGTTCGTGGTATCGACAGCCATTTCCGAGACATTGCGTCCGGTGGAAAGCACCTTCGTCAATTCGCGATCTCGAATGGTGACCGTGCCCTCCTCCAACGTGAACAGATAGGATGCGGATTGTTCTGCGTGGCTGACGTTGCGAGCGAGAATTCGATGGTGACCGTCTTCGCTACGCAATTGGCGCAGCGTGTGCCCATCGTCCAAGACGACGAAGCTGGCAGGCTGATACCACGCCGGGTTGCCGATGATCGACGCATTCGAAAAGGGCCCGATCGGCTCGCGACAGCGATCATCGAGAATGCGAAGCCGCGTGCTGCCATCCTCACCACGGGAGCGGTAGGCAAAGAAGTTGTCGCTTTCCGTATACAGCCCCACACTGCTTTCGTCCTCGCTACGCGCAACGGGATCGGTGCGACACACGAGCTTTCTGTCGAAAGAGCGGAGACGAAGGACGTCGTTCTCGTCCACGGTGACCACCGTAGAGACGAGGCCACGTCGACCGAGTAGACCGACCGGAAACTCGCCGTCCGACACGGTGCCCAAGGACTTTCCCGGGAAGAATACGTTCCGAGGTGCCGTGTCCGTGAGCTGCGTCACTCCGCTCGTCTCGCAACCGCCAACGGACACGACCGCCACACCACAGGCGAAGGCGGTAACCCAGAGCCCATGAGTGCAGGCGATCGACTTTGCCATGCGCGCCACATTTATAACGTAGCAAAGTCGAGAAATCAGGCTAAATAGATCGATGAGACTTACTTAACGCACGCGACCACCAATGTTTCTTCATTTTCGCATACGAACGGGACCGTTCGAGTTGCGCTTCACCGCTTTGCAACTCGTTTTCGGTGGTCTGTTCTGCGCGCCCTTGGCGCACGCTCGCGATCCATCTCCTCTGGACGAAGCAAAGAGTTCCGAAGAAGCCAAGCCGCGTGAAGGCGACGGCGCGGAGGGGCACTCATCCGTCGTCATGCCGACTCCCATCGAGGCGTCGGTGACTTTGCCCGCGAACTCGAACACGGTCCCTCGAGTCGTCTTGTTGCTCCACTTGAGTGCCGTGGGTTCCGTTCTCGATGCCAAGGTTACTCAAGGCGAGGAACCCTATGCCACGTTGGCGCTCGATGCCGCACAAGCCTTTCGCTTCACGCCGGCAACGAAGAACGGTGTGCCCTCTCCGTGCCGATTCCTCTACGAAGTCGCGTGGCACCGGCAAAACCAGCAATCTCAGCCGCGAACGCGCCTTCGAAGGACGAAGCCCAACGCGCTCCCGCATCGCAACCGCCGAAGGTGCCGACCGCAGGTCGCCAGCAACGACGTCGTGAGAGCAACGCGTCGTCCTCGAAAAACGGTCTCGAAGTAACCGTTCAAGGTGTTCGCGCACTACCTGGAGCGCAATCGCTTTCAGCGGCGGAGGCGCGAGAAATCCCAGCCACGTTCGGTGATCCCTTGCGCGCTGTCGAGGTGATGCCAGGCGTGACACCCGTCATGGCAGGGTTGCCATACTTCTACGTGCGAGGCGCTCCACCGGGTAACGTTGGTTACTTCGTAGACGGTGTGCGAGTCCCGCTGCTTTGGCACGCTCTCGTCGGTCCCTCCGTCATTCACCCAGCGACGCTCGACAAGGTAACTCTTTATCGCGGAGCGTATCCTGCTGCGTATGGTCGCTATGCAGGTGCGATCGTAACGGCAGATACCGTCGCGCCAACGCCGGAATGGCGCGGTGAAGCAGGGATCCGTCTCATCGACTCGTCCCTCATGGTGCAAGCGCCAATTGGGCGCATTGGCGATGGATTGCCTGACGCGACGGCGATGATATCGGGTCGCTATTCGTACACGGGTCTGGCGGTTTCGATACTCTCGAGCAAAGTCGATCTCGGTTACTGGGACTATCAAACGCGTGTGACCGTGCCGATCACGCGGCGAGACGAACTCAGCGTGCTTGGGTTGGGGGCTTATGATTCCCTATCGACGGCGAAGAGCACGTCCTCCGTGCAATATCATCGAGTCGACTTGCGCTACGATCACCGCTTTGCGGACGATCATGGTGGTTTGCGCGTCGCGGTCACGGTGGGTCACGACGACACCGGTGGGGATCGCGGTACCGTCCAAGACAATCTCGTCGGTGCGCGCCTCCAACTCGAACGACGATTGAGCGACGGTGTGGTCCTGCGCACGGGTGTGGACGGCCTCGCCGACCATTTCACCCTGGACGTCAATCAAGGTGTCCGATACCAAACCGCGACGACGCTCGAAGCCCTATTGCCGACTCGCCGCGAGGTGACTGCGGGTGCTTACGCAACCGTCGATCTCCTTCCCACTCCGAACGTCCTGGTATCCCCCGGCGTCCGCGCGGACTACTTCACCACACGCGGAGATCGACGCGTGGCCGTCGATCCTCGATTGTCCACGCGGATGCGGCTTTCACCCAGAGTGACGGTCGAGCACTCCATCGGGTTTGCATCTCAAGCCGCGGCCGTCGTGCCTGGTGTTCCGGCGGCACAGGTCATGAGCCTCGAGGGTGGCCTCCAGCGCGCGATTCAAGCCTCGAGCGGTGTGAACTACCAAGCCAACGCGCATACCTCGCTCAACCTGGTTCTTTTCGACACCATCTATCAAAACCTGAGCGATCCGTTGGGTACGACCCATCGCTTCGTCTACGACATCGACGAAGAGAGTCAGCGGGTCCGTGGAAGTGCCTACGGCGCAGAAATCTTCCTGCATCGACGCATGCATCGACGGGTGAGCGGATTTTTGTCTTACACGCTCTCGCGCTCCACGCGTAGTCACGGCACCATCTCAACCTTGTCCGCGTTGGACCGAACCCACGTCGTCAACGGCGCAATCGCTCTGGACGTGGGGAGGCGCTGGCGTCTCGGGGCTCGCGGAACGCTCCTGGGCGGCTTGCCAGTACGTGAAGCGACGACCGCGGGAGATCTCTATCACGGAGAACGACGCACACCGCCCTTCGTTCGATTGGATCTTCGCGCCGAGAAACGATGGATTGTCAGTGCGCGATATTGGTACTCGGTCGTTTTCGAATTGATGAACGCGACGTTAGCCGAAGAAATCACCGAGCGCAGCTGTAACCCCGTGCGCTGCACCGAGCAGCGAGTTGGGCCCATCGTCATGCCGTCGATCGGTGTAGAGGCGCATTTTTGAGCGAGGTCGTTCCGTAAGCTTGGCACTCCAGTCGAAAGACGTTCGAGAGGGGACCGTCTCCGATAGCCGATTCAGCTGGCGTGGAAGTCACAACCAATGTCATCGACGAGTATCGGGCATGGCGTTCGCGTCGTTGCTCCTGCTTGAACGTACCTTACATTGCATCGAGGGCCAAAGGGCGCTGCTCGACCTCGAGAGTTTGTCGGCCTCGACGCCAGCGCAGTACGTCGCACAGAGGCGTTCTGTTCGAGGTTGGCCACACCGATCAAACGCGGCGTAACGAAGCTCCATTGGACGCTCGAGATGATGCTTATGCGTAACGAGAGCACCGTTCCGTTGATTTGAGACTCGACCGGTTCATCGTTCGGTGATTACATTGAAAGAATGATGCGGTTCCATCGGGTAGCTTGCGCTGTGAGTCTGCTGTCGTTTCTTTCTTCGCTGCACACCGCAGCGGCAGTGACCGAACCTTCAGGGTTGGTCGTGCCAATCCCGCAATCTCAATCGAACGATTACTACGACCGGGCGCGATACAATGAATCGACGCTGGGTATTCAATCGATGCTCGACGTGTGGGAGGGCACCGGAAATGTCGACGCGTACGCGGACGCGAGTGCAACTTCGATATCTTTCTTGCCGCTCTGTGGGTTCGGTGCAGAGCTGGTTCTTCGCGGTAGCTCTTGTATCGTCGACTTCGGTTGGTATTGCGCTGACGACGCGCCCGGCGCGGAAGCAATCCATCCAATCGTTACGACCGCAGATATCATCAAATATCACGACGTCACGTTGTTGACATTGGCAGGTAAACCGCCCGCTCCTTTGACCAGTTGGTTGCAGCTCCAGAACAACGACAAGATGCTTCTCCCCACCGTTCAAAGTGGGTTCTTGTCGCCCGCCGTGGGATCGGGTGGATGGCAGAACATTCTTCAGTCCCCGGAATACAAGGCCTGCGTCAGCGGCAAGATCGGCTTCGCCTTCAAAGGGAACAAGACGAGCGTCTGCCCGATGTCGAAGTTCGTCGATCCACAGCACAATCAGATGAGCACTTACGGCGCGCCCTGGATCAACGCCGCCGTTTACGCCTCGAAGTCGCGACGTGGGAGCTATTACATCGCGTTCGAGGGTATGCCGACGTCGGCATCGAGCTTTACGCCAACCCTGGGCGAGGTGAAGCCTTCGTTCCCCATGATGATGAGCACCTCGAGCGGCTGGGAAACATGGAAGAACGACGGCGACTTCAACGATTCTGGTCTATCGAGTCGAGGGGGTCCTTTGCGAGGGCGGCGGACAGCCTTGTACCGCCAGAAGCGCTTCCGATACGGCGCTTCTGGGAATGTGTTCCTTTGGCATTACGGATTGCTCCGAGGGCTCTGGTGCACCACCTAGGTGTCTTCGACAAGTACAGCCTGGAGTGGAGAGCTGCAACGGTTTGGACGATGATTGCGATGGCGAAGCTGATGAGGAGCCGGGACTATGCCAAGTGGGGTTGGTGTGCGAAAAGGGTCAGTGTGTCCCATCGTGCAATAGCGGAAGCGGGTGCGACACGGGCAACCTTTGCGAGACGAGTGGCAAGCGCGTCGGACATTGCGTGGCCGCGTCGTGTTTCGGCGTGTCTTGCGCTCAGGGATTGCGATGCTTGAATGGGCAGTGCGTCGCACAGTGTGAAGGTGTGACCTGTGCGGCGGGCAAGACTTGCGTGTCCGGGAGCTGCATCGACCCGTGCGCCAACATCAAATGTGACGGCTCGTTCGTATGCGAGCAAGGCGCCTGCGTTCCGGACTGTCGATGCAAACCGTGCTCCGATCCAAACAGGCCCACTTGTAGTGCGACGGGTCACTGCATTTCGACGACGTGCGAAGGCGTCACTTGCGCGGCGTACGAGACATGCGTTTCAGGGCAATGTGTGGATCCTTGTGCGGCGGCAAGCTGTGGAACGTCCACGTGTACAGCGCTCGAGACGGGCAGCTACCTTTGCGGTAACACGACCCAGCAAGGTACTGGGGGCTCGTCTGGTGGAGGCGGCTCGTCGGGTATTGGAGGAACGCTCAGCTCGTCCGTCGGAGGCACGTCGAGCACAGGTGGGACGGCAAATAGTGCTTCCTCCAGTATCGCCGGAGGGAACATCGCGATGGGCGCCTCGCCAAACATCGGCGGTTCATCGGCGGATCCCAGCTCGCAAGGCGGGAGCAAAAATCCGGGGGTGACCACGTTCCGCAGCTTCGGTGTCCATCGGAGGCCAGGGCGCGAATACGTCAGGAGTCGGCGCGAGCCAAATGTGCCCTCCGGGATGGCAGACCACCTGCTTATGCGGCGACGAGGACGAGGGCTATCAGACCTGTAATGACGATGGCTCGGCGTGGAGTCGGTGCGCCTGCAGCGAGGTGCCAGATGCTGCTCACGACGGCGGTTGTTCGTGTTCTCTCGCTGCTCCAACACCCAAGCTTCCTTGGTTGTTCTTGGGTCTCGTGGCATTGGTCCGGTTGCGCCGACGTAGGTCTTGAGCTTGTGTCTCCCGTGGCTCCGCGGGCGCCCACACGCGTTCACGTGAGTGGAGCGCCCACTCGTGTCATCATCGTGCTTCGAGCATGAAGCATTTTCGTTTCCACCCCAGAGCCGCAGGTTGGGCCGTCGCCATCTTCGTCGTCGAGTGCTTGATTGCAGCCTTCGTTCGCGACGCTTGGATCCGTCCCTTCGGGGGTGACGTGCTCGCCGTGATTCTGGTGTTCGCGTGCCTTCGAAGTTTCCTCTCGCTGCCCTCTGCGGCCCTGGCGAGCCTGTCCTTTTTGGTTGGGGTATTGGTCGAGACGTTTCAATGGGCGGAGCTACCAGTGAAACTCGGGATCGCTCAATACCCCAGCCTTCGGATCATCGTCGGAACGACCTTCGCCTGGGGGGACGTCGGTTGTTATGCACTAGGCGCGTGCATCGCGTGGTGGGTCGATCGCCGTTACTGGGTCCGGACGCAGTATCGTCCTTCGGACGCGGTATCGAGCTGATACCCTTCCGGGCAAGGCGCGTATCCCGGGTAACCCGCGAACGGGATCGGGGTGCACTCCGTTGCGCCTTCCTGGGTGATGTAAAGCTGATAGTTGGGCTCGCAGGGCTTCTCGCCCGTGCCCGACGATCCACCTGCTCCGCCAGTTCCGCTCGTTCCCCAGCAGTTTTGCCCCTTCGTGCAAACGCCCCAGCTCGGAGGACAGGGCTCTGGCACGACGTACAGGGTATTGCTCGCAAGCTTCGACGGAGAGGCGTGGATCGAGGTGATGTATGCCTGTCCGAAGCCTGCGTCGCCGAAGGCGGAGAGCGCAATCCAAGCTTCGTAAACGACGTCGTAATTCCAATTCGGGGTGTCGGAATTTGCTTTCAAATTCTCGTCGGTCACGGGCGAGTTCACGGTGCAGTCGCCGTCACCTGTGCCCGTGCTTCCTGCGTCACAGGCGTCACTCTTGCAGTATCCACAGCCATCGACGTTGCGGGAAATCGAAGTCGCCGTTGCCAAGATCGCGCTGGAATCTCCCGTGATCATCTTGCCGTCACCGCCGAGGACGCCCAGCGTGGTGAAGCCGCAGCTCGAAGTCGTGGCGGCTGTCGTCGTCGTCGTTGCCGTCGCGGGGCTGCCTCCCGTACCGGGTGGCGGTGGCGGTGGTGCTTTGCCCGGACCTCCGGGCTTACCTGAATCGGTAAGGCTGGTAATGTAGTCGATCTTGAAGTCCATCGCCGTCGCGCCCTTCCCGTCCGTCAACAGGAGCTCGAGGTGATCGCTGCCCGTGAGATCGTCCGTGAAGGTGTGTCCTTTGCCAGCCTTGCCGTCTTCCTTGGTCGCGAACCAGCCGGCGCTTGCGTTTGCTCCGTATGTGTTGTCGGCAAAGGCCGGATTGAAGGTGACGCGGATGTGGACGTAGCTGACGCCCCCTTGGGTCTCGATGACCTGTTCGATGATGGCTGCGGGCGTATCGTCCGTCGGATCGACGGAATCCTTGCTTCCGTCCGCGCCGAAGCAGAGCAATGCGGGAGGACGAATGACGTCCACCGTACGATCGGGACTTGCTTCACAGGTTCCCGCGCACTCCGATGCCGTCTTCGGTCCGCAGCCCGTCGTCAACGGTCGCCAGCTGTTGCCCAGTCCTTGGAACGGCGGGTCTTGCGCCGTAATCGAGCCGAAATTGCCCGAACTACCGCCGCTGCCTCCGCCATTTCCCGAACCGGCGCGCGCGGAGTCGCCGGCATTTCCGTTGGACGAGCCGGCATGACTGCCATCTTTGCCGTCGGAACCGGAGTCGGAACTACAGGCATAGCCGCTCCCCAAAGTGACTAGAACCATCGCGTATCCGGCAGCACGCTTCGGGTAACACCGACGTGACATCGACAACCTCGCCTTCTTGCGGTTGGAGGGGATCCCTCGTTCTTCGGGCTAGGTACCCTGACGAAGAGAAGCGGCTCACGAACGTTTCGTCGACGGGCGAGTCTTCCGTTGGTTCACGGGCGACAAAAGCCTGTTGGGTGCTCGAAGCGACGTTCGAGAAATCCTGAGCCGATCCTTGGCCCCGGGGTACCTACGCTCGAATCCTTCCAAATTCGGAGGTCCCGTGAAGCGTCCCCGCGGTTTTCCGACGGCGTTGCTTTGTCTCGCACTCAACGTTGCATGTGGATCCGACGACTCATCGGGCGGCCATGAGTCCGCCTGTGTGCCCGGACACTCCATTGCGTGCACAGGCGACAAAGGTTGTTCAGGTGTTCAGAGCTGCGATGACAGTGGTGAACGTTATGGCAGCTGCAGTTGCGGCACCGACGGTGTTCCCTCTGGCACCGGCGGCGCGACGTCTGGAGGCCGCTCGTCGTGGATCTCCGCCACCGTGGCGCAGGGCGGAGGCAACTATTCCGGTACCAAGAGTACGCTCCCGGAGAGCTACGGCGGAACCACGTCGAGTGGCACGTCGAGCTCGGTTGGCGGAACCAGCGGCACGGATTCGAGTGCGTCGTGCACGCCCAAGAGTATGGCCGGTTACAGTTATCCGGCTTACCACTCTGCGCGTCGCGTGGCTTCGGCGTGCACGGATGGTGAACTCGAGACGTACTTCGTGGATTGCTACAGCTCGGGCAATTGCACCGCTTTCAGAGCCGGCGGCGCGAGTGCGAGCTGCGGGGACTGTCTGCTGCCGACCAGCCTCGAGAGTCCGAGCTACGGGCCCCTGTTGAAGCTGGGGACCGACTCTGCCTACCTGAGTTCGACGAACCTTGCGGGTTGTATCGAGCTCGTCGGCGAGCCCGCGTGCGCCGCGAAGATCCGAGATCGCGCAGCTCTGCGAGTATCACGCTTGCGAGCACTGCGGACCCACGGATTCGGGCAACTATCGCGCGCAGATTGCTTGCATGACGGACGCGCGAAGTGGCGTTTGCGCGCAGGCACAAACAGAAGCGGTCTGCATCCAATCCTCCGCGCACGTCGCCGCATGCTCGAGCTCTGCGGCGAAGACGCAGTTCATGACCGTCGCCAAGGTCTTCTGTCAGTGAGTGAAGCCATCCCATGAAACACCTCATTTCGATCGCGACTTGCGTCCTATTGTCCATCTGCGCGACGAGCTGCTCCAAGTCGAGCGGCGACGACAAGGGTTCGGAAAACGGCGGAACCGCGGGCAGCTCGGCGTCCGGGGTTGGTGGCGGTGGTGACACTAACGGACCGCCTGGGCAGCCCCCGCCGGCCGCATTCGTGAAGTCCGAGAGCGGTAAGTGTGAACTCGCCGTTGCCGAAGAGACTTGCGCTGCTTCGGCGTTCGAGAGTGAGACCATTCCTCTCGACATTCACTTGATGATCGATCGGAGCGGTTCGATGTGTAACTGCGTCGATCCGGTGATCTCGAACGGCGCGTGTCCAGATCCGAACTGTCGGAAGACGCGAATGGACGCGATCGTCGAGGCGCTCGAGGCCTTCGTGGCTTCGCAGAGCAGCAATGGACTCGGGATCGGCGTCGGCTACTTCGGCCAGCAGCCGATTGGCTCCGCCGATTGCCGCGAGAGCACGTACTCGCAACCGAGCGTCGCCATCGACGTGTTGCCGTCGAACGCGCAGGCAGTGAGCGCGTCTCTAAAGAAAGAGGCAACCCCGATTGGCGAAACCCCGACCGGCGCCGCGATTCGCGGCGCCTGCACCTACGCGCAAGCCTGGAAAAAGGCCCATCCTGCGCATCAGACCGTCATTCTCTTCGTCACCGACGGTGAGCCGAAGGCGCCCGTGAGTTGTCCGAGCGGCGTTGGCGCCGCGTGTTGTCCGACCCTGGACGACGCCGTTACCGCGGCTTCCGATTGTGCGGGTGGCAATCCTGCGATCCGAACCTACGTGCTCGGAGTCGGTCCCTTTCTCTCGAACCTGGGGCGCATTGCCGAGGCCGGAGGAACCAATCGGGCCTATCTCGTCGAAAGCGGCGACGTGACGAGTCAGGTCCTCTCGGCGCTCAACGCAATCCGCGGCGACGCAGCCATTCCCTGCGAGTTCCCGATCCCCGAAGCACCTGGCGGATCGAGCTTGGACTTGGGACGAATCGGGATCGCCTATGCGGACGCGCAGTGCAAATCGAAGGTGTTCTACCGCGTCGAATCACCGACTGACTGCGGTGACGGCGACGGATGGTACTTCGACGATCCGACGAATCCTTCGCAGGTCAGGCTTTGTTCGTCGAGCTGTAGTTACGTGTCGTCAAATGGTGGCAGCCTCTTTTACTCGGTCGGTTGTGGCTGGGAAGTCCCCATCCAATGACACCGGGCTCCAGGTCGGAATGAAATCGCGCAGCTTCGGCAAATCGGGCTACAATGCGGGCGTGAGCACCGCGTTGCCTCCCAGCCGCTCGGGAAGCGGACCTTCCGATGCGGCATTGGTCGTCGCAGCGCGGGCCAACGAGGCTTGGGCGAAGGAAGCGCTGTTTCGTCGTTACGCGACGCTCGTCAATGGGCTCGCCTATCGTCTTCTCGGTCGCGATAGCGACTTGGACGACTTGGTCCAAGATTGTTACACCGAAGCCTGGCGCTCTCTTGCGCGTCTCGAGAATCCCCAGGCCTTTAGCTCGTGGTTGTCGGCGATCGTCGTGCGCACGGCGCACAAAATGATCCGCCGTAGGCGATTGTCGAATCTGTTGGGGCTAAGGCCGAAGGAGGCAATCGACTTGGATCGACTGCTGTCCGTTGCGGCGCCCCCGGACGTGCAATTCGAATTGCGAGCCATCTATCGTCTCGTCGACGAGATGCCGCCGGCGACACGGGTTGCCTTCATTCTGCGTCGCGTCGAAGGCATGGGGCTCGAAGAGATCGCGACGATGATGAAGCTGTCTCTAGCGACGGTCAAACGTCGCGTACAAGAGGCGGAACGACTGCTCGCGTTTGCCTATCCAAAGCTCGACCGCTCACCGCGAGTCGAGCGCGGTCCGGATCTGGGCCGCTGTGATTCAGGGGAGGGGCCATGACGGAAACACGGCGTCTTGCGGAATACGTGGTGCCGAAGCTCACCGACGGAAGGCTCGACGCGCAATGGGCCCGAATTCGTGAGCGCGATCCGAAGCCTGTCACGCTCTCTCTCCGTTACGTTTATGCCGCTGCGGCGTTGTCCGTGGTTTTGGGCGTGGGGTTCGTCGCGGGGCGACACTTTGGAACGAAGTCGGTGATGCAAGCCGCCTTCTTGGGCGACGCATTCACCGTCGAGCCGAACGGGACGGGGCAATCGCGCTTGAGCTTGCCAGAGGGGATCACCGTCGACATTGCGGCGGGATCGAGCCTGCAAGTGCGCTCGCGTACGGCTCAGGAAACCACGCTCGAGCTCGGACGTGGTCGCGCGATCTTCGACGTCACCCATCGCGATGGTCGACGGGTGGTCGTCGCAACTCCGGGATTCGACATCGAGGTCGTCGGGACTCGCTTTCTAGTAGCGGTCGCCGAGGGAGCGAGCGACGCGGCGTCTTCGCAAGTGAACGTCGAGGTATTGCGCGGCACGGTGCGCGTGAATCCGTCGCAGCGACAAGGAAGTTCGAGCCAGCAACGCAGCCTTACCACAGGGCAACGTTGGTCCTCGACGCAATCGGTTGCATCGACCGAGGTCGTCGAAGGCAGTGCGTCTTCGGCGATCGCCATTTCCCGGCGCTTCGAGTGCGGTTGCACCTTTACTCGTGGAGCCGACGAAGGAGAGCCGACCGGACTCCTCCGTGGTTGCGCCGCCAGAACCAACAGCGCCCGGGAGCGAGACCACGTCGTCGGTGGCTTCAGCCAAGGAGCTATTCGAATTGGCCGAGCGCAACCGAATGAACGGCAAGCTGCGCGAAGCGGCTTCGGCGCTGGACCGATTGCGGCGCAATTACCCCGGTGACGCGAGAGCTGCACTTGCGACCTTCGAGCTTGGGCGTATTCGGATGGATGGGCTCGGGGACGCTTCCGGGGCGGCCGCCGCTTTCCAAGCAGCGATCAAGCTGAATCCGAGTGGCGCGTATCGAGAAGACGCAGAGGCGCGGCTGGTCCAACTCTACCAGCGTCTCGGTGCGACCGATCGCTGTCGACAGGCCAAGTCAGCTTATCTCGCCAAGTACGGTCGAGGCAGATACGTCGGCACCGTCAAGGCTGCATGCGAGCGATAGGCTGGCGTGTTTTCGCGACGAGCCTGCTTTACGTGAGTGTCTCGCTCGGAGCCACGGAATGTCCTGCCGAAGGGCGCGATTACGTGCGTCTGGTTTTCGAACCAGAGCCGTCCCAACCTTCCTGTTCCGAGGAAGCGAGGCTGTCGCGCGAGCGAATCGCACGGCTCATCGAAGCCAATCTGGACTCCGAACACGTGGACGCGTGTCAGTCACCCGCGCAAGTCTACCGCCTCCCTTTGGCAACGCTCACGATCGAGCTCCCGTGCGACGATGGAGTGCAGGCGCGGATCGTCGTGAGCGATGCCGTGACGGACAAGCTCCTCTCCCGCCAGATCCCGCTCGAAGGGTTGCCAAGAGACACCCACGCCATGGCCGTCGCCGTCGGCGCCGTGGAGTTGCTGCGGGCGAGTTGGGCGGAGACGCGCTTGAACGGAACGCGGCCGGGACGCGGCGCGTATCCGGAAGCGGTCGGCGCGCTCCTCGATCATCCAACGAAGAGCTCGCGGCCGCGCCTCTCCGTTGGGATCGATGTCGCAGGCGAGGCCTTCCGCGGCGGATTGCGTCTGCTAGGAGTCGACGCCGACGTTGCCTGGGCGGTGCATCCTCGACTGGAACTCATGGCGCGACTCGGCGGACGGCGCTCGCGCCGTGAGACGAGTCTCCACGGTGACGTCACGGCTGACGTGTGGTTGGCCGGGATCGGTGTCGGGTACCTGGTGCTGCCGCCCAATTCGCGGTTCGAGCTCCGGGCGCTGACACGATTCGACGGCGCCTGGATCGATTTTTCGTCCGACGCGGTTGGCAAAGCCGTTGCGACCTCGCGGGACGCCGGCACGGCGTGGATCGGCTTGGGTCTGGGCAGCGCGGTTCGGGTTTGGGATTCGACGTGGCTCACGACGGAGGCGACGGGAGGCTGGGTGGTTTGGCCCGTCGTGGCTACGGACGCGGGAAAGACGGTCATGGGAGCACGAGGGGGATACGTATCGGGTAGAATTGGGCTAAAAGTGCACTTCTGAGCACCCATGACGTCGCACCGCCGTTCCGATCCCGTTCGAGCGTTCTACGGAGCGGTGCTCGTCGTGCTCCTACCCATGGTGGCCGTCGGGAGTTGCCGGACTCGACGTCTTCAGGTGCTCGATGTCGAGGACTCCGCGGCACCGAGCGCGTCGATACCGATCCCTGCGGTGGGTGGCATGCCCGGCATCGGTGGGAGCAGTGGCGTGAGCGGCTCGAGTGGGGGATCCGGCGTCGACTGCGGCACGGCTTTGGCTCTGGGCGAAGATTGCAGCGACTCGGCTTCGTGCTGTTCCGGATATTGCGCCCTCAGCGCGTTACAGAATCTCGAGTGCCGACCGACACTCGGGTGCTCCGGCGCTGGGCGCGCTTGTGCGAGCGCGTCCGAGTGTTGTGAATTGGGCTGCGTCGCGAGCGCTTCCGGCACGGTTTGCAACCCACGGGTGATGTGCGCCCTCGACGACGAACCCTGTGCGATCGCGAGCGATTGTTGCTCGGGGCGCTGTGAGGCCGAACGATGTCTCGCTCCCGGAGCGCCTGCTTGTCGCGTGGCGGGAGAGGCTTGCGTCGTTGGGGCAGATTGTTGCAGCGGCAGCTGCGTCACGCATTCGGATGGATCACAACGTTGTCGACGACCCCAAGGCTGTCGTCCGAGTGGGGAGCTCTGTTCGCAAACCGAGGACTGCTGCAGCGGGATCTGCAAGGCCAACCCAGAAGGGACAACGCGCTGCGAACCGACCAAGGCCTGTCGACTCGGAGACGCGAAATCCTGCAATCGGCAGGTGGGCGAGCGTTGCGAACGAAACGACGAATGTTGCTCGCGGTTGTGCTTGGCTCATCACGACGGCCTGATGCGTTGCGCTCCAGTCGCGGCTTGTCGCTCCGTCTGCGAGATGTGTTCGACCGATGGAGACTGCTGCTCGGGGCGGTGTCTTGCCGATGCCGACCAGGTCATGCGTTGCGTGCAAGGCCCCGAGGCATGTCTCGCGGAAGGCGAAATCTGTGCGACGGATGCGGATTGCTGTCAGACGAACGCGGCAACCAAATGCGTGGAGGAGCCGGCGGGTCTCCAAACCAAGCGCTGTCGCGTCCAAGTGGACCCTGGAGCGTGTCTCGCCGACGGAGAACCCTGTGCTTTGGCCTCGCGTTGCTGTGGCGGACATTGCAGTGCCGACGCGACTGGTTCCCTTCGGTGTACTGCTGCCTGCGCGTCGCTCGGGGGTGGCTGTCGGACGAGGGCGGATTGTTGTGACGAGTTTGCCGACTGCCTGAGCTTGGGCGGCAAACTGGTCTGTGGACTGACTTCTCTCTGACTCCATTCTTTCTGCTTTGGACGTCGGCGCGACTCTGGAAGAAGCCAAAAACGTTTCCATTCTCGAGATCCGAGCACACGCAACGCCGAGAGACGGGGCTTTCTGTCCTTCCTGCCTTTTGCTGTCGTCCTATTGCCTTTCTTGGGCTTTGGATTGTCGGTGCATCGTGGTGACGCGCGTGTCGCGAGTTGACCCTTCTTTGACCGCTGCGGGAACTGAAGACGAACCATGACGAATCCTCGCCGAACCCGCTTTGCGCCCGAAGTAGCCGCGTTTTCTGCCCTGCTCTTTGCCTGCTCGAGTAGCGGCGGCGATGCAGGCGCCTTTGGGAGCGGTGGGAGCACTTCCAATTCGTCAGCGGTCGGCGGCAATTCGAATCCGAGTCAAGTGGGCGGCGGAGGTAACGTCGGGGTGGGCGGTTTTGCGCCTTCGGTAGGTGGCTTCTCGTCGTCCACGGGCTCAACGGAAACGGCAAAGGGCGGGAACGGAGTGGGCGGCGCTTCGAACCGAGGTGGCGCCAATAGCGGTGGCATGGTTAGCGCTGGCGGCACCCGAGCGACCACTGGTGGCGCGGGTACGGGTGGAACGCGAGCGAGCGGCGGCGCGACTTCCGGCGGCGCGACCCACACCGGGGTGTGGAAGGTCATGCCCCTCGGTGACTCGATTACCGGCACCACTTGTTATCCGCAACTGACATCGCAGACGCTCAAGAGCGGTGGTCACACGAATTTCCAGTTCGTCGGCACGAATCTGAACAACCAAGGCTGCAATGGCGCTCCTACGGTGCAAACCGAAGGCCATGGTGGCTACTTGGTGACGAACCTCACCACGAATACCCCGACGACCACCGGCAAGGGAACGCTTTCGGAGCTCAAGACCTGGGCGACGGCGAAACCGGACATCGTGCTCATGCACTTCGGCACGAACGACGCATGGAGTAGGATCGCGCCTGCGACGATTTTGAACGCCTACGTGACCGTCATGACGGAGTTCCGTAATCAGAATCCGTCGGTCATCTTCTTCGTGTCGAGAGATCATTCCACTGGCCCCGAGCGGCTGCAGCAACTGCTCGAGCAACGTCGTCAATCTGAATGCAGCGATCACGACGTCCTGGGCTACGACGAACTCGACTGCGACCTCGCCGGTGTACATCATCGATCATTGGACCGGCTTCAGTGCCGCGACGGACACCTCCGATGGAGCGCACCCAAACGTGACGGGTGCGCAAAAGATGGCGACGATCACAACGGATGCCCTGGTCGCCAAGGGGTACTTCTAAGACACTATCGCGCGGGCTGCGGCCGAATCGGTACGCTACGTCCGGAGTTCGGCTGCACCCTGTGCGGGAGCGTTGGTGGGGGCACGGGAGCGTCTGCGGCGACGTGCACGAATCGGTGGCTTCTACGCGTGTGGGTCAGCGTTTGCGCTGCGGGATCGGCGTCCGTTGAGTCACGGTGCTATGGGCGACGTCGATGCAATCTGTGTCACCTCGAGACCGGCTCATCTTCCGCTTCAGTCTGTATGGCTTTCTCAAGAACCAGCAGTACTATGAGCCGTTCTTCCTGTTGGTACTGAGGGGAAAAGGGCTCAGCTTTTTCGAAGTTGGTTTGCTCTATTCATTCCGAGAGATCTGCATCAACCTGATGGGGATCCCAGCGGGCTTTCTCGCCGACATGTACGGTCGACGCTCGTCGCTCGTCATCTGCTTCATTGCTTACGTCCTCTCGTTCATTGGGTTCGCGAGTGCGAGTGGCCTCCCGTTGCTATTTCTTACCATGTTCTCCTTCGCCGTAGGGGAATCCTTCCGATCGGGTACGCACAAAGCGATGGTGTTCCATCACCTGCGCCTGACGGGACGCGAATCCGAGAAGGCGAGGGTCTATGGATTCACTCGTTCATGGTCCAAGGCCGGTTCGGCGTTATCGTCCCTATTGTCCGGGCTGCTCGTGTTTCTCACTGGCAACTACGCACAAATCTTCTCTTCAGTATCCCGCCGTACCTCCTCAATACCGTCAACGTTGCACTCTATCCGAAGGTGCTCGAGGGGGAGGGGAATCGTGAGCGTTTCGGTGCTCGCGAGGCAATGGTGACGATGTGGCGCGAAACCAAGGCGTGCACGAAGAACCCGCTCCTTCGGGGGCTATTCATCGAATCGGCAGTGCTTCAAGCGGTGGCAAAGACCGTCAAGGAGTACGTGCAACCTCTGGTCGTGACGGCACTTTCAGGGATCGCCGCGAGCGGGTTCCTGAGCACCGTCGAGCCAACCAAACGCTCTGCACTACTACTCGGCTTCCTCTACTTCGTGTTGAACGCCGGAGCTGCAACCGCTTCGCGCTACTCTCATCGGTTCGATGCGATCGATGGTCGTCCGTTTCCTTGGCTTTGGAGTGCGGTGATGCTCGTTGGTGCCCTGCTTACGACGGGGGCCGCCTTGCGGGGCCTCTCGTCATGGGCGACGGTCATTGCGGTCACGGGCTTCGTCTTGTTGGTTCTGCTCGAGAACCTGTGGCGGCCACTATTTCTCGACAGACTCGACGACGTTTCGGACAGCCGTTACGGAGCAGCCGTGCTCTCGGTCGAAGCTCAATTCGCTTCGGTTGGGATCATGCTACTTGCTCCTCTCGTGGGGAAGACGGCCGATCACTTCGGCTTGCTCGGGATCGGACTCCTCGTGTGCGTGCTCGGATTGCTCACCGCCGTCGTTTCGGTCCGTCGTAAACGCCGCAGTCTCGCCGAGTCGACCGCGTGAGCGGAGGGGATCCGTCGAAGCGCGGCTGAGCGTGACCGCGAGTGGTGGGAAGATCCGTCGACAGTGCACAGCAGCGGGTGAGCCAGCGAGCACTCCGTTTGGAGTAAACAGCGGATGAGCCAACGGGCACTCCGTTTGGAGTAAACAGCGGATGAGCCAACGGGCACTCCGTCGACGATGCGCGGCTGAGTGTGCAGCGAGAAGCGGGTAGTGCGTTGGCGGCGTGTGTCAACGAGTCGAGCGCGTTCGTCGGTATGGCCCGCGCGCACCTGTGCGGCGCTAGCTTCCAGTGTCGGTCGGTGTCCGGCAATCTGTGCGTCCGCATTGCGCCCTGCCTGTCGCTCATGGGTCAGCGCGCGACTTGCGTAGCGACGGTTCTTGACGATTTCCAGATCACGATCGCGATTTGCGACATAACGTAAGGATCGGCGCGCCCCTTCGCATTACGAGCCGCCCGACGGATCCTCCCGATGACTTACTCGTCCGTTCGAAACGTTCCCTTCGCTCGATTCACCACTGGCTATCTCGCACTCGTCCTCCTCGCGGCATGTGGCGGCAGTGGTGATGGCAACTCTCCCAGCATCGCAACCGGAGGAAGCTCCGTCGGGGCTTCGGGTGGTACCAATGATGGCACGGCGGTGGGCGGCAGCAAGAGTTCGAACGGTGGCACATCAATGGCCTCGGGGGGCAGAACGAACGAAGAAGATCGTTGATCGGGGGAAGCGCGAATGCGCAGGGGGGAGCTTCTCTCGTAGGTGGAAACTCGAACGCAACGGGCGGGACGACGGCAGGCGGCGCGACGTCGGGACAGGGCGGCACGACGAGTGTCGTCGTGGCTCCCGACGCCATTTTCGTCGCACCGACGGGCACCGCGAACGGAGCGGGAACCATCGATGATCCGACGACGCTCGGAGTAGCCCTTGGTCGCGCGACTTCCGGGAAGACCATCTACGTGCGCGGTGGAAAGTATAGTCTCGGTACTACGGTCACCCTAAGCGCGAGTGGTACGAGCGGATCGGTCATCACGTTGAGCGCGTATCCTCTCGACACGATTCGGCCCGTGTTCGACTTCTCTGCCATGGCAGAGGCGGATACCAATCGCGGGTTCATTCTGTCGGGAAGCTACTGGCACCTGTTCGGTTTGGATCTGTACAATGCTGGCGACAATTGCATGTTCGTCAGTGGCTCGAACAACGTCGTCGAGTTTTCGACCTTCTCGGAGTGCTCCGATACGGGGTTGCAGCTCGGCGGTGGTGCTGCGAACAATCTGATCCTCAATTGCGACTCCTACTACAACGCGGACTCGGCACTCGAGAACGCCGATGGGTTTGCAGCAAAACTCGACGTCGGGAGCGGAAACAAGTTCGTCGGGTGCCGTTCCTGGAACAACCTGGACGATGGCTGGGACGGATACCTCCGTGGAGCCGACAACGTGAGCACCACCTACGAGAATTGTTGGGCCATCGACAACGGTAAGCTGAAGAGCGGCGCGGTCGGTGCGGGTGACGGCAACGGGTTCAAGACCGGCGGCAGCGACGATAAGACGCTAAGACACAATGCCAGCTACTCGCGTTGCATTGCAGCAGGTAACGTGAACGACGGCTTCGACCACAACAGCAATCGAGGAAGCGTCACGCTTCTCAATTGTGCTGCCCACGACAACGGAAGCAACATCAACTTCAGCTCCACGAACATCGCCGCATCGCTGAAGATCAAGAATACGGCATCCGTCGGTACCATCGGCGGGCTTAGTGCCACGACAACGGACATTACCAACAACAGCTGGCAAAACGGTCTCGCCGCTACTTCGGCCGATTACCTGAGTGTCGATATCGCGTTACTGAAGTCGGCGCGCAAGAGCGACGGAAGCCTGCCCGACGTCGACTACTTCAGGCTCGTGTCTGGGAGCGATTTGCGTAACGCCGGCGTCAATGTGGGCCTGGATTATAGCGGGGCCGCGCCTGACATTGGGCCGTTCGAAAGCGCAGAGTAGCGACGCAGGCGCGCATGATAGCCTGCATCTTGGCGCTTTGTCGAGGTGCGGTCGACGCGATCACGGCCGAACTCGTGTCGTCAGAGGTGTAACGAGCACGGTTGAGCGTCCCGCATTCTAGCTCGGGCGTTCCTCGCCGTGCGTGTCGTCGAAATTGCGTACCTCTCGGGCTCCAGTCCAGCCTAGACTCGAATCGAAAGGCGAGGGCAGAAGAGCGTTCGACGCGGCCGTCTCGTCCGAAGAGGCGAACCGATGTACCGCAGACACTCGCTCATCTCCGTCAAACTCGCTTCGAGCTTCGTCTTCGCCACCATCGCAATGGGGTGCGGTGAAGACGAAGTTGATCGATGCGGAGAGCTCGATGGTGTCTGTCCCTCATCCTGTACCGCCAAACGCGACCCAGATTGTCCGGAGAAGGCAGACTACTACGTTGCGCCCGACGGTGACGACGGAAACTCCGGAGATCTCGCTCATCCCTTCAAGACGCTCAATCGGGCGCACGAGGTTGCGACCGCGGGCACGCTCGTCTACTTTCGCGAGGGCACTTATCCTCCCCGGGATCCCGAGCGCAACGGCATTTCACTCGAGGGAATCGACGGTCGAGCGGACGCGATGATCCGGTTTTGGGCGTATCCCGGGGAACGCGTCGTGTTCGACTTCTCGACGTTGGAGGACAACCAATACCCCTTGAGAGCGATCATGTTCTCGGGGGACTACTGGCATTGGAAGGGGATCGACGTCGTTGGCACCCCGCAATATCCCGGGCAGAGCATGTCTGCAGCTTTCGTGGTCGGAGACTCGAATCATTGCACTTTCGAGCAAATGCGCATCCACGACAACTTCGGTACTGGATTCGTCCTCAAGGGGAATTCGACGGACAACCTGGTCTTGAATAGTGACGCATACGACAACCAAGATCCCGTGGACGCTTACGAGAATGCCAACGGGTTCATGTCCGTCACCGACGAGGGAACGAGCAACACGTTTCGGGGGTGTCGCGCATGGTGGAACTCCGATGACGGCTTCGATCATTTCAATGGCAACGGTGTCGTCATCCACGAAGGCTGCTGGTCATTTTGGAACGGATACGTTCCGCAGACCTTCGAACACGGAGGCACGGGCAATGGCATGGGTTTCAAATTCGGCGACTCGCAATACACGCAGGGGAAAGTGACGCGGGTCGCGACGGGTTGTCTTGCCTTCAAGAACTTCGCTTTCGGCTTCGATCAGAATGCCCTCAGAGATGCCATTCGAGTCCAGAACTGCACCGCTTTCAAGAACGTCGAGTACGGCATACGCCTTCCACATCAGTGGCCTGAGTACACGCCACTCCACATCGTACAGAACTGCCTGGCGTACGAAAATGGTCGCGACGCCTTCGTCAACGAGGGCTCGACCGACGATCACAACTCGTGGAACACGGACGTGACGGTCACCGATGCGGACTTCTTGAGTCTCGACTCAGAGGGCGTCGACGGCCCCCGCAATCCCGACGGATCCCTACCGAACCTCGATTTTCTGAAGCTTGCGCCGGATAGCGATCTGATCGATCGTGGGGTGGACATTGACCTTCAATTCGCTGGCAAAGCTCCTGATTTGGGGGCGTTCGAGAGCGAATAGTCGTTCGGCAGTCTCCAGTTGGTCATGGTTCCTGGGGCCCTTTGCCTTGGGCCATCGACTTACATGATAACGTGCCTGGTGGAGAGCAGCCGGCACTCCTCGCAGCGGAGCGAAAACAGCTTCACCCGCTCGAAAATCTGCCAATTTTGCTCACAAGACGGACATCGATGGGTGAGGATGGGATCGCTGGTTCGATCGTGGTTCTCGTGAATGAAGTAATAGACCGGAATTCGCAGGATCCGCTCCAGTGAGCGGGCGACGAAGGACGCGTTCCGATTGAGGCTACTATTGTAATGTGCGAGCTGCTCTTCACAGAAACGTTCGCCCGTGTTGCCGTGCATGAGCAACGTGTCACAAGCGCGATTGTCCTCCATCCAGTTCAGTATTTCGAGCTGCTCGTCGTTGCGAAGGCGCGGCAGGCGGTAGAGCGGAATTGGGTCGTAGCAATCGAGACATACGACCGGTGGCGCGATGTTCCTGAAGTGCGTGAACAGGCCCATCGACGAACGCGACGGACACCTGCAGCAGTCGGGAAGATACGGATCTCGCCCCAAGATGGTGACCGTCGTGGGCCCACAGGTTGGCAGGATTCGCTCTGCATGGGAGTTATTGTTGACTTCATCCAAGGCGTCCGTATCTGGGAGTATCACGTGAGCTTCGAGATGCGCTTCGTGATCGGACATGGGCCAAAAGTCACCGACGATTTGACCGTTTCTATACCAAGTGAAGAGGAGACTGACGGTAGCGTCCTTCATTAGCTTTGGGCTTCTACCCTGCTTCGCAAACTCAATCTTGGCGGCAAACATCTCGACCTCGTTGCGGGTAACGTACGGCGTCCGAGCCATAATGGCCAGCTCGATGCGGACGAGCTCTCGCCATGCGGCAACGCAAGGCACACGGTTGAGCCCTATCGAAGCCCGACGGCCATCGCGAGCGCTAGCACGGAAGTGGTCTGGGCCGCTAACGAAACGCAGAGGCGAGGGAGAGGTCTCTCTCGGCATTCGGCGAAAGACTCATCCTTTCGCGCTTGCTACATGGGCTACCACGTCGACAAGGAGTACGAGGGGCGCGGTTACATGTCGGAGGCCGTCACCGCTGTGATTCGATACGCATTCGACGAGCTCAGACTGCATCGAATCATGGCGAACTACATGCCGCGAAACATACGAAGCGCAAGATTGCTCGAACGCCTTGGTTTCGTGCGTGAGGGATTGGCACGGGACTATCTCTTCATCGGAAACCAGTGGGAAGACCACGTGCTCACCGCATTGACGAATCAGGCGCTCTCGGACGCAGAGGGTTTGGTTCGCTCGTCGTGACAACGGCACGCGAGTCGTCGTGACAACGGCGCGCGAGTCGTCGTGACAACGGCACGCGAGTCGTCGTGACAACGGCACGCGAGTCGTCGTGACAACGGCACGCGAGTCGTCGTGACAACGGCACTCGAGTCGTCGACAGTCGACGTCCGTTGCGACGCGTCGTGGTCACGACGCACCGACAAAAACGGGTCACGACCCGGTGACGCGGATTTCTAGAGGGGGCGGGAGACAGCGGTTATGCTCGATTCGACCGACGCCCCACCGCGACGAGGTTACAAATTCTCGTCGCGGTCCTAGAGTCTGGACTGCGATGACGAAGAAGATTGCGAATGTCGGAACGCTAGCGAGTTCGGCGACCAAAACCTCGGCGAAGACGACGAAGGGCTCGAAAGGAACCTCGACGACCGGCGCGACAGCGGCGCGGAAGGCAGGGCGAAAGGCGGCCTCGAAGGTCGTTGCCGAAACGTCGGTGAAGATGGTCGAGCGCGCGAATCGCAGCGCCGTCACGACCGCTCGAGACGAGCCTGGCGAATCCGCGTCGCGGCTCATCGATCAGCGCATTCACGAGCTCGGAGGCTGGCGCGGCGATACGTTGGCACGCATGCGAGCGTTGATCCAAGAGACCGATCCCGAGATCGTCGAAGAGTGGAAGTGGCGCGGTACTCCCGTTTGGTCACGCGCTGGAATCATCTGCACCGGGGAGACGTACGCGAAGGTGGTCAAGCTGACATTTGCTCATGGTGCCAGTCTTCCTGATCCCACCCGGCTCTTCAATTCTAGTTTGGACGGCAATACGCGACGCGCGATCGACATTCGTGAGGGAGAGACCGTAGATGCAAAGGCGTTCAAGGCGCTAGTGAAGGCGGCAATTGCCCTGAATACTGCTGGTAAAAAGGGTGCTCGACGCTGAGCCACGGTCCCGACGAATGGCGTCGCCGCGGGCAGCCGCATGCACGCCAAGCAACGATAGGCGCGGGGCTCGCGACGAATGGCGTCGCCGCGGGCAGCCGCATGTGCGCCAAGCAACGAACGTTGCTGACTCTCCGAGGACGCGCGGGAAGCCCGAGGCTCACTTGTTGGGAGCACTTCGACGATTGCATCATCACTCTGCCGACGGGCTCGAGGTGCCTGCGGCTCACTTCGCTTGATGAACCGTTCGAACGTCGTCGACCACGCAGAAACAAGTCGGATCCAACTGGCGGGCGCGCGTCAGAATGAAGCCCACCTGCTTTCGTTGGACTTGCACGAACAATAGGTCGATTCGCCCGTCTCTTCCCATCCCCTCGAATTGGGTCACGCGGTAACCGAGACTGCGTAGGTGGTACGCCATGGCGTTACCGATGGGCGTGAAGAGGCGTACCACTTGCTCGCCCAACTTCAATCGCTGCTCCAAGGTCATTCCTGCCAAGGTTCCGGCAGTGAATCCGAGCGCAAATGCGAGCGCGATCACCGGTTGATCGAGCCGGGTGAGCACGCGGGACATCGCGAAAACCCAAAGTGAGGACTCGAGCAAAGCAACTCCGGCTGCCACCGCGCGGTATCCTCGCACGACGAGTACGTGGCGGAGCGTTGCTAGCGCGACATCACAGAGACGTGCGCCAAAGACAAACGCTGCCACCAGAACCGTCGAGAGTTCCATGATCAATTTCTCCGTTCGAGAGGGCCGCCGAAAGCCCAGCGTATTACCGATCGAAGTCGCCCGCGGCTTCGGGCTGATAATCAATCCGCAACACGGCGATACGCTTCGTTCTGCCACCGGGCAAGGGCCACTCGATCGTTTGCCCTACGCTGAGGCCGAGGAGCGCGCTTCCCATGGGCGCGAGCACCGATACTCGACCTTGATCTGCATCCGCATCTCGTGGATAGACGAGGGTCAGCGCGGAGTGCTTGCCGGTGGCGTCGTCTCGAACGAGCACGCGAGAGTTCATCGTTACCACGTCAGGCGGAATAGCGGACTGCGGCACGAGACGTGCTCGCGCAATCTCCTCCGTAAGGAGAGAAGCCGTTGCTTGTTGCGCGTGGGCAGCGATGGTGACGCGAAGGCGTTCCGCGTCGATGGTCGTAAGCGTGATCTCGTCATTCGTATGATCGTACATCGATTGAGCATGGGTCCTCGGTGTGGGGCGAGCAAGGGCTCCGTTGCTTGACCGAGCGCGATTTCCTGCCTAATCTACGATCGTCATGCAGGACTCGAAGACCTACAATTCTGCACAACGCCGCATCTGCCATGCGTCGTCGAGGCACGTGTCTTCGCGTGCCTCGTTGGCTCGACGCTTCGAGCGGTAAAGGTACCTTCTGGCGAGTTCATCCCCTCGATTGGCCAAGGGCCGTTGCGGCGTGTATTCGTCGAGGTGAATCCGTACGTGACCCGCGTTTGACAACGAGCGTGGGAATATCTCGTATGGGTAAGCGGTCTTGCCATGGTGTGAAGCTGCCGCATCGTGGCGTGCTTTCGTGCTGCTGCATGGCGCGGAACATGCCGCGTTTGGCGTGTTTGGTGTTGCCGCGTGGCAGAAAATAGCCGTTCGTAATCGTTCACATCCTCCGTGGCGGCGCCGTTCATCTCTTCGTCAACTGCAATGTCGCATCGACTCATCCTCTCGACACTCGATCACGTTCGGCTCGCCGAGACCTTGGCCAAACATCGACGTTCGTCCAATGCGTACGTGCGTGCAGAGCTCACGTACAAGCTGCGGCATGCGAAGTTGTACGAACCATCGCTCATCCCTTCGCACGTAGTGACCATGAATTCGCGAGCGCTATTACTGGCGTCGAGCTGGTCGGCGCCGCGCGAGTACATTTTGGTGTATCCCGATCGCGAGAACTGCCTCGAGCAGCGAATCAGCGTGCTTTCCGCCCTCGGGGTCCGCCTTTTGGGCTGTCGAGCGGGGTCGACCTTGAAGCTGTGGAACGGATCGCGTTCTCTCCAACTGACCTGCCTCGGGCTGTCCTATCAACCCGAGGCACACAAGCAGTGGCATCTCTAGATTAGCCGGAGGTCGCGACCAGTAGTTCTTCGGCATTGTACGGCGGGCGGAGTCCGTCGCTTCGACCAGCGAAGTAGCGTTCGGTTAGCTGGGCCGCCGACACGTGCTTTACGTTTGAAAAGCCGGCATCTCGAGCCAACGTGAGCATCTCATCTGGAGTGAAGAAGCTGATGAAAGGTGTGCCGTTGGCGCGTGCCCCACGGGCTGCTGCTTCGAAGCCGGGGCGAATTTCCGCCTCCACGAGTTCGATGGGCAGCATGAAGGACATGACGAGGGTGGAGCCGGGAGCAAGCGCCGCGATTGTCGCAACGTGGCCATGATGGCTTCCTGGGTCAGGTACATGCTGACTCCCAGGGACGAAACGAGGGATGGTCGCTCTGCGTCGTATCCCGCTTCGGAGAGCCGCGACAGCCACGCTTCTCCCTGCTCGAAGTCCACCGGTACTAGGTGAAGGAACGGAGGGATCCCGAACCCGAGATTGACGAGCCGTTGCCGCTTCCACGCTTGAGGACCCGGTTGATCGATCTCCGAAGACGTGCAGCCGAGACGCGAGTTGGGGTCTACGCTGGGAAAAGTATCGAGCCCCGCCCCTAGGATGACGTACTGTGAGACACCGTGATCCACTCGTTCCTCGACGAGATCCTCGACGAAGCGAGCGCGAGCGACGATGGAGGCGCGGAATGGCCGCGTGAACGGACTCATGTCTGGTCGCTTCTGCCAATCCGGCTCTGGTGCGGCGAGTGCGAGCCCCAGTTCGTCTTCGAAGACATGGGGTGCTGCGTCGATCTGAACGTGTAAGGCCCTCCACAACGCCACACGAACTGCCGTGTTGTCTGGGCTTGGATGTGTCGTATTGGTCACGATCGTGCTTTCTCTGCTTTATATGCGCTCGATACGCGTCAAGAACGCTAGCAAGCTCGCCCCGGCCATTCAACGGGTGATCCGGCCCCACGCACGTCCATCGGCGGCTCCATGGCTCGACGTGCGCTGCTTTGCGAGATGAGGTGTTCGCCAACGTGCGCTGCTTTGCGAGATGCGCGAGCGACGTGACGTGAGGGAGCTCGAACGCGGTCGTGCCATCGCGACTACGGAGCGCTTCGGCCCGTTTGCGCGGGACCCAAACCCAAGCCTTGGAACGAGCGTTGAGTGTCGCGAAGTGATTAGACGCACCGAAGCTTCTGCGACTCGCCGTTGCCATCACGCGGCACCGTCGCGAATATGCCCGCTTGCCAGTGGACGTGCGCGCCTAGTGACAGGAGCGACTTCATCGCTACGGAAAGCGTGCGACACCGTTTCCGGCGATTAAAAACTTGTGGGTATTCGTGCTTGCGCTTCAGTCGCGGCGCAAATCATGTGGGACTTTCGTGTTGGCCATGATCGAGATCAACTCACTGGTTTGCCATGCGTCCAACGAGCTTGTCATGCCGTCACTTGCGCAGGAGTAATTGTCGTCTTGTGGGTTCGGCTGCGGTCCGTCTACGCGCTTTTGGCGTCAATCGACAGCTGGTTGCTCTTGCAATGACGCGAAGCACGCCGTTCATTTGATCGATCCACTTTGCGCTCCGCTGTATGAGTATCCACATGAACCCACTATTTGAGCGGTTCGATCGTGCGTATGTCATCAATCTACCAGCTCGTGTCGATCGACGTCGTTCTCGATCGGTGCACAGTTGCGTCGCATCGGCCTCTCCTTCGACGGCGAGCACGTCGTGCTCTTTCCCGGGGTCGTCCCGCAAGCGGCTGGAGAGTTTCCTTGTGTGGGGGCGCGCGGTTGCTTCCTCAGTCACCTCGGTGTGCTCGAGGCTGCAGAGGCCGACGACTTGGATTCGATCGTGGTCATGGAGGATGATTCCGGCTTCGTCCCAAATTTCGCCGAACGCAGCGAGTCACTCGGTCGTCTGCTTTACGGGCGCTCCTGGGACATGCTCTATCTCGGTCACACGAGCGATGACGCGCATGTGGAACCCGTGAGCGTGCAAGATACGGCAATTGGCCTTGCCTGCTTACACTTCTACGCGGTCACTCGTCACGTGCGTCGGGCGCTCATTCCATTTTCGCACGAACTTGCGTCTCGCAAATCGGGCTCTCCGCTTGGTGGCCCAATGCACGTCGACGGCGCGTATTCGCTATTTCCGCGCTCGCCACCCGGAACTCGTCACGCTCCGCGTCAATCCTCCGCTTGGTCATCAACTCTCATCGCGAAGTAACATCACACCGCGATGGTTCGATTGATTTTCCATGTTGCGGGGACCGATGACGGTCGTGCGCGGCGTCCGTTCGGCCATCGAGGGGCGCGTGGCGTTCCGAACGTAGAGAGAAAATTGGGGTGGAGGCAGCCTCCGTACATCGACTCGCCAGCTAGGCTTCTCGGCCTAGAGCACGGCGCACGAGGGAAAACCGCGCGAAGGGTGGATCCCAGATGGCATGGGGTCGACTGAAACACCGCCGTAACGTTCTCGGCCGAGCGTGACGAACATCGCTAACGACACCGATGTTTCCGGCCGAGTCACTCCTTCCGCCATGTTCCTCTGGGTCGCCACCACGTGGTGTTCATCCGCGGCGGTGCTACCCAAGGATTGCCAATGATGAGCCGTTTCGAGGAAGAGAAGCCGGACCATCAAGCTCTCGTCGCCGAGCTTGGGGGAGCGCGCGACGACACCTTTGCAATGCTCTACGACGAACTCAAGCGCTGCGCTGCGCGGCACCTTCGAAGGAAGTCGAAGGAACAGACGCTGCAGACGACCGCATTGGTTCACGAGGTCTACTGTCGTCTCTACGCTCAACGCACGGACGTGTGGCAGAGTCCAGAGCACTTCATGGCGCTCGCGTCGACCGCCATGCGACGGGTGCTCATCGATCATGCTCGCGCAAAGCTTGCTGGCAAACGCGGAGATGGCTGGGAACGCGCACCTTTCGACGTGGACGCGCTGATCTCCGACGAGCAGAGTGAAGAGCTAGTGGTGCTCGACGAAGCGTTGGAACAACTGTCGCACTTCGACGAGCGACAGGGACAGCTAATCGAGCTGCGCTTCTTCGGCGGATACTCGATTCGAGGAGGCTGCGCGGGTGCTCGGTATCTCGGTCGCGACGGCCAAGCGCGAATGGGCAATGGCGAGGGCGTGGCTCCATCGTCAAATCCAACTGAAGCTGGCTTGGTTCGAGTAACGCCGTGCCAATGGATGCCGAGTACTGGCGACGACTCAAATCCGCATTCGAGCGGTACTACGATGGAGACGCCAATGCCCGGGCCGCGCTCCTTCGGCAGCTCGCAGACGAAGACCCCGACTTTGCAGAAGCATTGCTCGATTCTCGTTCGATCGGATGAAGCCGCCCGCCGCAAAGAATGGTGGCCCGTAGGACGCGAGGCGGGACGAGCCGAGGACTTTCAGGGTAACGCGCGTTTCACCCTGCGAGAGCGACTCGGGATCGGCGGGTTTGGGCAGTATATCGCGCTTATGACTCACACGCAGAACGCCTCGTCGCACTCAAGGTGCTCCGCGTTCACGAGCCACGCTTCCTTCAGGCGTTCAAGCGGGAGTTTCGCGTGGTCGCGAATCTGCGGCACCGGAATCTCATCAAGGTGCACGAGCTCTTCATCGATGGGCGGCATGCGTACTTCGCAATGGAACTCGTCGATGGCGTACCTATAACCGAGAGCGTTCGGTCTCATTTGACCGAGGGGACGACGTCGCTATTCGTCGAGAGCGTTCGCGATGCGTTCCTACAGCTCGTTCGCGGCCTTACGTCGCTTCATCGGGTCGGTATCGTCCATCGCGATCTCAAACCTTCCAATGTCCTTCGCACGCGTGCCGGTCGGGTCGTAATCTTGGATTTCGGTCAAGTGACGGTAGGCACGAAGACGGTCCGAGCTTCGGGCGGGACTCCCGCTTATCGGGCGCCCGAGCTCGACTACGGCACGGATAGTGGGGCGCTTGGCGACTGGTATGCCGCGGGGTCGATCCTCTACGAGATGTTAGGCGGTTCGCTCTCCACTCTGACGCAATTGCCAATCTCGGAAGAGTTCTTTCGCTCCGTCCTCGGTACGGAGCTGGATGCCAAGACTGACGAACTTCTCGTCAATCTCGCTACGCTGTGCGAGGAGTTGCTCGGTCGTACGCCTGAGTCGCGACCTTCGGAAGCGCGGATTTCTCGTTGCTCGGCGCGTCCGCGTCGGAAGCCAGCGAAGTACCGAGCGCACAATTGACGCACTACGACGAGTGGTCGCAAGGGTGCAGGGTCTTCGGGCGCGAACGCCATCTGATGGCGCTGTTTCAGCAGGCGGAACGGGCCGCGCAAGGCCGGTTCGTGATGACGCGCGTCGTCGGCCATTCGGGCATGGGCAAGACCGTGCTCGTTCAGGAATTCTTGCGGCAGCTCGTTGCCGTGAGGCCCGAGAGCGTGGTGTTACAGGGGCGCTGCCACGAGCGCGAGTCTCTCGGCTTTCGTGTTTTCGACGGAATCATCGACGAGTTGGCGGTTCTTCTCCAGCACGAATCTCCGGCTCTCGTCAGGCAGATCGTGCCGGACCATGCCGAAGAGCTCGTGCGGCTGTTTCCAGCGCTTCACGAGGCCTTGTCTTCCGTTACCCCAATCGTGAGAGCGCATGCGCGGGAGGTTTCGGCGGTCGAGCAGCGAAGACTTGCGTTTTCGGCGCTGCTGCGTCTCTTGTCGAATCTCGCACGTCGGCGCTTCCTAGTCATATTTGCCGATGACCTGCAATGGGCGGATGAAGACAGCCGGCTACTGCTTCGCTACCTGCTTCAGAGCAGTGCGTCCCTGTCGATGTTCATGATTGTCTCGTACCGCGATGACGAGCCGGAGACACTCGCTCTCGCCCGAACGGCGACGAGCCTCTCGGAGCGGGAAACCCCGCAGGAGATCTCCGTGGAACCCCTCCGACCGGAGGAGTCCCGCGCGATGCTCGAGGCTGCCCTCGGACAGAAGCATCCCATCGCATGCATTCCTCTCGCCACAGGAGACGGCGCGCCATTTCCTTGAATCTGCTCGTCGAGGAGGCCAAGTGGGGGCAAACGAACGAATCGTCGCAAGTTCGTCTGCAAGACGTCGACTCACTGCTTGCCCGACGCATCGGGCGTCTCAAGCCCGATGCTCGCCGATTCATGGCCATGCTGACGGTGGCGGTCCAGCCCATGCATCGGACGTGGATTCATCGCGCTCTCGGGATGGATTTGGCAAGCGCGAGCGACGTCGAAGACCTTTTGCGAATGCGTCGCATGCTGCGCACCGTGGGCCGCGACTACTTGGAGCCGTTCCATGACCGGTTGCGTACGGCATTCCGTGCAACTCTCACGGAAACTGAGACCGTCGAACTCCATGCAGCCCTTGCTGACGCGCTCGAAGCCGTGGGTGATCGGAACTACTCGCGTATCATTCTTTCGAAGCGGGATTTCGAGAGCGAGCACTTCGCCACTCGTGGATCGCAGCGCGGAAATGCGCAGAGGCGTTCGCTTTCGACCGCGCTGCGGCGTACTATCGTCAAGTTCTCCGCTTGGGCGCGAGTGACCAAGGGGAGGTTCTCGCGGAGCTGGCCGAGGTTCTGGTCGACGCGGGCAAAGGCCTGGAAGCGGCGCAGTGCTACTTGCGTGCCGCCCATCTGCTACCTGAGCGTCGTCTCGATCTCAGGATGCTCGCCGGACAACAACTAGCGCAGTCGGGAGAGGTCGAGGCGGGGCGCGAGTTGTTGCGAGAGATCCTCGCTGCGGCGCGTGTCGTCGTGCCTCAGGGGCGAGTCGTGTTGACCATGGCGCTACTCGCGAAGAGAGTTGCCCTGCGCCTTCGGATCCGAGCCGGGGTTACGCCGGTGCGAGAGACCGATCCGCACGAATTGCGACTGCTCGACGCCTTGTGGTCTCTATCGAGCAGCTTGGCGTTGGTGGACACGATCGGCGCTGCATACTACGAGACGCTCTTCTTGGGATACGCGATCGAACGGGGTGACTCTCGTGCCTTGGCGCGGGCGCTTTCACTGGAGGCCGTCTACTCGAGCATCGAGGGGGGCAACGCGACCACGCGAGTCACGCAGTTGATCTCGGCACTCGAACACGCCTGCGAGGTTTCCGGAGAGCTCGATACACGTGCTTTGCTGGACATGGCCAAGTCCATCGTCGCGTGGATGTCAGGTGATTTCGAAACTTGCCTTCGATGCGCCACGAGTGCGGAGGCGCTCCTTGCTCGGCACGGCCGAGGGCTGGCTTTCGAATTTCGGAACCATTCGGGCGTTTGCCTTGGCTTCTTGCATTTGGCTTGGGATGTTCGCCGAGCACGCGGAGCGATTTCATCTGCTCTGCGCCGATGCGCGACATCGAAGCGACGTGCAAACCGAGACGAATCTCGTGCTCCTCGCCCATGCCCACGTACACTGGCTCGTTCGCGACGAGCCAGACACCGCGGCCGCCGAGGTCGACGCAGTTCTGGAACGGTGGCCACTTAGGCGAGGGCTTACCCTGCAGCACCTATGGGCACTTTTCTCCAAGGTGGAAATCGCTCTCTATCGAGGCGACGGAGAGACGGCTCGCGCACTCCTCGAAGCCCGATGGTCGGAGATCCTGCGCTCCGGCCACATGCGCATCGCACCCATCCGGATTCTGGTTTCGGCAGTTGAAGATCCGGGCCCATCTCGCGTCGATGAAGTCCGAATCCGCTCGGGCCGCGCCGAGACGCGAGCTCGAGCTGGCGCGACGTGAGCTCGTGAAGCTGGGCCGTGAAGGGCTGCCGCTGGGACGCGCATTGGCGGCCCTGAGCCGCGGAATGCTCCAAATGCTCGAAGGCAACGGCGTCGCGGCTCGAGTGGATTTCGACGAGGCGCATGGCTGGTTTGCGTTGCTTCAGATGCGCCTTTTCGCTCACGCGTGTCGTTGGGCAAGTCATTGCGCGGAACCCGCGGGCGACATGAGCGTGGGGCCAAGCATCCAAGCGGCAATGATGACACTGGGCGTCGTCTCTCCCGTTCGAATGATGGGTCTCCTTCTTCCCGCGCTGACGTTGCCCGTGGAAGTCATCCACGCCGACGACCCATTGATGCGCGTGCTCGCGAGAGGGGCAGGTAAGTCGACTTGGGAGGATCCTTCATCCTGCGACACGACCCTCGGTAGCGCGTAAAGCTCACCTCGCTCGACGTTCCCATTGCGGCGCGGTGCACGTCGCGCAGTAACTTCTATAGGTCCCGAATGACCGCGAATATACGCTGCCCCGACCAGATGTGACCGTTCACGATATAGCGTGGATTATCCCCTTTCGTGAGCTCGTAGGTGTTCTTGCCGGGAGTCAGCCGAGGTGTCCAGCGGCCATCGGACTCTTGTTCGTACCAGAGCTCTGCGAGCAGGTTCGCGGGTTCATCGGGGGTGTTCTGCAGGTAGATCTGGATGCGATACATCTGGTCGCGGCCGATGACCACGCCCAGTTCAATCATTCGATCCTTCAGAGCAAGCCAGTTGAAGCCGTCGCCCTGGCCAAAGTCGTATCCGTCGATGCCGCAACCATTGCGATAGGGCATGCGCGATTGTCCAGAGCAGGCTCCGTTCACGCAATCGTCGCCGGCCCACCATGCGGCCTCGTCCGTTTCGAGTCCCTTGAGTCCCCAATAACGATCGGCATCCTCGCCGATGACAGCGTATCCCGGAAGGAAAGACTCCGCGGGATAGTAAGCTTCGCTGCCTCCTGGCCAAATCGTGCGTGACACGGCAACGATGGCACTCGATTTGTTGATGACGACGCAACGGAGTTCGTCGTCCCAGTTCTTGTAAGCGAGCTTGAGCTCGGTCGGGGGAGGGGACGATCCTTGGCGAGCGGGAAGTCGATAGGTTGCCGCTTGGGGACGTAGACCTTCCCGTTCGCATCGACGTGCAGACCATAGGGTACATCGTTATACGCACCCTCCGGCCAGTTTGCCGCATCTGGTGCGTACTTCTGGAAGGTGACCTCTCCCGTGGTGTCCTTTGCACGAAAGAGCCAAGTCGGCCGAATACCGGTCGAATCACGGAACCAATAGCCATAACGATAGCCGGGCCACGTCGTGTACACCCACATCTTGCCGGTGCCCTGGTACTTCGCAACTTCGTCGACGATGCTCTCTTGAATGGGCCAGCCCAAGTTCTGTCCGCGTTCTGTCACCGTCGGTTCCGAGTGGCCCGAGACGATCGGCGCATAGATGACATCGTCGGTGACGCAAGGAATGTGCGGCACTGCGAAGTGACTATCGACGACGTAGTACTCGCCGCGATCCTCCATCGGAAACGTTCTTCCGTCGTGCACCACGTCGAGCAGGTATTTCTTGGGAAACGCAGTGATTACTGGGTAGACCTCGCTGACGAGCTCGGAAGTGTCGTCGCCGTTGGGCTCGTAGCGTTGGAACGTGACTTCTCCGACCTTGCGGATCTGGTAACCGGTGTAGTTCGGGTCATCGAGGATTCGAATAGCCGTCCTCCGTCGCATTGAGGCAGCTCGATGGAACGTGACTCGACACCCCTCCAGCGGGACCTGTGCCGCCGACATTGGAGGCGCCGCCACGCCCGCCGTCTCCGCCCGTGTTGGCGTTGCCTCGTGAAGAGTCTTCACCAGAGCAGCCGGCGACCAGCAAAGTGCAACTGGCGATCACGTACGCGATCGATCTCGGGTTTCGCACGTGGGTCATCCTCATCGATTCCTCGGTTCCACTTGGGTTTGGGTGTCAGTTCGTCGGCAATCGCAAGCGAATCAAGTCGTCGATGAGCGTTCGCGGTACCTCGTTCGGCAATTCCGGCAAGAGCCCATGCAACGAGTCGGGTAGCTGCGCGGGATGTAGGACCGCGACCTGTACCGTTCGCGTCTCCTCGTCGAGCACGAACACGTAGTATCGGTCATCGCGGGCGCGGCGCCACATCGGGCCCTCCGTCGACGCGCGATGATTCGCGTCGATGACGGCACCATGCGTCATCGCGACGAGATGGTTTGCGTCGAGCAAGTCGGCGTCCTCGGGAAAGTGATCGACGCTGCAACTGCGGATTCCGCACGTGCTGCCGCCGAGGGACCCGACCTGGTACGAGCGAATGCCCGTGCTGATGACGTCTCGATTCCCCCATTCGGCGCCCGATGCCTCGGCGACTACCTCGAATACGTTGATTTGTCCGCAGCCATCGCCCACGCCTGCGTTGGTGTTCGCGAAACAATGGCACGGGTGGTAACCTGCCCATCCGTCGCGGACGAGTTCCGATGCGCCGAGGCCAATCCAAGGTGCGTCTTGCTCCCGTTCGTCTTCGTTAGCGGAAATGCAGCTGAGTGGCTTCATTTCCGGTGAGTCGGCATAGGGCATGGACGCGAGGACGACGAAGAGCTTCGAGCCCTGCCAGCCCTCGTAATCGAGTGCAGAACCAGGGCAGTACGGCGTGCTGCCCTTTCCACACGGAAATGGACGCTCCTGCATGGCGTGGAAGGAGCAATTGTTGCCGAGTACTCCGTCGAAGCTGGTTTTGTCGTCGGGACCGACGAAGTGGAGATTGAACGGCGTGCTCGCAGCCCGGCTGTCCCAGTAGGAGCGAAGACCCCAAGCTCCGAGTCCGCCGTCGAGGGGTTGGTAGATGGCGAGCTGCTTGATGCGGAGTGGTCCGTCGAGCACCATGGCAATCGGCTCGTTGAATGGGGTCAACCGATCGGATGTGACCTCGTGCTTCGTGCGACAACAGTACTCGCTGCCGCCCCACGAGTACTCGAGGATCTCCGCTTGTACGTCACATCGCGGATCGGAAGGTGCGGCTTCGATGCGGCGGCCCCAATAACCGGGGGCACCGATGTTCGTGAACGTCAGTGTTCCGCCCCGGGTGGTCGCGCCGGTGTTCTCCGGAAGGGGTGCGTCATGGGTTGGGGCCGCACGATCGTCGAGATCTTTCCAGATGCCACCCTTCGACCCTTTGGGCGATTGCGTTGTCCCCGCCGTTGCTTCTGTTTTCGCGCCGGTACTCCCGCTCGCATTGGCGTGACCTCCGTTCGCGTTGGTTCCCCCGCTTGCGGGTGTTCTTTCGTCCTTCGCGTCGGTGCCGCTGCAGGCGAGGCAACCCGTGGCTATCCAGCCGATGAGGCAGACGAAGCTCAGGCTTGCGCCAATGCCGAGGCGTCGCGCGTGTGTCCGCGCAGACATACGGTGGACGAGTTTCCTCTCCGAAGTCTGCCAATCCTTCACGACCCCCAGCGTATCATTGCGAGGGTGCGCTGAAGAGATGGCCGTGAGGACACCGTCGCGTGACACGCACACAAGGGCGCCCATCTGCGGCGGCTTCTCCCCGTCGACGTACATGTCCCTCCGATCTCGGTCCACACGAATCCTGGTGTCGAGAGGCGCCTCGTCGTCGAATGCGCACTCGTACAAAAACGAAAGGACCGCAAGGCGCGTGGGCGCACTTACGGTCCTTTCGAGCGTCACGAGACGTTCAGTTGTTCGTTGCTGCCTGGCAGAGGGGATCGCCGAAGAAGCGTGCTTGGACGTTGTAGGAGGTGGCGGTAAAGCCGTTTCGCCAGACCAACGCGGAACCCTTGCCGCTCGTCATGTACTGGGCTTCGCCAGGACTTGACACGTTGATACTGAAGGTGGTGAGAAGTTGAGCAGCATCCACGTGTTTGCAGGTGGACGACACCACTTCCAGCGTGGGTTTGACTCCCGATCCTGACGCAAACACGATGTGCCAGTTTTTGCCCGAGCCCTTGATGGTCCACGGTATCGCGGTGCCGATGTCCTTGGAGCAAAGGACCGTGCCCGTCGCGCTCCACACTTGGAACTTCACGCTGGTTCCGCTCTTGTAGGCAACGGCAATATCCGTGTCACGGATGCCAATCAACTCCGGGCCCGGTTCCCACCGTGATTTTGCGTTGGAGCACCAGGGCCTGATCGAAGAGCCGCAGATTGAGGGCCCCAGCTGCGGCGTTTGGCGTAACGAGCACGCCGAGGTTGGTGGCGCTGCCCGCAACCTGCACCCCGCCAGCCTCTGCAATGTCTTCATCGAGCTGATCGCTTGCGTTTCCGTTGGCAGAGTAGGGACGAAGGCGCAGGGTTGGGGTAGTTCCGCCAAGCAACACGGCAGAGACGAATCCGCCCGCGAAATTGCCGACGTCACCCGCGAGGTGTAGCGACCAAGGTGCAATCCAAAGATCCCCGATGTTGTCGCCGCCCCGTCCGATGACGGAGAATCGGCTATCGGAAGGTCCTGTGCCGCTGGTGTAGAGCACACCGACGGTTTCTCCGACTGACGCGCCAAGCATTCCGTAGGAGGGACTGCCACCTGTGATAGCCGTACCGGTTGAGAGTGAGACGGTGCTACCGTTGATGCTGCCGTCGCGGTTGACTCGTTGCAACCGGAGCTGACTGACCAGGTAGTAAGAGCTCATCGACTCCACCCAGTTGCCATAGAGCTTCTCGTACATCGAGGCCCCGACATAGTTCGATGAGTACTGGCTCGCGGGCTCGGTTCCGCTCAGAGGAAGTCCGTCTTCGATGTCGCCCTTCCCGTTGCAGTCGTTGTCCATGCCATCACAGACCTCCTTAGCGGTCGGGTGCACCGTGGGCTGGGTGTCGTCGCAATCGTTGCCCGTGCTTCCAGGACAGAGCGCGTCGCCGTAGCCGTCCTTGTCGGCATCTTTCGGCTGAAGAGCGCAGGAGCCCGCCGAGGCGACACAGGCGCAGTGATTGGCATCGGGGTTCACGCAGACGGGCGTTCCTGCAGAGCGAGATCCCCGCGTCACACTTTTCGACGCCGTTGCATGGATCGCCATCGTTGCAATCCGCAGCGGTTTGGCACGCCGTGGTGGTCTGCGCCGTAGTGCCGCCCACGGAAACATTTCCACCGGTACTCGTGCCCGCGCCGCCCTGCGCTGAGGTTCCGCCGCTCGCCGAGGCTCCACCGCTCGTGGAGGTTCCACCGTTCGTGGAGCTTCCGCCCTTGCCCGACTTGCCTCCGGTGTTCCCACCGTCCTCTCCGCCTGATTCCCCAGCGTTGCCGCCGGAGTTGCTGTATTCGCGGTCGGTCTTGGAGCAGGCCGCGACCGGCATGAGGGAGAGGATGCAGACCCAAGCACTGGGGTTGAGGACGCGGAACCGTGACACCACAGGATCTCCTTACTGTCGACCGAGCGACAAAATTCGGCTGACCCTAGCATGGCAGAAACGCCCGGGGGGCAACAAATGGCTCTTATCCGTCTTGGGGGCGCTCGTGTGCCGTCGCGGAAGGTCGTTGCACTCCCAGCGATTTCATCGTGTTCAGCGATGTTCCGTCACGCCGTGGTGTTTGCGGCGTAGTTGACTGACACGCGTCTCGCCATCGGCGTTCTCGTCAAACGGAGCGAAATGAAGTCGCGTCGACGGCGCATCGTCGGACTGACCGGAGGACATCGCTCCGTCGACTTTCTCACCAGATCCAGTGAAGGACGTCGCGCCGGCGGCGCATTGGGCGAACTCCGTGATGGGCGAGTGTGATCGCAGCGGGCAGGGGCAACGCTCGAATGATCGCGTCCCCATGGGAACCTGCTTCCGTTGAGGTCGACCACCGTCGTAGCATCCGTGTACCAGCGTGAGCTCGCCCATGAACCCTGCCTTTTCTTCCCATTCGCGAACCGCGGCATTCATCGCCGCAATATTCCTGTGCGTTGCTTGCGACGGCGATTCCGATGAACCGTCGAGCGATCTCGACGGCTCGAGTGTTTCCAATGGAGGTACTAGCAGGCACGATAGTGGGAGTGTGGGTATTGGCGGGAACGCAGCGGCGCGGAGCGGTACCTTATCTGCGAGCGGCGGCGCGACTAAAGAGATGCGACAGCGGGCGGCGCGACTAAAAGAGATGCGACAGCGGGCGGCGCGACAACGGGTAGCACGTCGAAAACGACGACGGATGATTGCGTGGCGGACGCAAGGGCGATTTGTACGTCAGCGACAGACCGGGCCATTCGTTGCGGAGCGGTCATGGAAGCGGAGCGTTCCTCGCGCGTCGAGCGTTGTGTCAGCGATGCAACGATGGCGTTCAACTGCCCGTTCGCGGACTCTTTTGGCTCATGTCTCTCGATGTTGGAATGTGGTGTCGACGAGGAGCCCTGCGTCTTCGAGGCGCTCGTCCACGCCAAACCGGAGGGGTGGGACGTTTCGACAATCGCCTCGTGTATCGACAAGACCATCACCGACGAAAGCGTCTGCGAAAACGCCATCGGTACGGGGCCAACGCGAAGCTGTCTGAGCCGCTATGAAGCATGCGCTGCCGAGTCGGAAGACGGCTTCTCGCCCTTTGCCGACGATCGATGCTTCACGCTCGGTGCCCTGAGTGCTTCGGCCATCGCACAGGGGACCACTTGTCTCTCTCTGGGATGTGAGGCGATTGACGATTGCTTGTCGGAAGCTGGAGCCTTCGCCTACTGAGACGAAGGCTCGCTTCTCTAACGATATGTCTCGGGTGCTTCGTCACGAATGCCTGCGTGACATGCTAATGGCCGCACATTGGGCTGTCCGATGGCTCCCAAAGCTCGGTCTCACCGGAGCACCAGCAATCGTATGCGACGCAGCTTGCTCCACCGGGCGACGTTGGCGCAACGATGGTGCGCGACGTGTTTGGTGGATACAGCTGAGCCGAGTTGTAGATATCCTTGCAGCCAATTTCGTAGCTTGGGACGGGCGTTGCATCGTAGTACGCGGCCGTATTGGCTGCGCATGGATAAGGCGACACGTGACTTACGCCGTATCTCAGATTCGGGTGGGGACCATCCGAGCCATTGTTGCTCGTCGTGACGGCGCCCCCCGTGGAACCGCCCGTTTCGGATGCACTGGACTCACGGGTCGTCGTTCCGCCTTTCGCCGTGGTGTCAGAGGTAGGACTCGGTGCTTTGCCCGTTGCCGCAACTTGCGATGCCGAGCCCCCCGAGGATGCGATGTCCGTGTCATCGCGATCGGCTCCCGCTCCACCACTCGTCGAGTCCATCTGCCCGCCACTCATCGCGACGCAAGCAAACGGTGCCACTGCGAAAATCAAACCAAGAATGCGAATCGTCGAAGGTGTCATAAGTTTCTCCCGCTAAGAGATACACATACTGTCGACCGCTCGTTCTTTGGTCAAGGGGGCTCTCGGACGGCGCACCCTGTCGTTCAATTGCGTCCATGTCGCAGACCCCAAATGTCTCGTATTTACGGGGCTTTGCTCGCTGGACTTCGCTGTTTGTGCGTCCTGCCATCGAAGTGTTCGACCTCGCGCTCGGCAACGGATCGCCGGCCCGTGGAGACCGCGGGACTTCGGTGGCATTCGAGACGACTTTTCCTTTTTGTCGGCTCGTCGCAACGATACCAATGAGCGTTCGCGCATGACGGAATCATGACGAACGTCGAACGCGCCCGCGTTGAACGGAATGACGAACGTCGAACGCGCCCGCGTTGAACGGAATGACGAACGTCGAACGCGCCCGCGTTGGACGGAATGACGAACGTCGAACGCGCCCGCGTTGAACGGAATGACGAACGTCGAACGCGCCCACGTTGAACGGAATGACGAACGTCGAATGCGCCCACGTTGAACGGAATGACGAACGTCGAATGCGCCCACGTTGGACGATGTGACGGAAAGTCGCGCCACGGCGAGCCGACACGAACACGGTGCTACACTCCTTCTGGGCCGAACGGTAACGTACGCCGGGAGCTATCTGCTGCGGTGTTTACGTTTGCGCTTGGCTACACGAAGCGCATAGCGAGCGTCGGCTGCGTCGCGCCGTAGTTCGCGCTGCTTCGTTACCAGGGCAGCTTTGGTGGCCTCCATGGCGATGCTCCACGCTTCCTGTGCGCGGGTTCGAGTGCGCGGCTCTTCGAGTGCGCGACGGGCTTCTCGCATCCTTCGCTTCGGGTTGCGGTGGAGCGGAGCGGGAGCTTCCATGTTCGTGGGCACGAAGGCGAGCCTCCCGTACGCTTCGCGGATCCAGACGGCGAGTTCAGCATCGGTCGGTTCAGGACCAAAGACGACGCGAGCGATCTCGCTGCCGTTTTCTCCATCGCGAGTGAGCACACCGACCCAAAACTGCCCATCGAAGAAGATCGTAAAGGTTCCCATGAGACGCACCTCGGCCAAAGACCTGTTGCGCCATGGGTCCCCGACGGAATTTCTCCCCGTCAGTGACAGGAACCCCTCGTTCCCGAGGGGCGGCCGGGCTCACCATCCGACCATGCGTTTTCTGGCTGAGGGGAACCCTAGCAGTGCCCCATGCCTCGTCAACCGATGCATTTGCACGCCGCGACCGCGGGACGACGAGAGCCGTCCATCGCTCACCTCTCCGCGCAACGGCGTTCGTGACCGCGGGACGACGAGAGCCGTCCATCGTTCACCTCTCCGCGCAACGGCGTTCGTGACCGCGGGACGACGAGACCAAGACAGGCCGATCCAGCAGGGCGTCCATCGTTTCGCGATGTCACGGTCGACGACGAACTCCGCCGAGAACTGGGTTTCGCGATGCCACGGTCGACGACGAACTCCGCCGAGAACTGGGTTTCGCGATGCCACGGTCGACGACGAACTCCGCCGAGAACTGGGCATCGCTAGACCAAGGGACGGATGCTCGTTACTTCGGGTTGAGATAGGGATTCTTTGCCATGGTCACGAAGGCGGAGAGGGAGTTCGACGTGCTGTCGAATCGCCAATCGTTCTCCTTGTTGACGTCGAACCAAACCAGGGCCTTCAGCAGGGGAAACTGGCTCTTCATCGCGGGCAAAATCGCAGAGATCCAGTTGGACTTCTCGACGTCTTTCGTCGAGGTCTCACCGAGCATGATGGGCTTGCCCTTTGCAGCCAACCCCGGATAGATGCGAGACGTCATCGACGCAAAGGTATCGGTGCCCCAGTTGTAACCGTCGAAGCACATCCAGTCGACGTAGGAGTCGCCGGGATAGTAGTTCGACCACTGATTCCACGACTCGTTCGGGACGCTGTCCACGTTCGGGCAAAATACCCAAAGCACGTTCGTCACACCCGCGCTGGCGAATACGTCGTGAAGGTGGCGATACGCGGCCACGTACTTCTGAGGCGCCGCCGAATTCGCACCGTTGTGATAGCCATCCCACGGATACCAGTTGCCGTTCATTTCGTGAGCGAAGCGGAGGAGAAGCTTACCACCCAGGCTCTTGACGGCAGTTGCACGCGAACGAATCAACGTATCTTCGGAGCCGGACGCGATGCTATCGAGGGAGGTGTTGAAGGGTTCGACGGTGACGTAGGGGATCCGTCCGGCAGTGATGTCCGCCCGTGCGAACGACGTGTAATCGAGAGACCAATCGTAGTAGCCCAGGTGGACCGCAAATTTGCCGACCCACCTGCGCCTCGACCTTCTGGAGCTCGGTTTCGGATTGAGCCGGGGTGAACGCGCCGAGTAATGCTCCACTTGCGGGGGCCAGGTTTCCTGACCCCCCAGTGGAACTCGTTCCACCGCGCGACTGCCCACCACTCGAACTCCCGCTCGCTGAAGTGCCACCCGTACCGCCACGTCCGCCCGTGTTCGAGGTCCCACCGGATTGAGCCCCGCCTGCACCGCCCTTGCCGCCTGCGCCGCCCTTGCCGCTCGTGCCGCCCGTCGATTGTCCGCCGGAGGCACGTGTTCCGCCGGTGAGATCGTTCCGGAACCGCCCGCCGAGCTGCCACCTTTCGCTGGATTGCCGCCGCTCGCCGTCGCTCCGCCACGTGGGCCCACGGAAGAAGAGCCACCGCTGCTCGCGGTTGCCCCGCCGCGTGCACCAATGATGGCGGAGCCGCCATTGCCAGTCGGTGATCGCTCCGCCGCTTGCGACAACGGTCGCTCCGCTCGTGCCACCAATCGTTCCGCTTCCTGGAACACCGAGTGTCCGACGGCTCGCTCCCATCACATGCGATGAAGCTACAAGCAATGCCAATACCTAGAGCTGTGCTCGAAAATCCTCGCTTCATGACCGACGCTCCTCCTCCGATTTCAATCTGACGGATCCCACTTCGTCCTAGAGTCGTCGCTTTGCTGCCATTCGTCGCAACAGGATCGTGAGTGCGCCCAGCATGGCGGCGAAACAACCAATCAAGGGATTACGATCGCGAGTACTACCTAAGGTGATGCTGCATCCGCCGTCGTCGTCGTTCGGGGGCGTGGCGCTGGATCCAGCGATTGGCGCTGCTGTCGTTGCAGCGGCACCGCCCGCGCCTCCACCGCTCGTGGGTGAGCCACCAACCGTCGGGTTCGCTGCCGTCGAAGTCCCTCCTCCGTTCGATGCCGAACCGCCGACGGAAGATGCGCCACCAACGGAGGACGAGCCACCCGTCCCTTCGCTAGTATCGGCGGGGGCGCTATTGGGCATGCCGCGGGCGGTATCATCGGTAAGGGCAATGACGAGGTTTCCGTCGACGATCCCGATATTGTTCGCGCTGTGCGTCGACAGATTCTTGGGAGACTTCCAGTTCCCCTTCGACCACCCCGAGGGGAGCGTCGAATCGTTGAAATCGTGGCGCCACTGGGGCTGGAAGATGCCGTTCTCGTACGAAGAGTACTGAACCCAATTGACATACTGGTATACGGGGAGAATCGACGGATCGAAGTTGCCGCCGAAGGTCGCGTCCCCGGGCCAGACGTTGAACCGCACTTGCATTCCACTCGCGGTATTTTGCGCAAACGCGGTCGCGATGGCGCCGGATTCACGACGGATCTCGACGCCATCGACCAACCAGGCGATGTATTCCGGCGTCCATTCGTACGCGTAGGTGTGGAATTGAGTGCAAATGTCGAAGTCGAGGCTCGCCTTCTGTTCGGTGTACTTCGCAGGGCTTCCGTAAATCGCGTTCGTCTGGAGGTGGCAATCACCTCCGAGCTTCTCGAAATCGAGCTCGTTCCAGAACGTGCCCTTGACTTCCGAGCCGTCTTTCCAGAGGAAGAACGAGCTGATTACGCCGTCACCTGGTGCAAATTGAATGCGAGCTTCGAAGCGCCCGAATTGGTAGCCCTGACTCGTGTAAAATTCGGCGCTGCTCACGGCGAGTGCCGAGTGTGATACGAAAAGGGTTGAAAGGGCTACGGGCAACAATGCGGCTCTCATGACGGTTCCTTTCGCCTCGATCGGGTGAAGGCGTGTGCGTCGGATCTACCACGCGCGATACGAGACGAAGACTCATGCGCTTCCGCTGTCGCGTCGTTTCACAGAAAATGCAAACCGTGCCTGGCACGAACCTGGAGCGCCAATCGGTTAGAATTGCCTACTGCAAACGCCGATCCTCTCGCTGCGCCGACCGGCCTCGTCGCAGTGCTCCTCAGAATACCGCTGAGTAGTCTTCCGGTGCTCGCTCCTCGGGCGCTCGGCTCGCGTCGGTTTCGGCGTTTTCGTGACGGTAATCAAACCGATTGGCGCTCTAGCCCGTCAGATTGGTACCGCTGCATTTCTTTCGAGAGGTCGAGTTAAGAGAGGTCGCTGGTGTCGATCGTCGACGCCAAGCCTATGGCGCGTAGAGCTGTTGCATCTTCTCTCGAAAGCCGAGCTGAAAGAAGTCGCGAGGTCGACAGCCGAGCTCCGATTGAAAGATGCGATGACACTGCGAATACGAGCCGAAGCCGGCCCTCACGGCGGCGTCCATCAGGCTGATCCGCTCTTCGTCGATGAGGCGAATGTAACGGAGCAGGCGCACTCGCGCTCGATACTTGACGAGAGTGATGCCGACGTCTCGATGAAAATATCTTCCGATCTCGCCAGCGTTGGCGCGCACCCGCCGCGCGATGCTTTCACTGTCCCATTCGGGATGTTCTGCAATCAGCGCCAGTGCTCGCCGAACGGTCACGTGCATCGCTGGGCCACTCTTGGCGTTTTCCCTGCCGCGTAACCAGTGCGCATGCTCCCACAGCTCCGCACTCAGGGACTCGACGCCTCGCCGCTCCACGACCGCTTCCGCGCGCGATACGACCGCGGCAAAGTCGTGTTCCGATAGTCGTACGCGCTGTGGCATGGCCCAGTGGCGCGCTTCGTCTCGCAAGACTTCGAGTGAAAGCGACGGATCGACGCCGAGGACGAAGAGATAGACGTCGGGCGAGGTTTCGAGCAACTCGTGGTCCTGTCCGGGAGGAAACGCTCGAAGAATCGCCCCGCGTTGCGGCAATCACCGTTGCTCCGATGCGGAACGTCGCGCTTCCCGAGACGACCAAGTTGAGTTCGGGTTCTTCGTGGAAGTGAAGCGGCCGTCGACCGCCGTACTGCCACGAGAACTTCCAGACGAATGCTCGCTCGCTCTCATGTATCGGGCGAAAGGACTGAAGGAGCGCTCGAGCGCGGTCGCTCATTCGAGGAATTTACGTTTCCACGACGAGCCGAGCCAGTCAGGCCTACATCGGCACCGTGAGATCCCCAAAAAATGCGAACTGCGGTTGAGTCCCGAGGGGTCACCAGCCCTTCAGCGCTGCGCGCCCGGACCCCATTTCCGTGTTCTCCGCGCGGCCGCGATCCGTCATCCAATGTAGTTGTTCGGGTGCACTTCGCATTCCTTTCGTGGTGTGGACAGGCATGCGAATGCGCCGGCTAAGGTCCGGGTCACGCCGAAGATGCGGAAAGGAGCCTCCGGTCTCGTTGGTTCACCGCACGCGGAGGAGCGTCTGGTCTCGTTGGTTCACCGGCATGCGGATGACGGTAGTGGAGGCGAACGCGTCGCCAATCGTCGCGTGGCTTTTCAACCGACTACGCCTTGACCACTTCTCTGCCGAAGGGCCATAGCGCGAGCACGCTGAGCTTGAACGCCTGGATTCCGAAGGGGATGCCAACGACCGTGAGGCAAAGCAAGAACCCACCGAGGAGGTGCGCCAGAAAGATTTCCCATCCGAAGCAAACCAGCCAAATGAGATTGAACAACACCGATAGACAACCTGCTCCGTCCCGCTTCTCGATGACCTTGCGCCCGAAGGGCCACAGCGCAAATTCCGCCAACTTGAAGGCTTGGATCCCGAAAGGAATGCCAACAATCGTCAAGCAGAGCAAGACTCCGGAACACGCGTAGCTCAGCGCCAACCAAAAACCTGCGAGTACGAGCCAAAGTAGGTTGCCGAGCGTTCGCATCGCGAGAAAGTAACGCTCCTCCCCATCCGGCGCCAAGTCTTCGATGCCTGCACGGCACACAGTGGAGCGTGCTGCGGCGAGATCGAAGAGTGCAAGTGCGCCAGTGCTGGCTTTCGCCAGTGGCGGGCCACCGTAGCTCCGCCGAACCGACGAAAGTATCCCCTACGGAAATCAGCTCGAGGCCCGGGGTGGCGAATTTGGGCCAAAACGGATCCCCCGGCCGGCTTTCTTTGCGCTGTTTTTCGCTGCAATTGGGTCACGCAAAATCGTCGCGGGAATAAATCGCAATTTCTCGTGTCGCAGCGATGCACTCTGCCGTAGTGCGATAGGAAATCGCGTCGGGATCCCGAAGACAGGGGGCATGTGCCTCCTCAACCGCCGCGCCAGCTCGAGCGAGATTGTGAATGTCCGAAGGAACCATCAAGCGACTCACCGACAAGGGTTTTGGCTTCATCCAAACGGCGTCTGGCAAGGACGTCTTCTTCCACATGTCCGCCGTCGAAGGCGTTTCATTCAACGAGTTGAGTGAAGGCCAACGCGTCTCCTTCGTCGAGGGAACCGGACCCAAGGGCGCGCGCGCCGAGAACGTGCGTCCGATCTAATTCACTCGCAACGGCCTAAACTGGATCACTACGCCTGCCGCAGTGACGTCATGTGCTCGAGAGGCGTGAGCGCTGCGTGCAGGTCGTGGCCCATTTCATTACCCTAACCAAGAACGGATGAGAACACTGAATGGCGACGAGTCCAACGATACAAAAGCGTGAACGTGAAAAAGCCAAGCGCAGCCGTCAAATCGAAAAAGACGCGCTGCGAAAGCAGCGTCGTGAAGCCCGCGCCGAGCGCAAACCGGGAGAGCCCGGCGTCGATCCCGACATCGCGGGGATCGTTCCTGGTCCACAGCCAGTTCTGGACGAAGACCAGTCAGAGCAGGAGACGTAAGGGATGTTCCCCGTCTCGCGCCCCATTCTCTCCACGCTGGACCTTTTACCGTGCGTCCAGTCGAAAGCGCATTGTAGGACAAGATGAACGACCGTCGCGTCGCGGTGATCCGCGAGGCCTTGTTGACCCTTTTGGACTCGCTCGACGCCGTATCCCGAGTGAGTCGATGGGATGCCATGGATCCCATTCCAGAATCACTGGAGAGTAGCGCGAAGCAACTCGAAGCTCGTCTGGAAAAGGCGAACGCTCTCACGGCCACGAGCTACGTTGGTAGTGCACTCGTCGTTTCACAACTCAATGGCATCAGTGATGCCATTCGACGTCTGGATCGCGCTTACATCGCCTTTCGAGAGCGCGTCACCGAGCATCCCGATGAGACCGAGGCTGCTTTGGAGACGATGCGTTTCGATGTCGATGAGGTCAAAGACGCAGCACGACAGTGGGGCTAAGCTACCGTCGATGGTCGGCGCCAATGTCGCTCGACCAACGGCGCGACGGTAGATAGCTGCTCCGGAGATCCGCCGACGAACGCCAACGCGAATCGTCGTCGGACCTCCTGGAGCTGTGACGATCGACTCGATCGGTGTCGAACGTGACCGCCTACCGCGTCGAGGACGTTCTCGAAATCGTTCTCCTACTTACCGTAGCCAGCGGCAACGATATTCGCTTGAACGGCGTTGTCTGCCGAATCCGGCGGGTTGCCCTTGGTCATGACGCCTTCGAAGAAGGTGCCAATACCGGTAGGACTGCCGTCGCCACCCGTGCCGAGGATGATCGCGCCTTGTAAGCGCTTCGGACTATAGCCGTTCGACGGCCGATTGCCGTTCCACATGGTCGTGAGTGCACCGGACTGGGCGTCGCCTGCTTTGAGCCCGAACTTGCCTCCAGAGGGGCCCTTCATCATGACCGTCGCATAATTGGCGATGATGGACTTGGCGCTCGGCGTGTACACCGATTGCGACTGCCAGCCGCCCTTGTCGCCCTTGTAGACACCGTTCTCGAGATCTGCGGCGACCCACGGACCGTTACCCTCGCCCTTGCCGCCCCAAGTGGTGTCGCTGCCGAAGTAGACGGTCTCCATCGTACCGTTGCCGTCGTCGTTTCCAGTCGTTTCGGCGTTACCGTAGTCGAAGCAGCACTGATTGTTGTAGCGCTTGCCGTCTACGACCATGTACATGGACTCGGCTTCGTCTCCCTTTGCGACGCCATTCGTGAGTGCATTGCGATATCCGATACCACCGCCCGCGTACACGCCGTAGACGGTGTGGCCGCCCACTTTGATCTTGGCCTTGCTGGCGTCGGCTTCCTTGGCGCCGTTGGGCAACCAGTACATCTTGCCCGACTTCGTGAGGTGGTTCTTGTAGGAAGACTGGTCGTAAATCGCCGAGATCGTGCAAGTGGTGTTTGCGCAGAAGGTTTCTTGGGCTGCCGCGTTGGCGTAACCACCTGGCGATAGAACGGGAATGTCTCGCGTGGTGTTGTCGGAGGCGCGCCTGACCTGATAAAGGCTGCCGCTGTACGTACCGAAAAGCGCTCGCACCGTACTGTGGGCAGCGACGCAAGGCGTATTGGCCGCAGCGTAGATGTCGCATGGCCCTTGCGCAGTGGAACCGCCCGAGCCTGTCGTTCCTCCCTTGGCCGTCGTGCCGCCAATGGCGGTCGAGCCGCCTTTAGCCATCGTTCCGCCTACCGAAGTCGTTCCTCCCTTGGCCGTCATTCCGCCTACCGAAGTCGAGCCGCCCCTAGCCGTCGTGCCACCTATCGAAGTCGTACCGCCCTTGGCACTCGTGCCCCCGGTGCCAGTGGTGCCGCCAGTGCCAGTCGAGCCGCCGGTGCCAGTCGTGCCGCCGTTTACGGTGATGCTCGTCAAGGTCGGTTGTGCAGCGCCGGAACCGCAGAAACCGAAATTCACAGAGCCATTGGATAAAATACTGCTGTTATAGCTCGCGGGTGTGATCGTGATCGTGGTGCCGCTGGTGCTTTGTGTCGCGCTCCAAATGCTCGAGAGGGTCGCGCCGTTGGTGGCAAGTTTCAGCGTCCAGTTCGTGACCGCTGTGCCGGTGTTCTTGATGGTCACGCTCTGGCAGAAGCCTCCGCTCCAAGAGCTGGTGGTTTCTAGCGTCGCGGTGACGGCTCCCGAGGTGACCACTGAGGCGGCTTGTTCTACGAGAGACCCGTCGCTCGTGGAATTTTCGGCGCAGCCTCCTCCGAGTGCAGTTGCGGCAGCGATACACGAACACACTTCGAGAAATTTATTCATGAATTGGCTCCGTTTTTACAACGAGGCCACGCTCGGCTTCTCTGAGCCCGGTCATGTAGCGCGAGCGTGAGCCTACGAGAGCCGCAAAAGAACGCGGCTGAGCGACGCGCCCTCGTCGACACCGAGCGAAATGCGGGCAGAAAACGAGCGCAATTCCACCGAGCGACAACTCGTTCGCGAGGCGACTCATCCCAGTTTTTGTGTGGCTCTCAGCTAACGATGCAGCAGTGGGGATCGTCTTGCGGATCTGTCCGGCTATATCGAGTGCCATTCAAGAATGGCTGGCCGATGGATCGACCTCTATCGTCGGCGTCACCGCGTCAACGGCCCAAAGTCGCGGGCGTTACCGCGAACTTGCCGGACGAGCGTTGCTGCGAGGCGTCAGGCCGCGAGTACTTCGAGCGGGGCGTCGCGGGGGGCGAATTGCCGCTTGCCCTCGTGGAGAGTGATCTCCTCGAGGGCGAGCGCTGCGCTACGGCTCACGACTCGAGCCGGACGTATGCCAGCGGTGAGCCCTCAGCGGCTACTTCCCGTGCTCGAACCCGTAGTGGCACCCGTGACGGTCCCGGTGCTCGTGCCTGGATTCGTTGCACAGGAGGTAATGACCCAGGTGCCGTCGATGCAACCGACGGAGCCCGTGCCGGTGCCGATCTCGCATGACACCTCCTTGAACACCGTTGGCGCGCCTTCCTCGCAATCCTCGCCAGGTGTTCCGGAAGTCGCACCGCCCGACGAACCCGTGCTCGAACCGGTGGTGGTGCCCGTGACCGCGCCGGTACACGAACCCGTGCCCGTGCCCGTGCTCGAGCCGGTAGTGGTACCCGTAACGGTCCCGGTGCTCGTGCCTGGATTCGTTGCACAGGAGGTAATGACCCAGGTGCCGTCGACGCAACTGACGGAACCCGTGCCGGTGCCGATCTCGCATGACACCTCCTTGAACACCGTTGGCGCGCCTTCCTCGCAATCCTCGCCAGGCGTTCCGGAAGTTGCACCGCCCGACGAACCCGTGCTCGAACCGGTGGTGGTGCCCGTGACGGCGCCGGTACACGAACCCGTGCCCGTGACGGCGCCGGTGACGGCGCCAGTTGTCGTCCCCGTGACGGCGCCGGTGACGGCGCCAGTCGTCGTTCCCGTGACGGCGCCAGTTGTCGTCCCCGTGACGGCGCCAGTCGTCGTTCCCGTGACGGCGCCGGTGACGGCGCCAGTGCTCGAACCCGTAGTGGCGCCCGTGACGGTTCCGGTCGTACCCGTCGAGACTCCGTGGCCCGCGCTTCCCGCCATGTTCGTGGCGCCGCCGACACTGCCGTGCTCGCCGTCAGTGTCTTCGACTTCCGCGCCGCAGGCGTAGCTAATACCACCCAATACGCATAACCCCATAAGCCGCTGAATTAAGTGAATCCGCATGACATAACGGTAACCCACGACCTACTCCAACTCAAGCTCCGTCCACGTCGTTTTGTCGTGGGACAATGCTCATCGGAGTTGAATTGTCATTTGCGCTTTCTGCACCGAACGGGGCTCGCGTGTCGAGTGGATCGGGCCTCGATGTCAGAGTCACCAAGCTTTCCGTGGTTTAGCCCCTTGGCCACGGCATTTTTCTGCCAAGGTGCGACGCGGCACCCTGGCGTCAACGGCACTTGCGGTGAACCGCGTCACTTCGTCGCGAGGGAAGCGACGCCCCAAGGTTGAAGCAATCCGGCCGCAGCGGATCTCGCGAGCACGTACACGTAGTCGCCAGCGGCTGCGGCGAAGACGTATCGACCATACATCGTGACGTCGTGGTCACCAGCGTGCATGCACGGTATCGCGCGCGTGGTCTCGAAGCTCAGATACTCGTAGCCGAACACGTCCACCGTCGCTTCTTTCGCACTCGGTGCATTTGGCGATGCAAACGTATCGTTCGCTGGGATAGCGTAGATTTTGCCATTCTTCGCATCATGAGCGATGGACTGGTACCGCGGACCGTACGTGTTAGCCGACGCAGTTGAGTCTTCTAGCTTCCCGCTATACGTCATGTCGTCCTTCGTACCCGGTGCGGCGCGGAAGGCAGTGCCGCACCCGGTGATTATCCGCATGCCATCCTTGCTGATCCATAGATCTCCACACATGAAATAGTCACCATGGTAAGGCGAGTCTTCCACCGTTCCGACGATCCCCGAGGAGATATCGTAACGTTCGATGTCCGTCGGGCTCACGCCGACCGTGATTCCGTAAATCACGGTTCCACTCGGGTGGAGTTTGGCAAGTGTTCCGGCGTAAATCTGCCATTGATCGTCGTTTCCATGATCGACGGCCGTTGCTATCTCGACGCTGTGGATGCCAACCCACTGATCCGACTCGGGAAGGAGGTAGGCATAGCCATTGGCTCCCATGACTGACGTCACCTTCGACCGTCGTAGTGCTGATGGTTTTCGTAATGGTCGCGGTGTCGAGATCCACGATGGATAGGTGGCCATCATGGGCGACTGCTGCTTGGCGGCCACTGGGACCCACGGAAATCGAGGAGCCAATCAAAGGCAAAGCGAGCGAGACTGATTCGTTGGTGCGCGGGTTGAGCATCACAACGGCGTTCGGCGTAGACGTCAGGAGCACGATACGGTCGAGAGAGTCGGAATAATCCGCGTCGACGACTTGGTGCGTGAGCCCTCGAGTCTCACACTTCGAGCCGGAAGAACTCGTGGTGCCGGAAGAACTCGTGGTGCCAGCACTGCTCGACACGCTACTCGTAGACGCGTAGGTGCCGCCGGTTCCCTTGCCGCTCTTGCCACCAGACGCGCCGCCCCCTCCCATATTACCGGGCCGCGACGGAGAAGAATCGCAATCACAGGTTCCAACCGTCATATCTGCGAGGCATTCTGCAACGCCCGAACGACCATCTTCGCACTCGCAAACCACGTCGCCATCGCCATCGCAGCCGCCGTACGTATTCCCCTCCGTTGCTCTGCCGCCACAGGCCAAAATCACGAGCGACAATGCACCGTAACAACCCAACTCGCGCTTGCTCGTCACGTTTTTCTCTCCCGCTAGACGTCGGTCGACACTGCGCAGACCGAGGCCAGACGCGCATCGTAGCTCAAATTGCCACCGAACGCTTGTGACGCAAAGCGGATTACTTTGCCGCGAACATCGCGGAGGGGTTCCGATCGGCGAAGAAGCGAGAAGCGGGCAATGTGGCTCTCGCGGTGGGCGCGGAGGCGAGACGCGAGCGACGTTGCACAGGTAATCGGCGCGGAGGCGAGACGCAAGCGACGTTGCACAGGTAATCGGCGCGGAGGCGAGACGCGAGCGACGTTGCCACGATCGACGCCGCAACGAGCCGCAAGCGATTGGCGTCGAAGACGAACGACGCCGCGGCGCTTGGTTCGCCGGCGCTGGCTCACCGTGCCGACTTGGGGATTACCAAAGGCACTGCGATCTGCGCCATACCGTTCAAGCCGTCGCGATCTTCGCATTCTGACCCTAGCTCAGGTCGCCTGCACCCGCGAGTGATGGCTGCCATGACGGATTCCGCACTCATACCCCACACTCTGGCACAAAGGACGTCGCGTTGGGACGTGAGCTCTTTGCCCGGAGGTTTGCAGGTCGTCTTCGCGTAGTCGATCGCGACGGCGTTCGCGAAATGTGAACTTTCCATCGGCGAGGGAGTGCGCGATAAGGTTCAGTGGGTCGCTCAGCATCCACTTGTGATAGCTGGTGGAAAGGTACAATCCGCCGCCAATGTAGACTTCGAGATCGGGTCGCCCGTCGGCGTCGATGTCGTTGATTCCTACGATGTGCAGGTCGTGCGTCGGCCAATATAGCCGAATTACCCCGGAACGGTACGTCCAGATCCGCCCCATCGTTTGGGTGCGATTGAGTTGTGTCATCGAGGCAAGCACGAAGAACTCGTCTTCGCCATCGCCGTCCCAGTCGAAGGTCGAACCCGAAGCATCGAAGCGCATTTGATTCGCGTCGAGCATCGAGAAATCCCCTCGGGTGCTCTCGTCCACGACGAGCTCGTCGTCCTTGGCGCCAGCATTGGTGTACCCGAACGAGCTCAATTTCGCCGCCAGTAGTCGCCCCCTCCGATCCACGTGACCAATGGCCCAGGTGCCATGAAGATCGTCATCGTCTCGTGTTAGGTCATCCACCAGGATCGTCCAGGCGCCGCCAGCGGTGGGCCAACACTGGCCCAGCATCGAAGGCATCGCCGGAACGCCGGTTGCTGCGTCGAGAGTTGCGAGATCCATGCCGTCCTTCGTCTGGCTCGCGTTTGCGGGGCGGGCAGAAGCTTCAGAGGAGGTGCTTGGTACGGCCTCCGCGGAGCTCGAGGCGCGATTCGAAGGGGCGAGTGCTGCCTTCGTCGTTTGCGCCGCGGATGGTTGCGTTGCGGAGGACTGCGTCGCCGGGTTCGAATCCGGGACCGCGGATGGTTGCGTCGCCGATGACTGCGCGGCAGACGGTGCCCCATTGGCTGGTCCCGCCGCGGGCGGCGCGAACAACGCCGGCCCATACTCGTTCGTCCATGCTGCCGCCAAGATTCGCCGCTGTACGATTGGTAACGTCGAACAACACTCCTTGGCGCGCCCTGCGGGCGGAGTCGACTTCGTTGACGCGCTCGCCGTTGCGCTCGCAATCCCGCTTGGAGCACCTGCCTTCGTGGTTGCCGGGTCGCCAGGAGGTGTCGGACCGATTGGGGCAACGGACGCCGACGCCTTGGGCGTCGGTGACGATTCTCTCGTCGGGCGCTGCTTCGAGCAGGCGACGAACGAGGAGAGAGCAAAAACCGTGAAAAAAGGCAGCGCGCGTGAGGTCTTCATGGTGCGATCCCGCTGACGGGTTCCCCTTCTACGATGTTCGGACTTGCTCGTCGATGGTCGAGTTTCGGAGACGGGAAGTTGCGTCGATTACGAAGCAAGAGCGTCCGACCGAGCAAGGTTGCTGTTTCACGAGCCGCTATCCCTCGTCGAAATAGTCCGTGTCGAGCTTCGGAACCCGAACGGGACGCATCGTGATGCCGACCTCGAAGTCGATCATCAAGTCGGCGAGTTTCACGCCATCGACGAGTACGATACGTTCGACGGACTTGGCAAACTCGATGGCCTGAGCAGTGAACGTCGAGGTGGTGATGAAGACGCCCTTGTTCGCACGCTGTCCGGCGAGTGCGCCGTAGAACGCCTGCACCTCTGGGCGGCCCACAGAACTCCGCCAGCGCTTCGCCTGGACGTGGACCTTCTCGAGGCCGAGACGATCGAGGGAAATGACGCCGTCGATCCCGCCGTCTCCGGAACGCCCGACGCGTTGCAGATCGCTTCGGCTCGTGCCGTAGCCGAGCTTGTGTAGGACGTCGAGCACGATGGCCTCGAAGAACTGAGGCGACACTTGTGAAAGCGTGTCCATGAGCTCACGGCGGGCGCTCTCGCGGAGCTCGGCGACGGCGGCCTCGAGTCGATCGTCAGGGCTGGCAATCGTTGGGATTTGGGATTCAGTAGGAACGTCGTCCGACGGAGATTCCGCGGTTGCATCTGTCTGCTCCGCTGCCTGCTGCAGCCGTACGCCATTGTAGCTGGAAATGATCTCATCGAGAATGGCCTGCGGGAGTGCGCGACGGTGCTTTGCGGCCAACTCGAGGCCCTTTTCCGTCAGCTTCCAGTAACCGCGTCGAGGACTCGACGAGTAACCAGCGCGTTTGAGGCGATCATGCGCCCAACCTGCGCGGTTCTTGAAGACGGCTTGCACTCCGCTAGGAAGGAGCACCTCGCAATCTGCTGGCGACAGCTTCAGCGCTTGCGCCACCGCGTCGTAGGCATCGCGAGCGGCCGAGCCTTCTGGGTGCGCTGCCAAATACCGAAGCAGTGGCTCGATGAACTTATCGTAGGTAGGAACCGCCAATGCAACCTCGACGTGAGTGGAAGGTTTCTTTTTGCAGGTTAGTCGTGTCGACGAGCGGGTGCAGCACCATTTCGCGATAGGCAACGTCGTTGTAGCTCGGCATTGCAAGCGGCTGCACCGCGTTGGGGTGGTTCTCTCTTAGCCACGGCGAGGCAAGTGCATTACGAACGTTTGTGGCTCGAGATTGTAGATGAGTGCGACGCCCCGAGATCGCGCCAAACGAGTGGTCGTCGGAGGAAGCGAAGCCTCGATGTCGCGCCAAACGAGTGGTCGTCGGAGGAGGCGAAGCCACGAGCTCCAAACACGCCGTTGCGGTCGTCGGTTGAGTTCGCAGCGTCGTCGACCGAGTCCGCAGCGTCGTTCCTGTGTCTACAGCTGCCCACCCCGACCTCGAGTGAACTCTTCCTATGCTCTTGCGGGTGTGGGACATCCACATCCGGGGTCGAAACGAAGATAGGGGTCCGAACGCTAGGAGAGTACCACTCGAAGACAAGGAACGGGCCATGGAGATGTGCTCTAGAAATGCGAGCCGCACGAGGATACTCTCGTCGAACGTGGCGGGGACGAAGTGTCGACGTTCAACACGAGGCGCCTATGTACCGAAGAGAGTCTTTGATTGGGTTGTGCTGGGCATTGCCCCTGTTCGCACAGGCTTGCGGTGGCAGTTCATCGTCTGACTCGAGCGACGGAGGGCAAACGTCGAGCGGTGGAGCCGCCACCGAAGGAGGGAGTGCGTCCCGCGGCGGCTCTGCCAATACTGCTGGTAGGTCGTCCTTTGGTGGTGCAAGCACGAGCACCGCTGGGGCTTCGAGTTGTAGCGGGACCGCGTGCAACGTCGTGCCGAGTGGTTTGCTCGATCCCGAACGCACGACGGTTTGGGATCCCGGCATACTCGTCGATACGCAACTCGGTGCTGCCCTCGGGAGTGACGGGTTGCCGGTACGCACGACGGTTTGCGCCAACGTAAAGCCAGGAGACAACCTCGCTTCTGCCGTCAATTCCTGTGCGCCGGGGCAAGTCGTAAAATTGGCGGCGGGAACTTACACCATCACTTCTACGCTGACCTTGAACAAGGGGATCGTACTGCGCGGCGCGGGATCTCAAGGTGCAGACAAGGGTGGTACCACCATCGTCAAAACCGGCGGAGGGTCCGTGCTCGCCATCGGTTCCTCCCAAGATCAGGCATGCTACGCGAGCGACTACGACACGGCTTACGCGCTGACTGAGGACGCTCTCAAGGAAGCCCGCGTCTTGCACGTTGGGGCCAACGCGAGCCACTTCTCGGCAGGAGACCTGGCGCTCGTGGACCAAGTTGACGATTCGACGGTTCAGGAGGGAGACTGTCAGTACTTCAAGCGCGTGGACAAACGTTCCGTGAGCGAGCGAGTCGAGATTGCATCGGTAGATGTAGCGGCAGGGACGCTGACGTTGACGACGCCGATCCACTTTACGTTCAAGTCGAGCGGCGTTTACGCGGCCCAAGTGGCCCGCACCAAGGACCCCGTCGTGAAGTGGGCGGGGATCGAGGATTTGGCAATCCAGGGGGGCACGAATCCGGGCTACAACGGTCAGATGGCGGGTGGTATCGACATTTCGAATGCGGCTTATTGTTGGGTAAAGAACGTGCAAACGGATGGCACCATCGGCGGCATGCATGTCTCGATGACGGGTACGTACCGTTGCGTCGTTCGAGATGGCTACTTTCACCACTCGGCCAACTACGGCTTTGGTGCGGATTGTTACGGAATCGTTCTGCGCTGTGGCGCCTCGGACAACCTCGTCGAGAACAACGTGGTACGGTACATGAACAAGCCGATCCTGTTCAACGTCTCGGGTGGGGGTAACGTGATTGGCTACAACTACGCAGACAACTCCTGGGCTACACCCGCTGCTTGGCAAGAAGTCAACATCGACACGCATTGCTCCTTTCCGCACATGGAGCTCATTGAAGGAAACTACGCTCCGCATATGGGAGCGACCTGTACTCACGGCAATTCCGGCTATCTGACGTTCTTTCGGAATTACTCATCGAGTCAGTTCGCTCCTCCACCCGTTGCTGGCTCGACGGCGAAGCAGACTGGCAACATCACGGCGCTCCAATTCGACACCGGCGACATCGACAACACGGTAATTGGCAACGTGTTCGGCAGCTCGAGCGCAAGCGATCTCGGGACGGCCCCCGTCAGCCAAGTGCTGGTTGGAACGGATAGCGATTCCGCGGCCATCTACCGGTTTGGTGACGACGGCAAAGCCGACGTTTCCTATACGAGCCTCTGGGCCCACGGCAACTACGACACGGTTACGGGCGATGTGGTTTGGAGTTCGTCCGTAGCCATTCGTGAGCTTCCCGCTTCACTTTACTTGAAGACGAAACCCGCTTGGTGGTCCACCAATACAGCTTGGCCTTGGGTCGGTCCAGATCTCGAACCGCGAGTGCAGAGTCTGCCCGCCAAGGTGCGAGCCGACGGGATGTAAAACTTGCGGCCATTGCCGGGACTGCGAGTCCGCGACTGCTACCGCGACGGCGAGTCCGCGACTGCTACCGCGACGGCGAGTCCGCGACTGCTACCGCGACGGCGAGTCCGCGACTGCTACCGCGACGGCGAGTCCGCGACTGCTACCGCGACGGCGAGTCCGCGACTGCTTGCGAGTAAGCAACGGAGCGGTCGCGCCGCCGTCGCATTTCACTCGCGTACTCGTGTCCAAGCTCGTCCGCGTGAGCGCGCGCCCAATCCGTCAAGCGAGTCGTCCCGGTGCTCGGTGCTCTGCTCTCGAGTAGACCCGCCGTAAGCCCAGCGATTTCTTCGCGCGTCAAGAACACGTCCCGATGGATGAGTCCGATGCAGCGCGCGACGAGGTACCCGAGCCAATGTGGAACCGAAATGATTGGACGAGGACGACCGATGATGTGGCCGAGCACCTCCGAAAGTTCGCGAAAAGTGAATGACTCCGGACCCACGGCGTCGATGGTCACGTTGCCTCGTTGCTCACCTGCTTGGATCGCAAGAGTCGCAAAGTCTTCGACATGAATAGGACGAAGCTGGTAATCGCCACGACCAAAGACGCCGAAGACTGGCAGATGACGTAAGGCCCAAGCGATGTTGTTGATCAAGATGTCGACACCACCGAAGAGCACCGCTGGACGTAGGATCGTGTGTGGCACGCCGAGCTCGGCGAGTGCGACCTCGAGGCGTGCCTTTCCAGAAAAATACGGGAGGGCAGAGTCGACGGATGGGTTCGTGATGCTGACGTGGACGATTCGCGATACGCCGGCTTTTCGGGCGGCATCGAAGAGCACTTTCGTATCGTGCACTGCCTGCTCATGGTTGAACGTCGCGTGATCGAATCGGACCCAGTACGTATTGTAGAGCACCTTCGCCCCGACGAGACTCTCGACCAGCGCAGGTTCGTTGGTAAAATCGAGGGGACGCACCTCGATTTGGCCTTGGAGAGGACTCTGGCGGTGAGGCGAGTTCGTCAACGTCCGAACGCGATGTCCCTTGGCGATGAGTCCGCCTGCGATGTATCGGCCCGAATAGCCGAACGCCCCCGTCACGACATGGAGTGCTTGCACTAGGCTACTTCTCCTTTTCTTTGTGTTTGCCGAGCAATCTTTCGACGAAATCTCGTCGAAAGGAGTCCATCGCCAATACCGTTGCCACGACGCGATCGAGACCCTTGAAGAACGCCTGCATCGCGCCGAGTCGCTCCCGATAGAATGCGACGAGTGTGGCGGTTTCCTTGTCGGTCGCAGTGACCTCGGCGAGCATGGCCAAGGCTTCTTCGACCGACGACAGGGCACGATCGAACTCGCGCTTTTCTCGCTCTTGCAGGATTTTCCTGACAATCCCCCGAAAATCCGAAGAGGCGACGTAGTAGTCCTTGCGATCTCCCGGGCGATTTTGCCGCTCGACGATGCCAAGCCGTTCGAGCGAGCGCAGATGCGCGACGAGTCCCCCCTTGGTGACACCGACCGCCTCGACGATGCCGTCCAGGCTGAGGGGCTCGGGTGAGAGGTAGACGGCGGCGTAGACCGCGCCCATGGCCTTCGGGAAGCCCCAGAAGTGGGCTATCCTGCTGATTCCGTTGACGAAACGCTGACGGGCTTGGCGCAGACCGGACTTCGGCATACAACGTTTAGTATGTTCTAAACGTTGAGATGATCAAGTGACTTCACGCGACAGGTGATGCTCGTCGCGTCACCTGCCACGCCGTCACTCTTCGAGCTGCACGCTGTCGTAGGAGTACGACGCACTGAGAAATGTGCCGAGATCGGCGTTTCCACTGATTGGGGTCAAGGTCAGCGTATTTTCGCCGGTCACGAAGTAGGTGGCCGGGATCACCCAATTGAAGTTGGTGTTGTTCCCCCGGTACGTTCCGACCGTAAGACTACGCGTTTTGGGTTGGTTGGACGCAGCAGGGGCAGTCAGGGTATGGCCGTTGATGGCGGCTTGCGGTCGCCCATTGTTGTACGCCACGGTGATCCCGATCTTCAGCGTGTGAGCCGCGGCAGCTTGTGCTGCCGTCAGATTGAACTTGATCGTCGTTGGGCTGTTTGCCCCGCGGAATTGCGCCGAGGGGAACTCCGAAGGCTTGTTCTTCCCAACGACGTAGGTCGTCGGAACCCAGGCCGCCATGCGCACGTCTTGGGGGTGCATGCTCCGCAATTTCGGGCCGTTGAGGAACTCGAAGGGAGTGCCGTCCCACTCACCGATGCGCCAAATGACGGGAATGTCGTTCGGATCGGCGGTGATGCTGATCGTGTTGAGTGCCGTCGAGGCGCCCGCATTCACCGTAACGCTTCCGGTCCAGACGACGTACTCCCCCTGATATATCGTCATGTCGTAGGTGCCGGGGATCATTCCGTACCGCGAGTAGCTGCCGTTGGCGGCGGCAACGGCCCAGTATTGCGCCTTTGCATTGGCGAACCCGACGACGTACTGATGGCAGCCATCGCGTCCAGCGATTCCGACGCCGACGACGTTGCCGCGTGCCGAAGTCGGAACGTAGTCGACCAAGTCAAGCGTACTCTCGAAGGACAGATCGGGCGTCTTGGGTCGACTACCGTTCGTGAACATGAGCGTATAAGTGTTGAGCACGCTCGTGCGGAACGCCTCGGTCTGGGACTCCCCGTAATTGATGAGCGCGTAAATCTCTTGATTTGTCGTGGTTCCCTGATTGATGAGATTCCGATAGAACGGGCCGCCCGACATTCCTTCTTCGTTGCCCTTCATCATCCAGATCCCGACGTTCGTTCCTGTCGCGCCGGTGTACGACCAATCCATCTGGCGATGGTTCGAATAGTGTTTCGAACGGGTCTGTCCGTCGGTGAGACCAAAGACGTCGGACGCCTCGATAGCACCCGTCGTTCCCTCGAGATCCGACGGAGTAGGACCGTTTGGCAGTACCCCACGTAAGATGCGCGCGATGTATCGCACATTGCCGAGGCTCGGCTCCGAAGTGAAATGCGTCGCCATATAGACGTTCGAGCAGCCGTTCTTGGCGATGTAGTAGTGCGTCAGATCGCCATCCGTGGCAGTGGCCGTGATCTTGATGTAGTTGCTGCCATAGGTCGTCGCGGAGACCGTTCCTCCACCGAGTCCGACGCCGACTTGCGAGCCTCGCGTTTGATCTTGGAACTCCACCCCGTTGTACTTCAAGCTCGAGATATCGCCTGCAGCCTGAGTACTGGCACTCGGATCGGTGCGTCGTACGCTGAACACCAAACCGCTGCCGGTATTTACCGTATAATAGTCGGTCGTCGTGGTTAGTCCGAAGCTGCCATTCGGTGTGCCGCAACCATCGGTCGTCCCGGCAATTTCGACATCGGCGGTCGATTCGCTCGTCGTGCAGGTTGCGGCAACGATATTGGGCGTGCTCGTTCCGGTTGCTGTCGCGCCACCGCTAGCGGTTCCGCCGGTGTTCGACGTTGCGCCGCCGGTGTTCGGCGTTGCGCCGCCGGTGTTCGACGTTGCGCCGCCGGAGTTCGGCGTTGTGCCGCCGGTGTTCGGCGTTGTGCCGCCGCTCGACACGTTGCCGCCGCCTGCAGTTCCACCGGAGGTTGTCGTTGTGCCGCCGCTGGACACGTTGCCGCCGCTTGCAGCTTGACTACTCGTCGAAGTCGTACCACCGAGATCACCTGAGCCTCCGGTTCCGCCGTTCAGAACGCTGCCGCCAACGCCTGAGCCCGCGCTGCTCTTGGAACCAGAGTCCGTGCCTCCGTAACCGCCTGTTGTCGAAGCGTTCGTGCCAGCGCCACCGTTCGAGTGTCCACCGTCCGAGCCATCACCGCCGCTACAAGCGAGACCAAGGAAGGGCAGGAGGATTGCCCAGATCGGACGAACCGTCGAAACGACGAAGGATGGCTGTGATGTGGGATGACGCATGGACTTGCTGGACTCCGAAGGCAGAAGCGGCTGAAGTGGTCTTCACGATGGTGAATTCGCCACCCTAGAGGTCGTTCGTTTCGAGCGGTCCGGCTCAAGATTCTCATTGGCCGGTACATGACGAACACTGGTTATGCGAAGCTGAGTAACGAATTGAGAGTATTCCGAGGAGGCAACCACGTGAAGCACCGTCGGTTCGCGGTTTGGAATGCGTGAAGCGCTGGAGGTCCTCGGCTCAGCTACGGCTTGCAGCGACAATCATGGACTCGGCTTCGACATTTCGACGCCCTTGTCCTTGCGCAACGCGACCGCGCCGAGTGACGACCGCGCCGAGTGACGACCGCGCCGAGTGACGACCGCGCCGAGTGACGACCGCGCAATAGGACCACGCTCGCGTACCCGGCGTATCGAGCGCACACTTGAGCATGCGTGACCGTCGCTCGTCCGACGTCGGTGCCCATGTTTGGGGCACATTCATCTCCGTGCTGGCGCTCGATCTCGAAGCGTGCGTCGACGATGCAAGTAATCGGGCTCGGCGACACTGGTGCCCTCGTGTGGTGACGTTCGCGGGGGATCCGAACACCCCGCGCGTGTTTCGCTCCGGAAGTCATGTGTTTTCTCGGCGCGAGCGGTGGAGGTACATCGCCAGCGACGAGGCAGTCTGCCCCGAAGTACGCGCAGAATCGAGCCGAACAGCGCTTGCGGGAACTCGATGCGCGGCACACTTTTTCGCAAGCAGCACCAGAGAATGACAACGACATAGTGACGCAAGCCCTCGCCCCTGAGTATCCTCGGACGGCCCCAATGCGTCGTGTCCGACGCGAGGGGGGCGCGAGCGATAGCCGAGGAAGAGCCATGGCCGAGGGTGATTTCCGTGAGGTATCAGGGTGAGGTCAGTGGAAAAATCATTGGCTGCACTGGGAGGCAGACAACGGAGTCTTCTCGATGAAGCAAGAAGGCAATCGGTCAAGGCTGATGGTCACTGCACCACGCCGTTTCTGCCCAGTAGTCGGACGAGCGGGAGCGGTGAGAGAGTGAGGACGCGATGACACTCGAAGCGGATCTGCTTGCCAACTGCGCCGAGGCGATGGTGGCGACCGACCAGCACTTCGTGATCACATACTGGAATTCCGCAGCAGAAGAGCTCTTCGGGTGGTCCGTGGACGAAGTACTCGGCCAGCCCTCGGTCACGGTATTTCGAACGATCGTGGCGACCTCGAGCCGGGAGGCGGCCATCTCGTCCATGCTAGCGCACGGAGGATATCGCGGTGAGGTGAGCTATTTCCATAAGGATGGTCACCGAATACTTGCCGAGGTTCGGTGCGCAGTCTTGCGCACGGATGCCGGCGAGTTCCGCGGGACCGTCACTGGGTTCCGAGACATCACGGCTCGCAAGCACGCCGAGGATGCGCTTCGTCAGAGCGAGGCGCGTCTCCACGCAATTCTGAAGCAAGCACCACTCGGTATCGGAGTGGTCGATCAGCAGGGTGAAGTGCTGGTCTGCAACGAGCGTTGGGAGCGAATGCTCCCGCCACGGCTACCCTCTCGAGACCGAGAGCGCGCCCGGCAATGGCAGGCCTGGGCGGAGGACGGCCGAGTGCTGGAACCCGATGAATACCCGGGCAGCCGTGCGCTTCGAGGAGAGACGGTGAGTCCGGGAATCGACTTCCGATACTACCGCCCCGACGGCATCGAAGTGTGGATTAGGGTGACGTCGTCACCGCTTCAGAATGACCGCGGAGAGGTGGAGGGCGCGATTGTTCTGATGGAGGAAATCACCAAACAGAAGCGGGCAGAGCAAGCATTGCGCGTGAGCGAGGTTCGATATCGCACGCTCTTCGATATCATTGATGAGGCGGTCTGCCTGTTCGAGCGACTGCCACTCCTTCCGAATGGGAACCGCGACTACCGCTACATAGCAATGAATCCGGCGATGCAAGCCATGTTCGGTATACCCGACCTCAGCGGACAATCCATTCGCGAGCATTTTCCAG